>CAVXJO010000006.1:0-403856 GCA_963762125.1 uncultured Thermoleophilia bacterium
CGTGTCAAGTCCCAGCACCTGTGTTCCACTTTGGCTCCACCACCTCTGTTCCACTCATAGCGCCTGAGTGCCGTGCCGCGTTCTTGCGGTGAGGGCGACCGTTCGGCGTCGAGAAGGCGCCGTGCTCCTTGGAGCGGTCGTGCCTCGCCGGCTGCGTTCGCAGCAGCACGCCGCCCTGCAGGATCTCGACGCTGTCCCCGACGCGGCGCACCTCGACCTGCTGGCCGCGATGGTGGAGGCCGAGCCAGTAGCCGGTGCCGGCGAAGCTTACGTAGCCTGTGGTGTCGACGAGACGCACGACGGAGACGGTCGCGTCCTGGGAGCGCGCGTGGCGTATGCGCGGCGCCCGCTCCACGCTCCTGTTGCCCACCGGTGGGCGGCGGCGGGCGTGGCTGGCCACGAGCACGCCGCGGTGGCTCACGTGGATCAGGCCCTCGGTCAGCTCGAGATCGACCGTCTCGCCGGCCAGGTAGGTGCCGACGTGGTAGAGCTCGCCGCCGAGGCTGATCTTGCCCGAGTGCCCCACGCGGCGCGTCACTGCGTGCGGGTCGGCCGCCGGCGCCGTCTCGGCGCCCTCGACCCCTCGCTGCGCCGCCAGCGCGAAGCGCGCTTCCGGCGAGGCCATGCCGAGGCTCTGGTGGGGCCGCTCTGCGTTGTACTCCTCGACCCAGGCGTCGAGCTCGGCCTGGGCCTCCTCGAGCGAGGCGAAGGCGCGCCCGGCGAGGAACTCTCTTCGCAGCGTCCAGTGGAACCGCTCGACCTTGCCCGTGGTCGTCGGGCTGCGGGGTGCCGTGAGCAGGTGGCGCACGTCGTGCTCGTGGCAGATGCGGTCGAAGAGCACGAGGCCGGCCCCGGCGCCGAAGCGCCCGGTGAACACCTTGCCATTGTCGGTGAGGATCTGCTCCGGGGCGCCGTAGCGAGCAAGGGCCTCGAGCAGCGCCTCACAGACCGGCCGCGCCGTGGCGCGCCAGACGAGCCTCGCTGAGACGCAGAAGCGCGAGTGGTCGTCGATGCCGGAGACCAGCTTGAGCTCACGGCCATCGGCGAGACGCACGCCGGCCATGATGTCCATCTGCCAGAGCTCCATCGCGTGCTCGCGCTCCCAGCGGCGGTAGTCCTCGCGCTTGCGGCGCCGCTTCTTCGGATCGATGAGGCGGTGGCGCAGCAGGCAGCGGTGGATCGAGGAGCGACCGGGCACGGGCGCCACCTGCTCGCGGGCCAGGTAGTGGGCGATGGTGCGCGGGCCCCAGGTGGGGTGGAGGAGGCGCATCTCGACGATGCGCGCCTCGACCTCGGGACGCATCTGGTGCGGGCAGGACCCCGGGCGCGTCGACTCGCTGGCCAGGCCGGCGAGGCCGAACCGTGCATAGCGCCGCAGCCAGCGGTGCACGGTCTGGCGCGTGACCCCATACCTGAGGGCGACCTCGGTGACGGACAGACCGCCCATGACTTCGAGCACTGCCTCGTGGCGCTGCTGCATGACTCCCAGCTCGATGAGCACCTGCCCGCCCTCCTTCTCGATCGACCGTGCGGGGGTCTCTTCGAGAGGGCAGGGCGTCGCTCCGGCCTCAGATGTGTAACAGAGCTACCGGAGCCACTGTCGCAGAGGTACCGGAACCGTGTCGCATGGGAACCGGAGCCACTGTCGCAGAGCTACCGGAGCTGTGGAACGCAGCTACCGGAGCCAATGTGGAAAGGATGTACCGGGACCGCACACGGCCGCATCCGGCCCGCCGCCGCCGCACGTTTCCCGCAAATTTCGCAACTTTTTCGCAACTCTGGTATTCTGGTCCGGCTGTCGCAGAGGAAAAACCCCTGCAAATCGGCACAATGCCCTCGTAGCTCAGTGGATAGAGCACAGGTTTCCTAAACCTGGTGTCGCTGGTTCGATTCCAGCCGGGGGCACCACTTTGCTGCCGTATGGAGCGCTTTCGTGCTGTGGGGTTCGGCAGCATTCCTTCCGAATCGGCAAGACTGCCGACATTCTGCCGACGAGACTCCTCAGTACGAGCGGTCACCACGGCACCTCGGGCAACGCGAGCCTGTTGGGCGGGCCGCGGAGAAGGGCATCCTCAGCGGGAAGGGCCACTCCAGTGCCCACCACGAGAGGAGGCTGCAGATGAGCGAGTCCGCGAACCAAGCGACTGTCGAGGCACTCGTCGCCGCGCTGAACGCCAGTGACCTTGAGGCGCTGGATAAGGTGTTCACTGACGACGTCGTGATGGAGTGGCCGCAGTCGGGCGAGCGCATCGTCGGAGGGCAGAATCGGCGGGAGGTCTACAGCCGCTTCCCGTCTCTACCGCACGTCACGCCGCGACGCCTGACAGGCAGCGATGACCTCTGGGTCGTTGAGGCGAGCCTGGACTACGGAGACGGCGATCCGTTCCTGTGCGTCTTCATGTTCGAGATGCGCGGCGGGCTGATCGCCAGAGAGACTGGCTACTGGTCGAAGGCGTTTCCGGCCCCCGACTGGCGCGCGCCCTGGGTCGAGCGTTTCTAGGATCGCGCGCCTTCGCGTAAGAAAGAACCTGGACGGCCGCTGAGGCTAGGACTCGGTGACCTGCTCGCCGAGAACCCAGAACTCCTTGAAGTCGGGCGTTATGCGCCAGGTCGTCGTGGCTCCGCCGGGCAGCGACGCCATGATGCCTGGTTTCAGCTCCAGGGTCGGGCCGCCTTCGATATCGATGTGGCCTTCTCCCTGGAGAACCAGGATGGTCTCGCGAGCCGGCAGCGTCCACCGCACAGGATCGGGCGTCAAGCCGGCAACCGGTCGCCAGAGCCCGGACTGCATCTCGGCGTCGGCGCACAGGACATGCACCTCACCTGGCGGGTCTGAATCTCGCTCCCAGGTCTCAGGGAGGGAACTCGATGTGTAGACCCCGGGTCCGACTTCCATGCTGCTCTCCTCCGTGTGCAGCGACGCCGCCTCAGGGCCACGCAGCGACTCTTGCCGGCCTCTCGAAGCGGGGTCACGCTAGGGCTTCGCGCCCATTGCCCAGGCGGTGATGATCCATCCGACCAACGCGAGGCCGACGATGAGACCCGCGGCCTTCGTGAGCCGGGGACTGCCGCGCCGTGAGGCGAGCCAGGCGATCACAATGCCGACGATCAGCAGCATGCCGCCCCCGTCTGCGGCGGTATACCCGACGATCAGCCAGTGCGGGTTGGCGCCGCCGCTGCCGAACTCGTTGATGCGCATCCACTCAGCACCGATACGCATGACCACAAAGGCGGGGAGGGCGGCGATCAGCAGCGTGCGAAAGGACAGTCTGCGCGTCCATACGAGTATCGGCGGAGGGCCGGAGACAAGCGCCGTCATGACGCCCACGGCAGCGGCGCCCACCAAGGTCATCGCCCCGAGTACATGCAGGAACAGGGGGAGGTCCCATGCGGTGGGCCGGATCGTGGAAAGCAGGTTCATGCGCCCGGCTTCCAGATCATCAGAGCAAGGATCGCGATCGCAGCAACGAGCGCGCCGAGACGAAAGCCGAGCAAAGTCCGGCTGCGGAATCCCATTGCCGGCTCGGGGTCCGGCGCCGAGTTCTCGGCTGCGCTGCCCTCAACCGCCCTCGCGGCTCTCTTGTACAGGACCACGGAGCGGTCGCCGAGCGCTCCAGTGACGATCCAGAGGATCAGGGCCGCGAGAATCCAGCCCTTCCATATCGTGTAGCCCTTCACGACGAAGACCAGCCACACGCCGAACACGACCGTGCCGACCAGTCCCACGCGCAACGCGGCAGTGCCGGCGCCGACGATGCGGCCCAAGACAGGCACCGCGGCGGGACTCTCGAGCCGCCGGGCCGCGACGAGCGCAATCATGAACAGCACGAGTGCGCCGACCAGTGCGAACGCGAACAGCAGATGCAGGGACAACACCCAGCCGTAGAGGCTGATGGCGAACCTCATGACCGCCAGAGGTTCGGAAGATCCATGCCGAGCGTAAGGAGAGCAGTTCGGGTGACATTGGGGGTGTGCATCGGGCCGCCTTCGTCGAGTGCTCGCGAGTGTAAGGCACCCCAACGGCAAACAGAGCATGAAGTGCGCCGTCGCGCCTACTCCATCGCGAACACCAGCTCGCGATCAGCGCAGCACTTTCGCTCACGTTGCACTACCGCCCGGCGCACGCCTTCCAGGTGTTTCCTAGAAACTGGGCCTCGCGGATTCGATTCCAGCCGGGGGCACCAGTCTCATGCTGCACGCGGTCTGAAGTTCCCGACTTCTCTTGACGATAGAGCTCGTACTCTTCGTCGGCAGAGAGGTGGAAATGACTCAGCAGCAGCGTGACATCAAGAGGAAGCTCGCAGTGCTCGAGTACGCTAAGCAGTCCGGCAACGTCGCGAAGACGTGCCGGCGTTTCGGGATCTCACGGCAGTGCTTCTACAACTGGCTGCGTGCGTTCGAGCGCCGCGGCGAAGCCGGCCTCGTGAACCGCGGCCCCTGTCCCGAGAACCACGCACTCAGAACGCCGAAGCCGATCGAGGAGAAGATCGTCCACCTGCGCCTCACCTACCACTTCGGTCCCACGCGGATCGCCTGGTACCTGGGGCGCTACCACGGCTTCAGCATCTCGACCCACGGCGTCTACAACGTGCTCGTCAGCAACGGCATCAACCGCCTGCCGACGAGCTGTCACAAGCGCTCGATGCCGAGCATGCGCTACCAGAAGCAGGTCCCCGGCCACCACGTGCAGGTCGACGTCAAGCTCCTGCATCTGGAGGATTCCGAGGGCCGCAAGGTGAGACGCTTCCAGTACACGGCGATCGACGACGCCACGCGGATCCGCGCGCTGCGCATCTACGAGAAGCACACCCAGGCGGCGGCGATCGACTTCATCGACCACGTCGTCGAGCGCTTCCCCTTCCGCATCCACACCGTCAGGACGGACAATGGGCATGAGTTCCAGACGAAGTTCCACTGGCACGTCGAAGACCAGGGCATGCGGCACGTCTGCATCAAGCCGGCGAGCCCGAACCTGAACGGCAAGGTCGAGCGCTCGCACCTCACCGACAAGCTTGAGTTCTACCAGCTCCTCGAGTACACCGACGACGTCGACCTGGCCGAGAAGCTGGCCGCCTGGGAGGAGTTCTACAACGTCCACCGTCCCCACGGCGGCCTCGCTGGACTCACGCCATACGAGATACTCCATGAGAAGATGACGGCCTAGAATCTGGGTCAAGCGAGGTCGGGAAGGTCACAGGGGGCTTGGCGGCGGACGCCGATTCTGTGGCGTGCGCAAGCCGAGAGCTGCCGCACTCCGACGGCACGCTTGCGATCTCTTCCGGCGTCGGCCGATGACACGCAACAGGCGCGACTGTGATCACCGTGGGTTCGAGCAGCTGGACGTGTTCCCCACGCCCAAGCGACGTAGGGCTGTGCGACCTTCCCGCGCCGCAGCTCAAGGCCCGCGAGGGCCTTGAATACGCTGTACACGCGGCTGCGGCGAACGACCCAGCTGCGACAAATGGGTCAGCTACGACTAGTCAGCCTGGGCAGCGTCACCTTGGGTCGCCAGCCGACAGATTGCCGACAAGACGCCTCACCACGGCCCGTCATGGCTGAGCACGCGCGGTCACGGAGCTCGCGCGGAGCCTTGGACTGTGCAGCACTTTCGCGAACAGGGCACCACACCCAGTCACGCCTGCCGCGTGTTTCCTAAACCTGGTGTCGCTGGTTCGATTCCAGCCGGGGGCACCACTTTGCTGCCGTATGGAGCGTCTTCGTGCTGGGGCGTTCGGCGGCATCGCTTCCGAATCGGCAAGACTGCCCACACATTCTGCCGACGATCACGTCTAACGCGGCCACTTACTGCCGGACGCGAATCGACATGGATTCGAGGCTTGTTTCGCCGCGGGACGGGGAATCGAATCGGCAGCAACCTGCCCAGCGTCCTGGGCGGAGCATGCGCAGCCTACGCCGCAAGGAGATACATGAGCCTCATCGCCTACCTCCTCTACCTTGCCCTTGCGGCCTACGCCTGGCTGATCGTCGGTCGAGCGCTGCTCTCCTGGCTGCGGCCGCGTCCCGGCAGCGCGCTCTCCCGCATCGACAGGCTGCTCTACCGGGTGACGGAGCCCTACGTCAGCCTCTTTCGCCGCTCGCTGCCGATGGCTCGCATCGGCGGCCTCGGCCTCGATCTGAGCCCGTTCGTGGCGTTGCTCGTCTTGTTCGTCGCGATGCAGATCGTCGCGCGCCTGTAGCACTCCGCGCGGGACTCCGCACGCGCCGCACGCGCGGGACTCCGCACGGGAGCGGGACGGCCGAGGTCGTGTCGAGCGCGTGCGCGCCAAGGTCACTGGCTGCTGGTCACCGCACCGCGGGGGTCGACGCCAGGAGGCGAGCGCCACCCGCCTCGACTTCGTCGCCGCCGGTCCCATGCGCGAGGAGCCACCTCGACCACCCGGGGGGCGAGGGGCATCCCGCATGTGCGGCCGTGCTCGTCGTCCCTGAGCTCCACGACCGAGCGCCCGGCATCCCTGCTCCTCCACGTCCTGCAACCACCGCTTCCTTGCGTTTCCTCGCGTGCACGCTACTTTCATACGTGTGCGTCGCGCGAGACCGGTGCGCAGCGCCAGTCTCGACGCGACTACCGGAATCGATTGAACGCCTTGGACTCGGCGGGATCGACGCCAGTCAGGGACGCTCAGCCAAGAGGGTGTTGACCGTGGATCGGTCGCGAGGGCGAGCGAAACCGGACCGCATGTCGGCCGAGCTTCTGGGCCTGGCGGCGCAGGTAGCGCGCGAGCGGCGTCTTCCCGAGTTGGGGCGCATCGTCGCACGGGGCCTAAGAGAGGTGTTGGGGGCGCTCCGATGTGACGTCTTCGCAGGCGCTCCTCCGGACTTGCGCGCCCTCGCGTCGTGCGACGCCTCCGGGATCCATGACTCCCCCATCGGTCCGCCGGTCGCCCTGTCCGACTTTCCCCTGAAGGCCGCCGCGACGGCGCGTGTGGAGACTCTCGTCATCGCGAGCTCTGCCGATCCGCGGCTGACCGATGCAGAGCGTGACGACCTGTTGCGCACGGGCGCGGTCAGCGAGCTCTGGATCCCCCTTGCCGTCCAGGAGAGAGTCGTGGGCGCCGTGGGGATCCGCGACGCCAGGCCCAGGGATTCTGCGGAGATCCTCGGGTTCGTCGGCAGCATTGCGGAGATCATCGCGGGCGCCTTCGCGAACGCGGAGCTCATCGAGAGGGCCGATCGCCAAACTACCGGGCTACGGGAGCTGGTACAGCTTGGCCAGCTCGCTCCGCAGACGGCAGACCCCGATGCCTTGGTCCTCGCCACGGCCAACCGCCTGTGCGAGGCCATCGGCGTTCCACTCGCCGAGTGGTTGGTCCGCTCGCCTGTTGACGAGACCCCAGGCCCCGCCGCCGAGGAGGGCCGTGCGGCGCCCGGGCCCTCCATGAGGTACCCGGAACAGGCCACGGCGAACGCCGGCGACCGGATCGTCGTGAAGGCGGCCGGACGATCGCGAAGGGCAAAGGCCGGCGGCCCTGATACCGTGTGGTCGGCTGGGACGCCTGCGAAGCGGGCTTTGACCCCGGGAGAGATCGCGATGGCCGAGACGATCTCCGGGATCGCGATTCTGTCCATTCACAACTCCCAGCTCGCCGCCGGTCAGAGGGAACAGAGCACCAAGTTGGCCACTCTGCTTGAGACGAGCCGGCTCGTGGCGGCGACCGGTGGGCTGGAGGAAGCTCTCGGCATCGTGGCACGCGCCGTCGCCAAGACTCTCCTCGTGCCCCAGTGCCTGATCTACGAGCTCGATGAGGCGGCGGACGTCATCATCCCTCGGGCTTCCTATCAGGCGAGCCCGTCGGGCTGGGGCGCGCTCGGGTCGCCGTCGGCCCTCAGCGACCTCCCGACGGCACAGGCGGTGCTCGCCGGCGGCGTAGCCAGAGAGGAGCAGTCGTCTGACCCGGACCTTGACTCCGGGACCCTCGCGTCCATGCAGATGTGGGGCCAGAAGACGTGCCTGACCCTGCCCTTCAGGGTCGGCAGAGAGTACCAGGGGCTCCTGGTCGCGTGCGAGCAGGAGCGAGAGCGCCACTTCTCAGAAGAGGAGACCGCGCTGGTTCGCGGCTACGGCGAGATCGCCGCCGTCGCGATCCAGAATGACCAGCTGCTCCGGCGCCTGGAGGAGCGCAGCCGCCGCCTCGCCTTCCTCGCCGACGCGGGTCAGGCCATCGCTGCAGACATGACGCTCGAGAAGGTGCTGCCGGAGATCGCGAGCCACGGCGTCCAGGCTTTGGGGGCGTACAGCTGTCACGTCTTCGAGTACGTGGAAGGGACCGGCAGTATCGTCGAGCGCGCATATCGCTGCGTCGACCCCGAGGCAGCCCACCAGGCGACGGCGTGGGCCTTGGATGACGACGACTGGGGCATCGGGGGGCTGTTCGCGGACAGAGCCGTGGTCGAACGGCGCCTCTCGGATCCTGCGCTTGGTGCGGGCTTCCGGAAGTTCATGGACGAGCGCGGTGTGAAGAGCTGCCTGGTCGTTCCGCTGATCCTCCAGGAGTTGCCGATAGGCTTGCTGGTCCTCAGCGAGATCGACCGCGAGCGTGAGTTCGGTGAGGACGAGCGCGAGTATGCCGCGGTTCTCGGGAGACACGCAGCTGCAGCCATCCACAGCGCCAGGCAGTTCTCTCGGCTGGAGGAGCAGAATCGCGTGCTCGACGTCCTGCTCGACGCAGGGCGGACCACGACGTCGGCGATTCGCCTGGCCGACGTCATGCCGCTCCTGGTCCGAAAGGCCGCCGAGGCTGTGCGGACGCCGCTCAGCCTGATCTGGGAATACTCGCCGGATTCGGAGACGCTCGTGGAGCGTGAGGCCTTCCACGCCCTCGGCGAGTACAGCGCAAGCGGTGAAGAGGTGTTCCTCCGGGATCATCCGGAGCTCGCCGGTTCGCTCTTCGCCGCCGCCCCCCGGGTCGAGACGCTCTCCGATCCCGAGCTCGATCCCGCGACCCGGGCCTCGATGGAGAAGCGGGGCGAGCAGACACGCCTGAGCGTCCCACTCGCGTACGGCGAGGAATCGCTTGGCATCCTGGTGTTGAGCGAGACCGAGCGCGAGCGCGAATTCACGCCTCCCGAGCTCGGCCTCGCCGCGGGGCTGGCCGATCGCGCTGGGATCGCCCTCCACAATGCGAGGCTCTACTCGGAACTCGAGCGCCAGAACCGCGAGCTCACCGATCGGGCGCGGCGCGAACGACTCGTGAACGAGGCCGGCGCCGAACTGGCCTCCAGCCGGGACCTCGGCCAGACCCTCGTCTCCGCTGCCCAGCGGTTCGCGGAGCTCCTCAACGTCAATGCCTGCGACATCTACGAGCTCCGCAACGGTCACGATCTCGTCTGCGTCGCGTCGGTCGTCGACGGCGAGGACTTCCCGGAGTGGCTCGGCATGCACATGAGCGTCGAGGATCACAAGATCGACCAGCTGGCGATCGCGGCGCGACATCCCATCACGGTCAACTCCATGGACGACCCCCGCCTCACCGAGGCCGAACGCGAGAAGATCAGGGAGTGGGGCGAAGAGAGCATCCTGGTCATGCCCCTCATCGTCAAGGGCCGTGTTCTCGGCACCGTTCAGCTCATGAGTGACCGTGGCAGACGAGCGTTCACGCCCGATATCGTGGCGACCGCCGAAGGCATCGGCCACATGACCGCCCTCGCCCTCGAGAACGCCCGCCACTTCGATCGCCTCCGCACGATGAACACCGAGCTGGAGGTGCGTGCCCAGCGCGAGGCGCTCGTCAGCGAGGCCAGCCTCGAGCTGACATCAAGCCTCGATCTCGAGCGTGTCCTGACCGCCACGGCGTTCCGTTTCGCGAGCTGTCTCAGCGCGACCGCCTGCGACATCTATCGGCTCGAGGGCGACGAGCTGATCTGCATCGCGTCGGTGCTGGACGGCATCCCCTATGAGGCGCGGATCGGCACGCGCCGCAGTCTGGCGGAATGGAAGAGCGCAGGCCTCGCGGTCAAGACGTGCAGCCGGCAGCTCATCACCTCGACCGACGACCCTCGCCTCGGCCGAGCAGAGCTTGGCGCCATGCGTGAGTGGGGCGAGAAGACGCTCCTCATCCTGCCGCTGATCGCACACGACAGAGTGATCGGGACGATCGAGCTCAGCGACACCCGGGGCGACCACCCGCTAGGGGAGGAGGATCTCGCCACCGCCGAGGCCGTGAGCCGAATGGCCGCGCTCGCCATCGACAACGCCGACCTCTTTGCCCACCACCAGCTGCATGTACGCCGCCTGGCATCGCTGCTCCATGCCGGCCGGTCCATCACCTCCTCCATCGCCTCCGGAGACGTCCTCGCGGCGATCGCTCAGACGGCAGCCGAAGCGCTCGGATCGCCCGAGTGCATCATCTTCGACCATGACGCGGCGGCCGGGACGCTGACGCCCACCGCTGTCTTCCAGGAGACGCCGACCGGCTACGACGGACTCGGCAAGCCCCTCTCGCTCAGCGACTGGCCCGGTGAAGCCGCCCTCATCGAAAGCCGTGAGAGCCTTGTGGAGACGATCTCCGACCCCGACCTCGACCCCGCGAGACGTGGGTCGATGGAAGAGCTCTCTGCACAGACTTCCCTCAGCGCACCTCTCCACTTCGGCGAGGAGTCGCTCGGCATCCTCATGCTGATCGAGACGGTTCGCAAGCGAGTCTTCTCTGAAGACGACCTCGAGCTTGTCCGCGGCCTGAGCGAGCAAGCGGCCATCGCCATCCACAACGCGCGCGTCTTCGAGAGGCTTCGGCTGCGGACGTCGGAGACCGAGGTGCTCAACGACATGGCCAGAGAGACATCCTCCAGTCTCAACGTGGCGGACATCGCCCGAGCCGCGGTCGCGCAGCTTCACCGTCTCGTGGGCTTCGCCCGCGCGAGCATGCTGCTCATACAGCTGGACGGGTCCGTCGATGTCGTCTTCTGTAGCGACGCACAGGACGCGGCCGACCGCTCGCTGCTCGACGACCTCGACCTGTTCACGCAGCTGCAGCGCGAGCGCATCGCGGTCGTCAACATCGCGGAAGGAGCAGCGACTTCGCCCGACGGCGCGGATGGCGGTGAGCGAGTCGTCAGCATCATCGGCCTGTTCGAGGACGACGTGCTGATCGGAGCTCTGGCCCTGAGCGCCTGGTCGCAACACGCCCCGCCGGAAGCCGACCGCCGCCTCCTTGAGGGAGTCGGCGCACACCTCTCGCTGGCCATCAAGAACGCGCGTCTCTACGAAGACGTCAGGGGCATGCATCTGGCCAGCCTTCGCGCGCTGAGCTCGGCGCTGACGGCCAAGGACTACTACACCGTGGGACACACGGCGCGCGTCGCCGCGTACGCCACGATGCTTGCCGAAGAGCTGGGGTGGTCGGGCCAGGCGATCGCCGAGCTGGAGGAGGTCGCGTATCTGCACGACATGGGCAAGCTCGCTGTCCCGGACAGGGTGCTTCTGAAGGCGGGGCCGCTGAACGACGAGGAGTGGGTGCTCATGCGGATGCACCCGATAGTCAGCTCGGAGATCGTCGAGCCGCTTCTGGGGGAGCGTCTGGTCGCTGGTGTCCTCTACCACCACGAACGCTACGACGGCGGCGGCTATCCCGAGGGCCTCGCCGGAGAAGAGATCCCCGAGATCGCCCGCCTCATGTGCGTGGTCGATGCCTATGACGCGATGTCCACGCGACGTAGCTACTACAAGGCGCTCGACTACGGCCAATGCCGCGCCGAGCTCGACGCCGGCCGCGGTACGCAATTCGATCCGCAGATGGTCGACGCCTTCCTTCGCGTCCTCAATCGCATCAAGGTGCGACGAGTCGAGCTGCAGTCCGCGGCGCGCGAAGCCGCGGCGGCCATCGACGCGGCGAAGCACGCGCTGCTGCTCGACGACGTCGACGAGTCGAGGCCCGAGTACGCGGAGATCAGCGGTATCTTGCGGGACGTGGCCGCCCAGCATCCGCAAGTGCAGCGCCTGCTGACCGAGACTCAGGTCGACGACAGGCGTCTCATGATCATCGTCGACTCGGCCGAGGATCCAGCGATCCACGCCGACATCCACCATCTCTCGTTCGCCGACAACGAGGAGATCGAGATGTTCTTGGACCGCCGGTCCGAAGACAACGTCGTCGACGTCGATGCCTGGGGTACCTGGTTGTCCTCAGCGGCGCCGGTCCGCGACGCGAGCGGCGCCGTGGCGGCACTCGTGAGTGCCTGCGAGACGGCGACCGGCTATCTCGTTCGCCGCGTGCCGGTCAGCGACGTGGTCCGCACGTTCGCCGGACTGGCGCGATCGGCGGCCGCAAGACTCACGCAGGCCGAGGCCGACGCCGTGACGGATGCCCTCACCGGCCTCTATAACCATCGCTACTTCCAGCAGCGCCTGGAGGCCGAGATCCTGCAGATCGGCGAGGGGGCCGTGCTCTCACTCCTGTTCTGCGACGTCGACAACTTCAAGGACCTGAACGACCACTACGGACACGCAGCGGGAGATGGCGTGCTTCGCGGTGTCGCCGACGTCATCACCCGCTCGGCCCGCCGCGTGGACATCGCGGCCCGCTACGGTGGCGACGAGTTCGCGGTCATCCTCGTGGATGCCGATGTCGACAAGGCCTGTGAGGTCGCCGAGCGCATCCGGTCGGGGGTCCAGGCCGCCGGCCTGCATCCGAAGAAGGGCGTCGTGACGCTGAGCATCGGCGTGGCAACGCTGCCGTTGGACGGGTTGACGAAGGAAGGCCTCATCGAAAGCGCGGACCGTGCCATGTACCGCGCCAAGAGCGGCGGTCGCAACCGCTGCGCCAGACTATGACGAGACCGGCGCCTTCGGCGCGAGGGCCCCGGCGAGCCGGTGGTTTGTCGGTGACGTCTGCCGATTTCCGGGGCCTCTATGCAGCCCCCACTGCGAGCTCCGCCTTGAGCACCTTGCCGGCGGGGTTCTTCGGCAGAGCGGCGCGGAATTCGAGCGCCGCCGGCACCTCGTAGGCAGGGAGCCGCGCGGCGCAGAGGGCGATCAGGTCCGCGGCGTCGATGCCGGCCCCCGGAGCGACCACCACGAAGGCGACGGGGGCCTGCTCGAGAGACCCGTAGGGACGAGCCACGACGGCCGCCTCGAGCACATGTTCGTGTCCCATGAGGATGCGCTCTGCGCGGGCCGGGAAGACGCGGTGCCCGTCGGCCGTGAACGCATGCGAGAGGCGGTCGACGAATGAGAAGTAGCCCTCCTCGTCGACCGTAGCTGCATCGCCGGTATGCAGCCAGCCTCCGGCAAGCGCGGCCTCGGTCTCCTCCGGCCGCCGCCAGTAGCCGCGCATCACGTTGGGGCCACGTACGAGCAGCTCGCCGACCTCAGCGGGCGCGGCGTCCGTCAGGTCCGGCCGCGCCACCCGCACGTCGGTGTGCAGCGGGGGGACGCCCGCCGACCCGAGCTTCCGCAACGCGTCGACTTCGCTGAGCATGAGGCACATCGGGCTCGCCTCTGTGAGGCCATACCCCTGCAACAGACTGACGCCACGTGCCAGATAGGCACGGATCAGTGACTCGTGCACGACGTTGCCCCCCGAGATCACGAAGCGGAGGGTGGCAAGGTCGGCGGCGTCCCAGCCGTCGCTCCGTGCGAGGGCTGCCAGCAGGTCCGGAGCGCCGAAGAGTGTCGTGACGCGGTGGTGCTCGATCAGCTCGAGCGCATCGTGCTCATCGAACGCGGGCGGCAGCACGACTGTCCCGCCCTTGTGGAGCGTGGGTAGCAGTGTGACGCCCCAGCCGCCCGCCCGATGGAGGGGGGCGATGGCCAGCGTCACGTCGTCGGCGCGGAAGTCGCTGACCGTGTGGAAGTTGACCACGTTCCAGGTCACGTTGCCGTGCGTGAGCATGACGCCCTTCGACGCGCCCGTCGTGCCCGACGTGTACAGCAGGAAGCAGAGGTCGTCGAGGCCTACGGGCACGTCAGGCGGCTCGGGCCGCGACCGCGCGTCAAGCAGGTCCTCGAGCGCATCGTCAGTCGCGACGGGTTCGCCGGCGGCCACGAAGCGGCGCCGGCCGTCGCGGAGTGGCTCGACGGCCTGTGCCGCTTCGGGACCGTAGAGGACGAGCCGGCAGCCGGCGTCGTCGACGATGGCGGCGAGGTCGGCGGCGGGCCGGCGATGGCTGAGCGGAGCGTAGACCGCGCCGAGCAGTCCCGCGGCGAAGGCCGATGTGAGGGCCGGCTCGTGATTGTCGCCCACGTAGCAGACGCGGTCGCCCCAGCGGACCCCCGTGGCGGCGAAGACTCCTGCCGTCGCCGCCACATCTGCGGCGAGCGCTGCGTACGTCCACCGCCGCTCGCCGATGATGAGTGCGGTCTGGCGCGGCGCGGTCGCCGCGCGGCGCTTGATCCACGAACCGATGCCCTGGTTGCGCATGCGTCCGGGATACCCCCTGTGCGCCGCCGGCAGTCGCGGCCGGCATTGTCGCGACTCGGGCCGGCGCTCGGGCTTCTTCTCTCAAGTCAGAGCAGATGCGACCGATGGTGGTGAGTGATGAGGACCTGGCGCACGAGTGTTCTTCAGATCATCGTCGTGACGGCATGCCTGCTCACCGGCGGGGTGGTTGCGGCGCCCGCGAACGGCCAGACGTACAGCGATGTCGGCTCGCGGTATTGGGCGCGCTCGGCGATCGACTGGGCCACCGATCAGGGGACGTCCGGCGGCAGGTTGCTCGACGACTACGGTCCGCTGTTCAAACCGGACAAAGCGATCAGTCGCGCCCAGCTGGCACGGGCGCTGGCTATCGTCTCCGGGCATCGTGGGGAGATCGTGCCCGAGGTGGAGACTCCCGACATGACTCCCGAGAAGAACCGCTGCTATGCCGACGCCCAGGTGGCGCTGCACTACGGCTTCTTGGGGCTGATCAGCAAGGACGGAAGACGCGGGTTCTATCCGGGGCGGGCGGTGGCCGCCGCCACCGCCGAGGCGGCGGTCGTCCGCTGGCTGGCCCAGGCGAACCCAGCCACCGACTGGACGATGCTCGCTGCTCTCAAGTCCCGTCGCTGGCAGCCGGCGCCCGGCTGGCGGCCGTCGCTGCCCTCGTACTTCGCCACCACGATCGCGGCGCGGCAACTACAGCTGCGCTACAACCACCCGGCCGGGAGCGACCGCAGAGAGCTGACTCCAAGGCAGAAGACCACCCGGGCTGAGGTGGCCTATCTGCTGAGTCAGGCCTCCTCGGCGGGTGGCAGGATCTATGGCATCGCCAAGTACGCCGATCTGACCTTGCCGCGGCTGAGCACGCGGCAGCGGCAGATCCTCGGCTACGCGTTCAAGTACATCGGATATCCTTACGTGTGGGCCGGGGAGTGGCCGACGAAGAGCTCGCCGTACGGCCGCCAGGCGGCCGGCGGCTTCGACTGCTCCGGCTTCACCTTCTACGTCATGCAGTGCCATTTCGGCTACGCCGTCCGCGGGCGCGGCGCCGGCGACCAGGCCGCTTTGGCCAAGCCGCGCCTCACGCGCAGCCGGCTGCGACCCGGCGATCTCATCTTCTTCGGGAGCGAAGGCGCCAAGTCGACCGTCGGCCAGATCTACCATGCTGCCCTGTACATGGGGAACGGCTGGTTCATCCACTCGACCGGCTCCAGCGGCGGCGTCACGATCGCGAGCCTGGATGACCCGTACAACACGTACTGGAAGACCTACTTCGCCTGGGGGCGCCGGGTGCTCAAGGCCTCCGAGTCGGCCGCTGATTGAGCGGGCCCGGACGGCGCTGCCGCGGGTCCGGGGTCAGTAGCGGCGGCGGCCGCCTCGGCCGGGCGCCCATCTGCGGCGGCGGCGCACGACGACGCGACGCCGCTGCACCGCGAGCGCCGCTCCGAGGACCGCCGCCGCGGCGACCACCCAGGCCGCGACGGAGCGGGCATTCCGACCTGTGCCGGCGACGGGCTGCAGTCGGTACCTGGCCAGCAGGCGCACGGTCTCGTTCGTGAGCCGGCCCTGGAACTTGGCCCGACCCGGCTCTACCAGGTGGGCCAGGTCGTAGAAGTCCTGGTTCCCGAACTCCACGTCTGCTGTGGATTCGACGAACGGGATCGAGTGCTCGGCGGCGAGCGCGCGGCAACCTTCCTGGTACTGAGCGATCGGCGCGTCGAACGCCCCTCCGATGACTTCCACGTTGCGCGGCAGGTCGAGAAGGACCGGACGGTAGCCGCGCGCCTGGCAGGCACTGATGAGCCGGCCGAGTCGCGCCAGGTTGGCGGCGTAGCGCTCCGAGAACACCGGGTAGCGCCGGTTCATCCAGTACCGGACCTCCTCCTCCTTCTTCACCAGCGACTGGACGCGGGCGCTGCTGTAATGATGTTGCGAGTAGGCGCCCTTGGTGGCCACCGGGGTGGTCGACGTGGTGCTCGTGGGCGGCGACGTGAAGCGGCCGAGGTTGACGCCGATGAAGACGAGGACGGGGATCCTGGGAAGCGCGTCGATCAGCGCCACGTCCTGTTCGAAGGTCTGGTTTCGCGAACCCAGGTTGTACGTCACCACTGGGGAGTCGTCGAGGGCTTGCACGCCCGCAGCCCAGGCCGCGTCGCTCGCGGTGGCCTCTCGGGCGGCTGAACCGCCGAGCAGGAGCACGACAGGCTCGGCTGGCGGGTGCGTGCGCAGGTTCTGGGCGACGCGCAGCGCATGCTGCCAGTCCGAGCCTTCGATGGCGCGGGCCGCCGTGGTGAACGGTGCGGCGGCGAGAGAGGCGCACACGGCGCCCACGCCGAGCAGGAGCGCGAGCAGACGACGGCTGCGCTGGCTCATGGTCCTCGGCGTGCGGCGTCCATCCCTTTGACCGTATCACTGGGCCGCTGCCAAGTCGTCCGACTCCCCGACTGTCATGGGCGCATGCCCGCCGAGGGCGACAGCGAGCGCCGCCGGTGCGGGGCGCCGCTGCGCGTGTGGCTGGGCGAGCGGGCCGGCGACCGGGTCATGGGTCACAGCCACAGACTCAGCTACGTCGCTCGTGGCGCGGACGGTCGTTGGTCACTCGAGTTCGCGGGCATCCTCGTCGGCTGGTCGCGGCGCGTCAGGCACACGGCCGAAGACCGATGCGCCGGGCTCCGCGTCGAAGGCGGCCCCCTGGATCGACCGGGCCTTGACGGCTCGACTGCCCGCCGTGGCATCATCGGCCGTCGGTTGCGCTTCTTCTCAAGATCGGACGGACCATGACGGACAGGACTGAGATCAGCAGGAGCACGATCCGCCGGGCCTCGCCGCTCGGCTGACCGGCGCCCGTCGATGTCCGCCACCGATTTCCTGATCATCCTGCTGGCCGGCATGGGCGCCGGGACCATCAACACCGTCGTCGGCTCCGGCTCGCTCATCACGTTCCCCACGCTGGTGGCGCTCGGTTACCCACCCCTGCTGGCCAATGTGTCCAACAACATCGGCCTCGTGCCCGGTTCGATGTCGGGCGTCCACGGCTACCGGCGGGAGTTGGCGGGTCAGAGGACGCGTCTGCGGCGGTTGCTGCCCGCGTCGATCCTCGGTGCGCTGACGGGAGCGACGCTGCTGCTGGTGCTCCCGAGCAGCCTGTTCGACAAGGTCGTCATCGTCCTCATCTGTGTCGCGCTCGTGCTCGTCGTGGCGCAACCGACGCTGTCGCGGCGGCTCGCCGCCCGCCGGGCCGCGCGTCCCGGCAGCCATCACGATGCGACGCTGGGCGTGCAGGTGCTGGTGGCGCTTGCCGGCGTGTACGGCGGCTACTTCGGCGCCGCGCAGGGCATCATCCTCATCTCGATCCTAGGGATCATGATCGACGACCACCTGCAGCGCCTCAACGGCCTCAAGAACGTGCTGGCCGGCTCGGTCAACGCGGCGGCCGCGATCGTCTTCATCCTCACCACCGACGTCGACTGGAAGGTTGTCGCGGCCATCGCCGCGGGCTCCGTCATCGGTGGCCAGATCGGCGCCCGGTACGGTCGCCGGCTCAATCCCGTCGCGCTGCGCGGCCTCATCGTGATCGTCGGTCTCACCGCGGTGATCCGCCTGCTCTGACGCACCAGTTCAGCGACAGCGCCGACGCCCGTCCTTTCACAGGAAACGCCAAGACGGCGCTCAGGCCGTTCACAGCTGAGCCGGGTATCGATCACACGTATGCGTACCCGGAAGAGATCCCTCGTTGCTGTCGCGCTCCTCGCGCTCGCCTTCCTCTTGGGCTTCGTCCTCGCCAGGGGTCTCGACCGCGTGGCCCCCGCCGCTTCCGCCCAGGGGCAGGCCGACCGGTACGCACAAGTACTCAACGACCTGCAACGCCACTACTACAAGCCGGTCGACGTCGCGAAGCTCGGCCAGAAGGGCATCAAGGCGCTCCTCGCCTCGCTCCACGACCCGTACACCGTCTACTTCTCACCGCGACAGGCCAAGCAGTTCAGCCAGGAGCTGAGCGGCAGCTATACCGGCATCGGCGTCGCGGTCGACGTGAAGTCGGGGCGGCTGACGGTGACCAAAGTCTTCCCGGGCTCCCCTGCGGCGAGTGCCGGGATCACGCCGGGGGAGGTGATCGTGAGCGTCGACGGCAAGCCGACGGCCGGCCAGTCCGCGAGCGCCGACGTGGCGCGCATCACGGGTCCGGCCGGCACCACGGTGCGGCTGCAGGTGCGGCGGCAGACGAAGCCCCGCCGCCTGACGCTCACGCTCACGCGCCGCTCCATCTCCCTGCCCCTGACGACCTCGCGCCTGATCGACGATCACGGCACCAAGGTGGGCTACGTCTCGCTGACCTCTTTCGCCAAAGGCGCCGGGACCCGAGTCCACGATGCCGTCGCCGCCCTGCAGAAGCGCGGCGCGCAGTGGATCGTGTTCGACCTGCGCGACAACGGCGGCGGCCTCGTGAACGAGGCGCAGAGCGTGGCAAGCGACTTCCTGCCCGCCGGCAAGGTCGTCGTCACGACGCAGGGAGCACACTCCGCCAAGGAGGTGCTCAAGACCACGGGCGGCTCGCCGACCAGCCTGCCGCTCGTCGTCCTCGTCAACGGCAACACGGCTAGCGCCTCGGAGATCGTCGCTGGCGCCCTGCAGGACTACGGCCGCGGCACGGTCGTCGGCTCGAGGACGTTCGGCAAGGGCGTCGTGCAGACCGTGCTCCCGCTCTCCGGCGGCGCGGAACTCAAGATCACCGTCGCCTCCTACCGCACGCCGCTCGGGCGCGATATCGACCACAAGGGCGTCGAGCCGTCCATCGTGGTCGCCGGCCAGGGGACCAAAGGCAAGGACTCCGCGCTCGCGCGCGCACTGCGCCTCATCGCCACGGGACACTAGGCCAGGCGGTCGCGAGAGCCCGGTCTATCCAGGCTCCGTCGGCGAGAAGACCGGGCAGACCTTGACAAGCAGATAGAAGAGCACGAACGGGAACAGCAGGACGGCGACCGCACCGACCACCCCTTCCTTCAACGTCTCCCATGAAGTGGGGGCGATCGGCAATACGTAGTGCATGTAGCCCGCGAGGGTGAGAGAGAACGACTGCCCGCCGATCACGACATTCCAGCGCATCATGAAGATGCCGAAAAGGACGAGCGCGACGCCGACCGCCGCTCGTCTGACGGTGAGCCGCGGGATCAGGAAGAGGATCAGCGGCACGAGGCTCCCCAGCCCGTACTGCAGGACGAAGACCTGCCTGAACTCGTGGCCGTACACCGCGCTCGCCAAGACGTCCCACGACTTGACGGCCGTGTATCTGCGAAAGACGAGGTCGAGCAACTCGAGGCCCATCGCGAGAAGCAGAAAGGCCACGAGGTACTTGGACGTGATCCGAATCACGCTGACCTCGGCGCCGGCGATCTCCTCGCGGGGTTCCGGCGGTCTCACCTCGCGTCTCTTCTTCCTGGCGGCGCGAGCCTTCCTGATCTCCATGACCAGGATGTAGGTCAGCATGCAGAAGGCGATGCCGGAGACGATGGCCGACACAATGAAGATCACCGGCATCAACGGCGTCATCCAGAGGGCGTTCGCTTTGACCGACCCGAAGATGAAGCCCGCGTAGCCGTGCAGGAAGAGCGCGACCGGGATGCCCAGGGCGGCGAGGGCCTTCGTTGCCTTCTCGTCGGTGTGCAGAGCCTTTTCGCTCATGTCGTAGGCGCCCAGTGTGAGGGTCGCGTAGACGACGGACATGATGCGCTCCCCGGCAGTCCTGTGCGCCTTGCGGAGGAGCAAGGACTGCTGCACGAAGTGCCTGCGGTAGATGAACCACAGCTCCGACGCGACGATCGCGAAGTAGGTGGAGAAGACGATGCCGAAGGCGGCGATCGCGGATGTGAAGTGGGGGGTCATCAGGACGTTGACGCCCCTGATCGGGTGCTGCAGATGCAGCAGGAGCGGCACCAGCGCCCCCGGCAGCAGGGCGAAAGAGAAGACCAAGGCGAAGCGGGCGATGCCCTTGAGTGGCTTGATGCCGAAGACGTGGTAGAGAGACGAGAGGACGAAGGCGCCCGCGACCAGGCCGGTCATGAAGGGGTACATGACGATCTGGATGGACCAGTAGATGTATTCGTTCGGCAGGACGAAGAGGTCTCGCAGCGTCCAGAGCTCTCCCGGCACCATGTCAGCGGACCTCCCAGTCGAGGCCGACGTAGTAGACCTGAGGTTTCGTCCCGAACTCGCTCTTCAGGACGGTGACACGTTCGGTGGAGATCGCCCTCGTGACGGGGTCGTCTGGATCCTGGATGTCGCCGATCTGCCGTGCGCCGAACGGGCACGCCTGCACGCAGGCCGATGGCAGTCCGTCGCTGATGCGGTGATAGCAGAACGTGCACTTCTCGGCTGTGTGGAGTTCGGGGTGGAAGAACCTGGCGCCATACGGGCAGGCCATGATGCAGTAGCCGCAGCCGATGCACCACTTCCTGTCGACGAGGACGACGCCGTCAGGTGTCTTGTAGGTGGCGCCGACCGGGCAGACCTGGACGCAGGGTGGATTGTCGCACTGGTTGCAGAGCTTCGGGACGAAGTACGCCTTGTCGATCGTCTCCGGGGCGATCGCGAGCCTGCCGCTCTCGTTCTGATCGATGTCGGGCGAGGTGTAGCCGTCACGGCCGCCGCTCGGGGAGTCGGCATGGAAGGCGCCATCTTTGGTGAGCACGTAGCGCTCCACCCACGTGCGCGTGGCGTCGGCCTCGTAGGGGACTTCGTTCTCGAGCTTGCAGGCCTTCACGCAGAACCCGCAGCCGACGCAGCGCTGGGTGTCGACCAGGAAGACCCAACGCACGCCCTTGTCCGCGCGGACCGCCTGCAGGCGCTCAGGGCTGAGGATCTCCAGCGCGGACACCGGGAGCAGGACCCCGCCGGCGACGATCACCGACTTCTTGAGGAACTCTCGTCTCGTCATCATCCCGGGACCTCTCGAGATCAGGGTTGATAGCGCAGGAACTGCAGGCTCGCCTTGTGCGGGTCGTGGCACGTGACGCACGTCCGGCCGACGTTGTGGCGCCGCTTGTCCGCGTGGCACTGGAGGCAGAGCGTCCGCCTGGTGTCGATCGCCAGCTTCGCTGGGTCGGTCGGATGGTTCTTGGCGTACCCATGGCAGCGCTCGCAGTAGACGATCTCGTGCGGCATGCCCACGAAGGCGTCGACCTCGTCCTGGTGGCACGGCCTGCAGTACCGGTTGCTGTGGCGCTGATGGGCTTGCGGCGCCTGCAGCCCGGTGAGAGTCGGCCGGTGCGGGTCGTGGCAGTCGGCGCACTGCTGACCGGGGTGATGCCTCGCCGGGTCGATCCCCCTGAGCCCGCCTCTCGCGCTCGACGGGTACGCCAGCTTGGTGTGGCACCTGAGGCACAGCGCCCGGGTCCTGTCGATCGGCAGCCTCGCCGGATCCTTCGGATGGTCCGTCGCCGGCCCGTGACAGTTCTCACACTGGATGACCACGTGCGGCGTTCCCTCGCGGGAGTGGACCTGCTCTTGATGACAAGGCTCGCAAGACTCTTTTCCCTGGTACTTGACCGGGAGCCACTTCCAGTCCCCGATGCTCGCCTGTCGATACCAGCCGTAGGAGTAGCCGTTCTGATGGATGCCGAAGTCATCAGGCACATAGATCTGGCGGACCACGATGAGGACGGCGACAAGGGCGATGACGACCAGCAGCGGTCTCCAGACATGGCTGCTCATACGTACCGCTGCTCGACTTCGATGCGCGCCGCTGGCTGCACTTGGCCTCCGCCTGAACGTCGCCGACGCTCATCCCTGCGCGGTGCGCAGGTTCGGACGGGAAGGATGTCATTTGGACTCCGCACATAGTCAAAACCATGCCGAGGTGAAAGTAAAGGGTGTGGCGCCTCGCGCGTGACGTCGCCACACAGCCCGCCCGCGACAGTCACGGCTCAGGCAGTCCCCGGCGCGACCGAGGCGCCCAGCCCCGGATCCTGGCTGGGCGCCTCGGTCGCGCGCTACTGTCGCATCCGTGCCGCCGGATCGCGCCTGCACGTCTCGGGCATCCCGAAGTTCGTGCGGCCATGCCCGGCCGCGCAGGCCTCCGCGATGCCGCCGGTCACTCCTCCATCGCCGGTCCGCCGCGGCGGCTCCTGCGGATCAGCAGCAGCACCACGCCGATGACGACGATCACCGCCACGATGATGGCGGCCCACGTCCCAGTGTTCGATGTGGCTTCCGTGGCCACCTTGGGCGTCAGCTGGGAGTACGGTAGCGGAATCGACGCGGTGAGGAACGTCGCCCCGTTGCCGTTTCTGGACTGCGACCAGCCGTCCCACTTGTCCGTGCGGTACGCCTCCAGCTTGAGCGGGAAGACCGTGGTGATGCCCGGGCAGTCCTCGTACATGACCTGCTGCATCTGCTTGATGTACTCGGCGCGCTGGTTCGGGTCCATCTCCTCGTTCTGCAACTTGTCCAGGCGATCGTACTCGGTGTTCGACCACGCGTACTCGTTCCAGCCTTCGATCTGGGCCGTCGTGTAGCAGTCCAGCGACTGGCCGGGGTCGAAGTAGCCGTCCCAGCTCCACAGGTACGCGTCGAAGTCGGGGACGAACGTGTCGCCCTGGTAGGCCCAGAGGTTGTCGAAGTAGACGCCCTCGTCCTGCACGCTCAGGGCGACATCCACGCCGACGGCCTTCCACCAGCCGGCGATGAGCTTGCCGGCCCGCTGCGACTCCGGCGACTCGGCGGGCGCCCACAGGCGGATCTTGATGTCCTTGCCCTTGTACTCGCGGACGCCGTCACCGTTCGTGTCCGTGTACCCGGCCGCGTCCAGCATGGTATTGGCCGCGGTGGGATCGTAGTTCCGTGCCTCGCTCTCCGACGGCGCCCAGGCGTAGTCGGGATCCTTCCAGTTGTCCGGCGGCATGAACGTGTAGCCGGGCCACGCGTGGCCGCCGTACGCGAGCTCGACGATCTTGTCGCGGTCGATCGCGTATTCCATGGCAGCCCGGAAGTTCTTGTCCAGCAGCACCGGGTTGCCCTTGGACTTGCCTTCGTAGCAGTTGAACCCGATGTAGTCCCAGTTGGCCCAGCTGTAATCGATGGCCGAGACGCCTTCCGTCGCCTTGAGCGGGTCGAACTGTGCCGGCGGGAAGAGGTAGGCGGCGTCGATCGTGCCGGCCTTCAGGTCCTGGACCATCGTGTCGCCGTTCTCGTAGACGACGAAGATGACCTCGTCTACCGTCGGCTTGCCGCGGAAGTAGTCGTCGTAGGCCTCCATGCGCAGGTAGCGCTCCTTCTTCCACTCCACGACCTGGTACGGGCCGCTGCCGATGCAGGGCGTCGGGTTCTGGAAGGTCTGGCTCGCTTCCTTGGCGGACATCTTGCCCCAGATGTGCTCGGGAAGGCACGGGATCCAGAGCGTGAGCATGTTGGCGACGGGCCGGTCGCAGATGACCTTGTACGTGAGGTCGTCGACGGCCTCCACGTGGCTGATGCCGCCGACGAAACTGATGTACGCGGCGATCTCGTTCTCGATGATGAAGTTGTAGGTGAAGGCGACGTCCTTCGCCGTGATCGGCTCGCCGTCCTGCCAGGTCATGCCCTCGTTCATGGTGAAGGTCCAGACCAGGCCGTCGTCGCTGACCTCCCAGCTCTTGGCGATCCCCGAATCGTCGGGCTTGAGCGTGTCCCAGTCCCGGCCGACCATGAGGAGGTACTCCTGGGCGAAGATCTCGTACACGTTGTTCGTCCAGCCGATGAGCGGGTTGAGGTTGTCGATGTCGCCCATCCAGCCGATCTTGAGGACGACCTTGTCGCTCGCGGTCGGAGACGGACTCCCGCTCGCGCCTCGCGCGATGCCGGCTCCGAGTAACGCGGCCAGACCGACCGTCGCGAGTGCGCACAAAAGCATGACCCACTTGGTCTTCCGTGTGGCGATCTTCATCAGTCCCCCCTGACGAGTCCCCCGGTTACCGCGGTCGACGAGCGTTCGCCCGGACCGCCTTATCTCATGCTCGCCCATCGGGGCGGTGTAATCAACAGTCGAGTCCGAGTGGTCGCCGGGCCTTGCCCAGCTCTTGCATCTTGGGCGCGCGGCGCCGGGCTGTGATCCCTTGACCTCTCCGCCGCAAGAGGGTCCACTGTGCCTCGAGGCCTCGCACTCTCCACCACCAAGGGGGATCCCGTGAACGACGACCTGTGCTACCTGCCGGCGAGCGATGCGCTTGCACTGTTCCGCGAACGCGAGCTCTCGCCCGTCGAGCTGATGACAGCGACGATCGCCAGGGTCGAGGCGCTCGACCCCGTCGTCAACGCGCTCCCCATCCGCTTCTTCGACCAGGCGATGGACGCGGCTCGGGCCGCCGAAGCCCGCTACGCGGGCCGGGCTGCGGAGCCGCGACCCCTCGAAGGTCTTCCCGTGGCCGTCAAGGACGAGGTCGAGGTGGCCGGCCAGATCTGCACGGAGGGCTCGCTGCTCCTCGAGGACAACGTCGCCGGGCACACGGCCGCCTGCGTGCAGCGGATCATCGCCGCCGGCGGCATCGTCCACGCACGGTCCGCCACGCCAGAGTTCTGCTGCGCCGCGATCACCGACTCACGCATCTGGGGTGTGACGCGCAACCCCTGGAACCTCGCGTACAGCCCGGGCGGCTCGTCGGGTGGCTCGGGCGCCGCCCTCGCCGCCGGCATGGCCAGTCTCGCCACCGGCTCGGACATCGGCGGCTCGATCCGCATCCCCGCGTCGTTCTGCGGCGTGGTCGGCTTCAAGCCCCCCTACGGCCGTGTGCCGCAGGATCCGCCGTTCAACCTGGACCACTACTGTCACGACGGGCCGATGGCGCGCACGGTCGAGGATTGCCGCCTGCTGGAGAACGTCATGGCGGGGCCGCACCGCGACGACATCGTGTCGCTGCGCCCGAAGCTCACGATCCCCCCGGCGTCGTCGGGCGTCGAGGGGCTGAGGATCGCGGCCAGCGCCGACCTCGGCGGCTTCGAGGCGACCGACGAGGTCCGCGAGAACCTCGGCGAGGCCGCCGCCCTCTTCCGCTCTTTGGGGGCCGACGTCGAGGACGTGGGCCTCGAGTTCGACCTGGACGACGTGCGCGAGGCGGCCCGGGCCCACTTCGCCGCGATCTTCGGCAGTCTGATCGGCCAGTCTCTGGACGAGTACCGCGACCTGATGACCAGCTATGCCATCGCCTTTGCCGAAGACGCACGCCGGCCGACCGTGAGCTACTATCGCTCGCTCGAGATCGAGAGCGAGGTCTACGCCCGGGTCGCGGACGTGCTGGAGGATCACGATCTTCTCATCGCGCCGGTGTTCGGCGTCCCCGCGCTCAAGGCCACCGTCGCCGACTACGACCCCGACGTCCTGTATCGCCAGGGCATGACGCTGATCTTCAACATGTGCAGCCGCTGTCCCGTGCTCGTCGTGCCGTGCGGTCGGTCCCGTGACGGCGTGCCGCTCGGCATCCAGATCGTCGGCCGCACCTACGATGACGTCAGCGTCTTCCGCGCTGCGGCGGCCTTCACCGCGGCCAGGCCCTGGTTCGAGGATCTCGCCTTGCGTCCGGCCTTCGACTGAAGCCCCAAGGTGTGGCCTGGCCGGCATCCCGCGGCCTGGAGGTGTTCGCGCCGCGCCGTGCTCGAGACACGCCACCTGCCGGGCGGCGACCAGGCGGAGCGCGCACACCTTGCGTTCTTCGCGGGCGGCGCAACGGATTCTGCGGCAAACTTCGCGTTGTTCGCGCGATTCGACGACGCGTCCTTGTCCGACCCCGCGACGCGGGCCATACTCGCGGCGACGTCGGCCGTGCGCCGGCTGTGACGGAGCCGGTCTCAGTCCGCGCTCGGCCGGCTATCGCAGCAACAGCGCCGCGACCGTCACAGGAGATCGACCAGGGGGAGCTGGGTGATACGTCCCGTTCTGCGGCCAGCTCAAACGCCGGACCCTTTTACGCGACCATGACATCCGCATGACATCTGCATGACATCTGCTTTGCACGAGTGAGAAGTGTGGACCGGGGAGTGGTGCAGCCCTCGCGCGGCTGTGCGCACTGGACGAAGGGAGCGGGCATGGGTGGCTGGAGACTACGCGGGGCGATGCTTCTCGCCGCCGTCCTGGCGGTAGGGCTCACGATCGGGCTCGGGTCCGCGCTGGCGGCCGATCCGAGCGCCTCGCCGTCGGCGGGCAGTCAGAAGGTGGTCCTCAAGGTGGGCCTGCTCGAGGAGCCGGACAGCCTCAATCCCTTCGTCGGCTACGGCACCATGGGCTACGAGGCGTGGTGCCTCAACTACGACTTCGTCGTCGGGTATGGCGCCAAAGACGGCAGCGCGGTGCCCGGCATCGCGGAGAGCTGGAGCGTGTCGCCCGACGGCAAGACCTGGACGTTCAAGATCCGCCAGGGCGCCACCTGGAGCGACGGTGTGCCGATGACCGCGAAGGACGTGGCCTTCAGCTACAACTACATCGTCAAGAAGGACCTCGCCGCCTACAGTTCGTACACGAAGCTCATCGACGAGGCCGTGGCGATCGACGACTACACCTGCGAAGTGCGGTGCAGCAAGCCCAAGGCCAACATGGAGCGGCTCTACATCTACTGCTTCCCCGAGCACATCTGGTCCAAGATCGCCAAGCCCGAGAAGTACAAGGTGACCTACCCGTTCGTCGGCTCGGGGCCCTTCCTGATCGACGAGTGGAAGCACGGCAGCTACATCCGCATGGTCAAGAACCCCGACTACTGGGGCACCGCGCCGATGGTCGACGAGATCCTCTACGAGTTCTATACGAACGCCGATACGATGACCCAGGATCTCAAGACGGGCAACATCGACGCCGCCTACGGCGTCCCGCCGGCGCAGTACGACCAGGTCGCGAAGTCGGACGGTTTCCAAGGCTTCAGGGGCAACCTGTACACGTGGGACTACGTGTGTTTCAACTGCTACGACCAGCCCAGTTCGCTCGGTCATCCCGTCCTCAGGGACGTGAAGTTCCGGCAGGCGCTCAACTGGGCCGTCGACAAGGAGCGCCTGGTCGCGATCGGCTGGAACGGCTTCGCGCGCCCTGCTACCTCGATCATGCCGCCCGGAGAGTGGCCGGCCGGCTTCGACGCCCACTACGAGCCCACCGCTGAAGAGGCCTACGGCTTCGACGTCGCCAAAACCAACCAACTGCTCGACGAGGCCGGCTACACCGATTCGAACGGCGACGGCATCCGCGAGTACAAGGGCAAGAACATCAAGCTGCGCCTCATGGCGCGCACGCAGTCGGCCGAGAGTCAGTCCGAGGGCAAGCTCATCGCCGGCTGGTTCAAGCAGTGCGGCCTCGGCATCACGTACAGCGTGATCGAGGACGGGGCCCTCTCCGACGCCCTCTACAACTACGACAAGTCCGGCGCGTATGCGCCCGATTACGATATCTACCTCTGGAGCTACGCCGGCTACGCCGATCCCGGTGACACGCTGGCGTCGTTCACGACCTCCCAGATCGAGTGGTGGAACGACCCCTGCTGGTCGAACGCCGAGTACGACAGCCTCGTCAAGGAACAGTTCAGCCAGATGGACAAGACGGCGCGACTGGACACGATCCACCGTCTGCAACAGATCTTCTACGACCAGAGCCCGCAGATCCCGATGACGTATCCCGATTCACTCGAGATCGCCAACACGTCCAGATGGGACGGCTGGGTGCCCTATCTGGGCGGCCTCGCGTTCCTCAACGCCTTCAACATGGACACCTATGTGAACCTCAAGCCGAAGGCCGCGACCGCGAGCAGCAGCGGCAGCAGTTCAGCCGCGACCACGTGGATCATCGTCGGCGTGGTCGCCGCCCTGGTCGTGATCGTGGTGATCGTCGTGCTCACGCGCCGCGGCAGGGGGCGGACGCTCGAGGAGTAGAGCGCTCGGGCGAGTCTCTCAGTGCGCGTGCTGCAGAGCGAGCACCGACGCGGCGCCCGTCCGGCCGGCGGCCCGGCCGTGCTGAACGCCTCTGCCCAGCGGGAACAACCACCATATGGTGGCTGAGCTTCTCCTGCGCGAACGGTTGACCGACCGGGACCTGGACCTGCTGGCGCACGTGGCCGGCGGGCAGGGCGAGCAGTCGCGCGCGGCCGCCCGCCTGCGCGACGAACCGGGAGAGATCGAGCGCCTCCTCGCCCTTCCGCAGCTGTTCGAGGCGCTGTTCCGGGAGAGCCGCGAGGACCCGCTCGTGCTGGCGAGTCCCTTCGTGGCGTTCGCGATCCTGCTGGCGCACACGCCCTCCCTGCTCAAGGAGCGTGCGTTCGTGCCTGAGCGGGTCGGCCGGAGGCGCAGCGTGCCCGTGTTCGAGGTGGAGCCGCTGCGCGATCTGGTGGCCGACCCCTTGCGACGACTCTTCCTCGCCGACCTGCTCGCCTCCTACACGCATGTGGCGAGCGGGGCCATCTGGGTCAAGAGCCGGCGGGGCTGGCGGCACCAGCGCTTCAGCGAGCTCGACCCGGCCCAGTTCGCCGAGCTCATCCTCGCGGTGCCGCCCGACCAGCGCCTCGTTTTTTATCGGCGGCTCGGCGATCTGAGCATGTTCCTGAGCGGTGTGTTCCCCGACTACGCCGAGGCGCACGCGCTGGCGCCGATCGCGGTCGAGCGCTTGAACAGGGCGCTCGCCGCGGGCCGGCTGAGGGGGGAGAGGCCGGAGGAGCCGCACATCCCCGATCTGGGGGCGCTGGCCCAGCTGGAGTCGATCGGGCGACACGCCTACGCGCTCTCCTGGGAGGCGACGCTGCACCGTGACCTCGGCTTCGCGCCGGTGCTGGCCTACGTCGTCGAGCACTTCCGGCACGCGCGCATGGTCCTGAACTTCCTCACCGACGGCTACCTGTTCCAGCATCGCGAACGCTGGTTCCCACTTGGGTCTTAGCCGCGCCGTGGAATGGGTGCTCATGACCGACGATCGCGACGCGCTCATCGCGCTCCTCGGGGGGGCCGGATTCGTCGCGGCGCCCGAGGAGGCGGACGAACTCCTCGCGCACGCGGCCGGTGATGCCGGGCTGCTGGCGGCGCTCGTCCGACGCCGCCTCAGCGGCGAGCCGCTCGCCTGGATCATCGGCAGCGTCTCGTTCTGCGGCGCGCGGATCCGCGTCGACCCCGGCGTCTACGTCCCGCGCCGCCAGAGCGAGCCGCTCGCGCGCCGCGCCGCCGAGCGCCTGCCGTGGAACGGGGCGGCGATCGACCTCTGCACCGGGTCCGGGGCGATCGCCAGGACTTTGATGACGGAGCGTCCGGGCGCACGCGTCGTGGCGTCCGACCTCGACGAGCGTGCCGTCGCTTGCGCGGCGGCCAACGGCGTGGAGGTCTACCGCGGCGATCTGTTCGCGTCGCTCCCGCGCGCGCTCGAGGGCGGCGTGGACGTCGTCGTCGGCGTCGTACCCTATGTGCCGACGCCCGAGCTGCGCCTGTTGCAGCGCGACACCTTCACGTTCGAGTCGCCGCTGGCCTATGACGGCGGCCGCGACGGCGCCGAGGTGCTGCGCCGCGCCCTCAGCGGCAGTCCCCGCTTCCTGCGCCGCGGCGGCGCGCTGCTGCTCGAAGTCGGCGGCGCGCAGCCCGACGCGCTCGGCTCCGACCTCGCGCGGCTGGGCTTCGTGGACGTCACCGTGCTCGTCGACGACGAGGGGGACGTGCGCGGTCTCGAGGCGACGCTGGGCGCACAGGCCCGACCGGCCGGACCGGGCTAGTCCACGTCGGGCAGGTGCTCCGACCGGCCTTGTTCGGGAGGGGCGCCGACGGCGAGCACGACGGCCTCGGCGTCGCTCTCGTTGCGGAGCTGCAGGATGGTCTCGGTCTCGACGACTGCCACCGAGCCGCGCGTGAGCTCGACGCGCTCGGGCGGGTCGCCGAGGACGAGCGTCGCCGTGCCGTCGAGCACGACGAACATCTCCTCTTGGACGCGTTCGAGGTGGCGCGCGCCGCGGGTGCCGGGGGGCAGGCGCCAGATGTTGGCGCGCATGGTGTGGAGGGCGTCCGAGAGGGGCGCGAGGCTTCGTCGCTGGTCACCCCGCCTGGGGGCCCGGAAGGCGAGTTCCTCGGGACGGAAGACGGTGAATGCCATGGCTGGGTCCTACCTCCTGTGGTCAGGGCCTGGTGGCCGTGAGCAGCCTCTGCGCCTGCCCGGGGACCTCGTGCACGGCAAAGTCACGCAGGCCGGCCGCTGCACACCAGCGCCGATAGTCGTCCTCCGCATACACATCTCCGGCGCTGGTCGCCACAAGCATGTTCACGGCGAAGAGCGACGAGCGCAGGCCCTGGCCGCGGAGGAAGTCGAAGATGGCCAGGGCGCCGCCGGGGGCGAGGGCATCCGCGGCCGCCTGCACGACGGCCGCGCACTCCTCGGGTGACATCGAGTGGAAGAGATTGCCGCAGTGCACGAGGTCGAACCCGCGGGCGGGGACATCCCGCGTGGCGTCGGCCTTGACCGTGGCGATGCCGGCCGCCGCGAGGTCGTCCGCCATGAGGTCGATCACGTCGGGGAAGTCGAGCACGGTCACTTCCCAGCCGTGAAGCTGGAAGGCGAGCGCCTGGGTGCCCGGCCCACCGCCGATGTCGAGGGCGGTCCTGGTCGCCGGGAACAAAGCGGCGAGCTGGTCGGCCAACGGCCGCGCGCGCTCTTGAGCGCCGACACGCATGGAGCCGATGAACGCGCTCAGTGACCGGGCCGTGCGCTCCGCGTGCGCCGGGCCGCCGTGACGCAGGACCTCCGGCAGCTGCACCCAGCGGGCGAGCAAGCCGTGGAGGTGGAGCAGTCTGTCGCCGGCGTAGGTTTCGTCACCGGCGTCCAGGAAGGGCCGGACTTCCGGCGCCACGGCCAAGGTGTCGCCGGCCTGCTCGTCGAGATAGCCGGCGTCGACGAGCACGCGGACCACGCGCCGCGTGGCCCGCTCGTCCAGCGCCAGGTCCCGGGCCAACTCCACCGCCGGCCGTGGCCGCTCGAGCAGCGCCTCGATGAGGCCGACCTCGAGCGCCGCCATCAGGACCACCTGCGGCCGCCATTGGCCCGGAAACAGATCCGTGTGCGTCGTCATGCCTGTTGGCTTCCCGTGGCGGACTCGCGAGAATCGCCGCTCCCGGCCCTACGACTGCGTCCGTCGCCGTCCGACGGTGAAGTAGGCGACCGGTCCGGCGATGTTGACGAAGGCGAGTCCCCTCCACAGCCACTTGGGACCGTTGATCTGCTCGGCCGGCCGGCGCCTGACGTCGATGAGCGTCGCCACCAGCAGGACGAACTCGACCACGCCGGTGATGACGATCAGCCGGCGGCTGAGCTTGCTGCGTTCGCTCCACTTCTTCTTGGCGACCATGACGTCCTCCGCGTGAGTGGTGGTCCGGACACGCTGGACTGTACATCCCCGTCTGCAGGCAGGATTCACGCGTTCGCGCGTTGCTGCGGTCAACGGTCCATCGCCGCTGCTTGGTCGCGCGGGGGAAAGACCGTGAGGTGTGGATCTCAACCTTGAAGGGTGACGCCGAGCCCGGATGCACACGTGGCCGGCGACGCCGAGGAGGTACCATGCCGGCCGTGATCGCCCATCATGATGTGAAGGACAAGGACCACTGGCTCGCCTCGCCGAAGCGCGAAGAGGTGTTCGGACCGCTCGGGGTCACCAACATCCGGACGTTCGTCGACCCGGAGAACCCGACCCGCGTAGCCGTGCTCATGGACGTCGCCGATATGGACGCCGCCATGGCGGCCATGCAGACGGAAGCGATGGCGAAGGCGATAGCGTACGACGGCGTGGTGCCCGAGAGCTTGGTGATCCTCATCGAGGCCTAGTCTCCGGCCCCCGCTCCCGTCCGACCTGCGCGGTCGCCGACGAAAGGCGCCGGGGTCTGGCCAAGGGATACGCGCGGGCGGCCGTCCTACGACTCGGGACGCTCGCGGCCGGCGGTCGACTCCGCCACGAAGCTGTCCAGCAGGTCGATGAGGTCGCGCTCTGACCACTCCAGCGCGGCGCTCATGTGGTTGCCGGCAAGCTCGGGGTCGCGTCTCGCTATCGCCTCGGCGATCGGGCGGTGGAAGTAGCCGATGTCCCGATCCTGGATCGGGAGCGTCTCCCAGGGCACGCGAGAGTAGATCGAGTCGTACCAACCGAAGAACGCGGTCCGTGTGTTGTAGACGGCATCGACGAAGAAGGGATTTCCAGATGCCTGCGCGACGGCCAGGTGGAAGCGCGAGTCGACGGCGCGCCAGGAGCGGACGCTCCACGCGCTCTCCCCGGCGATCGTCAGGATGTTCCGGACTTCTTCCTCGCTGGCGCGCTGCGCGGCAAGGCGCGCCGCGGCCGGCTCTACCGTGCGCCGAAACTCGTAGCTTGCCGTGATGTCACGATGGCTCGCGAAGATCTCGGCTGAGAGCCGTTGCTCCTGAACGGGCCGGTCCGTGACGAACGTGCCGCCGTGCCGGCCGAGCCGTGTCTCGACCAGCGCTTCGCCGCCCAAGGTCCTGATGGCGGCGCGAATGGAATCGCGACCCACGTGGAGCGTCTCGGCAAGCTGGCGCTCCGAGGGAAGCTTTTCTCCGGGTGACAGACCGCCGAGCGCGATGAGTCTGCGCAGCGAGTCGGCGACCAGTGTCGCCGACGACCGTGAGCGTACGGGTGTGAGGTCGACCTCCGGTCTCACACGCCCTGATTGCGCGCTTCGCATACGCCGCATTGTAGAGGAAATCATCCTTGGTGCGGCGGTCCTTGACCGGGCGGCGAGAGTTGTGAAACGCTGCTCCATAGGACTTGCGACAAGCCCATTCCCGGAAGCACCGTGACCACCGCGAGTGCCCACGCGCGGTGTCGGAGTCCGCCTGACCGCGAAGTGAGGTCGCCCATGAAGATCGCACACATTCAGACCACACCGCTGGCGCTGGCTCTCAAAGAGCCGTACCACTGGGCCGGCCGCGTCGACTACGCCGCCGCGGTCGTGCTCGTCGAGGTCGAGACCGACGACGGCCTCGTCGGCGTCGGCGAGTCGGTGGCCGCGTTTCCCGCGGAGGGCACGATCGCCGAGTTGCAGGGTGTCGCGCCGCTCTTCATCGGTGAGCCGGTGTTCGACGTCGAACGGCTCATCAGTGGGGCGCGGCATCTCGGGGGCTTCAACCACACCCCGAGGCACGCCAACCTTGCTCTCGCCGGCCTCGAGATGGCGCTCTGGGATCTCCTGGGGAAGGCAGCCGGCTGGCCCGTCTACCGCCTCCTCGGCGGCGCCGTGCGCGACTCGGTCGACTACTTCGGTTTCGTTCAGGGCGACACCACCGAGGAGCTGGTGGAGGACGCTCGTGACCTTGCCTTCGCCGGTCACTCCGTCATCTACCTCAAGGTCGGGCGCGGCGAGGCCGTCGACCTGCGCAACACGGCGGCCGTGCGCGAGGTCATCGGCGATCGCCGCCTGCGGCTCGACCCGAACTGTGCCTGGAGTGTGGGCGAGGCTATCCACATGATCAGCCGGCTGGAGCAGTTCGACCCCGACTGGATCGAACAGCCGACGCCGCTGACGAGCATCCCGGCGCTGCGCCAGGTGAGGGAGGCCGTCCGCGTCCCCATCGCTGCCGACCAGGCGGTGTTCACGCCGGCAGACGTGTACGAGATCTGCCGGCAGCGGGCGGCCGATGTCATCGTTCTGTCCCCGCACGAGGCGGGAGGCCTGCTCGCCTTCGGCAAGGCCGCCGCCATCGCCGAGGCGGCCGGCGTGCAGGTCTGCCTGCACGGCCAGAACGTCAGCGGCATCACGGACGCGGCCCAGCACCACCTCGGCCTGCGCACGGCCGGCCTCACGGACGGCAACCAGATCATGCACCAGCTCCTGGCAGAGGATCTGATCAAGCTGCCCGACCTGTCGCTGGCCGGGGGCAAACTCGGCCCCCTGGACGGGTCGGGCTTGGGCGTGGAGCTCGACCCTGATGCGGTGTCGCGGGCGGCGGCACGCTACCGAAGTCAAACGACACGACCTGAGGAGGTCGCTCGATGAAGGCGCTGATCGCGGACCAGAAGCTGGTCACGGAACTCCTTCCCATGGACGATGCCATCGCGGTGATGCGTCGAGCCTTGACGCTGCTGGCCGAGGGCGATGTCGTCATGCCGCTGCGCAACATCATGGTCATGCCCGGCGCGGAACGCGTCATGAGCCTGATGCCTTCGTATCTCGGCGGCCTGGGGGCGTTCGGCGTCAAGGTCGTCGCTGCTTTCCCGGCCAACTTCGGCACCGAGTACGACACGCACCAGGGGGTCGTCCTCCTCTTCGACACCGAGCGCGGCTTGCTTCGGGCCATCGTGGACGCCACGTCCATCACGGCCATTCGCACTGCGGCGGTGAGCGGCCTGGTGACTGACCTCCTCGCGAAGCCAGGCGCCGGGGACGTGGCGATCATCGGCGCCGGGACGCAGGCGCACACCCACCTGCAGGCGATGATGGCCGTGCGTCCGGTGCGGCGCGTTCGCGTGTACAGCCTGCCGGCGGAGAGCGCGGTCGCGTTTGCCGAGCGCGAGTCACGGCTGACCGGCATGCAGGTCGAGGTCGCCGCCAGCGCCGAGGAGGCGGTGGCCGGCGCTGACCTCATCTGCACCACGACGACGGCTACAGACCCTGTCGTCAGCGGCGATTGGGTGAGTCCCGGCGCACACATCAACGCGGTCGGCGCCTATACGCCGGCCACGCGCGAGCTCGACTCCGCGCTCGTCGTTCGCTCCCGCCTGTACGCGGACCGGCGCGAGTCGTTGCTGAACGAAGCCGGCGAGTTCCTCATCCCCAAGGGCGAAGGTCTCATCGGCGACGACCACATCGTGGCTGAGATCGGCGAGGTGCTGACGGGCAAGGCCGCCGCTCGCACCTCCCCCGACCAGGTGACCCTCTTCAAGTCACTCGGCATCGCCATCGAGGACCTCGCCGCGGCGCATCACGTGTACGTCAAGGCCAAGGAGAGCGGCGCTGGCACCTGGATCGAGATCGGTGGCCTTCACTTCGGCAGCTCTCAGGGTTTCGGAGGTGGGGAGTGAGCAAGGCGACGATCAGAGTGTGGGACGCGGAGGAGTGCGAGCGGGTCCACCAGGCCAGCCTCACGGTGCTGGCGCAGTGCGGGGTCGAAGTGCTGTACGAACCGGCGCTCAAGCGCTTCGCCGCTGCCGGGGCCCGCGTCGAGGGCACCAGGGTGCGGCTCCCCAAGGAGATGGTGGCCGAGGCGCTGGAATCGGCTCCACGTACCTGGATGGTCAGGTCCAGGGGCCGTGACGAGGTGCTCCACCTCAGGGACGGCGAGACCTACTTCGGCACCGGTTCCGACTGTCTCTACATCACTGATCCCGACAGCGGGTCGCGGCGTCGGGCGGTGCTCGCGGACACTGAGGATCTCGCGGCGCTCTGCGAGAAGCTCAGCAACGTCGACTTCGTCATGTCGATGGGCTTCCCCGAGAACGTGCCGCCCGAGGTAGAGGCCCTGAGCCAGCAGGTGGCCATGCTCAAGGGCACGCGCAAACCGCTTCTGCTCGTGCCTCGCGACGGCCACATGCTGGAAGTCATGAGGGACATGGCGGAGGTCTGCGGAGCAGCGGACAGTCTCATCGTCTATGGCATGCCCTCGCCACCTCTCATGCATGATGAGTTCGCGCTCAGCAAGATCGAAGCATGCGCCGAGTTGCGCATCCCGCTCGTGTACGCGCCGGCGCCGACCGCGGGGACGACGGCGCCGGCTTCGGTCACAGCCGTCGTGGTCACCGGCAACGCCGAAGTGCTCAGCGGGCTCGTGCTGCACCAGCTCATCAGCCCCGGCGCTCCGTTTGTGTACGGCGCCGGCTGCGACACGCTCGACATGCGGACGATGATCAATCCGTACGTCTCTCCAGAGTGGTCGATGGGGACCCAGGCAGGCGTCGACCTCGCTCGCTTCTACGGCTTGCCGAGCTTCTCCTACGGCGCCTATTCGGATTCCAAGCTGCTCGACGAGCAGTGGGCGGCCGAAGCGGCGATGACGGCCGTGATGGGCGCGCTGTCCCGCGGGACGTTGCTGCACGACTTGGGTTATCTCGAGTCCGGCATGCAGACATCCTTCGAGTCCATCGTGCTCGGCGACGAACTGGCGGGATTCGCCAAGGCTCTTCTGCGCGAGTTCGGCGTCGACGACGAGGCGCTGGCGGTGGAAGAGATCATGTCCGTCGGACCCGGTGGAAACCATCTCGCCCGCCCGTACACCCGCAGCCACTATCGCGATTTCTGGATGCCGACGCTGCTGGACAAGGCGCCGCACGACAGGTGGAAGACCAGCGGCGCCACATCCTTGAAGCAGCGCGTCCAGGCTCGAGTCGCCGAGCTCAGGTCGCAGCCGCGGGCCTTCTCTTTGGACGCGGACACGACCGAGGCCCTGGAGCGTCTCCTCGGGTCCCAGACGGCAAGCGCCTAGCCGTCGGCGGGGCCGCTGAGGCCGGCTTGGCCGCGGCTCAGGTCCTATTGCGGGAGCCGATAAATGGGCCTATAGTGCGGCCAATGGGCAGTCTCGCCTTCGGCGTGTTCGCCCTCGAACTTGCGCTACTCGGCCAGATGGGGGAGGTAGTCAAGTGTCAGAAGACCAGTACTCCAGGGAATACGGTCAACACCTTGTCGATGAGGTCCTGGCAAGACGCATGACGCGGCGCCAGCTGCTCGTCCGCGCATCTGTCTTCGGGTTCTCCCTGAGCGCTGCCGGGTCCCTTCTCGCTGCCTGCGGAGGGTCTCCGACGTCTTCGAGCTCCGCGTCGCCGGGTGCATCGAGTGCGCCGAAACCGGGTGGCGTCGCAAAGGTCACGGCGCTCACGCCGCTCAGTGCCCTCGACCCCGTGACGATGTACCAGACGGGCGACATCGCCACAGTCGAGCAGATCTGCGAGTACCTCATCTGGGTGGAGAACGATCTCACCCTGCGGCCGGTCCTCGCCGAGAGCTGGTCACCCGATCCGGCGGCCCAGGTGTGGACCTTCAAGCTGCGCCAGGGCGTCACGTTCAACGACGGCAGTCCCTTCGCCGCCGAAGACGTCGTGGCCACCTTCGACCGCCTGGTCGACCCCAAGAGCGGGTCGGGGGCGTTGTCGGCGCTCAAGGGCATCCTCTCTCCCGGCGGCACACAGAAGGTCGACGACTATACCGTCACCTTCAATCTCGACAGGGCGTTCGCGGACTTCCCGTATCTGGTCTCCTCCGGTGACTACAACTCGGTGATCCTTCCGCGCAGCTTTGCTGGCGACTTCATCAAGAGCCCGGTCGGCACCGGCGCCTTCATGCTCGTCGACTACAAGAACAAGCAGAGCGCGACGCTCAAGAAGAACCCCAACTACTGGCAGAAGGGTCTGCCCTACCTCGATGGAGTGGAGTTCGTCTACAACGACGACGCGCAGTCCCAGGCCCTGCAGCTGCAGGCAGGCGCCGTGGACATCCAGGCGCAGACGGCCTTCCAGGGATCGCAGGCGCTGTTCGCCGACCCCGGGCTCAACGTCATCACGACGCACTCCACCGCCATTCGTGAGGTCGCGATGCGCGTCGACAAGGACCCGTATTCCGACAAGAACGTGCGCCAAGCCGTCGCCTACTGCCTCGACCGCCAGGCCATCATGCAGGCCTTGTACAACGGCAAGGGCACCCAGGGCAACGATCAGATCTTCTCTCCTCTGTATCCCTCGTCACCCGCGTTCCCGGATCGCAACCAGGACTACGCCAAGGCGAAGCAGTTGCTGAGCGACGCCGGGCACGCCGACGGCGTCAAGCTCACGATAACGACAGCTGGCTCCTATCTCGATCTTGCGCAGTACGCGCAGCTCATCAAGGCGCAGTGCAAGCCGGCCGGCATCGATGTCGGCATCGACCTCGTGTCGGCGACGCAGTTCTACGGAGGCGACGCCGACAAGACTCCCTGGCTCCAGGCGGACATGACGATAGTCGAGTGGTCGCCGCGCCCCGTCGCCGCGCAGTACATCCAGGCCATGCTCACCGCATCCTCGGTCTGGAACTCGTCCCACTGGGCCAATGCCGAGTTCGACGATCTGTTTGACCAGTACTCGGCGACCGTCGACGAGGCCAGCCGGACCGAGATCGCCACGAAGATGGGCACGATCCAGCAGGATGAGACGCCGGTCCTCCTCGCGTTCTGGATGGACAGCCTGCGCGCCACCAGTGCGAAGATCCACAACGTCCAGGGTCTGGAGGCCTACCTGGACCTCACGCGCACGTACCTGTCCTAGGGCGCGGGCCGCGGCGGGGCGATGGACCTGAGTTCTTCAGGTCGCCGTCACCCCGTCGCGGCTCGTCTCCTCTGGTCCTTGTGGAAGATGCAGCCCAGCCCGCGATCAAGGATGAGGTCGAGGCACTTGTTGCACGAGATGCAGGTGGCCGGCGTCAGGTCGCCGCCGCGCCACCGCGCCGCGAGGCGGGGTTCGCGGATGAAGGGCCGGCAGAGCGAGATCGCGTCGACGCGCTCCAGGGCCGCGGCGATCCGCAGTGGATCGCGCCATCCCTCGACAGAGATCACCGGGCAGCCGACCTTCTCCTTGACGGCCAGCGCGTAGTCGAAGAACCTGCCCTCGGGGATCGGCGCCGGCATGATGTGGTCCCAGCCGGCGCGACTGGCGCCCTCAGGGGTGCCTGCGCTGACCTCTATGGCGTCGATGCCCAGCCGGTCGAGCTCGGACGCGACCAGGACGGCCTCGTGCGGCTGTACGCCGCCGGCCCAGCCGTCGTGAGCGCTCATCTTGACGAACACCGGGAAGCCGGCACCAACGGCGCCGCGCACGGCTTCGTAGACCTCGTAGAGAAGGCGGGCCCGGCGCTGCAGTGAGCCCCCGTAGGCGTCGGCGCGCCGGTTCCGGGCCGGGCTGAGGAACAGATCGAGCAGGTAGCCGTGGGCGGCGTGGATCTGCACGGCGTCGAAGCCGGCGCTGCGGGCTCGCGCCGCCGCCCGAGCATAGAGCAGCACGATGTCGTCGATCTCCGCCTTCGTCAGCGCCTTCACCGGGGCTCCGCACACCGGGTCGTGCGCCTCCGAGGATGGGCCGTAAGGCCCGTCCTTCTCGGCCACCATCAGCGGGCGGAGAGTCGATCCGCTATGCAGGAGCTGCGCGGCAAGCAGGCCGCCGGCTGTGTGCACCGCGTCGCACATGCGGCCGAGCGGCTCGATGAGCGCATCGCGGTCGAGCCCGGTGACGTTGGTGGCGCCTCGGCCCTCACGGCAGATGAAGGCGCTGCCGGCGACGATCAGTCCGGCGCCGCCTCGTGCGAGCTCCCGGGTGAGGTCGATCAGCCTCTGCGTCGGGGCGCCGTCACCGGTCGACAGTCCCTCCTCCGTGGCGCTGCGCACCAAGCGGTTGGGCACCTCCAGCGATCCGAGGCGCCAAGCGCGGAAGATGCCGTCCGCAGCGGCGGGGGGTGGGGTGCTCTCGACCGCTGTGGTCATCGTCCGTTCTCGTGTCGGGTGTCGGCCCAAGGGATCACCCGGGAGAGTCCCGGGTCGGGACTCTGTGACGGCGCTCTGGTCCGCGCCCGCTGTCGCGCCATGGCTCCGTCGTCGGCCAGGCTCTCCGGCACTCTACTGTTTGAGCACCAGCGGTCCGCCGCAGCACGAGAGTGACTCCGCGCAGGCGCAGGAGCCCTCCTCGCTGTCGGCGCACGACTTGACGACCTGGATCTCCAGGTCGCAGTGTTCGCACACGTACACCTCGCCGGTCTTCATCTCGCTGCACGCTGCCATCGTCGTCACGTCCCTTCAAGGTCTTCACGCCAACTTGCCGGCGGTGGGGCCGGCGCTTGAGTCATTCCCCCGGCGCGGGCCCGTCAAGCGGCTCTCGTGTATGGTCCCAAGAGGGCGCGGCGCAGTCGGGAAGCGGCTGGTTCGCCGATCTGACCGACCCGTCGTATCAGGCGAACCCTACGGCCGTGGGAGATTCTGCCGATAGGTAAGTCCAGCGGCTCGACTGCACCAGGGAGGGGCGATGCGAGCTTGTACGAACTGCGGCTTGTCGATCGGGGAAACGGCTACCTTCTGTGCCGTGTGCGGCGCACGCGCCGATCCGGTGACGGGCGCCGGAGAGGCGACGGCGCCCGAGGCGCCCGCCGCGCAGGCGGCGAAGGGCGTGGACGCTGTGGTCTCCGGTGAGGACGAAAGCGCGTCGCGCGACGGCGAGGATGCGCCCTCGCGTCGCCGCCGCGAGGCGGCTCTGCCGATAGTCGAGGCCGGCCGCTTCGAGAAGACTGACGGCGCCCGGTCAGTCGCGCTGTACCGGGAGGCCATCCTCGGTCTCCTCGAGGCATCGGCGAATCCCTTGGATCACCAGGACGTGCGCCACGACCTGCTGCTGAGCTTCGATCGCATGAGCCTCCTGCTCAAGCGCGAGGGGCTGCCGGCGGAGGCGCTGGAGGAGATCGACTGCGCGGCGTCACTCGGGCTTCTCGACTGCCAGGACCATGGGATCAAGGGACACCGCGAAGCCCTGCGCAAGCGCGGGGAGAGCCTGCGTCGTGCCCTGGACGGAGACCAGCCTGCCGGCTGAGCAGCGTCGCGGAGCCGGTGCTGGCGACCCCGACCTCCTGACACGCTCCAGATCATGAAACTTCTGCTGTGTAGCGGTTGCCACGACGTCGTGGCGCTGGAGGTGCAGGCCAGGCGCACCTGCAGGTGCGGGTCGTCCAGCGGCCGCTATCGCGACGACGGCTGGAACGCGGACGTCTGGGGTCCGCAGGCGGTGTTGCTGGGTCTGCGCAACGACTACATCCCAGAGCTCGTCCTCGGACAGGGAGTCGAGCCTGGCGAGCAGTACACCACCGTCGGGGTCTACGCGATCCCGCCGTGGGACGCGCACGCCTTCTATCACGACGCGGCGGCGCCGGAGGACTGAGGCGCTGAAGGGGCCGCGATGCCGCGGCGGATCAAGCCGGGAGGAGCTAGTCCCGGGCGCGCAGGGGGTCTATGGTGTCGGCGTAGTCGAGGGCCCACTGCAGCTCGGCGCGGAGTGACGCGCCCTCTGCCGTGGTCACGTCGCCGTCACCCAGATCCGCCAGCGCCTCGGTGGCATAGGTGCGCAGGTCGCGCGCCTTGCGCCACTCGGCCACCTCGGTCGTGAGCCGCTCCAGCCGCTGCTCGTCGCGATACTGGCGCTCGATCGCCTGGACGCGCCGCCGTGCGTCGTCTTGGAGCGCGGCGTCGTGCTTGAGGTCGTCCTCCTCGCTTCTCGGCGCCGCCTGGGACCGCGGGCGGACGATGAGCCACGTGATCACGGCCGCGAGCCCGAACTCGACGATGAACGTGACGGGTCCCGCCATCGTGAGCAGGCTGTCCGGGGAGACGATGCCGGTGGCCAGCGACACGACGACCAAGAACGTGTGCAGGACGAACGCGGTGATGATGAAGATCACCGCATAACTGAACCAACGAGGCAATCCCGCCCCTTCCCCCCGACGTCTGGACGCCGGCGCTGTCCGATCTCAGGCCGCGGTCGCCTGCTTTCGTGGTTCGAGCCCCACAGAGCGACCGGGCCCAATACTAGCGGTATCTCCGGGTCCTTGGAAGGAGCGAAGGGAGCCGTCGGTGTCATGCGCTCCACGGGATGATGGAGCACTGTGGTGGGACCCCGCTCGTTCGGCAGCGCCGCCGCCGACCGGGGAGGACTCAAGGTCGCCGTTCGCGGCAATGATGGAGGACAGGCCGGCGGTGCTACGCCCGCCGGCGACCGACTCGCGAAAGGCGCTCCATGGAACCGTTCTCCATCGTCAATCTGCTTGAGCTCGACGACGTCGTATCCGCCCGGGTCGAGGGCCTCCAGGGCCGATTCGCGCGGGCTCAGCTCGACTCCCGTGATCTCGGCGTCAGCCACTGGCGATACGCGCCCGGCGTGCGCCCCTCCAGCGGGCATCGGCATGGTGAGCAGGAAGAAGCCTACGTGGTCGTCGCCGGCTCGGGGCAGGTCCTGCTCGACGACGAGGTACACGAGTTGCATCAGTGGGACGTCATACGCGTCGCACCGCCGGTCGTGCGTGCCTTCTCGGCCGGTCCCGAGGGCATGGACATCATCGCCATCGGTGGACCCAAGCCCGAGGGCAGCGACGGCGAGATGCTTGAGGTCGCCTGGCCGGACTGAGCGGCAGCACGCGTCTTCTGACGCCACGGCGCGACCAGGTTCCAAATGCCGCTGGCTGGGAATAACTATTTGCTCGGTCAAATTGCCGTGGCATCACCGTGGCGCATGACCCCACCGTCGTGGACGCGGCCCGTCGATGAGAGGACGATGCCGTATGCCGTCAGCCACCACCCCCAAGACGTTCGACTGCGAGATCTGCAAGGCCGCCCTCAAGTCGCAGCGTGACCTCGACAACCACATGTGCCTGCGGCACGACGACTGCGGAGAGGCTCGTCTTGGCGCGGCCATCACGTTCCGCTGCATCACCTGCGGCCAGGCGTTCGCGCGTCGCAGCGACCTGTTCGCCCATCAGCAGAAGCGCGGCCACGGCAATCCCTCCGAGTGGGACAAACCGAGGCAGGTGGGTCAGCGCGGCCGCCGGCGCTCCTCGTCGAGCTAGCCGAGCCCTCAGACCGGGTCCGCAAGGCCGCGCGGCGGCCTGCCCAGGATGATGTTCGTCGCGCTGCCGACGGCCCAGCCCAGCAGGAGGCCTCCCAGCGCGTCGAGCGGGAAGTGCGCGCCGATCAGGACGCGTGTGAACGCGACGATCCCGACGACGAGCCACCCGCCCACCTTGGCCCGCGGCGTCAGGTACGGCGCGGCGACCGTCATGATGAGTGCCGCGACCGCGGCGTGGCCGGACGGATAGCCGAGGCCGGTAGCGGCGGGACCGTAGATCACGACGTCGTGAAGGACCGCCTCGGGTCGGCCCCTGTCCACGACCTGCTTGACCGCTTTGGCCAGGAGCCAGGTGGCTGTGCCGCCGCCGGCGAGGGCGAGCGCCAGCCTCGGCCGCCGGGCCACCAGAGCGAGGCCGGCGGTCACGAAGACGGCCGGGAAGCTGCCCGCCTGCATGATGACCCACAGCGCGGGAGAAGCGGTCTGGGGCAGTCCGTTGATGGTCTCGAAGACCTCTCGTTCGATCGCTGAGACGCCATCCTCCGCGGCCAGCAGCGCCGTGACGCCGACGCCGGCGGCTCCGATCCCGGCGCGCACCGCGTCCACCGTGTGCCGGCCGACGCCGCGGCCGCCGGGAAGGAGCACGGCCCGGGTCGGGTCGCGCCCTGCCGCAGACGTCCCGTCGCCGCGCGCCGCGGTCACAGGTCGCCCCGTCGCTGCAGGAAGACGAACATCAGCCAGCCCGGCACGATGGGCAGCCAGAAGGTCACGATGCGGTAGAGAAACACGGCCGGCACGGCCTCCTCACTGTCGACGCCCACCGCAGTGAGCCCGGCGATGAGCGCCGCCTCCACGGCGCCGATGCCGCCGGGGGTCGGCGCGGCCGACGAGAGGGCGGACCCCACCAGGAACACCACGCCGATGCTGGCGACGCTCGCTCCGGCGCCGAAGGCGTGGACGGAGAACACGAGGGCCGCGATGTAGAGGAGAGTGAGGGTCGCGGCCCCGCCGAACAGCTCGAGCAGCTTGAGCGGCTGACGGGCGACGTCGAGCACCCCGTGCCCGGACCGCTTCAGGATGGGGAAGACGCGCTTGCGCAGCAGCCGGCGCCCCACCGGGAGCAGGAACAGCAGCCCCGAGAGGGCCAGCACGGCGCTGAGGCCCACCAGCACCGTCTGGCTGGACGGCAAGAAGTGGGAGGCGCCGGAGCCGCTGCGGCCCGCCCATGCCAGGAACCCGAGCGACAGCACGATGTGGGTGGCCAATCCGGAGAGCTGCTGCAGCCCGACGCTCGACGACGCCACCGCGAGATCGATGCCCTGCTTCTGCAGGAAGCGGACGTTGGTGGCGATGCCGCCCACGCGTGCCGGGGTGATGCGGTTGACGAACGAGCCGGCCAGCTGGGAGGCGAACGTACCGAAGAACGGGATGCGCCCCGGCACCGCTCCCAGCAGACCGGTCGTGGCGGCCACGTAGGTCAGGACCGAGGCCCCGAGCGCGTAGAGACCCCACTTCCAGTCCGCGTCCTGGAGCTTGGACCAGACCCCGCTGACGTCGGCGAGCTGGGGGATGAGCAGGTAGAAGGCGACGGCGAGCGAGATGAAGATGAGGACCGTGCGCGGCTTGATGCGCTGCAGGTTCTGAGGTTCGATGTCGCCGGCGCCGCTGGCCTCGGCGGCGTACCCACGCAGCTCGTCGCACAGTGGTTTGCGCGCCGTCAGGGACTTGCGCGTCGCCGTGCTGAGAGCGAGCGGCTGGATACGCGGCGCCGCGCGGGCCACCGCCGGCTTGCCGATCACCGCCATGGCGGCGTCGACCGCCCGCCTCACGCCGACCTTGAGCGCGGTCGACGAGAGGAGCTCGGCGACATCGGTGTCGAGCATCTGGTTGGTGGCGGCGATCTCGGCGAAGCCGAAGTCGATGATCCAGGGGCGGCCGTCGGGCGCCAGCATCACGTTGGCGAGACGCAGGTCGCGATGGGCGATGCGATGGGTGCGCATCAGCTCGACGCCACGCCAGATGCCGGCAAGCACATCGTCGGTGATGGCTTCGTCGGGCACGCGGTCCAGGGAATCGCCGGCCGTCCGCTCGTAGGCGAGCAGGAAGCCCTCGTCGCCGGCGCTCGCCGTGGCCACCAGCCGGGGAGTCAGGATCCCCATGTCGTTGGCGTAGAGCGCCACGAGCGCCTCGTGCTCGACCATGCGCTGCAGCGACGAGAAGGGGCCGCGGTCGCCCACGTCCTTGAGGCGCAGGAACCGGTAGATGCGGAACATCAGGTCGGCGCTGCGTTCGTCGCGTCCCAGGACCTTGATGAACACGTCCCGCCCGTCCTCTGCCTCGCCGAAGTACGGCGTGGAGCTGCGCGCATCGACGCCGGCGCGGGAGAGTCGCGCCAAGGGCACGCCGGCGCGGGCCATGGCGGCGACCACCGCCGGGCCTCGTGGGCGTTTGTTGGGCGCGCCGAAGATGAGCAGCACCGCGGATCCGCCCACGATGCCGGCGCCCAGCGCCAGGACGATGTCGAGTGGCCCTCCGCGGGCGGCCACGGCCCGGAAGATCACGGCAAGGATGACGATGGACCAGCCGGCGCGGCGCCACGGGCGGCTGATCCACGGCGAACCGAGCACGACTGTGGAGACCATGCCGGCGATGAACGACGAGTCGATCGTGCCGATCGTGGTCGTCGCCTCCTTGAGCCACTCCGGCCGATGGACCGCCGCAAGCAGCTCGGGCGTGCCGGCCTGCTTCACCACGAACTCGTTCAGGGCGGCCACCAGCGACTGCGCGAGCAGGGCCGCGACGATCAGCATGCCGAACAGCCGGTACTTGCGGCGCCACAGCACCACCAGGCCGACCCCGGCGGGAATGAAGGCGGCGACGCCCTGGAAGACCACGTAGAGGGCGCGAGCGAACACGCCCGGCAGTGTGTCGAAGGCGCCGATGAGGTCGCGCTCGAGACCGACGAGCGTGTTCGCTGCGCCGGCGGCGATCAGCAGGCCGAGCAGGACGAGCAGCACGCCGACGATGAGGTGGAGCACGTCGGACGGCGTGCGCACGTGCCTCTCGGCCGGCGGCTCCTCGATCACGGTGGTGACGGGCTCCGGAGGCGTGGCCGGCCGTCGCCGCCGCCAGTACCCGCGCACCACGTACGCGATCGCTCCCAGCCCGAAGACGACCACGGCGACGATCGCGTACGTCGGCGCGACCGCCGCGACGAGGACGCCGCTCATGAGCCGGCCCTCCTCGTCGGACGGATGAGACTGATGGCCGCAGAGAGAGCCGGGGAGGTGATGCCGGTCGCCGCCTTGTCTCGGTCGTGTCTGCTGGCCATATGACGATGTGGACGATGGCAGGCTCGGCGCCGCGTCCCGCGACGCCCGGGTCTGCTATTGCTAGTTGTCCATCCCCCGGCACTCGGCAGCAGGAACTCCCTTGTGTTGCCCGTCGCGGGGAGAGAGGTCGGTCGTTTGCGCCGGCATCCCCCGGGAACCACCTTCGTAGCTCCTGTGGCCGGATGGGGGCGCCATAGGGCGGAGGTGCGCGTGCTGTTCCACGATCCCTATCACTGGTTCCCCGGGTCCTACTTCGCCACGGCGCTGGCGGTCGTCGTCTTCGCCGCCTTCTTCGTCGACTTCGCGGTGCCGGCGAGACTGGCGTCGCGCCGGTCCCACGGGCCCGTCCTCGTCCGCGACCGCGACTCGTACCTGCTCATGCAGCTCGTCGGCATGGCGGCCGTCGCGCTGGCGGTCGGCTGCCGCCTCCTGGACTGGGCGCCGGCGCCGCCGGCCGTGCAGTACGCCGGCCTCGTGCTGATCGTCAGCGCCACACTCCTTCGTGAGTGGGCCATCATCAGGCTTGGTCGCTTCTTCTCGCGCATCGTGCAGATCGAGGTGGGGCATCGCCTGGTGACCGACGGCCCGTATCGCCGACTCAGGCACCCCGCCTATACAGGCATGGTCCTCGTCTACGTCGGCATCGGTCTCGCCCTGGGCACCTGGCTGGGCGCGGCGACCGCGCTCACGCTCGTGCTCGGCGCGACGCTGTATCGCATCTCGGTCGAGGAGGAGGCGCTGATCGCCGTTTTCGGCCGGGAGTACTGCGACTACAGGCGCCGCACCTGGCGGCTTTTCCCCGGCTGGTAGGACGAGGCGGCTCGAGGGCCGCGCGGCCGGTGAAGGCCGTGGGGCCCGGTCCCGACGTTGACCGGAGCGAGACTACCTGCCACAGTGGAAAGACGACGTGTCGCCTCTCTGCGGGGCACGCAACCCCCTCGCCGCGGGGAGTGGTCGACGACCTCCCTGTGGAATCGGCGTACGCAGCGTGCGACATCCGCCCTGTGAAGCGCCCATCGCTTGCTCGGGACAGCCCCCTGGCCGGCCGATCAGGATGGCGGTCATGGAGCTCCTTCTGCTCTCCAATTCCACCAACTACGGCGGCACCATGTTCTCGCACGCGGCCGAGACCTTCGCCAGCGTCTCGGCCGGCGACGTGGTGACGTTCGTCCCGTATGCGCTGGCGGATTGGGACGACTACGCCGACAGGGCCGCAGCGGCACTCGGCGCGTTCGGCGTCGAGGTCGTCTCAGCCCACCGGTCCAGCGCGCCGGAGCGGGCGATCCTCGAGGCTGACGTCGTACTGATGGGCGGCGGCAACACCTTCAGACTGCTCGACTCGCTGTACGCCCTCGGCGTGATCGAGACGCTCAGCCTGCACGTCCGCGAGGGCGCGACCCGCTACGTTGGCGCCTCAGCCGGCACCAATGTCGCCTGCCCCACCATCCGGACCACCAACGACATGCCGATCTGCCATCCGCCGAGCTTCGCGGCGCTGGGCCTCGTGCCGTTCCAGATCAACCTTCACTACGTCGACCACGACCCGGCGTCGACGTTCATGGGCGAGACGCGTGCGGAGCGCATCACCGAGTTCCTCGAGGAGAACGAGTGCCCCGTGCTGGGGCTGTACGAAGGCTCGTGGCTGCGCGTCAGCGGCGAGACGGCCGAGGTCACCGGCCGCGCGCGTCTGTTCCAGCGCGCCGGAGGCCTCACGTTCATGGACGGCTTGGACATCTCCGACCTGCTTGGCATCTCTCCCGCCTTCGACGGCGGCAGACGGCCGCGGCCGGGAGGGTCGTCATGACCGGCCATACGGCCGTCGTCTACTCGGAGGCGTTCTTCGGCACCCCCGACGGCAAGACCGCCAACGGCCTCGTGCGGTACTCGGAGAAGTACGAGATCATCGCCGTGATCGACAGCACCAAGGCCGGTCTGGACGCCGGCGAGTACCTCGACGAGCGGCCGAACGGCATCCCGGTCTTGCGCGACCTCGCGGCGGTCATCATCCACTGCGGCCGCGTCCCGGACTTCCTCATCATCGGCGTGGCGCCGCTCAGCGGCATGCTCTCCGGGCACGAGCGCGGCGTGCTGCTCGACGCCATGGGGCGCGGCATGAGCATCGTCAACGGCCTGCATGAGTTCCTGAACGACGACCTCGAGTTCACCGCCGCCGCGGCGACCTTCGGTGTGCGGCTGCTGGACGTGCGCCGCCCGCGCGCCAAGAAGGACCTGCGCATGTTCACCGGGCGCATCGAGGAGGTGACCTGCCCGCGCGTCGCCGTGCTCGGCACTGACGGCGCCATCGGCAAGCGCACGACCGCGACCATCCTGACCCGGGCGCTCAACGAGAGCGGGACCAAGGCCGTCCTCGTCGGCACCGGCCAGACCGGGCTCATCCAAGGCGCCCGCTACGGTGTGGCGCTGGACGCCATCCCGTGTCAGTTCTGCTCCGGCGAGATGGAGGCAGCCGTCGTCCAGGCGTTCGAGGCGGAGCGCCCTGACGTGATCGTGGTCGAGGGTCAGGGCGCGCTCAGCCATCCCGCCTATCTCTCGTCGACGTTCATCCTGAGGGGTGCGCGGCCGGACGCGGTGATCCTGCAGCACGCACCGGCGCGTCGCATGCTGGGCGACTTCCCGGATGTGCCAACGCCGACGCCTCTGAGCGAGATCGCCTTGCTTCGCGCCTTCGCCGGCGTCGAGGTCATCGGGCTCGCCATCAACCACGAGGACATGACCGACGCCGAGGTGAGCGCGGCCATCATCCTCTACGAGCTCGAACTGGGGATCCCGGCGACGGATGCGCTGACGAGGCCGGTCGCGCGGCTGGTCGACATGGTCGCGGGCGCCTTCCCCGATCTCGGGCTGAAGTTGTCGGCGAGACGACTACAGGCTCCCGCGCACGATACGGCTCTTCGCGACCGCGACTCCTGACGGTGACCGCAGCGGTTGCTTGGTTGAAGGGGTTTGGAGTGCGGTAGAAGGTCCATTGTGAGCGACACGCGTGGCGCACGGGGGTCACCATCCCTTCCTGACGGGGTAGCAGACATTGGTCACGGCAGACGAGGTAGCGCAGGTCTCGATCTTCGCGGGGCTCGGGGAGCCAGAGCGCGAGAAGCTGGCGCGCGTGGCCGCCGACATCACGCTGCTGCCCGGCGAGTACGCGGTGCAAGAGGGTGACGAGCGCGCGATCTTCGCGCTGCTCGAGGGTCGCATGGAGGCGGTCAAGGCGATCGACGGGATCGACCGCGTCGTCGGCGTGAGACATCCGGGAGACATCTTCGGCGAGGTGTCGATGACACTGGGTACGACCCACCCGGCCGGCCTCCGGGCTGCGGAAGAGTCGCGGCTGCTTCGGATCGAGCCCCGCGACTACTACGATGTCGCCGCCGTGGCCCCGGACGTCGCTCAGGAGGTCGGCAAGTTGGCGGCCAAGAGGATCAGCGGGGCGCATGGCCTCCAGGGCCTCGCGGCTGAGCCGCGGCCGCCGCGCGCCGTCGTGTTCGGCAAGCGCGCCGACGCCGCGTGCGCCGAGCTCCGTCAGTTCCTCGAGCGTAATCAGATCTCGTACCGGTGGGTGACGCCCGACGCGCCGGAGGCGGCCGAGCACTGGGGCGGTCCGCTGCCGGATGAGGGCGACTGTCCGATCATCCGCCTCATCGGTGGAAAGACCGTGGTCAGGCCCCAGCTGCGCCGCGTCGCGGAGCTCCTGGGGCTGGGCACCGAGGCCGCCGCCGCGGAGTACGACACCGTCGTCGTCGGCGCCGGCCCTTCCGGCCTCGCGGCCGCTGTGTACGGCGCCTCGGAGGGGCTGCGGACGATCGTCATCGAGCGGGAGGCGCCGGGCGGACAGGCCGGCACGTCGTCGCGCATCGAGAACTACCTCGGCTTCCCCTCAGGGGTCTCCGGCGAGGAGCTCTCCAATCGCGCGCTACAGCAAGCTCGCCGGCTCGGCGCCGAGATCCTCGTCACTCGGGAGATCACGCGCATCGACCCGGGGTCCCACGAGGTGCGCCTGGACGGCGGGGACGTCCTGCGCGCCAAGACGATCATCCTCGCGTGCGGCGTCTCCTGGCGGCGACTCGACATCGAAGGCTTCGAGCGCCTCGCCGGCAAGGGGATCTTCTACGGCGCTTCACGCAGCGAGGCGCCGAACACGCACGGCTTGGACGTGCACATCATCGGCGCCGGCAACTCGGCGGGACAGGCGGCGATGTTCTTCTCCACGCACGCGCGCAGCGTCACCATCCTCTACCGCGGCGACGGCCTCGAGAAAAGCATGTCCCGCTACCTGATCGACCAGCTCGCCGCGCATTCCAACATCAAGGTGTTGCTCCACACCGAGGTCATGGCAGCGCACGGTGAGATCGGGCTCGAGTCCGTCGACGTGCGCGACAACGTGACGGGCAAGACGACCCGTCTCGACTCCGCCGGCCTGTTCATCTTCATCGGTGCGGACGCCGAGACGAGCTGGCTGCCGCCCGAGGTCGCGCTCGACCGGCGTGGTTACGTGCTCACCGGGTCTGACGTGGCGGCCGCCGGCGCGTGGAAGCTTGAGCGTGACCCGTACCTCCTCGAAACCAGCGTTCCCGGCATCTTCGCCTGCGGCGACGTGCGCTCGGGGCCTGTGAAGCGCGTCGCGGCGGCGGTAGGCGAGGGCAGCATGGCTATCGCCTTCGTGCACCAGTACATGAAGGACGGCGAGACCGGGCTCGCCGCGCAAGATTCTCAGGCTCCTCTCAGCTAGTTCCTCGGCCCTCGCGGGCACACTCCAGGAAGCGAAGCACATACTTCGTCTCTTCCCGAGACCTTGCGGGGCGGCGCAGCGTCGCGCGCCCGCGTCGGTCCGCACGCCAGGAGTTGAGAAGCACGATGAACGAGTTCGACAGCCCGCCCGCGCCAGATGACGCCGGCCGGGACCCCGGCGACGGCCCACGGCGGCTGCGGCGCGCGGCGACGATCGTCGTCGGCTTGGCGCTGGCCGCCGCCGCGACCCTGCTGATCGCGATCTACGGCGTCCACATCGGTGGCGCGTCCGCGGTCGGCGCCGATGCCGTCGCCGGCTCCAGCACGTCGTTCAATGTCACCCAGGCGAGTCAGCCTGGCTCACCGGCCGGCGTCTCCGCCATCACTGCGCGCGTCGACCCGGGCCTCGTCAACATCGCGGTCGGCAACGGCTCCACGGGCATGCGGGGAGAGGCGACGGGGATGGTGTTGACCTCCTCCGGGGTCGTGCTCACCAACAACCACGTCATCCAGGGCGCGACGCGCATCAGCGCCACCGACGTCGGCAACGGCAGGACCTACGTCGCGAGCGTCGTCGGCTACGACCGCAGCGGCGATGTGGCGGTGATCCAGCTGCACGGGGCGAGCGGTCTGCGGACCGTCCCTCTGGGAGATTCGTCGACCGTATCGTTGGCAGCCAGGGTGCTCGCCCTCGGCAACGCCGGCGGCGGCGGCGGCACGCCGCGCGTGGCCGAGGGATCGGTCACCGCGCTCGGGCAGACCATCACGGCGAGCGACATCGGCGGCGGCAACGCAGAGAGGCTCCACGGCCTCATCCAGACGAACGCCGCCGTGCGTCCCGGCGACTCGGGCGGGCCGCTCGTCAACGACTCCGGTCAGGTCATCGGCATGGACGCCGCGGCTTCAGCCTCCCCCTACGCCGCCCAGTCGGCCGCACAGGGATTCGCCATCCCGATCGACACGGCGCTCGCGATCGCCAGGCAGATCGAGGCGGGCACGAGCTCGGCGACGGTGCACATCGGGCCGACCGGCTTCCTCGGCGTGGCGGTCGTGCCTTCGCCGCAGGTCGGCGGTGGATTCTCGAACAGGGGACCCCAGGCTCAGGGCGCGCTCCTCGGCGGCGCGCTGCCCGGCTACCCTGCAGCTCGGATCGGGCTGCGGCAGGGCGACGTCATCACGGCGGTCGACGGACAGACGGTCACCTCTGCATCGGCGCTCACCGACCTGCTCTCCGCCCACCACCCGGGAGACTCCGTGCGGCTGGGGTGGATCGACCCGGCGGGGCAGACGCACACGGCGACGGTCACGCTCGCAAGCGGCCCGCCCGCCTGATGTGACAGGGCCCGCGAGCGCGACGGCGCAGCCCCGGCCGCGCTCGCGGGCGCCTTCATCTCTCCGGCTCGAGACCGGCGACAGACGGGAGCGTGCGGCGCCGGCTGCCCGCAGACGTCCTCACGTGGCCGGATGGACTCCCGAAAGGGGGATGGGCACGCGGCGACCTGATGCGGTCGTCGCGGCCCGTGTGGGGCCTGCGGCTCCGGGCAAAGGAGGGGGCACGTCCGGGCAAGTGGGAGAGCGACTCGGTGGGGGCACCGCACTGCAGTCGCGTCCCGACGGCCGGGGGGAGGACCGTCGCCGCCGTCATGGAGCTTGACCGCGGTGTGCGAGGCGAATATGAAGCCGGCGTTGCGCTGGTGTTCAGGAAAGCGGAGATGAGGAGGACGCGCGAGGTTCGCAGGTAATAGTGGGTTGTGGAACACATTTCTTGCGCCCATACTCCGCGAAAGGCCCGACGCCGTGGGGTCGCCGCCGTGGTTGACGGCAGGGCGTCGGGCGGAGACCCACGACGGGCGGTCACATGATCCTCAGTCGGCACGCGGACAGTCTCGTTCGCTCCATCCGCAGAACGGCGCTGTCGTCCGGCCGCCGCTGGTGGATCGGAGGGGCGGCGCTCGTCGTCCTGGCGGGGGCGCTGTTGGGTCGCGACGACTTGGCTCTCATGTCGCGCTCGTTCGCGCACGCCGACTGGCGCTGGGCGCTCGCCGCCATCGCGCTGATGCTCGTCTCCCTGGCGCTTCGCAGTCTCTCGCTCGAGCTCATCGTGAACGCGGTCGGCGACGTCCAGGCGCGGTTCACCGAAGCCTTTTCCGCGACGAGCATAGGATTGCTGGCCAACTCCCTGATCCCGGTGCGCGTGGGGACCGTGCTCTCGCCCTACGTGCTGTACGTGCTCCTGCGCCGGCGGCGGGAACACCTGCCGTTCCCGACGGCGCTCGGCGTCACGCTCACGGAGCGGATGTTCGCGATCGTCACGTTCCTTGTCATCGCGCTCGCTTTCCTCTCGACGCTCTCGGCGCCGTCGTGGGCCGTCCACGTGCTCTTCGTGAGCGCGGGGCTCATCGCGGTGCCGCTCGTGGGAGGGTTCGTCCTCAACCGTCGCCGTCGGCAGGTCGCCGAGGCGTGCGCGCGCGGCGGACCCAGGGTCAGGCGCATGGGCCGTTGGCTGCCGCAGCTCATCCAGAGCCAGCGCATCTGGGACAGCCCGGTCACGGCGATCGCCGTCTCCGGAACGCAGGTACTGGCTTGGCTCGTCCAGCTGGCCGCCGCGGTCGCCATGCTCTGGGCGTTCCACCTCGGGGCGGCCGGAGTGAGCGCGGCGGCCCTGGTCATCGTGCTCACCAATCTGATCGGCCTCGTGCCCGCGACGCCGGGCAACGTCGGCACGTTCCAGGTGGCCGCCGTGGCCGCTCTCGCCACCTACGGCGTGGCGGCGGGCCCGGCCCTTGCCTTTGCCCTTGGCCTGCAGGCATTGCAGCTCGTCGTGGGCGTCGTCGCCGGGCTCGTGGCCATGAGTGCCCAAGACATGTCGCTCGCCGATCTGGCCGGCCGCAGCCGTCAGGCCGCGGCCGCGCTGCGTACCGCCGAGGCCAAGGTCTCCGCGGCGGAGGGCCCGGCCGGCTCGTAAGCCTCACTGCCGGGGCACATACGCGTGCGCCCCAGTGGGGTAGGCGACGAATCCCTTCAGGGACGGGCAGAAGCGCCGATACCAGAAGAGAGATGATCAGGTTGACGGCATCCACCAGACAGCCCCCGGCTGGTGGCCCGGACGACGGCGCTCACCTGGACGGGCTCCTGCGGGAGCTTCGTGGCGGAGAGCGTGACGGGTTCGCGCGCTACTACCGGCTCTTCCGCTCGGCGGTCTACGACTTCTCGCTCCGTCTGCTCGGCGACGAGACGGCTGCGGTCGCCGCGACGACCGAGGCGTTCGCGGTCGCATTTCGTGAGCTCATCGTCGACGAGGACGCCGCAGACCTGCGAGTCGTGACCTACCGCTGCGCCCTGGACGCCTGTACCGACCGGGCGGGCGCGCAGAGCGTGGGCGCCGTGGCGGACGCGGGCGCCCGCGTCGAGGCGCCGCAGGCGACCCGCCGGTCCCAGGGCGCCGATGCCGACCGTTTCGCGGCCGCGCTGGGCTCATTGGACCTGCGCCGGCGGGCCGCGCTCCTGCTGCACGACCTGCACGGACTGAGCGTCGCCCAGGCGGCGGCGGTCTTCGCCGTCACCGAGGAGGCCGCCGCGGCGCTTCTCTTCCGCGCGCGCGAGGAGTTCCGCGTGGCCCTCGCCGCGCGATCGGCGGGCCTCGTCGGTGGAGCGTGCCGCCAGGCCGAGCAGGCGGCAGCCGGCGCCGTCGGGCAAGGACTCGACGACGACCAGGTGCAGCGGCTGCGTCGCCACGCCGCCTACTGCAGGCCGTGCCGCGCGGTGATGAAGGACTGGGGCGGCGGACTTGTCGGTCTGGCCGTCCTCCTCGAAGGCGCTGCGCCGCCGCCGGCGCTGGCGACGGTGCCGGTCTTCGGCGGGTCCGGGGCGTCGCCCGTCGACGTCGCGGCGGCCGCAGGGGTCGGCGTGCTCGGCCGCATGCTCCGACCCGTCGCGCGAGTCTTGCGGGGCAGAGCCGCCGCCTACGTGGTGGCGGCGGCCTGCATCGCTCTTGCGGCCGGGGTGGCTCTCCGGCAGGAGGAGGTGCGCCAGTTCGTGGTCGCCGAGAGCGTTGGGCCGGCGATACGGCTGGTGATCCAGCCCCCCGTCGACCGGGAGCCGGCCAAGGATCAGGACCAGCGAGCATCGGCTCGGCCGGCAGTGAGTGGCTCACGACCAACGACGACTCCGGTGGTGATCTCGCAGGCGCTCGTCGCGGCCTCGCGGCCCGCGGCCCAGGCCGACCTCGGACGCTGACGCCGACACGCCGGTCGTCTCTCGCGACGGCGACTCGGACACGGCGAGCACGGACGGGACCCAGGCGCCCGTCGCCGGATCCTCGACGGCCGTGGATGGTGACGGAGCCGCGGCGACCGCCACCTCCGGACGCCGCGAGCCCGTCAGACGAGGTCACGTATGCGGCCCTGCAGTTTGACGGCCATCGCGCCCGGCCAAGCCGCTCCGCGCGCAGCGCCGACAAGCAGGCCCGGCCAAGCCGCTCCGCGCGCAGCGCCGACAAGCAGGCCCGGCCAAGCCGCTCCGCGCGCAGCGCCGACAAGCAGGCCCGGCCAAGCCGCTCCGCGCGCAGCGCCGACAAGCAGGCCCGGCCAAGCCGCTCCGCGCGCAGCGCCGACAAGCAGGCCCGGCCAAGCCGCTCCGCGCGCAGCGCCGACAAGCAGGCCCGGCCAAGCCGCTCCGCGCGCAACTCCGCCGGGCACGCCCGCGCGGCCGCGGGCAAGCGCGTGGCGCGTACCGGCGGCGGCCGTGCCTCGGCCCGTCGCGCGTCCGCGGCGCGGGCATCTCGCGGCGGCGGTCACGCATCCAACGGGAGCCGGCACACACGGGCGCCTGCCTTCGGTCAGTCGTCCACGCCGCAGCTCCGGGGCGGCTCGGGCCAGCACAAGGGCCAGAAGCACAGCAAGAAAGACCATTGAGGGCGCCCAGCGTTGGCTGACGAGGGCGGATCGATCTCCGGCAGCTCGGACGTGCTTGCCCGCAGTCGGCTGCTGCTCGAGGCCGCTGAGACGATCAACTCCAGCCTCGACTCGGCCGCGCTGGAGACCACCATCCTGGGCGAGGCGTCACGTCTGACGGGCGCCGGCGCCTCTGCGCTCCTTGTCCCTAAAGGAGATGTGCTCCTCGCTCAGGAGGTGCTCGGGCTGAGCGAACGGGTCCGCAGCAGCTTCCTCGTCCCTCTGGAGAGCTCGGTCTACGGCCGCGCGCTCGTCGGCGGCGAGGTCCTCGTCGACGACCTCAGCGGCGCTCGGGCAGGACTGCCGGTGGAGCGGGTCGAGGGAGCGTGGCGCACGGTCATGGTCGCTCCGCTCCAGAGCCACCGCGCGACGTACGGCGCCCTGGCACTCTTCTTCGCCGAGCCTCGGCGCTTCACGGACGAGGAGAAGGCGGCGCTCCGCACGCTGACGATCCACGCGGGCATCGCCCTCGACAATCGCGGGCTGATGCAGGAGAAGGAGCGTCTCGCCGTGCACGACGGCCTCACCGACACCTTCAACCGCGGGTACCTGGAGGTCGCCATCGACCGCACGATCAAGGACGTGCGCCGCAACGGGGGCGAGGTCAGTATCCTGTTCGTCGACGTGGACGACATGAAGGACGTGAACGACACCTACGGCCACCAGGCCGGCGACCGTCTCCTCGTCGATCTCGCGCGGCTGCTGCGGGACAGCTGCCGCGAGTCGGACGTCGTCGCGCGCTACGGCGGCGACGAGTTCGTCGTCCTCATGCCCGGTACGGACGAGGCGGGTGCGCTCGAGGTCGAGCGCAAGGTGGAGGCTGCCATCGCGGCCCGCAACGAAGCCGTCGGGCGGTCTCCCGCCCTTTCGGCCAGCACCGGCACCCACACCGCCCAGGCCGAGGGCGTGGACACGCTCTTGCGCGAGGCCGACCGCCGCATGTACGCGACCAAGCGCGCCAGGAGCGCTCAGCGTGGGCGCCGCGGGACGGCGGCCGCGGACCAGTGAGGCTCGGCCGCTGCGCGGCCCCGGGTGCGCGGCGCTCGCGTCCGGGCCCGCGGCATCGCGTGTACACTCAGGGGCGTCAGTTGTTTGCTTTGCGAAAGGACACTCCTCCCTGATGACATCGGCCCCGCAGCCGCGCGCCGACGCGGCACCCCCCATCCTGAGCCGTGAGGCGCTGGCCGCGAGTCCGGAGACCGGGCTCGAGAACAGCGCCTGGATCGACGGCGCGTTCACCGCCTTCCGCAAGACCGGCCCCGGCCTCTCCTTCTCTATCCTGATGAGCGAGCCGCAGCTCTCCGCGGTGGTGGAGGACCCGGAGGCGCTCGCCGAGCTCAAGGCTCAAGCTCAGACTGACGGTGAGAGTAAGGGCGAGACGCCGTCGGTGGTCGGGCACTACCGCGCCGGCGACGCCGTCCCCGGTTGGACGCGCGATGCCGCGGACAAGGTCGGCAGAGGCCGCGACGGCGTCTGGTGGGCGACGGTGGAGGACGCCCGGCTGGGCGACTTCGTCGGCCGGGCGTCCCGCTTCCTCGAGCAGCGGCTGTCGCACCTCGGCCGCTGGCCGTCGTTCGCGGACTGGGCGCGCCGCGAGACCGGCGCCGAGCTGGCGTCCGACGAGCCCGGCCCGCTCACGCCGCTCGACTACTGGTGGCTCGCCGGTAAGACGGAGTCTCTGCCCGCGGCGCACCCGCTGCCCGTGTACCCCACCGGCGTCGGTCTGCTGGTGCCCCCGGAGGACGGCCTGATCCGCGTGTACTCGTGCATGATGAAGGCTGCCCTGGCCGAGGCCGCCTATTCGTCCACGCGGGGGGCGGCCGTCAAGTCCAGCCCGCTGCCCTGCCTTGGCTGTCTCCTTGGCGGTGCGGCCCAACTGCTCGGGCGCGACGTCGTCAAGGGCGCGCTCCTGGACGAGCGCTGGCGCATCGAGTTCGCCGTCTGCGAGGAGCACGGGACCGACCTGCCGGCGCACTTCTCCGTCTTCGACGGCGACGAGGTCTACGACCTCGTCGGCTGCACCGACCAGGGCACGGTCCCGCTCTGGATCGCGCACCGCTGGGACCAGGCTGAGCCGCACGACCTCCGCGCCTGGGCGTGAGCGCTGCCTGAGGGGGCGTCGCCTGGGAACTGCGCCGGTCGAGCGGCGCCACAAGTGGCCGCCGCTCACGACCGGCGACGCCGTCAATCCAGGCGCACCACCGTGAGCTGCAGGTCGTCGCCGAGGCTGCCGCCGAACGCGAGCGCGGCGTCGGCGAGTCCTTCGGCCATCTGCTGGGCCGAAGCGCCGCGAAGCCGGTCGACGACGGCGAGGAGCCGCTCCTCGCCGAAGAACTCGCTCCCGCGCCTGGCGTCGAGGACGCCGTCCGTGAAGAGGACCAGGTAGTCCTTGGGAGCCATTGTGATGTGGAAGGGAAGATAGTCGCCGGTCATGGTCCCGAGCGGCAGGCCGAACGACAGGTCGACCAGTGCGCTCTCCGACGGTGAGACGTGGACCGGCGGGGGGTGGCCCGCGCTCGCCATCGTCGCCTCGCCGCTGACCGGGTCGAGCAGGCACAGCAAGGCAGTCACGTGAGGCTGGCCGATCTCGCGCCGGACGAGCACCTCGTTCGCCTTGCTCAGGATGAACGCGGGGGCGGCGTCGATGGAGGCGAAGGCGCGGACCGTGCTGCGGATCGTCTCGGTGAGGCCGGCCGCGCGGATCCCCTTGCCGGCGACGTCCCCGATGACGATGACCACCCGCCCGTCCTCAAGCAGGAAGAGGTCGCTGAAATCGCCGCCCACGAGGTCCGGGCTGCGTGCCGGCAGCGAGCACATGGCGATGTCGAGACCCGGCACCTCGGGTGGCGGGTGGATGAGGTTCTCCTGCAGCGTCGTCGCGATGAACTGCTGCTCCGCGTACAGGCGCGCGTTCTCCAGGGCCGAAGAGACGGCCACCGCCAGCTTGTCGGCGAACTCGATGGTGCGCGTCTCGAACCTCGCCGGCTGCTCGTGGTGGTTGAAGAAGATGACGCCCACGACGTCGTCGCGAATGACGAGGGGGATGCAGAGCACCGAGCGTATGCCGAAGCGGCGCTGCACCGTCGGGCTGCAGCGCTCGTCGTGGTCGCAGTCCTCGATCGCCACCGGTCGCCGCTCAGACGCCGCGGTGAGGACGAATGGGGCCTCCTCGGTGCTCACCTTCTCGCCGATCACGCCCGGCATCTCCGGCGATCCGTACTCGGCGACCCAGTCCTCGCCGTGTCGCAGCGCGATGACCACGCTATCGGCGCCGGTCACCGCGCGCGACCGTTCCACGACTCGCGCCATGACTTCCCGGGCGCTGAGCGTGGTGTGGATGAGCTCGTTGATCTCGTTGAGCGCCGTGCTCAGTCGCTCGCGGGCGGCGACTTCCTCAAAGAGGGCGGCGTTCTGGATGGCGACGGCGGCTTGGGCGGCGACCGCTCCGACGAGCTCGATCTCGTGGTCCTCGAAGGGCACGCGTTCGCCGGGGGTATCGACACCGATGTGGCCGATGAGCTCGTCTCCGGCGAACAGCGGCACGATGAGCACGAGGCGCGTCCGGTAGCGCTCACGCAGCGCGGGCGACGACGGATCACCATCGACGTCAAGGACCCGCACCCGCCGATCGGTCAGCGTCCGTCTGACGGCCGGCGACAGCGCGTCGTAGGGGATTGGGATCCCCGGCTGGGGCAGGTCTTCTCCCTGTCCGGCCAGCATCGTCAGCTCGCGGCGCTCGTCGTCGAGACGGTTCACGAAGGCTCGCGGCCGCCCGGTGAGCGACTGGATGACGTCCAGCAGCCGCTGCAGGACCTCGTCCAGCGCGAGTGATCCCGAGAGGGCTTCGGTCGCCTCGAGCAGCAGTCGCGTGGACTTGGCCTCGACCCGGAGTCTGCCCTCGGCCTCCCGGGCAGCCGCCTGGGCGCGAGCGCGCTCGGTGACATCCTGGATGGTGGTGAGCACGAACTCCTCTCCGCCCAGAGTGATGGGGTCCAGGTTGAGGGAGATGACCTGCTCCTCGCCCGACCCGGTCCGGCGCACGCACTCCAGGTCGCGGATCGACCCTCGGCCGGCGAACGCCCTGCCGACTGCGGCGCGCGCTCCGGCATCGACGATCCCCAAGTCGGGGCTCGCGCTCCCGATGAGCTTGTCGCGCTCGTACGCGAAGAGTCGCTCAAACGCGCGGTTCAGGCGAACGATGGTGCCCTCGGGCAGGCGGGAGAGGGCCACCGCGAACGGCGACTCCTCGAAGATCGTCGCGAAGCTCGCCTCGCTGTGCTGGACGGAGCGGAGGAGTTCATCGCGTTCGCGTTCGCGACTGCGCTCGTCGCTGACATCCTGGAAGACCGTCGCGAACCGGCCTTCGCCCGCCTGCACGGCGGTGATGCGGTAGGTGCGCTGCAGCGGCTCGTAGTGCGTCTCGAACTGCAGCGCCTCACCGGTCTCGGTCACGTGGCTGTACTCGTCGAGGTACGGAGCCTCTCCCGCCCCGTACGCCTCGCTCGCGAGGACTCCCGTGACCGCCATCCCGTCCAGCCCCGTGTGACGCTCGAAGGCGGGATTGACCTCCAGGATCCGGTAGTCGACCGGTCGCCCCTCCCGGTAGACGACCTCGTGCAGGGCCACGCCCTCGGTCATGCTCTCGAAGAGCGTGCGGAACCGCTCTTCGCTGGCGACGAGGGCGTCCAGAAACACGTCCCGCTCGGACTCCCTTCGCCGCCGCGCGTCGATGTCGCGCAGGTACAGACTGATGCCGCTCCCGGTGGGATAGATCCGGCACTCGATCCAGCCGCCGAGCGCCTCCGACTCGAACTCGATGATCGCCGAGTGCCCGAGCTCCACGGCCTCGCGGATCGCGGCTCCCGAGGACCCGTCGGCGAGGGAGGGGAACAGCTCGAACACGGTCCTGCCGAGGACCTCGTCCGGCCGCAAGCCGAAGAGCACGAAGGCGGCCGGATTGACGTACATGAAGCGGTACTCCCAGTCGAGCGCGGCGTAGGCCTCGCCGAGTTCCTCGATGATGAGCCGGAGACGCCGCTCGCGGTAGTGCGTCCCCTCCAGGAGCTGGACGTCGACGAGACCGGTGTCGATCTGCGGCGTGACGGCCTGACCGGGCAAGGCGTTGCGCAAGAGCATGCGGACCTCGAGACCACGGTCGCTCACAAGCTCGAACTCGTCGCTGACCTGGGCGATGAGAAAGAGCCCGCGGCCGCCCGGCGCCAGGAGATCCGGCCTGCGATCGGGGTCAAAGGACTCGACGGCGAACCCGTGCCCGTCGTCCTTGACCAGGATCCGCAGATCCTTGCCCTCGAACCAGAGGCTCACCTGCAGGTTGTCGCGGGCGCCGCTGTGGCGCACCGCGTTCGTCATCGCCTCGTCGACGCCCAGGACGACATCGTCGATGACCTCCTCCGCGACTCCATGCTGGTGCAGGTAGTCGTTGATCCGGTGGCGCGCGCGCAGCAGCCGCGCGGGGACGAGCGGCAGCCGGAAGAAGAGTCGCGAGTGCGGCGATTCGGTGGCGCGAGGCTCCAGGAGCATTCCTCTGCTGTCGAGTGAGAAGGCATCCATTCTAGTGTGGGCACCGCGCTTGCGGAGCAGGTTCCGTTGCGGCTTGGGCTGCGCGGCGTCATGATTTGCACCAGAGCAACGGCGCCCGGGCAGTCTGAGCACGCTCGAGGCACAGGAGGGCGATTTGACGGCCTACGCATCGAGACACGAAGTCGAGGACGGCAACCGCTTCGTGCTGGCGGTCAGCGGCGAGATCGACATGGTCACGGCGATCGACTTCGAGCAGGACCTCGGCCGGCTGCTGGCGGGAGGGGACGGCGACGTCGTGCTCGACCTGTCGCAGCTCGACTTCATCGACTCCGCCGGGCTGGGCGTCCTCATGGGCGCGTTGCGGCGCCTCCAGGAGCAGGACCGGCGTCTCGCTCTCGTGATCGTGCAGCGGCGCGTCATGCGCACCTTCATCGTCACCGGACTCGAGCTCGTCCTGCCCATTGCCGAGTCGCGCGAGGCTGCCTGGGCGCGGCTTGCCGACGGTCGCGACGGCTGACGCCGGGAGAGCCCGTGGTGGTCGTGGTCCGCGGTGTCCCGGTGGGTATGACCCGCCCAGGAGGTGATGGCTCATGTACGCCGTCGTGATCGATGAGGGACAGCTGCACTGGCGAGAGCGTCCGGATCCGGAGCCCGGCGACCACGAGCTGATCGTTGCCGTGCGCGGGGCCGGGATCAACGGCGCCGACCTGGCGCAGCGCGCCGGGCACTATCCGGCGCCCTCCGGGTGGCCGCAGGACGTCCCGGGCCTCGAGATGGCCGGCGAGGTGGCCGCCGTGGGCGCGCGCGTGACCCGGTTCGCCGTCGGCGACCGGGTGATGGCGCTCGTCGGCGGCGGCGCCCAGGCCGAGCTGGCCGTGACGGACGAGGCGCATGCGCTGGGCGTGCCCGCCGGCCTTTCGTGGCCGGAGGCCGGCGGCTTCATGGAGGCCTACGCTACCGCGTACGACGCCCTGTTCGGCCAGGCGGGCCTGACCCTCGGCGACCGCGTCCTCGTCAGCGGCGCCGCCGGCGGCGTCGGGTCGGCTGCCGTACAGCTGGCGTCGCTGGCGGGCGCCCGTGTCGTCGCCTCCGTGCGCGACGCCGCCCATCATGAGGCCGTGGGCGCGCTCGGCGCCGACCGGGTCGTCGAGCCCGGCGCCGTCGCCGAGCACGGTCCCTACGACGTCGTCCTCGAGCTCGTCGGCGCCGCCAGTCTGCCGTCGGCGCTCGCCGCGCTGGCGACCCGCGCCCGCGTCGTGGTCATCGGCGTGGGCAGCGGCGCCCGGGTGGAGGTCGACCTGATGGCGCTGATGAGCCGACGCGCCCGCATCGCCGCGTCCACCCTGCGGGCGCGCCCGAGCGGCGAGAAGGCCGTCCTGATCGCGACGCTGGGCTCGCTGGTCGTGCCGGCGCTGGCCGGCGGCCGGCTGGCCGTGCCGTTGGCGGCGACGTATCCGCTGTCCGGCGCCTCCGGCGCCTACGAGCGCTTCGCCGCCGGCGGCAAGCTCGGCAAGGTCGTCCTCAGCGGCTGACGCGCCGCGGACCGCGAGATGCCGAGCGCGGTCGCCGGCGAGGCGACTCTTCGAGGGGCGGGCCCCACCAGGGCTAGTCGCCGCGCAGTCGGGCACACTCCACGGTGACCGGCGGACGACAGGAGGAGCTCGATGCCCAGCTCGCGCGTTGACATCCGGGCGCGGCAGGCGCCCATCCGGCAGGCATACAAGGACGACCCGGACGGGGCGCCGCGCACGCTGCGCGTGCGCGGCGGCACCTCCGATCTCGCCGATCCTTTGCACGTGACGGTGACGCCGGACTCCGTGCCCGGCACCGTCTTCCGCTCGGGCGCGCACCCCGCGGTCGGCGGCGATGACGAGGCACCGTGCTCCACCGACCTGCTCCTCAGCGCGCTCGCCGCCTGCCAGGAGATCACGCTGCGCATGGTGGCGGCCAACATGAGCATCGATCTCGAGGAGCTCGAGGTGACCGTGGAGGGAGACTGGGACCCGCGCGGCACCCTCGCCATGGGCAAGGAGTTCCCCGTCGGCCTCACGGGCATCCGCGCCCACACTCGCGTGGTCGTGCGCGGGGACGAGCGTGGGGAGAGGGCCGAGCGCCTGCTGCGCAGCGCGGAGCGCTACTGTGTGGTGCTCGACACGCTGCGCCGGGGCCTGCCGGTCGAGTCGACGTTCGCGCTCGAGACTCGCTGACCGCTCGACGGTGACGGAGAGGCCGGGCAGTGAGCCGCCCGGCCTCTCGACGCCGACGTTCCGTGTCCGCGCGCCTCAGTCCAGCTCGGCCAGCAGCCGGTCCAAGGCCGCGTAGCTTTGGCTCAGGCCGCCTTCCATGCCCGAACTCAGCATGCCGTCGCGCTCCTCGGTCGTGTGGAAGAGCGACGTGATGACGACTCTGGTGCGGCCGTCGCCGAGGTCCTCGAACGTCTCCGTCTCGATGGCGACGTACCCCGGCATGCCGTCCCACTCGAAGGTCTGCACGATGCGCTCCTGCGGCGACACCTCGCGGAACCGGCCCTCGAAGCCCTGCGGGCCGCCGGGACTGTGCTCGACGAAGCGCCAGTGGCCGCCACGCTCCAGCTCGAAGCGCTCGACGTCGAGCTTGTTCCCGCGGCCCCACCACTGCGCGAGCAGCTCGGGCTGGGTGTGCGCGCGCCACACGCGGTCGCGCGGCGCGGCGAAGACGCGCTCGATGCGGACCTCGCGCGGGCCCGGAGTGGTCACCTCCAGTGCGCCGCTCGGTTTGGAGTCTGGCTTTCTCAAGGGTGTACTCATGACAGCTGTCCTTTCTGCTTCTCCAGGAAGTCGCCGAGCCGGTCGAGCCGGGAGTCCAGCATCTGCCGGTACATGGCGATCCAGGTCGTCTCGTCGTCGAGGCGGCGCGGGCCGATCCTGCAGCGGCGCACCCGGCCGACCTTCTCGGTGGTCACCAGTCCCGCCTGCTCGAGGACGCGTACGTGCTTCGTGATGCCCGTGAGCGTCATACCGAAGGCCGCAGCCAGCTCGCTGATCGTCGAGTCCCGTCGTCCGAGGAGTTCAAGGACGCCCCGGCGGGTGGGGTCGGCGAGGGCCGCAAAGGCGGTGTCGAGTGGGGTGGAATACTGAACCATATGGTTCAGTATGAGCGACTTCGGCGCGGGCCAAACATGGCGCAGCGCCGGGTCGCCGTGCCGCGGCGACCGCCGCCTCAGCACGGTGCGGTCCCGCCTCCATCGGCGCCGGGCGTCCGGGGCACGCCGGGCATGGTCTGGCAGCGCCGTTCGTGAGACCATGAGGCCGGACGCCGGCGGTCAGCGCCGACGGGCGCGAGGAAGGGCCAGGGGATGGGGGATGCCGACATCGGGATCCCGCCCGGCGCTGAGTCCGGGCAGGAGAAGCAGCCGAGTCTCTTCCTGGCGAGGGGCTGCCTCGCCCTGATCGTCCTCGCCGTCTTCGTCACGGTCGTCCTGCCGATCCTCGTCTGGGCGGTGAGCATCCTGGTCGCCGGTTCGCGCTGATCAGCCCGCTGCGCGGAGCGGTCTGCGGCGATGTGCGTCCACAACGGCTGCGTTCACAAGTGTTCATATCTGAGCTGATTCCGCACTCGCGTGGCAGGGAAAACTATCCCTATCATGGCCGAGGTGACAGTCAACCAGAGCGTGTTGCGAGTGACGATCCACGGCATGGACGTGCTCTGGGCATTCAAGAGCCACATCATGCTGCCGCTCGAGCATGTGGTGGGCGCGAGACGAGACCCGCGTCTGCGCTCTGAGGGACCTTGGCTGGGCGCCGGGCGCACCAACGCCCTGCTCGGCTACGCCGTGGCCGCCGGGCCGATGATGGTCCACGGCAGGCGCGAGTTCTGGGACGTCCACGACCCGGATCGCGCCGTCAGCATCGACCTGCTCGGCGAGCGGTATCAGCGTCTCGTGATCGAGGTCGCCGATCCGGACTCCGTGGTCGAGGCTGTGAACTCCGCCGCGCGCGCCTGTCGCGCCGCGACCGCCTGATCGAGGGCGGGTCCGGCTCTCGGCGTCACCGAGTCGAGAGCCTCACGACTGCGCGGCGTCGCCCGTCAGGCGTCGCCGGTCAGCACCAGTGCGTGGCGCCCGGGGACAGAGCAGGACTGACCGTCGGCACGGGGTGGCGATGTGCTGGCGCAGTCGCGCCGAAATGGGCCGCCACATCCGCCGACCGTCCCGTGGGGGCCGGTCCGTATCGGCGGATGCGGCGGCGCAGGGCGGCAGCGAATACGAAGAAGCCCGCCGTGAGCACAAGTGCGACTATCGCGCTCGCCAAGACCGGGGCCGCCCGCCGCGCACTCAGGCGGCGCTCCCGACGCTTTCGCGCGCGTCGGAAGCCGGGGTCGTCGCCTGGAGGGACTGCCCCTTCTGCAGCCGGATCTCCGCGCGGATCGCGGCTCGTTTGCGCCGCGCGAAGGCCGCCATCCGGCACCGGTCGCTACAGAATTTGCGTGCCTGGTTGCCGGTCTCGAACACCGTTCCGCACTGCTCGCACGCGACTTCGCGGATGGGGCGCGGCGATCCGCGTCGCCGCCCCCCGGCCGCGGCCGCGGCGTGCACGGTGCAGAACCTGGCCGGATTGTAGATCGAGAGGATCGTGCCGCACTCACTGTGCGCGCAGACGCGGCCGCTCTGGTACGAGCGCACGCGGTTTGCCTGCGAGACCGGTCCCAAGGGATTCAACGTCCCCGTGAGCCGCGATGTCATGATGCGCACCTCAGCACCGCATCACGGCCGAGCATATGACTCTGCGGATCCACCTCATGCCCTCCTGTCGCCGTCGTGCCCTCCTGTCGCCGTCGGGCCGCACGTCGCGGTAGCCGACGCTCGACGCGAGACCAGCCACGCCGACCGTCACGACAAGACTAGGACGCGACGCGCGTACGCACATCGGGCAGGGAGACAGACATCTGGGGGCCGGCTGGACGGTCTTCGTCTCGGCCACATGACCGATGCCGGTGCGGCTACGCGGAGGCGCCCGGGTCCCGGTTCGCGCCGGAGCCCGGCGTCCGTCGGGAGAGATCAGACCAGGTGCTCGCGCACGGCGATGGCGGCCGCCTCCGTGCGCGTCGACGCTCCGAGCTTGGCGATGATGCTGCTCACGTGCGTCTTGACGGTCGAGAGGCTCACGACGAGCCGCCCGGCGATCTCGAGGTTGGTGAGGCCGTCGACCATGAGTCTGAGCACATCCTGCTCGCGACGCGTGAGCGCGGCGCGCGCCTCGGTGGGTGCGGCGATGGCGTGGACGAGCGCGTCGGCGGCCTCCGGCGCGAGCGTGCTCGTGCCGGCGTGCGCTCTGCGGATCGCCTCGGCGAGCTCCTTGCCGCTCACGTTCTTGAGGAGGCACCCGAGCGCGCCGGCGCGCAGCACGCGCTGGATGAGCTCGGGGTCGGAGAAGCTTGTGAGCGCCAGGACTTTGGCCTGCGGGCAGGTATGGAGGACCTCCGTCGTCGCTTCGGCGCCGTCCATGCCTCCGGGCAGGACGAGATCCATCAAAACGACGTCCGGATGCATCTCGGCGCACAGCCTGACCGCCGAAGCTCCGGAGTCGGCCTCGCCGACGAGGTCGATGTCGCTGAAGAGACCCAGGATGGTCTTGAGCCCGCCGCGGACCAGCTCGTGGTCGTCGACGATCACGATCCTGATGGGGAGCGCCTGCGCGCCGCCGTCACTCACGGTCCTCCCCTTCCTGCAGGGGCCACTCGACGCTGACAACCGTACCATGCCCGGGGCCGGACACGATGCCGAACCTCCCGCCGATCGCCTCTGCCCGCTCGCGCATGTTCTGGAGGCCGAAGTGCCCGGGCAGTTCCCCGCCGGGCTCGAAGCCGCGGCCGTCGTCGCCGATCTGAAGCCGGACGGCCTCCTCGCTCAGACGGAGGTCGACCCACGCCTGTCCTGCCTTGGCGTGACGGGCGACGTTGTTGAGCGCCTCCTGCGCGATGCGATACAGCGCCGACTGCGCATCCGGTGGCAGTTGCCGGCGGCGCCCCTCGACGTTCAGTTTGACGTCGGCGCCGATGCGGCCGGCGCTGGCCTCGACGAGGTGCCGCAACAGTTCGGGGAGCGGGGTCCGCTGCAGCGCGTCCGCGCGCATCTCGAGCAACATCGTGCGCATGCCCGCAAGGGAACCGCGCGTCAGCCGCCGCAACTCCTCTACCGCGCTCAGCGCCGTCTCCCGGTCGTCCAGCATGTCGGCGAGCGCCTCCGCCTTGAGGCTCGCCGCGAACAGGGACTGCGTCACCCCGTCGTGCAGGTCGCGGGCCAGCCGCGTGCGCTCCGCCTCGACCGCCGTCTCCTCGACGCGCGCCCTGAGGCGCGCGTTCTCGATGGCCAGCGCGGCCTGGTCGGCGAACGCGCGAGCGATGCGGATCTGGGTGTCCTCCAGCGAGCGCCGGCGCAGGTAGGTGAACGCCAACGCGCCGTAGACCTCGTCGCGGATCACGAGCGGCACAGCGAGCATGATGCGGCCCGGCGAGTCGGGCGCTTGCCGGACCGGCGTCGGCAGCGCCCGCACCGCCGTCGTCTGGTCACCGATCGCCTGTGCGATGAGGTCGTCGATGCCTTCGCCGTCCGGTGCCCCGACGCCGGCGACGCGACGCAGCGACTTGTCTTCGCCGAGGAGGAAGATGCTGCTGCCGTCGCTGCCCAGGAGCAGGGCGGCCTGGGTCACGACGAGACCGGCGAGCTCGATGCTGGAGGTCGTCGGGTCGAGCACGACCGACTCGTGGAGGGTGCGGACCTCGTCGGTGAGGATCCGCAGCGCCTGCTCGGCCTCGCGCATGCTGGTGACGTCCTGGACGATCGTCACCGCGCCCTGGACCACGCCGTCGTCCTTGATGGGAGCAGTCGAGAGGACGATCGTGCCACGCGTGCCGTCGAATCTCTCGATGTCGACGACCACCCCGGCGAACGATCGACCGCTCTTCAGAGCCTCTGCCGCCGGCCAGTCCTCGGGTCTCAGCATCACGTCCGTCCCGGGCCAGTACCCCTTGTACGCCTCGAACTCGGCGACCGAGGTCACCGGCGCCTCCCCCATCCAGATATCGCGCAGGACGTCGTTGCGCAGGAGGACCTCGCCGTCGGCGGCCACGATTCCGAGGCCGACCGGCGCCGCCTCGACGATGGCGCGGAGTCTGGCGGCCTCCCAGGTCAGCGCCCGCTGGGCGTATTTCCGGTCGCGGATGTCGCGGCACGACGTGACGACGGCGTCGACCACGCCGCTCTCCGCCCGGACGACGCGGGAATTGACGTCGGCCCAGATCTCGTGTCCGTCCTTGTGCCGGTAGAGGACCTCGCCTCTGTACGAGCCCTGCTGCAGCAAGCTTGCCAGCTGGGCCTCCCGGGATGAGCCGGCGAAGTCGCCCTGCAGGAGGTCCTCGCTCGACCGCCCCATCGCCTCGTCGCGTGTCCAGCCGAACAGCTCCTCGGCCTGGTCGTTCCAGTAGGTGACCTTGAACCCGCCGTCCACGGCGAGGATCGCGTCCTGCACGCTGTCGAGCAGCCGCGCTTGCCGCGCGACCGCCGCTTCGGTCGCCTTGCGCTCGGTGATGTCGGTGAGCATCGCGAGATTGCCCAGATACCGGCCCTCGTCGTCGCGCAGCGGTGCGTTGGTGACGAGCAGCCAGATGGGCGAGCCGTCGCGCCTCGTGAATCGGAAGTCGTTGCGCGCGCCGTCCCGCGGCCACCCTGCTCCCGGGCCGTCGTCGCCGGGCTCGTCCGCGGCGAGCAGGTCCAGCACGCTCTTCCCGATCAGGTCGTCGTGCGCGAAGCCGAGCAGTCCGGTGAGCCTGTCGTTCGCGTAGGTGATCACTCCGCCCGGGTCGCTCATCGCGATGCCCTCGTTGGCGGTCGTCACGATGAGGCGGAAGCGCGCTTCGGACAGGCGCGAGGCCTCCTCGGTCTCTCGCAGCGCTGCGTCGGAGCGTGCTCGCCGCACCTCCGCCCACGCTCTCGTCACGCTGGCCGCGAGGAGGTCGGCTTCGGTCTGCGTCCATTCCCGCGTCGCGGCGTCGCAGACGACGACGGCCGCGACCAACTCTCCATCCTCATGGATGGGGGCGGCGAGGCACGACTGCAGCCCGGCGCCTTCCAGCGCCGCCCGCTGGCGCTGGGCCGGCTCGGGACCGGCCTTCGGCGCCCGCAGCACGAGCGCCCGGCCGCCGTCGGCCGCCGCGAGTTCGGCGGCGAACGCCTCGAGGTCCAAGGCCACCGGCGTGTCCCGGCGCGCGTGCGCGCTGCGCTCGACCAGTCGGCCGGCCTCGTCGACCTCGTAGCAGGCCGTCCGCGAGGCGCCGAGCTGCTCGCCCAGCAGCCGGACCGTCGTGTTCTTCACCTCGACCGGGTCGGGCAGGGGCAGCAACGCGTCCACCAGCCTCACCGTGAACGACTCGTGCTCCAGTATCTTCCGTTGCTCGGTGTACAGCGACTCGACGCTGTCGTGGAGGGAGACGAGGACGAACATCCCCGCGCCGGCGAGCACGCCGAACCCCACCATCAGCAGGTTCTGGGCGCTCATCCTGCCCTGCGCCGCCATCACGACCAGGGTGAGGACCAGGCCGGCGGAGCCGATCGCGACCGCAGTGCGCCGCGGAAGGGCGATGGCCGCGAAGATGATCACGATCAGGTAGGCAGCCGCGATGGCGTCGGCGGGAACGAAGAGGTCCACCACGAGGGCGACCGCCAGTCCGGCCAGCGCCAGAGAGAGCGAGAGCGCGCGTCGCTCGCGCAGCCACGACATCGCCGAGACGACCGCAGAGGGGTGGTCGTCGGCGATCTGCCTGCCTCCGCGCACGTGACCACCTTCTCTCGACGATCAGATCAGTCGTCTGCGACGGCTGCCGTGACGGCTGGGAGCGTGATGCAGCGTCCGGGCAAGCCGGCGCATCCGTGAGTGTAGCGTGCCCGCCTCAGTCTCACATGGCCCGTCTGGCCGACTCCCCCGATGGCCGGATGACCGAGGGCGGTCCCGCGTCGGGACGAAGGCGGCAGGGGCCGCCCCGGCGTGAGGCGTCGTCGCGTCAGTCCGTTCCGGCGGCGGCCTCCTGGATCCCCGCCACCGTCTCGTCGCTCGGAGCGCCGCCGGCCAGCGTGGCGACCATGACGGTGGAGCCGGACGAGCCTGCCGCACGGAACGCCGCCCGCAGGGCGGCGAACACGGCCGGCTCGTCCCCGCGCACGAGTGTGCTCAGGCGGCCCACCGTGATCGCGACGCCCGCGCCCGCCGCCGCCCGGAGCGCCGCCTCGATCGCCGGGCGCAGGTGCGGCTGGCGCAGCGGGTACACGGAGAGCTGCAGGTTCACCTCACTCGCGGCCGCCGGTTCGCCCTCTTCTGGCGCCTCCGTCTGCAGCACGGAGAGGATGTTGCCGGCCGGATCCTTGAACCAGGCGATCGGCGGTCCGTACTCGGGCTTGAGCGGGCGCACGATCCCCTTGTCGTCGTGCGGCAGGCCCTCGTAGCGCTCGAACGTCACGCCCATCGCGGCGAGTCCGTCCACCGCGGCGTCGATGTCGGCGACCGGCAGGTTGAGCACGGTGAACGAGGCCGGCTGGTGATCCGCCTTGGGATAGAGCAGGACGCGGCCGCCGCCGGCGAGGTGCAGGGTGAGCATCCCGTTCGCCTCGGTCAACTGGAGGCCGAGGCGCTCGGCGTAGAACTCGCGGGCACGGGCGGTGTCGTCGACCGAGAACCCGGAGAACGCGTGGCTGTGGGTGAGCATCGTGACTCCTCCTGGTGGCTGTGCTGCTCCTCGTATTCCCCACGACGCCGCCGGGTGCGCCGACCCGCGCCGTCATCGTGCCCGGCCGGTCAGCGGCCGGCGTCCGGCAGCCCTTGCCGGCGGCCCGTCTCGAAGAAGTCCGCCCACGGGTCGGCCGCGCGCGTCTTCAGACGGCGGAGCACGCGCGCGGCCGTCCAGTCGGCGCCCCCGCGGGTCCTGCCCAGCTCGTCCCAGTCGATGGGCAGGGCGACGGGGGCGCCCGGCCGCCCGCGCAGCGAGTACGATGTCACCGCAGTCGCGCCGCGGCCGTTGCGGAAGTGGTCGATGAAGACCTTGCCGCCGCGCTTGGCTTTGGACATCGTCGCCGTGTATCTGGCCGGCTCGCGGGCGACCAGTTCCTCCACGACCTCGCGCGCGAACGCGCCCACCCGCGGCCAGCGCGCACGAGACGAGAAGGGCACGACGACGTGGAGCCCCTTGCCGCCGGAGGTCCGCAGGAAGCTCTCCAGGCCGCGGCCCTCCAGTTCCGTGCGCAGCGCACGAGCGGCCTCGCGCACGCGGCGCCAACCCACGTCCGGCCCCGGGTCCAAGTCGAAGACGAGGATGTCCGGCGTCTCGATCGCGCCGACGCTCGAGCCCCACACGTGGAACTCCACGGCGCCGTTCTGGACCATGGCCAGCAGCCCTTCGGCCGTGTCGACCACCGGATAGACGACCGTCTTTCCGTCGGCGCCGCGCACCCTCGCCTTGGACACGGAGCGGGGGACCGACGGCGTCACGTTCTTCTGGAAGAAGCACTGCGAGTCGATCCCGTCGGGACAGCGGATCACGGTGAGGGCGCGACGCGCCAGGTACGGGACCATGAGGCCGGCGACCGCCTCGTAATACTCGGCCACGTCGAGCTTCGTCAGCCCGGGGTCGGGGAAGACGATCCGCTCGGGGTGGCTGATGGTGACGCCGCCCACTGTGGGCTTGGCGGCGCGGGCAGCAGCCGGGGAGCGGGGAGCGGGGGCGGCGCCGGCGCCTGCGCGTCCGCCGCCCTCGACGGCGGTGCGGCTGCCCGTCTTGGAAGCGCCGCCGCCCTTGTCCGCGGTGCCGCCGCTCGGGTCCGGTGCGGCGGCCTCGACCTCGCGCACGACCTCAGTTGCCGGTTTGTCCTCCCGCATCCCCCTGAAGACCGGGTGCCGCAGCTGACCGTCCCCAGTCCACTCGGTGAAGCTCACCTCGGCGACCAGTGAAGGCGACGTCCAGTGCACGCCGCGGGCCTGGGCGCCGGTGGGAGGGTTGGAGAACGGCGGCGTCCGGCGCTCCACGCGGCGCAGGCGCCGGGACAGGCGCGCCAGGGTGGCGTCGTCGAATCCGCTGCCGACGCGGCCGGCGAAGCGCAGGGCGCCCTCGCGGTCGTGGACGCCGAGCAGGAGGGCGCCGAACCCGCTGCGCGCTCCCGACGGATCGGTGAAGCCGCCGACGACGAACTCCTGACGGCGGCTGCATTTGCTCTTCAGCCAGGAGCGCGTGCGTCTGCCCGCGTAGCCGTCGCCGGCACGCTTTGAGACCAGACCCTCGAGGCGTTGCAGGCAGGCCTCTTCGAAGACGGCGCCCCCGCGCCCTTCGATGTGGTCGCCGTACTTGACCACGCCGTGCAAGTCGCGGCCGCCGCGCTTGAGCAGCCGCTCCAGACGGCGCTTGCGCTCCGCGAGCGGCAGCGCGCGCAGGTCCTCACCGTCCTCGAAGAGGAGGTCGAAGACGACGTAGGTGACGTCCCGGGGGCGCGCCTCCTTGAGCGCGCGTTGCAGCGCGCCGAAGTCGCTCACGCCGCGTTCGTCGAAGACGACCGCCTCGCCGTCCAGCCACATCCCGGAGGCCGGCAACGCGGCGAGCGCCTCGGCGACGCCGGAGAACCGCTCCGTCCAGTCCAATCCGTTGCGCGAAAACAGCCGTACGCCGTCGTCCCGGACGCGGGCGGCGATGCGGTAACCGTCGTATTTGATCTCGTGCAGCCAGTCGCCGGCCTCCGGCGGCTTGCCGGTCAGCGTCGCCAGCGTCAACGGCAGTGTGGAGGGGACCGGGGCGGCCTCCTCCGAGGCGCCCCGGCCGGTCCCGTGCTTGCCGCCGCGGTCCGCGGCCGGCTTCGCGCGCCGGCGCGGCTTGCTGCCGGCGGCGATCTCGTCCATGGTGCGGCCGGTCGCGACGCTGCGGTCGTCGGCCCCCCAGGGGTCGGGCTCGCCAGGCCGCGACTCTCCGTCGCGTTCTTTGATCAGCAGCCACTGGTTCTCCTCGTCGTCCCCAGAGCCGCGCGTGTGGACCAGCACCCAACCGCCCACGAGGCGTTCGCCGGCGAGGCGGAACTTGAGCTCGCCTTTCTCGAGGCCTGCGCGCCCGTCGCCGGCGATGGGCTCCCAGCTGCCGCTGTCCCAGAGCATCACCGTGCCGCCGCCGTACTCGCCCTTGGGGATCGTGCCCTCGAAGTCGCCGTACTCGATGGGGTGGTCCTCGACGCGCACGGCGAGTCGCCGGACCTTGGGGTCGAGACTCGGCCCCTTGGGCACGGCCCAGCTGATGAGGACGCCGTCGAGCTCGAGCCGCAGGTCATGGTGCAGGCGTCTGGCGGCGTGCTTCTGGATGCAGAAGAGGCCGCCGGAGAGGCGCGTCGCACGGTCGCCCGCCGCCCGCCCCTCGGCCGCGCCCTCGGGTTCTGTGGTCCTCGTGAAGTCGCGCTTGCGCCGGTACGTGCGCAGGCCGGCCATCAGCTCACCTTACGGTGGCGCTGGCCCTTGCGGCCCTTGGCCTCTCCTACGCTCCTCTTGAGCAGTTCCATCATGTCGACGACTTCGCCGCCACCCTGCCGCGCCGGTCCGCCGTGTTTGGCCGGCGTGTGACCCGTCTTGGCCTTGGTCTCGATGAGCGCGAGCAGGTCGTCGCGGTAGTCGTCGCGAAACTGCTCCGGGTCCCACGGCTCGTCCAGCGCCGCGACCAGCTGCTCGGCGAGCTGGACCTCCTTGTCCTGGACCTCCGGCGCCTCGAGCGCCGCGCCCACTTCGAGCTCGCTCACGGCCTTGATCTCGTGGGCGAACCGCAGCAGCTCGAGGGTGATGACCTCCTCGCCGGCGATGAGCGCGGCCAGATGCTGGCGGCCGCGCATCACGATGGTCGCCACCGCGACCCTGCCGGTGCGCCGCAGCGTCTCACGCAAGATGTGGTACGGCTTGATGCCGGTCTTGGTCGGCACCACGTACAGCGGCCTCTCGAAGTACTCCGGAGGTACGGCGTCGTGCGGCACCGCCTGGACGATGTCGATGGTCTCCGTCGCCTTGACGTTGGCCTTGGTGAAATCGTCCTGGTCGAGTACGACGTACGAGCCTTCGTCGTACTCGAAGCCGCGGACGACGTCCTCCCACGGCACCTCTTCGCCGGTCGCCTCGTTGACCCGCTTCTCGCGGATGGGCGAGTTGTCCCGGCGGTCCAGTTGGCGGAAGCGGAGCTCGTCGCGGCGAGTCGCCGAGAAGACGCTCACCGGTATGCTGACCAGCCCGAAGCTGATCGCGCCCTTCCAAAGTGGTCGTGCCATGCCTTTGAGTGCCCGCGGAGGCGGTTCCGGTAACGCGATGTGGCGTGAACCAGGGCTAGAAGCGCGCCGTGCGGCGGTGCGAGGAGCGCCGATCCGGGAGCGGGGAGCGGCGGCCTGGGCGCGGCGCGGGCGGCGGAGCCGCTCCCCGCGCCGCGGCTCTTCAGGGCGTCGAACGGGCGAGCAGGACGGCGACGGCGTCCTGGGCCGCGTGTGCCCTGTCGATGGGCACGGGGCTGCCGTTCATCAGCAGGGAGAAGCTGAGCGTGTGGCGGTTGGCCGTCGTCACGTAGCCGGAGAGGCTGCTCGCGGCGTTCAGCGTGCCGGTCTTGGCGCGCACGTTGCCGGCCGCCGCGGTGCCGCGCATCCGGCTCTTGAGCGTACCGTCCACTCCGGCGACGGCCAGAGACCGCCGGAACACGCCGAAGTCGGACCTCCTCGCCATGGCGCCGAGGATCCTGAGCACGGTGCGCGCCGTGAGCTTGTCCTGGTAGCTGAGACCGGAGCCGTCCCGGATGCGGAAGCCGGCGCTCACGCCGATGCTCTGCAGGAACCGTTTGGCGACGTCGGCGCCGGCGACCGTGGTGCCGCCGTCGCCCAGGCCGGCTCCGAGTCCCTTGAGGAGCTCCTCGGCGAGGAAGTTGTCGCTCGGCTTGTTCATCGCCGCGAGTACGCGGCTCAGCGTGGCGGATCGCTCGGTGTGCGCCAGCTTCGCGGTCATGGGCGCCACGCCGCGGGCGGGCGCGTGCGCGACGCGGACGCCGGCGGCGCGCAGCTGTTTCGTCAGCGCGTTCGCCGCGGCCAGCGCCGGATCCGCGACGTAGCCGCCGTCGCCGGAGAAGCCCTCGTTGAGCGTGAGCGCCGAGAGCCGACTGCAGTAGGCGGTCATGCTCGGCCGCCAGTTCGCGACGTTGCGCACCGCGTCGAAGTAGCCTTCGTCGGCCACCACGCGGCCGCGGATGCGCGTCACGCCGAGGTCCTGCAGGCCGCTGACGAAGTCGTGGATGTCCGCGGTCTCCATGGGGTAGTGACGCGCCTGGAACGACGCCGTGGAGAGTGTGGGGTCGCCGAGTCCTCGCAGGTACACGTCGCCGGCGACGACGCCGTGCTCGTCGGGCCCCGGGGAGTCGATGAAGAGCTGCGTGCTGAAGCGGAACGTCGACGACCAGCCGGCCAGCGCCGTCGCCGAGGTGACGAGCTTCTCGTTTGAGGCCGGCAGGCGCAGCACATCCGGCCGCAGTTGGTACACGGAGCGCTTGGCGGTGAGGTCGTAGACGGCCACTGAGGTGCCGGAGCCGCGCATGCCGTAGCGGGCCAGGGTGGCGGCTATCCTGTCCTTGAGTCCCGCCGCGGCGATGCCGGGCGCGAGGAGGAGCAGCAGGAGGGCCAGGCTCGTCAGCACGACGAGCGGCCTGGCCCGGGTTGTCCGTGCGACCTTCATCAGAGTCAACCGTAGCAGGCGCCGCTGGCCGGCGCCTCCTCTGCTCTCTAGAATCGGGGGGTGACCACGGACCTCGATCGCGTCATCGTGGGGAACGGCGGCGCCGCCGCCGAGGCGCTCCTCGCCCTTCGCCAGAGCGGGTTCCGCGGCTCCGTCCACCTGTTCGCCGACGGCCGGCGCCCGCCGTACAACCCGATGCTGGGGACCTACTACGTCTCGGGCGCCATCGCGGGTCGCCGCTGCTTCCCCTTCGGGGACGAGTCCTTCTACCGCCGCAACCAGGTGCAGGTCCACTCCGCCACCGCGGTCGCCCACATCGACCCGAAGGCTCGGACACTCACGACGGCGGCCGGAGAGGGTTTCTCCTACGGCCGCTGCCTGGTGGCCACGGGGGCGTCGACGGCGGTCCCGCCGGTGCCCGGCCTCGTCGGCCCCGGCGTGTTCGTCCTGCGCTCGTTCGAGGACGCGGTGCGACTGCGCGGCGCCGTCACGGCAGCACGCGTGCGCGCGACCGGCGCCGCGGCGCCGCGCGCGCTGGTCCTTGGAGCATCGTTCGCGGGCGTCGAGATCGCGAGCGTGCTGCGCCGCGCGGGGCTCGACGTGAGTATCGTCGAGCGCGAGACCAGGGTCCTGCCTCGCGTTGCGCACCCGGCGTGCGCCGAAGTGGTGGAGCGGCACCTGCGCGCGTGCGGACACGACCTCAGGCTGGGAGTCTCCGTGAGCATGGTCGAGCGATACGGTGAGCGCCTGCTGGTGACAGCAGAGGCCGGCGCCGAGGCCTTCGACCTCATCGTCGTCTGCACCGGATCGAGGGCCAACCTGGAGCTCCTCGAGGGGAGCGGACTGACCACCGGCGGCGCCCTCGACGTCGACGCGCACGGCCGCAGCGCGGCGCCCGGCTTGTTCGCCGCCGGCGACGTGGCGCGCACGCTCGATCCCGTGAGCGGCGAGCGCCTGATCGTCGGCCTGTGGGCGAGCGCGCGCCGGCAGGGACGAGCCGCCGGCTTCGCGATGGCCGGGGCGAGCGCGCCTTGCGCGGGCGAAGCCCCCTGCAACGTCCAGCACGCCGGGGAACTGCTGTTCGCGAGCGGCGGTTCGCTTGGTGCGGCGGAGACGGTCGACGTCGACGAGCGCGCCGGGTCTGTCGCGGTGCTCGGGTTCTCCGGACGCGAGCTGGTAGGCTTCAACCTACTGGGGGACGTGCGCCGGGCCGGTCCGCTGCTGCGGGCGCTGGGCCGCACGCCCGGCGATCTGGGGTCGAACCGCTGCGCGAGCACCGCCGCCGCGCTCGCGGCGGTCAGGGAGGAGATGACGTGGACGGCACGGAACGCCGGTTGAAGGCCAAGATCCCCGGCGCGGACACCGGGATCGAGGTGCGCAAGTCAGTCTGCGCCATCTGCGATCCCACGACGCAGTGCGGCCTCGACGTCTCCGTGCGTGACGGCCGCATCGTCAAGGTCGAAGGCTCGCGCGAGAACCCGCACAACCGCGGCACGCTGTGCGCCAAGGGCGCCGCGACCCGCCAGTACGTGTATCACGAGGACCGGCTGCTCACGCCGCTGCGGCGCACCGGTCCGCGCGGCTCCGGTGAGTTCGCGCCGATCTCGTGGGACGAGGCGCTCGAGGAGGTCGCCGTCAACCTCGAGCGCGTCAAGGCCGAGAGCGGGCCGGAGTCCGCCGTCTTCTACGTCGGCTACCCCAAGCAGCTGCGTCCCTTCGTGCAGCGTCTGGCGCTCGAGTACGGCTCCCCCAACTTCTGCACCGAGTCGAGCGCCTGCTTCACCGCGACCGCGATGGCGTTCAAGCTGGTGTACGGCCAGATGGCCGGCCCCGACGTGCCGCGCACGGACTGCCTGTTGGTCTGGAGCGCCAACCCCTTCCACGCCAACACCCCTGCCGCCGGCCACCTGATGGACGCGCTCGACCGCGGCATCAAGCTGATCGTCGTCGACCCGCGTCGCACGCAGCTGGCCGCCAGGGCCGACCTGCATCTGCAGTTGCGGCCGGGCACGGACGGTGCGCTGGCTCTGGGCGTGGCGCACGTCATCCTGGAGGAGGGCCTGCACGACGCCGGGTTCGTGGCCGCGCACACCCGCGGGTTCGCCGAGTACCGGGCTTACGTGCGGCAGTTCGACCCGGAGCGGGTCGCAGGCATCACAGGAGTCGCGGCGGAGAAGATCCGCGCGGCCGCCAGGCTCTACGCGACGACGAAGCCGGCGTCGCTGATGTTCAGTGCGGCGCCGGTGGTGCACCACGCCAACGGCGTGCAGAACTCGCGCGCCGTCTTCGCGCTCATCGGCCTCACCGGCAACTTCGACGTCGCCGGCGGCAACAAGTGTGCGCCGTTCAGCTGGCTGGAGATCGGCGGGGCCGGCTTCGTCACCAGGCAGCGCGACTTCGAGCTCCCGCGGCGCTGGGACGACCTCCCTCCGCGGGTCGGCGCCGGCCGCTTCCCCGTGTGGGCCGAGCTCGTCGACCAGGCCCAGGCCATGGACCTCCCGCGGCAGATCCGTAGCGGCGACCCGTACCCGCTCCGCGCCATGGTCGCCTTCGGCCTTAACCACCGCATGTTCCCCGGCTCGGACCACTTCCTCGAGGCGATCCAGGAGTTGGAGTTCATCTGCGACGTGGACCTCTTCGCCACCGACACGTCGCGCTACGCCGATATCGTGCTGCCCGCCTGCAGTTCGGTGGAGCGCAGCGAGGTGCGCTGCTATCAGGAGAAGTACGTGACGCTCACCGAGCCGGCGATAGTCCCGCTCGGTGAGGCCCGCTCGGACACGGACATCGTCTTCGATCTGGCGCGGCGGCTCGGCCTCAACGACCCGCTGCTGAACCCGGCGCCGGACGGCGAAGCCGATCCGGCGGCCACCTTCACCGCGGCCCTCGACTGGGTGTTCGAGCCGAGCGGCATGACGATGGCCGAGTTGGCGAAGCACCCGGGCGGCATGCCCGTCCGGGACCCGCTGCAGACGCCGGACCGGCAGTACCTCGAACGCGGCTTCCCGACGCCGTCGGGCAAGATGGAGTTCGCCTCCTCGGTGCTCGAGCGGCTCGGTCCGGAGATCGGCGTCGACGCCCTCCCCACCTGGCGCCCGCCCCTGCAGAGCGCGGACGCCGCTCCGGAGCTGGCGCGCGACTACCCCTTCGTCCTCAACTCCGGCTCGCGCCTGCCGATGTTCGTCCACTCGCGGACCTACCGCCTCTCCTGGACGCGCGGCCTGCGGCCGCGGCCGGCGGCCGACCTGAACCCGGTCGACGCCCGGGCGCTCGGCCTCGACCAGGACGAGGAGATCGCGCTCAGCACGCCGGCCGGGTCGATCCGTGTGCTCGCCAACATCACCGAGCTCGCGCGGCCCGGCGTCGTGCACATGTACCACGGTCATCCCGAGGCCGACGTGAACCTCCTGCTGGACCCCGACTACCTCGACCCGATCTCGGGCTTCCCCGGCTACCGGTCGGTGTGGTGCCGGGTCGACAAGGTGGGGAAGGAGGAGGCGACGTCGTGAGCGACTCGTTCCATCTCGACATCGAGCGCTGCACCGGCTGCTTCGCCTGCGCGGTCGCGTGCATGGACCAGAACGATCTGGAGCCGGGAGACGGGGCGACCGCCTGGCGCCACGTGTTCACGGTGGAGAGCGGTCGCTTCCCCGAGGCGAGCTTGCGCTACGTCTCGCTCGCCTGCATGCACTGCGAGGACGCGCCCTGCGTGCTCACCTGTCCCACGGGCGCGCTGCAGCGCACGACCGACCCACAGGCCGTCCGCGTCGATCCCGCCCTGTGCATCGGCTGCCACGGCTGCGCCATCGCCTGCCCCTACGGCGTGCCGCGCTTCGGCGCCGACGGCCGGATGCAGAAGTGCGATCTCTGCGTGGACCGGCTGCGCGCCGGACTCGAGCCGGCCTGTGTGCGCGTGTGCCCCACGCGGGCGCTGCGCCACGGCGACCCCAACGAACTCGGTCTCGACGTGGAACGCGCGGCGGCGGAGCGGCTCGCGGGCCGAGACGGCAAAGTCTGACCCTCAGGTCAAGGGTGACGCTGCCGGGAGGGTGACGCGCACGGTGAGTCCGCCGGAAGCGCTGTCGGTGAGGTCCAGCGAGCCCCCGGACGCTCTCGCGAGCGTCGCCGCTATGGGCAACCCGAGCCCGGTCCCGGGAGTGGAGCGGCCGGCTCGCCAGAAGCGCTCGAGCGCGCGGGCTTTATCCTCGTCGCTGAGGCCGTGACCTTGGTCGCTGACGACCAGCTCGTGCCTCAGGGCGCCTCTGACGATCGTCACCGAGACGCGAGACCCCAGAGGAGACGCCTCGACGGCGTTGTCGATGAGGTTGTCGAGGATCTGCTCGACGCCCCCGGGCACCGCCGATGCGAAGACCGGCCCCGGCGGCGACCGGAAGTCCAGGCCGACCTCGGTGGCGTCGGCCAGCGCCGACCACGTGTCCACCCGCTCCGCGGCGAGGGCGGCGACGTCCACAGCCAGCGGGTCCGCCGTCTCCTCGGCCCTCGCCAGCTGCAGCAGGTCGGCCACGAGTGCGCCCAGCCGGCCGGTCTCCTCGACGGCCGCGCCCAATGCCTCCTCGTCCTCCGCGTCGGCTGCGGCGCTCTGCAGGTTCTCGAGCCGCAGCCGCAGCGCCGTGAGCGGCGTGCGCAGCTGGTGCGAGGCGTCGGCGACGAACTCACGCTGCTCCGCGAGGAGCCGCTCGAGCCGGCGGGCCATCGTGTTCATGGTGTCGCCGAGGACGGCGATCTCGGGAGGCGCCGAGGGGTCTGGCTCGAGGGGCGCCAGGTCGCCGGTGGCGAAGCGCGCCGCGGCGGCATCGAGCTTGCGGAGTGGCCGGGTGACGGATCGGGCGATCGCCCAGCCGATGCCCGCCATGGCGAGAAGCACGACGACGGCGATGCCCGCGAGCGCCGCCCAATAGCCGTGTACGATCGCGTTCGTGGCCTGCTTGTCGAGCGTGAGGCGGACGGCGCCGTGCACTTCGCCGGCGGAGGTCGCAGGCACGGCCACGTAGAGGAGGTCGGTGCTCAGGGTGTCGGAGTGCCGCGTGCCGACGGCTCGCCCGCCGCGCAGCGCCGCCTCGATCTCCGGCCGCGTCGAGAAGTCCCGGGCGGCCGGACCGGCGGTGTCGATGACGGAGGTGCCTGACTTGTTGACGACGACGACGCGGACGCCGGTGCGCCGCGCGTAGGCCTCTGCGGGGGCCGGGTGCGGCGTCGCGCCGGCCTCGAGCGCCTCCTCGTAGTAGCCGGCGAGTACGGTGGCGTCGCGCTCGACGTCGCGCTCCAGCCTTCCCATCTCGCGCTGCTCGAAGAAGATCGCGAGGGGGATCTCCAGGACCAGCAGGACGACGAGGGCGGCCAGCAGATAGCCGAACAGCAGCCGGCGGGTCACGGCGTGTCGACGGCCTCTGCGAGGCGGAAGCCGACTCCGCGCACCGTCTCGATGAGCTCGGGGGCCAGCTTCTTGCGGAGCGAAGCGATGTGGACGTCGAGCGTCTTCGTGGAGCCCCACCAGTTCTGATCCCAGACGTCCTCGATGAGCTGCTTGCGCGTGAAGACGGCGCCGGGGTCTCTCGCGAGGTACACCAGCAGGTCGTGCTCCTTGGGTGTGAGCGCGACAGGGCTTCCGCCCAGAGTCACGTTGTGGGTCCGCGTGTCGATCTCGAGCTGCCCGACGACGATGCACGGGTCTGCGGCCGGCGCCGCTTGGTCGCCGGTGCGGCGCAGGACCGCCCGGATGCGGGCAAGGAGCTCGCGAAACCCGAACGGCTTGACCACGTAGTCGTCGGCGCCGAGCTCGAGCAGCACCACGCGGTCGATCTCGTCGCCGCGCGCAGTGACGACGATGATGGGGACTTTGGAGCGCAGGCGCAGCTGCCTGCAGACATCCGCGCCGTCGATGTCGGGCAGGCCCAAGTCGAGGAGGACGAGATCGGCGTCGTCCGCATCCAGGGCCGCAGCCCCGGTGGCGACCAGGTCGATCTCGAACCCCTCGCGCTGCAGGCCGGCGCGGAGAGGCTCGGCGATGGTCGGATCGTCTTCGACGACGAGGAGGCGCATGGCCCCATGTTCACCCAAGCGCGGCCCGATGCCAAATCGTAACTCGCCTTTGCCTCTCGCTTAACCGGCGTTCGCACGCGGTGCACTGTTGGTCCTGTAGCTTCAAACGCGACAACTCCGAGCTCCGCACTCGGGAAGGGAGCCACGCATGAGACACCGCACCGCACTGATCACCGCCGGCTCGATCGCCGCCGTGGTCTTCGCCGGGGCTATCGCCGTCGGCGCGAACCTCGGCATCCTCACGGTCGCCGATTCGAGCCCCGTGGGTCAGCTGACGACGGCGACGGTGTCACAGTTGAGCCCGGCTGAGCCGGTCCAGAGTTACGCGGCGAACAAGCCCGCGCCCGCCGCCCGGGACCGCGCCACCCAGGACTACATCATCAAGAAGGCCGGCAGCGTCAAGATCGCCTACTCGAAGAAGGCCGTCCGGTTCGTCCACGCGGGCGCCAACAAACACTGGACGTGGAAGCTCGCGCAGACCGGCGACAAGAAGCTCACCGTCACCTTCACGCACCGCTCCAACACGTACACGTTCGTGGCCACGCTCGACAAGCACGGCAAGCTCACGGCCAAGGTCGACCACCCGGTCACCAAGGTCATCCCGTCGTCGTCGGGCGGCTCGGCCGCGTGGGCCTCCGCTCCGGCTGTGGCTCCGGCGCCGAGTACGGTAGCCCCGACGCCCTCGGGCGAGAACGAGGATGGATCACCCGCACAGGGAGGAGCAGATGACTGACGACCGGCGACGCCCGCAGCGGATCTCAGGAGACGACGTGCCGCCCGCCCCCGGCCAGGGGCCGTCGCGCGCCGTCGCCCAGCCGCCGCGTAAGCGTCGCGGGGTCGCCCGCGGAAGGATCGCCGCCGCGGGCATCGGCATCGCCGCGATGGTGGGCTTGGTCGCCAACATGGAGGTCGCGGGAAGCCACGCACAAGCGGCGAAGGCGACTCCCCCGGCGACGTCCGGGCCCGAGCCGAGTATGGCGGCCCTGCGCTGGGAGAAGAGCGCGTTCCTCGGGCCGGCGACAGCGCCCGACCGGCTGGTGGCGACGAGCGGCCGCAAGCCGATCGTGCTCACGCCGCACACCATCGTGAACACCGTGGGCGGAGGCTCCTCCGGAGGCTCGAGCGCGTCCTACTCGGGCGGCTCCTACGCCGGCTCGTACTCGGCGCCGGCGCCCGCAGCCGCTCCGGTGGCGACCACCAGTGGCAGCGCCCCCCGCTGAGACCAGGTTCCGCGTCATGGCCAGCGCCGCTCACGTGGTGCTCGTCGGCGCGGACCCCGGCGAGGACGACTACGCACGCGGCCGCCTCCGGGAGCTGGAGCGTCGCTGGAGCCGGTTCCGGCCGGACAGCGAGATCTCGCGGCTTAACGGTTCGCCCGAGGCGTTGATCGTCGTCTCCGCGGACACCATCAGGCTGGTCACGACCATGCTGGAGGCGTGGCGCGTCACCGACGGCCGGTACGACCCGACGTTGCTGGCGGCGGTCGACGCCGCGGGATACACGACCAGCGTGGACGGGTCCGGGCGGCGGAGCGCCGGCGTGCCCGGCACGCCGCGCCGGCGCTCCGCCGCCGACGTCCGTGTGCACCCGCAGGAACCTCTCGTGGCCGTCCCCGCCGGCGCCGGCGTCGACCCCGGCGGCATCGGCAAGGGTCTCGCCGCCGACATCGTGGTGACCGAGCTGCTCGAGCGGGGCGCCGCCGGCGCCTTGGTCTGCATCGGCGGGGACCTCGCCGCCGCAGGCACGCCGCCCACGCCCGACGGCTGGCACGTGGCGGTGGAGCACCGACTCGATCGCTCGCGGGCGCTGACGACGGTCACCCTCAACGCCGGCGGTGCGGCCACGTCCAGCACGCTCACGCGGACGTGGGTCGCGGACGGAGAGGTGCGCCATCACGTGATCGACCCGGCGACCGGCGAGTGCGCGACCACGGACCTGGCCGCGGTGACAGTGTTCGCCCGAGCCGGCTGGGAGGCCGAGGCGCACGCGACGGCCGCTCTGCTCGCCGGCTCGCGAGGCGCCCTGGCCTATCTTGCGCGTCACGACTTGGACGGGATCGTGACGACACTAGGCGGAACCACGACCTCGACCCCGGCGCTGCAGAGCACCGAGACCGAATGGAGCGCAGCTTGAATCCTCAGATCTGGTGGTACCTCTCGCGGTCTGCGGGCATCGTCTCGTGGGTCATGCTCACGGCGTCGGTGCTGTGGGGCATCGTCCTCGCCTCGGACCTGTTCCCCAAGTGGCGCAAGAACGCCTCGCTGCTCTCCATGCACCGCTGGCTGGCCGGGCTCACGCTCTTCTTCATCGCCGGGCACCTCGTGACGCTGCTGTTCGACACCTATGCCAGACTCCATGTCGTCGACCTGCTGGTGCCGTTCTCCAGTTCGTGGCGGCCGACCGCCCTCGCCATCGGGATCGTCGCCCTCTACCTGCTGATCGCGGTCGAGGTGACGGCGCTCGCGATGAAACGGCTGTCGAGGCGCTGGTGGCGCGACATCCACATCGTGAGCTACATCGTCTTCTGGGGAGTGAGCATCCATGCGGCGCTGGCCGGCACCGACGCGTCCAAACCGGTGTACACGCTGACGGCGATCACGGCGCTCTCGGCGGTCGTGTTCGCCGCCTCGTACCGTGCCCTCTCGCATCATCTGCCCAAGCGCCGGCCGCCGCGAGCAGGTCGGGCGGAGGTGCGCCCGCCCGCCTGACGGCCGGGCCTCACTCCCAGTGCGCCGCGAACTCGCGCACCGCCGACTCCGTGAGCGGGTGCGCGGGCAGCGCGCGGAGGACCTCGAGCGGCGCCGTGATGTCGTGGGCGCCGTCGAGGATGCTCTCCACGATCTGCGGCGCCGTCTTGAGGCTGGCGGCGAGGATGCGCGTGGGGCTGTCGAGCCGCTCCAGGATCGCCGCCTGCTCGAGCACGACCGCCCCGGCCGAGTGCCGGGCGGCGCGGTCGACGTAAGGGATGACCCAGAGACAGCCGGCCTCGTGCGCGAGCAGCGCCTGCGCCGGCGAGTAGACGGCCGTCAGCGCGCTGTCGATGCCGTCCACGCGCAGCGCCGTCGCCAGCGTGACCGCCTCGAGGGTGGCCGGCAGCTTGGCGACGACGCGGTCGGGCGCGAGCGCCGCAGCGGCTCGCGCCTGCTCCTCCATGACCTCGTAGGTACTGCGCGTCGGTTGGTAACAGATCGGCCCGTCGGGGAACGCCTCGAGCAGCCGGGCGAGGTGCGCGAGCGGATCCTTCGTCTCTCGCGCCATCAGTGCCGGGTTTGTGGTGATGCCGCGGACGAAGCCGAGCTTCGCGGCCGCGACCGCGTCGTCCAGGGACGCCGAGTCGAGCAGGATCGCCATCGTGTCACTCCAGCGGTCGGGTCTCAGAGGGCCGGTGCGGCGAGCCGCCACCGCCGCAAACCCTCGCACCTCGCGGCGGCGCCTTCAAGTGCGTGGCCCAGCATCCAGGTCCCGCTGAGGGAGATCGTCTGGCCGACGAACCAGAGGCGGTAGTTGCGCACGCGCAGCGAGCGGAAGGTGCGCCGCGCAGCACGGGTGACCCGGCGCGCCGGGCGTTGATCGGCGTCGCCGCGCATCATTCGCTCTCGAGCAGCCGCTCGAGGACGGGCAGCGCGGCGCGCAGCGTGTCGAACTCGGAGTCCACGCTAATTAGCTTGGTAAAGGAACTGCCACGGCCTCCTGCGCATCGCGCCGTCCCAGCCGTCGCACGGCTGTCAGACTGGCGACGGGCCGCCGGTCACACGCCCCGGAAACGGCGGATCCAGGCGGCGAACGCCCGCAGCTGCGCCGCCACGACCTCGAGCGCCTTCTCGTCGACGAGGCGCTCGTCGTCGAACGCCGTCCGCGCAAACGTGATCATCACCTCCGGCTTGAGCAAGGTATGGGCCTCGAGAGACTCGAGGGAGGCGCGCAGGCCGTGCTGCATCCTGACCGTACCCAGCCGGCCGGTGGAGGCTCCCATGATGGCCACCGGCTTGCCCTTGAAGGGCTGGTCAGGTGGCCGTGACGCCCAATCGATGGCGTTCTGAAGAACGCCCGGCACCGTGTGGTTGTACTCCGGCGAGACGATGAGAAGGCCGTCGGCGGCGGCGATCGCGCTGCGGAGCTCGCGCGCCGGCGCCGGGTAGTCCTGCTCCAGGCGCAGATCGTCGTCGTAGAGCGGCAGGGAGCGAAGGTCGGCCTCGCGGAAGGTCATCCCGACCGGCGCCAGAGAGACGGCGGTGTCGTAGAGCATGCGGTTGTAGGAGCCGCGGCGGAGGCTGCCCACCATGGCGAGGATGTGCAAGGTGTCGCCGCCGTTGCTCGCCATCTCACGACCCTTTCTCGTCGCTGTGTCGTCCTGCCGTCACGGACGGAGGTCGAGGTGGGGCCGCCGCGGCGAGGAGCCGCCGCACGGCGGCGGCCGACTCCGCGGCCAGCGCCGCCTCGGCGAGGCGGACGGCGGCGCGCACGTCGGTGTCGCGCACGGCCTGCTTGGCGGCCGGTATCAGGGCGTGGCTCATCGAGAGCTCACGCACGCCGAGACCGAGGAGCAGCGGTACCGCGAGCCGGTCGCCGGCGATCTCGCCGCAGACGGCGACGGGGCATCCCGCCGTCGCGGCTGCCGCGGCGGCGCGTCCGATCAGTCGCAGCACGGCGGGGTGCAGCGGGTCGGCGAGCGCGGCCACAGCGCTGTTGCCGCGCTCGGCGGCCATCGCGTACTGGGTCAGGTCGTTGGTCCCCACCGAGAAGAAGTCCACGAGCCGCGCGAGGTGGTCCGCGACGAGCGCCGCCGACGGCACCTCCAGCATGATGCCGAGGTCGACATGCGCCGGGGTCGCGTCGCCGCGCGTCTCGAGGGAGGCCTGCGCCTCAACGAGGAGCTCGCGAGCGCGTCGCACCTCCTCCACCGTGCTGACCATGGGGAGCATGATCCGCAGCGGCCGCTCTACGGCGACGCGCAGGAGCGCGCGCAGCTGGGAGCGCAGCTGCTCGGGGTGCAACAGGCTGAGGCGCAGGCCGCGCACGCCGAGGAACGGGTTGGCCTCGGCGGCCAGTGGGATGTACGGGAGCGGCTTGTCGGCGCCGGCGTCGAGGGTGCGGATCGTGAGCGGGCGGCCGTCGAGAGCGACGGCGACGGCTTCATAGGCGGCCGCCTGTTCGTCTTCGCCCGGCATCGCCGCGGCTCCGAGGAACAGGAACTCGGTGCGGAGGAGGCCGACGCCGTCTGCGCCGGCAGTCACCGCCGCCGATGCGTCGTGAGGGCCGGCGATGTTCGCCTCCACGCGGATCGTGACCCCGTCGAGGGTAGTGGCGGGGGCGGTGGCGGCCGCGCGCGCGGACACCGCCTCGCGCGCGATCGCAGCGCGCCGCCGCTCCACGGCGACCAGCGTCCCTGTGCTCGGCGCGACCGTCACCGTGCCGGCGTCGCCGTCGAGCGCGAGCGGCGTCCCGTCGGGGACGGCGAGCAACTCCGCACCGGCGCCGACGACGGCCGGGAGGCCGAGCGCGCGGGCGAGGATCACCGAGTGAGACGTCGGACCACCGAAGGCGCAGGCTATGCCGACGACGGCTGAGGGGTCGAGGCCGGCGACATCGGCCGGGGTGAGGTCCCGGGCGACGAGGACGCCGGGGGCTGAGCCGGATCCGCCCGAGGACGGGCGACCACTCGCCTCGAGACCCGGACCGGCGAGATTGGCGAGCACCTGGTCGCCCACGGCGCGCAGGTCGGAGGCCCGCGCGCGTTGGTACGCGTCGCGCAACGTGTCCCACTCGGCGGCCGCCGCGGCGACGGCCTCCGTCCATGCGCGCGCAGCGGGCTCCCTGCACGTGAAGACGGCGTCGCGCGCCGGCTCGAGCAGGGCCTCGTCCTCCAGGAACAGCAGGTGGGCGTCGAAGACGGCCGCATCCTGCGCGGCGGCTCGTTCCGCCAGCGAGGCCCTCGCGGCGCGGATGTCGACGGCCGTCGCGGCCAGTGCGTCTTCGAGCGCCGACCACTGCGCGGCAGGGTCTGGCTCCGGCCCCTGCGGGAGTGTCCGTTCAGGGCGGCGGAGCGCGCGAGCCGGCCCCGCCGCCGTCCCCGGGGCCGCGGGCAGTCCGGTGAGCACCGTGCCGGCCGGCGGTGGGACCACGGGAACGGCGACCTCGGACGCCGTGACTGGCGACGTCGCGGCGGCCACGGAAGACCGCCCTGCCGCGGCGGCCCCGTTCGCCGCTTCCGTAGCGCCGCCGAGCTCGCCGAAGCCGTCGTCGGCCAGGCGGCGGACGGCCGCCAGGGCTTCCGCCGCCTGAGGGCCGGTGGCCGTGAGTACGAGCTCATCTCCCTGGCCCGCGCCCAGCGTCGCGACGCCGTTCAGGCTCCGTGCGCTCACCGGGCCGCGGCCGGTCGTCACGTCCGCGACCCGCACCTCGGCGTCGAAGGCGGCCGAAGTGCGCACGAGCAGCGCCGCCGGCCGCGCGTGCAGGCCCAGGGCGTTGAGCACCCTGACGCGAAGCGTCTCCTGCGGCAGTGCGGCGGCGGCGCCGGGACGCTCGCCGACGGTGACGCCGGCCTCCTCTTCGCCGAGTTGCGACGCCTTGGCGGCAAGGCCGGAGCGCGCCACCGCCGCCACCGCCTCGAGGGGGTCGCCGAGCCCGGCCGCGACCGCCGCCGCGACGGCGCCTTCGATCAGCGGCGCCGCGGTGAGGAGCACTCGCGCGCGCCGTTCCTCGTCCAGCAGGTCGAGTGCCAGCTCGGCCGAGAGGACGGCGCTGCCCAGGTCCATGAGGACCAGGACGCCGTCCTCTGACCACACGTCGTCGATCGCCCGCAGCACTTTCGCGGCGTCGGTGCCGATGGCGCCGTCGGGGTCGTCGAGCCCGCCGGCGGCGCCGATCCGCACCTCCGGCCCGGCCATCTGGGCGGCCAGCTCCACGACGCCCTCTGCGAGCCGTGAACTGTGGCTGACGACGACGAGACCGACCACGCGCGCGTCAGCCTTCCCCGTCGGCGGCGCCCGCAGCCGCGTCGTCGCCCGCCGCAGCGACGTCGCCCGCCGTGAGGCCCGCGCCGCCGAACACCTCGGCCGCGGTCTCGAGCAGCAGCCACGTCGACGTCGCCCCCGGGTCCTGGTGTCCGGCGCTGCGCTCGCCGAGGTAGCTGGCGCGACCCTTGCGCGCGACCAGCGGCGTCGTCGCGCGCATGCCTCCAGCCGCGGCGTCCGCCGCGGCGCGACACGCCGTCTGCAGGCTCGATCCCGAGGCGGCGGCCGCGCGCAGCGCCTCCGCCGCCGGCAGCAGCGCGTCCACCATCGTCTTGTCCCCGGGCTCCGCCTTGCCGCGCATCTGCACGCCCGCCGCGCCCGCCGCGACCACCGCTGCCCAGTCCTCGGGCGTCAGCGCCGCTCTCTCGCCGGCCGCCTTGCCCATCTCCAGGAAGAGGGTCCCGTACAGCGGCCCGGCCGCGCCGCCGACCGTGGACACGAGCGTCATGCCGGCCCTCTTGAACACGGGTCCGAGGGGGACGTCCCCAGCTGGTTCGCCTGCCTCCGCCGGTAGCTTCGCCATCACCGCCTGCATGCCGCGGTCCATGTTGACGCCGTGGTCGGCGTCGCCGATCGCCGCGTCGAGATCCGTCAGCTCGTCGCGGCGCGCGGCGACCTCGGCGGCGAACGCGTGCAGCCAGGCCGTGACGGCCGCCGCGTCGACGACGCCGGACGCGGCGCTCACGCGCCCCACCTCAGCCCGGGCGTGTCGACCGGCGCGTCCCACAGCCTGACCAGCTCGTCGTCGAGCTGCAACAGGGTGATCGAGCAGCCGGCCATGTCCAGCGAGGTCATGTAGGAGCCCACGAGGTTGCGCACGATCTCGATGCCGCGTCTTTCGAGGAGCCGATGCAGTTCGTTGTAGACGACGTACAGTTCCATGAGCGGCGTGCCGCCCATCCCGTTGACGAATGCGAGCACCCGGTCGCCGCCCGTGAACGGCAGATCGTCGACGACGGCGCCGGCGAGCGTCTCGACGACTTCGCGCGCGGAGGCCACGCCTCGGCGCTCTCGCCCCGGCTCGCCGTGGATGCCTACGCCGACCTCGATCTCATCGTCGCCGAGATCGAAGGTCGGCTTGCCCGCCATGGGCGTGGTGCACGAGGTGAGCGCCACGCCCATGCTGCGGCTGCGCTCGTTGACGGCGCGGCAGAGGCCGGCCACCTCCGCGAGTGGCCGGCCCTCGTCCGCCGCCGCGCCGCAGATCTTCTCCGCCAGCACGGTGGCGCCGACGCCCCGCCTGCCCGCCGTGTACAAGCTGTCCTTGACGGCGACGTCGTCGTCGATCACGACCTGCTCCACGGTAAGACCTTCGTCGCGCGCGAGGTCGGCGGCCATCTCGAAGTTCATGACGTCGCCGGTGTAGTTCTTGACGATGTGGAGCGTGCCGGCTCCGCCGTCCACAGCCTGGGTCGCCGCCAGCATCTGGTCCGGCGTCGGCGACGTGAACACCTCGCCCGGGCAGGCGGCGTCGAGCATGCCCGGGCCCACGAAGCCGCCATGCATCGGCTCGTGCCCCGAGCCGCCGCCGGAGACGATGGCCACCTTGCCGGCGATGGGCGCGTCTGCGCGCGCGATCCAGTGCGGGTCGGTGTGGACGACGAGGCGGCCGGCGTGCGCCAGGGCGATACCGGCGAGCTCCTCCCTGACGACGTCTTCCGGCCGGTTGATGAGCTTCTTCATCGTGCTCCCTCCAGCTGCGGCCGCCGGGTCTCAGCCGGCGGCGTCACGGTCACGAGACCATCGTTCGTCGCGCGACTGCGCCCGTCAAGGGCGGCGGGCGGTCGCCTTCGCGACGCTCAGACCTGGCCGCGCTTCTCGTCCAGGCGGCGACCAGCGCGCAGAAGCGGCCTCGATCCGTTCATCAGCGCCGAAGAACGGCGCTTGAGGTGGGCGCGCGGCGTGCCTTTGAGCCGTGCTCCCAGCAAGGCGAGGGCGCTGCCCGCGGTGTTCACCGCGCGGCGGTGGCATAGACTCGGCGCGTACGCCGCGCGCGAGACGCGGCGTCGAGACGCCGACTGGAGGTGCCGTCAATGCCCCGCACCGCAAAGCCCTACCGATTGGTCCCCGCCGAGGTGCCGCGAACGGCGGGGAGAGGCGCCGGCCTCTACGCGGAGATCGTCGCCGACTTCGTCGCCTCAGGTATCGATTCGGCGCTCGTCGAGGTGCCGGGTCGCAAGGCGAACTCGATCAATGTGGGCCTGCGGAAGGCGGCGGCCACATCGGGAGCGGCCGTCAAAGTCGTCGTGCGCGCCGGGCAGGTCTACCTGCGGCGCAGCTGACATCGTTCCTCCGCCGCGCCGCTTCCGTGTCCCGCGGGGAGTCGGCGCGGCTGCTCGGCGCCCCCGAGACGGCGGGGCGGTCCACCCGCATTTCGTGCTGAAGGCGCCCGCAGCCGCCGGCTTCACGCCGGTCCGGCGGGCGTCGAGCCCACCGTTGCCGGAGCGCCGCGCTCTTCGCTCGGCGTCATCACCCGCTCGTCCCTGATGGTCGCTCGTCGGTATCGTCCTGGCGCCGGGAAGTGTGTCGACCGAGGCCCGGCACGTCCGCCCCGGATGCGTCAGGCATCCGCCTCCGCTCAGCGTGGCGACTCTGAAACCGCTCGCCGGGTACACTCGGTCTCATGACTGCGACGAGTCCCCCGTCCAGCAGCGGGCTCGTGCACCGCACGTTCCGCTCGCTGCGCACCTACAACTACCGCTTGTACTTCTTCAGCCAGGTCGTCTCGATGAGCGGCACGTGGATGCAGTCCGTCGCCCAGAGCTGGCTGGTCCTCAGCCTGACCAGCAGCGCTCTCGATCTCGGCATCACCGTCGGCCTGCAGTTCGGTCCGGTGCTGTTGTTCGGCGCCTGGGGCGGCACGCTGGCCGACCGCGTGGACAAGCGCAAGCTGCTGATGCTCACGCAGGGGGTCGCGGCGATCCTTGCGCTGGTGCTTGGCGCTCTCGTCGTCACCGATGTCGTCACCGTGTGGATGATCTGGGTGCTCGCCGGCCTCACGGGCACGGCGATGGCGTTGGGGATGCCCTCGCTGCAAAGCTTCCTCTACGAGATGGTCGGGCCTGACGACGTCGCCAACGCGGTCGGTCTGAACTCCGTCGTCATCAACTCGTCGCGCATCATCGGGCCCGCGATCGCCGGCGTGCTGATCGCCGGCGTCGGCATCGCCCTCTGTTTCTTCGTCAACGGCGTCTCGTTCCTCGCCGTCATCGCAGCGCTGGCGATCATGCGCACCTCCGAGTTGCACCGCGGCAAGCCGGTCGCCCGCGAGCCCGGGCAGGTGCGCGCGGGCCTCAGGTACGCCTGGCGGACGCCGTCACTGCGCGTGCCGCTGATCATGCTGGCCGTCATCAGTACGCTCGCCTACAACTACTCCGTGGTCCTGCCGCTGCTCACCAAGAGCGTGTTCGGGCGCGGCGGCGGCTCCTACGGAGCGCTCTCCGCGGCCATGGGGGTCGGCGCGCTCGCCGGCGCCCTGCTGATGGCAAGCAGGGCGCGGCCCTCGCGCCGGCTGCTCGTCGGCGCCGCCTTCGCCTTCGGCGCCGTCACCATCGCTCTTGCGCTCGCCCCCGGCTACTACGCCGGGCTCGGGCTTCTGGTGCTCATGGGCGGGACCGGCGTGCTCTTCATCAGCACCACGAACGCCCTGCTGCAGCTGAACGCGGTGGACGCGATGCGCGGTCGCGTCATGGCCCTGTGGTCGATCGTGTTCCTGGGCAGCACTCCCATCGGCGGGCCGATCACCGGCCTGCTCGTCCGCGGACTCGGCGTGCGCTGGGCCATCGCCATCGGCGGCGTGGCTGCGCTCGCGACGGCCGCCGTCGCCCTGCTCGCGCTGCGGCACCGCAGGGTGCTCGAGGGCTGCTGCGAGGCGCCGGTCTGCCTGCCGGACGGACCGGCGCCCGGCGATGCCCTCGGCGAGGCGGTCGAGGTCGGCGCTCGCGCCGCGGCCGCCCGCCGATAAGGTCTGACCGCATCTCAAGTCGGCTGCCGCGTTGCCGATGTAGGTTACGGGGCCGTGCGTCCGGCGCGGCCCCTCTGTGACGCAACCACCCGAAAGGAGGACCGTGCTTCTTCAGGGCAACCTGCAGGAGTTCAGTCTCCCCAACATCTTCCAACTCGTGAAGATGAGCGCCAAGAGTGGCTCGCTCACCATCCGCAGGGCCGGCGAGTCGGGCAAGATCTTCTTCCGCAACGGAATGATCACGTACGCCTACTCCTCGCCGCAGCTGCTGCCGCTTGGAGAGCGCCTCGTCAAGGCCGGAGCCGTCAGCGGCGCGCATCTCAAACAGGCCCTGGCGGCCCAGAAGAAATCGCCGGAGAGCGACCGTCTCGGGCACATCCTGCTCGAACAGGGCCACCTCGACCGCGGGACGCTCGAGCAGGCGGTGCGCGAGCAGATCCAGGACACCGCCTTCAACTTCTTCAGCTGGACGGACGGCGAGTTCGAGTTCGGCGCCGAAGACAGCCCCCCCGAAGAGGACATCCTCGTCGAGATGAGCGTCGAGACGGTCATCATGGAGGGCTGCCGCCGCATCGACGAGTGGGAGCTCATCTTCGAGCAGCTCGGTTCGCTCGAGCGCGTCCCGCACCTCGCCTACGGCGACCACGTGGACGCCGAGGGCCGGCTCACGCTGACGGCGGAGGAGTGGCGCGTCGTGGTCCACATCGACGGTCGCGCCGACATCAACACCGTCCTGCGTGACTGCGGCCTCGACCGCTTTGGCGGCGCCAAAGTCATCTACAGTCTGTTCTCGAGCGGCCTCATCAACGTGACCGAGCCGGTGATCGAGAGCATCGGTAAGGGCCCGAGCGTCGCCGTGCGCGGGCCCATAGACATCTACAACGAGGTGTTCCTCAACACGCTCACCGACTCCAACGTCGTCAAGCAGTTGCGCGTGGAGCTGATCGACGAGAAGGAAGTCGAGATCCCGGTGGTGGCCGGGCAACTGCCGGCAAGCGACAACGGCCACGGCGGGGAGGAGGATGACGGCGCGGGTCCGGCCGAGGACATCCTCGTCTTCACCGCCTCGTCGACCTGCTCGGAGCAGGCCTGGCGGCGGCTTGCCGGTGAGAGCTCGGCCTGGGTGCTGCTGGCCAACGCCAACGACGCCGACAGCCTGCGGTCCACGCGCGCGGACCTCGAGTTCGTCAAGACGCTCGACAAGGTGCCGTACGTCGTCGCCACCTACATGTCCATGGCCGGCGAGGAGCTCAGCCATCGGCAGGTCGTCAAGGCGCTCGGCCTCGACGCGAAGGTCCCCGTGCTGCAGTGCCAGCTGCGCGACCGCGAGTCGGTGGCGAGCGTGGTCCGGGCGGCGCTGGAGCTGGCGGTGACGGTCCGCGGCGCCTGAGCCTCCCGCGCCGCCGCCCCGTCCGAGCAACGCCGCCTCGCGCTTGTCTTCGCCGCGCCGCGGCGCGAAGATTGCCAACGCAGGCGGGCCGCGCCCGGGCCCGCGCGAAGAAAGGACACCACCGCATGTACTACCCCAGCTACCGCATGAGGCGCCTGCGCCGCACCCCCGCCATCCGGGACCTGGTGCGTGAGACGCGGCTCCAGCTCGACGACCTCGTCTACCCGCTGTTCGTCATCGCCGGCGAGAACGTCAAGAACCCCATCTCGTCGATGCCGGGCTGCTACCAGCTCTCCATCGGCAACGTGCTGCCCGAGGTCCGTGAGGTCGTCAAGCTCGGCATCAAGGCGATCCTGCTGTTCGGCATCCCGTCGCACAAGGACGCCGCCGCCACCGGCGCCTACGACCGCGAGGGCGTCGTGCAGATGGCCGTGCGCGCCATCAAGGACGAGTTCCCGGAGCTCGTGATCATCACCGACGTCTGCCTTTGCGAGTACACGGACCACGGCCACTGCGGCGTGATCCAGGAGGGCGAGGTGCTCAACGACGTCACGCTCGAGCTGCTGTCGAAGATGGCGGTCACCCACGCCGAGAGCGGCGCCGACATGGTCGCCCCGAGCGACATGATGGACGGCCGCGTCGCCGCCATCCGCAATGCGCTCGACGACGAGGGCCTCACCGACACCATCCTCCTCTCGTACTCGAGCAAGTTCGCCTCGGCCTTTTACGGGCCGTTCCGCGAGGCGGCCGAGTCGACGCCCGCCTTCGGCGACCGCAAGACCTACCAGATGGACCCGGCCAACCTCGAGGAGGCCGTGCGCGAGTCGCTGCTCGACATCGAGGAGGGCGCCGACATGATCATGGTGAAGCCGGCGATCCCCTTCCTGGACGTCATCCACGCCGTCAAACAGGAGACCAAGTTCCCGCTCGCCGCCTACAACGTCAGCGGTGAGTACGCGATGATCAAGGCCGCGGCGGCCAACGGCTGGCTCGACGAGCAGCGCGCCGTGCTCGAGGCCATCACCGGCATCAAGCGCGCCGGTGCCGACTTGATCATCACGTACCACGCGAAGGACATCGCCACCTGGCTTGGGTGACGGTGGCCGGCGGGCCGTCGCGTGACGCCGGGTCGCCGATGGCCTCTGTCGCTGGCCACGGAGGGCCGGCCACTGTAGGGTGACACCCCGCCCGACAGCGGGCGGCTGCGGGAGAGGGTCGGGCGGCGCACCCATCTGCGCGTTGCGCCGCCCGCCCGTCTCTGGCACACTGGAGTCGGTTTGCACCATCCTCATGCTGAAAACCCTGACATGAACGCGCTGCCCGGCGACGCCGGGGGCGGAGTCGCGCCACCGCGCGTCATCGCCTGGGAGGTCACGCGCAGCTGCAACCTGGCCTGCGTGCACTGCCGGGCTTCGGCGGTCCACGGCCCTTACGAGGGCGAGCTGAGCACGACCGAGGCCTACACCCTGGTCGATCAGATCGCCTCGTTCGCGAACCCCATCCTGATCCTCACCGGCGGCGACCCGCTCATGCGCGCCGACATCTTCGACATCGCCGAGTACGCCATCGGCAAGGGCCTGCGCACGGTGATGTCGCCAAACGGCACACTGGTCACTCCCGAGGTGGCCCGGCGCATGCACGACGTCGGCATCGCCCGTGTCAGCATCTCCATCGACTTCCCGAGCGCCGCGGAGCACGACGAGTTCCGGGGCGTCCCCGGAGCGTTCGACGGGGCCGTACGCGGCATCCGCAACTGCCTGGACGCCGGCGTCGAGGTGCAGGTCAACTCGACCATCACCAAGCTGAACGTCCACCACCTTCCGGCCCTGCTGCAGCTCGCCGACGACCTCGGCGCCGTCAGCTTCCATCCCTTCATGCTGGTCCCCACCGGGCGCGGCAAGGAGCTGGAGGAGCAGGAGCTGCCGCCGGACGAGTACGAGAAGGCGCTCGAGTGGATGTATGACGCGCAACAGGAGAGCGACCTCTTCATGAAGCCCACCGACGTGCCGCACTACTGGCGCGTCATGCGGCAGCGCGCCAAGGCGCAGGGCCGCAAACTCGAAGTGCACCCGCACAGCCACGGCGGCATGAACACGCTCAGCCGCGGCTGCCTCGCCGGCATCGGCTTCTGCTTCATCAGCCACATCGGTGAGGTGCAAGGCTGCGGCTACTTCGACAAGGTCGCCGGAGACGTGCGCAAGCAGACGTTCCCTGAGGTGTGGCGCGACTCGCCGCTCTTCAACGAGCTCCGCGACTTCGACGGCCTCAAGGGCAAGTGTGGCGCCTGCGAGTTCAAGAAGGTCTGCGGTGGCTGCCGCGCCCGTGCCTATGAGGCGACCGGCGACTACATGGCCGAGGAACCGTACTGTGCGTACGTGCCCAAGGGCTGGTGTGCGCCGGGCGTCGGCTGACGCCTCCCGGACCGCCGTCCGGTCGTGACACTCACTCTCAGGTCAAGACTTAGACTTGCTCCCGCGGCGCCGGCTGGTCGCTGCGGAAGTGCGACTCGAGCAGTACCGACGCCTCCGTGAGGCCGGCGGCGAAGTAGAGCTTCTGGCCGACGTCGTTCTCGGGGCCGGTGCTCACCGATGCCTCGGCGCAGCCGGCGTCGCGGAAGACGTGCAGCGCCGTCTCGACCAGACGGCGGCCGATGCCCTCGTTGCGCCGCGACGCGGTGACGACGAGCAGCTCGATGAGTCCGGAGTCGGCGCTGTGGAAGAGGCCGGGCACGATCGCATAGCTGAGCAGGCCGACGGCGCCGCCGCCGTCTTGAGCCAGGAGTGCGCCGCTGACGGGGGAGGCCAGGAAGTGGCGGACGTAGTGTTCGTCGATGGCGGAGACGTCGCCCTCTCCCTCGGCCATCTCCTTGACCAGGTGGACGATCGCTGCCTCATCGCCGGGACCCGCGTGGCGGATGGTCACTGGCATGGCGGGCTCCTCTCGCCGGGGCTCTGCTTGCCCCGCCCTTCGTCACATCGTGCCCCATGCCTGCTTTCCCCAGCATCGCGGTAGGTTGTGTATCGAGGCACATTGCCGGGGACGCGTAGTATAGTGCCACTTTTGCAGCCGCTCTCACTCGCAGGAGGACCCGGGTGAACACCGAGACGTCCGCTCGCCTCTTTGAAGAGGCGCTTCAGTACATACCCGGCGGGGTCAACTCGCCCGTCCGCGCGATGAAGGGTGTCGGCATGCCGCACCCGCTGTTCGTTTCGCGCGCTGATCGCTCCCACATCTGGGACGCCGACGGCAACGAGTTCGTCGACTTCGTCTCGTCGTGGGGTCCCATGATCCTCGGCTGGGGGCACCCCGAGGTCGTCGGCCGGCTCAAGGAGCAGGTCGACCGCGGCACCAGCTACGGCGCGCCCACGGAGCTCGAGGTCGAGCTCGCGCGCCTCATCTGTGAGGCCGTTCCGTCGGTAGAACTCGTGCGCATGGTCAACTCGGGCACCGAGGCGACGATGAGCGCCGTCCGCGTCGCCCGCGGGTTCACCGGCCGCGAGAAGATCGTCAAGTTCATCGGCTGCTATCACGGCCACTCGGACGGCTTCCTGGCCGCCGCCGGCAGCGGCGTGCTCACACTTGCGCTCCCCGACAGTCCCGGCGTCACCAAGGGGACGACGGCCGACACACTGCTCGTCGAGTACAACGACGTCGCCGCGCTGACCGAGTTGTTCGAGGAGCGCGGGGAGGAGATCGCCGCGCTCATCGTCGAGCCGGTGGCCGGCAACATGGGCGTCGTGCCGCCGCAGCCAGGCTTCCTCGAGGCCTGCCGCGAGCTGTGCACGACGTACGGAGCCTTGCTCATCTTTGACGAAGTCATCACCGGGTTCCGCGTCGCTTGGGGCGGCGCCCAGGAGCGGTTCGGCGTCATGCCCGACCTCACGACGCTCGGCAAGATCATCGGCGGCGGCCTGCCGGTGGGCGCGTTCGGCGGCCGCCGCGACATCATGGAGACGGTGGCGCCGCTCGGGTCGACCTACCAGGCAGGCACGCTCTCCGGCAACCCCCTCGCCATGGCCGCCGGTGCGGCCACCCTGCGCGTGCTCTCCGAGCCCGGCGTGTACGAGCAACTGGAGGCCGCCGGCGCCCGCGCCGAGGACGGGCTGCGCGCGGCCGCCGGCGCCGCGGGCCGCGCCGTCGCCATCAACCGGGTCGGACCCATGCTCACCATGTTCTTCTGCGAGGGCCCGGTGCACAGCTTCGCCGACGCCAAGGCGGCCGACACCGCCGCCTACGCCGCATACTGGAGGCACATGCTCGAGGCCGGCGTCTATCTCGCGCCATCGCAGTTCGAAGCGGCGATGATCTCGCTGGCGCTTACCGATGCCGACCTCGACAAGGCCGCGGCTGCCGCTGCGGCCTGGTTCGCAGGAGAGGGGGCCTGACGTGCGCGGCGTCGACAAGAACGACGTTCCGAGCGTGACCGTACCGCGGCTCGCGCTGTACCTTCGCAAGTTGCGCGAGCTCAGGGCACGCGGCGTCGACCGCATCTCGTCCAAGGATCTCGCCGAGATGATCGATCTGAACGCCGCGCAGATCCGCAAGGACTTCTCGTACTTCGGCGAGTTCGGCACCCGCGGCGTGGGCTACGAGGTCCCGGTGCTCGTCGACGAGATCACTCGCTGCCTGGGTCTCGACCACACCTGGAACGTGGTCATCGTCGGGGCCGGCCTGCTCGGCACAGCTCTGGCGCGGTATCGCGGGTTCGGCGAACAGGGCTTCCGTCTCGTCGGCATGTTCGACAGCTCCGCCACGGTGATCGGGGCGCGCTTCGGCACGGACGAGAGCGACAGGGTGCGCGGCGTCCACGAGCTGGATGAGTTCTGTCGCAAGCAGAGAGTCGACATCGCCATGGTCACCGTACCGGCCGGCGAGGCCGAGAGCACGGTGCAGCGCCTCGGGTCCGCCGGAGTCAAGGCGATCCTGAACTTCGCTCCCATCAAGGTGCACGCCCCGGAAGGCGTGCTCGTCCGCCAGGTCGACTTGTCCAGCGAGCTCATGTCGCTGTCCTTCTACCTCGACAAGGAACTGGACTGATGCTCGCACAGTCCCGGAGAGCACCCGGCGCTATCGAGCGGCCACCGGGGTCGAAGCGCCTCCGAGGGACGGGCTGACCATGGACCTGGCCGCCGGCGTGGCCGCGGCCCTCGCAGCGGCTGGGCATGTCTTCGGCCCGGCGCCGGCCGCCGCGCCCGAACCCCGCTGGGGTGCGCTCTACGCGGAGCTCGACGCTGACGCCGACGCGGCGTTCGCCACCGACATCGAGCTCATCTACGAGGGCTATCTGCTGCACTACCGCGAGAGCCGTGCCGTGGCGCTCGCGGCCGACGACCTGGAGACCCGGCTGCTCGCCGGCGACTGCTTCTACGCGCGCGGCCTGCGTGGTATCGCCGCGCGCGGAGACGCCGACGCCGTGGGCCTGCTCGCCCGCCTCATGGCGGCGTGCTCGTACCTGCGCGGCGCCGACGCACCGTTCGCCGCCGATGACGCCCTCTGGGCTTACGCGACCGCTGGGCTTGTCGCCCAGCACGCCGGCGCTGCGCCGGCGTCGGTGGCGATGCTCTTCGATGCCGTCGAGGCCGGTTTCCACGGTTCGCCGCCGGCAGACGTGCTCGCGGCGGTGCGCGACGCGTCCCCCCGGCTCGACCTGACCGACCCCGCGCCGCTGCTGCGCGAGCTCGACGCCGACACCGGGAGGTGACCGTGGACCTGCGTGCCTTCGTCAGTCTGCTGGAGCGCGAGGGCGAGCTGGCCCGCGTGCGTCCTGAGGTGGACCCGTACCTCGAGATCGCCGAGATCGCCGACCGCGCCAGCAAGGCGCACGGCCCGGCGGTCCTGTTCGAACAGCCCAGCCGACCGGCAGGGCGTCCCGCCGTGCCGGTCCTCATGAACCAGCTCGGCTCGTACCGACGTCTCGAGCTGGCTCTCGGCGCGCCGCTGGACGACATCGCCAAGCGCATCGGCAGCCTGCTCGAACTCCAGGTGCCGAGCGGTCTGGTAGGCAAGGTCAAGGCGCTCGGCCAGCTCAAGGAACTCGCGTCCTACGGCCCCAAGTACGGCAAGAGGGCGCTCTTCCGCGAGGTCGTCGTCGACCCGCCGGACCTGACGCGCCTGCCGGTGCTGACCACGTGGCCCGGCGACGGCGGCCCGTTCATCACGCTGCCGATCGTCGTCACCAAGGACCAGCAGGGTCGCCAGAACGCCGGCATGTACCGCCTCCAGGTCTTCGACGCGCGCACGACGGGCATGCACATCCACATCCACCACGACGGCGCCGCCAACTTCCGTGAGGCCGGCGACCGCATGGAGGTGGCGGTCGCCCTGGGCACCGACCCGGCGGTCACGTACGCGGCCACCGCGCCGCTCCCGCCGGGCATCAGCGAGTTCATGTTCGCCGGCTTCCTGCGCGGCGAGCCGGTGGAGCTCGCCCAGTGCTCCACCGTCGACCTCTCCGTGCCGGCCGACGCCGAGATCGTCCTCGAGGGCTACGTCGAGAAGGACGAGACGCGGCTCGAGGGGCCGTTCGGCGACCACACCGGCTACTACTCTCTCGCGGACCAGTACCCGGTCTTCCACCTCACGGCGATGAGCCACCGCCGCGACCCGACCTATCCGGCCACCATCGTCGGCAAGCCGCCGATGGAGGACGCCTACCTCGGCAAGGCCACCGAGCGCCTCTTCTTGCCGCTGCTGCAGCTGGTGCAGCCCGAGATCGTCGACATGGACCTGCCCATCGAGGGCGTCTTCCACGACTGCGCCATCATCAGCATCCGCAAGGAGTACCCCGGCCACGCACGCAAGATCATGAACGCGGTGTGGGGCATGGGGCAGATGATGTTCACCAAGTTCGTGGTGGTCGTGGACGAACATGTCGACGTGCACGACTACAGCGAGGTCACGTGGCGGGTGTTCAACAACGTCGACCCGGAGCGCGACTGTCTGATCGCGCGCGGCCCACTCGACGTGCTCGACCACTCCAGCCCCTTCGCCCGCTACGGCGCCAAGATGGGCATCGACGCCACCCGCACATGGCCCGACGAGGGCCACGGGCGCGAGTGGCCGGCGGAGCTCGCGATGGACCCGGTGGTCGCGCGCCGGGTCGACCAGCGCTGGAAGGAATTCGGGCTGCCGTTCACGTGACCCTTGGGGGTATCGCACCAAGGGTTTAGACGTGTGTGGCACGCGTAAGTGCAGGATGGTACAATCCCCGCCACCTGGGTGGCCTCGGCGAGGGGCCGAGGCCGTCCGGGGTTGTGAGGGTTGAGCCACGGGGAGTCACTCTTCTTGACCGAACGAGAGCATCGTCATCATCCCGTTCCGCGTCCCTGGTACCGCAGGGCGTGGTTCGCGTGGGTCGTCGCCATCGTGATCGCGGCGATCGTCGTCGGCGTCCTCGTGTTCCCGGTGGCCGCCATGGACAGCCAGTCCTACTGCACGTCCTGCAAGTCCATGCAGCCGGCGGAGAAGACGCTCGCCGAGTCCGCGCACAGAGGCATCGATTGCACCAAGTGCCACGTCCCACCCGGCATCGTGGCTGCCTCCAAGTGGCGCGTCGGGGAGGCCAAGAACGTGTGGGCCGACTATCTCGGCATGCGCGTCACCGCCGACAAGGAGAGCATCCCCACCGACGCCAACTGCCTGCAGTGCCACCCTCTCAGCGGGATCCCCAACGAGACCGGCGGCGTGCGCATGAACCACGCGGATCACCTCCAGCTGCGCAACCTGCGCTGCGTCGACTGCCACGACACCGTCTCGCACAAGCTTCCTGGCCAACAGACGGGCGTGAGCATGATCACCTGCTCCATGTGCCACAACGAGCAGGGTGCGCCCAACGGGTGCGGGTTCTGCCACCCGGTGCCGCCCGCCTCCGAGCACGCCCCGGATTTCCTCAAGGAGCATGGCAAGGAGGCGCTCGCAAACGAGGCGGCGTGCCTGCGCTGCCACCACGACAAGCAGGCGTTCTGCGACAAGTGCCACGAGTACCCGCCACCTTCACACTACTCCGGGAAGTGGCGCTACACCCACGGCCCACAGGCCGCGGACGATGCGGCCAACTGCGAGGCCTGTCATGACAAGGCGTACTGTGCGCAGTGCCATCAGGTGAATCATCCCGCGGCCTGGATCCAGATCCACGGCGGCATCGCCGCCAAGGGGCCCAAGGCCTGCCTTGTGTGTCACCCGCAGGCGATGTGTGACGCGTGCCACGAGCAGAACGGGATCGTAGTCCAGTGAGCCTCCGTCGCACCCTGTCGGCCTTGCTGCTCGTGTGCGCCGTGATGGTCGGCGCCCTCGGTTTGATCGCGAACGCCGCCGCCGCGTCGTCGAACGAGGCGGGCACCAGCCCGACGGGCACCGGCGGCTCGGCCGTCAGCCCCAGCGGCAACGAAGAGTGCTTCTCGTGCCACGGCCAGAAGCCGGTGGACGGCACCATCACCGTCGACGGCCAGAAGGTCCCGGCGTACATCGACGTCAACGGCGAGCAGAAGAGCATCTACGTCGACCGGGCCATCCAGTCCAACTCACGACACGGCCAGCTGGCCTGTATCAGCTGTCACATCGGCTTCAACGCCGGCATGCATCCGCCGAGCGTCACCCAGGGCTGGCTGCGCACGGCCAAGGTCAGCGCCTGCGGCGACTGCCACGGCGAAGAAGACAAGATGTACCAGCAGTCGTTCCACGGCAACCTCGTCTACACCAAGGACGCCGACAAGGCTCCGCTGTGCGCCGACTGCCACGACGCACACAACATCGTCCCGCCGGGAACACCCGGGTTCCGCCGTCAGTCGGTGGCCATGTGCACCAAGTGCCACGGCGGTGAGGATATGACCTTCCTCGACAGCTACCACGGCAAGGCATTCGTTCTGGGCGACCAGAAGACTGCCGTCTGCTACGACTGCCATGGCGGCCATAGCATCCTTCCGGCCTCCGATCCGGCGAGCACGGTCTCCCAGCAGAACGTCCTCAAGACGTGCGCCAGGTGCCATCCGGGAGCCAACGCGAACTTCGCCGCCTTCCAGGTGCACGTCAATCCGCAGGACCCGCGCTCGTCGCTGGAGATCTGGTTCTTCTGGATCGCCTACGTCCTGCTCATCGCCGTCGTGTTCACCTTCTCGGCGGTGCACACGAGCCTGTACATCTACCGCGGCGCCAGGGAGGGCCTCTACTCCCGCAGCCACCATCCAGGGCGCGACCGCCGCGGCGACAAGCGCATCGAGTACCGGCGCTTCAACGTCTTCCATCGCTGGATGCACTTCCTCGTCATCATCAGTTTCACCGTCCTTGTCTTCACGGGCATGCCTCTCAAGTACAAGGACACCGCCTGGGCGCAGTGGTTCATGGACCTGTTCGGGGGAGTCACGGCGGCCGGCGTCTACCATCGGCTCGCCGCCATCGTCACGGTCGTGTACTGGACCGCGGAGATGCTCTACATGGCCATCTCGGTGATCCGCGGCCGCGGCAAGAACGTGCGCGGCCCGGGCTCGATGATGTTCGGCAAGAAGGACCTGCAGGACCTGATCGGCATGTTCGCCTGGTTCTTCGGACGAGGTCCCAAGCCGCAGTTCGACCGCTACACCTACTGGGAGAAGTTCGACTACGTCTCGCTGGCCATCGGCACCGTCATCATCGGCCTGACTGGGTTCATGATGTGGTTCCCGCTCAAGACGACGGAGTACCTGCCGGGCGTCTTCCTGAACATCGCTCTCGTCATCCACTCCAACGAGGCCTTGCTCGCGATGGGCGTGATCTTCATCTTCGTGCACTTCTTCAGCGCCCACCTGCGGCCCGAGTCGTTCCCCATCGACAAGGTCATCTTCACCGGCACGCTGCCCGTCGAACACTACCGCCAGGACCGTCCTCTCGAGTACGCTCGTCATGTACGCGAGGGCACACTCGACGAGGTCATCGTGGAACGGACGATCACGCGGAAGACCATCTTCTCGGATGGCATCTGGTGGATCATCACGGTCGTCATGGGCTTCGCGGCCCTGCTGATGACGGCGTTCATCATCTGGTCTGTCTTTGACTGAGCACGCGACAGCAGCGCTCGGATCGAGACAAGCGCATCGCGAGGCCAGCGAGCGGGACAAGCGCGCGCGTCGCTTCCTCCTGAGGCTCTCTCTGGCCAACTGGGCGATCGCCGTCATCGCGTGGACGATCAGCGCGTTCCTGGGCATCACCTCGCCGGCCAGCATCATCATCTACTCAGTACTCTTCGTCATCGGCCTGATCGCGGTCATCGTGGCGCTCTTGACCTTCCTGCTCGAGAAGTTCGCGCACAGGCCGCCCGAGCTCCATCCCGACGAGTACGCGGCGGAGGACGCCGACGCCGAAGCGTCCGACGTGGCAACGGGCGCCGCCGCCGCAGCCCCGGCCGCCAAGGGCGAGCTCCCGGCCAAAGCCGCCGCCGACTCCGCCGCCAAGGCCGAGCCTCCGACGAAGGCCGAGCCTCCGACCAAGGCCGAGCCTCCGACGAAGGCCGAGCCTCCGACCAAGGCCGAGCCTCCGACGAAGGCCGCTGCCCCACCGAGGGAAGACGCACCACCCAAGGTCGACGCCTCGCTCGCACGCAAGGCCGATGCCCCCGCCGCCAAGGACGACGTCGCAGCACCGAAGGGCGACTCGGCCGCCAAGGGCGACGGTCCGGCTGCCTCCCCGGACTGAGCGGGACCCCACCGGCGTGTCCGAGAGCGACGCTGCGTCCAAGCCCGCGCTCTTCGCCAGGCTCGTCAAGATCGAGCACAGCGTCTACGCGCTTCCCTTTGCCTACGCGGGCGCGTTTCTGGCCGCGGATGGCATGCCGACCCGGGCGGAGTTGCTGTGGATCACAGTCGCCATGGTCGGAGCGCGCAGCGCGGCTATGGCGCTCAACCGGCTGATCGACGCGGAGCTTGACGCACGCAACCCACGCACGGCGACTCGCGAGTTGCCCTCCGGCCGCCTTGGGCGGCGCGAGGTCTGGCTCTTCACGGCGGTGTCGGTGGCCCTGCTGGTCGTGGCGGCATTCCAGCTCTCGGAGCCGTGCCGCTACCTGTGGCCGATCCCCTTGGCCGCCTTCGTCCTCTACCCTTACGCGAAGCGCTTCACGTGGTTTTGTCACTACGCCCTGGGTCTCACGCTGGGGTTGGCGCCGGCGGCCGCGTGGCTCGCGGTGCGCGGGACCCTCGGTCCGGTGCCGTGGTTGCTGTTCTTCGCCGTCGGGCTGTGGGTCGGAGGTTTCGACGTGATCTATGCGATCTTCGACCTCGACTTCGACCGGCGCCACGGGCTGCACTCGGTGCCGGTGTCGGTGGGCGAGAGCGGCGCTCTGGTCGTGGCTGCTCTCTCGCACGTGGCCACCGTCGCCCTTCTCGTCGCCGTGGGGGCCCTCAGCGATCTCGGGCCGGTGTACTGGGTCGGCTTGGCCGTGGTGACGGCGCTGCTCGCGTGGCCGCACCTGGATATCGCTCGTCGTGGGCTGGGCCGCGTGGGGATGGGGTTCATGACCGTGAACGGCGCCGTCGGCCTGCTGTACGGCGCCGTGGTCGTCGCGGCCACGCTGGTGGCGTGATGACGGGGTCGCCGGCGGGGGGTGGAGGGCGTCTTTCGGATACCCCATGTGGTACAATGCTGCCCGCCGGAGCGTCGAGCATCCCGCTCTCGCGGTCTCAAGGGACGCCCCCGGTCACCACCACTTACACACTGAGGGGGATGCGTAGTGAGTGACGGCGACGTCGAGCAGTCGCAGCAGTCGGCCGACGAGCCGCGAGGGCGATCGCGCAGGTTCGTCGTGGCCGCAGTCGCGGCCGTGATCTGCGTGGTCGTCGTGATCCTCCTCGTGCCGGTGGTCGCGACCTCCTCCACTTCGTACTGCGGCAGTTGCCACTCCATGGAGCAGGCCTATCGCAGCTGGCAGCGCGGAGCACACTCTTCGGTCCCCTGCTCCGAGTGTCACGTCCCGCCGGGCGTCGTCGCCTCGTTCAAGTGGCGCTCCAAGGAGACCCGCAACATCTGGCTGTCGTACCTCAACATGAAGCCATCGAGCGACACGCAGGCGCCGCCGGCCACTGAGAACTGCATCAACTGCCACCCGCTCAAGGGGCTGATGGGCATCCCGGGCAAGATCCGGATGCCGCACGCCAAGCACATCAACCAGAACAACCTCGAGTGCGTGGACTGCCACGACCACACGGCGCACGCGGCCCCCGGGCAGAGCAGCACGGTCACCATGGCTCCCTGCACCATGTGCCACGAGCAGACCAAGGACCCCACCAAGTGCGACTTCTGTCACTACACGCCACCGGCGGGCGGACAGGCACATCCCACCGACTTCCTGGCCGAGCACGGCAAGCTCGCGCTCAACAACGAGCAGGACTGCATCCGCTGCCATCACAACAAGGCGCAGTTTTGCGACGGCTGCCACGCCAGGCCCACTCCAGGCCACTACTCGGGCAACTGGCCCTACGCGCACGGGCTGCAGGCCAAGAAGGACCGCACGCGCTGCCTCGGCTGCCACTCGGAGAAGCAGCTGTGCGACCAGTGCCACACCGTGGACCACCCGGCCGACTGGGTCACCTCGCATGCGCCGGTGGCGCTCAAGGGTGAGCGGTCGTGTCTCGTGTGCCACCCGAAGCAGATGTGCGTGGACTGCCACAAGGCCGAAGGGGTGACCACGCAGTGAGCCCGCGGACCCTCGTCTTCGTCTTGCTGGGCGCGCTCTGCGTGCTGCTGGCCGCCGCGGCGCCGGCCGCCGCCATCACCTTCACCATCCCGACCGGCAAGAGCGACCGCTGTCTCGAGTGTCACGCGAAGCCCGATCTTGGCACCGTCGACGTCAACGGCGTCGAGAAGAGTCTCACCATCTCCGAGGACACCTGGCATTCGTCGATGCACTCGCGTCTGGACTGCACCGCGTGCCACGCGGGCTTCGAGGCACGCGAGCACACAACTGCGGAGACGGAGGGCTGGTACAGGCAGGCCAAGCTCACCGCGTGCAGCAACTGCCACGCCAGCGAGTCCAGGATGTACGACAAGTCCTTCCACGGGAACCTCGTCATGAACGAGGGCTCCATGGAGGCGCCGGCGTGCGGCGACTGCCACGGCTCGCACGGCATCGTCGACCCGACGACGCCCGCGTTCCGGGAGACGATCCCGCAGGTGTGCGGCCGCTGCCACGGCGAGAAGTCGGAGACGTACCTGGACACCTACCACGGCAAGTCTGTGGAGATGGGCGATCTCTCCCGGGCGGTGTGCACCGACTGTCACGGCTACCACCAGATCCTGCCGAAGTCAGACCCGCACAGCATGGTGTCCTCCCAGAACGTCGTGAAGACCTGCGGTAAGTGCCACGAGGACGCGAACTCCAACTTCGCCAGCTTCCTCGTCCACGTCGACCGCAGCACGCCCCATTCATCGCTGTGGGTGTGGCTGATGGAGATGAACCATGCCATCCTCATCGGTGTGCTGTTCACGCTCGGCGGTCTGCACTGCTTCCTGTATTTCTATCGAGGCCTGAGGGAGGGACTGTACCGCCGTGGCTAGTATCGACAGCGACATCCGCGAGAAGGGCATGGCCCTTGAACCAGCGCCACTGGTCGCGCCGGCGGCGGTTGGCGCTCGCACCCACTTCCGCCGCTTCACGGCGTTTCAGCGCTGGGTGCACTTCTTCATCATGATCAGCTTCTCCACCCTGGTGCTGACGGGCATGCCCCTCAAGTACAGCGACAAGGCATGGGCGCGGACGTGGATGGGCTTCATCGGAGGCATCGAGAACGCCGGCATGATCCACCGTTTCGCGGCGATGATCATGGTCGCGTGCGTCATCTGCATGCTGGGCTTCTTCTTGACCGTCCTCGTCAGGACCAAGGGTCACTTCTGGGGCCCCGGCTCGATGGTCCCGACTCGGCAGGACTACCGCGACCTCAGGGCCATGGTCAGCTGGTTCATCGGCAGGAGCCCCCGCCCCAAGCTCCAGCTCGACCGCTACGCGTACTACGAGAAGGGCGAGTTCTGGGCCGCCTCGGCGGGCGTCAGCATCATGTGCGTCACCGGCGCCATCCTCTGGTACCCGGAGGTCGCCGCGCGGTACCTGCCGGGCATCGTGATCAACTTCGCACTCGTCAATCACTCGGGTGGGGCGCTGCTGGCCATGGGGTTCGTGGTCGTGTTCTGGCATTTCTTCCACGCGCATCTGCGCCCAGAGACCTTCCCCATGGACAGGGCGATGTACGCCGGCGGTCTCCCGCTTGAGGAGTACGTCCACGAACGCCCGGTCGAATACGAGCGTCTCGTGCGTCAGGGCAGACTGGACGAGGTGCTCGTGGCGCCGGTCAGTGAGGCGCGAATGAAGGTCCAGAATGTCGTCTGGTGGGTCATCACCGGAGCGGCGCTGTTCCTCTGGGCCGTGTTCTGCATTTTCGTCATCTGGGTGACCTACAACTGGCTTATCTCCTTTTGAGGGTGAAGAGCTTCACAAGGACTGATAAACTCTGCAGTCACAGCCACCTCGTCGGCAAGATCGCGATGAGAGGGCCGGCGTTTGAGTAGGGGATAGTTCCAACGGGGAGTGTGGCCGGCGTCACGTCGTGAAACGTGGCTCCCGGTCCGGGGAAGGAGTCGACGTGAGCAGTGTGCGCCCTTGGGCGACCGTCACAGCCGCTGTCGTGGCGCTGCTTGCCGCTGTCGTCGTGGCACTCGCACTCACGACAGCGCCAGCGTCCGCCTTCTCCCAGTGGCAGCACGACGGCGCGATCGGCTGTGCATCCTGCCACTCGGAGGGTACGCCGACCGATGCGACCTGCGTGAAATGCCACACCGGGTACCAGAGCTATCCCGACGAGACCTGCTGGAGTTGTCACTACCCCGGTCAGGACACCACGCCCTACTGGACCACATCGCCGACGCCCACGGCGTCGCCCACCGGGTCGCCAACGGCGACGCCCACCCCGACGCCTACCGAGACGACTTCGGCCTGCAGCCAGGAGTGTCACCTCTGGAACTCGGCGGAGAAGCAGTACAACGTCCCGAGCACGCACGGCGCGAACCCGCACCTCGGCTCGACCAGCGCCTGCCTCGACTGCCACTCGACGAGCGTGAGTTGGTACGATCCCGGCTCGAGCCCGCATCACAGTGGTCAGGCCACCGGCTTCACCCAGTGCGGCGTGTGCCACTCGTCGCCGCAGAAGCACGTCGGCAAGGTCCAGTGCACCACCTGTCATACGCGCGCACAGGCGTTCCACCTCTATGAGACGAGCAGCCCCGGCTTCAAGAATTGCGGGTCGTGCCACAAGATGAGGCACGCCGGCAGGCGGATCTCGCAGAGCAAGTGCGCCAGCTGCCACAAGGGATCCGGCGGCCGGCAGGCTCAGCACTCTACGAAGGTCACCAAGAAATTCGTGTGCAGTGGTTGCCACAAGCAGAAGCTGCACGCGCGCTCCGTGAGCAAGAAGGTCAAGAACTGCCGCACCTGCCACAGGGGCAAGTACCACGCCGCGCAGCGCACGCCACCGAAGAGCGCCTGCACCAAGTGTCACCGGAGCGCCAACCATCACGCCAACGGCTTCCAGTGCACGCTGTGTCACCGGCGCGCTGTCCATTCCACCAGACCTAGCGCCATCAACTCAGGCAGTGTCGTCCCCTCCGGCGGATACCGCGGCGTCTCCGGCCACTGAGATCAGTCGTTGAACTTTCGGCTCACTAGACGCGGCGTCACGGTCGCAGCAATCGCCCTCACCGTCCTCGTGGTGTTCATCGGCGTGGCGCTGGCGGGCACTTCCTCGCCACGCTTCTGCGGTTCCTGCAAGAGCCACGTCCCCTACGTAGCGGAGTACGAGAAGTCGGCGCACCGCAACGTGAACTGCGAGCAGTGCCACACCAAGCCGGGGCCGTTCTTCTTCCTCACATCCAAACTCGAGGCCCTGCAGCAGCCTATCGCCCAGCTCACCGGCGACTACGAGAAGCCCATCCTCGGCTTCGTGCTCAACCAGTCGTGCCGGCGCTGCCACACCAACGAGACGCTGTTCAAGACCATCAGCGCCGGCGGCATCCGCGTCAATCACGAGCACCTCATCGAGGCCGGCTTCCTCTGCCAGCGCTGCCACTCGACCACGGCGCACGGCACTGCCGTACCGGAGGGGTCGCGTACCTACCCGGTCATGGAACAGTGCCTGATCTGCCACAACAACCAGTACAAGGCGGCCGACGGCACGGTGGCCAGGTCGCGCTGTGATCTTTGTCACGCCAAGCGCGACTACGGCGCCATGCCAGTGTCGCACAAGGAGAGCGACTGGGACACGCGCCACGGCGCCATCGGCGTGCTCTCCACGTGCAGCGCCTGCCACGTCAAGAAGAACGCCTGCAGCGAGTGCCACGATGGCATCCTCATGCCCCACCCGAACGCATGGCTCTACGGGCACGGCAAGACGGCCGAGGCCAAGGGCCGCAAGGTTTGCGCTCAGTGCCACAACGTCCAGGAGTACTGCAAGACATGCCACCAGCTGCCCATGCCGCATCCCGCGAACTTCATCTCCAGCCATCCCAGGCAGGCCGCCCGCTACGGCACTCCCACCTGCTTCAACTGCCATGTGCTCAAGAACTGCCAGGCGTGTCACGAACAGCACGCTTCTGGTGATCCGCGCGCCCACAGCCTGTTCAAGGGGCTCCAGTACACGCCGGCCCCCCGAGTGACGCCCACGCTCACGCCGGTCCCTGGGAGCCAGTGACCATGTTCAAGAAGCTGAAGGACAGGGTCCCCAAAAGCCAGGTGCTCCTCGAAGGCCGAGTGCCCAAGGCCTGGCTGCTCGGCGTGATCGCCGCCTTCGTCGTGGTCTTCGTCGGCGCCATCATCGCGTTCTCGGCGATGAACAACCTGAAGACCTGCGAGGCGTGTCACCTCATCCAGCCTGAGGTCGCGACCTACAAGCAGTCGCCCCACTACAAGGCGGGTGTGGGCTGCCAGAAGTGCCACACCAAGCCCGGCGTGTTCAATTACTTCATCCGGAACCTCCAGGGTCTCACCAACCTCGTGTTGTACGTGTCGGACACCTACGAGCGCCCGCTCACGACGGCCGTGGGCACCAACAACTGCGTCCAGTGCCATCCCAAGTCGCAGCTCGAGCGGGACCAGGTCTACAACAACATCCGCGTCAACCACACCGGGCTGCGTGAGGCCGGCTATCAGTGCATCACGTGCCACGCCGACATCAGCCATCCCGGAACGCAGCTCGAAGTGGCTCGCGTGTCGCAGAACAAGATGCCGATCTGCGCGCGCTGTCACGACGGCGTGCGCCTCCCCGACGACTGCAGCATCTGCCATGTCGGAGGCGCTCCGCCGGAGGAGATCAACGTCCCCATCACCGGCAACGTGACTCCGTCCCAGTGCCAGGGGTGCCACAAGACCGGGACCATCTGCGCCGAGTGCCATCACGGCCTCGACATGCCACATCCCAAGGGCTGGATGAAGAGTCACGGGCCGCTCGTGGTGAAGCGCGGCAAGAGCATCTGCGTCTCCTGCCACCTCAAGCGGGACCCGACGTTCTGTATCGACTGCCACGGCCTCGTGATGCCGCATCCGGGCAACTGGCTCACCAGCCACGGCAGCTACGCACTCCACGGCGACAACCAGCAGAAGTGCATCAAGTGTCACGGCGAGAACAGCTGCATCAAGTGCCACGGCCTCGAGATGCCGCATCCGGGCGGCTGGCTCTCGCAGCACTCGAGCGTTGCGATGAGCAATCCGAGCCTCTGCAGCAAGTGCCACACCAGCTCGTTCTGCGTGGGCTGCCACGGCGTCGAACTGCCGCACGGCAGCGCCTTCATCGCCGACCATCCCAACCACGTGTACTCGTCGGGGAGCGTCTGCGTTAAGTGCCACGGCAACATGGGCACCGGCCCGAAGGGCTGCTACGGCGGCCAGTGCCACGCCGGCACGATCAGCCAGCCCTGAGAGCCCCGCCCTGGGGGCATCGCTATGACCGGTAGACCACCACAGAGCGTGTTCATCGGTGTGAGCGGCGCCAGCGGAGCGCCTTACGCCGCCCGGCTGGTGCAGGCGCTTGCGGCCGCCGGGTGTGCCCTGCAGCTGAGCATCTCCGAGAGCGGCGTCCTCGTCCTTCGACACGAGCTCGGCCTGCCGGCGGGCACGCGGGCCGCCGTGACCGCGGCCTTCCTCGAGCGTGCCGGCGCGACGGCGCAGGTCTTCGCGCCGGACGATCTCGGGGCGCTGCCGGCGAGCGGGAGCAGCGCCCCCGACGCGGTCGTCATCTGCCCGTGCTCGATGTCGACGGCGGCGAACATCGCCCTGGGCACCAGCCGCACGCTGATGCACCGCGCGGCCGACGTCGCCCTCAAGGAGCGGCGCCCGCTGGTCGTCGTCCCTCGTGAGACACCGCTCACCCAGATCCACCTGCGCCGGCTGCTCGAACTGGCCGAGGCCGGCGCTGTGGTGCTCCCGGCGATGCCGGGCTTCTACTTCCGGCCGCAATCGCTGCAGGACGCCGTCGACCATGTCGCCGGCAAGGTGCTCACCGCCCTCGGCTTCGAGCAGGCCCTTTTCCCGCCGTGGGACGGGGGCCGGAACTGATGGCGCCGCGCCGACCCGCGCGCGGGTCCGGCGATCTCCCCATCGATCGGGACCCGTCGCGCATCGAGGCCATGTTCGGGGACATCGCCGTGCGCTACGACCTGATGAACCGCATCATGACCGTCGGGCTCGACGGCCGCTGGCGCCGCATGGCCGCCCGCGAGGCCTGCCTTGCGCCGCACGACGAGGCTTTGGACGTCTGCTGCGGCACCGGCGACCTCACCTTCAGTCTTGCCGGGGCCTGCCCATCCTGCGCTGTGACCGGGCTCGACTTCACGCCGGAGATGCTCGCCCGCGCCCGGGAGAAGGCTGCCATGCGAGAGGGTCGCGGCCTGCCGCTGCCGCGTGAGTTCGTCGCCGGCGACCTGCTCGCACTCCCGTTCGAGGACGGACGCTTCGCCGCCGTCACCGTGGGCTGGGGCGTGCGCAACGTGCCCGACGTGCCCAAGGCGTTCCGGGAGATGGCTCGGGTCGCGCGCCCGGGCGGACGGGTGGTGTGCCTCGAGTCCACTCAGGCGCCCGAGGGCGCCGGCAGGCGCTTCCACGACGTCTGGATGGGCCGCGTCGTGCCGGTGCTCGGCCGCCTCGTCACCGGCGATCCCTCGGCCTACGCGTACCTTCCCGCTTCGGTGGCAGCGTTCCCCCGTGCCGATGAGCTCGCCGAGATCATGGCCGGCTCCGGGCTGACGAACGTCCGCTACCGGCGCCTGGGCTTCGGCGCCATCGCTCTCCATGTAGGCCAGGTGCCGTTGTGAGCCCTCGGCCGTCGCTGTCGTGGTCTTCGACGGCGCAGAAGCGTCGTATCGCTCGCGGTCTCGAACTGGTCGAGGAGCGCCTGACTGCGGTCGCCGCGGAGTACCCCGGCAGGCTCGGGGACGCCTGCCGGACGACGCTGAGCGCCGGTGGCAAGCGCGTGCGGCCGCTGCTCACGCTGCTCTGTGCGCGCCGGGGCGAGGCGGCGGCAGAGCCGGTCCTCCGCGGAGCGGCCGCAGTCGAGCTCCTGCACATGGCCACGCTGGTCCACGACGACGTGCTCGACCGCGCGGAGCTTCGCCGCGGCCGCCCGACGGTGGCACACCGCTACGGGCCGGCCATCGCTGTGTCGGCCGGGAACTTCCTGCTGGCCCGTGCCTTCTCCGAGCTCGTGGACGCGGCTGTCCCGGCCGCGGTGGACCTCCTGAGCGCGACCGCCGTAGGGCTCAGCGAAGGCGAGGTGCTCCAGCGGGCCGAGGCCCATGACGTGAGCGTCGGTATCGAGGCCTACTTGCGCCGCTGCGAGCGCAAGACGGCTGATCTCTTCTCGGCGGCGTGCGCGCTCGGCGCCATGCTCTCGGGCGCCCCCGAGGCGGCCGGCGCCGTCGGCGAGTACGGCCGCCTGATCGGCCTCGCCTTCCAGGTCTTTGACGACATCCTCGATTGCAGCGGCGACGAGGAGGCCACCGGCAAGCGCCCCGGCACAGACGTGCGCGACGGCACGATCACGCTGCCGCTGCTCTACGCGCTCGAGGTACGACCGGACCTGGCGGATATCCTCGACCGGCCGGGCGCCGGTGACGGCGAGGTCGCCGCCGTCCTCCACGCCGTCATCGAGACGGGCGCGCTCGAACGTGCCCGCGGCGATGCTTTGCGGTACATTGAAGATGCCAGGTCGGTCCTCGCCGCCTGTCCCGACACTATCGAGCGCGGGTTGCTCGCTCAGGTGGCGGCGCAGGTCGTCGACCGCTACAGCTGACGACTCCGGAGTCCAGCCTCGTGAACCCAAGTGAGATCTCCGCGCTCGCCGCGCGCTCTGGCCTCGACCACATCTGGCGGAAGGTCGAGGCCTCCGAGCGTCTGGGCGGCGACGACGCGACCGAACTGTTTGCTTCCAGCGACATCCTCGCCCTCGGCGCGATGGCCGACTTCGCACGTGAGCGCATCGCCGGCAACGAGGTCTACTTCATATCCAACCGGCACATCAATCACACCAACGTCTGCCGCAACCGCTGTCTCTTCTGCGCGTTCAGCCACGACGAGGGCGATGCCGACGCCTACACCTTGTCCGTCGACGAGGTCGTCGAGAAGGCCAGGGAGACGCTGGCGGTCGGCGGCATCAGCGAGATCCACATCGTCGGCGGGGAGCATCCCGACCTGCCGTTCGACTACTACCTGGACATGATGCGCGCCCTGCGCGAGCTGGCGCCGGACGTCCACATCCAGGCGTTCACCGCCAGTGAGATCGCGCACTTCGCCAGGATCAGTGACCTGTCTGTGACCGAGGTGCTGCAGGAGCTAAAGGCCGCCGGCCTCGGGTCCCTTCCCGGCGGTGGCGCAGAGGTCTTCAGCGGTCGCGTCCGCGACCTGATCTGCGAGCGCAAGATCAGCGGCCAGACCTGGCTGGACGTGCATCGCGCCGCACACCAGGTCGGGATGAAGTCCAACGCGACCATGCTCTACGGCCACGTCGAGCAGCCGGCCGAGCTCGCGGACCATATGGTCCGCCTCCGCGAACTGCAGGACGACACTGGCGGGTTCAACGCCTTCATCCCGCTGTCGTTCCAGCCGGCCAACACAGGGCTGAGTGAGCTGCCCGGCCCCACCGGCTTCGACGACCTCAAGATGCTCGCCGTCGGCCGGCTCGTGCTCGACAACTTCCGTCATGTCAAGGCCTTCTGGATCAACGTGGGCCTCAAGCTGGCGCAGGTCTCGCTGGCGTTCGGGGTCAACGACCTGGACGGCACCGTCGTGGAGGAGAAGATCAGCCACGCCGCCGGCGTCGACACGGGCCAGGAGCTCAGCAAGGCGGAGCTGGTGCATGTGATCAGCGCCGCCGGCCGCGTCCCCGTGGAGCGTGACACGCTGTACAACGTCGTGCGGCGGTACGATGGCGGCGACTGACCCGGCCCACCTCGGCGGGAGGGCCGCGGCGCCGGTGCGTGTCGGGCGCATCGAGTTCGTCAACTGCTTCCCGTTGTACCATCACTTCGCGCGCGAACTGTCGACGCGCGGCGTCGGCGCCGAGATCGTCGAAGGGTACCCCTCCGCGCTCAACGAGATGCTGGCGGAAGGGGCGATCGACGTGACGCTGTCGTCCTCGATCGCCTTCGCCCGCAACGCCGCGACGCAAGTGCTGCTGCCGCAGGTCTCGATCAGTTCCTTCGGCGCGGTCGACTCCATCCAGCTCTTCGCCCGCACCCCGCTGGCGCACATCCGCCGGGTCGCGCTGACGGAGAAGAGCGCGACCTCCATCTGCCTGCTCAAGGTGCTCTGCCACGAGTGGGGTATCGAGCCCCAGTTCGCGCCGCGGCGCGGCCCGCTCTCCGAGGTGCTCGAGGAGTTCGACGCGCTGCTGCTGATCGGCGACGAGGCGCTGCACCTGCTGCGCGTCGAGGCCTACCCGCACCACTACGACCTCGGCGCCGAGTGGAAAAGCGTCACCGGCTTGCCGATGGTCTATGCGGTCTGCGCGGCGCACCGGGACTTCGCGGACGCGCGGCCGCACGCGGCCGACGCCGTCGGCGCCGCGCTCCTCGCCTCGCGCGACGCGTGTGCGGCGGATCCGGTGGCCACCGCCGCCGCCGCGGCTCAGCTGTACGACTTCAGCCAGGCGTACCTGGTGGACTACTTCGACAAGCTCAAGTTCGAATTCACGCCGGAGTACCGCGCCGGACTGAGTGAGTTCTACCGGCGCGCGGCAGCGATCGGTGAGCTCGACGGCGTCCCCGACCTGGATACCCCGTCCGTCGCGGCCGGCGGTGCCTGAGCTGGTGCGCGAGTGAGCTGCACCAGCCTGGCCCTCTTTCGCCGCGGCGTGGCGGTGACGATCGACTGCGGTCCGCTCGGCGATCACCTGGTGCACTTCCAGCTCATGCTCGACCCGGAGGCATCCGCATGAGCCTCTCACCGCTCAGCTGGCGCAGCGCCGAACCATCCGACTCCGAGGCGGTCATCGCCGCGATAGATGCCTGGTGGCCGGGCCTGCACATGGTCCATGCCGTCTGCCCACAGCTGTTCCAGCACTTCGGCGACACCTGCCTGCTGGTCGAGGATGGTGACCAGCTCGTCGGGTTCCTCGTCGGACTCATGTCGCAGCGCATGCCGCAGGCAGGCTACGTCCACTATGCCGGAGTGCATCCGGATCGTCGTGGGGCCGGGCTGGGTCGGCAGATGTACGAGCGCTTCGCCCAGATCACTCGCGATCACGGCCGCGGCGAGCTCTTCGCCGAGACGGGCGCGTGGAATACCAAGTCCATCGCGTTCCACACGACCCTGGGGTTCACGCTCACTCCCGGCGACGACGTCGTCGCCGGGATGCCGGTGCACCGGGACACGACGGGCCACGGCTTCGACTACGTCGAGATGGTCCTTCGACTCGACAGCGGGGAGGTGACGTCGTGAACGCGCGCGATGACCGCGAGCCGGGGATGACTGCGCGGCTCTCCGATGCAGAGGCGCTCGCGCTGCTCGAGGGCGGCGACCTGCTCGGCGTCGGCGCGCGCGCCGACGCCGTCCGTCGCCGCCTCCATCCCGGCGACGACGTCACCTTCATCGTCGACCGGAACATCAATTACACGGACTACTGTCTGTCCGGCTGTCGCTTCTGCGCGTTCTACAAGAAGCCGGGGAGCGGTGAGGGCTACCTCCTGGCCGAAGCCGACATCCATCTCAAGGTCGAGGAGACGCTCGAACTCGGCGGCACCGCGATCATGATGCAGGGCGGCCTGCACCCGGATCTCGACATCTGCTGGTTCGAAGAGGTCTTCCGCAGCATCAAGGCAAGGTACCCCATCCACATCCACTCGCTCTCGCCGCCTGAGATCGTGCATATCGCCAAGCAGAGCGACCTGAGCGTGGAGGAGACGCTGACGCGGCTCCACGCCGCCGGCCTCGACAGCCTGCCCGGCGGCGGCGCCGAGGTGCTCGTCGATCGCGTACGCACCGCCATCAGCCCGCACAAGATACCCACGGACACCTGGCTGAACGTCATGCGCCTCGCCCACGGCCTTGGCATGAAGACGACGGCGACCATGATGTTCGGTTCCCTCGACACGGCCGCCGAGCGGATCGAACACCTGCGCCGCATCCGCGACCTGCAGGACGAGACCGGCGGCTTCACCGCCTTCATCCCGTGGACCTTCCAGGCCGGCAACACGGAACTGCAGGCCGGCCACGTCCCCGCCACCGGTGTCGACTACCTCCTGATGCTCGCGGTCACACGCATCTACCTCGACAACGTGCCCAACGTCCAAGCCTCGTGGGTCACGCAAGGATTACGTATGGGGCAGGTCGCGCTCGCCTTCGGCGCCAACGATCTGGGCTCGACGATGATCGAGGAGAACGTCGTCGCCGCCGCCGGAGTACGAAATCAGTGCGATGTGGATGAGATGGTGCGGCTCATCCGCGCTGCCGGCCGCACCCCGGTCCAGCGCGACACCTTGTACGGGGAGGTGCGCCGCTACTAGCGGAGCACCTGTTCCGAGTCCCGACGCGCCTTGACCGAGCGTGAACGATTGACCCTTCCCTTACCGTCGCACTGGGAAGGTGCCCTCTTGACCACGTGGTGACCAGCCCGTATGGCCGGGATGCGAGATTCGCAGTAGTAGGGTGCGCGCCCCGTCACTCGAGTCCGCGCGGCGTCTCGGAGGAGAAGGCAGGCCTCACCCCGTCCGCGAGCCGTTCCAACTCGGCGCTGCTGCGCGTGTCGCCCGCCTCGCGTAGCCGTCGCCAGGCCGCGTACAGGATCGGCGCGGCCACCACCAGGCCGATGATGCTGATGATCCCGGCGAGCGTCAGCACCTTCCCCGAGATCCGGGCGTACAGCAGCGGCGCCGTCAGCGATCCCAGCAGTCCGGCCAGCTGCATCGACGTGGCCTCGACGCCGGTCACGGTTCCGAGCCAGCGCGGCGGGCTCACCTGGACGAGGAACGCCTGCTTGGCCGGATAGGAGAAGGCGATCGCGAGCCCCTCGAGGACGTTGACGACCAATAGAGCCGCGAAGTCGGTCGAGAGGCCGTAGAACATCCAGGCAAGGCTTGAGAGTCCGTATCCGATGATGAAGAGCCAGAAGCGACTGTAGCGGTCCGCGACCATGCCTCCGAAGAAGCTGAGCAGCATGGGCACGCTGAATGCCACCCACGTGAAGCTGATGAAGGCCTTGGAGGCTCCCAGGTGGTCCAGATACAGGCTCCAGACGACGTCCCAGGCGCCCATGGCGTAGTGGCTGGTGAAGGCGACGAGGACGAAGGCGAGGATCGGCGCCGAGAAGATCGCCCGATAGCGCTTCATCGTCGTGCGCCAGCCCTCGTGGGCTTCGCGCTCGCGGCGGCGCTGCGTGCGCCGCGTCTTCAGGGCCGCCGGCTCGCGCACGAGGAGCGTGATCGCCGTCAGCGACAGCGCCGAGAGGATCGCCCCGAAGTAGAAGATCGCGTAGAAGCCGCTTTTGCCCTCCCCGCCGAGCGCGTAGAGCGGCGCGGCCAGCGCCGGCCCCACGATCAGCCCTCCGAACTGGGCCGTCGTCAGGAAGCCATAGGCCTTGCTGCGGTTGTCCTCCGTCGTGATGTCGGCGACGAACGCCTGTGCCGCCGGGCCGAACGCTGCCGTGCCCATACCCTCGAGCAGCCGGAAGAGGATGAACCAGTACGGGTCCGTGGTGGTGGTGAAGAGCAGCAGCGCGATCGTGTACAGGAGCGCTCCGCCGATCATCACCGGCTTGCGGCCGATGGTGTCGCTGAGCCAGCCCAGCGGCGACGAGAACAGCAGGGTGCCCACGTAGAACATCGCCGCGATGACCGCCCAGAGGGTCATCGACGTATGAGCCTGCTCCTCGAGGAAGAGCGGCAGGTACGGGATGATGGCGCCGAAGCCCGCCCAGACGACAAACTCGGACACGCTGATCACGCTGAGCTGCATCCAGCTCGTGCGCGGCATGCCGGCGGGTCGTGGCCTCTGGGTGTCGGCAGGGAAAGGCATGGAGCGTCTCGGTCGCCGGTGGATGGCGGCGTGGCCCCTCCGGTGCGCCGCCCCACGGCTGTGCTCCCAAGGCTATCACCCGGTGGTCAGGGCGTCAGGCCGCGCAACCCTTGCCCCAAGCGGCGCGGCCTGGCGCCGTCAGACTTCGCGCACCTCGCGCGTCAGCAGACCGACCAGGGCCGAAGCCGCCACGACGGCGCCTGCGACGATGAAGAGGACGCGCACGTCGACCACGCCGGCGAGTGCGCCGCCGACGAGGACCGAGAGCGCGTAGGTCCCCTGCGTGAGTGTGAAGCGCGTGCCCAGCACCCGCCCCCGCATGCCGTCGGGGACGATCTGCTGCAGGTACGTGTCGACCGCGATGAGGACGACGGCGTTGGCGATACCGAAGATGGCGAACGGCACGGCTGCCACCCACAAGGAGTCGGTGGTCGCGACCAGGGAGAGGCAGGCGCCCATGATGGCCAGCCCGGCGATCATGGCGCGCCCCTTGCGCACACGGGAGGCGAGCGCAACCAGCGCGAGCGATCCGGCGAGGAACCCGGCACCGACCATAGCCTCGAGGGCGCCGAACGCCCTTGTCCCGCCGTCCAGCACGGTGACGGCGAAGAGGAACGTGAGCGGATACGCGGCGCCGAGGCCGGCGACGCAGACGACGATCATGACGGTGTTGGCGCGCAGCCCACGATCGCGCGCGAGAAAGCGGAAGCCCTCCCTCAGCTCGCGCCGGACACTGCGCGCGGTGTGCTCCGCCGCCGCGCCCGCGGGCGCACGGTACCGCATCAGCAGAAGCGCCGCAGCCGAGACGGCAAAGGTGGCGGCGTCGAGCTGGAACGCGACCGACGTACTCACTGAGGCGAGCAACGCCCCAGCGAAGGCCCACCCCAGGATCTCGGTGAGGTTCTCGCTGGTGGAGAACAGCGAATTGGCGCGCAGGAGTCTGCCCGGCGTCACGATCTCGGGGAGCACGGCCAGTTTGGCGGGCTCGAAGAAGACGCCCGCAGTCGCGATCGCGAAGCCGAGCACGAACACCGCCACCAGCGAGCGCGTGGCGACCAAGGGGACCGCGAGGACAAGGGCCGCGCGGACGAGATCGACGGCGATCATCAGGCGGCGCTTGTTCAGCCGGTCGACGGCCACGCCGGCGAGAGCGCCGAAGAGCACGTAGGGAAGTGTGTAGACGGCGAACACGGCGCCCGTGCTCAGTGCCGAACCGGTCGACGTGTATACGAGCCACGGGAAGGCGAGCGCCGCGAGCCGGTCGCCTATCTGCGAGACGAACTGACCAGCCCAGAGGAGCAAGAATCCGGCGTTGCGATGGAGCGGCGCGGCTTGGGTATCCGCGGCGACGGCGTTCGCTTCTATCGCTCTCCCCCCCGAAGCGCGTCGTGTCCTGACTGGAGACTGCGGTGTCCATGCGGGTGCGCGGCGAACGTACTGACGGGCCCCGGCGAAGCGTACACCAAGAGGTTCACGATGTCGCGGGACTTCTGAGCCGGAGCGGCTCCTTCAGGAATGTGTTGTCCATATTGGCAACTCAGGACAGATGACATTGAACCTTTTGTCCAAGCACGGGGGGTAGGCGAGGCCAGACTGGCATCCGTAGAGTGACGGTGCGCAATCGTCAACCATGAGTCATCGGCATGTGGTGGCGAAAACTTTAGCCCTCTGGAGGGGACATGTTGAACTCGGGGAAAATGCACATTTCGAAGAGCGGCAAGATGCACATCACCTTCAGCGGCAAGATGCACTGACCGCGAGCAATCGATCGACTGAGGTCGCACCATGAGCAAGAAGATCGAGAAGACGCTCGCCTCTCTGCTGTTCGCACTCGTCACGAGCGGTGGCAGCAGCAAGATGCACTGAGCACTCAAGCTCCGTTTCATCGGTGCCGATAGACGGGGCACTGCACACCCCGAGAGGTACCGTGTCGCTAGCCGAGCGTGATTACCGTCTGACCACAGCGGGCCTGGCGCTATGCGCCGGTCTCGCTGTCGCGTACGCGTACCTCTTCCCAGGGCCGATTCCTCTCTCCTCGACGGTGATCCGCGATGCCGTCGTCTTCACCATCCTCGCGATTATCGCGGATGAGATGTCGGTGGAAGTATCGGACCGCGTCACCCTGGCGGCCTGCAACCTTCCCATCCTTCTGGCGATAATGTTCACCGGCAGACTCCCCGCAATCGGTGTCGCCGTGGCCGTTGGGCTGTGGGGCGCCTGGCGGGAGAGCTCCCGTTACGTCGTCGTCTTCAACGCGGCCAATTTCATCGTGGCTGTCTTCGTTGCCTCTCTGACTTTTGACGCTCTGCTTGCTCCGCTCGGAGTACAACTGGACGAAGTCACAGCCGGACTTCTGGTTGCGGGAGCTGTTGCCGCCTTCTCGTTCGAGGCGACGAACCTTGCTCTGCTCAGCCTTGGCGTGCGCATCAAGTACCAACGCCCCCTCCGCTCCTTCTGGCGCGAGGAGATGCCGCCGTTCCTGCGCTCGCTGGGCGTCCTGCTGCTCCTCGGCCTCGCCATCGCGGCGCTGTATGCCGCCGCCGGCATCATCGCCGTGGCGCTCTTGTTCGTGCCGCTCTTGGCCAGCCAGTACATGTTCAAGCTCCTCGTGCGCGAGCGCGAACACGTAGCGCGCCAGACCGAACTGAGCGACCAGTATCTCGAGATGAACATCGGTCTCGCGGCCGCCATGGTCGTCCTTCTCGACAGCAAGGATGAGTACACGGCGCAGCATTCGGCGGCGGTCGCCATGTTCTGCCGCGACATGGCCACGGCGCTCGACTTGCCGGAGGAGGAGGCGGAGGCTCTCCACTTTGCCGGTCTGCTCCACGACCTGGGGAAGGTCGGGGTCCCCGACGCTGTGCTGCGCAAGGATAGCTCGCTCGACGAGGGGGAGTGGGAGTACATCCGCCAGCATCCCGAGAAGGGCGCTGAGGTGCTCTCGCATCTCGCGGCGTACCAGGAGGTGGCCGACATCGTTCGCTTCCACCACGAGCGTCTCGACGGCAGCGGCTACCCCAACGGCATCCAGAGCGAGGCGATCCCGGAACTCAGCAAGGTCCTCGCCGTCGCCGACAGCTACCACGCCATGACGTCCGACCGTCCATATCGCGGCGCCAGGAGTTCTTTTGAGGCACTGAAGGAGCTGCGCATGATGGCCGGGACGACGCTGGACGCGCGCTATGTGGAGGTTCTAGCCAAGGTGCTGCGCGACAAGGACCTCGCCTATCGCGACGGCTCGTCCACGGACTTCATGGGTGAGTACGAGCGCGGCCGCATCAATCTGCGACTTCGCGGTCACGCCGTCGCGGACGTCAGCGGCCTCTCCGCGGCGCGGCAGGAAGACCCAGCGGCAGGCTGACCAGCGCCCGCGCCGTGAGCGCCACTGCCACGGTCTTCAATGCGTCCAACCACAGGAACGGCACCACGCCGGTGAGCACCGCTTCGCCGGGCGTGAGGCCGAGTTGGACGGCGAGCCACAGGGCTCCGAGACCGTAGATGGGGACCAGCCCCGCGAGCCCGGCGACCAGCAGCCTCGGCATCGTCCACTCGCCCCGGCTGGCTATGAGGCCGGCGACGAGCGCTGCTCCCACGAAGCCGAACAGGAAGCCGCCCGTGGGGCCGAGCAGCGCGCCCAGTCCCGACGTTCCGCCGGCGTACACCGGTGCGAAGAGGCCCAAGATCAGGTAGGCGACCACGCTGAGCGCACCGACGCGTGGGCCCAGTGTGATCCCGGCGAGCAGTACAACGTAGACCTGCAACGTGAATGGCACTGAGCCGACCGGGATGGCGACGAACGCAGCGACCGACAGGATCGCCGTGAAGAGAGCCGCTGTCGCCAACTCTCTCGTGGTGAGACTGGGCAAATCGTCAACCTCTCGCAAGGACGAAGAGGTGACAATGTAACGGCCCCCGGGGTGGCCGTCAAACCACCCGGGGGGCCGCCCGGGTGCTCAGTGCCGCACGCTCACTTCGCCAGAGTGAAAGCTGCGCACTCTCCGATGCGGCAACTCCACCAGCAGTGCACCACGGTCGTCGATGCCGGCCGCGGCCCCGATCACGGGTCCCTGTCGTGTCTCCACACTGATAGTGCGCGCGAGCAGGTAGTCGCGCTCCCTGAACGCAGTCAGCGCTTTGTCGAATCCGCCGCGTAGCGACGCTTGGTAGTGCGTCTCGAGACTCAGGAGCAGGCTCGCCAGGACGTCACTGCGGTCCACGAGCTCGCCCCCTGCGATCTTCAGCGAAGTCGCTGTGCGCCGCAGGGCGACGGGCAGCTCGCTGAACTCCGTGTTCACGTTGAGTCCGAGCCCGAGGACGATCCAGTCGACTTCATCCTGCTCGCCGGAGACTTCCATGAGGATCCCGCCGACCTTGCGATCGCCGATGAAGAGGTCGTTCGGCCACTTGACCGCCACGCGAGCGGGGACGTGCTTCTCGATCGCCTCGGCGGCTGCGGTCGCGGCCACGATCGTCAGGAGGTGCGCTTCGCTCATCGCCAGCCTCGGGCGCAGGATGACCGAGAAGAGCAATCCCTTGCCTGCCGGCGACGTCCAGCGCCGGCCCAGGCGGCCCCGTCCCGCGCTCTGTGCCTCCGCTACCACTACCGTGCCTTCGGGTGCTCCCTTCACGGCGAGCGACTTGGCTTCGAGGTTCGTGGATTCGATCTCGTCGTGGTAGCGGAAGGAGTGCCCGAACATGGTGTGCTCCGTGCGCTGGGTGACGTGGCCCATGGAGAGGCGTGAGGGCTCGTCCTCAAGGCGGTACCCTCGGCGCGAGACGCCGACGATGCGGTAGCCGCGTTTGCGCAGCGACTTCACATGCTTGTGAACCGCGTTGCGCGAGATGCCCAGCACGCCGCTGATCGCCTCGCCGGAGACGAAGTCGTCGCTGTCGCGCAGGATGTCGATCACGGTCTTCTTGCGCTGGCTCATGGCGGCAGACTCGACGTAGGTGACTGACACTGACGACTCCATGGTCCTCCCCTTTGGTCGTTGTGGAGCTGTGCGGAGAGGCTAACCGCGCGGAGTCTGTCGGGAATCATACCCAGGGTGGATTCTGCGTCGTATCTGAGGGTGGAGATGGGCGCAGTCTCGGGTGGACCGACCGGTCATTGACGAGCCCGCTCTGGCGCTGGTACTCGAGGACGGCGCCGAGTCGGCTGGTCTGGTCGAGCTTGCGGAGGATGTGGTTGATGTGCGTCTTCACGGTGGACACGGAGATGAAGAAGTCGGCTGCAATCTCTTTGTTGGTGCGACTCTGCGCCATCAGCTCGAGCACGTCGCGCTCTCTCACCGTGAGTTGATCCAAGGGAGAAGGATCGACGGCTGGCGCGGACCGAATGGCGGTCTGCCCACGAAGAGTCCCGCCCGGGACGGCGTGCCTGGAACCCGGGGGCGGGGTGAGGTGGCTGATCCACGTTGCCACCTGACACGGTCCGAGCTCCTTGAGCGTCAGAGCGGTCTCGGGGAACGACCAGTGACGGCTGATGGCCTCGAGGAGAGCCGGACCGAGTCCGTTGCTGCGATGACGTCTGAGTATGAGGCTGACCAGCTCCGGACGGGGGCACAGCTCTTGGGCTATGAGGTTGATGTGGCCGAGGACCAATTGGCGGGGCAGACACTCCTCAAGCAGCGTGACTGCTTCAGTTGGGTCACCTGACACGTGTGCGAGGATCCCAGCGAACATGACGGCTTTCAGTTCGACAAATTGGACGCCAGCCGAAGAAGCGTCGCTGGCCAATCGATGTAGAAGATTCTGCTGCTGTGTACCGAAAAGGAGGCCCTGAGAAAGCGCGCGATTGGTCCGTGCGTTGAGCGCGAGGTAGGGATCTCGTTCCAGTGGCATTGACTGTATCGCGAGCTCTATCGGTTCGAGCCCGGCCCCGAGTTCTCCGTAGCGTCTGAGGATGGTCCCCTGATGAGTCAGGACGAAGCACAGAACCGATGGGTCGAGTGAGCCTGAATGTTCTTGGAGCATCTCAAGTCGTGGCAGCGCCGACTCGAAGCGCCCGACCGATGCCTCCAGAAAGGCGATGTTGTCCTCGATCATGTAGGAGGACAGCGCATGGCCGAAGCCCTCGGCTGTCTTTGCCGCCTCGTCCAGGTGTCGCGCGGCCGACCCGTAGTCTGCGAGTGCCATGTCGATCATGCCGTGTGTGTTGAGGGAGGCAGCACGCTGGGCCGCCGTTTGCCCTCGGTCGTGGCAGGAGCGAATCAACTCCCGGGCAGCCCGTATGTCTCCACGGTAGAACGCCGCGTGAGCGCGCAACGCCTGAGCACGGGCCGCTTCCTCTGGCTTGGCGCGCGGAAGGAACTCATCCGCCCTTGAGGACGCGGACGCCACGGTCTCCCAGCGCCGCATGTCCAGGGCCGCCGACATGAGGCTGAGCAGAGTGTGTAGCCGCTGCGCATCGGTCGTGGCGAAGTCGAGGGCACGACCACAGGTGGCGATGCTGGCAGCGCAGTCGCCGGACCAGAACTCCGCCCACTCGGTGATGGAGAGGACTTGGTAAAGGTCGTCGCGATCACCGTCTCGTTCGAGCTTGTCGACTGCCAGGCGCAGCTCTGACAGCGCCGCTGTGAATCGGCTCTCGCGCGTGTCGAGCACGCCGGCGACGACGAGCGCCCAGGGCCGTTGGGCCTCTGCCACAGATGTCAGCCTGCTCACCCAGATCCTGAGTTGCTCCGACGGGCGGCGCTCCAGTTCCGTCTCGCCGCCGCGAGCGATCACTCCCAGGGCCAACTCGAGCTCGTTGGCTCCAAGGAGCAACTCGATGGCGCCCGGCCTGTCGCCGTAGTCCTCCAGAGCATCAGCGGTCTCGAGCTGCAGCATCCTGAAAGCACGCTCGCCCTCGTCCTGTACGAAACGTTGGCGCAGAAAGTCGCGGAGCAGGTTGTGGTAGCGATACATCCCCTTGCGCCCGGCATCGAAGGTGAACACCTGATTGCGCGCGAGGAAGTGGAGGTGGCGCGATGCGGAGCCCGAGCCCGTGAGTCGCTCGGCGAGCTCCGCCGACAGTGCCTCGACGCAGCAGGTTCGCAGGAGAAACTCCCGCACGGCCTCCGTCTGTCGCTGGAACACCTGCTCGGCGAGATAGGAGAACACGTCCATACGCAGGCGCGGGTCAGCGAGCGCGTCCTCGAGCGAGGTGGGGTCGAGCCACTCGAGCGCCATGCCGGCCAGCACGACGCTCGCCGGCCAGCCTTCGGTGAGCGCCAGCAGCCTGGCGACGAACTCCGGATCGTGCTGCCGGCCAGACCTGAGGAACAACACCTCGGCGACCTGGGCGGCGTCGAACAGAAGGAGGTCTCGCGGGATGCGCGCGACTTCGCCGCCGAGGCGAAGCTTCTCAATGCGGAAGGCCGGCTCGTATCTGGTGAGGACCACGAAATGGATGGTCTCCGGGCAGTTGTCCAGCAGATACCCGAGCACCTCGTTCATGCCCGCGGCATCCATCGTCTCGTGGTAGTCATCGAGGATGACGTGGCCGTGTGTCTTGACGAGCCGGTCGCACTCTGAGCAGAACTGCGCGGCCAGCACGAGGGGAGGGACGTCAAGTGCCGGTCCTGCCTCGAGTTCGCGAAGGAGTGATGCACCGAAACCAGGGTGCAGCCGGCGCACGGCTCGAGCCATGGCGGCGAGGAAGGCCAGCGGGTCGTGGTCCAGGACGTCCAGCTTGTACCAGACTGCCGGCCGACCACAGTGCTCGAGGGCCGCGGCCGTCGTGGTGGTCTTGCCGTAGCCCGCCGGAGCGCAGACGACAGTGAGCCTGCGATCGAACGCGGCCGCGAACACCGAGCGCGCCTCCGATCGCACGCTGACATGGTCGGGTCGTGGTCTGAGGTACTTCGCCTCGATCGCCACTTGTCTGGCTTTCCCGTTCGGCACTCGCGCCCCCGGTGACGCATCCGCCTCGCAAAGGACGGCTACTATAGCAAGGATACGGCCAGGGGTGAGTCGCTCCGTGGCGTCTTGGGGTGGACGATCGCAGGAAGGGGCGCCCCGTACGTCGACGCGGGGGGCCGGGAGCAGAGTCTTCAGGGAGCTCCCGGCTCCCCGCGTCTGTGTTCCGCCGGGGGGACGGTCTTGTGTCTAGGGGGTCGTCGTCAGACGGCCAGCCGTGACGGTCTCTGCGGTGGTCCTGCGCGCCGTGCTCGGCGGCAGCACCTTGATGGCCAGCGCCTCGCCGGCGTAGGCGGTCTCGAGCTGCTCGAGGCTGAAGGTCATGGGCAGTCCGACGTCGCAGGCCAGGTCCATGGTGCGGTCTGTCTTGCCGCGGATCTGCAGCACGTCGCCCTTCACGGAGAGGTCGACGTCGCCCGACTCGATGTCCGGGATGGTGACGGTGATCACGAGGACGCCGTCGGCGATGCCGGCGTCGACCGGCTGAAGACCGTGGGCCGAGGTCGTGGGGCGGAACTTCCACAGCCGGCCGGTGCCGTCGAAGGTGAGGCTGAGATCGTGCTCGGTGAGCCAATCCTGTGTGTACATGGTGTCTCCTTGTCGCGTACCGGCAACGTCCGCCGGGTTCATCTCTCGAAACCTGCAGTGGTACTGTAGCTCAAAAGCGAACGTAAGCATGGCACCCGGAAGCACACTCTTTTGCGTGGGGGTGGTCAGATGCACACCATACTGGGACCGCGCGTGAGGGCGAGGTGAACGACATGAGGGACGATGCCTCCGGGATCCTCACCGTCCGGGAGCTCGTGGAGCACTCCGGCCTCGGGCTGACGGCCGCCACTGGCGACGTCGGTCTCGGCCGGGTGATCAGGGGTGTCCACTTCTCCGACGCGGACGACCCGGTGCCCTATCTCACGAGTGAGAGCGTGCTCATCAACACGGGACGTTCCTGGTATGAGGACCCGGCCGTGGGCGTGTGGATCATCGATCGCCTCGCGACCATCGACACCGCCGCGTTGGTGGTCGCACTGGGGCACTTCCTCGACGAGGTGCCGGCGGAGATCGTGGAGCGAGCGAAGCAGCTCAAACTACCGATCCTGACGCTTCCGACGGGCGCGCTCACGCGCAGCGTCGTCTCGTACGTGTACAACGTGTTGGCCTCCGCGGACCTGCACCGCCTGCGCCGCACGGTCGCCCTGCAGAACGACCTGCTCGACCTGCTGATCGCCGAGGCCGGCCCGAATGAGCTGCTGACCAAAGTCGCGACCCTCATCGGCATGCCGATGCTGCTCCTGGACGGCGTGGGCGCCGTCATCACCGATTCGGGGGTGAAGGGCCCCCGCCGCATGGCGCAGGAGGTGTGGGGGGCGTGGGGCGAGCTCACCGACCCGACTGCGCTCGGCATCGTCGAGGTGGGCGCATCGCGGTACTTCTGTCGCGAGGTCATCCTCTACGGCAAGCTGGAGGTGCTCGTCGTCGCATCCGCCGAGCGGACCTCGAGCACCGAGTTCGTCGACACGGCGCTGTCCTTCCTCCAGCGCCTGATCACGCTCGACCTGCTCAAGCAGCGCGACGAGATCGTCGCCACGCGGCGCCTGCGCCGGCGTCTTCTGCGCGACCTGCTGGACGGAGGGAGCGCGCCGGACGAGCTCACCGCGCTCGTCGCCGACCACGGCGTCGACCTGCGCCGGCCCTGGCGGCTGGCCATCTGCGACTTCGGCGCCGCGCAGCACGAGGGGCGTCATGCGGTCGAGCTCGAAGACGCGCTGGTCGAGGCCGTGGACACCTACTGCGGCGACCGCCTCATCGCGTTTCTCAGCCGGCCGCGGGCGACGTCGCTTGCCGTCCTGCTGCCCGATGGCTATCCATCGATCGGGGACGGCGGCGTCCGGGACCTCCTGCTCGGCATCAAGACGTTCGCCGCCGGCGAACCGTACCGGCTGGATATCGCCGTCGGCGCGTCGGGCGCGCACCGCAGCCCCGGCGCCGGCCCCAAGGCGCTCCAAGAGGCGGTCGACGCCCTGGCCGCTGCCCAGCGGGGCATCGACGCCCGTGGCCTCGTCCTCTTCGAAGAGTTGAGCGGACGGTTCCGGCTGCTGCAGGGCCAGAGCGAGGGCGCGCTCGCCGACATCGCGCGGCGCAGCATCGCCCCGCTGCTCGAGTACGACGGCAGGCGGCACACCCACCTGCTCGACACCCTGCGCGCGCTGCTCGACAATCACTTCGCCATCCAGCCCACTGCCGAGTCACTGTTCATCCATCGCAACACCCTGCAGAAGCGGATGCGGCGCATCGAGCGGCTGCTCGGCGCGGACCTCACCGACATCGACGACCTGATGGAGCTGTACCTGGGACTGCGCGCGCTGCAGCTCGTGGGCGAGGCGAAGGTGATCGGGGAGGCGGAGCCGGCCAGACGCCAGCCCAAGCCGGCGCTCAATCCGGAGGAGTGAGGGCCAGCTCGACGGCCTCGGCGGGCGTCGTCGCCCGCCGCACGCCGTCGAGCTCGCCGCCAGCGGGCGGCGCGACCTGCCAGGTGTCGAGCAGGACCACGCGCCGTCCGAGGCTGCGCGCCAGGCCGATCTCGCTGAGCGTCCCCCAGGCGCCGCCGACGGCGATCACCACGTCTCCGCTGGCGACCACGCTCAGATTGCGCGCGTGGCCGATCGCGCTGCAGATGGTGTACGTGAGGTCGGGGGCGGCGCGCCGGCGATCGTCCTCCGGCAGGATGCCGATCGAGACGCCGCCGCCTCGCTTGACGCCGCGCGCGACGGCCTCCATGACGCCCTCGCGGCCGCCGCAGACGACGATCAGGTCGCGCTGTGCGAGGAGCTCACCGAGCTCCTCTGCCTTTGCGGACAGCTCCGCCGAGGCGCGGCTGGCGCCGATGACGCTGACGTACCGGCGCGCGCTCATGCGTCCTCCGCGCGGTCCGGGCCGGGCGACGCGTAGCGTCCGCGCCCGGCCCGCCGGTCCTCGTCCTGGCGCCGCACGCAGGCCCATGGTCGCCCGCCGGGCGAGCCGTAGAAGATGCGAAAGTCGGCGCGATAGCCACGGCTCTCATACAGGTGCGTCGCCACCTCGTTGCCGGTGTCGACGCCGATCTCCACGTCCTCGATGCCGCGCCGGTCCAGCTCGGCGTCGACGGCGTCCAGGAGCGTGGCGCCGATCCCCTTGCCGCGTTCTTCCGCGTCCACGCACAGGGTCGCCAGCAGCCCGTGCCTGTCGCCCGTGTACCAGACGGGGTCCGCACCCTCGACGACCACGTAGGCGTAGCCGATCACGCGGTCCCGGTCCCGGGCGACCAGCGCGAACGCCTCGCCGGCCAGCCCGGTCAGCATCTCCTTGCGTTCCAGCTCCCACGATTCGTCGGACGGGCGCACCGGCACCACTGCGCCCGGCAGAGACGCGATGTAGTCCATGAGCTGCTTCCACAGCGGCGCGACGACGTCGATGTCGGCGGGGGCGAGTCTCTCGATGATGAGCTGGTCGGACATGAGCGCCTCCGGTCGCGGACGTGAGCGCAGCCTATCGCACGCGGGGCGGGCGGCCGAAGCGCCGGCCGCCTGCCCCGTGTGCTTCACCGTCGCGATCGTGCCGTCAGGAGGTGATGACGGCCTCGGGGGCTGCTTCCAGCACGGCGCGCAGCAGCGAGACCGCGCCGGCCTTGCTGAGCGGCTCGTTAAGATTGCCGCACTTGGGGCTCTGGACGCAGCTCGGGCAGCCGCTGTCGCAGGGACACTCAGCGACGAGCGTGCGTGCCGCAGCGGCCAGGTGCTCGAACGCGTCGTAGCCCCGGCGTGACAGCCCGATGCCGCCGGGGTAGCCGTCGTAGACGAAGATGCTCGGCGCGTCGGTCTGCCAGTGCCAGGGCGTGCTGAGGCCGCCGATGTCCCAGCGGTCGCACATCGCGTAGAGCGGCAGCAGGGCGATGAGTGCGTGCTCGGCGGCGTGGAGGGCTCCGGGCGCCGCCAGCTCGTCGGTCTCGCTGAGCTCGGCGAGCGCCTGGTCCAGGACTGGGCGCGGGACGGCCAGCCAGAACGCCTGGGTGGTGAACGTCTGCTCGGGCAAGTCGAGCGTGGTCGTGTCCAGGACGTGGCCGTCGGTCATGTCGCGACGCTGGTAGGCGATGACCTGCTCCGTCACCTCGAGGTCGCCGGCGAAGAGGATGGCGCCGGGCAACTCACGAGTGCCGGCCTGCCCGGCGATCAGGACGTTCTTGTCGGTCTTGGCCTGCGTGTAGTAACTGCCGTCGAACTCGTCGATCATGACGGTCCGCGTCTCGAGGTCGAGGTGCTGGACGATGTAACTCCGTCCCAGATGCAGGTAGACGGCGCCGGGGTGGCAGAAGCGGAAGACACGCTCACGCTCGACGGTGCCGATGACCTCGCCCTGGCGCCCCTCGACGATGGCGAACTGCTCATTGCTGGCCGTGCGCAAGCCGACGCCGGCAGCCGGTGAGTACGGGTGGGCCCAGGCGAGACCGTCCTTGCGCCGGCGCAAACGGCCGCCCTGCGCGAGCCGCTCGGCCTGCAGCAGACCCTCCTCGCCGAAGTAGTCCTCGTCGGCGTCGGTGAGGGGACGTTCGTACGCCGCCGCCTCCAGGTGCGGTCCGCTGATGTGCGGGTTGTGGAGGTCGATGATCGCCTCTTCGACGCTGCGTCCCAGGAGACGGTCCGGCTCGCGCATGAAGTACTGGTCGAGGGCGTCCTGACCGGCCACCAGCACGGCGTAGCCGTGGCCGGCCCGGCCGGCGCGGCCCCAGCGCTGGCGGAGGCTGGTGATCGTCCCGGGGAACCCGGTGACCAGAGAGACGTCCAGGCTGCCGACATCGATGCCCAGTTCGAGTGCCTGCGTGGCCACGACGGCGTCGAGCTCGTGGGCGAACAGACGACGTTCGATGTCGCGCCGCTGCTCCGGTGTGTAGCCGGCGCGGTACGGTTGCACGCGCCGCGCCGCATCCCTCTTGCCACGGTCCTCGAGGCGGCGGCGGACGTGCCCATACACCAACTCCGCCGCCTTGCGGGTGGGCGCGAAGGCGATCACCCGCGCGCCGGCCAGCACGCACTCCGCCGTGACGTAGCTCGCCTCGGAGAGGGCACTCCGGCGCACGCCGGCGGCTGGGTCCTCGAGCGGCGGGTTCCAGAGGACGATCGTCCTCTCCGGGCGTGGCGCCTGGTCCTCGTCGACCACGGAGAAGGGTGCGCCGACCAGGCGCTCGGCGAAGGTCCGCGGGTCGGCGATGGTCGCCGAGGTGAGCACGAACGCCGGGTCCGCGCCGTACTGGCGGCAGAGGCGGCGCAGGCGGCGCACGACCTGCGCGACATGGCTGCCGAAGACGCCGCGGTAGACGTGCGCCTCGTCGAGTACCACGTATCGCAGTTGGTGCAGGAACTCCGCCCATCGTTCGTGGCCGGGCAGGATGCCGACGTGCAGCATGTCGGGGTTGCTGAGGAGGATCGTGGCGGTGCGCCGCAGCAGCGGCCTCTGGTCCTGCGGCGTGTCGCCGTCATAGATCGCCGGAACGACGCCGGGGACACGCAAGCCAACGAGCTTGCGCGCCTGGTCCTGCGCGAGAGCCTTGGTGGGGAAGAGGAAGAGGGCTCGCGCTTGCGGGTCGGCGGCGAAGGTCTCGAGGACGGCGAGCTGGTAGCAGAGGCTCTTGCCGCTCGCCGTCCCGGTGCTCACGCACACGTTCTCGCCGGCCGTCAGCAGCTCCCGCGCGGCGGCCTGATGGCCGTAGAGCGAGCGCACGCCCGCCGCGAGGAGCGCATCGCGCAGCGCGGCCGGCAGATCATCCGGGAGCTCGGCGGCGCGGCCTCGGCGGGCCGCCTCGTGCGCCACCGTCACGACCTGCTCGTGCCCGCCGCCGGTGAAGAACGCCTGGAGTGTGCGGGCGGCTTTGGGGGGCATGCCGGCGTCGTGGTCCACCAGGCCATCCTACTCCGGTAGCCGCGGAGCGAACGCTGAGGCCGGCGGCGGATGCAAGGGCAAGGCCGTCGGCCGCGGCGTTCGGCAGGGCGATCCGGCGGCCGGGCCTCGGCGGCCGGCTTCGACGCCGACCCTGACGCCGGTCCCTCGGTCCCCGGCGGCTTGGTCCCCCAGGCAACGCAAAAGGGGCGCTCGCGCGCCCCTCCGCTCAACTCTCTCTGCCCCCGCTCGTTACCGCGCGCGCCGGCCCAGGTCGAGCGTGAAGAACCACACTGTCCCGTTGATGGTGCCGTACCCGTCCTTCGTCTTCACCGCACCCACTCCGATATCGCGGAAGGCCCTGGTCAGGATGACGGCCCGATGCGCCTTCGATCTCATCCAGGCGGCGACTACGACGCCGGGGCTCGAGTAGATGCCGCTGCCGTAGTAGATGTTCTCTCCGGCCTTCCAGGAGCGGTAGCCCCTCTTGGTGTAGCCGTTGCGGATGATCCGCGACGACCACGTCTCCCCGTTGGGACCCATGGTGTCGTGTTCGAAGTACTTGCGCGTCCCCATGTCCGCTGAGTGCGCCTTGGCGGATCTGACGAGCTTGGTGTTCAGGCGGAGCTTGGCGAGGTGGTGGCGGGCGCGCTGCTTGTTGACCTGCGCCAGCAACTGCCGCTCGTACCTGTTGAGGGTGGTGGAGGCGAGCACGGGCGCGGCCAAGCACAACGTGCCCAGCAGCACGACGAGAAGGACGATGATCCCGGTCCTCTTCTTCATTGCCCACCTCCGAGCCCAGCATCGGCGTCAGAACGTGCTCCAGACCGCTGTCCTGCGGCCTCTTCCGACTCTGGTATCGGTAGGTCGGGGGGGGAGTTGAGACTGAGAGGTGTTGTTCTGTTGTCACGCCGGACAACCAGTGGCGCGGGCACTCGGGATCGCTGTGACTACTCCCCGGCAGGTACCGGGCGCCGACGCAAGGGGTCCCGCGGGCTTGACGGCTTGCGACGCGGGCGGGGGCGTTGTAGCTTGGCCTACGATATGCACACAAGCCCGGCCAGTCAGCGCCGGCGGGGACAGACCCGTCGTCGCCACCAGATTCGCCGTCGGCGTGTGGTCGCGCTGGTCGTTCTCGTGACCCTCATCTCCGTAGCCGTCTGGGTCGCGTACGCCATCCCCGGCCAGACGCCGGCCCGCGTTCCCCAAGCCGCCGCCCAGCCGACCCTCGGCACGGCTGTCCAGCCGGGCGAGGCGGTGGTGGTCGCGCGTGTGGACGATGTCGACGTGCTGCTTCCGGTGGCGCAGCAGGTGACCACGGCCGTGGCGTTCCATCCCGTGGACAACACCGACAGCGTGGCGTTCACGCCCGTCGGCGACCGCCTCGGCGGCGGCGATCTCGGCCAGAAGTTGGCCGACATCTTCGCCGGCGGCGGGGGCGTCCAGTACTACCTCATGAGCGGCGAGGGCGGGGAGCAGTCTTCGTCGACGGCCGGCCTGGACGTGGGGGCCGTCCCGGGTTCGCCGGTCGTCAGCCCTGTGGACGGCCAGATCACCGCCATAAAGACGTACAGCATCCTCGGGCGGTATGACGATGTCGAGATCGACATCCGTCTCGCGGGCGACCCGTCGCTGCTCCTCGTCGTCACGCACATCGCCAAGCCCAAAGTCGAGATCGGTGACGTGGTGCAGCGCGGCACGACCGCGTTGGGCATCGTACGCGGCCTCCCGTCGACGCTCGACCAGTCGCTCAGCCAGTACACCTCCGACAACGGCGACCACGTGCAGCTGGTGATGCTGCGCGTCACGCCCGATCTGGCGGGCCTGTGAGCGCGGTGGCCGCGGTGCCTTCCGCGACGCGCGCCATCATCGGTGGATCCGGGTCGCTCGCCGCCGACTTCCCCGGAGAGCTGCATCCAGACGCCCGCGTGCTCGACACGGATCTGGTCTTCGAGACGCCGTGGGGGGACAGCCCGCCGTTCACGCTCTTCGAGCTCGGCGGGCTGCGTGCGCTGCACTGCAGGATGCACGGCTGGCGCAAGGGCGTCTCGCGTGGGCGAGCCTCACGACAGATCTTCAGCGTGCTGTACCGCGCCGGCGTCAGACGCATCCTGTCCGACGCCGGCGTCGGCAGTCTCAACCACCTGCTCGACCCCGGCGACCTCGTCGTCGTCGATGACTTCGTCGACATGACGACCGATCGCGACCGCTACGGCGTGGTGGCCGGGGACCATCTGCTCATCATGCGCGACGCGGTGTGCGAAAAGGGGCGCGAGGCGCTCGTGAGCGCCGCCCGGCGCCACGCGCCTGAGCGCCGCCTGTTCACGCGCGGCACCTACGTGGTGACGGAGGGTCCGCGCTTCGAGTCGCCGGCCGAGATCCGCTTTCTCCAGACGCTCGGCGACGTCGTCGGCCAGAGCTTCTGCCCCGAGGTCTGGCTGGCTCGCGACATAGGCGCCTGTTACGCGGGCGTCTACCTCATCGTCAACTACGGGGAGGGAGTGGTGCGCGAGTGGGAGCACGACGTGCTCGCGCAGATCTTCCGTGAGGACGCCGGGCTCATGGGCCGCATCCTGCTGGACGCTCTGGCGGCCCTGCCCCCCGACGACGACTGTCACTGCCGCGACTTGCGTAAACCGACGCTGCTCACCTGAGCCGGCCGGCGCGGAGGCGTCGCGGGCGCCGGCCGTCAGCCGGTGAGCGCCCAGGCCGCGACCGCGATCAGATTGAAGAGCGCGTGCATCGTGATGCACGTCCACAAGGACCCGGTGCGGTGGTAGGCCCACGCCAGCGCGAAGCCGAGGGCGGCCAGCGGCAGGAAGACGTCGAGCTGCAGGTGCGCCGCGCCGAAGAGGGCGGCCGAGGCCAGAGCGCCCCACACCCAGCCCCACGAGTTGGCGAACCCGCGGAAGAGGAAGCCGCGGAAGACGATCTCTTCGAAGAGCGGCGCCATCACCACGGCGACCAGGACGAACATGCCGGCGCCGAGCACAGAGTGCGGGAACTCGCTGACGATAGCCTGCTGTTTCGGGTTGACGATTATATCGTGGGCGATGCTGAAGGCGTAGATGGCGACCAGCCCGAGCGGCACGACCCAGAAGTACGCCTTCGTCGGCCGCCGGAAGCCCCAGAGGACGAGCGAACGGCCGGCGCTTCGCAGGGAGAAGAGCCACGCGGCGAGCCCCTCCCAGCCGTACAAGACGAGCGAGCCGATCGCGAGCGCCACGGCGCTGCCCGCCGAGACTGAGGTGACCCCACTCGACGACGTCCCGGAGATCAAGGCAGCGACCGTCAGCAGCGCTTGCGGCGCCGCTCCGACGACCAGGCCGACCAGGGCGAGTTGCCATCGCCAGGATGCGGCGGGCAGGTAGAAGGGCTCGCCGGGAACAGCCGCGTGCAGCCGCGGGCCGGCGGGACCCCCGGAGCGTCGCGGCGGCCCGGTCTGCGCTGGCGGCCGGGTATTCGTCGTCGCGGAGTCCCGCGATGCGGGCGCATCCGGTCGCGACTGCGCCGCCGGGTCGGCCGGCGGGGCCTGCGGCCCCGCCGGCGCTTGCGGCCAAGCAAGAGGGCGCGGGCGCGGGCGGCGGCGGCTCGCTCGCGCCTCCCGTCGGCTCCTGCCCGGGCACTTCCGGCGGCGGCACGGGTCGCGCTGCGGCTGCGGCGTCGTCCGTCCAGGGGGTCGTCTGCTGGCTGTCCGGTGGTCCGTCTATCGGCTCTTCCCTCCGTTTCGCTTCCAGCCTACCGGGAAGCACCACCAAATGGGATTCCTGAGCGGTCCGCACCGTACGCGTACCCGCTATCTCGTCGAGGTCCCCCACGATGCCGATGAGTGTGGCTGGGTCATGGACGAGATCATCGGCCGGGGACCGCAGTACGCGCAGCTGTTCTGGTGGGGCTGCCGTGTCGGCGACCACCGGGCTTGGGCGTGGCTGGACGGATCCGGCCGGGAAGCGATTCTCGAGGAGGCACTGCCTCCGGTGCTGCGTCCGCGGGCATTGGTCCACCGCGTCTCCAGGATCGATGGCCCCGAGTTGCGCGACTGGCACGATGCGCACGACGGCCCCCGGCGCTGACCCGCCGTTTTGCCCGGGTCCTCTCGGCCTGCTATACTGCGCCGCCGTGGCCGCCGCAGGCCTTGCAGCGGCGTGCGGGTGTCAGAGGGAGGCGCGTTGACCCTCCCGCAGGGCGCTTGGTATCCTTACGTGCTTCTGTTTGAAAGGAAGACGACGTGCGTCAACTCGTCACGCTCGCTTGCCAGGAATGCAAGCGTCGCAACTATCACACCAACAAGAACAAGAAGAACGACCCGGACCGCATCGAGCTCAAGAAGTACTGTCGCTGGTGCGGGACGCACACCGTGCATAAGGAGACGCGCTAGCGTCCCTTCGTTCTCTGTAGGGCTGTAGCTCAATTGGTAGAGCACCGGTCTCCAAAACCGGGGGTCGGGGGTTCGAGTCCCTCCAGCCCTGCCAATGATCATCGGAGCGGTTAGTGGCGAAGACTGCGAACAACAAGAAGGGCGATTCGGGCAAGGCGAAGCCTGCGGGCAAGCCCGCCCAGTCCAAGAAGACGCCGGCGAAGCGCGCCGACGCCAAGCCTGGGCGTGCCCGCTCGCAGCAGAAGCCCCAGCAGAAGGCCAAGGCGAGCCGCCCGGCCGAGAAGAAGGGCTTCATGAAGTTCCTGCGCGACGTCCGCGTAGAGATGGGCAAGGTCACGTGGCCCACGCGAAAGGACCTCATCCAGTCCACCCTGGTCGTGCTCGTCGCGGTCGCCATTGCCGCTGTCTACACCTTCGCTCTCGACGAGGTCTTCGCACAGATCGTCGACGCGGTGGTCAAACTCCTCACCTGATCGGGCCCACACATGTATAGCTGGTATGTCGTCAACACATATTCGGGTCACGAGAACAAGGTGAAGGCCAACCTGGAGCACCGGCGTCAGTCCATGCACCAGGAGGAGCGCATCCACCAGATCGTCGTGCCGACCGAGCAGGTCGTCGAGACCAAGGATGGCGAGAAGGTCACCAGCGAGCGCCGCGTGTTCCCGGGCTACGTGCTCGTGCAGATGGAGCTCACCGACGACACGTGGTCGCTGGTCAAGAACACCCCGGGCGTCACCGGCTTCGTCGGCGCCCAGAACAAGCCGGTCGCACTGTCGCGCGCCGAAGTCGACCGCATCATGCACACCGCCTCGGTCGAGCGTCCCAAGCAGAAGGCCGAGTTCACGGTCGGCGAGGTCGTGCGCGTCACGTCCGGCCCGCTCAGCGATTTCTCCGGCGAGGTCGTCGAGGTCAACCTCGACCAGAGCCGGCTCAAGGTCATGGTGTCGATCTTCGGCCGGGAGACCCCGGTCGAGCTCGCCTTCGACCAGGTCAAAAAGACGTCCTAACCAGGAAGTAAGCGAGGCAACCCGTGGCCAAGAAGGTCCTCACCAAGATCAAGCTGCAGATCCCCGCCGGCCAGGCGAGCCCGGCCCCGCCCGTGGGTCCGGCTCTCGGTCAGCACGGCGTCAACATCATGGAGTTCTGCAAGTCGTTCAACGCCCAGACGCAGGCGTCTGGCAGCACCATCGTGCCGGTCGAGATCACCGTGTTCGAGGACCGCACGTTCACGTTCGTCACCAAGACGCCGCCGGCCGCCGTGCTGCTGCGCGAGGCCCTCGGCATCGACAAGGGCTCAGGCGAGCCCAACCGCGACAAGGTCGGCACGGTCACCCGTGAGCAGGTCCGCGCCATCGCCGAGACCAAGATGCCCGACCTCAACGCCAACGACGTCGACGCCGCGATGAAGATCATCGAGGGCACCGCCCGCAGTATGGGCATCGAGGTCGCTGAATAGTCGGCGTAGCCGGACTATCGTCGCAGTCGTCGCCGGCGATGCGACTGTAAGCGAAGCAGCGGGCTTGCCGTCGCGATCGCCACAGGCGGCGCGAGTGTAAGCGGTCAAGAAGATTGAAGACCGAACTGAGTTGACAAAGAGGCCGGGGCAGGCTCCCACCGCCCGGCCGCCGATGTGGGAGGCGACCAGGTCGCCGCTCGTACCACAGGAGGTTCGCACATGGCCAAACCGGGCCGCACCTACACCACCGCCAAGCGCACCATCGAACCCGGCCGCCTCTACGCCCCGCTCGATGGCGTGCGCCTGCTCAAGTCGCTCGATGGCGCCAAGTTCGACGAGACCGTGGAAGTCCACTTCCGCCTCGGTGTCGACGTGCGCCACGCCGACCAGATCGTGCGCGGCACCACGGTGCTCCCGCACGGCACCGGCAAGGAGATGCGCGTCGCCGTGTTCGCCGAGGGCGACAAGGCGCGCGAGGCCGAGGAGGCCGGCGCCGATATCGTGGGCACCGACGACCTCGCCAAGCAGATCCAGGAGGGCGTCTTCGACTTCGACATCGCCATCGCCACGCCGGACATGATGGGCACGGTCGGCAAGCTCGGCCGCATCCTCGGTCCGCGCGGCCTCATGCCGAACCCCAAGTCCGGCACGGTGACGTTCGACGTCGGCAAGGCCGTCTCCGACGCCAAGGGCGGCAAGGTCGAGTACCGCACCGACCGCTCCGGCATCATCCACCTCAGCATCGGCAGGAAATCGTTCACCGAGGAGATGCTGGTGGAGAACTACGGCGCGGTGCTCGACGAGATCCTGCGCGCCAAGCCGGCCGCCGCCAAGGGCAAGTACATCAAGAGTGTCCACGTCGCGGCGACGATGAGCCCGAGCATCGAGCTCGACCCGGCGCGCGTGCGGGACCTGCTCGGAGAGTAGCCGCCGCAGGCGGTCTGCCGAGCGGCGCACCGCACTGCTGAGACTTCACGAAGGGGCGCCGGCGTCCGCGGCAGTTGCCGGCGCCCCCTCGCTGTTCTATACTGCCGCTTCGCGGCGTCAGGTGCGCCGCGGCCCATGACGGTCGGTGCTCCTTCGGGGGCTGAATGGATCCACACGGGTCCGCCACCCGAGGCGAGAACGAGCTCCGGCCTTGTGCCCGCGCCCGCTTCCGCATCGGGAGCGGGTTTTTTGTTGCGACTGCGAGGTCGAGATGCTGAGAAACGAGAAAGACGCTGTGATCGCCGAGGTGCAGCAGCTGCTTACGGACACGGAGAACCTGTTCGTCAGCGACTACCGCGGCCTCACGGTGGAGGAGCTTGCCGAGCTCCGTGGCAAGCTGCGCCAGAGTGGCGCGAGCTTCAAGATCGTCAAGAACACCTTGGGCGGCATCGCCGCCGACAAGGCGGGGCGCGAGCCCGTCAAGGAGTTCCTGACCGGTCCGACTGCCGTGACCTTCTGCGGTGACGACCTGGTCGGCGCCGCCAAGGCCCTGTCGGACTTCGCCAAGACGCACCCGCAGCTCGCGGTGCGTGGCGGCCTGCTCGACGCGAGCCTCATCGACCCGGACGGCGTCAAGGCTATCGCCAGCCTCCCACCGCGCGACGTGCTCATCGCGCAGGTGGTCGGCACCATGGCCGCGCCCATGACCGGTCTGGTCACTGTTCTCCAGGGCACGATCAGCGGATTCGTCCGTGCCCTCGATCAGGTGGCGCAGCAGCGCGCCGCCGCCGGCGAGGCGTGAGCCCCAGCCGCACCCATCCCGTCCAGCAAGGCTTTCAAGCCCCACGCGAGGTGAACTGACAATGGCAGACAAGACTCTCACAAAAGACCAGCTCATCGAGGCCATCAAGGGCATGACCGTGCTCGAGCTCAGTGAGATGGTCAAGGCGCTCGAGGAAGAGTTCGGCGTCAGCGCCGCGGCGCCGATGGCCATGGCCGCGGCTCCCGCCGCCGCAGCCGAGGCCGCTCCCGCCGAAGAGCAGACCCAGTTCGACGTCGTCCTGGCCGCGTTCGGTGACCAGAAGATCCAGGTCATCAAGGTAGTGCGCGCGCTGACCGGCCTCGGCCTCAAGGAGGCCAAGGAGGTCGTCGAGGGTGCTCCCAAGGCGATCAAGGAAGCAGTCAGCAAGGACGAGGCCGAGGACGCCAAGAAGCAGCTCGAGGACGCCGGCGCCACCGTCGAGATCAAGTAGCACGCTTCCTCGTTTCTGAAGACCTGTGAGGGCCGGGGCGCCGTGAGGCGCCCCGGCCCTCCGTCTTTCCGCTTGCCCTGGCGCCGACGCAGGAAGACTCATCGAGGCTGTGCCTGGCGCAGGACTTGCTCTTGCATTGCGTTGCGCGTTGTGGTAAATTTTTTGGCCGTGCGTTACCCCGCGGCCATACCTCGAGTCCTCTGGTGTGGTGTGCTCTTTTCCCAGGTCACCGCGTAGACAGAGGAGACTCGCTTGAACGAGCCCCAGGGGCCTCGCGTGCGTACGTCGTTCGCCAAGCTCGACCAGCCGCTTCCGCTCCCCAACCTCATCGACATCCAGAGGAAGTCTTGGGAGTGGTTCCTGAGCGACGGCCTCAGCGAGACCATCGCCGACATCAACCCCATCAAGGATTACTCCGAGAAGCTGCTCGTGCAGTTCGGCGAGCACCAGTTCGGTGAGCCGTCCAAGTCGCTGGCCGAGTGCCGCAACAAGGACATGACCTTCTCCGCCCCTCTCACTATGAAGGTCGCCTTCATCAACGAGGAGACGGGCGAGATCCGCGAGCAGTCGGTGTTCATGGGCGACTTCCCCATGATGACCGAGCGCGGTACCTTCATCATCCACGGCACCGAGCGCGTGGTCGTCACGCAGCTGGTGCGTTCGCCGGGCGCCTACATCATGGAGCCCAAGCAGGCGGAGCGCGAGAAGCAGGTGCTCGTCGCCAACCTCATGCCCCAGCGCGGCTCGTGGCTCGAGCTCGAGATCGACAAGAAGGGCGTGGTGAACGTGCGCATCGACCGGAAGCGCAAGTTCCCGGTCTCGGTGCTCCTCCGCGCCATGGGCTACGGCGCCAACGACGAGCTCCTCGCCCTGTTCGACGATTCCGTTTACATCCGTAACACCATCGAGAAGGACACCACCGGCTCGCAGGAGGAGGCGCTGGTCGAGCTCTTCCGCAAGCAGCGCCCCGGCGAGCCGCCGACGCTCGACGGCGCCACGGCGATGCTCAAGGGCCTGTTCTTCGACCCCAAGCGTTACGACCTCTCACGCGTGGGCCGGCACAAGCTCAACGTCCGTCTGCACAATCACATCAAGCCCGCCGACCGGCCGGACGCCGACGTGCGCGTGCTCGTGAACGAAGACATCATCGAGCTCATCAGGCGGCTCATCTCGCTGCCCAGCAAGCTCGGCGTGCCGGACGACGCCAAGGACTACGCGGCAGAGGCCGGCCAGTTCCTGGCCACGAGGCGCGAAGAGATCGCCCACGAGATCGACGAGTATGAGCACTTCGGCAACCGCCGGCTGCGCACCGTCGGCGAGCTGGTGCAGGACGCGTTCCGCATCGGCCTCGCGCGCATGGAGCGCGTCATCCGCGAACGCCTCACCACCGAGGACCCGGACACCATCGTGCCGGCGACGCTGGTCAACATCCGGCCCGTGGTCGCCGCGCTCAAGGAGTTCTTCGGTTCCTCGCAGCTCTCGCAGTTCATGGACCAGACCAACTCGCTGTCGGGCCTCACGCACCGTCGCCGTCTGAGCGCCCTCGGCGCCGGCGGCCTCACGCGCGAGCGCGCGCCCATCGAGGTGCGCGACGTGCACCCCACCCACTACGGCCGCATGTGCCCCATCGAGACCCCGGAAGGCCCGAACATCGGCCTCATCGGCTCGCTCGCGTCGATGGCGACGGTGGACGAGTTCGGCTTCATCCGCGCCCCGTATCGCAGGGTGGTCAAGGGCAAGGTGACCGACGAGATCGTCTACCTCGACGCCTCGGAAGAAGAAGAGGAGATCGTCGACCCCAAGACCGGCGAGATCCGCTGGGTCACCATCGCGCAGGCCAACGCCGCGTTCGACAGCAAGACCGGCAAGTTCGAGGACGAGCTGATCCTCGCACGCACGCGTGCCGGCGCTGACATCGTCCAGGTGCCGCCGGCTGATATCGACTACATGGACGTCAGCCCGACGCAGCTCGTGTCGGTGGCGACCGCGCTCATCCCGTTCCTCGAGCACGACGACGCCAACCGTGCCCTCATGGGCTCGAACATGCAACGTCAGGCCGTGCCGTTGCTGCACGCGGAGGCGCCGTACGTCGGCACCGGAATGGAGTACAGGGCCGCCGTGGACACCGGCGACGTGGTCGTCGCCGAGCGCGGCGGCAAGGTCGCGTACGTCGACGCCGACCACATCGAGATCGACGCCGGCAAGGGCGACGTGGACACCTACGACCTGGTCAAGTTCATGCGTTCCAACCAGGGCACGCTGATCCACCAGAAGCCGATCGTGTTCCCCGGCGACAAGGTGCCCACGGGCGCCGTGCTCGCCGACGGGTCCTCCACCGACAGCGGCGAGCTCGCGCTCGGGCGCAACCTCCTGGTCGCCTTCATGAGCTGGGAGGGCTACAACTTCGAGGACGCCATCATCCTGAGCGAGAAGGTCGTGAAGAAGGACCTCCTCTCCTCCATCCACATCGAGGAGTACGAGGTCGACGCACGTACCACCAAGCTCGGCGACGAAGAGATCACCCGCGACATCCCGAACCGCTCGGAGGAGTCGCTCAAGGACCTCGACGAGCGCGGCATCGTCCGCATCGGCGCCGAGGTCAACTCCGGCGAGCTCCTGGTCGGCAAGGTCACCCCGAAGGGCGAGACCGAGCTCACCGCCGAGGAGAAGCTCATCCGCGCCATCTTCAAGGAGAAGGCGCGCGAGGTGCGCGACACCAGCCTCAAGGTGCCTCACGGCGAGGGCGGCAAGGTCATCGACGTCAAGATCTTCTCGCGCGAGAACAACGACGAGCTGCCGCCGAGCGTCAACGAGCTCGTGCGCGTCTACGTCGCCAAGAAGCGCAAGATCGCCGAGGGCGACAAGCTCGCCGGCCGGCACGGCAACAAGGGCGTCATCTCCAAGATCGTGCCCGAAGAGGACATGCCGCATCTCGAGGACGGCACTCCTGTCGAGATCATCCTCAACCCGCTCGGCGTGCCGAGCCGCATGAACATCGGCCAGGTGCTCGAGACGCACCTCGGCTGGGCGGCGCACGCCGGTTACAGAGCAGATGGTGAACGCAGCAACACGCCGGCGCGCGTCGCGTCCCCGGTGTTCGACGGCGCCACCATCGAGGAGATCGACGAGCTGCTCATCCGCAGCAGCGAGGAGACTCCAGACAATCCGGTCGAGTTCAAGATCAACCGCAAGGAGCCGGCGGGCCGTCAGTGCTCGGGCAAGGTGTGGCTGTACGACGGCCGCACCGGCGAGCGCTTCGACAACAAGGTCACCATCGGCTACATGTACATCCTGAAGCTCCTTCATCTCGTGGACGACAAGATCCACGCGCGCAGCACGGGCCCGTACTCACTCGTCACGCAGCAGCCCCTGGGCGGCAAGGCCCAGTTCGGCGGCCAGCGCTTCGGCGAGATGGAGGTCTGGGCGCTCGAAGCCTACGGCGCCGCCTACGTGCTCCAGGAGATGCTCACCATCAAGTCCGACGACACCGTCGGCCGCGTCAAGGCCTACGAGGCGATCGTCAAGGGCGAGAACATCGCCAAGCCCAACATCCCCGAGTCGTTCAAGGTGCTCATGAAGGAGATCCAGAGCTTGGCTCTCGACATGAGCGTCCAGAGCGAGGAGGGTGACGTGCTCGAGGTCCGCGAGGAGGACGACGATCTCCTCCGCGCCGCCGAAGAGCTGGGCATCGACCTCAGCGCCGGCCTGCGCCGTCAGCAGGCCGAGGCCGGCGAGCTCGAGCAGGTCGGCGTCGACTCGTCGGCCCTGCAGGACGTCATCGGCGCCGGCACCGGCGCGGCGGTCGAGGCCGACGGCGGGGCGGTCGAGGAAGACGACTCCGCCGCGGCGACGCAGGACCTTCTGGCCGCCGCCGCCGCACTGTCGAGCGAGGCCGAGAAGCTGGTCGTCGACGGCGCCGAGTTGCCGGACCTCGACGACATCCTTGACCTCGACGCCGCGGACCCCGAGTCCGACGACGCCGACACCGACGAAGACTGACCCCGCCTAGGCAGAGGGAGCGCATAGTGATCGATATCAACAACTTCGACTCGATCCGGATCGGGCTCGCATCGCCCAAGCAGATCGAGACGTGGTCCAAGGGTGAGGTCACCAAGCCCGAGACGATCAACTACCGCACGCTCAAGCCCGAGCGTGACGGTCTGTTCTGCGAGCGCATCTTCGGTCCCACCAAGGACTGGGAGTGCTACTGCGGCAAGTACAAGCGCGTGCGTTACAAGGGCATCATCTGCGAGCGCTGCGGCGTCGAGGTCACTCGCGCCAAGGTGCGTCGCGAGCGCATGGGGCACATCCGGCTCGCCGCGCCGGTGAGCCACATCTGGTTCTTCAAGGGCGTGCCGTCGCGCATGGGCTACCTGCTCGACATCGCCCCCAAGGAGCTGGAGAAGGTGCTCTACTTCGGCGGCAGCTACGTGATCATCTCCGTGGACGCCGAGCGCCGCGACAACGACCTCCTCATGCTCCAGGAGAAGATCGACGAGATCAAGGCGCGCTACGACCTCTACGCCGAGGCACGCCGCGGCGCGATCGAAGTCATGCACGACGAAGTCATCGAGGTCCTCGACGGCGCGCCGTGAGGTCGACGACTTCCACCGAGACTCCGACCCCGAGGACGAGTTCGGTTACTTCAACTACTTCGATATCTATGAGTCGTACCGGCGCATCGCCATGAACGCCGCGGCGCTCGGCCCCGACGAGATCAAGCTGCAGCGCACGAAGACCGACAAGCTGCGCGACGACTACATCGATCGTGGCTTCAAGAACGTCGAGCACGCCAAGGAGCAGATCGACAAGGCGTGGGAGCAGTTCAAGACCGTCGCCCCGCGCGACGTCATCGGCGACGAGTCTCTCTACCAGCAGATGGAGCGCATGTTCGGCCGCGAGCCGGGCTACGAGCCGGAGAGCTTCGGCGTGTACTTCAAGGGCGGGACCGGTGCGGAGGCCGTGCGCGAGTTGCTCAAGGGCGTCGACCTCGACGCCGAGGCCACCGAACTGCGTGAGACCATCCAGACGGCCAAGGGTCAGCGTCAGGCCCGCGCCGTCAAGCGCCTCAAGGTCGTCTCGGCCTTCCTGCGCAGCGGGAACCACCCCGAGTGGATGGTCCTCGACGTGATCCCGGTGATCCCGCCGGAGCTGCGCCCCATGGTCCAGCTCGACGGCGGCCGGTTCGCGACCAGCGACCTCAACGACCTGTACCGGCGCGTCATCAACAGGAACAACCGCCTCAAGCGGCTGCTAGACCTGCAGGCGCCGGACATCATCGTCAACAACGAGAAGCGCATGCTGCAGGAGGCCGTCGACGCGCTGTTCGACAACGGCCGCCGCGGCCGCGCGGTGACGGGCCCCGGCAACCGCCCGCTCAAGTCGCTCAGCGACATGCTCAAGGGCAAGCAGGGCCGATTCCGCCAGAACCTGCTCGGCAAGCGCGTGGACTACTCGGGCCGCTCCGTGATCGTGGCCGGGCCGCACCTCAAGATGCACCAGTGCGGCCTCCCCAAGATGATGGCGCTCGAGCTCTTCAAGCCGTTCATCATGAGCCGCCTCGTGGGCCGCAAGATGGTCCAGAACATCAAGGCGGCCAAGAAGATGGTCGAGTCGATGGTGCCCGAGGTCTGGGACATCCTCGAGGAGGTCATCACCGAGCACCCCGTGATGCTGAACCGCGCGCCCACGCTGCACCGGCTGGGCATCCAGGCGTTCGAGCCGCTGCTCGTCGAGGGCAAGGCCATCCAGATCCACCCGCTCGTCTGCGCGGCGTTCAACGCCGACTTCGACGGCGACCAGATGGCCGTCCATCTGCCCCTGAGCTGGGAGGCGCAGGCCGAGGCCCGCGTCCTCATGCTCAGCACCAACAACATCCTCTCGCCGGCGCACGGCAAGCCCATCGCCGTGCCGAGCCAGGACATGGTCATCGGCATGTACTACCTCACCTACCACGCCGAGGACGATCTGAGCGAGGCGCAGCCCGACCACTTCGGGGAGCCGCTGCACGCTTACAGTGGTTACGAAGAGGTGCAGCGGGCCTGGGAGCAGCGCATCCTCGACCAGCGTCAGGTTCCCGAGAAGCGCGAGGAGGGCGTCGCCGAGTTCACGCGCCGTCCGATCCTGCTCCGTCTCCCCAGCGGCGAGCGCGTGGTCACGACCATCGGTCGCGGCCTGTTCAACATGCGCGTCGAGGAGGGCCTGCGTGAGGTCCTCGGCGAAGGCTACGAGGGCGACTACACCTACATCAACTACACGATGACCAAGAAGGGGCTCGCGGCCTTCATCAACAAGCTGGTCGCACTCTACGGCGCCAACAAGGTGGCCCGTATCCTCGACGTCTTCAAGGAGGTCGGCTTCGCCTTCGCGACGCGCGCCGCCGTCACCGTATCCAAGAACGACGTCGTCGTGCCCGCCAAGGAGAAGGCCGAGATCCTCAGCACGCACGAGGCCATGGTCGACCAGCTCCGCGAGGAGTACAACAACGGCTTCCTCTCTGAGGAGGAGCGGCGCGGCAAGGTGCAGGAGATCTGGCGTGAAGCCGACGTCCAGATCACCGCTGCCACAAGGGCCAACTTCAACCCGCTCAACCCCATCTACATGATGGCCACCTCCGGCGCCCGCGGCGATATCAAGCAGATCCGCCAGCTCGCCGGTTGGCGCGGCCAGATGGCCAATCCAAAGGGCGAGATCGTCGAGCAGCCGGTGAAGTCGAGCTTCATCGAGGGCCTCTCCGTGCTCGAGTTCTTCATCTCGACCCACGGCGCGCGCAAGGGCCTCGCGGACACCGCGCTGCGTACCGCCGACTCCGGGTACCTCACCCGGCGTCTGGTGGACGTGTGCCAGGACGTCACCGTGAGCGACGAAGACTGCGGCACCAAGGAATGGGTGCCCATGTCGCCGTGGTCCCGCCGGCGCGAGGAGAACCCGTTGCTGGAGGGCACTACTCTCGCCGAGGACGTCAAACGGCCGCGCAGCGACCGTGTCGTCCTCAAGAAGGGCGAGAAGATCGGGCCTGCCCAGATCGGACTCCTCCGCGAGGTCAACTCCGCACTGCCCAACGCCAAGGTCAAGGTGAAGCAGGGCAGGGCTGCCGCGGCGAACATCGCCGTGTGGACGCATGAGCCCAACGAGAACCTCCTCGGCCGGCACCTCGGCGACGCCATCGTCGACGAGGAGACCGGTGAGGTCGTGTTCGACCGCGACACGCACATCGACGTCGCCACGCGCGACCAGATCCTCGACGTCCTCGCACGCAGCTCGCAGACCGACCCGATGGTGCCCGTCCGCAGCGTGCTCAAGTGCGACGCCGAGATCGGCGTCTGCCAGAAGTGCTACGGCTACGCGCTCGCCAACAACGCGCCCGCCGAGATCGGCGACGCCGTCGGTCACGTCGCGGCGCAGTCCATCGGCGAGCCGGGCACCCAGCTCACCATGCGCACGTTCCACACCGGCGGCATCGCCGGCGCAGACATCACGCACGGCCTTCCGCGCGTCGTCGAGCTCTTCGAGGCGCGCAAGCCGAAGGGCGTGGCGCGCATCGCCGAGGTGACCGGCCGCGTGGCCATCGAGGATACCGAGCGTGGCTGCAAGGTCACGATCACCCCGGACGAAGGCGCGGCGAAGGAGTACACGATCGCCGCCCGTCGCACGCACGTGATGGTGGAGGACGGCGACTGGGTCGAGGAGGGCACGCAGATCACGCCCGGCTCGCTCTATCCGGCGGATGTGCTCAAGCACGCCGGCGCGACCGCGACCGAGAAGTACCTCGTCAACGAGGTGCAGGAGGTCTACCGCTCGCAGGGCGTGGAGATCAACGACAAGCACATCGAGCTCATCGTCCGACGCATGATGCGCAAGGTGCGCATCGCGACGGCCGGTGACACCACCTTCCTGCCCGGCCAGCTCGTCGACCGCTACCAGTTCACGGCGGAGAACGAGCGCATGGCCACCCAAGGCAGCGAGCTTGCCGAGGCGGAGGAGATCATCCTCGGCATCACCAAGGCGTCGCTGGCCACCGAGAGCTTCCTGAGCGCGGCCTCCTTCCAGGAGACCACCAAGGTGCTCACCGACGCGGCCATCGAAGGCAAGGTCGACAACCTCGCCGGCCTCAAGGAGAACATCATCATCGGCAAGCTCATCCCGGCCGGCACGGGTCTGCGCCGCTACCGCAGCGTGGAGATCCACCCCGCCGGTCAGGCGGACGCGCTGGCCGAGGCCGACCGCCTCATGACGGGCGACCCGGCCTGGGGCCTCGACGCCGTCGACGGCGAGGTCGAGTGAGCCGGGATCGAGCCCGAAGCAGGCACGGGGCTGCGGCCGCGGGACGCAAGGTGTTGCGGCCGCAGCCCCGTTTCGCTAGACTACATGGCCGTTGTGCTCAGCGGCAGACAGTAGAGACCAGAGAGGTCAGATGACAACCATCAGCCAGCTCGTCCGCAAGGGGCGTGAGAGCAAGTCCAAGCGTTCGAAGACCCCGGCGCTCAAGGGTTCACCCCAGAAGCGCGGCGTATGCACGCGCGTCTACACCGTGACGCCCAAGAAGCCGAACTCCGCTCTGCGCAAGGTCGCTCGCGTGCGGCTGGTCAACGGTATGGAGGTCACGACCTACATCCCCGGCATCGGCCACAACCTGCAGGAGCACTCGGTCGTGCTCGTGCGCGGTGGCCGCGTCAAAGACCTGCCAGGTGTGCGCTACAAGGTCATCCGCGGTTCTCTCGACGCCTCGGGCGTAGCCGACCGCAAGAAGGCGCGTTCGCGCTACGGATCGAAGGCGAAGGGGTGAGGTAGACCATGCCGCGCAGAGGCACCGTCACGCGCCGGGAGGTCCTCCCGGATCCCGTGTACAACAGCAAGCTCGTCACGCAGGTCATCAACAAGGTCCTGCTCGACGGCAAGAAGAGCACCGCCGAGCAGATCGTCTACGGCGCGCTCGAGATCGTGCGTGAGAAGTCCGGTCGCGACCCGGTCGAAGTGCTGCAGGACGCCATCCAGGCGCTCACGCCGCACCTCGAGGTCCGCAGCCGGCGCGTCGGAGGCGCCACCTACCAGGTGCCCGTCGAGGTGCCCGGCCGTCGTGCCCGCACCCTTGCCATCCGCTGGCTGGTCAGCTTCGCCCGTGACCGCCGCGAGAAGGTCATGGCCGAGCGCCTGGCCGCCGAGATGCTCGACGCCCTCGCCGGTCAGGGTGGCGCGTTCAAGAAGAAAGACGACATCTTCCGCATGGCGCAGGCCAACAAGGCCTTCGCACACTATCGCTGGTAATCCGCCGAAGGCCCCTCACTGACCTTCGTCGGTGAGGGGCTTTCGCATGGAAGGAACACGATACCAAGCATGAGGCAATACTCGCTCGAGAATACCCGCAACATCGGGATCATGGCGCACATCGACGCCGGCAAGACGACGACGACCGAGCGCATCCTGTATTACACGGGTAAGACGCACAAGATCGGCGAGGTCCACGAGGGCGCTGCCGTCATGGACTGGATGGCGCAGGAGCAGGAGCGCGGCATCACGATCACGTCGGCTGCGACCACCGTCTCCTGGCGCGATACGCAGATCAACATCATCGACACGCCCGGGCACGTGGACTTCACCATGGAAGTCGAGCGCAGCCTGCGCGTGCTTGACGGCGCCATCGCCCTGTTCTGCTCCGTCGGCGGCGTCGAGCCGCAGTCGGAGACCGTGTGGCGCCAGGCCGACAAGTACGGCATCCCGCGCATCGCCTTCGTCAACAAGATGGACCGCATCGGCGCGGACTTCTTCCGCGGCCTCCAGATGATGGTCGACCGCCTCGGGGCGAACCCCGTCGCGTTGCAGGTGCCGATCGGCCACGAGGCCGACTTCCGCGGCATCATCGACCTCATCGAGATGAACGCCATCATCTATCTGGACGAGCTCGGGACCGACTTCGAGATCACCGACATCCCGGACGACCACCGGGAGCTGGCGGACGAGTACCGCCTCAAGCTCATCGAGTCGATCGCCGACCACGACGACCGCCTGCTCGAGACGTACCTCGACGGCGGGGAGCTCACCCCCGAGCACATACGGGAGGTCGTCCGCCAGGCGACGCTCGACATCAGCATCACGCCCGTGCTCTGTGGCTCCGCCTTCAAGAACAAGGGCGTGCAGCCGCTCATGGACTCCATCGTCGAGTTCCTGCCGTCACCGAGCGACGTGCCCGCCGTCACCGGCATCAAACCCGGTGGTGAGGAGGTCACGCGGCAGACCGCCGACGATGCGCCGTTCTCGGCGCTGGCGTTCAAGGTCGCCGTCGACCCCTACGTGGGCAAGCTCACCTACTTCCGCGTCTACTCCGGCACGCTCAAGGCCGGTTCCTACGTCTTGAACTCGAGCAAGGACAAGCGCGAGCGCATCAGCCGCATCCTCCAGATGCACGCCAACCACCGCGAGGACCGCGATGAGATCTACGCGGGCGAGCTCGCCGCCGCGGTGGGCCTCAAGAACACGGGCACGGGCGACACTCTCTGCGACCCGAGCAAGGCGGTCGTCCTCGAGTCCATGGAGTTCCCCGAGCCGGTCATCATGGTCGCCATCGAGCCCCGGACCAAGGCCGACGAGGAGAAGCTCGGCAACTCGCTCCAGCGCCTGGCTGAGGAGGACCCCACGTTCCGCGTCTTCACCGACGAGGAGACGGGGCAGACCATTATCCAGGGCATGGGCGAGCTGCACCTCGAGATCATCGTCGACCGCCTCGTGCGCGAGTTCGGCGTCGACGCCAACGTCGGCAAGCCGCAGGTCGCCTACCGCGAGACCATCCGCAACAAGGTCGAGAAGGTCGAGGGCAGGTTCGTGCGTCAGAGCGGCGGGCGCGGCCAGTACGGCCACGTGCGCATCAACATGGAGCCGAACCCGCCGGGAGGCGGGTACGAGTTCGAGAGCAAGATCATGGGCGGCGTCGTGCCTCGGGACTACATCCCGTCAGTCGACGACGGCATCCAGGAGGCCATGAGCACCGGCGTCCTCGCCGGCTACCCCATGGTCGACATCAAAGTGACCCTCGTCGACGGCAGCTACCACGAGGTCGACTCCTCTGACATGGCCTTCAAGATCGCCGGCTCGCTGGCGTTCAAGAACGCCGCCCAGAAGGCCAAGCCGGTCCTTCTCGAGCCGATGATGGCCGTCGAGGTCGTCACACCGGCCGACTTCATGGGCGATGTCATGGGTGACATCAACTCGCGGCGCGGCCACATCGACGGCATGGAGCCGCGCGGCAACGCCCAGGTCATCAACGCCACGGTGCCGCTTTCGACCATGTTCGGGTACGCCACGGACCTGCGCTCGGCGACGCAGGGGCGCGCCGTCTACACCATGCAGTTCAAGCACTACGCCGAGGTGCCCGCTTCCATCGCCCAGGACATCGTCACGAAGGTGCGTGGCGCGTGATCCTCGCTGAACGCCACGTTGTTTGCCCAAGCAGGGCAGCGTCGTGTATACTGCCGACCTTTGGTGCGGCAGGCCGCCGCGCCGATTTTTGTGTGACCTCAACCTCCGGGTTTCGGGAAAAGGAGTAGCAGACATGGCCAAGCAGAAGTTTGACCGCAGCAAGCCGCACATGAACGTGGGCACCATCGGTCACGTCGACCACGGCAAGACCACGCTCACCGCTGCGATCACGCTCGTGCTGCACAACCGCGGTGGCAATACTGAGTTCACCGCGTTCGACATGATCGACAAGGCGCCCGAAGAGCGTGAGCGCGGCATCACTATCGCCACCGCGCACGTCGAGTACGAGACGGAGAAGCGTCACTACGCGCACGTCGACTGCCCGGGCCATGCCGACTACATCAAGAACATGATCACCGGCGCCGCCCAGATGGACGCCGCGATCCTCGTGGTCGGCGCCGACGACGGTCCCATGCCGCAGACGCGCGAGCACATCCTCCTGGCCCACCAGGTGAACGTACCTAACGTGATCGTGTACATGAACAAGGTCGATCTCGTCGACGACCCCGAGCTCCTCGAGTTGGTCGAGATGGAGGTCCGCGAGCTCCTCACCGAGTACGAGTTCCCGGGCGACGAGATCCCGGTCGTCAAGGGTTCCGCCCTCAAGGCGCTCGAGTGTGGCTGCGGTAAGGACGACTGCGAGTGGTGCGGCAGCATCATCGAGCTCACCAACGCGCTCGATGAGTACCTGCCCGAGCCTGAGCGTGATGTCGACAAGCCGTTCCTCATGCCCGTCGAGGACGTGTTCACCATCACCGGCCGCGGCACCGTCGCCACCGGCCGCGTCGAGCGCGGCATCGTCAAGGTCGGCGAGGAGATCGAGATCGTCGGCATGCGCGACAAGCCGATGAAGACCACCGTGACCGGCGTCGAGATGTTCCGCAAGCTGCTCGACGAGGGTCGTGCCGGCGACAACATCGGCGTCCTCCTGCGCGGCACCAAGCGCGAAGAGGTCGAGCGCGGCATGGTGTGCGCCAAGCCCGGCAGCATCACCGGCCACACGCACTTCATGGCTCAGGTGTACGTGCTGAGCAAGGACGAGGGCGGCCGCCACACGCCGTTCTTCAACGGCTACCGCCCGCAGTTCTACTTCCGGACGACCGACGTGACCGGCGTCATCACCCTCCAGGAGGGCGTCGAGATGGTCATGCCGGGCGACAACACCGAGATGGAAGTCAAGCTCATCACCCCGATCGGGATGGAAGAGGGTCTTCGCTTCGCCATCCGCGAGGGCGGCCGCACTGTGGGCGCCGGGGCGATCTCGAAGATCATCGAGTAGGACGCAGGATCAGATCGGGCCGGGCGTGCATTCCGCACGCTCGCGTGCGCGACACGCCCGGCCGCGTGAACAGGACACAGAGAAGGCGAGAGTGGCACAGCAGAAGATCCGCATAAGGTTGAAGTCTTACGATCACGAGCTGATCGAGCGTAGCGCGCAGTCCATCGTGGAAACCGCGCAGCGCAGTGGCGCGACCATCTCCGGCCCCGTGCCGCTCCCCACGGAGAAGAACGTGTATTGCGTGATCAAGAGCCCGTTCAAGGACAAAGACTCACGCGAGCACTTCGAGATCCGCACGCATAAGAGGCTCATCGACATCCATCAGCCGACGCCCAAGACCGTCGACCAGCTGATGCGTCTCGATCTGCCGGCCGGTGTCCACATCGAGATCAAGCTGTAGAGCGATGACAGGCATCATCGGCAAGAAGATGGGCATGACCCAGCTGTTCGACGACGACGGCAATGTGATCGCCGTGACCGTCGTGCAGGCCGGACCGTGTCCCGTCACTCAGGTACGCACCCTCGGCAACGACGGCTATGAGGCCGTGCAGCTCGCGTTCGAGGAGTGCAAGGACAAGCACATCAGCAAGCCCGAGCTGGGGCACCTCAAGAAGGCGGGGCTCAAGCACGGCATGCGGCACCTCGTCGAGTTCGACGGCGTCGGCGACCTCAAGGTCGGCGACACCGTCACTGTCGAGGCGTTCGAGGACGGCCAGGCCGTCGCCGTCGTCGGCGTCAGCAAGGGCAAGGGGTTCCAAGGCACCATCAAGCGGCACAACTTCAGCCGCGGTCCCGAGACTCACGGGTCGCACAACGTGAGGGCTCCGGGGTCGATCGGCGCGAGCGCGTACCCCGCGCGAGTGTTCAAGGGCATGCGCATGAGCGGCCACATGGGGACGCAGCGCGTGACGCAGCAGGGCCTCAAGATCGTGCGCAGGGACGTTGAGAACAACCTGCTGCTCATCAAGGGCTCCGTGCCGGGCGCCAAGAACTCCGTCGTCGTCATAAAGGGTAGGTAGCCGTGAGCGCCGACGAGATCAAGAAGACTCCTGAGGTCGAGGCCGCCGAGCCCGAGAAGACCGAGGCTGAGGCGGCCGGAAAGACCGAGGCCGCTGCGGCCGCCAAGAAGCCGGCCGCCGCCAAGAAGCCGGCTGCCAAGAAGCCCGCCGCCAAGAAGCCGGCGGCCAAGGCTGATGAGAAGGTCGCGGACAAGAAGACCGCCAAGCCGGCCGCCGCCAAGAAGCCGGCCGCCAAGAAGCCGGCGGCCGAGGCCGACGAGAAGGTCGCGGACAAGAAGACCGCCAAGCCGGCCGCCGAGAAGAAGCCGGCCGCCAAGAAGGAAGCGCCGGCCAAGGCTGAACGTCCGCCGAAGCAGGGAACCGCCGCCAAGGCCGACGTGGAGTCCCGCAAGGGCGCCGCCGGGGTCGCGACCGTGGTCGATGCTTCCGGCAAAGAAGTCGAGACGCGCAAGCTGGGCGACGCCCGCTTCGCCGTGGCCGCCGACGTCAACACGTTGCACCTGGTCGTGCGCGCCGAGCAGGCCGCGCGCCGCTCCGGCACGGCGTCGACCAAGACGCGCGGCATGGTCAGCGGCTCCACCGCCAAGCTCTACCGCCAGAAGGGCACCGGACGTGCGCGCGCCGGCAGCGTCAAGTCGCCGATCCGCACCGGCGGAGGCGTCGTCTTCGGACCCCATCCGCGCAGCTACGACATCAAGATCAACAAGAAGGTCATCCGTAAGGCGCTCTCCATGGCGCTGAGCGAGCGGGCCGCTCACGGCCGCGTGTTCGTTGCCGCCGGCCTCGAGCTGACGGAGCCGAGCACGCGCACCCTCGAGCAGTTCCTGGTGAACCTCGACTGTGCGGCGCCGGTCCTCATCGTCACGCACGACGAGCCCGTCGTCATGAAGTCAGTCCGCAACCTCCCGTACGCCGAGGCGTCGGAGGTGGCTGCTCTTTCCACCGAGCAGGTGCTGCGCGCCCGTTCGCTGGTCCTCACCGAGAAGGCGTTCGCCGCCCTGAACGAGGCGTGACCATGGTTGAAGCAGAGAAGATCATCATCCGGCCGATCATCAGCGAGAAGAGCTATGCGCAGATCGACCACAGCCGGTACACCTTCGAGGTGCATCCCGACGCGCACAAGACCATGATCGCGCAGGCGATCCAGCAGCTGTTCAACGTGACCGTCGTCGGCGTCAGCACCGCGAACGTCCGTCCAAAGCCGAAGCGCCGTGGGACGACCAAGGGCCGCACGTCGGCATGGAAGAAGGCCGTCGTGCAGCTTGCGCCCGGCGACAAGATCGAATTCTTCGAGGGCAGGTAATGGGCATCAAGCGATTCAAGCCGACCTCGCCCGGCCGCCGCTTCATGACGGTCGATACGTTCGAGGACATCACGCGCAGCGAGCCGGAGCGCTCGCTGGTGGCGCCGCTCAAGAAGAACGGCGGCCGCAACGCCTACGGGCGCATCACCACGCGCCACAAGGGCGGCGGCCACAAGCGGCGCTACCGCATCATCGACTTCAAGCGGGACAAGGACGGCGTGCCGGCCAAGGTGGCCCAGATCGAGTACGACCCGAACCGCTCGGCGCGCATCGCCCTGTTGCACTACGCGGACGGCGAAAAGCGCTACATCCTCGCGCCGAAGAACCTCTCGGTGGGCGACATGGTCGAGTCCGGTGCCGCTGCTGACATCAAGGCCGGCAACGCGCTGCCGCTCGAGAACATCCCGTCGGGTACGACGATCCACAACATCGAGCTTCAGCCGGGCCGCGGTGGTCAGCTGGTGCGGAGCGCGGGCACGAGCGCCCAGCTCCAGGCCAAGGAGAAGGGCTACGGCGTCGTTCGCCTCCCCTCCGGCGAGCTGCGGCGCATCCGTCTCACCTGCCGCGCCACGGTCGGCGAGCTCGGCAACTCCGATCATTCGAACCTTTCCGGCGGCAAGGCCGGGCGTACCCGCTGGCGCGGCGTGCGTCCCACCGTCCGCGGAACGGCGATGAACCCTGTCGACCACCCGCACGGTGGCGGCGAGGGCAAGACGACGGCCGGGCGTCATCCGGTCACGCCGTGGGGCGTGCCCACGCTCGGGTATCGCACGCGCACCAAGCACAAGGGTTCAGACAAGTTCATCATCCGCGGCCGCAAGCGCGGCAAGCGCGGGTAAGGCAGGAGGCACCTTTTGAGCAGGTCAGCAAAGAAAGGTCCGTTCGTCGACGAGCGCCTCTTGAAGCGCATCGAGCAGATGAACGCCGCCGGCCAGAAGAAGATGATCAAGACCTGGTCACGGGCCTCGACGGTCTTCCCAGACATGGTCGGTCACACCATCGCCGTGCACGATGGGCGCAAGCATGTGCCCATCTTCGTGAGCGAGTCGATGGTCGGTCACAAACTCGGTGAGTTCGCGCTCACCCGTACGTTCCGCGGTCACATCAAGGGCGACCGCTCGGCGAGAAGGTAAGCAGGGATGGCAGTACAAGCACAGGCGAAGTACGTCAGGGTGGCCCCGCGCAAGGCGCGCGAGGCGGCCGACCTCATCCGCGGCAAGTCCGTGGCGGAGGCGCGCAGCACGCTGTTCTTCGCCAACCGCAACTCCGCCCGTGTTGTCGCCGCGGTCCTCAACTCCGCGGTCGCCAACGCCGAGCACAACAACGCCCTCTCGGCCGACGATCTGTACGTCAAGGAAGCGCGCGTCGATGAGGGTCCCACCCTCAAGCGGTGGCAGTTCCGCGCCATGGGCCGCGTGAATCGCATCCGTAAGCGGAGCAGCCATATCACCATCGCGGTCGATCAGAGGGAGGGCCGTTCCTAATGGGCCAGAAAGTCCATCCCGGCGGCTTCCGCGTGGGCGTCATCCACGACTGGAAGTCCCACTGGTATACGGAGAAAGAGTTCAAGGAGTTCCTGGCCGAGGACGAGCGCATCCGCCTGCACATCCTGGGCAAGCTGTCGCACGCCGGTCTGTCGCGCATCATCATCCGTAAGGATCAGAACAACATCACCATCGACATCCACACCGCCCGCCCCGGCATCGTGATCGGCAAGAGCGGCTCCGAGGTCGATGCGCTGCGCAAAGAGATCCACGGCATGACCAAGAAGAACGTCCAGGTCAACATCATCGAGGTCAAGCGTCCGGAACTCGACGCCGTGCTGGTGGCGCAATCCATCGCCGAGCAACTCGAGAACCGCGTCAGCTTCCGTCGCGCCATGAAGCGCGCCCTCACGAGCGCCATGCGTTCGGGCGCCGCCGGTATGCGCGTGCGCTGCGGGGGTCGCTTGGGCGGCGCCGAGATGGCCCGTAACGAGCACTACAGCGAAGGTCGCGTGCCGCTGCACACGCTGCGCGCGGACATCGATTACGGCTTCCGCGAGGCCCGCACCACCTTCGGCCGCATCGGCGTGAAGGTGTGGATCAACAAGGGCGAGATCCTGCCCGAGGGCTATCCGATGGACGAGGCCAAAGCGCGCATGGAGCGCGACGAGCAGCGCCGCGACGACCGTGGCGGCCGCGACCGGCGCCCGCGCCGTGATGGCGCTCCCGGCGGTCGTGGTCCCGGTGGTCCGGGACGTGGTCCCGGCGGTCCCGGTCGTGGTCCCGGTGGTCCAGGGCGCGGTCCCGGCGGTCCCGGTCGTGGTCCCGGTGGTCCGGGGCGCGGTCCCGGCGGTCCCGGTCGTGGTGGCGGAGGCCAGAATCGTGGTCCCGGCGGCCAGCGGCCCTCAGTGGGCCCCAAGGCTCCGATGGGCCGTCAGGCTCCGAACCGCTCGGCCAAGCCGGCCGATGCGCCCAAGCCTGACACCAAGCCCGACGCGCCCAAGACCGAGCAGAGCTGACGGGAGAGGACGTAGACGATGCTCCTGCCGAAGAGAGTCAAGCACAGAAAACAACAGCGCGGCCGCATGGCCGGCGAGGCCAAGGGCGGCACGACCGTCGAGTTCGGCCAGTTCGGCCTGAAGGCGATCGAGCGCGGCTGGATCACCAACCGCCAGATCGAGGCCGCCCGTATCGCCATGACGCGCCACATCAAGCGTGGTGGCAAAGTGTGGATCAACGTGTTCCCACACAAGCCGGTCACGCGCAAGGCCGCCGAGACCCGGATGGGCGGCGGCAAGGGTTCGCCCGAGTCTTGGGTGGCCGTGGTCAAGCCTGGCAAGGTCATGTTCGAGTTGGCCGGCGTCAGCGAGCCGGTGGCTCGTGAGGCCATGCGCCTGGCGGCCCACAAGCTGCCCATCAAGTGCAAGTTCGTGACGAGGGAGGGCAGTCTCTTTGAAGGCTAGCAAGCTCCGCGAGCTTTCCGAAGACGAGCTCACCATGCGCCTCAAGGACACGCGCAAGGAGCTCTTCAACCTGCGCTTCCAGCATGCCACTGGGCAGCTCGATAATCCGCAACAGTTGAACGCGACGCGCCGCGAGATCGCACGCCTGCTCACCCTGCAAGCCGAGCGGGAGCACGAGAACGCGGCGACCGGTGGTGAAGTCTGATGGCGACGACGAAGAAGACAGACAGCGGCAAGCCCGCTGCCAAGCAGTCCGCGGCTCGCAAGCCGGCGGCAAAGAAGGCGGCGGCGAAGAAGGCCGCTCCTAAGAAGACGGCCGCCAAGAAGGCCGCCGCTCCCGCCGCGAAGCCGGCCAAGAAGGTCTCGGCCGCGCGCAGCAAGGCCAAGGCCGAGCGCAAGGCTCCTGAGAAGGTGCCGGGCCGCAAGGAGCGTCGTGGTGTCGTCGTGAGTGACGCCATGGACAAGACGATCGTGGTGCGCATCGACGTGGCGCAGAAGCACGAGCGGTACGGCAAGGTCGTGCGCCGCTCGAGCAAGCTGCACGCCCACGACGAGCAGAACGCGGCCGGTGTCGGCGACCTCGTGCGGGTCGTCGAGACGCGCCCGCTGAGCGCGTCCAAGCGGTGGCGCCTCCTCGAGGTCCTCGAGAAAGCCAAGTAAGAACGCCGGCAGAGGAAGCAAATGATCCAGGTTGAGTCCAGACTACGAGTCGCCGACAACACGGGCGCGCGCGAGATCCTCTGTATCCGGATCCGCGGCGGCTCCAGGCGGCGCTATGCCACGGTAGGCGACATCATCGTCGGTACCGTCAAGGTCGCCACGCCCGGCGGCAGCGTGAAGAAGGGCGAGGTCGTGCGTGCGGTCGTCGTGCGCACCAAGAAGGAGTTCGGTCGCAAGGACGGCACGTACATCGCGTTCGACGAGAACGCCGCCGTGCTCATCGACAACCAGAACAATCCGCGCGGGACCCGCATCTTCGGTCCCGTCGCCCGCGAGCTGCGCGAGAGGAATTTCATGAAGATCGTGTCGCTCGCGCCCGAGGTGCTGTGATGGCCAATATGAAGATCAAGAAGGGTGACCAGGTGCGTGTCATCAGCGGCAAGGAGGCGGGTAAGACCGCCAAGGTGGTACGCGTCGACACCGAAAAGCGCCGGGTCGTCCTCGAGCGGCTGAACATCATGAAGAAGCACACCAAGCCGAATCCCAAGACCAACCCGCAGGGCGGTGTGATCGAGCGCGAGGCGCCGGTCGACGCGTCCAACGTGATGCTCGTCTGCCCCTCCTGTGGCCAGCCCACCCGTGTCGGGTACCGGCTGACCGCCGACGGCGGCAAGGTCCGTACCTGCCGCCGCTCTTCCTGCGGCAAAGACATCGACAAGGCGTAAGACGATGGCCAGGCTCAAGGACAAGTATTTCAGTGAGATCGTGCCCGAGCTCAAAGAGCAGTTCGGCTACCGTAATGTGATGGAAGTCCCGCGCGTCAGCAAGGTCACGCTCAACATGGGCGTGGGCGAGGCGAAGACGAACGCGAAGCTGCTGGACGACGCCGTCGAGGAGCTCGCCCTGATCACCGGCCAGCGGCCGGCGATCACCAAGGCGCGCAAGTCGATCGCCGGCTTCAAGCTTCGCGAGGGCATGTCCATCGGCTGCCGCGTCACGCTTCGCGGCGAGCGCATGTACGAGATGATCGATCGGCTCGTGTCGATCGCCCTGCCACGCATCCGCGACTTTCGCGGCATCGATCCCGGTCAGTTCGACGGGCGCGGCAACTTCGCCATGGGCGTGCGCGAGCAGACCATCTTCCCCGAGATCGACTACGACTCGGTGGAGACGTTCCGCGGTCTCAACGTCGTCATCACGACGACCGCCAAGACGGACGAGGAAGGGCGCGCCCTGCTGGCCAAGCTGGGCATGCCGTTCCGTTCCAACTAGGAGCATCTGAAGCATGGCCAAGACATCCCTCGTGGTGAAAGCAGGACGCAAGCAGCGCTATAAGACGCGGGAGTACAACCGCTGTCAGCGTTGCGGTCGTCCGCGCGCCTACTACCGCAAGTTCGGGCTCTGCCGCATCTGCCTGCGCGAAGTCGCGCACCAGGGCGTCATCCCCGGTCTGACCAAGTCGAGCTGGTGAGGAGGCGACACCATGTCAATGACTGACCCCATCGCCGATATGCTCACGCGCATCCGTAACGGAAGCACGGCTCGTCACAGCACGGTCGAGATCCCGGCCTCCAAGATGAAGGCCGAGATCGCCCGCCTCATGACCGAGCAGGGCTACATCGCCGGCTACGACAAGAAGCAGGGTGAGCACGGCGAGGTCATCATCGTCGAGCTCAAGTACGCCAAGAACCGCGAGCGCGTCATCTCCGGCATCAAGCGAGTCTCCAAGCCTGGGCGTCGCGTCTACGCCAAGAAGGAGACGCTGCCCAAGGTGCTCGGCGGGCTCGGCACAGCCATCATCTCCACGTCGCGAGGCCTCGTGACCAGCGCTGAAGCGCAGAAACTCGGCCTCGGCGGCGAGGTCATCTGCTTCATCTGGTAAGGACGGGACATGTCGAGGATCGGAAAAGCCCCAATCCCGCTGCCCGGCAGCGTGGAGTTCAAGTACGACAACGCCGTCGTGACCGTGAAGGGTCCCAAGGGTGAACTCACCCAGCGCGTCCCTCGCGAGATGATGGTGGAAGTCGGCGACGGCGTCATCGAAGTCAAGCGGCCCACCGACAGCGGTCAGCATCGCTCGCTGCACGGGCTCACGCGGACGCTCATCGCCAACATGGTGATCGGCGTCACCGACGGTTTCGAGAAGCGTCTCGAGATCGTCGGCGTCGGCTATCGCGCCAGCGTCAAGGGCGACGCCCTCGAACTGCTGGTCGGCTACAGCCATCCGGTGGTCATCGATCCGCCGGAGCACATCACCTTCGAGACGCCACAGCAGACCGTGGTGATCGTGAGGGGCATCGACAAGCAGGCCGTCGGCGAAGTCGCCGCCAAGGTACGCTCCATCCGGCCGCCCGAGCCCTACAAGGGCAAAGGCATCCGGTACGCCGGCGAGTACGTCCAGCGTAAGGTCGGCAAGCGCGCCTAGGCGCTGCCTGAGAGAAGAGGGACGACCAGAAGATGAGTGCAACCAGCATCAGGGAGGCCCGGGCTCGGCGCAAGCGTCGTATCCGCGGGCGCATCAACGGCAGCACCGAGCGCCCGCGCGTGTCGGTGTTCCGCTCAAACAAGGCTATCTACGCCCAGCTCGTCGACGACGCCGCCGCGGCGACGATCGTCGCCGCGCGCTCGGCCGAGATCGACGGCTCCGGCCTCAAGAAGGCCGAGGTCGCCAAGAAGGTCGGCGAGCTGCTTGCGCAGCGCGCCAAAGACAAGGGCATCGAGCGGGTCGTGTTCGACCGCTCGGGCTATCTGTATCACGGCCGAGTCAAGGCTCTCGCCGAGGGCGCCCGCGAGGGCGGCCTGGCTTTCTGACAAGGAGAATAGGACCCCGTGGCTAGAGGATCATTCAGCGAAGGCAACGAGCTCAAAGAGCGCGTCGTCGATATCAACCGCGTCGCCAAGGTCGTCAAGGGCGGCCGGCGGTTCTCCTTCACGGCCCTGGTCGTCGTCGGTGACGAAAACGGGCATGTCGGCGCCGGTTACGGCAAGGCGCGCGAGGTGCCGCTGGCGATCCAGAAGGCGATCGAGGACGCGAAGAAGAACCTGTTCACCGTGCCGCGCTACAACGGCACGACAACCACGCACCAGGTCATCGGCCGTTTCGGCGCTGCCCGCGTGCTGCTCAAGCCGGCGGCGCCCGGCACCGGCGTCATCGCCGCCGGCGGCGTGCGCGCCGTTCTCGAGCTGGCCGGCGTCCGCGACATCCTCACGAAGTCGCTGGGCACCACCAACCCGATCAACCTGGTCCGCGCCACCGTCCAGGGCCTACAGTCCCTGAAGACGCCGGAGGGCCAGGCGCGTCTGCGCGGCATCTCCGTCGCCCAGGTCCTTGGCCTCGACCAGCGCCAGTCCACGGACGACGCTGCGGACGCCAAGGAGGCCTGAGGCAGATGGCCGACTACATCGAGATCACGCAGATGAAGAGCTCCATCGGCCGCTTGCCCGAGCACCGCGGCACGCTCCGCGCGCTCGGGCTCAAGCGTATCCGTCACACCGTGGTCCACGAGGACACTCCCGTGATCCGCGGCATGGTCAATCACGTGGCGTTCCTCGTCGAGGTTCGCCCTGCAGCGAAGAAGTCGTGACATGACAGAGGAACTGGGACTCCACAACCTGCGCCCCAACCCGGGTTCGACCAAGGCCACCAAGCGCCTCGGCCGCGGCAAGGGCACCGGCCAGGGCAAGACGGCCGGCAAGGGACACAAGGGCTACAACGCCCGCTCCGGCGGCGGCGTGCGTCCGGGCTACGAGGGTGGCCAGATGCCGCTCTACATGCGCCTCGGCAAGCTGCGCGGGCCGCACATGAAGAAGAGCATGCCCATCGGGCCGTTCCGCACCTACGCGGTGCCGGTCAACGTCGGCCGCCTCGCGAACGCGTTCGCGGCCGGCGACGAGGTGACGCCCGAGGCGCTCGTCGCCAAGGGCATCGTGAAGAACACCCGCACGCCGATCAAGGTACTTGGCGGCGGCGAGCTCACGGTGGCGCTCACCGTGCGCGTCCAGATGTACTCCCGCAGTGCCGTCGAGAAGATCGAGACGGCCGGCGGCAAGGCCGAGCTCCTCTGACCGGCTCCCGGGGGTTGCTGTGAACAACAAGCTCTGGCAGTCGCTCGCCAACGCATGGAAGATCCCGGATCTTCGCACGAAGCTCCTCTTCACGGCGGCGATGATCGCGATCTACCGGTTCGGGTCTTACGTGCCCGTGCCGGGCGTCGACCTGACGGCGCTGCAGAAGTTCTTCGAATCGGGCAGCGCCGGCGTGGTCGGCTTCCTCGACCTGTTCTCCGGCGGTGCGCTTCGGCGCGTCGCCGTGTTCGCGCTCGGCATCATGCCGTACATCACGGCGTCGATCATCATGCAACTCCTCACCGTGGTCATCCCCAAGCTCGAGGAGCTGGCCAAAGAAGGCGAGCAGGGGCAGAAGCAGATCACCAAGTACACCCGCTGGCTCACGGTCGGCCTCTCGCTCGTCCAGTCGGCCGGCTACATCGTGCTGTTCCGCCAGTACGACGCGCTGCCCGACCTCACCTGGTGGCGGGCGGGCCTGATCGTCTCCAGCCTCGTGGCCGGCGCCGTGATCGTGATGTGGCTCGGCGAGCTCATCACGGCGCAGGGCATCGGCAACGGCATGTCGATCATGATCTTCATCAGCATCGTGTCCCGCATCCCGTCGGGGGCGGCGCAGCTGTTCACCATGAACCTGCTGCCGATCATCCTGTTCATGGTCATCGGTCTGGCAGTGGTCGTGGGCGTGATCTGGATCACTACGGGCGAGCGGCGCGTCCCGGTGCAGTACGCCAAACGGGTGGTCGGACGCCGGATGATGGGTGGCCAGAGCACGTTCATCCCGCTCAAGGTCAACATGGCCGGCGTGATCCCGGTGATCTTCGCCTCATCGGTGATGATGATCATCCCGACGTTCGCCCAGTTCCTGGGCACGAGCGGCGTCGGCGGATGGTTCAACCGGACGTTCGGGCCGAGCACGTTCCTCTACATCATCGGTGAGGCCATCCTCATCGTCATCTTCACGTACTTCTACACCGCGGTGACGTTCAACCCGATCGACCAGGCCGACAACCTCAAGAAGTACGGTGGGTTCATCCCCGGCGTGCGTCCCGGCCGACCGACGGCTGAGTATCTCGACCGCATCCTGACCCGGCTGACGTTCCCCGGCGCCCTGTTCCTGGCGGCGCTCGCCGTCCTGCCGTGGCTGCTCTCGCGGCCGCCGATCAACGTGCCGTTCTACTTCGGCGGCACCTCGCTGCTCATCGTCGTCGGCGTCGCGCTCGACACGATGCGGCAGATGGAAGCGCAGCTCCTCATGCGCCACTACGAGGGCTTCCTCAAGTAGGAGAGGCGATGACCCAGCTCAATGTGATCCTTCTCGGCGGCCCCGGCGCGGGCAAGGGCACGCAGGCCGAGCGCATCGTGGCGGACTTCAAGCTGCCGCACATCTCGACCGGTGAGATGCTGCGGGCGGCGGTCGCCAATGGCACCGAGATGGGTCTCGAGGCACAGAAGTACATGGAGAGCGGCACCCTGGTCCCCGACGAGGTCGTCATCGGGGTGGTGCGCGAGCGTCTCGGAGAGCCGGATGCTCGCGACGGCTTTCTGCTCGACGGCTTCCCGCGCACGATACCGCAGGCGGAACAGCTCGACGCGATGCTGGCCGAGGCGCGCAGGCAGGTGACGCACGTGGTGCTCATCAACGTACCGGCTGAGGAGCTCGTCCAGCGCATCGCCGGGCGCCGTTCCTGCTCGCAGTGCGGCAAGCTGTACAACGTGACCTTCGACCCGCCCGCGGTCGCGGGTGTGTGCGATCTCGACGGCGCCGCGCTCGTGCAGCGCGCCGACGACAACGAGGAGACGGTGCGCAACCGGATCGCTGTATACGAGAAGCAGACCGCGCCGCTCATCGGCTACTATGAGAGCAAGGGCATGCTCGAGAGCGCGTTCGGCGGCGGCAAGCGGCCGGACGAAGTGTACGAGCAGGTCCGCCGCATCCTTGCGGACTGATGCCCGTGGGTAGCGAAGTGACCGTAATGGTAGTGAGCGGCGCTCGGCCCGACGGGGCTCAGCGAGAGCCGGAGTGACGCTGCGTGATCGTCCGCAAGTCGACAGGAGAGATCGCCAAGATCGCGGCCGCAGGCGCGATCCTCGCGGACTGTATCGACGCGCTCGCTGAGACGGCGGCGCCCGGCATGACCACCGCCGAGCTGGACCGCCTCGCCGAGCGCTTCATCCGCGAGCATCGCGGCGTGCCGACGTTCCTCGGCTACCGGGGCTTCCCGGCGTCGATCTGTGCCTCGCCCAACGACATGGTGGTCCACGGCATCCCCGGTAAGTACCGGGTGGCCGAGGGCGACCTGCTCAGCCTCGACGTCGGTGTGACGCTCGATGGGTATGTCGCCGACTCGGCTGTGACGCTGCCCATGGGCGCCGTCGAGGCCGAGGCACAGCGGCTGCTCGACGTCACCGCCGAATCGCTTGAGGCCGGTCTGGCGGAATGCCGGGAGGGCAGGCGCTTGGGCGACATCTCGCATGCGGTGCAGGAGGTCGTGGAGGCGGCAGGCTTCAGCGTCGTGCGCTCGCTGGTCGGGCATGGCGTCGGCAAGGAGATGCACGAAGACCCGCAGATCCCGAACTATGGTGACCCCGGCCGTGGTCCGCGGCTGGAAGAAGGGATGGTGTTCGCCATCGAGCCGATGGTGGATGCCGGCGCCTACGACGTCGTCGTCGCCGACGACGGGTGGGCGATCCACACGGCCGACGGGTCGCTGTCGGCGCACTTCGAGCACACCGTCGCGGTGGGCAAGAAGGGGCCGCGGGTGCTCACGCGCCGTCGCTCGGAGAGGAGCGGCGCGGGAGCGTAACTACAGCAGGCAAGTCCAGGCGCGGGCCTCGGCCGCCGCGCCGCCACGAACAGCACGGTTTGTGAGCCTCGCCGTTTGTGGTAGTATGTCAGGCCGCTGTCTGTCGACGAGTAGGGAGTATGGCGAACAAAGAAGAAGCCATCGAGATCGAGGGCGAAGTTGTCGAAGCTCTGCCGAACACCATGTTCCGCGTGCACCTCGACAACAACCATGAAGTACTCGCCCACATCTCGGGCAAGATGCGCATGAACTACATCCGCATCCTGCCCGGCGACAGGGTCAAGGTGGAACTGTCGCCCTACGACCTCAGCAGAGGCAGGATCACGTACCGGTTCAAGTAGCGGCCCGCCTGGGGTCGCCCGGAGGTGGCGCGCGGCCGTTGCAGGCTCGCCGCGCTCCCAGCGAGGATCACCGATGAAGGTAAGAGCGTCAGTCAAGCAGATGTGCGAGAAGTGCAAGATCATCCGCCGTCACGGCACGGTGCAGGTGATCTGCTCCAACCCGCGTCATCGTCAGAGGCAGGGGTAAGTCCGCATGGCACGTATCGCAGGCGTCAACATCCCGCCGCAGAAGCGGGTAGAGATCGGGCTCACGTACATCTACGGCGTCGGCCGCTCGACCTCCAACAAGGTTCTCGCGATCGTGGGCATCGACCCCAACACCAAGGTCCGCGATCTGACGGAAGAAGAGATCATCAAGCTGAGGGACGCAATCGACCGTGAAGTCACCGTCGAGGGCGACCTGCGCCGGGAGCGCTCGCAGAACATCAAGCGCCTCATGGACATCGGTTGCTACCGGGGCATCCGCCACCGTCGCGGCATGCCGGTGAACGGGCAGCGCACGCGCACCAACGCGCGCTCACGCAAGGGTCCGAAGCGGACGATCAGCGGCAAGCGCAAGAAATGACCGCAGGATAGCGGAGGAGTAAAGCAGAGTGGCTAAGCCTCAGAGAGCCAAAGGTCGTCAGCGCCGCAAGGTCCGCAAGAACATCGCCGTCGGCCAGGCGCACATCAAGACATCGTTCAACAACACGCAGGTGACGCTCACCGACAAGGAGGGCAATGTCATAGCGTGGGAGAGCGCCGGGTCGGTCGGGTTCAAGGGCTCCCGCAAGAGCACCCCGTTCGCGGCTCAGGTGACCGCAGAATCCTGTGCCAAGAAGGGCATGGAGCACGGCCTGCAGAAGGTCGAGGTCTTCGTCCGTGGGCCGGGGTCCGGTCGCGAGACCGCGGTACGTTCGCTCCAGGCCGCCGGCCTCGAGATCATCAGTGTCAAAGACGTGACGCCGGTGCCGCACAACGGCTGCCGCCCGCGTAAGCGTCGCCGGGTCTAGGAAGGTCCACGTGGCGAAAGATACATCACCGCAGTGCAAGCAGTGCCGCCGTGAGACGGAGAAGCTCTTTCTCAAGGGCGAGCGTTGCCTCACAGACAAGTGCGCCGTAGAGCGGCGCAGCTATCCGCCGGGCGAACACGGCCGCGGCCGCATCAAGCAGAGCGAGTACCTCCTCCAGTTGCGCGAGAAGCAGAAGGCGCGCCGCTACTACCAGGTCCTCGAGAAGCAGTTCCACCACTACTATGTGATGGCCAGTCGCAAGGACGGCATCACCGGTGAGAACCTGCTCAAGCTGCTCGAGATGCGCCTCGACAACGTCGTGTACCGCCTCGGCTTCGGCGCCTCGCGCCGGCAGGCGCGTCAGCTGGTGCGCCACGCTCACTTCACCGTGAACGGCAAGAAGGTGGACATCCCGTCGTACCAGGTCCGCCCGGACGACGTGGTGGCGATCCGCAGCAACAGCAAGGCCTCCGAGACGGTGCGCGCAGCGACGGACCTCACGTCGTCGGTGTCGCCCTGGCTCCTGGTCGACCACGATAATCTCACCGGCAAGGTCCTGCGCGCTCCCGAGCGCGACGAGATCGACGCCCCGGTGCAGGAGCAGCTCATCGTCGAGCTGTACTCCAAGTAATCCGCTGCAGCAACGTACCCGCGGCGAAGACTCTACAGGAGGCCAGTTGCTACAGTTTCAGATGCCCAACATCACGCGCGAGCAGCTCGCGGGCAACCGGGCGCGCTTCGAGGTCGAACCTCTCGACCGCGGCTTCGGGCATACCTTCGGCAACGCGCTGCGCCGGGTCCTGCTCTCGTCGCTCGAGGGCGCAGCGGTAAGCTCTGTCAAGATCGAGGGAGTGGCGCACGAGTTCACGACCATCAAAGGCGTGAAGGAAGACGTCACCGACATCATCCTCAACCTCAAGGAGCTGGTCTGCCGGCTTCATGGGGAGCTGGACGAGTTCCAGGTGCGCCTGTACAAGGACAAGCCCGGCAAGGTGGTCGCGGCCGACATCGACATCCCGGCGGAGCTCGAGATCCTCAACCCGGACCATCAGATCGCGACGCTGTCCGACGGCGGCGCCATCGAGATGATGCTCACCATCCGGCGGGGCACCGGCTACGTCGCCGCCGAGGGCAACAAGACGCCGGAGACGGTCATCGGGGTCATCCCGATCGACTCGATCTTCAGCCCCATCAAGCGCGCCTCGTATCACGTCGAAAGCGCCCGCGTCGGGCAGCGCACCGACTACGACAAACTCATCCTCGACATCACGACGAACGGCGCCCTCATGCCCGAGGAAGCGCTTCGCGAGGCCGCTGAGATCCTCGTCGACCGGATGTCGATCTTCACCGACCCTGACCGCACGCGCAGCAACGAGGAGTTCCCCATCGAGGGCCTCAGCGCCGCGCCCGCCGGCGGGGGCATGGACGACGTGCTCATCGAAGAGCTCGAGCTCGGCGTCCGTTCCTACAACTGCCTCAAGCGCGAGGGCATCCAGACCGTCGGCGACCTGGTCTCCAAGTCAGAGGCCGAGCTGCTCAACATCCCCAATTTCGGCAAGAAGAGCATCGACGAGGTCAAGGACAAGCTCACCGAGCGCGGGCTCTCTCTCCGGGGTGACGAGTAACATGCGCCATCAGAACTCAGGCCGCAAGTTCAACATGGCCCCGAGCCAGCGCAGGTCGCTGCTCTCGGGTCTCGCGTGCCAGCTCCTCGAGCACGAAAAGATCAAGACCGGCGTGATGCGCGCCAAAGAGGTGCGCCCCATGGTCGAGGAGGCCATCACGCTGGGCAAGCGAGGCGACCTGCACGCGCGCCGGCAGGCGATCGCCATGTTGCGCAACAAGAAGATCGTCTACAAGCTGTTCAACGATGTGGCGCCGCGCTACGCCGACCGCAACGGCGGCTACACGCGCATCATCAAGCTCGGGCCGCGTCCCGGCGACGGCAGCGAGCAGGCCTACATCGAGCTGGTCTGACGGTCACGCACATGATGGACTGCCGAGGGGCGGGCGGCCGAAGGGCCACCCGCCCCTCTTCTTTGTGGGCCGGCGACCGGCGCTCTCGCGAAGCTCTGCGCCGGCGAGCGCCCGCGGGCTTCGCCGGGAGCCGACCCCACTCGGCGATGCGGTAGGCTTCGCTGGTCATGTCGCCTTCCATCGATCCTCCCGTCATGCAGGCTGCCCCGGCTGCGCTCATCGAAGTCCGTGACCTTCGTTATCGCTACCCGGGCGCGTCGGTCGACGCGCTCGCCGGGCTCGACCTCACCGTCGCCGGCGGTGAGTTCGTAGCCGTGGTCGGCGCCAACGGCTCGGGCAAGTCGACCCTCGCGCGTCTGCTCGGCGGCCTGGAGCGGGCTGCCTCCGCGTCGCTCGCCGTGGCCTGCGGTCACGACCTGCTCAGCGACGCCGGTCGCCTGGATGCGCGCCGGGACGTGGGCGTGCTCTTCCAGAACCCCGAGAACCAACTGGTGGCCGAGTGCGTCGAAGACGACGTCGCGTTCGGCCTCGAGAATCTCGCCTGGGAGCCGGAGGCCATCGGCGCCAGGGTCGACGAGATGCTGGCTCGCTTCGGCCTGGCCGAACTGCGGCGGCGCGAACCGCACCTGCTCTCGGGCGGGCAAAAGCAGCGCACGGCACTCGCGGGCGTGCTCGCGGTTCCGCGCAAGGTCCTCGTCCTCGATGAGCCGACGGCGATGCTCGACCCCGCCGGCCGCGTGGAGGTGCTGGACGCCGTGGCCGCCCTCCGCGCCGACGGACTCGCCGTCGTCTACGTGACCCAGGAGATGGACGAGGTGGTCGGGGCCGACCGGGTCGTCGCGCTCGAGGAGGGCGCCATCGTGTACGCGGGTGATGTGGCCGGCCTCTTCGCCGACGGCGGGCTCATCCGCCGTCTGGGGCTCGGGCTGCCGGCCGCGGGCGAGCTCGCCCTGGAGCTGGCGGCGCGCCATCGCGACCTCGGCACGGTGCCGCTGACCATGGACGAATTGGTGGCGGCACTCGGGGTCGTGTCGTGAGGCGAGGCGCGCGGGGGCGATCGTCATGAGCGACCAGGGCGCGGGCATGGCGCTGGCGTGCCGCGGACTCGGCTTCAGCTACGAGGAGGCTCGCGCGCCGATCCCGGCGCTGCGCGACGTGGAGTTCGAGGTTCCGACCGGAGGCTCGCTGGCGCTGCTCGGGGCCTCGGGCTCCGGCAAGTCCACGCTGCTGCAGGTCATCAAGGGCCTGGACCCCCCCGAAGCCGGCGCTGTGGAGCTCGACGGGGCCGGCGCCGACGAAGGTGGCTACGCCGGCCTTCAACGTGAGGTAGGCCTCGTCTTCCAGATCCCGGAGTTGCAGCTCTTCGCGGCGTCGGCGCGGGAGGACGTGGCTTTCGGCCCGCGTTGCCTGAGGTGGTCGGAGGCCGACGTCGCAGCAGCCGTCGACGAGGCGCTCGAGCTCGTGGGCTTGCCTCCGGAGCGGTTCGGTGACCGGCACCCATACACGCTGTCCGGCGGCGAGCAGCGGCGCCTCGCGCTTGCCGGCGTCCTCGCGATGCGGCCGCGGCTGCTGCTGCTCGACGAGCCCTTCGTGAGCCTCGACCCGGCGACGCGTCGCGAGCTGGCGAAGATCCTCTCGCGGCTGCGGGCGGATGGCGTCACGCTCGTGCTCGCCACCCACGACGTCGACCTCGCCTGGGCGCTCTGCGATCGGCTCCTGGTGCTCGACGACGGGCGCGTGGCCGCGGCCGGGCCCTGGGACGTCGGGGAGGCAGGACGCGAGCTTCTTGCGGCCAGCCGACTGCGCGAGCCCTTCCTGGTGGAGCTCTGGCGGCGGCTCGGCCGTGATCCGGCTGCGGCGCCGCGGACGGCCGCTGAGGCCGCGGAGGCTTTGCGGTGAAGCCGGCGATCGCGCAGTACTACCCCGGGGAGTCGGTCGTGCACCGGCTGGACGCGCGCGCCAAGTTCGTCGCCGTGACGGCGCTCGCGATCGCGCTCTTCGTGCGCGACTCGTTCGCCGGCTTGGCCGTGTTCGCTGCGGCCGGCGCCCTCGCCTACGTGCTCAGCGGGGTGCCCGCCGCATGGTTCTGGCGCGCCTTCCGGCCGCTTCTCTGGCTGGTCGGGCTCACCTTCCTGACACAGGTGCTGTTCGCCCCCGGCGAGCCCTTCTTCAGCTTCTGGATCTTCCACTTCTCCTGGGCGGGACTCGAGTTCGCCGCGTTCCTGAGCCTGCGGCTGCTGGTGCTGGTGCTCATCGGCTCGGTGCTCACGCTCACGACGCCGCCGCTGGCGTTGACCGACGGCCTCGCCTGGCTGGGCCGTCCGCTCCGCCGTCTGCATGTCCCCACCGACGAGCTGGCGCTCATGGTGACGATCGCCTTGCGCTTCATCCCGACGCTGCTGGTGGAGCTGGACCAGATCATGCGTGCCCAGCGGGCCCGCGGCGCCGATTTCGGGAGTGGTGGCCCCATCCGGCGCGCCAAGGCCCTTGTCCCCGTGCTCACGCCGCTGTTCGTGCTCAGCTTCCGGCGCGCGGACGAGCTGGCGCTCGCCATGGAGGCGCGTTGTTACCGCCCCGGGATCGTACGTACGAGGCTGCATCCACTCAGGGCCGGGATCGCCGACGCCGTGCTGCTGGCGCTCACGGCGGCGGTCATCGTCGCCGGGCTGCTCGTATAGGATGCCGGCGTGAACGGTCGTCCGGAAGACGAAGCGCACGCCCGAACCACCTGGCGGCTGGACCTCGCCTACCAGGGCACCGCGTACCGAGGCTGGGCCCGGCAGCCCGGGCAGTTGACGGTGCAGGGCCTTGTGGAGGACGCCCTGGCCACGGTGCTGCGTGAGCGTCTGCCGCTTAGCGTAGCCGGACGCACCGACGCCGGCGTGCACGCGTGGGCTCAGGTGGCGTCGTTCTCCCTGGCGCGCACGGACGTGGTGCCCGAGCGTCTTCGTCTCTCGCTGAACGCCCTGCTGCCGCCGGACATCGGCGTGCTGCGCGTGGCGCCGGCGGCGCCGGGATTCGTGGCCCGCGAGGCGGCCTCGCGCGGCTACCGCTACGATCTCTGGGCGACGGCGGTGAAACCGGTGCGCGAGCGGGACTTCGTGTGGGTGCTGCGCGGCGCGGTGGACGGAGCGGCGCTGCGCGCGGCGGCCGGGCTGCTGCCCGGACGCCGCGACTTTGCCGCCCTCACGCCTTCCGCGCACGCGTACCACACATGCGTCCGCGAGGTGACGACCGCCGCCTGGACCGACGATGGCCCGACGCCGGACGGGGAGGGGCGGCGCTGGCGGTTCGAGATCAGCGCCGGGAGCTTTCTCCACAACATGGTCCGCGTCGCCGTCGGCTCCATGGTGGACGTGGCGCAGGGCCGCATGACGCTGGAGGAGTTCGAGGCGGCGCTGGCCTCCGGCGAGCGCCGCCGCATGGGCCAGACGGCTCCGGCCCGCGGGCTGGCGCTGGTGCGGGTCGCCTATCCGGGCGGGCGCAGCGGGGCAGGCGAATTCGCGGCGGAACCGGGCGGCGCGGAGGCGCGGCAGGCGGAGGCGCGGTAGACGGAGGCGCGGTCGTGGGCGACCGCCGGAGAGGGGCGGCAGGGAGCGGCCGCCGCCCTGACGTCACTCGCCGAGGAAGCGGTCGATCATCTTCTTCTTCGCCGCGTCACTGGGCGGGTTCACGATGGACTGTCCCTCGTACCAGCCGACCTCGCCTTTCATCACCTGCTTCTTGCCGCCGGTGGCGCGCCACTTCAGGTAGGCGAGTTCGAAGATCTGGTTGGTGGTGAGGTCCGTTGCGACGCCGCTCATGAAGTGCTTGCCGATCTCTGGGAGCTTGGTGATGTTGGACGGCCGCATGAGCTTCTTCTGGAGCGCCTGAAGGAACGCCTGCTGACGGGCGGCGCGGGTGTAGTCGCCTTCGGCGTAGGCCTTGCGGATGCGCACGTACAGCATCGCGTACTTGCCGTCGAAGTGATGCATGCCCTTCTTGAAGGTGACGACGCGTTGGGTGGAGCCCGCTACGCCGGGACCCGCCCCGGTAGTCACCGTCTGCGGCACGTACACGTCGATGCCGCCGACCGAGTTGACGAGACGCGGAAAGCCCTGGAAACCCACCACCATGACGTGGTTGATCGGGATGCCGGTGTAGTCCTTCACCGTTTTGACCGCGAGTGACGGCCCGCCGTACCACATGGCCTGCGTGATCTTGCTCGGTCCGTAGCCGTCTACGTTGACCAGGGTGTCGCGGGGGATGGAGAGCTGGTTGATCGAGTGGGTCTTGGGGTCGAAGCGCATCAGCATGATCGTGTCGGAGTGCGCCGGGAGTCCGGCGGCGTCGAGGCCGAACAGCAGCACCGTCGTGCCGCTGCGCCAGATCCAACCATCGTCGGCGGCGAGCTGCGCGCGGGTCTTCTTGTCGACGCGCTTGTTGGCCTTGTCGACGGCGCGGTCGAACTTCTGGTACCCGGGCCAGGCCAGGACTGTGAAGACGACGGCGGCGATGACCAGTACGGCGAGCACGCCGACGGGGATGAACCACCAGCGAAAGCGACGCCGGCGGCGTGGAGCTTGGTCGGCGCCCTTCTTGGCGTTCTTGGCGCCGCCCTTGCGGCCGCGATCGGGTGCGGGACCGTAGGTACGGTATGACTTGTCGGACTGGCGCGGGTAGTCGGGCGCGCCGGAGGCAGCGCCCCCGTCGGCGGGCGGACGCTGGCGCGCCGGGCGCGCACCGGCGAGTTCGTCGTCGACCTGGCTGCGCCGCGGGCGGCGCGCCTTGTAGGTCTTGTAGGGCTTGGCCCCTTCTCTGTCCTCGTCCTGTCTCGTCATAAGCTGGCGCCCTCCAGCCCGCGGGCGCACGCGATATCGGTGCGCGTGGTCTCGGGGGGGCGGGGCGCCGGTCGCTCTACCAAACTACGCCTGTGAGCGGGCGTTTCCTCTAGTCACGAGTCTACACCATGGTAAGCTCGAGGACGTGATGGCCTCCGAGCGTACCGTCATCGGCGTCGACATCGGCGGCACCAAAGTCGCTGCGGCACTCGTGCGCGGACGCTTGCCCGAACCCGGCGCGCGCACGCGCGCCGAGGTGGAGACGCCCGAGATCGTCGACCGGTTCAGTGCGCTTACCGACCTGAGCTCGGCGGAGGCGTGCCTGCGCGGCGTCGAGGCCTGCATCGCCGACCTCGAGCACGGATCCGAACGCGTCGAGGGCATCGGCATAGGGGTCGCATCGATGGTCGATTTCGCCGGCGGACGTATCGTCGAGTCGGTCAACCTGCCGCTCACCGACGTGCCGCTTCGCGACCACCTGCGGCGCCGCTTCGGGGTCCCCGTCGTGGTCGACAACGACGCCACGGTCGCCGGCATCGGCGAGCACCTGTACGGGGCCGGCGTGGGCACGCGGGACATGCTCATGCTCACCCTCGGGACCGGCGTGGGGGGCGGTATCATCAGCGGCGGCCGGCCCTTGCGTGGCGCCAGTGGCGCGGCCGCCGAGATCGGCCACATCATCATCGATCTGAACGGGCCTGAGTGCCCGGCGAACTGCCCCAACCACGGATGCCTGGAGGCGTACGTCGCCGGACCGGCGATGGGCGCGGCGGCCCGCGCGGCCGCCGAGCTCGAACCAGACTCGGCCCTCGGCCGCGAGCTCTCCGCCGGCCGCACCGTCGACAGCCGGCTGCTGACCCGACTGGCGCTCGACGGCGACGCCGGCGCGATCTCCGTTCTGGAGCGCACCGGCGAGTACCTCGGCGCCGGCCTCGTCACGCTCTCCAACATCTTCGACCCCGAACTCGTCGTGATCGGCGGCGGCGCGGCCGCGGCGGGCGAGCTGCTCTTGTCCCCGGCCCGCCGCGTCCTCGCGGCCAGGGCGCTGCCGCCGGCCCGCGACCGCGTGCGCGTCGTGCCGGCGGCTCTCGGCCCCGATGCGGGTTTCGTCGGCGCCGCCGCGCTCGCTCTGAGCGAGCTCTTCCCGGGCGGCGCGACGGCCTGACGGCCGGCCCGTGGACGCACCTGCCGCCGGTCTGCCGGTGGATGCCGTGCGGCTTCCGGGCCTCATCCGTCCACGGCCGTGGGCCTTCTTGACTTCGCCTCGGCCATGCCTGTAAATGGACCATGGAATCCCGCGCGTACTGCGTGTCGCAGCGCGCCAACAGGAGGTGACGAGAACCACATGGCCTACAAGATCACTGATGAATGTCTCGCGTGCGGCGCATGCATCGATGAGTGCCCCAACGAGGCTATCTCCGAGGGCGACGACATCTATGTCATCGACCCCGAGAAGTGCGATGACTGCGCGACGTGCGTAGAGTCCTGCCCGAGCGAGGCGATCGTTCCCGAGTGATCTCACTCGGCGGCGTGAAGTCGACGGGGCCGGCTCCGCAGGGAGCCGGCCCCGTCGCGTTTCAGGGGGCGGATCGGGCTGGCGGGCCGGGCCGGCTCGCGGGGTCTCCGCCCGGCCCGTCGACCACGTCGGGCTCGTCCCACGCCAGGCGCTCCCGCATCACGCGGGCCGCCTCGGGGTTCTTGTCCACCAGCAGGTAGTCCCGACCCAGCCTCGCAGCCGCTTCGCCGGTCGTGCCGCTGCCGGCGAACGGATCGACGACCAGGTCGCCCGGCTCCGAGTGCACGCGCACGATGCGCTGGAGGATCTTGACCGGCTTCTGCGTCGGGTAGCCGGTCTTCTCCGACCCCGTGGGACTCACGATCGTCTGCCACCAGACGTCGGTCGGCGTCTTGCCGCGGGCGGCCTTCTCGGGGCCGACGAGGCCGGGCGCGAGGTAGGGCACGCGATCGATGTCCGCGTAGTTGAAGACGTAGTTCGAAGGGTCGCGCGCATACCAGAAGATGACATCGTGCTTGGCCGGCCAGCGCGTGCGCGAGCGAGCGCCGTAGTCATAGGCCCAGACGATCTCGTTGATGAACGACGCACGCCCGAACAGCCCGTCGAGCAGCACCTTGCAGTAATGCGCTTCGCGCGGGTCGATGTGGAAGAACAGAGACCCGTCGGGCGTGAGCACGCGTCGCGCCTGTTCGAGCCGCGGCGCGAGGAACCCCAGGTAGTCGTCGTACACGTCGTCCCAGGCTGAGTTGCCCAGCACCTCCGTGCGGTAGCGCTCGCCCTTGAAGCCGACGCGGTCGCCGTCCGCGTCGCGTACGGTGCGCAGGCGCGTGCGCTCCTGCACCTTGCCGGTGTTGAACGGCGGGTCGAGATAGACAAGCCGCGCGACGCCGTCGTCCAGATCCCGCAGCACGTCCAGGCAGTCGCCGAGGACGATGCGCTTCACAGCGGGTACTCGTAGACGCGCTGATCCTTGACGACGCGGCAGCCGATCGCCTCGTAGAACTCGTGCGGGCCGACGCGGGCGAGGTTGGCGCGGATCCAGAGCCGCCCGAGGCCGTGAGCCCGCGACCACCCGGCGGCCGCGGCGAGCAGGGCGGCGCCGAGGCCGGCGCCGCGGTGCGGTGCCGCGACCACGAGGCCGCCGACCTCGCCGTACGGCTCCGACTCGACGACCCGTTGCACGTGCACGTCGATGAAGCCGACGATTCCGTCCGGCCCGTCGGCGACGAGGATCGTGCGCTCCGGGTCGCAGAGCAGACACAGCCGCTCGCGCACCTGCGCCTCCGTGGACGGGTAGCCGAGTTGAGTGCTCAGGTCTGCGAGGGAGGGTGCGTCGGCCGCCCTCGCGTCGCGGATGTGGCCACTCCACTGCATCACGCGCAGTGTATCGCAGGTCGCCGCCGCGGCGGCCGGCCGCCGCTGCGTCCCCTCGCCCTCGCCGGCCAGTCCTGAGAGAATGGAGTAGTCAGCGCATGGAGGGGCCCATGGCCGAGGATATCCGGCGCGAGTTCTTCGACGAGCTCGCGCCGCAGTACGCGAACAAGGCGTTCACCGGCGACAGCGTGAGCGCCGCGCCCATCACTGTGCGCCGGGCAGGCCCGGACGACGCCGCCGGGGTGGCCGCCGTGCTCAACGGCGTCATCACAGGCGGCAGCCCGACGCTCCTCGACACGCCGCTCTCGGTGGAGGAGGAGCGCGCTTACATCGAGGGCCTGCCGGCGCGCTCGTTTCTGCACGTCGCCGAGACGGCCGGAGCCGGCGTCGTCGGCTTCCAGACGGTGATCCCCTGGAATACCTTCGTCACGACCGAGTTCGACCACGTCGCGACCATGGGGACCTACGTGGACGCCGCCCATCGCCGGCAGGGGGTTGGGGCGGCGCTCGCGCGGAGCAGCTTCGCCGCCGCGCTCGCCCTCGGCTACGACAAGATCTTCACCGACCTGCGCGCCGACAACCTCGACTCGCTGGCCTATCACCTGGCGCTGGGCTTCAGTGTCGTGGGCGCGGCACGGCGTCACGCGCGCGTGCGCGGCGGCGATATCGACGTCCTGTTCATCGAGCGCTTCCTGAAGGAGGGGTGACCGTGCTGTATGTCTGCGCCACACCGATCGGCAATCTCGGGGATGTCACGCCCCGGGTCCTGGACGCGCTCCGCGAGGCCGAACTCGTCGCCGCCGAGGACACGCGCCGCACCCGCAAGCTCCTCAGCCACTTCGACATCCACACGCACCTGACGAGCTTCTTCCAGCACAACGAGCTGAGGAAGACCGACGAGGTGCTCCGGCTGCTGCGAGACGACTCCATCGTGGCGCTGGTCACCGATGCCGGGATGCCCGGCGTGCAGGATCCCGGCATGCTCCTGGTCCAGAAGGTCGTGAGTGAGGGGCTGGACATGACCGTGCTGCCCGGACCGTCCGCCGTGCTCACCGCGCTCGTGGCGGCGGGTATCACCGGGGAGGGCTTCACCTTCGTCGGCTACCTGCCGCGGCGTGCCCGCGAGCTGGAGTCGTCCCTCACGTCGTGGCGTCGCGCCGGCGGGCTCCTCGTCGCCTTCGACACCGGCCAGCGGCTAGCGCGCAGTCTGGCGGTGCTGGCCGCGCACCTGCCGGATGCGCGTGCGGCCGTCTGCCGGGAGCTCACGAAGGTCCACGAAGACGTGCGGCGCGGCACCCTGCTCGAGCTCAGTGAGCGCTACCCGGTGCCGATGTCCGAAGCCGGCCCCACGGCCTCCGTCCGGGGAGAGATCACCCTGGTGATCGACCTGGGGCGGCCGCTCGACGACCGCGCCGCACGGCGTCCGGACGCGGAAGCCGCCGCCGGCGCGCTGCTGGCCCGCGGCCTCTCACGCCGCGATACCGCCGCGTCTCTCCACGTGTGCCTCGGCATGCCGCGTCGCGAGGCGGAACGAGTGGCCCGCGAAGTGGCGGCGCGGCGCGGCTGACCCCGGGGCTCTCTGCTAGACTCCGACTATGGACCTGCTTGCCCTCATCGCCGAGCGCCCGTTGCTCCTCGACGGCGGCCTGGGCCGCGCGCTCATGGAGCGCGGGTTCGCCGCCGGCGAGTGCCCCGAGGAGTGGAACGTCTCGCACCCGGCCGAGGTGGAGGACATCTACCGCAGCTTCTACGCCGCCGGCTCGGACATCGTGAACACCAACACCTTCGGCGGCACGGCGGTGCGCCTCGAAGCGCACGGGCTCTCGGCGCGCGCCGTGGAGCTGAACGAAGCCGGTGCGCGTCTCGCCGCCGGCGTCCGCGACCGCGAGTTCCCCGGACGCTGGGTCGCCGGGGACATCGGCCCCTGCGGCCAGATGGTCAAACCCATGGGCAACGCCGAGCCCGACGCGCTCCGCAGTACCTTCGCCCAGCAGGCGCGCGCCTTGGTCGCCGGCGGCGTCGATCTCCTCAACATCGAGACCATGTTCGACCTCGTGGAGGCGACCATCGCCGTCGAGGCCGCCGTCGCTGCGGCGGAGGGCCGGCCGGTGCTGGCCAGCATGGCCTTCAAGCCGGCCGCCAAGGGCTTTCGCACGATGATGGGAGTGAGCCCCGAGGCCGCCGTCAAGGCACTCAAGGACGCCGGCGCCGACCTCGTCGGCGGCAACTGCGAGATCACCGCCGAGCCCATGGCCGACCTGGTGCCCATATTGGCCGAGCTGGGGGGCGGGCTCACGTACGCTCAGCCGAACGCCGGCCAGCCGCGCCTGGTAGCCGGCGAGACCGTCTACGCGGAGACGCCGGAGCACTTCGCCGCCATCGTCGCGACCTATCCGGCGCTGGGCGCGGGAGTAGTCGGCGGCTGCTGCGGCACGCCGCCCGCCTCCATCGCCGCGCTTGCCGCGGCCCTGGGCCGCTAGCAGCCTCGCCCGGCCGCCGCGGTCGTCTGTTGCAGGGCCCGCCTCTTCGGCCGCCGGCGTCCGTCAATGTGCCCGGCAGCGATCGCTCGCGAGATGCTTGACAGCCTTCCGCTACTGTGAATATAATCACAGCATTAGGAACCGTGGGAGGATCCTTGAGCAGCGACGAACAGACGAGGCCTGAGCCTCAGGCCCCGACGCAGGAGAAGCGCCCCGTCAAGCGGGTCTCACTGCAGACGGTCGAGCGGCTGAGCGTCTACCGCAAGGTGCTCGAGGAACTCGACCACGACGGCGTCGAGAACATCCATTCCCACGAGCTCGCCGAACTCGTGGACGTCACGCCCGCGCAGTTGCGCCGCGACCTGGCGAGCTTCGGTACGTTCGGCAACATCTCTCGCGGCTACAACGTGTACCAGATGAGTCGCACCATCAGCCGCATCCTGGGCACCGACGAGACACAATCCGTGGCTCTGTTCGGTGTCGGCGACCTCGGCCGCGCGCTCCTGTCGTACCGTGGCTTCGAAGAGCGCGGCTTCCACATCGCCGTCGCCTTCGACGTCGACGGCGAGAAGGTGGGCCGGGTGTTCGCCGGCCGCCGCTGTCACCACGTCGATCACCTTGAAGAGGTGCTGCTCGAGTTCGACGTCCGCATGGCGATCCTCGCTTCGCGGCCCGAAGGGCTGCAGACACTGGTCGACCGTATCTGCAGCGCCGGAGTCCACGCCATCCTCAACTTCGTTCCCAAGCGCGTCAGCGTCCCCGCCGGCTGTCACGTCGAGGAGACCGACATCTCGTCCAAGCTTGAGATGCTCTCCTTCCTGGCGCGGAGCGGGGCGGAGGCGAAGGCGTCGTCCGGGTCAGCAGAGCCGGCGATGGGGGGGAGGACGGCGTGAGGCCGGACTTCGGGAGACGAGCGAAGGCGTTTTTTTCGGAGCAACTGTGAACAGGTTCACTGTGAAGATGGTAACCAAGTGGCTCGGATCGGCGAAGGCCGAGTACGGGCGGAACAGAGGAGGAGAGTCATGAAGGCCAAGCGCGTCCTGCTGGTGGACGACGACCGTGACCTGGTCGCCGGCGTCAAGGCGTTCCTGGAGGCCCGCGGCTACGACGTGGACACCGCCCACAGCGGTGTCGAGGCGTGGGAGCGTCTTGCCGAACGGCTCCCCGACCTCGTGGTGTTGGACATCATGATGGATTACGACACCGACGGCTTCAACGTGGCCTTCAAGCTGCGCGACGACCCCGAGACCGAGCGCATCCCGGTCATCATCATGAGCGGCTTCACCAAGGAACTCGACACCAAGACACACATCTTCGAGCCGATGATGTACCGAGAATGGCCGGCCGCCAAGTTCTTCGAGAAGCCGGTCAAGCTGGCCGACCTCGCCGCCGCGATCGCCGAGCTGCTGGCGACGGAAGAAGCGCCGGCCGCGGGGCGGGTGTGACCGTCGTGACGACCGCCGAAGCCATCATCGCCGGGCACGGGGAACAGCTCAAACACGTGATCGAGCTCAGTTCCTGCGCCGACCGCCGGTCCGACAGGGCCGCGGCGGTCTGACTGGAGCTCGCATGAGCGGCACGATCATCACCACGATCAAGCAGAACTGCCGCAGGTGCTACACCTGCGTGCGCGACTGCCCGGCGCGGGCGATCCGTATCGAGGACGGCCAGGCGTTCGTGGTCGACGAGCGCTGCATCGCCTGCGGCAACTGCACGCTGGTCTGCTCCCAGAACGCCAAGGCCTACCTGAGCGGGCTGGAGCGGACATCCTGGCTGCTCGAGGGGGACGCCCCGGTCGCCGCCCTCCTGGCGCCGTCGTTCCCGGCGGGCTTCGACGTGCCTGCCGGTCAGCTCGTCGGCGCCTTCAAGGCGGCGGGGTTCGACCACGTCGTGGAGGTCGCGCAGGGCGCTGACCTGGTGAGCCGCGCCTACGCGGAGTACCTGGAAGCGAACCCGACGGGGGTGCACATCGCGACCGCTTGCCCGGCGGTGGCCGAGTACGTGCGCAAGTACCACCCCGAGATGGTAGATCGCCTCGTGCCGATCGTGTCCCCGATGATCGCCACCGCGCTGGCCGTCAAAGAGCTCCACGGTGACGAGGTGCGCTGCGTCTTCGTGGGGCCCTGCGTCGCCAAGAAGGCGGAGGCGCGCGACACCCGGCTGCCGACGGTGATCGACGAGGTGCTCACGATACAGGAGGCGCACCGTCTCCTCGCCGCCCGGGGCGTCGACCCTGCGAAGGCCGCGGCGGCCGAGTGGGACGAGCCGGCCGCGGGACGGGCGCGGGTGTTCCCTCTGCCCGGCGGGCTGCTTGACGCCGCCGGCATGGACCGCGGCATGCTCGACCCGGACGTGCTCGTGGTCAGCGGGCACGACGAGACCGTCGAGGTCCTGGACAGCTTGAGCGAGGCCGACACGGGTCAGACCCTGCTCGTAGAGGCTCTGATGTGCCGCGGCTGCTACTGCGGGCCGGGCATCAGTTCCTCCGAGCCCGGCCTCCTGCGCAAGCGGCGCGTCGGCGAGTACGTGGCCGAGTGCCGCGGCCGCCAGGCCCTGGCGGCGGGAGAGACCCGCGAGGAGACGGACGACCCGCGCGCCGAGCGCTTCCCCGGCCTGGAACTCAGGCGCACGTACGCGCCCGACGACCAGCGTCTGCGCGCGCCGACCGAGGACGAGATCCGCGAGATCCTCGCGCGGACCAACAAGTTCTTCCCCGAGGACGAGCTGAACTGCGGCGCCTGCGGCTACCCGACCTGCCGTGCCAAGGCGGTGGCCGTGCACTGCGGCATGGCCGAGGACGCCATGTGCCTGCCGTTCATGATCGACCAGGCCGAGCGCGTCTGCATCGAGCTCAACGTGCCGTGGAGCGAGATGCGCGACGTGCACCGCCACATCATCAACACCGAGAAGCTGGCCAGCATGGGCCAGATGGCCGCCGGCGTCGCCCACGAGCTCAACAACCCGCTCAGCACGATCCTCCTCTACACGCACATCCTCGGGAAGAAGCTCAAGGACCGCGCCGACCTCGATCACGACCTCAAGCTCGTCGCCGAGGAGAGCGAGCGCTGCAAGAAGATCGTCGGCAACCTGCTCGACTTCGCCCGCCAGAGCCGCGTGCACGTCGAGAACGCCTCCGTGCGCGAGGTCGTGCAACAGGCGGTGGACTCAGCCGCGGCGACGGTGGAGCCCAACGGCCACGTGGTCGAGCTCGTCGTCGACGTGGCGCCCGGCCTGCGCGCCGACCTCGACCGCGACCAGATGACCCAGGTGCTCGTGAACCTGGTCAAGAACGGGGTCGAGGCGATGGAAGGCCGCGACGGCAGCGTGCGCGTGTGCGCCTACGAGGTCGAGGCCGGCGGCCGCGTCCGTCTCGATGTGAGCGACGAGGGCGCCGGCATCCCGCAGAGCGCCCGCGACAAGGTCTTCCAGCCGTTCTTCACCACCAAGAGCATCGGCAAAGGCACCGGCCTCGGCCTGCCCATCAGCTACGGCATCGTCAAGATGCACAACGGCACGATCTGGTTCGACACCGAGACCGATCGCGGCACGACCTTCCACGTGGAGCTTCCCAGCACCCACGCGGGCGGGCGGACCACGCTGATCGACGACAAGGGAGCAACGCCGTGACCGCCACGACCACCGTCTCGTGCGTCAACGACGATCGGGACTTCCTCGAGAGTAGGTGCCTGTACCTCGAGGCGCACGGTCACCGGGTGCTCGCTGCCGAGACCCCCGACGCGGCGTTCGGCCGCGTCCCGCTCGTCACGCTCAGCGGCGTCGCCGCCGAGACCGGCAGGCGCTTCGACGGGGAGGGCGGCGGGCTGCGCAAGGGGTCCCGGCTCGCCCGGTGCCTGGACAAGCCGGTGACCGGCAGGCAGGTGCCGGCCGCGATCGACGACCTCGCCGGCGCCGCCGCGCCGGCCGGCGAGCCGATCGCGGCCTGACGCACGACCGGGGGAGGAGACCACCATGGGCGAGGGCAGCATCCTCATCGTCGACGACGAGTACGGCGTGCGCAGCGGCATCCGCACGATCCTGGAGATGGATGGCTACGACGTCGGGGAGGCCGCCGACGGCGCCTCCGCGCTGGCGGCGCTGGACGAGCGCGACTACGACGTCGCCCTGCTCGACTACCGCTTGCCGGACACCGACGGCCTCAGCCTGCTCCAGACCATGAAGCAGCGCGGCTGCGACGCCATGGTCTGCATGATCACGGCCTACGCGAACATCGACACGGCGATCGCCGCGACGCGGCAAGGGGTGGACTTCTTCCTGCCCAAGCCGTTCAGCCCGGACGATCTCGAGGGCGTCATCGAGACGCTGCTGCGCCACAGGCGCGCACGCGCCGAGGCCGAACGCCTGCGCGTGGAGCACGAGGCGAGCCTGCTTGCGCTGGCCGAGGAGAAGACGCAGACACACTCCCTGGTGAGCTCGCTGCGCGACGCGGTGCTCGTGATCAACCGGGACGGTGACGTGGCGCTCGCCAACCCGCCGATGCTCGAGCTACTCGGGCTGGACGATGACGAAGTGCTGCTGCGGCCGGCGCGGGAACTGCTCGGCGGCGGCGCTCTGGCGCCGCTGGGCGAACAGCTGGCGGCGCCGGCCAAGGACCGCACCGTGCGCCAACTCGAGCTCGGCGAACAGACGTGGATGGCGAGCATCGTCACCTTTCGCGACGACGGCGGCGAGGCGCGCGGTCGCATCCTCACACTGAGCGACATCAGCGATGTAAAGCGCCTGGCCATGGAGAAGCAGAAGTTCATCCGCACGATGGTGCACGAGCTCAAGAGCCCACTCGGTTCCATCAAGGGCCTGCTCGAGGTCGTCACCGACAAGAGCCTCGGGGAGGAGCTCGATGCGTACCTGCCGATGATCGCCCGCGCCGATCACCGCATCGACAACCTGGTGGAGCTGATCCGCGACCTGCTGACGCTGGCGCGCAGCGAGCAGACCGCGGATGGCGAGGAGCCAGAGCTCGTCCCGATCGCTCCCATCCTGGACGAGGTCGTCGAGCTCGCCCGCGAGCGCGGGGCCCAGCGCGGCGTGACGGTCACTACCGACCTCGCCGCGGACCTGCCGCCGGCGCTCGTACGGCCGGACGACCTCCAGCTGGTACTCAGCAATCTCGTCGGCAATGCCGTCAAATACAACTGCGACGCCGGCATGGTGACCGTCCGCGGCTCCGTCGAGGACGGCTGGCTACGGCTCGCCGTGGCCGACACCGGCATCGGCATCAGGGAAGAGAACCTCGCGCGGCTCTGGGACGAGTTCTTCCGCGAGAAGCGCGCCGAGACGCGCGAGCTCGAGGGTAACGGCCTGGGGCTCTCGATCGTGAAGCGTCTTGTGGAGCGCTCCGGCGGCCATCTCGAGGCGGCCAGCGTCGTGGGCGAGGGCTCGACCTTCACCGTGTCGCTGCCGGCGTGAGCTCGCCGCCGGCGCGAAGCCGCGCCATGCGGACTCCTCCGGGCGGCCGCTTCGAGACCCCGGCGTGGCCGGAGTTGGGCCGCGCCCGCCGGTTTCGTCCGTGCGCGCCTGTGCAGCCGCGCGCGCGATGATCGCCACGACCACATCGCCCTTCGCCTCCGCGTTGTGGTCCATGGTCGGCCAGTCGTGTGCGGCCAGGCGGCGCTTGGTCGCCTGGTAGAGCGCTCGCCGGGCGGGGCCAGGCTCGGTCGTGATCCCTCAGCCGAGTGCGGCGCGGCGGCGGAACACGGCGCCCACCGTGTCGAGGATCAGGCGGGCGCCGTGCAACGCTGTGAGCTGGCCGGGGCCGTCGTACATCGGCGCGACCTCCACGAGGTCCATGCCGACGACATTGCAGCGCGCGCAGACGCCGAGCAGGATGTCCTTGGCCTCGTAGTAGGTGAAGCCGCCGGGCTCGGGCGTGCCGGTCCCCGGCGCGATCGCCGGGTCGAGGGCGTCGATGTCGAAGGTGATGTACACGTCGCCGCCCTTGGGCAGGTGTTCGATCAGATCGTCCACCAGCATGTCTTTGGCCTGCTGGCACCAGAAGATGTGCGCCCCCCGGCTCTTCGCCAGCGCGATGTTGTCACCGGCGGTGTGCAGACTGCGGATGCCGTACTGCGTGAGCCCGGAGAGGAAGCCGGCCTCGTGGCTGCGGATGATGGGGCTCGCATGCGAGTATCGCTGGCCGCCCTCTTCTTCCCAGTAGTCCATGTGCGTGTCGAACTGCACGAGGTGGACCGGCTTGCCGCCCCGCGCCTGGGAGAGCGCCTTGAGTACCGGGTAGCCGATGGAGTGGTCGCCGCCGAGCGTGACGGGGAAGAGGCCGGAGCGCATGATCGGCTGCAACCTGTCGACCACGGCGTTGTGGTAGCGCTCCGGCGACCACATGGGGCCGATGGCCACGTCGCCGCAGTCGGCCCAGCGCAGGCCGCCGAGCAGTTCCACACGGGCCTCGCCGTCGTACATGGGCTCGGCGCCGCGCTGGAAGGCCCACATGGTCGACGCCTCGCGAAGGGCGCGCGGGCCCATGCGCGCGCCCGAGCGGCTCGTGGTGCCCTGGTCCCAAGGGATGCCGACGACGGCCACGTCGGCGTCGGCCGTCGTCGGCGCCGGCAGGTGCGGCGCCTTGAAGAAGGTCGCGATGCCGCTGAACGGCAGCTCTTCGTAGGTCATGGTCGTGCCTCCTCGGCGCCGCCACCGGCCTCGCCGCTGCTCAGGCGATGCCCTTGGCGTGCGCTTTGCTCACCTCGGCCACGCATTCTTCCACGATGTCGCAGCCGAGCGCGAACAGCTCGGGCGGCTGATTGAGCGCCGGCGTGGGGCGGAACCAGTTGAAGGCCGGCTCGTAGATGGGGATCACGCCGCGCCGCTCCATGGCATAGACGACCTCGCGCGTGAGATCGTGCGCCGGCGTCTTGCTGTCCTTGTCCTCGACGAACTCGACGCACTGGTAGCAGCCCTTGACGCGCACGTCGCCGACGATCTCGTACTTGTCCTTCATGGCGCCGAACCTGGCCTTGGCGATCCGTTCGATCTCCTTGACGTTGTCCAGAACCTTGTCGCGCTTCATGACCTCGATGAGCTTGATGCCCACGGCGCAGCCGACGGGGGAGCCGGCGAACGTGCCGCCCGTGTAGAGTTCGCCGGCCGGCTCGCTCATGCGGTCCGACCCCAGCGTGTAGCAGATGGGGATCAGGCCGCCGGACGTGCCCTTGCCGAGTGACAGTAACTCGACCTCGACGTCCGGATACGCGTCCACGAGGAACCACTCGCCGCAGCGGCCCATGCCCTCCTGGACCTCGTCGTTGTAGAGGATCCAGCCGTACTTCTTGCAGAGGGCGGAGAGACGCCCGGGCCACTCGGGCGGCGGGATCTGGATGCCGTTCTCGCCCTGGATGAACTCGACGTTGACGCCGGCGATGCTGTCCGGGGTCGCCTTGTACCTGAGGATCATCTCCTCGATGTAGCCCAGGCAGGCGATGTCGCAGGCGGGGTAGTCGAGGTGGTACGGGCAGCGGTAGCAGGTGGGGAAGGGGACGTTGATCCAGCCGCTCATGAACGGCTCGATGCCGTGGTTGTAGTGGGCGTTATGAGGGCCCATGGCGCCGGTGCCGTAGTTGCCGCCGTGGAAGCTGCCCAGGAAGGTGATGACGAAGGGGCGACCGGGGCCGGCGGCCTCGCGCATGATGCGCACGGCGTTCTCCACCACCTCGCTGCCGGTTGTATCGTAGACGACCTTGCTGAGCGGCTTGGGCGCGATCTCCACCAGCCTCTCGGCGAGCTCGTACTGGTGCCAGGTGGTGAGGGACGAGAGACACTCGGTGCCGTACTCCTTGAGCGCCGTGTGCGCGGCATCGACGAGCTCGGGGTTGTTGCCGCCCAGCGGCGCCGAGGCCCAGCCCGCCAGCCAGTCGATGTAGCGGTTGCCGTCGACGTCCTCCAGGAACCATCCGTCGCGGTACCGGGAGACGAAGTGGCTCGGCGGCCAGTCACCGATGAGAGAGACCCCCAGCATGATGTCCTCGCCGCGCTTCATGAGCGCCTGGCTCCTCGGGCCGGGTGGTGGGGTGTGCACGTTCGGGCGCGTCTGGTCGCCCATGGCTCTCGCCTCCCTAGGCTGTCGCCGGCGGCTCGCCCGGCGACCATTCGTAGTTGTCTTTGAGGATCTTGAGGTTGAGGACGAAGTCGGCCTGGTCGATGCCGGGGATCGTGCGGATGTGGTTGACAAGCACGTCCAGGAGTTCCTCCCGGTCGTGGGCGACGACGCCGACGATGACGTCGAAGTCGCCGGCGCAGATGCTCACGTAGTCAACCTGCGGGAGTTCGGCGACCGCCCGGGCGACCTCTTCGATGCGGTCGCCGCGGACGCGCAGGTGGACCTGCGCCCACATGAGGCCGAGGTCGAGGGGGCTGCTGACGGCGACGATCTGGATGACGTTGGTCCGCAGCAGCCGGGCGACGCGCTGGCGCACGCTGGCCTCGGAGATGCCGAGGTCCTTGGCGATGGACGTGAACGCGCGCCGGCCGTCCACCTGGAGGTGGCCGATGATGGCGATGTCGGTCTTGTCGAGGGCCTGTCTGCGCATGGGACTCCTTTCGGCCCCGTCATTGTACGAATGTCGTCGATGTCACGCCAGAGAATTTGCGATTCCACGTGTGAGGTACCATTACGCCCGGACCCCAAAGGGAGGCTGAGAGATGAAGATAGAGCGCAAACCGTCGACCGCGCTGCTCCCTACGCCGGTCGTCCTGCTGAGCGTGGCCGGGCACGGCAAGGAGAAGCCGGACATCGTCACACTGGCGTGGGTCGGCGTCGCCTGTTCGACGCCCCCGATGCTGAGCGTGGCGCTGCGCCCATCACGGCACTCGCACCTTCTCGTCAATGCGGCGCGTGAATTCGTCGTGAATATCCCGCGCGCCGAGCAGCTCGAACAGATCGACCTGGCGGGAGTATGGTCGGGGGCCGAGCACGACAAGTTCGAGGAGCTCGGCCTGACCGCGCGGCCGGCACAGCATGTCGCCGCCCCTCTCATCGAGGAATGTCCGATCAACATCGAGTGCGTCGTCCGGCACCAGTTGGATCTCGGCGTCCACGACCTGTATCTGGCCGAAGTCGTTGCCGTCCAGTACGACGACTACGTCCTCGACGCTCACGGGAGGGTCCGCAGCGGCGCCTTCGCTCCCGTGACTCTGGTAGAGGGAGAGTACTGGTCGCTCGGTGAGCGCATCGGCGTCTACGGCGCCGCGAAGCGCGCCGCCGGCAGCGCCTGACGCGCGAAGCGGTCCAGCTCCGAGAGACCGCTCGCATCGCCGCCGCCTCGGGATGACGCCGCGCGCGCCGTTCAGCCGTGACTCGCGTCTGCCGCCGCTTCGAGGCCGAGGTCTGCGCCCTGGCGGATCAGGTCCGCCTGCAGACCGGCGACGTCCAGATCCCTGGGGTCCAGGTCTTGCGCGGCTGCCATCGCGGCGGCCGTGCCGGCGGCCTGCCCCGTAGCCAGGCACACGGGGATCAGGCGCAGCTGGACCATGGCGTCCTGCTGCGCCGACATGCAGCGGCCGGCGACGAGGAGTCCGTCGACGGACTCCGGGACAAGGGACCCGTAGGGGATGCGCATGCGGCGCCGCGAATAGGGCTTGGCGACAATGTCCGCGCAGGTTCCCGAGAGCGCCTCGCGCAGGGTCGGCGAGCAGCCGCCGACGATGCGCCTCGTCTCGCGCACACCGAGCTGGCTTGCCGTGTATTCGAGCCAGGCATGCTCGAACCCCGGCACCCTGCGCCGCAGGAAGTCCACCAGCCTCAGGGCGTGATCTCGAGTGACGATCTCAGCTCTTGTGAGGTCGTTGGGGTCGAGGCCGTTCACCCCGAACATGCTTCCCGGCCATAGGTTCACCTCGCCGGGGTGGCAGAGGTCGGCGGCGAACACGCCTGGCGCGAAATAGCGCGAGTGCACCTCGAGCTCGAACTCGAGTTCGCCGCTCGCAACGGCCCCTTCGACCAGGCGGCGGAGATTGCCCCAGTTGCCGAGCGTCGCGATCGCCCGTGCGCTGTCGACTCCGCCGAGGTTGGCCATGAGCGTCACCGGCAGGGGCTCTTCCTCCCGTACGAAGGCAGCGCCGGCAGAGGCGGCGACGTCGCCGTCTCCGGTGGTGTCCACCACGACACGCGCGAGGACCGCGCTGCGACCGGCCTTGTTCTCGACGATGACCCCGGTGACGGCTCGGCCGTCTGTCAGCGTCTGCACCACATAGGTGTGCAGCAGGACGTCGACCCCTGCCTCGAGCAACATCGTCATGAGGTGCTGCTTCAGCCGCTCCGGGTCGACGGCGATGAGCCCGTCCACCGACGGATCGTCGCCGAGGTTCTGACCCTCGCGATAGACGTCGGTCCGCTGAAGCTCATCGCGGATCTCTGCATTGATACCGTTGTCGAGTGGAGGGACGGTGATCACCAGTCCGCCCGTCGCGAGTCCGCCGAGGTAGCCGTAGCGCTCGAGCAGCAGGACACGCGCGCCGCTGCGGGCGGCTGCCACTGCCGCGGCCACACCGGCGGAGCCGCCGCCGCAGACGAGGACGTCGACCTCGGCGCAGACGCCAGTCCGCCTGGCAGCTTCAGTGATCTGCTTCATATCGGCGGCCTACGCTTCCCTGATGCGCTGTCTGAGGATCTTGAACTCGGGTCGATCGCCGTAGAAGTCGTCCAGCAGGTAGCAGCCTGAGCCGACCTGGAACCCAGGCGCGACGTCGCAGTAGCCGCACGTCGTGCAGATGCGTTTTCGCTGCAGGGGCTTCCCCTCGAGCACGTCCGCGCACATGTCCGGGTAGCTGAACGACATGCGCCCGATCCCGACGGAGTCGGCCCAGCCCTCCCTCACCACAGCCTGCGCCACATTGGGCAGCCACTGCTGCAGGTACGAGTAGCCGCTGCCCACGTACACGAGATCCGGGCGCTCCCGTTTGAGGTCCGCGACGAGCGAGAGCAGCCGGGCCACGCCGATCAACGGATCCTCAGGCGGTTTGCGCGGTGCGACCGGCAGCGAGTTGTAGGGCTCCATGAGGTGAGAGTTGTACTCGGCTCCCGCCGAGACGCAGACGAGCTCGATGCCAAGGTCGGCGAGCAGGTCAAGGAACGCGAGCGGTTCGCGCAGGTCCGCCCCCGTCCCCGAGCCATCGCCGCCGAACGCGTACGGGTAGCTCCCGCCGTCGAACGGAGACGGCCGGGAGCAGTCGTCCGGGCCCTCGGTGAACGGTACGAAGTCGAGCGCGCTGAACCGCACCGCGATCTGCAGCCCCGGTGCGGCCGAGCGTACGCCGGCCACGATCTCGCGCAGGAATCGGGTGCGGTTCTCGAAGCTGCCGCCGTAGCGGCCTGGCCTGTCCACGGCGCTCAGGAACTCGTGGCCCAGGTAGCCGTGGCAGTGCTTGATGTCGACGAAGTCAAACCCGGCCGCCTGCGCCAGCCGGGCGGCCGTCACGAAGTCCTCGACGAGGGCCTCGATCTCGTCGTCGCTCATTACCGCGTCGTCGCCCTCCGCCCCATACGGCGGATCGAGAAGCGGGTGGTGGTACAGGGTGCGCGGCTCGGAGCGGTCCCAGCTGTTCGGGTGCGAGACCCGGCCGGAGTGCGTCAACTGCACCCCGACGAACAAGTCCTCCACGGTGGAGAAGCGCTCCTTGTGACTGCGGACGAGAAGCGCTCTCAGGTCGCTGATCTCGTTCAGGTTCTTCTCGATCATCATGAGCTGGACAGGGCTGCCTCGGCCGTCCGGGCGCACGGCCATCGCCTCGGCGCCGAAGATCAGCTTTGCTCCGCTGGCGCCCCAACGCTGCCAGCGGCGCCTCGTCAGGTCGGTGGGCCGCCCGTCCGTCGTGTTGTCCCATCCTTCCATGGGGAGGATCGCGAACCGGTTGCCGACCCTGCGACCGCCGACCTCGAAGGGCCGCGCCAGCGGCGATCCGGGTCCGGAGCCGACGACGTCGTCGAAGGGGAGTGTGATGCCCGTCGCCTCGAGGTAGGCGCGGAACGCGGCAGCGTCCCTCAGGCTGCGGACATTGCGCTTGCTCGTAGTCACGATGACGTCCCTCCATGGTCGGCCACAAGGCGGTCGAGTCCCAGCTCCTCGAGCTTGGCCTGACTCGGCATCGCCGTGCGCCGGTCCCAGCTCATCGCCGCGCAGTACTCGTCGATCAGTGCTTCCTCGTCGATGGTGATCCCGGCGGTCGCCCCCTTCTCCAGGGGCGGCCGGCCGAGTGACCTCTGGTTCACGGTGATGGTCAGCGGGTTGTAGCCCTCGCGAAGGTTGAAGAGGTGCCGTATGTCCTCGATGCGCTCTCCGATCTTCACGCACGACTCGAAGTCGTGCTCGTGCCCGGTGAGCGCCGTCAGGAACTCCGGGATGTAGCCCGTGGGATGCGACGTGTACGCGAACAGGCAGTTGCCGCACGACGACATGACGTGGCACATCGCTGCGGCGCGCTTGTGCGATTCACCGATTCCCTCGATGGCGTACTTGTCGTCCGGAGCCTCCATGAAGCCGTTGCCCATGATCCAGGAGCTGCCGCCCCGCGGGTGTCTGCCGGGCGTGGCGTCGAGCCGGTAGACGAGCGCCAGGCTCGGGTAGAAGCGAGGGTCGTGCGCCGACAGCTCCTGGCCGCCCGCATGGACCGCGAACTCGTCGGCGCCGCGGCCGAGCTTCTCCGCGGCGCGCATCACGCCGTCGGCGAGCAAGGCGCCGACTCCTTCGCGCCGCGCGGTCATCTCCGCCAGCCGGACCACAGCGTCGCCGTCGCCGAACCGCAGCTCGAATCCCACGTCCTCTTGCGTCAGGATGCCGTGCTCGTAGCACTCGAACGCAAAGGCCACCGCTCCGCCGACGGAGATGGTGTCGAGCCCGTACGCGTTGCAGACGTCGTTGAAGCGGATGATCGCCTCGAGGTCGTCGTTCATGCACAGCGGGCCACTCATGGCGATGGTCTCGTACTCCGGCACGTGACTGACTCTCGCCCTGCCCGCCTTCGCCTTCAGATGGCCGCCGCAGCGGATGTGGCAGTGCCAGCAGCCGTAGGGCTTGTCACGCTCGGCGTAGAAGGCGTTCTCGTCGATCTTGTCGAGGCTGGGATCGGAGTACTGCTCGGGATAGGTGCCGACCCAGTTCTTGATCGGCGTGTCGCCGATCACCGTGTTCGGGATGGTGCGGCTGGTCGTACCGTGGACCTTGAACTCCACACCCTCGCCCATCAGCTGCCCCGCCCACTTCTTGCGCAGTTCCTTGGCGAGCTGGGGGTCGGGGAGCGGGACCTCCTGGCTCCCCTTGACGACGACGGCCTTGAGCTTCTTGGCGCCCATTACGGCGCCGAGCCCGGAGCGCGCCGCGGCGCGGCCCTTGTCGGTGATGATGGCCGAAAGGAGGGACACGGCCTCGCCGGCGGGGCCGATGCAGGCGACCGCGGCGTCCTCGCCGTGAGCTGCCCAGAGGTCGTCCTCCGTGTCCAGGCAATCCTTGCCCCAGAGCGGCGAGGCGTCGTGGAACGTCACCTCGCCATCGGCGATGAGCACGTAGGTCGGCGTCCGGCTGATGCCACGGAAGAAGACCGCGTCGTAGCCGGCGAAGCGGAGGTACGGTCCCCACGAGCCGCCGCAGTTGGCGTCGCCCCAGCCGCCGGTGAGCGGTGATTTGCCCACCACCGTGAAGCGGCCGCTGCAGATCGCCGGAGTCCCCGTGAACGGCCCGGTGACGAAGCCCAGCAGGTTGTCCGGGCCGAGCGGGTCCACCCCGGCGGGCATGCGCTCGTAGAGGATCCGCGCGCCGAGGCCGTAGCCCCCGATGAAGTCCCGCGCCATCTCCTCGTCCAGGGGTTCCACGCGGCAAGATCGCGACTCGAGATCGACGAACAGGAGTCTGCCCATGTAACCGTAGATCGTCATCCACGCTCCTCAGGTCCTGGCTGCGTGCGCCGCGCCTCGGAAGATCCGGTCTCGGCGAGCAGCTCGAGTGCGTCGGCCACGTCGGTCAACCCCAGCGCCTCGAGCCTGGCGCGCGTCGGCCAGCCGGTCTCGCGGTCCCAGCCGCGGTGGTCGTAATAGCTGTCGAGGATCCGGTCGAACATCTCGCGATCGAGCCGCGTGCCGTCGGACTTCTCCGGGTACTCGAAGACCCACTCGGCTGTGGTGTCGACCGCGCGCGAACGGCCGCTGTTGCGGATCTGGAGCGCACGGTCGAGGTTGCGGATCCGCTCGCCGGCGCGGTCGAGGTCCGCGGTGGTGATGGCCAGCCCTGTGAGCGGGGCCAGCATGGACGCCTCGGCATCGACATCACCGTAGTAGTCATCTGCGGCTTCGAGATCCTGCGCCGAATCGAAGCCGTTGAGCACTCGGGGGAAGACCCAGTCGCAGACCAGCAACGAGTCCTTGACCTGGGCGCGATCGTCGAACCACTTGGTGACCTTGGTCTTGGCGTCGAGGTGCGCGAACCCGGGCTCGAGGATCCCCGGATCGCCGAAGACTTTGGTGAAGGTCGCCTCCAGCTTGGCCCTGTCGACCAGCGGCGAGCCGCCCTCGAAGTGCGGCGGGAACCAGCAGTGGATGTAGCCGGTCTGGTGGTGCGACGCCAGCGGGTCTCTGGAGTCGATCGCCCAGTGCAGCATGTCGAAGATCCACAGGGGACTGGGCTGCGGCTCGCAGGCGCGACCGTCGCGGTGCGACGGGAACCCCCACATCGGCTCCAGCCAGCGCGCGGTCTTCTTGACCACGTCGGGCAGATCGAGCCGGTCGCAGGCAGGCAGCAGCCCGTCGGCCAGGAGGTCGCCAAGCCCCTCGCGGTAGGCGATCATGCGGAACAACTCGAGCCAGAAGTCCAGTTCCTCTGGCCGGAGCTCGAGGCCTTCGAGTTCGCCGACGCCGTGATCGAGGCAGGCGAGGAACCAGCAGCGCAGCGTGAGGTAGGACCAGCCGGAGAGCCCGAGGGTCTCGATGAGCAACTGCAGCTCGTCGCCGCCCTGCTTGCCCAAGCCCTCTACGGCGCGCGTGCGCAGCTCGCCGGCGTACTGCTCCTCGATCGCCGCGGTGGGGTACTGGTACCAGTTCCACCCGCCCTCATAGGCCTCGCCGTTGCACATGACCGAGATGTTCTTGCGCTTCTCTCCGCCGCCGCGCAGCCTCAGGGCCACGTCGTGGGAGCGCGTCGCGCAGCCGAACGGGCAGGCGTGCGCGCAGGGGATGTTGGTGGGCCCCATCTTCACGCGCACCGGGGTCTCTGTGGGGCCGGCGTGGACGAGCCGGTGGACGCGTTTGCACGCCTCGACGAATCTTGGAGGGTCGGCGATCTGTACCGCGCCCGTCCCCCGGATGACGATGGCCTTGAGATTCTTGGCGCCCATCACTGCCCCGAAGCCCGCCATTCCGGCGCAGTTCTTCTGGCGGTGATGGATCGTCGCGGAGACGACGCGGTGCTCACCGGCAGGGCCGATGCAGATGACCTGGGCTGCTTCGCCATGCCGCTCCTTGAGCAGTTCTTGAACGGCGAACACATCCTGGCCCCACAGGTCGGCGGCCGGGCGCAGTTCCGCCCGCCCGTCCTCGACCCACAAGTAGAGCGGCTCGTCGGCTGCGCCGCGAACGACGATGCCATCGAAGCCGGCGTACTTGAGCTCGGGCGTCCAGTTGCCGCCCATGCCGCTGTACGTGAACCAGGGATCGGGGAGCGTGCGTGGAGACACCGAGCAGACCGTGCCCTTGCCCGATGTTGGCGCCAGGGTTCCGGAGAACGGCCCCGTCATGAACATGAGCAGGTTCTCGGGTGAGTACGGTCCGGTGCCCGGTTCGAGCTCGTCCCAGGCTATCCGCGTGGCGATGCCTTTGCCGCCCACGTAATCGGGCAGGTACGGAGCGGTCGCCGTGCTGCCGACACTGGATGCCGTGAGGTCGACGCGCAGGATGCGTCCCGTCCACCCGCAGGTCGGGTCACTCATCGGGGGTTCCTCTGCTTGTGCACCAGCGCGTCCCAAGGGCACATCTCGACGCACTGTGGGCCGCCCTCGACATGGCGGCAGAGGTCGCACTTGAAGAACACGGCAGCCTCCCCGGCGGGCTTGCTCCAGATGGGCGATCGGGGGAGTGGGCACGCCTCGGCGCAGGACCCGCAGCCATCACATTCGCTCTCGTCGATGTACCGCGTCCCGGTGTCGGGATCGACGCATAGCGCCCTGTCGGCGCGCGGGCACGCGTCATAGCATTCGGCGCTCTTGCACTGCGCGCAGATCGTCGCGGGGAACGAGAAGCCGAAGTCGTCGGCGACGATGTGGATGCGCGAGAGATGCGCGCTGCAGGCGCCGTCATGAGTGGCGGAACAGATGAGCTCGCAGATCCTGCAAGCTCTACATAACGTTTTCTTGTGCACGACGACGCTGGATGCGTCCCTCTTGGCCTCAGGCATCCTCACACATCCGTTTTGAGCCTAGAAGCTTCCCCACAGCTTCACGATGGCGCACAGCATACAGCAATAGATGTGAAAAGAAAACGATTGCTTTCTGGCGCGGCATGTGGTGGACTGCGCCGTAGCGGCGGCCGGCGGTCGGTCGCCGAGGTGAGGGAGCGCAAGCCATGGATTTCGAACGGATGCTGAGCGAGACCCGCATCATCCCGGTCGTGGAGATCTCGCGCGCGGAGGATGCCGTGCCGCTCGCCCGGACGTTGGCCGAGGGCGGCTTGGCCTGCGCTGAGATCACCTTTCGCACGGCCGCAGCGGGCGCCGCGATCGCGGCCATCAGCGAGACGCTCCCTGGGTTCATGGTCGGCGCCGGGACCGTGCTGTCGGTGTCCCAGGCCGAGGAGGCGGTCGCGGCAGGGGCGCGATTCTTGGTGTCCCCGGGGCTCGACGACGCCGTCGTGAGCTTCGCCCACGCCTTGGGCGTGCCCGTGCTCCCTGGTGTGTGCACGCCCAGCGAGATCATGCGCGCCTTGGAGCAGGGTGTGGACATCGTGAAGTTCTTCCCGGCCGAGGCCACAGGTGGTCTTGAGTACCTCAAGGCCGTTGCGGCGCCCTTCGGCGCCGTGCGTTTCGTCCCGACCGGGGGCATCGGGCCCGCCAACGTCGACGCGTATCTTCGGCACCCGCAGGTGATCGCGTGCGGCGGGAGCTGGATGGTGAAGCGGCAGGCGATCGCCGACGGCGACTTCGCGACCATCGGTCGGCTTACCGGCGAGGCCGTCGCGCTCGCCGCGGCGGCCACGGCATGATGGAGACGCCGATGCCTCTGGTCACGTCACGCGCCGTGGAGGACTGCCGCTGGGACCTCGTCGCCCTTGGAGAGGTCATGCTTCGGCTGGACCCCGGCGAGGGCCGCGTCGCTACGTCACGGAGTCTCAGGGTCTGCGAGGGCGGTGGCGAGTACAACGTCGCCCGCGGATTGCGCCGCTGCTTCGGGCTGCGGACCGCCGTGGTCACCGCGCTCGCCGACAACTCGGTGGGCCGGCTCGTCGAGGACCTGATGCTCCAGGGCGGTGTCGACCAGTCGCATGTGAACTGGGTGCCATACGACGGAGTCGGCCGCGAGGTGCGCAACGGGCTCAACTTCACGGAGCGAGGCTTCGGCGTCCGTGGCGCGGTCGGCTGCTCCGACCGGGGTAACACCGCAGTCAGCCAGTTGCGGCCGGGTGACGTGGACTGGGACGCGATCTTCGCCCGCGAGGGAGCCCGCTGGTTCCACTGCGGCGGCATCTTCGCGGCGCTCAGTGAGTCGACGGCCGATGTCGCGGCCGAGGCGATGGCGTCGGCCCGCCGGCACGGGACCATCGTCTCCTACGATCTCAACTACCGGCCGTCCTTGTGGCGGTCTATCGGCGGGCAGGAGCGAGCCCGCGAGGTGAATCGCGCGCTCGCCCCTTTCGTCGACGTGATGCTCGGCAACGAGGAGGACTTCAGCGCCGCCCTCGGATTCCCAGTGGAGGGCGTGGACGAGGACCTGTCCGAGCTCGACCCGCTTCGCTTCGGACAGATGATGGCCAGAGTCTGCGGCTCGTATCCGAACCTCGTTGCGGTGGCCACGACCCTGCGGGCCGTCCGCAGCGCCTCCCGCAACGACTGGAGCGCGGTCTGCTGGGCGGATGGGCGCCTCCACGAGTCCGTGGCGAGGCCGGGCCTGGAGATCCTCGACCGCGTGGGCGGTGGAGATTCGTTCGCCTCGGGGCTGATCTACGGGCTGCTGACGGGGTTCGACGCGCAAAAGGCGCTCGAGTACGGGGCGGCGCACGGCGCGCTGGCGATGACCACGCCGGGTGACGTCTCGATGGCGACCCGCGCCGAGGTGGAGGCTCTCGTCCGTGGTTCTGGGGCCAGGGTCCAACGATGAAGACCGCGGGTGTTCCGTGACGCCGCGACGCGTCTCGCTGCGCGAAGTCGCCCGGCTCGCCGGTGTCTCGTCGGGGACGGCGTCCCGTGTCCTGAGCGGGTCCGCGTACCCGGTGAGCGAGCCGACGAGCGCTCGGGTCCGGGAGGCGGCGGAGGCGCTCGGCTACGTGACCGACTTTGCCGCTCGCGCGCTCGTCACCGGTCGCAGCGCGCTCGTGGGGGCCATCGTCCACGACATCACCGACCCGTACTTCAGCGGCGTCGTGCGCGGACTGCAGGACGAAGCCGTCGCCGAAGGACTCGTGGTGCTTGTCGGCAACGACGACCGCGATGCCGCCAAGCTGGAGAGCTACCTCACCATGATGCTGAGCCAGAAGCCCGCAGGCGTCGTTCTGGTCGGAGGGCAGGTCCGCGACCCCGCCAAGTCGCTGCGGGTCTTCCAGGCGGTCGAGCGCCTGCGCGGCGACGGCATCCCGGTCGCCGCAGTGGGCCGCTATGAACTCGACATCCCGCATGTGTCCGTGGACGACGCCTCGGCCACGGGCGAGGCGGCCTCCTACCTCATCGGACTTGGCCACTTGAGGGTCGCGTTCGTCGGGGGGCTGCTCGACTCCACGACGGTCGAAGACCGCTACCGCGGGTACGTCGCGGCGCTGAATCGTGCTGGGATCCCGGTGGACGACACGCTCGTCGTGCAGACGCCGATGTCGCTGGCCGGCGGCTCGCAAGCGGCCGAGACACTCGTGGACCGCGGGGTGCCGTTCACGGCCGTCATCGCCGCGACCGACGAGGTCGCGTTCGGCGTGATCTCCGGTCTCCGCGACCGTGGGCTCCGCGTTCCTGAGGACGTGAGCGTCATCGGCATGGACGACGTTCCCATGGCCTCACACGCCGATCCGCCGCTGACGACCATCCGAGTGCCGGCGCGTGAGCTCGGCTGCTCGGCCTGGCGCCTGCTGTCGGCGATCAGAGACGGCGTCGACGTGCCCGAGGCGCAGTGCGTCCCGTTCGAACTCATCGTACGCGGTTCGGCTGCGCCTCCGGAGGGCGTCGCAGCCGAGAATCAGCTTTCCCCGGACAGGCCAGTCGCGGCCGCGCGAAAGGATCGGTGACCACCGTATGGCAAGTAAGCGCACCGAAGAACTCGTCGCCTACGATCGCGAGCACGTTCTTCACGCCCAGATCCCCCTCGGTGAGAATCTGGGTGTGATCTACGACACCGCCGAGGGCGTCAGGCTGTGGGACACCGAGGGCAAGATGTACCTCGACGCGTCGTCGCAGATGGTGAGCTGCAACCTCGGTCACGGGCGCCGCGAGATCATCGAGGCGGCCCAGAAGCAACTCGACAAGCTGCAGCACGTCGGCCAGTACTACGGGCACTCGAGCACGCCGATGGTCGAGTGCGCGATGAAGCTGGCGACGATCACCCCGGGCGACCTCGATCACTTCTGGTTCACCTCGGGTGGCGGCGAGTCGACAGATGCTGCGATCAGGCTGGCACGCCGATACTGGGACGCCGTGGGTCAGCCCTCGAAGCAGAAGGTCATCAGCCTCTACATGAGCTACCACGGCACTGGGAACGGGCCGATGAACATGACCGGCATCCCGGCCATGCAGGCGGGCTACGGTCCGCAGGCGCCGGGCTACGTGCACATCCCCGCGTACTACTGCTACCGCTGCCCGTTCGGGCTCGAGTATCCGGCGTGCGACATGCGCTGCGCCAGGCACCTGGCGACGGTCATCGAGGCGGAGGGCCCGGAGAACATCGCCGCGTTCATCGCCGAACCGGAGCTGGGCGCCTCGGGGTTCCTTGTGCCGCCAGACGAGTACTGGCCGCTGATCCGCGAGATCTGCGACGAGTACGACGTCACGATGATCGCCGACGAGGTCATGTGCGGGTTCTGCCGCACGGGCACGATGTTCTGCATCGATCACTGGGACGTCGTGCCGGACATGATCGCCATGTCGAAGGGCATCACCAGCGGCTATCTGCCCTTCGGCGCCGTCGCCTTCAACGACAAGATATGGGGCGGGCTCAAGGGCACGCCGCTGATGCACCAGTACACCTTCAGCGGCGCCCCGGCTCCATGCGCCGCCGCCATGGCTGCGATCGACGTCTATGTGAAGGAGGACATCGCCGGCAACGCCACGCGCGTCGGTCGTCACATCGTCGACCGCATCGAGCAGGAGTTCATGCCCATGCCGTGTGTCGGCACGCACAGCGGGCTGGGCCTCATGCTGGCGATGGAGATCGTCGCCGACAAGCAGACGAAGGCGATGTTCGATCCGCCGCTGGCGCCGATCGTGCCCGTGCTCGACGAGGCCCGTCGCAGGGGCCTGCACCTACGCCAGATGGGTTCGAACCGCATCGTCATCGCGCCCCCGTGCACGACGACCATCGCGGAAGCCGATGAAATCGTCGGCATCCTCAAGCCGCTGGTGGCCGCGATCGAGCCGCCGCAGTGAGCGGCCATGTCAAGCAGCGAAAGAAGCGGGTCCAGGGCGGCGCAAGCCGTGGGAGTTGCATGTCCCGGGAGGGGATCATGAGTAGACGCAAGACAGTGTGGATCATTCTTGCCGTGGCGCTGGTCGCGCTGACGGCGGCCGTCGTGCTGGCGGCGTGCGGAAGCGGGTCGACGACCGATTCGTCGGCAACCTCGGGGCCGGGTGAGCAGAAGACGCTGACCATCGGCGTCCTCATGCCGTTCTCCGGCGACGGCGCGCTCTGGGGCAGGACGGAACTGGCGAGCACCGAGGTGGCGGCCGATCACATCAACGCGGCGGGGGGGATCAAGGTCGGCAACGACACCTACAACCTCGCGGTGAAGGCGTACGACAACGAGTGGGATCCGGCCGTCTCCGCGACCGTGGCGCGCAAGGCCGTGGCGGACGGCGTTCGCTACGTCCTGTCGTGGTCGGGCCCAGAGGTCCTGGCCGAGAACGCCGCCACCCGGGGGACGACCGTGCTCACATTCGTCACCGCTTCGGACGAGATGTGTCAGGGCCCCGACCACCCGAACAACTACAACAGCTGGTTCTACTTCCCCGACAACATGTCGGTGCTGTACACCTACGCCCACGACACATATCCAGAGTACAAGACGGTTGCGATGATCGTGACCGACGACGCAGTGGGGCTCCAAGAAGCCAAGGATCTCAAGAAATACATCGAGCCGATCGGGTTCGATGTATTGGATCCGGTGAAGATCAGCGGCGACGAGACCGACTTCTACCCCGTGTTGACTCCCGTGATCAAGAAGGGCGTGGATATCATCGACCTCGCCCCGGTAGGTCCCGAGGACGCGTCGCTCATCATCAAGCAGGCCCGCGAGCTTGGTTACAAGGGCATATTCGCGCACGCCGATGCTCCCAACATCGCCGACTACGTCGACGTTGCCGGCTGGGACGCAGTCGAGGGCTTCATCGGGGCTCCAGTGTACACCGACCTCAGCGAAGTGGGCCTGGCCTGGCAGAAGGATTACATGGCGAAGACGGACGGAGATACGTCGACCGGTCCCACCGCCGACTACGACAGCATCCTGCTGCTGGCGGCGGCGATCGAGAAGGCCGGCACGGTCGACCCGGATGTCGTGAATGACGTCCTGCCGACGGTGGAAGTCGAGGGCACAACGGGCTTGACGAGATTCGGCGGTGAGGACGTGCTCGGTATCCCGCATCTCTTGGAGCGGCCCATCAGCATCGTGGAAGTCCAGAACGGCGAGATCGTATCCGTGTTCAGCGGCTGGCCGCCTCGGATCACAGCGACCATGTCGCCGTCGCCATCCCCGGCGGAGTAGGCAGAGCTGGTCGGACCACGCACGGCACGACGTTCCGTGAGCGTCGTCCGCATCAGGCCCGCGTCATGCCTGGTGCGGACGACGCCGCCGAGCCTACCGAGAGGTACAGGGAGAGAGAATGGTTGCACAAGTGATAGCGAACAGCATCGTCCTCGGGTTGACGCTGGCGTTGATGGCGATCGGGCTGACCCTCATCTACGGGATCCTTCTCGTCGTGAACTTCGCCCACGGTGAGTTCTATATGCTGGGCGCCGTCTTCCTCTATTACGTCTCGAGCTCCACAGGTCTCGGCTACTGGGGCTCCGCCGCCGCCGCCATCGTCGCGGTGGGCGTCCTCGGCTGGGTCCTGGAAGTGCTCGTCTTCCGGCGGTTCCACGGCGACCTCATCGGCGGGTGCATCGCCGCCATCGCCCTGACGATCGGCATTCAGAGCATCACCTGGGAGGTGTGGGGCCCGCGCACACGCGCGGTCGCCACTCCGGTGCACGGCACGATCGAGGTCCTCGGCGCCGTCGTCTCCGGCGAGCGCTTGCTGATCGCCATCGTCTCGCTTGTCACCATCCTCGCCTTGGCCTGGTTCATCAAGTACGCGAAGTATGGCAAGGCGATGAGAGCCGTGTCGGAGGACAGCGAAGCGGCTCGAGTCCAAGGCATTCCGGCCTTGAGGATCAGCGCCCTCGCCTTCGGCATCGCGACCGGGCTCGCGGCGCTGGCCGGCGTTCTCGTGGCGCCCTCCACGTTTGTCAACCCGGCGATGGGGTCGATCCCACTGACCTTCGCCTTCATCGTCGTGATCATCGGCGGCATGGGCAGCATCGCCGGCTCGCTCATCGCCAGTATGGCCATCGGCCTGCAACAGAACCTAACGGCCCTCTGGTTGGGGTCCCAATGGAGCATCGGGGTGGCCTTCCTGCTCGCCATAATCGTGCTTGTGGCGAGCCCCAAGGGATTGATGGGCCATGACTAAGACGTCGCCGCTGCGCTGGGCCATCATCGGCGTCCTTGCAGTCGGCCTGGCGGTGATCCTCGGTCTCGTGCCGTTCGTCGGAAGCGACTACTACACCCACATCGGCATCCTCTTGCTCCTGAACATCACGCTCGTGCTGGGCTATCGTCTCCTGTGTCTCACCGGGCTCTATTCGTTCTGCCACATCACGTTCTTCGCCATCGGCGCCTACACTTCGGCTCTTCTGTCGACCAAGCTTGAGTACCCCGTGTGGATCTGCTTCATCGCCGCGGGGGTCGTGGCCGCGCTGTTCTCCATGGCGCTCATCATTCCGGCGGCGCGAGTGCGCGGCGTCTACTTCTTCCTCGTCACCTTCGGCTTCCTTGAGGTCATGAACTCCGTGTTCCTGCACTGGACCTCCGTTACCGGCGGCGACGCGGGCATCGTCGTCTTTGCGCCGATTATCGGGACAGGTACGCAGACGCAGGACTACTTCGTCGTCCTGGCTTTCGCCGTCATCACTGTGCTGGTCATGTACCGGCTGGAGAAGTCGCGCTTCGGCCGCGAACTGGCGCCCATCGGCAGCGCCGAGGGGTTGGCCGCGGTGAGCGGCATCAACGTTCTCAGGAACCGCGTGCTCGCGTTCGCGATCGGAGCCGCGTTCGCCGGCTTCGCCGGGAGCCTCTTCGCTCACGACGCGGCCTACATCTCCGCGAACAACTTCAGCTGGTGGGGCTCCATCTACATCCTCGTATGGCTTGTGATCGGCGGACAGCGCAAGATGTGGGGTCCGGTCCTCGGCGCCGTCGCGATGACCCTGATCGCCGAGTCCCTGCGCATGTCCGGCATCATGCAGGCGCTGTTCTACGCGGCCGTGCTGCTGCTCGTCGTGATGGTGATGCCGCAGGGGATCGTCGGCCTCGTCGACTACATTCGCACGAAGCTGGGCCGGGCGGGGACGCCCGGCAACGGAGACCCGCACCCGACCGACAGCCTCTCGGAGGGGAGCACGTGATGCCCATACTGGAAGTGCACCAGCTGAGCAAACGGTTCGGCGGCGTGGAGGCGCTCTCGCAGGTCGACCTGGCCGTCGAGCCTGGCGAGGTCATCGGCGTCATCGGCCCCAACGGCGCCGGGAAGAGCACCTTCTTCAATCTCCTCAGCGGGGTCATGAAGCCCAGTTCCGGAAGGGTCGTCTTCCAGGGCCACGACGTGACCGGCATGAAGGCGCACGGAATCGCGAAGCGCGGTCTCGTGCGGACGTTCCAGGGCACCGTGCTGTTCTCCGACCTCAGCGTGTACGACAATGTCCTCGTTGCTTCTCACGTCCCGGCGCGCGCCAGTCTCGTGGCCGACGTCATCGGGTTGCCGGCCGTGCGCCGCAGGGAACTGGAGATGCGGAAGCGCGCAGAGGAGATCGTCGAGTTGGCCGGCCTGACGGCGGTCAGAACGAAGCTCGCCAAGGACCTGCCGCACGGGCACCAGCGAGCGCTCGGGGTCGCCGCGGCGCTTGCCACGGACCCGAAGCTCCTCTGCCTCGACGAGCCGGTGACGGGCATGAACGCGAACGAGATCGAGGCGATGATGGGCTTCATCGAACGCATCCGCCAGCAGGGGATCACTATTCTGCTGGTCGAGCACGCGATGCGCGTCGTCATGAGCGTGTGCGAACGGATCATGGTGCTCAACTTCGGCAAGAAGATCGCCGAGGGCACCTGCAACGAGGTCCAGTGCGACGCCGCCGTGATCGAGGCCTACTTGGGGAGGCCCGACGACGATGATGCTTGAGTTGAAGGACGTCTCTGTCAACTACGACAAGGTCAAGGCGCTCAGGTCGGTCTCGCTCGAGATCGCGGAGGGCGAGATGGTCAGCATCGTCGGCGCCAACGGCGCCGGCAAGACGACGACGCTCAAGACGATCATGGGCTTGCTGCATCCGGGCGCCGGCGAGGTGTGGTTCGAGGGCGAGAGGATCGACGGCAAGCGCACCGAGGACATCGTCAGGCGGGGCGTCGCCTTCTGCATGGAGGGCAGGCGCTTGTTCCCGTACATGACAGTCCTCGAGAACCTGCAGATGGGAGCCTTCAGTCGTCGCGGCGGGGGCGGGAGGGAACAGGTGGAGAGGGTCTACGAGCTGTTCCCGGATCTCCGGGACCGGCTGAAGCAGAAGGCGGGCACCCTGAGCGGCGGCCAGCAGCAGATGGTCACCATCGGGCGCAGCCTCATGTCGGGCCCCAAGCTGCTAATGCTCGATGAGCCGTCGCTGGGTCTGGCGCCGATGGTGGTGAGCGAGGTGGCAAGGACCGTCAAGGAGCTCAACAGGCAGGGTCTCACCGTGCTGCTCGTGGAGCAGAACGCGCGCATGGCGTTGAGGATCTCCGACCGGGCGTACGCGCTCGAAGTCGGCGAAGTGGCCGTCTCGGGCGACTCCGAGGCGCTGGGCAAGAGCGACTACATCCGCAGGGCCTACCTGGGCGGCTGACGACGCGGCGACCTTGGTAAGTTCCCCCCGGCATCCCCGCGGCGCCGTTCTTCGCGTCGCGGGGATGCTCGCCGTTATGCGGCCCCGCATCACGGCGCGGCGTCCGGCACGGGTCACGCCTGTGTGAGGTAGACTCTCCCGCGTGAGCTTCTACATCACCACGCCCATCTACTACGTGAACGGCGAGCCGCACCACGGCCACGCCTACACGACCGTGGCCGCGGACGTACTGGCGCGCCACCACCGCCAGCGGGGCGAAGACGTCTTCTTCCTCACCGGCACCGACGAGCACGGCACCAAGGTCGCCCAGGCGGCGGAGGAGCGCGGGCTCACCCCGCAGCAGCACGTGGACCAGCTGGCGCCGCGCTACCGCGAGCTGGCCGCGGCCCTCGGCGCCTCCAACGATTTCTTCATCCGCACGACCGACCCGGAGCACGAAGCGTTCGTGCAGAGCTTCGTCGAGAAGCTCAAGGCCGCCGGCGACATCGAGAAGCGCAGCTACGGCGGCCTCTACTGCACCGCCTGTGAGGCCTTCTGGTACGAGCGCGACCTCACTGCAGACGGCCTCTGTCCGGACCACGGCATCAAGCCGGTCTGGCTGGAGGAGGAGAACTACTACTTCCTGCTGAGCCGCTACCAGGAGCGGCTGGCCGAGTTCTTCCGCGCGACCCCCGGCTTCGTGAAGCCCCGGTCGCGCTACAACGAGGCGCTGTCGTTCATCGACCAGGGGCTCGAGGACATCAGCATCAGCCGCTCCAGCATCACCTGGGGCGTCTCCGTGCCGTGGGACGACGAGCAGGTCATCTACGTCTGGGTCGACGCGCTCATCAACTACCTCTCGGCGCTCACGTACGCGCGCCCGGGGGAGGACCTCTCGGCGCGCTACTGGCCGGCGTTCCACTTCCTCGCCAAGGACATCCTCAAGTTCCACGCGGTCATCTGGCCGGCGCTGCTCATGAGCGCCGGCTACGACCTGCCCACCGGCGAGCTCATCCACGGCTACCTGCTCGTCGGTGGCGAGAAGATGAGCAAGACCCGCGGCAACGTCCTCGACCCCTTCGCGGTCATCGAAGAGGTCGGCGCCGAGCCGCTGCGGTACTACCTCATGCGCGAGGTGACGCTGGGCCAGGACGGTGACGTCAGCCTCGAGGGTCTGCGGGCGCGTTACAACAACGAGCTCGCCAACGAGCTGGGCAACCTCGTCAGCCGCTCGGTCAGCATGATCGGCAAGTACCGCGACGGAGCCATCCCTCAGGCTGGACCTGAGGGTGAGAGTGTGGCGGCGGTCGCGGCCGAAGGCGAGGCGATGGTCGCGAAGGCGGCGGAGCAGTACGCCGACCTCAACGTCACCGCGGCCCTCGACACGATCTGGGAATTCGTGCGGCGCCTCAACAAGCTCGTCGAAGAGGAGGCGCCCTGGAAGCTCGCCAAGGACGAGGCACAGGCTGCCCGTCTGGACGCGGTCCTCAACGGGCTGGCCGCCGGTCTGCGCCTGGTGGCGCTGGCCGTGTACCCGGTCATCCCGGCGACGGCGGTGGAGGTCCTGCGTCGCATCGGGCAGGCGCACGACGACGCCGACCTGCTGCTGGACAAGGCCACGTGGGCGACGCTCACCCAAGCCAGGGTCGTGACCGGTCCGTCGCTGTTCCCGCGGCTCGAGACCGAGGGCTGAGGCGCCGGCGTGACCTCACGGCCCGCCCCGGCGCCGGCCTGTCGCCCATGACGCTCGTCGACTCGCACTGCCACCTCGAGATGATCGCGGACACCGCGGGCGCCGTCGCCGAAGCGCGCGGCGCCGGCGTCGAGCAACTCGTCACCATCGGCATCGACCTCGAGACCTCACGGCAGGCCGCCGAGCTGGCCGCGACCCTCGACGGCGTGTATGCGACCGTCGGCCTGCATCCGCACGAGGCGCACCTGCTGGACGACGCCTAGCTGGCGGAGCTCGAGGAGCTCGCGGCGCGGCCGCGGGTCGTCGCCGTCGGAGAGGTCGGCCTGGACTTCTACCGCGACCTCTCGCCGCGGGACGCCCAGCGCCGCGCCTTCAGCGCCCAGATCGAGCTGGCGCGGCGGGCGGGCCTGCCGCTCGTGGTGCACGTGCGCGAGGCCGGCGACGAGGCCATGGCGCAACTGGCCGCCGAGGCCGGCGACCTCACCGTGGTCATGCACTGCTACTCGCTCCCCGAGTACGTGGAGGAGTGCAACGAGCGCGGGTACTACGCCAGCTTCGCCGGCAACGTCACCTACAAGAACGCGGGCGCGTTGCGCGATGCGGCCAGGCGGGTGCGCGGCGACCGCCTGCTGGTGGAGACCGACGCGCCGTTCCTCGCCCCGGTGCCCAATCGCGGCAACAGCAACGTCCCTGCCTGGGTGGCGCACACGGCGGCGCTCGTCGCCGAGGTGCGCGGCGTGCCCGTGGATGAGCTCGCCGAGCTCACGACCGCCAACGCCCGGCGCGTCTTCGGGCTCGCCGGAGCGGGCTGACGTGGGCGGGTCTCGAGGCAGGCCGGCCGCGGGCGACCGCGGTCGCCCCCCGCGGCCGCACGCGCTCCGCCGCTACGGCCAGAACCACCTGGTCGACAGGAATATCCTGCGCGCGATCGTCGACCAGGCGGCGGTGGGCCCCGGGGACGTCGTCCTCGAGGTCGGCGCCGCCGGCGGACTGCTCACGCGTCCCTTGCTCGAGCGTGTCCGTCTGGTCCACGCCTTCGAGATCGACCGCCGGTGGCTGCCGCGGCTCGAGGAGCTGGCCGCCGCCGACCCGCGGCTGGTGCTTCATCCCGGCGACGCGCTCAAGGTCGACCTCGGGGCCCTCGACCCGCCGCCCACGGCGCTGGTCGCCAACCTGGCCTACAACATCGCCATACCGCTCATCATGACGACGATCGCCGGGCTGCCCTCGGTGCGCCGCTGGGCCGTGATGGTCCAGCGGGAGCTCGGCGAGCGGCTGTTCGCGACGCCGTCGACGAAGGCGTACGCGGCGGTGTCGGTGCTGACGCAGCTGGCTTGCCGGCTGGAGAAGGTGCGCGCGGTGCCCGCTTCCGCGTTCCGGCCGCAGCCGCGCGTCGAGTCCAGCTTCATCAGCTTCGTGCGCAGAGGAGCGACCGGTGACTCACCGGCCGGCGCCGTGGCTCCCGCCGCTTTGTCCGTCGCCGCGGCCGAACCCCTCGTCGACGACGCTCCCGGCCCCGCCGAGTACGCCGCGGTCTCGCACCTCGTGCGTCTGGGCTTCGGGCAGCGCCGCAAGACCCTCGTGAACTCGCTCGGCGGCGCCGCGCACGGCGGCGCCACGCTCAGCCGCGACGGCGTGCGCGAGGCGCTGCGTGGGCTTGCGCTGAGCGAGGCGGCGCGGCCGGAGGAGCTCACGCCGCCGCAGTGGCGGACGTTCGCCGCCATCCTCGGCCGCGAGGTGGCCGGAGGATCGGCGGCGTGAGGAGGCAGACGTGAGCGCGGGAGGGGCACACCGTCGGGAGCGCGTCGAGATCGGTGCGCCGGCCAAGCTCAACCTCGCGTTGCTCGTCGGCCCTGTGCGGCCCGACGGGTTCCACGAGATCGCCTCGCTGATGCTGCCGATCACGCTCGCCGACCGGGTGCTGGTGGAGAAGACCGCAGGCGCCGGGCTGGACGTCGTGTGCGACGTCGCCCCCGGCGCCGACAACCTCGCCGCCAAGGTCGTCCGCGAGCTCGGGGAGCGGCTGGACCGCTCGTTCGAGGTCCGCGTGACCATCGAGAAGCGCGTGCCGCCGGGCGGCGGCTTGGGCGGCGGCAGCTCCGACGCCGCCGCGACCCTGCTCGCAATCGAGCGGCTGTTCTCGCTCGAGCTTTCGACCCGGGTGCGCCACGAGGTAGCCGCGGCCGTGGGCAGCGACGTCCCCTTCTTCCTCTGGCCCGGCCCGCAACTGGCTATGGGCCGCGGTCAGGTACTCAAGGAGGTGCGGCTGCCGGCGCTCCATCTCGTCGTGGCGATGCCCGACATCGGGCTGAGCACGGCTGCCGTGTACCGCTGGCGCGACGCCGACGCGGAGGTCGCGCTCAAGGAGTTCGCGCCGCGGGCGCGGCTGTTGTCGAGCAAGGTCCAGGCTGCACGTACGGCCGAAGACGTGGCGGCCCTGGTGAGCAACGACCTGGAGCCGAGCGTCGTCGCGCGCAAGGAGAAGGTCGGCGGACTGCTCGAACGCCTGCGCTCGGCGGGGGCGCTCGCCGCGGCGATGACGGGCAGCGGCGCCGCGGTGTTCGGCGTGTTCGCCTCGGAGGAGGAGGCGCTGGCGGCGCGGGTCGCCGTGGCTCCCGCCCGCGCCTGGTACGTCAGCGACCTGCAGCCCGGCGCGCCGAAGCGGGCGCCCGCCGACGGGCGCGGCAAAGGGCCTGCGTGATACACTACTCTGCCGCTTCGCGGCGGGCGGCTGGCCGCCTCGCGGCGCCCCTGCCGGCGATCGCTGGGGCGTAGCCAAGTGGTAAGGCACCGGGTTTTGGTCCCGGCATCCGGAGGTTCGAATCCTCCCGCCCCAGCCAGCATCACGCCACCCGAGAGCCGGCGGGCCCGACCCCCGGCGTCATCTTCAAGGTGAACCAGATGAACGCAGCAGACACGAAGCGCCCGCCGCTCGCCGTCCTCATCTTGGCGGCCGGTCTTGGGACGCGCATGAAGTCGGACGTCCCCAAGGTGCTGCACGAGGTGTGCGGCCGTCCCATGCTCGCGTACGTGATCGATGCGGCGCTCAGCGTCTCGCCGGACCGCATCGTCGTCGTCACCGGTCCTGACCAGGAGGCGATCGCCGAGATCCTGCCCGTCGGCTGCGAGCGGGCCGTGCAGCAGGAGAGGCGTGGCACCGGCGACGCCGTCCGCGCCGGCCTCGAACCCCTGAGCGGCTTCGCCGGTGACGTCATGGTGCTCTACGGTGATGTGCCGCTGGTCGACGGCGACTTCGTCGCCGGCCTGCGCCAGCGGCACATCGAGACCGACGCGGCCGCGACGCTCACGACCGTCGACCTGGACGACCCCGAGCACTACGGCCGCATCGTGCGCGACGCCGCCGGAGACGTGGCGCGCATCGTCGAGTACCGTGACGCGACGCCCGAGGAGCGCCGGATCGACGAGATCAACGTCGGCCTGTACGTGTTCCGCAGCGACGCCCTCAGGCCGGCGCTCGCTCGTCTGGACAGCGACAACGCCCAGGACGAGCTGTACCTCACCGACGTCGTCCACCTGCTGCTCGAGGCCCGGCACACGGTGACCAGCTACGAGAGCGACGACGAGGAGATGTGCATGGGCGTCAACTCGCGCGTCGAGCTCGCCGTCGTCAACGCCGCCATGCGCTGGCGCCTGCTCGAGCGGCTCATGCTCGCCGGCGTCACCGTGGAAGACCCGGAGACGACCTATGTGGACTATGGCGTGGAGGTCGGCCGCGATACGCTCATCCGCGCCAATACGCACCTCCTCGGTCGCACCACCGTCGGCGCGGCCAGCGAGGTCGGCCCCGGCAGCTTCCTGCGCGACGCCTTCGTCGGCGACCGCGCGCGCGTCGTCAGCTCGCATCTCTACGAGTGTGTCATCAGCTCCGGCTGCTCCGTCGGCCCCTTCGCCTACATCCGTCCCAACACCGTGCTCGCCGAGGGCGCCAAGGCAGGCACCTTCGTGGAGATCAAGAACAGCCGTATCGGCGAGCGCAGCAAGGTGCCGCACCTGAGCTACGTCGGCGACGCCATCGTCGGCGTGGACAGCAACATCGCCGCCGGCAACATCACCGCCAACTACGACGGGTACGACAAACACGCGACCTACATCGGCGACCGCGTGCGCACCGGCAGCGACACGACCATCGTCGCGCCGGTCACCATCGGCGACGACGCCTTCACCGCGGCGGGCTCGGTGATCACGCGCGACGTGCCCGAGGGCGCTCTCGGCGTCGCGCGCGAGCAGCAGCAGAACGTCGACGGCTATGCTGAGCGTCGCGCCGCCCGGCGGCTGCGCGAACAGCAGGACGCCGAGTAGTCGAGGCAGTCGGGCCGACGAAGGGGCGCCGCCGGCGCGCTGCTCATCGGGCCTCAGCAAGCCGGGCACGATGCCCTTTGGTACAATCGTTGACCGGTCGGCGGCCAACACGGAAGAGAGGCGAACGGTGGCGGACAGCACCTGCTGCGTGACCTCGCCGCGCAAGCGGCTCATGATCTTCTCGGGGCGCAGCAACCCCGCCCTTGCGGCGAGGATCGCCGACAAGCTGGACATCCACCTCGGCAGCATCCAGCTCAAGACGTTCTCCAACGGTGAGATCTACGCCCGCTACGAGGAGAACGTGCGCGGCTCGGACATGTTCATCGTCCAGTCGCCGTCGGACGACATCAACGCCGAGCTCATGGAGTTGTTCATCATGATCCAGGCGGCGCAGCTGGCTTCGGCCAAGCGCATCACCGCCGTCATGCCCTACTACCCGTACTCGCGACAGGACAAGAAGAGCGCCGCGCGCGAGCCCATCACCGCCCGGTTGGTGGCCACGCTGCTCGAGTCCGCGCGCGCCGACAGGGTGCTGTCCATGGACCTGCATCAGGGACAGATACAGGGGTTCTTCGAGATCCCCGTGGACCACATGACGGCGGTCCCCATGCTCGCCGACTACTTCCGCTACAAGGATTTCGGCGACACGCCGCTCGTGGCCGTGTCGGCGGACGCCGGCGGCGTCAAGCTCGCCAAGCGGTTCATCAACCGCGTGCCGCGATGCGACCTGGCCGTGCTCACCAAGATGCGCCCCGAGCACAACCGTGCCGAGACGCTGCACTTCATCGGTGACGTCCGCGACAAGATCGCGATCATCGTGGACGACATCATCGACACCGCCGGATCGGTCACAAGCGCCATCGACACGCTCCACGAGAATGGCGCCAAAGAGGTCTACGTCACCGCTACGCACGGCATCTTCAGCGGCCCCGCGCGCGAGCGCATCCGTCAGTCGCCGGTCAAGGAGGTCGTGGTGACGGACACCGTCAACACCAAGATCGGCCCGGATGACCCCAAGATCAAGGTGTTGTCGGTGGCCGACATCCTTGCCCGCACCATCAGGAACGTGTTCGAGGACGAGTCGGTGAGCGAGATCTTCGCCGGCGACAATCAGCTGTTCTAGCAGGAGACCACACATGGACAACGTCAGCATCGTCGTGCACAAGCGCGACGTCACCGGCACCCGCGCTACCAAGCGGCTGCGCAAGTCGGGGCTCATCCCCGGCGTCATCTACGGCCACGGCAAGGACGCCGTCCTCATCGCCGTCGAGCCGCGCGTGCTGCGCGAGGCGCTCCACACCAGCGCCGGCATGCACGCCGTCCTCGACGTCACCTTCGAGGGCCAGAAGCGCGGCCACAAGGCCATCGTCAAAGAGCTCACGCTCGACAGGGTGAAGAGCACCGTGATCCACATCGATCTCCAGGAGATCCGCCTGGACGAGACCATCGAGACCACGGTCAGCATCCACTTCGAGGGCGAGGCCAAGGGCGTCAAGGCCGGCGGCATGCTCGACGAGTCGACGCGCGAGGTCACCGTCAAGGGCCTCGTCACGGCCATCCCCGAGCACCTCGTGGTGGACGTCAGCGAGCTCGACATGAACGAGACGCTCCAGGTCGCCGACCTGGTGGTGCCCGAGGGCATCGAGCTCATGGCCGACCCCGAAGAGGTCCTGTGCTCGGTGCTGCCGCCGCGCAAGATCGAGGTCGAAGAAGGCGTCGAGGGCGAAGAGGTCGCAGAGGCAGTGGGCGGCGCGGAGCCCGAGCTGGTCGGCAAGAAGGAAGAAGAGGGCGAGGGCTGATCGTCCCGCGGCGGGCCGCCTGACCGCGAGGCATCGTGGCGTCGTTCCGCCCCTCAGCGAGCGTCGAGCGCCTCGTCGTCGGTCTGGGCAACCCCGGGCCGGCGTACGAGGGCTCGCCGCACAACATCGGCTACCGCGTGATCGAGGAGTTGGCCCGCCGGCACGGCGTGCCGCGCGCGAAGCGCGGGTTCGACGGCCGCGTGGCCGAAGGCATGGTGCGCGGCCGCACCGTGCTTCTGCTGCAGCCGACCACGTTCATGAACGACTCGGGCCGCAGCGTGGCCGCCGCGCTGCGCGCGGTCAAGCTGCGGCTCGAGGACGTCCTCGTCGTGCACGACCACATCGACCTGCCGTTCGGCCGCCTGCGCCTCCTGGAGGGCGGCGGCAGCGGCGGACACAACGGGCTCAAGAGCATCACCGGGCTCATCGGGGCCGGCTACGTGCGCCTGCGCGTGGGCGTCGATCGCCCGCCGAGCACGGACCCCGACGTGGTCGCCGAGTACGTGCTCAGCCCGTTCCGGGAGAGCCGCGCGGAGGTGGATGCGCTGACGGTGGCCGCGGCCGACGCCGTCGAGCTATGGCTGGACGACGGGCTTGAGGCGGCCGCCGGCGCCGTGAACCGTCTCGACGGCTGAGACGGAGTGCTGGCGCAGCACCGGCGTCACCGCCAGCACGGGCTCGCCGGGCAGTGAGGCCTTGGCGAGGGCGACGACGATCTTGTCCTGCGCAGTCGTCGCCCGGCTCCAGTCCGACGTCCCCGTGCTGCCGCCGTTCATGAGGATCGAGAACGCGACCAGGTGGTCGTTGGCGCTCTCGACGTAGCCCGACAGACAGACGGCGATGTTGAGCGTGCCGGTCTTGGCGTGCGCGTTGCCGGCGGCGGCCGTGCCGCGCATGCGGTCGTCCAGCGTCCCGTCTTCGCCGGCGACCGCCAGCGAGTCGTAGTAGGCGTCGAAGTCGTCGCGCTGGCGCATCGCCCCGAGCACCCTGACCACGCTCTCCGCCGTGAGCCGGTCGCCGTAGCTGAGCCCGGAGCCGTCCTGGACGACGTAGGTGCCGGTCTTGACGCCCATCGCATGCAGGACGGCCTTGTTCGCCCTGGTGCCTGCCGCCGTGCTCCCCTCGCCGTAGAAGTCCTTGCCGAGCCCCTTCAGCAGCATCTCGGCGAAGAAGTTGTCGCTCTCCTGGTTCATGTGCCTGAGGACCCCGGGGAGCGCCGCGGAATACTGGCGTTTGACCATCGTGCTCGTGGCCGGGACCTTGCCGGTGCCGGGCTTGCCCTTGACCTTGACGCCGACGTTCGCGAGCGCCTTGGTCATGAGCTTCGCCGCCCAGGTCGCCGGCGCGCTCACTCGGTTCCCGTTTTCGAGGCCCTGGTCGCCGGAGAGGGCCGAGAGCGGGCCGCACTCCAGCTGGAGCCCGTCCTTCCAGTACGGCACGGTCCTGAGCTTGTCGAACCACGAGGAGTCGCCCAGCACCCGGCCGTCGACCTTCTTGACGCCCTCGCGTTTGAGGGTCTTGGCGAAGGTCTCGAAGGAAGCGGTCGTGAGCTCGAGGGCGTCGCGCTGGTAGGACCTCGTCGAGAGGCTGGGATCGCCGAGGCCGCGGAGGTACAGGTCGCCGCGCAGCACGCCGCCGGCGGTGAGCGGCACGTCCGGTGCGTAGAGCTCCGTGGTGAAGCGGTGGCCCGCGCCCCAGTCCCGGAGCGCGGCCGCGCTGGTCACGAGCTTCATGTTGGACGCCGGGGCGAGGCTCGTCGAGGCGTTGTGCTCGTACACCGGGAGGGCGGCGTCGAGGTCCCAGATGTACACGCCGGTGCCGGACCCGCCGAGCCCGGCGGAGCTGAGCGCCGCGGCGACGGAGTCGTCGATGCCGGCGGCGGCAGGCTGGGGGCGCAGGGCCGCGCCGCAGGCCAGCGCGACGAGCACCACGACGATAATGAAAGTGGCGCGCACGGGCCGGAGGCATGTGCTCCTGACGCCGGCCCGCGCCGGGAGCGCTTCTGCGGTGACTGTGCCTCCCATCGTGGTGCCATACTACGATGCGTCGCTGCACCGGGGAACCCGGCTTGACTTGCCCGACCGGTGCAGGGGATAAGAGACGGGTGATCTCCCTGCAGCCCGACACGAGGACGTCATGAGGCGAGGCCTGCGCGCCGGACTGGTCGCGGCGGTCGCGCTTGCGGCGCTGGTCGCGCTCTCCGGCAGGGCGCCGTCCGGCGCGGCGGGGGCGGCCATCGGCTCCGGGACGCCGTGGGATGCAGCCGCCCCGTTCCCCTCCACCTACGACCTGCGTGACTACGGGCGCGTGACCCCCGTGCGCTCGCAGGACAACTTCAGCACCTGCTGGATCATGGCGGCCACCGGCTCCCTCGAGTCGGCCGCCGTCACCGCGGAGGGCCAGGCTCGGGACTTCTCGGAGAACAACCTCGCCGACCACATGGCGTCGCGGCTCGTCTACGAGGGTATGGCTCCCAGCGAGCTGGCGGCCGCCTACTTTGCGCGCTGGGAGGGACCGGTGCTCGAGAGCTCTGACCCCTATCCGCGCCCGGGGCGGTCGCCCGAGTACCTCCGCGCCGTGCGGCACGTGCAGGAGATCCTCTTCCTGCCGCAGCGCGCCCCCGGCACCGCGGACAACGACGCCGTCAAGTGGGCGGTCATGACCTACGGCGGCGTCGACGCGGAAATCGACTTCGACACCAACGCGAAGGACCGCTTCTGGAACGCCGCCACGAACTCCTACTACGCGTTGCGCGACGTGCCCGACCACCACGTCCTGTGCGTCGGCTGGGACGACGCCTACCCGGCCGCCGACTTCGCCATCCGCCCGCCGGGCGACGGCGCCTTCCTCATCAAGAACAGCTGGGGGACGGACTTCGGCGAGCAGGGCTACTTCTGGCTCTCCTACTACGACCCGAGCTTCGGCAAGGCTCTCGCCGTGTTCGACGGCGTCGAGTCCAAGGACGACTTCGACGCCATCTACCAGTACGACGCGCTCGGGCGCAGCGGCTGGATCGACGCCGGCTCCGGCGGCGAGAGCGCGTGGTACGCGAGCCGCTTCACCTGCGCCGGCTCCGGCGACGTCGCCGCCGTCTCGTTCTACACGCCCGTGCCGGGCACGGCGTACGAGGTCCGCGTCGCCGGCTCCGTGCGGGGCGTGGCATCGGCGCCGGTCGCCGCCGCCGGGACGACCGCCGTCGGCGGCTACCACACCGTCCGTCTCGAGCAGACAGCCGCGGTGACTGCGGGACGGGTCTTCATCGCCGCCGTGCGCGTGACCACGCCCGGGTGGAGCCGGCCGGTGCCCGTGGAGCGGCCCTCGGCGCTCATCGCGCCGCGCGCTCGCGCCGGACAGTCCTACGTGAGCGTGGACGGCTCTTCCTGGTCTGACCTGACATCGCTCCCGGGGCTCTCGCGCGCGAACGTGTGCCTCAAGGCGTTCGTCAACGCCTCGGGTACGGGGGACACGCGGCGGCCGCACGTGGACGTCGGCGGCGGCGCCGTGCGGCGCGGCGCCACGGCCAAGGTGCGCTGGCGCCTCTCGGACCCCGCCTTCTCCAGCGCCAGCGCGATCGTCGTACTCACGCTGCGAGACAGCGCCGGCGGCGTCGTGGCGACGCGCCGGATCCCGGCGGTGGCGGTGGGAGAGCGGGGCACCTGGAGCGTCAGAGCCACGTGGCCGGCCGGCCGCTACAGCGTGCGCGGCCGCGCCTATGACGTCGCCGGCAAGCGCCAGGCCAAGGCGAGCCGTGCCGTGGTCACGGTGCGCGGCTTCTCGCCCTCGGCCGCGTGGGCAGGACGGGTGCACTGACGCTGCCCTCCTGGGCCGGCGGCCGACCTCGCCCGTCCCTGCATCGGCTAGAATGAACAAGTGAGCCCCGGCGCCGAAGGCGAGCGGGGCGTTTGGCGTGCCCGGCTTCGTCGCCGGGGCGCTCGGGCGGGTTGCGCACCGCCCTCGAGGAGGCAAGCGTGTTTCTTGATTACCTGCTGAACGACGAGAAGTTCGAGGCCGTCGCGCCGCGGCTGCGGCGCGGAGCGGGCGCGTACGCCCCCAGCTTCTACGCGCCCTACGTGCTCGCGGCAGCTCTCCTGGGCGGCGGTGGCCGCGTCGTGGTGGCGCCCGACGGCGAGGCGGCGACGCGGCTCGCCGCCGACCTCTCCGTGTACCTGGACCTCGCCGTCCCGGTGCTGCCTGCACGCGGCGTGCTGTACGGCGCCGACGTGGCCCCCTCGCCGCACGTGGTCGGCGAGCGCCAGCAGGCGCTGGCGGCGCTCGCCGCCGGCGGCGTCGTCGTGGCCGAGGCCGTGGCCCTGCTCGAGCGCTTCCTGCCGCTCGAGCTCCAGCCACGGCCCCTGACCCTCGCCCCCGGCGAGGAGCTCGACTTCGACGCCGCGGTCGTCCGTCTCGCCGCGCTGGGCTACGAGCGCGTGGAGCAGGTGCGCGGCCGCGGCGAGTTCGCCGTCCGCGGCGGTCTGGTCGACGCCTACCCGGCGCTCGGCGATCCGCTGCGCGTCGACTTCTGGGGCGACGAGGTCGAGAGCCTGCGCACGTTCTCCATCTATTCGCAGCGCACCACCGGCGCGCTCGCCGCCACGACGGTCTTCGCGGCGTTCGAGGCGGACACCTCGCAGGAGGAGTACGAGACCGGCCTGCGGCAGGCGGTGGCTGAGTGGGAGCGGGAGGGCCGCGAGGAGACGCCGGACGAACTGGAGCGCCGCGCGGCGGTACGCGCGCTCGCGGCGCTCGCCGGCCGCTTCACCACGCTGGGCGAGGTAGTGGAGGCCGCCGGCCTCGGCTGGGCCGTGTTCAACCCGGACGAGACGTACCGCGCGCTCGCCGACTTCGACGCCGAGCTGACGACGGCCGTGCCGGGCGCGGGCCTGCGCGAGCGGCTTTACGCGTCGCTCGCGGACGCCCGCGCCCTCCTCGCCAAAGCGCTGCACTTCGACGTCGTGCAGCGCGATCAGCCCGTCCAGTTCGCGGCTTCGCGGCCGCAGTTCGCGGCGCGCGACATCGGCAGCGCGGAGCGCGACCTCCTGCGTCTGGTCAGGGACGACTACCGCGTCTTCGTCGTCTTCCGCCACGAGGGCGAGGCGGAGCGCGCCACCTACAGACTGCGCAACATCTCGGCCGAGGTGGTGACGCCGGAGCAGCTGGCCAAGGGAGGCGAGGCCGGTCCCGGGCTCTACTTCGTCGCGGCGCCGCTGCGCGAGGGCTTCGTCGCCGAGGACCTCAAGCTCGCCGTGGTCAACGAGCGCGCCCTGATCCGCTCCGCGCCGCGGGAGCGGCGCTTCGCCGCCGGCACGCGTCTTACCACCTTCTTCGACGTGCGCCCCGGCGACTTCGTCGTCCACGAGGACCACGGCATAGCCCGCTTCGCCGGTATCGAGACGCGCACCGTCGCCGGCGTCACCCGCGACTACCTGCTGCTCGAGTTCCGCGGCGACGACCGCGTCTTCGTACCGCACGACCAGATCGGCAAGGTCAGCCGTTACGTAGGCGCCTCGGGCGCCTCGCCGTCGCTCGACAAGCTCGGCGGCACGCACTGGCAGACGGTCAAGACGCGGGCGCGGACGGCGGTCGTCGAGATGGCGGGCGAGCTGCTGCAGCTCTACGCCGCCCGCCAGGCCATCCCCGGGTTCGCCTATCCGCCGGACGGGGAGCTCATGCGCCGCCTGGAGGAGGCGTTCCCCTACGAGGAGACCGACGACCAGGCCGAGGCCATCGACGAGGTCAAGAACGACATGGAGGCGCCGCACCCCATGGACCGCCTCATCTGCGGCGACGTCGGCTACGGCAAGACCGAGGTCGCGCTGCGCGCGGCCTTCAAGGCGGCCGAGGCCGGCAAGCAGACGCTGGTGCTCGTGCCCACGACCATCCTCGCCGAGCAGCACTGGATGACGCTCGAGGAGCGCTTCGCCGACCTGCCGGTCAAGGTGGGCATGGTCTCGCGCTTCCGCACCGGCGCCGAGCAGCGCAAGACGCTCGCCGCCTTCAGCGCCGGGCAGGTCGACGTGCTCGTCGGCACGCACCGCCTTCTCAGCACCGACGTGCGCCCCAAGGAGCTCGGTCTCGTCGTCGTCGACGAGGAGCAGCGCTTCGGCGTGCGCCAGAAGGAGGTGCTGCGCAACCTCAAGCTGCAGGTGGACGTGATGAGTCTCTCCGCGACGCCGATCCCGCGCACCCTGCAGATGAGCCTGAGCGGCATCCGCGACATCTCCGTGATCGAGACCGCGCCGCGCGGCCGTCACGAGATCCGCACCTACATCGGCGAGTACCGGGACGACCTCGTGCGCATCGCCATCGAGAAGGAGCTGGCGCGCGACGGCCAGGCGTTCTACCTGCACAACCGCGTGGAGACCATCGACCAGGCGGCGGAGCACGTGCGCGCGCTCGTGCCCCGTGCGCGGGTGCTGGTCGCGCACGGGCAGATGGCGGAGCGCGCGCTCGAGAAGGTGATGCTGGCGTTCCTCGCCGGCGAGGCCGACGTGCTGGTGACGACGTCGATCATCGAGAGCGGCATCGACATCCCGACGGCCAACACGCTCGTGGTGGAGCGCGCCGACATGCTCGGTCTGGCGCAGCTCTACCAGATCCGTGGCCGCATCGGACGCAGCGACGCACACGCCTACGCGTACCTTCTCTATCCCAGCGAGGACCTGCTCACCAGCGACGCCGCCGCGCGCCTGCAGACGCTGAGCGACCACACCGATCTCGGCGCGGGCTTCAAGATCGCCATGGCCGACCTTGAGATCCGTGGCGCCGGCAACCTGCTCGGCGACGAGCAGAGCGGGCACGTGGCCGCGGTCGGCTTCGAGATGTACGCGCAGATGCTGGAGGAGGCGGTGAACGAGCTGGCCGGCGAGCAGGCGGCGCTGGCGCCGCCGGTGCGCGTCGACCTGCCGGTCACCGCCTACGTGCCGCCGGAGTACATCGCCTACGAGGCGACCAAGATCGACGCGCACCGGCGCATCGCGCGGGCGCGCACGATCGGCGAGCTCGGCGACGTGCGCGCCGAGCTCGCCGATCGCTTCGGCCCGCCGCCGGAGCCGGTGGAGAATCTCATCACCCTGCAGGCGATACGCTGCAAGGCCGTGGAGCTTGGCGCGAGCGCCATCGCCTATCGCGGCAGCCGGCTGCAGATCGACGGACTCGACCTGGACGATGGAACTGCGGTGCGCGTACGAACCTCGATGCCCCGTGCGACGTTCTTCAAGAAGGACCACCTTCTGGCGGTGCATCGCGACGGCCAGGAGCCCACGCTGCTGCGGTGGGTCGAGGCTACGCTCGATGCTATACTTGCCTCTCGTGTGTCTCACGACCGGTCGTCAAACCCTGGGAGAGAGAGTCTATGAAGAAGCTCATCGTTGGTGTGGCCCTGCTCGTCCTCGTCGTGCCGGCGCTCCTCACCGCGTGCGGCGCCGACGAGGTCAAGGTCCCCGCCGGCGCGATCGCAGCGGTCGGAAGCGGTGTGGTCACGCAGGAGCAGTTCGACCAGATCTGGAAGCAGGCGGAGGCACAGTACAAGTCCCAGGAGGGCTCGCCGCCGTTCCCCGAGGCGGGCACGGCCCAGTACAACCAGCTCAAGGCCAGCATCGTCAACTATCTGGTCCAGAACCAGATCATCAAGGACAAAGCCAGTGAGCTCAAGGTCACGGTGACCGACAAGCAGTTCCAGGACCGCATGAAGCAGATCATCACGCAGGTGGGCGGCCAGAAGAAGCTCGACAAGCTGCTCAAGGAGCAGAGCGTCACGCAGGCGCAGCTCGAGGACCAGCTCAAGGCGCAGATGCTGCAGGACGCCGTCCAGCAGAAGGTGTACGCCGACATCACGGTCAGCCAGGCCGATATCGAGAAGTACTTCAACGACCCGGCGAACAAGGCCCAGTTCAACGTGCCGGACAGTGTCGACGCGCGCCACATCCTGGTGAAGACCAAGGCCGAGGCCGAAAAGGTCCGCGCCCTGCTCGAGGCCGACAACAGCGACGCGAACTGGAAGAAGCTCGCCAAGCAGTACTCGACCGACACCGGCTCGAAGAACAACGGCGGCAGTCTCGGCAACTTCCCCAAAGGCCGCATGGTCAAGCCCTTTGAGGATGTGGCGTTCGGGCTCAAGGTCGACGAGATCTCGCAGCCGGTCAAGACGCAGTTCGGCTACCACGTCATCGAGGTCACCAAGAAGACCCCGGCCAGCAAGCAGACGCTGGACCAGGCCAAGGCGACCATCGAGCAGCAGCTCAAGTACCAGAAGCAGTCCACGGCTTGGGAAGATTGGCTCAAGAAGGCCATGGCGGCCGCTGGTGTCGCCTACGCCGCGGGCTTCGACCCGGCGCTGCTCACCGCGTCGCCGAGCCCGGCCGCGTCGGCGTCGCCCTCTCCGTAAGGACGTCGGCAACGCGTAGCGCGGCGCGATGAGCCTCACGCTCGTTTACATCGGCGCCGCCGCCGGACTGGCGCCCGCAGCATCGCTGCGGGCCCTCTCCGGCGGCGGCGCCGTCTTCGTTCCGGCAGGGCTCGAGGGCGAGGTGCGCGAGCTCGTCGCCGAGGCCTCCGACCCCGGATTCGGCCGCCTGCTCGAGCTCGACCCGGCCGACAGCGTGGGGCTCGACGAACTCGTCGGCCGCGCCACCGCGGGGACTGTCGTGGTGGCGCTCGCCGGCCCGGGCGGCCCGCAGCTGGCGCGCGAGTTGCGCCGCCGGGTGGCGCCCGGCGCGGCCACCGGTGGCGCGCCGGCCCCCGCGCTCGTCACCATCCCCGAGGGCCAGGCCTTCGACGACGCTCTGCTCGGGCAGGAACTGGTCTCACTCAAGAGCATCGTCGGCGTGCTGCGCGTGGAGTGCCCCTGGGACCGTGAGCAGACGCCGCGCGACATCATCGGCTACACCGTGGAGGAAGTCCACGAGCTGGCCGATGCTGTCGTGTCGGGCGACCTGGGCGCGGAGCACGGCGAGCTCGGCGACCTGCTGCTGCAGGTCGTGCTGCTCGCCCTCATGCTCAGCGAGCAGGGCGCCGGCGACCTGGCGAGCGTGGCGCACGACATCGAGGTCAAGCTGATCCGCCGGCATCCGCACATCTTCGCCGATGCCGTGGCCGAGACGCCCGCTGACGTCAAGAGCCGCTGGGAGCGGATCAAGGTAGAGCAGGAGGGCCGGCAAGGCATCTTCCACGACGTGCCGGCCGGGTTCCCGGCGCTGCTGTTCGCGAAGAAGTTGCAGCAGCGCGCCGCCAGCGTCGGGTTCGACTGGGCCTCGGCCGCCGAGGCGTTCCCCAAGGTCGCCGAGGAGCACGCCGAGCTCGCCGAGCTCTTCACGGAGGCGGCCGCTGCTGCGGCTGCGGGCGCCGCTGCCGACGATTCCGGAGCCGACCCGCACCGAGCCGACCCGCACCGAGCCGACCCGCGCGTGGCGCACGAGGTCGGCGATCTGCTGTTCGCGACGGTCAACGTGGCGCGGCTGCTCCACGTGGACCCGGAACTTGCCTTGCGCGAGGCCGGGCGCCGTTTCGAGCGGCGCGTGACGGCGGCGGCGGAGCTCGCCGCGGCGGACGGCAGGGACTGGACGTCCCTCGACCTGGCCGCGCAGGAAGAGTACTACCAGCGCGGCAAGGCGGGGGAGACGGCGCCGGCTCCGGGCGGCAAGGCGCCCGGGGGCGCCGACGCCTGAGCCGCGCGGCGGAGCAGGGGGTCGCCGCCTCTTGCCCGAGTGATCCCCGTTCTCTCCACGGGGAATGGTCACTGCGTGAGACCTCGCCAGGGCCAGGTGGCGGCCGCTGCACGACCTGTGTGATAGCGTCCGCCTACGCCCCGGCCCCGCGGGCGGGGCGAAGCCCAGACCGGGGCTCCCGACCCCGGCAAGCCAATGCAGGAGGCCCCGCGCAATGACCACCATCATCGACGTCTCAGCACGCCAGATCCTCGACTCCCGCGGCAATCCCACGGTCGAGGTCGAGGTCGAACTCGAGTCCGGCGCGGTCGGTCGCGCCGACGTGCCCTCCGGCGCCTCCACCGGCGAGTACGAGGCGGTCGAACTGCGCGACGACACGGGTGAGTACCTCGGCAAGGGTGTGCGCACCGCCGTCGACAACGTGAACAACGTGATCGCCGAGGAGATCGTCGGATTCGACGCCACCGACCAGCGCCTGGTGGACCGCATGCTCATCGAGTTGGACGGCACGCCGAACAAGGCCAAGCTCGGCGCCAACGCGATCCTCGGCGTCTCGCTGGCGACTGCGTACGCCGCTGCCGCGGCGCTGGAGTTGCCGCTCTACCAGTACGTCGGTGGCGTCAACGCCTTCACCCTGCCGGTGCCGATGATGAACATCATGAACGGCGGCAAGCACGCCGACAACAACGTCGACCTGCAGGAGTTCATGATCATGCCGGTCGGCGCCGGCAGCTTTGAAGAGGCGCTGCGCATCTGCTCCGAGGTCTACCACGGCCTCAAGTCCGTGCTGAAGCTGAAGAACCTGAGCACGGCCGTCGGCGACGAGGGCGGCTTCGCCCCCGACCTCGGCAGCAACGAGGAGGCCATCCAGGTGATCATGGAGGCCATCGACGCCGCCGGCTACGAGCCCGGCGAGGACGTGTCCATCGCCCTCGACCCGGCCGCCTCGAGCTTCTACGACGCGGCCAAAGAGCGCTATGTCCTCGCCAGCGAGGGCCGTGAGCTCACCTCGGCGGAGATGGTCGACTATTACGCGGCCCTCGTAGACAAGTACCCCATCGTCAGCATCGAGGACGGCCACGCCGAGGACGACTGGGACGGATTCAGGCTCATGACCGAGAAGCTCGGCGACCGGCTGCAGATCGTCGGCGACGACCTCTTCGTGACCAACGTCGAGCGCCTCGCCCAGGGCATCGAGAAGGGCTCGGCAAACAGTATCCTCATCAAGCTCAACCAGATCGGCACGCTCAGCGAGACGCTGGACGCCATCCAGATGGCCACCCGCGCCGGCTGGACGGCCGTCTGCTCGCACCGCTCGGGCGAGACCGAGGACACCACGCTGGCCGACCTCGCCGTGGCGACCAACGCCGGGCAGATCAAGAGTGGCGCACCGGCGCGCACCGACCGCGTCGCCAAGTACAATCAGCTGCTGCGTATCGAGGAGATGCTCGGCGAGGTGGCGTACTACCCGGGGATGCGCGCCTTCTACAACCTGCGCTAGGGCGAGGACGGCGCCGCGAAGATGCGGCGGAGAACGGGACTACGTGCCGCCTTCCTTCGCGCCGGGCGGTCTCACGAGAACGGCGACCGCAGGTCGCCGTTCTCGTCGTAGGGCAGAGGGAAGAGCGGGCCGGCGGGGCGCAGCGTCCCGCCGGCCCGCACCTCGTCCAGCAGCGCCTCGGACACGGCGATGCGCTCCAGGTGGCTCGTGTCGCGGATCCACGCCAGCCGCGCCTCGCCGGGGTCCCTGATGCCGGCCGTCTGGACGGCCGCTGCGATCGCCTCCCGGTCGCAGGCGCAGGCGATGGGGACGCGCGCGTCCTCGGGGCAGTTGGACGTGATGCAGTTGACGTCGGTGATCGCGTGGTCGATCTCCGCGGCGCAGCGCACCGTGATGAAGTCGGCCATGCCGATGCCGCAGGCGTTGCCGTGGGTGGCGGCGGTGAGGCCGCGCACGATGATCCTGGTGATGCGCGGCTTCGCCGGCCTCTCGCCGCCGCCCCAGAACGACACGCGGCCGGTCACGTTGGTGTCCATGCCGGCGCCGCTGACGTCCTTGCCGAGCTCGTCGACGACCAGCACGTCGAGCTGGTCGAAGGGCAGCCGGGGGAGCAACTCGCGAGCGCGCTCGAGCAGTTGCGCCTCGCGCGTGAAGAAGTCCTCGGGACGCAGCACTTCCACCAGCGCCGTGCGTTCGTGCTGGTCCTCGACGAGCGCGATGCCGCAGAGCACCGGCAGGCCGGAGAGCAACCGCTCGCCGTGATCGCGGAGCACGGCCGGGAACCCGTGGCGGACGGTGTGACCATGCGCCGAGAGGGCGCCGGCGTGCTTGCCGGCGCCGACGACCAGCATTTTGACGAGCCCGCTCTCGACCTCGCCGTGGAAGTCGGTGTGCGGCTTGACCCGGTTGACGACGATGACGCCGTCGGCCTCGGCCAGGTCGCGGGCGGCCCACACCGGACCGCCGAGCGCGCTCTCGCCGACGGAGACCACGTCCATCGACGAGACGATCTGGGCGCCGACGGTCTCCGCGGTCGCGCCCAGACCGGCGAGTACGGCGCGCTGCCCCTCGGCCGTCGCGCCGCCGTGGCTGCCCATGCAGGGCGCGATGAAGGGGTCACCGCCGGCCTCACGGACGGCGCCGACGGCGGCGCGCAGGATGGCCGGCAGGTCGCCGATCCCTCGGCTGCCGGCCGTGATGGCGATACGCGCGCCGGGCCAGAGGGCGTCATGCAGACCGGCGCGTTTGAACCCCTTTTGGACCTCAGCCGTCACATCGACTGGAGTGCTCTCTGCGTAGAGCTGGTCCACGAGTTGCAGAAGGGGGCCGTCGTGCCTCAAACTGTCCTCCTAGATACCGTCGGCCGTATCGCCGTCGAGCCTACCACGCGCCCAGCCGGCCGCTTCTCTCCCGCGCCGGGTCCGGAGCGGTCACGGAACCGCCGTCGCGGCAAGGCCATCAGTCAATCGACCAACGACCAGAAGGAAGCGCGAGCATGTACTGTCCCGAATGCGGCAACGACGCCGGCAGCGCCAAGTTCTGCCCCGAGTGCGGGGCGAACCTGTCGGGCGTGAAAGACGCTCTGGGCGGCAAGCCGGCCGCCAAGCCCGTCAAGAAGGGCGGCGCCGGCACGGCGCCGCGCAAGACTGCTTCGTCCGGCGGCCCCAAGCGGATCTCGCCGGCCGTGATCTGGGGCGCCTTCGGCGCCCTCGCCGTGGTCGTCATCGTCATCGTCGTCATGATCTCCGGAGGCTTCGGCAGCGGGTCCGGCGGCGGCGACGCGGCCAGCGCGAGCGGCGGCCCCGTCGAGGCCGTGACCGCGGACACGAGCGGCAGCTACGGCGACCTCGTCTCCCGCGCCAACGACCTCTACGACCAGGGCAACACGCAGTTCCAGAACCAGAAGTACGACCAGGGGGCCGCCTACTTCACCGCCGCCGCCGAGGTCTACGCCGCGGCCTGGAAGAAGCAGCCCGGCGACCCCGGCGTGGGCACCGACTACTCGGTGGCGCTCTTCTACAGCGGCGACATCCCCGGGGCCCTCAAGCAGGTGGCCACGGTGCTGGACGCCAATCCGGACTTCCAGAAGGGCTGGCTCAACAAGGGCATCTTCATCAGCCACCAGGGGCAGCTGGCCAAGCAGGACGGCGACAACAAGCAGGCCACGAAGTACTTCGACGAGGCGCGCCAGGCGCTCACCAAGGCCGTCGCCCTCGACTCCAAGTCCGAGGCCGGCCAGCAGGCCGACTCGTTCCTCCAGTCGCTACCGAAGTAAGCGCACTCACAGACGCGCGAGCGCTTCCGTTCGCGGCCGCCGGGCAGGGACATCCGCCGGCGGCCGCGAACCCTTTAGGTGAGAAGAGGCCGCTCTGCGCAGTGCGGGCGGCACACGGCGAGCCGGAGGCAGGACAGCGTGGCTCAGGCGACCACAGCAACGACCTCCAGGGCGGGGAAGTCGCGCCCCGCGCCCACAGGCGTGGGGCGCTACGCCCCGCGTCCTCACCTCGGTCGCCTTGCGCTGCTCGCGCTCATCCTCATCGGCGCCTCGTTCTACGTCTCGCCGCTGCGTGACTTCTTCAAGCAGCAGGACCGCTACGAGAAGGCCACGGCTGAGTTGCAGGCGGCGCGTCTGGAAAACGCCGCCCTCTCCCGCGAAGCCGACCTGCTCATCACCAGGGCGTACATCGCCCAGCGCGCCCGCTCGGACTCGCAGCTGGTCCCCCGCAACACGCAGCTCTTCGTGATCAAGGGTCTGCCGGGCAAGGAAGTGGAGACCAGCTCCAGCGCGGCCACTCCGCCGGTCGAGGCCTCGATCTCGGTCCTCGACCGCATCGAGGACCTGTGGCGCACGCTTCTGCACTGAGGGCGCCCGTGACGGTGACTGCTGCGCCGAGGCGCCCGTGAGCGGCGTGCCGCCTCTGGTGGCCGGCGCGGACGTCTCCGTGGTGGCCGGCCAGCTCGGCCGCGCCCCTCACGCCATGAGCGCCGTGGCGGCGCGTTGCCCCTTCGGGTTCCCGGCCGTGGTCGAGGATGTGCCGTACGACGAAGCGGGCCGGCCGTTCCCGACGCTCTTCTACTGTACCTGCCCCACGCTGGTCGCCGCCGTCTCCAGACTGGAGAGCGACGGCGGCGTGGCGGCGTGGACGCGGCGCGTGGCCGCCGAGCCGGAGCTGGCACGCTCGGCGGCGGACGCCGCCGCCGACTCCGCCGTGCGTAGGGCCGATCTCGTGCGCGCATACGACCTGGGGATGGTCGACGGTGGCGCCTCGCTTGCGACCGGCGTCGGCGGCGTGAGCGACATCCTCGCCGTGAAGTGCCTGCACGCGCACGTCGCGCACGCGCTCGCCCGGCCCGGCTACGCGCTCGGTGAGGCGATCTTCGCGCAGGTCACGGAGCCGTGGTGCGACGACCGTCGCTGCGCCGCCTTCGTGGCTGATGGCGAGCCTGCTGGCGATCCGGGCCACACGCCGCGGCCCTGCCCGGACGGTGTGCCGTGAAGGTCGCCGTCGTCGACCTGGGGACCAACACCTGCCGGCTGTTCCTGGCCGACGTGAGCGGCGGCCGCGTGGAGCAGGCGGAGCGGCTCACGACCGTGGTGCGGCTGGGCCAGGGCGTAGACCGGGCAGGCCGGCTGCACGAGGACGCCGTCGCCAGGACGCACGCCTGCCTCGCCGGGTACGCGCCGCGCCTCGAGGCCTACGGCCCGGCGCGGCGCCTCCTCATCGCCACCAGCGTCGTGCGTGACGCCAAGGACGGCCGGCAGTTTCTCAAGGCCATCAAGTACGACTTCGCACTGCCGTGGCGCATCCTCAGCGGGGAAGAGGAGGGCACGCTTGCGTTCCGCGGCGGCACCTCATGGCTGGCGTCGGCCGCCACAGACTCTCCGGCGCCCGGCGCGGTCTCCGCCGTCGCCGATCCGGGCGTCACGGCCGACCCGCTCCTGCTCGTCGACATCGGCGGCGGCAGCACCGAGTTCGCCGTCGGCTCCGCCGGCCGGCCGCCCGAGTTCGTGTGCAGCCTCGACGTCGGGGTGGTGCGGCTCACCGAGCGCTTCTTCCGCCACGACCCGCCGCAGGCGGCGGAGGTCGCGACCCTCACGGGCCACGTCGCCGCCGCCATCGCGGGCGCGGTGCCGGCGGAGCTCCGCGCCGCGGTCCGCGGCGCGGTGGGCGTCGCCGGCACCTACACCACACTGGTCGCGAACAGGCTCGGCATGACCGAGTACGACCCGCGGCTCGTCCAGGGCCACGTCCTCACTCTCGCCGCCATCGACGCCGCCATCGCGCGCTTCGCAGCGCTCACCAGCGCCGAGCGCGGCCGGCTCCCGGGCATCCAGCCCGGCCGCGAGGACGTGATCCTCGCGGGCACCCTGATCGCCGGCGAGGCCTGCCGAGCCTTCGGACTCGACGCCGTCCGCGTCAGCGAGGCCGACCTCCTCGAGGGGGCCGCTCTCGCCCTCGCCGACGGGTCGCTCGCGGCGCGCTGATCCGGCCCGGTCGGGCCACCGCGCCAGCGAAGGTCCCTCGGGTTGACCCACCTCTTCCGGCCCGGTAGCGTGCCGCCAACGCTCGTCGTCCGTCCCGGGAGGTCTCCGTGCTGCTGCGTCGTCTGGCGGTCCGCTACGCCATCGCTGCTCCGGTCTTCGTGTTCGCCGCCTGGCTCGTCGTCACCGGCGCGCTCGGGCCATCATCCTGAGCAGCAGAGCAGTCTGACGCTCCCGCGACGGCCGCGTCGCGGCGCGAGCGTCACGCATCGGCCGGGAGACCATCCGGCAGCCCCGCCTGCTTCGCGTGTACTCGGCCTCACTCGTCATATACTGCGGGCGTGCCGGAGTGGCGGAACTGGTAGACGCCGGGGACTTAAAATCCTCTGTCGCCGCTGGCGGCGTCCGGGTTCGATTCCCGGCTCCGGCACCACGGTTTGCAGCAGTTTTCGCACCAGTGGCTCCCTCCGCGCACCGGCGGTGACCGGCGCAGAGGGGGCCATCTATAACGCGTCCTGCTATGCGCCGACGACCTTGAGGTGCCTGGCGGCGTTCGTCTTCACGGTGGCGAGCGCCTGCACGTGCCCCCGCTGGTCGCCCGGCAGCACGTGCTGATACATGGCCGTGGTGAATGCGGGTGTGCTGTGGCCGAGACGTTCGCTGACCACCTTGACCGGCACGGCGGCCGCGAGCATGAGGGGTGCGTGCGTGTGTCCCAGATCGTGCAACCCGGTCGTCGGCAGCTTGGGCCGCTTCATATGCGAACGGAACGTGGAGCCGATGTAGTCGGGGTGCAGCGCCGTGTCGTCCTCCAGCGGGGTACACGAGACCATGCGCCGGCCACATGCCCGGCCACGCCTCGCGCGCGGCGTCCTGGCGCTCCTGCCACGCCGTCGTCGCAGCGACGGTTCTCCCTATCCCCGAAGGGAAATCCTCAGGCATCGGAACCTGCCTATCCGACGATGACCCGGCACGCGGCCGCGACAAGGAGGCACCGGTGACCTCCCCAGACGCTACGACGCGGAGAGCATTCCTCGGGCAGAGCGCTCGGCCGCGCGTCGCTTCACTCGCGGGCGGCGCCAGGCTGACGTCGTCGCTGTGCGCGCTGCTCGTGCTCGCGCTGTTCCTGCTGCTCGCCCTCGTCCCGGCGGCAGGCGCCGCCGGCCCCACGCCTGCCGCACGCAGCGTCGACTCGCCCGGCGCGGCGCAGGCGCTCGGCGCGGTGCTGGTCGCCCAGAAGGCGCAGTTGACCGCCGCCGACGGCGCTGCCGGCGACTTCTTCGGCTACTCGGTCGCGATCTCGGGCGACACAGCCGTCGTCGGCGCCCGCCTCGACAAGGTCGGCGCCAACGCCAACCAGGGCTCGGCCTACGTCTTCGTGCGCGGCGGCACGTCGTGGAGCCAGCAGGCGCAGCTGACCGGTGCCGACGGGCTTGCCCTACGACTACTTCGGCTCCTCGGTCGCGATCTCGGGCGCCACCGTCGTGGTCGGCGCCTCCGCCGACGACGTCGGCGCCAACGTCGACGCCAACGTCGACCAGGGCTCGGCCTACGTCTTCGTGCGCAGCGGCGCCATCTGGAGCCAGCAGCAGCGGCTGACTGCAGTCGACGGAGCCGCCAGCGACTACTTCGGCTACTCGGTCGCGATCTCAGGCGCCACCATCGCGGTGGGCGCCGTCTACGATGACGTCGGCGCCAACGTCGACCAGGGCTCGGCCTACGTCTTCCGCCTCGCCAAGCCCGGGAGGTCCAAGGCGAGGTCACCCAAGCGCACCGTCGGCAGCCGCAGGCCGACCTTCAGGTGGACGCGGGCGGCCGGGGCTGCCGCCTACGAGGTGCGCATCTACAAGGGCAAGAAGCTGCTCAAGAAGCAGAGCGCCCTCGTCAAGACCTCATGGAAGGTGACCAAGCGGCTGCCGCGCAAGGCCTGGCTCACGTGGAAGGTGCGGGCCCGCAACGTGGCCGGCTACGGCGCCTGGAGCCCGAAGCTCAGGTTCAAGGTGCGTTGAGGACTCGGGGCGCGGAGCGCGTTCGCGCGCGGCGATCAGCGTGCGGCACAGATTCCGCCAGATGTTCTGCATCACGAGGTCGTTGACCCGAGCCTGCCCAGCGGTGTGTCGCCGTCCAAGCCGCCATGCGGGCTGGAGCGCATCGGCGCCGGCGGCGGCAAGCGCTTCGGCGGCCCCCAAGGACCGCGACCGGGGCATCGGCTGGGACTACGCACACGTGGCCGTCGCGAGCGCGTGACCGCGCTCGACCGCCGCACTCAACACTCATACGGCAACGTCTTCGTTCGGCGCGCCCGGCGCCCGCCGGGCCGCCGTCCGGCGGCGTAGCAGTTTCTCCACCTCGACCACGACGAAGGCGACGAGGCCGACAGCGAAGATCGGCAGCCACATCCAGGTCTCGAGGGGCGCGCTCTTGAAAGCTGTGTTCATGAACGGCACATAGGTGTAGGCCAGCTGCAGCGCGATCGTGAGGCTCACCCCGCCCAGCACCCAGCGGTTCGAGAGCGGGTGCAGCCTGAACACCGACCGGGTCAGCGAGCGGCAGTTGAGCAGGTACATGATCTCGACGAAGACGAAGACGTTGACCGCGATCGTGCGCGCGACCGCGTCGCCGAGGCCGCTCCGCTCGGCCCACTCGAACAGGCCGAAGGCGCCCACCAGGAGGAGCGCCCCCACGAGGACGATGCGCTGGATCAGCACGCCGGTGAGGATCGGTGTCTCGGGACGCCGCGGCGCGCGTTCCATGATGCCCTCCTCCTTGGGTTCGAAGGCCAGCATGAGGCCCAGCAGCACCGCGGTCGTCATGTTGATCCAGAGGATCTGCACGGGCAGAATCGGCAGCGTCGCGCCGAGGAAGACGGCAGCCAGGATCACGAGGCCCTCGCCGAGGTTGGTCGGCAGGGTCCAGGTGATGAACTTGGTGAGATTGTCGAAGACGCCGCGGCCCTCCTCCACGGCGGCCTCGATCGATGCGAAGTTGTCGTCGGTGAGCACCATGTCGGCGGCCTCCTTGGCCACGTCGGTGCCGCCGACGCCCATGGCCACGCCGATGCTCGACTGCTTGAGGGCCGGTGCGTCGTTCACCCCGTCGCCGGTCATCGCCACCACCTGGCCGCGGCTCTGCAGCGCCTCGACCAGACGCAGCTTCTGCTCGGGCGTGGCGCGCGCGAACACGGACGTGTGCTGCGCTCTCTCGATCAGCTCATTGTCGCCGAGTTGCTCAAGCTCGCGGCCGGTGAGTGCAACCGGATCTGCGTCGGCGGTCAGGCCGATCTGGCGCGCGATCGCCGACGCGGTGATCGCGTGGTCGCCGGTGATCATCTTCACGCTGATGCCGGCCGTGCGGCAGGCCTTGACCGCCGCGATCGCCTCGGGCCGCGGCGGGTCGATCATCGCCTGCAGTCCGACGAAGGTCAGGCGGCTGAGGTCGTCGTGGGCGAGTCGCGACGTGCCGGGCGGCAGCTCCCGGGCGGCAAAGGCCAGGACGCGGAGGCCCTGGCTGGCGAGGAGCTCGACGTCGGCCAGCACCGCCTCACGGTCGAGCGGCAGGCGCTTGCCGTCGGCGTCCAGGGCGTCGGTGCAGCGGTCGAGCACGACCTCGACGCCGCCCTTCACGTAGACGGCGCGCGGCCGTCCCTCGCCGACGTCGTGCATCGTCGCCATGTACTGGTGCAGTGATTCGAAGGGGATCGCATCGACCCGCGGCGCCTCGGCCTGCAGGTGCTCCCGGTCCAGGCCGGCCTTGGTGGCGACGGCGAGCAACGCGCCCTCGGTGGGGTCGCCCTGCACCGTCCAGCGCTCGTCGGCACGCACGAGCTGGCTGTCGTTGCACAGGGCGCCGGCGACGAGGATCGTGCGCAGCGCCGGGCGTAGGGCGCCGTCTCCCGGCGCCTCCGCCGAGTCCGGACCGGTGACCGTGCCCGCGGGCTCGTAGCCGGTCCCGCTGACCTCGTAGGGCCGCCCGCCGGCGACGATGCGCTGCACGGTCATCTGGTTCTCGGTGAGCGTCCCGGTCTTGTCGGTGCAGATCACTGTCGTGCTGCCCAGCGTCTCCACGGCGGGCAGCCTGCGGATGATCGCCCGCCGCTTGGCCATGCGCGATACGCCGATCGCCAGGGTGATCGTCACCGCGGCCGGCAGGCCCTCGGGGATCGCCCCCACGGCAAGGGCGACCGCGGCCTTGAACATGTAGACCAGGGGCTCTCCGCGCAGCAGCCCTATGAGGAAGGTCACGCCGCCGAGGGCGAGGATCACGACCAGCAGCAGCTTGCTGAAGGAGGCGATCTTCTGCGTCAGCGGGGTCTGCAGGTCCTCGGCCTCGGAGATCAGCTCCGAGATGCGGCCCACCTCGGTGTCGTCACCGATGCCGATCACGATGCCGGCCCCCTGGCCGAAGGTGACCAGTGACGAGGCGTAGGCCATGTTGGTGCGCTCGGCCAGCACCTGGTCGTGGGCGACGGGTTCGGGGCGCTTGTCGACCGGCAGCGACTCGCCGGTGAGCGCCGACTCGTCGATCTGCAGGTCGCGGCCGCTGATCAGCCGCAGGTCGGCAGGCACCTTGTCGCCGGCTTGGAGAAGCACGAGGTCGCCGGGCACGATCTCGGTAGCCGACACGCGCACCTGCTCGCCGGCGCGCAGCACCAGGGCCTCGGTGCTCATCGTCTTGGCGAGCGCCTCGATCGCCTCGACGGCCTTGGCCTCCTGGAGGTAGCCGATGGTCGCGTTCACGAGCACGACGCCGAAGATCACCGCGGCGTCGACCCACTCCCTGAGGAAGAGGGTGACGGCGCCTGCGCCGATGAGGATGTAGATGAGCGGCTGGTGAAACTGCAGCAGGAAGCGCTTGAGGGCGCTTGGCCCGCCGCGCGTGGTGAGCACGTTGGCGCCGTAGCGCTCCTGCCGATGCGTGACCTCGAAGACGTCGAGGCCGGCCTCGACGTCGGTCTCGAGCAGGTCGACGACCTCTTCGGCCGGCAGGTGGTGCCAGTTCTGACCAATGGCGTGGTGCACGCGCTCCCCCTGTTGTTCCCTACGGCGCGCAGTGCGCCCTGTTGCGGGCGCCCGCATCGTCGGGTCTGGAACGCAACGAGGTATCCGCTTAGCTTTGCCCGAGTTCGGTGGCCACCAGGATGCTCTCGAGCCGTTTCACGAGTAGCCGCCTACAGGTCGATTGCGGGGAGCGTCGTCACGGCGACCAGAAGGACGGATCCAGGGCGTGTGTGGTGCGCTCACGGCGTACCCCCTCACGCGCTTCGGCTGGCTTGTTCTCCACGCTCCCTCCCAGGGCCGGAGCCCTGCCGGGCAAAAGAAAAGACCCCGGCACCTGTCGTGCCGAAGGTCTTGCCGCGAGGTGCGCGACCGGGGCTGGGCCCGGGATGACGATCGCGCCGCCCGCTCTCGCGGGCCGGCTACTCCCCATCGGAAACGTAAGTCTACGTAGGTCAACGCCAGGGAGTCAACTCGAGCTGCCGTTGCGAGCTCCGACGATCCCATTCTGACCCCCCGCCGGCCTGTGTGTCTCTCCGGCGCGATCTACGCGTTCGTCTCGCCGTTCTCGCTGGTCGGGGCGGCCACCCACCTCCGCAAGATCGCCGTCCCCGTGGCGGCCGGAATGATCCTCGACTACGCGGGCTGCCAAGGGCCGTTCTGCATCGGCTTCGGCTTCGTCTTGGTGACGCTGCGGCTTGATCCGGTGCGGCAACGCTCCGAGGCTTGCGTGGCGCTCGACAGGGTGGGGTCGTCCGCGCGGGTGGCCGACGGGGTGCGAGCCGAGGCAGAGCCCGTCTGAGGCGGGACGTGGGGTCGGCACAGCCGGGGCCTCCGCAGGGACCGCGTGGGCCCCGGGGGGTGGCCGAACGACGACTGCGTGCGCTAGGCTCGCGCCATGATCCTGGATCACATCGACGGGCTGCTACTCGACATGGACGGAGTGCTCGGCGTCTCGTGGACGCCGCTGGACGGAGCGGCCGCGGCGGTGACGCGCCTGCACGCCGCCGGCGTGCCCCTGCGCGTCCTCACCAACACCACGGCGCTCCCGCAGCCGCGGTTCGGCGCGGTGCTCCGCGAGGCCGGGTTCCCGTTCGCCGACGAGGACATCCTCAGCGCGTCGGTGCTGGCGGGCGCCTGGCTGCGCGAGCAGCGCCCGGGCGCACGCGTCTTCCTGCTCGGCGACGCCCAGGCCGAGGATCTCGCCGGCATCGAGCTGGTCGGGCTCGACGAGGCGCCGGACGTGGTGCTCGTCTCCGGCGCCGACGACTCCTTCCGCTTCGCGACCTTCAATCAGGTGCTGGCCGCGCTGCGCGGCGGAGCCGAGCTCGTCGCCATGCACCGCAACCTCTTCTGGATGACGCGGCGCGGCGAGAAACTGGACGCCGGCGCCTACCTGCTCGGCCTCGAGGCCGCCACGGGGCTCGAGGCCGTCGTCCTCGGCAAGCCGGCGCCGAGCTCGTTCGGCGCCGGCCTCGACGCGCTCGGACTCTCCGCCGAGCGCGTGGCCATGGTCGGCGACGACGTGGAGAACGACGTGCTCGCGGCGCAGGCGCTGGGCATCACCGGCGTGCTGGTGCGCACGGGCAAGTTCCGTGAGGACCAGCTGGCCCGCGCGTCGGGCACGCCGGATCACGTCGTCGACTCCATCCTCGACGTCCCGGAGCTCTTCGGAGTCTGACGGCCCGGCAGGCCCCGGGGGGGTCGCCTGCGCCGCGCGGCGCGGGCAGGTCCGCTCGGTCTTGCCTTTGCGGCCTCGCGGACCTAGCATCAACTGTGAACTTCATCGTGCGCGCCGGGGCGGCACGGCCGCCTTTTTCGCGCACTCGAAAGGGGTCGTCATGGGCTGGGTAGCGCTCGCAGTCGTCGCAGTCATCATCCTGTTCATCGTCGTGGGCATTCTCTCCGGCATCCGCATCGTGCGCCCCACGCATCGCGGCCTCGTCGAGCGTCTGGGCAAGTACAGCCGCTTCGCCGGTCCCGGCATCCACCTCACCATCCCGTTCGGCATCGAGCGCATGTATCAGGTGGACATCCGCGAGACGCTGGTCGACGCCACGCCGCAGACGATCATCACCAACGACAACCTCAACGCCCGCGTCGACGCGCAGGTCTACCTCAAGGTCAAGTCCGACGAGGAGAGCGTCAAGGCGTCGCAGTACAACGTCGCCAACTACCAGGTCCAGATCGTCCAGCTGGCGCGCACCACGCTGCGCAACATCATCGGCACCCTGAGCCTCAAGTCCGCCAACAGCGAGCGCGGGCGCATCAACGAGGAGCTGCGCACCACGCTGCGCACCGAGACGGCCAACTGGGGTCTCGAGATCCTGCGCACCGAACTCAAGGAGATCGACCCGCCGGCGGATGTGCAGGAGACCATGAACAAGGTCGTCAAGGCCGAGAACGAGAAGATCGCCGCCGTGGACTATGCCACCGCCACCGAGACGCAGGCCGACGGGCAGCGCCGCGCGGAGATCAAGAAGGCCGAGGGCGTCAAGCAGGCCAAAGTCCTCGCCGCCGAGGGCGAGGCCCAAGCCATCCAGTTGGTCAACGAGGCGGCCGAGAAGTACTTCATCGGCAACGCCCAGGTGCTGCGCAAGCTCGAGACCGTGGAGAAGGCGTTCTGGCAGAACGCCAAGATCGTGGTGCCGTCCGACGGCAACCTGGTCAACGTGATCGGCGACCTCGCCGGCATCGCGCCGGTCCCGGTCAAGCCGGCGCAGCCCAACCCCACGCCGGGTCAGCCGCAGCAGCAGCGGCGCTGAGCCGCGCTCAGAAGGCGTAGGCGCGGCCCCGGCGGGCCGCGCCTACGCCTTCTTCTTGCGCGGCTTCTTCGCCTTGGGCGGCAGCGACGCGGCGTAGGCCGCCGCCTTGCCCACCCAGACGCTTGCGGCGTCGCGGTCGGCGACCATGTCCGGCGGCAAGGCGACGTACTCCCTCATCACTCGTCCCGGCATGGGCTCGAACGGCCGCCCGCCGGCGGACGTGATCCTGCCGCGGTCGTCCTCGGAGAGGCGCAGCATCATCGTCTCCTGCCACACGCCGGCGAACATGTTACCGCCGGTGAAGTAGGCAGGGCAGCCGAACATGGGCCGGTAGTCCACCGGCTGGTCGAACTCGAGCGTGGCGACCGTCTCGTCAAGGAGCTTCACCAATCTCTCGTTCGGTTTGTCCCAAGGACTCATCGCGCCTCCCGGTAGGGGTCACTTCTTGTCGTGGCGGGGCACAACGAGCACGGGGATGTCGCTGTGGTGGAGGAGCTTGAGGGCCGTCGACCCGAGGAAGGCCGCAGACATGGCGCCCTCGCCGTGGCTGCCGACGACGATCGCCACGGCCTCCTTCTCGCGCGCGGTCTCGAGGAGCACGTCCACGGGCTTGCCCTCGCGCACCTCGCCGCTCGCCGGAACGCCCGCCTTCGTGAGCTCCGCTACCGCCTCAGCCATCTGCGTTTCGCCGAAGCCGCGCACCATGTCGACGTGCTGGTCGAACTCGGCGCTGATCATGAGCGGCGAGTCGGTCATGCCCATGGGGACGTAGCCGATCGTGAATTCGAACGCGCTCACGACGAAGACTTCGCCGTCGTCGAGGTGCTTCGCGAGCTCGGCGGTGTGTGCGAGCGCCTTCTTGGCGCAGTCAGAGCCGTCATAACCCAGGACGAGCGTGGTCGGCATCGGGGCCCTCCTCGTGTGGTTTCCTGCAGGCACTATTGCACACGGAGGGCAAGGGCGAAACGGCGCGGCGGGCGTCCGGAGCCGGACGGGAAGCGCCGGTGGGTCGCGTCGAGGTCGTCAGGCGGCGCGGCGCGCCGCCTGACGAGCGACGAGGCCGCGCCGCGGCGCGAAGAGGTAGGCGAGCAGGAACGCGGCGGTGGCGATGAGCACGACCGCCGCCCCCGACGCCACGTCGAGGTAGTAGCTCGCGTACAGGCCGGCGACGCTCGAAGCCGCGCCGACGACGGCCGAGACGGCCATCATCGTCGCCAGGCGCCGCGTGAGCAGGTACGCGGTCGCCGCCGGAGTGACCAGCATGGCGGCGACCAGTCCCACTCCCACGGTCTGCAGCCCTACGACGATGGTGAGCGCCAGCAGGACCAGCATGGCAAAGCGCAACGTCTCCGGGTGCTTGCCGAGCATGTGCGCGAGCACGGGATCGAACGACGACAGCTGGAACTCCTTGAAGAACACGATGAGCACGGTCAGGACGATCACGGCGAGGACTCCCGTGAGCCACAGGTCGGTGGGGCTGACGCCCAGGACGTTGCCGAAGAGGATGTGGGTGAGGTCGGTCGCGTAGGACCGCACGGTGCTCATGAGCAGGACGCCGGCGGCGAGCGCGGCGGCGAAGAGGATGCCGATGGCGGTGTCTTCCTTGAGGCCGCCACGGCGCGAGAACACCCCGATACCGACGGCGACGAGGATGGCGGCGACCAGCGCTCCGAGCAGCAGGTTGGCGCCGAGCAGGTAGGCGATCGCGACGCCGGGGAGGATCGCGTGCGCCAGTGCGTCCCCCAGGAACGCCATCGCGCGCAGCACGACGAAAGTGCCGATCACCGAGCAGAGCACGCCGACGATGAGCGAGGCGAGCAGCGCGCGCTGCATGAACTGGAGCGTGAACGGGTCGGTGAGCCAGGCCATCATCGCGGCTCCGCGTGCGGCTCGTGGCTGTGGCGGTGGTCCTCGCCGCCTCCCACGTGGCCCGGGCAGCACTGGTCGATCACGACCATGCCGCCGACGAAGAGGGCCTGGCCTCCGAAGGCCTCCTGGAGGTGGTCCGGGGTGAAGACGGCGCCCGGCTCGCCGTAGGCGATCAGCCGCCGGTTCAGCAGGGCGACGAGTTCGAAGCGCCGTGCGGCGGTCTCCATGTCATGCGTGCTCACGAGCACGGTGATGCCCTGCTCGCGCAGGCGCTCGAGGAGCGTGAGCAGCGCCTCGCGCGCTCCGACGTCCACGCCCGTGAAGGGTTCGTCGAGCAGCAGGACGTGGGGCTCCTGGGCGAGCGCCCGGGCGAGGAAGACGCGCTGCTGCTGGCCGCCGGAGAGTTCGCCGATGGCGCGCTTCTCGAGCTCTGCAATGCCGAGTTCGTCCAGGCTGCGCGCCACCACCTCGCGGTCGGCCGGCCCGGGGCGGCGGAACCAGCCCAGCCGGCCGTACCGGCCCATCATCACGACGTCGTGCACCGTGACCGGGAAACCCCAGTCGATCTCCTCGCGCTGTGGGACGTACGCGATCGTGTCGCCGCCCTTGCCCGGCTCACGCTCGTGGAGGAGCACGCGCCCTGTCCGGATGGGCAGCAGGCCCACAAGCGCCTTGAAGAGCGTCGACTTGCCGGCGCCGTTCGGTCCGACGATCGCCACCTGGGCGCCGTGTGGCACGCTCATGGTGACGTCCTCGAGCGCCGGACGTCCGTTGTAGCCGACGGTCACGCTCTCCAGCGTCAGCCGGGCTGCGGCGGCGGGCATCGCGGCGCTCACTTGAGCGCCTCCACGATCAGCCGCGTGTCGAACTTCAGCATGGCGATGTACGTGGGCGCGGGGCCGTCCGGCGCCGTGAGCGAGTGGTCGAGCAGGTCGGTCACGACCTTGGCCCCCGTCTCGGCGCCGATCTGCTCCGCCAGCTGTGGGCTCTCACTCGCGTCCACGAAGATCGCCTTGGTCCCTGTGGCGCGGATGGTCCGCACCAGGTCGCTCAGCTGCCTCGCGGTCGGTGAGTCGCCGGTGGTCGCGCTGGGGATCACGGTGCCGACGATGCTGAACCCGTAGCGGTCGGCGAAGTACCCCTGGCTCACGTGGTCCATCACGAGCTTGCGCTCGGCGGGCGGGATCTGGGCGACCTGCTGCCTGATCCAGGCGTCGAGCGCGTCAAGCTTCTTGTCGTAGGTGGCGGCGTTGGCCTTGTACGTGACCGCCCCGGCCGGGTCGGCCTTGCTGAAGGCCGCCTCGATGTTCGTCACGTACGTCTTGACGAGCTCGGGGTCGAGCCAGAAGTGCGGGTCCGTCTCGCCGGCGGCCAGGGCGGGCTCGCCCGGCTGGGGCGTGCGCGTCGTCAGCCCGGCGGAGGCGTCGACGATCGTCGAGCCGCCGACGGCGTTCTGCAGCGTGTCGAGCAGCGTGCCCTCCAGGCCGCCACCGTTGATGATGACCAGGTCGGCGCCGGCGACGTCCCTGAGGTCCGACGGCGCAGGCTCGAACGCGTGTGGGTCGGTGCCGCGGGGGATGAGCGCCTGCACGTGGAAGCGGTCGCCGGCCACGTTCTGGGCGATGTCGGCGAGGAACGACGTCGAGGCGACGACCGCAAGGGCGCCGGAGGAGGGGTCGCTCGCGCCCCCACAGCCGGCGCTCAGCAGGCCGGCGAACGCGAGCAGTGCGGCAGTGAGCAGCGCCTGGAGGCCGCGCCTCGTCATCCGCCGCCTCCCGGCGTCGGCAGCGTGCGCGAGGCGCGGCAACCGGCGCAGAGGCCGCTCAGTTGCAGGAAGTGGTCGGTGATGCGGTAGCCGGTCTCCTGCGCCGCGGCATCGACGATGCCGCGCATGTCGCAGGCGGTGAACTCGGTGACTCGGCCGCACCTGCTGCAGACCACCGTGTGGCCGTGAGCCGCGCTCGCGGGCACGAAGCTCTCGCAATGATCGGCCCCGTGCACGCGGCGCAGGGCGCCTGCTTCCGTCAGCACCTCCAGCGTGCGGTAGACGGTGGTCAGACCAAGCTCAGGGCACTGGGCCCGCGCGGCGTCGTAGATCTGCAGGGCGCTGAGGCTCGAGGGGGTGGCGGCGATGGCGTCGAGGACCGCGCGGCGCTGGCGCGTCAGGCGAAGGCCGCGGGCGGCGAGTTCCGCCGAGACCTGAGCTGTGTCGAAGCTCACGGGCGACCTCCTTCCTGATAGTGAAAACCAGTTTCAATAAGGCGGCAGCCTAGCACGCGACGAGATGACGGGCAAGAAGACGCCGTCGCCAAGACGGCGGGGGACGACGGGCGCCCGGCCGGCCCCGGCGAAGCGCCGGGCCGGCCGGGCGCGTCAGTGCCGCAACGTGTACGGGCAAGCGGCGATGCAGATGCCGCAGATCTCGGCCTCGACGCCGGTGAAGAGCGTCATGTGGCGGCTGCAGGCGCCGGCGTCGAACAGGAGCTCGCGGGCCATGCCCGGCCGCCACAGCACGTCCCGGCCGCAGCCGGCCGGGCAGGCGTCGACGCACGCGCGGCAGTCGCCGCAGCGGCTCTCGGTGACGGGCTCGCCGTGGGGGAGCTCGAGGTCGGTGAAGACGCTGGCCAGGCGCACGGCCGGGCCGAACTCCGGTGAGACGAGCAGAGCCGTCTTGCCGATCCAGCCCAAGCCGGCCCGCGTGGCGGCAGTCTTGTGCGGGAACGGCTTGTGGCCGTTGGTCCTCTCCATGGTGGCCGGCACGCGCACGGCGGCGTGGCCGTGCGCCGTGAGCACGGCGACGAGCGTGCCGGTCGCGTCGTTGAGCGCGAGGTTCACGCGCTGGTACTCCTGCTGGTAGTCCGGGGTGGGCCCGTGCCGCAGCCCGCGCACGACCAGCGGGTCCAGCCGCATGAGGATGGAGATGGCCATGGGATAGTCAGGCGCCTGTGGCCACCTCGGCTCGTTCACGGCGACGCCCCAGGCGTCCACCCCCTTGGTACGGAGGATCTGCCCGATGGCGTGGCGGTCGAGAACCTGAAGCATGTGACCTCTTCTGCTCATGGATCGGAGGGTCGCAGGCATGTGCAGCACGCCCCCTGCCCGTTCCATACTCACATCGACGTCGTCGCGGCGACAATGGACGGGGGAACGGATGTTCACTGCCGCGGTTGTCCTTATTGGACAGCGGCGTGACTGGGGGTGAAGGCGTGAAGAACGTGTCGAGCTTCACAAGCGACGTTTATTTTGATAGGAGGCTGGCGACAATAGAGGAACAGAACGAGAACAAGGAGGAGGTGAGACCAATGGGACCTGTAGTCTTCAGCAGGACGCGCGTCAAGCAGGAGGATCGCTACGGCAAGCGCCGCAAGTGATTGGGATGACGATGAACGTATCCACTGACAGAGCAGCATCGCCACCCGGGAGGGGCGGTTCCAGAAGTCGGCACCGCCCCTCTTGTGCGTACGGGTCGCGTCCGACGCTCAGCCCGGCCTGAAGCTCCGCAGCCGCAGGCTGTTCGTCACCACCGTGACGCTGCTCAGCCCCATCGCGGCAGCAGCGTAGATCGGGTTCAGCAGGATGCCGAACGCCGGGTAGAACACGCCGGCCGCGAGCGGGATGAGGGCGACGTTGTAGGCGAAGGCCCAGAAGAGATTCTGCTTCACCGTGCGGATCGTTGCCCGCGACAACTCCACAGCGGTGGCGACGCCGCCGACGTCTCCCGACATGAGCGTCACGTCGCTCGCCTCCATGGCGACGTCCGTCCCGGTGCCGATGGCGATGCCGACGTCCGCCTGGGCCAGCGCCGGCGCATCGTTGATGCCGTCGCCGACCATCGCGACCCTGCGGCCGTCCTGCTGCAATGCCGAGATCTCCGCTGCCTTCTGCTCCGGAAGGACCCCTGCGACCACACGGTCGATGCCGACCTGGGCGGCGATGGCCTGCGCCGTGGCCGCCTGGTCGCCGGTCAGCATGACCACGTCGAGGCCGAGCTGCTTGAGACGGCCCACGGCCGCCGCTGAGTTCGGCTTCACCGTGTCGGCGATGGCGATCGCTCCGACCGGCTCGTCGTCGATGACCACGGTCACGACGGTCTTGCCCTCGCCGGCGAGTGCGGCGGTTCGCTCGCCGGCACGACCGGTGAGCCGCTCGTTGCCCGCCACCACGCTGTGACCTTCCACCTCGGCGCGGATGCCGTGGCCGGCGATCGCCTCGAAGCCGGTCGCGGCCGGCGCCTCGATGCCGCGCTCCTCCGCGCCGGCCAGGATGGCGCCGGCCAGCGGGTGCTCGCTGCCGCGCTCTGCGCCGGCGACGAGGCGCAGCATCGTCCCGTTGTCCAGGCCCGGGCCCGGCAGCCCGTTGATGCCGTCGCCGGAACCGAAGAGCAGGATGTCGGTCACCCGAGGCTTGCCCTCGGTGATCGTGCCCGTCTTGTCGAGGACGATGACGCCGAGCTTGTGCGCCGTCTCCAGCGCGGCGCCGTCGCGGATGAGCACGCCGTTCTCGGCGCCCTTGCCGGTGCCCACCATGATCGCCGTCGGCGTCGCGAGGCCGAGGGCGCAGGGACACGCGATGACGAGCACGGCGACGAAGTTGAGCAGCGCGTAGTTGAGCGCCGGCGACGGCCCGAACACCAGCCATACGACGAGCGTGATGGTGGCGATGACGATCACCGCCGGCACGAACCAGGCGGCGATGACGTCCGCGAGCCGGGCAATGGGGGGTTTGGAGCCCTGCGCCTGCTCGACCAGGCGCACGATCTGCGCCAGCGCCGTCTCGGAGCCGACCTTGGTCGCGCGAAAGGTGAACGAGCCGGTGGTGTTCATGGTCGCGCCGATCACCTCGTCGCCCGGGTGCTTGCCCACGGGGAGCGGCTCGCCGGTGAGCATGGACTCGTCGACCGCAGAGGAGCCCTTCTCGACCATGCCGTCCACGGGGACCCGCTCGCCGGGGCGCACGACGACGACGTCGCCCACCAGCACCTGGGCGACCGGCACATCGGTCTCCGAGCCGCCGCGGACGACGCGCGCGGTCTTGGGCTGCAGGCCGATGAGCGCCTTGATGGCGGCGCCGGTCTGTCCCTTGGCGCGCGCCTCGAGCAGGCGCCCGAGGAGGATCAGCGTGATGATGAAGGCGGCCGAGTCGAAGTACATCGGCACGCTCATACCTTGGTGCTCGAAGAAGCCGGGGAAGAGGACGCCGGCCACGCTGTAGAGGTAGGCGGCCGACGAGCCCATGGCCACGAGGGTGTTCATCGTCGTGGTCCCATGCTTCAGCGCCGACCAGGCAGTCGTGTAGAACTGACGGCCCACCCAGAACTGCACGACGCTCGCGAGCGCCCACAGGAAGTAGCCGTTGTGCATCCACGAGGGCAGGAACGTGAACCACTCCATCTGCATCGTGCCGGCGAAGATGACGACGCTGAGCGCGAAGCCGACGGTGACCTTGAGCTTGAGCCTGCCGTAGGCGGCGGCGCGGGCGGCCTCTTCGGCGTCTGCCGCCGCCTCGACGCCCTCCTCGCCGGTGCCGGGCTCCGGCTCGACGACGTCGTAGCCGGCGCCGCGCACGGCCTCGACGAGGTCGCGATAGCTCGCCTGGCCGGGGATGTACGACACGGTCGCCTTCTCCGTCGCCAGATTCACCTCGGCCTTGAGGACGCCGGGTGGATGGCGCAGCGCCTTCTCCACCCGGCTCACGCAGCTGGCGCAGGTCATGCCGATGATCGGCAGCGTCTCCTGCGCGGTCACGACACCGTAGCCGGCGCCCTCGACGGCGGCGACAAGGTCGCCCGTCGATACTTCCCCGGTGTCGAAGGTGACGGTCGCCTTCTCCGTCGCCAGGTTGACGGCGGCCTTGTCGACGCCCGGCATCTTCTTGATGGCCTTCTCCGTGCGTGCGACGCAGCTGGCGCAGGTCATGCCGGTGATGGGCAGCTCGATGGTCGTGTCGTGGTCGCTCATGGTGCTCCGCTGGTCGATCCGCTGCGCGACTCCGCAGGGCGCAGCTCCGCAGGGCGTCCGCCCTGCCTCGATGAGTGTTCCCGCGCTCAAACGATGGTACCGCCTGGGGTATCGTGAGGCCACCGCGGCCGCGGTTCGGGAACGGATCGCCAGCGGGCCGGAGGCGTGTCCGCCGCCCGCCCCGGTATGATTGCCCACGGGACCGGCAGCGACGAAGCGAGAGACCATGGCCATCTGGGACGCGCAGCATGAGACCATCGACCGCGAGCGGCTCGAGGGACTGCAGCTCACTCGCCTCCGCGATATGCTCGCCCGGGTCTACGAGCGCGTCCCGTTCTCCCGCGGGCAACTCGACGCCGTCGGCTTCAAGCCTGGCGACCTGTCCAGCCTGGACGACGTACCCGGCCTGCCGTTCACGGAGAAGACCGCCTTCCGCGACAACTACCCTTACGGCTTGTTCGCGGTGCCCATGAGCGAGGTCGTCGAGATCCACTCTTCGTCGGGGACCACGGGCAAGGCGGTGGTGGGGGGGTACACGAGAGCAGATCTCGACACGTGGACCGAGCTCGTGTGCCGGCTCGCTGTGGCCGCCGGCGTCCACGACGGCGACGTCGCCCAGATCGCCTTCGGGTACGGGATGTTCACCGGCGGCTTCGGTCTGCACTACGGGCTGCAACGCGCCGGCGCGGCGGTGCTGCCGATCAGCGCCGGCAACACCGCCCGCCAGATCCAGTACATGAAGGACTTCGGCACGACGGTGCTGATCGCGACGCCGTCGTACGCGCTCTACATCGGCGAGGTACTTCAGAAGCGCGGCGTACCGCTTGAGCACCTGCGGCTGCGCCTCGGGCTCTTCGGCGCCGAGACCTGCAGCGAAGAGATGCGCGCGCAAGTCGAGAGCCGGCTCCCGATACGGGCCACCGACAACTACGGGCTCACGGAGCTCACGGGACCCGGCGTGGCCGGCGAGTGCGAGTGCCGCAACGGCATGCACATCTCGGAGGACCACTTCCTCGCCGAGTGCCTGGATCCGGCGACCGGCGAGCCGGTCGCCGACGGCGAGGTCGGCGAGCTCGTGGTCACCGCGTTCACGCGCGAGTGCTCCCCGGTGCTCCGCTACCGTACCCGCGACCTCACCACGCTCACTCGTGAGCGCTGCGACTGCGGCCGGACGACCGCGCGCATGGGCAAGGTGGTCGGCCGCACCGACGACATGTTCATCATCAGCGGCGTCAACATCTTCCCGTCGGCCGTCGAGGCCGTGCTGTTCCAGATCGAGGGCGTCGAACCGTTCTACCAGATCGTGCTCTCACGCTCCGGTGGGCACGACACGTTCGAGGTGCAGGTGGAGGTCACGGACACCCTGTTCGACGGCTGGCTGGACGACCTGCGGGCGTTCGAACGCAGGGTGAGCCAGCAGCTTCGCTCGGCGCTCCTGGTGCGCCCCAAGGTCAAGCTGGTGGAGCCGGGCACGCTCGAACGCAGCGAGGGCAAGGCCCGGCGCGTCATCGACAAGCGGCCGGCTTGACGGGGGGGCGCCGGCTCGGCCCGTGCGCCCGGTCTGGCCGGCGTACGTGAAGGCCGGCGGTGCGAGCCCCCGCTTCGCGCCGCCGGCCAAGGTCGAAGTCGACTTGGAAGTTCCTCTCTCAGAGTCTTCCGGTCTCCTGGTGACTTCATCGGGCCGTGCCCACCCGGGGCGCATAGAACAGGCGTCTAGGACGGAGGGGACGCGTCGCCGTGGCTGGCTACGCTCAGACGGTGACGCGCAGGAGCTCGAGGTAGCTGGTGCTGCCCTCGAGGACCTTGGCGATACCGTCCTCGCGCAGCGATGAGACGCCTTTGGCGCGAGCGAGGCGCTGGATCTCGAGGACGCTGCCGCCTGTGGCCACGGCGTCGCGCAACTCATCGTCCATGATGAGAACCTCGTAGAGGCCGAGGCGGCCGCGGTAGCCGGTGCCGAAGCACTTGGTGCAGCCGACCGGCTCGAAGACCTTGAAGCGCTTGCGGGGCGCCGGCCCCAGACCGAGCTCCAGCCAGCGAGTCTCAGTCATGGTCGTCTCGCTGCGGCAGTGCGGGCAGAGGCGGCGCACGAGGCGCTGGGCGACGAAGCAGCGCCACGCGGCCGCCACAAGGTAGCGCGGAACGCCCATCTCGACGAGGCGGTTGACCGCCGCCGAGGCGTCGTTGGTGTGCAGCGTGCTGAACACCTGGTGGCCGGTGACGGCCGAGTCAGCTGCCATCTTGGCGGTCTCGAGGTCGCGGATCTCGCCGACCATGATCACGTCCGGGTCGGCGCGCACGAGCGCGCGCAGCGCCTGGGCGAAGGTGAGACCGATGGCCGGCTTGACCTCGGTCTGGATGATGCCTTCGATCTTGCGCTCGATGGGGTCCTCGACCGTGTAGACCTTGCGCTGGGGGGTCTTGATCAGCTCGAGGGTCGTGTACAGGGTGGTGGACTTGCCGGAACCGGTGGGGCCGACGATGACGATGCCACCCTCCGGGGCTTTGAGCGCCTTCTCGAAGCGGATCAGGTTCTCACCGATGAGTCCGAGTGACGCCAGCGTGGGCGGCAGCGGCGAGACCTCGAGGATGCGGATGGTGAGGTTCTCGCCGTACATGCTGGGGATGGAGGCGAGGCGCAGGTCGACGGCCTCGCCGCTGGAGAGCTCGAAGGTCGTGCGGCCGTCTTGCGGCAGCCGTCGTTCGGCGATGTTGAGATTGCCCATGATCTTGAGGCGGCTGATGATGCCGGCCTGCAGCTCTTTGGGGAACTCGCGCATCTCGTGGAGCACGCCGTCGATGCGGCAGCGGACGTTGAGGGAGTCTTCGGCCGGCTCGAGGTGGATGTCCGACGCGTCCATGCTCGCCGCGTCGGTGAGCAGCGCGTCGACGATCTCGATGATGTCGGCGTCGATCTCGCCGTTGCCTCCCGCCTCCTCAGCGTCTTCGCGTGCGTCTTTGAGCTTGCCGCGGGAGCTGAAGTAGATGGAGACGGCCTCGTCGAAGGCCGACTCGGTGCAGATGAGGGGCACCACGCGCTTCTTGGTGCGCATGCCGATCTCGTCGATGGAGATGACGTCCAGCGGATTGGTCATGGCGACCACGAGGCTGCCGTTGTCGTCGAGGCTGAGCGGCATGAGACGGCGGCGGACGATGAAGTCGCGCGGCAGCAGTCCGAGGGCCCCGGGTTGCGGCGTGGTCTGGGTGAGGTCGACCACGCCGATGTGCATCTGGCCGGCGACGGCAGCGGCGATGTCCTGCTCGCTCACCAGCCCCTCGGAGATGAGGACCTCGCCGAGGCGCCCGCCGCCTTCGTTCTGGCGGGCGAGGGCGCGTTTCAGCTGCTCGTGCGTGACCAGGCCGCTGGCGACGAGCAATGCGCCCAGCTTGAGGCGGCCGTTGGTACGTCGCCGGCGGCCGCCGACCAGCGCCTCGAGCCTGGGCCGAAGCTCGTCCGGCGAGAAGGGCTTGGTGACGTACTCGGAGACGCCCGCCCTGTGCGCGTGTTCGAAGGTCGCGAAGTCGCCGGCCGAGGAGAGCGCGAGCACAGGCGTCTCCCGCAGCTCGGGGTCGCCGGCGATCAGGTGCAGAAGCTCGAACGCGTCGAAGCTCACGAGGTCGAGATCCAGCACGACCGCCGCCGGCGGTTTCTCGTGCAGCATGCGCATGGTGCCCGAGTCGCCGAGGCTGACGCAGACGTTGTAGCTCGGCCCGAACGTCTTGGAGAGCTCGTCGAGGAGCTCGGTGTCGTCGTCGATGATCGTCAGGGTCTTCTTGGGCATGCTGGGCACTCGGACCTCCCGCCGGGTCACGCGTTCCAGTCTAGCGTATCGGCAGTCGGCGGCGACGCTTGACCGTCGCCGCTGCGGTGGACAGCCGTCGGCGCGAGGGTGGACATCGTGGCGAGGAGAAGAAAAGTGCCGGGCCGGCGGGGGCCTTCGACGGATGCGGGCTGTCCGTCTGTCTTCGAAGGAGACCGGCCCGGCTGAGAGAGAGGATGAGATGCCGGACATGGAGCTCGTCCGGTGAGTAGTCCTACCCGGTCTCACGATGCCTATCGGCAGCGCCTCGTGCGCCTTGAGACACGCCGGGGGCAAAGCGTTGTCAGTTCCGGCGTCGGCTATACTGCGGCGACAAAAGAGCAAGGAGCGCACGTGTTCAGCAAGATCCTCATCGCCAACCGCGGCGAGATCGCCATCCGCATCATCCGCGCCTGCCGCGAGCTCGGCGTGGGCACGGTCGCCGTGTACAGCGAGGCCGACGCCGACTGCCTGCACGTCAGGTACGCCGATGAGGCCGTGTGCATCGGTCCGCCGCCGGCGGCGCAGAGCTATCTGGTCATGCCGGCGCTCATCCAGGCGGCGCTGCAGAGCGGCGCCGAGGCGATCCATCCCGGCTACGGTTTCCTCGCCGAACGCGCCGAGTTCAGCCGCCTCTGCCGGGAGCAGGCGATCAAGTTCATCGGCCCGTCGCCGGAGAGCATCGCGCTCATGGGCGACAAGGCGGCGGCGCGCGCCACTATGACCGCCGCCGGCGTACCGGTGACACCCGGCTCGCAGGGCATCATCGAGAGCGCCGCGGAGGCCGAGGTGGTCGCGCGCGATATCGGCCTCCCGGTCATGGTCAAGGCGTCCGCCGGCGGCGGCGGCAAGGGCATCCGCATCGTCAAGGAGGCCTCGGAGCTCGCCGGCGCCGTGCGCCAGGCGCAGGCCGAGGCCGAGGCGGCGTTCGGCAACGGCGCCGTCTACGTGGAGAAGTACATCGGCGCGCCGCGCCACATCGAGATCCAGATCCTCGCCGACGGCAAGGGGCATGGCATCCACCTCGGCGAGCGCGACTGCAGCATCCAGCGGCGCCATCAGAAACTCATCGAGGAGGCGCCGTCCCCGGCCGTGAGCCTCGAGCTGCGCGCGCAGATGGGCCAGGCGGCCGTCGCCGCCGCCGTCGCCGCCCAGTACGAGGGCGCGGGCACCATCGAGTTCCTGCTCGACGCCGACGGCAGCTTCTACTTCATGGAGATGAACACGCGCGTGCAGGTCGAGCACTGCGTCACCGAGATGGTGAGCGGCGTCGATATCGTCAAGACGGGCATCCGCATCGCCGCCGGCGAGGGCCTGCCGCTCACCCAGGACGACATCGAGCTGAAGGGCCACGCCATCGAGTTCCGCATCAACGCCGAGGACCCGGCCGAGGACTTCATGCCCTCACCCGGTGTGGTCACGCAGTGGATCCCGCCCGGCGGTCCGTGGGTGCGGCTCGACAGCCACGTCTACCAGGGCTACCCGGTGCCGCCGTTCTACGACAGCCTGCTGGGCAAGCTCATCGTCTGGGGGTGCGACCGAGAGGAGTGCCTCGCGCGCTCGCGCTGGGCGCTCGACCAGTTCCTCGTGGACGGCGTCAAGACGGTCATCCCGTTCCACCGCCTTGTGCTCGACCACCCGCTCTTCAAGGTGGGCGACGTGAACACGCACTTCATCGAGGACCACCTGGGCTGAGCGAGTCGCCGCCGGCGTGGCCTTCCTCGGCGCGCCGGCCACGCGAGGCTCATACCCCGGCGCGCCGGCCACGCGAGACTCATGCCCCGGCGGCGTCCCCGTCCTCGCCGCCGACGGGCCGGACGGCGAAGCCGGCGGCGGCGATCTGCTCCAGCAGCCGGGCCGCCGCTGGAGCAAGGAGCGCGCTCACGGCGGCGTCGCTCTCGCCGCGCCCGCTCAGGGTCACCCGGATCACCTGCGTGCTGCCCAGGACCTTGGCGCGCGACTTGACGTACACCGCGGGGTATTGTTCCTCGGCGGCGCGCAGGATGTCGGCGATCGCCGACTCGTCCTGCAACTCCACCTCGAGGGAGCGCTCTTCATAGCGGGCCGCGCCGAAGACCTCGGCGACCAGCGCCTCGAGTGACTCGTCGACGATGGCCATCAGCTCGCCGGGCACTCCGGGGAGTGAGACGATGCGCGTCTCGCCGCTGCGGCAGAGGACGCCGGGGGCGCCGCCGATGGGGTTGACGAGAGGCTTCGCCCCGGCCGGCAGGCGCGCCATCTTGCGACGGTTCTCGCTCAGCTCGGGGAACGGTACGTAGCCCGCGGCGAAGAACTCCTCGTACTTCGCGGCGACCATTCGCTCGGCCTCGGCGTGGAGCTCAAGTGGCACGCCGAGGCCCAGGGCCACACCCTCGAGCGTGCGGTCGTCGCTGGTGGGTCCCAGGCCGCCGACCGTGAACACCAGCGCGGGGCGCCGGCCGAGGCAACTCCGCAGCTCGGCGCCGATCGCGTCCACATCGTCGCGGAGCATGATAGTCCGGCGCACCAGCCCGCCGAGCGCCGTGACGCGCGTGCACAGCCAGTTGGTGTTGGTGTCGAGGACGTCGCCGATGAGCACTTCGTTGCCGGCGGAGACGACCTCGACGATCGGCGCGCCGGACGACGGGTCGACAGGGCCATGCGTGGGGATGCTGCCGCTCATGGCCCCAGTCTCGCAGACGGCGAGGCTGGCGGGCAAGGCGGGGGGGTATACTCGCGCACGTAGCGGAGAGGAGCGGCCGATGAAGCCCCTGACCATCGTCCAACACGAGCCCGACGACCCGCCCGGCAGCATCGCCGTGGCGCTCGCCGAGCTCGGCGTGGCGTTCGAGGTACGCCGCCTCGACCTTGGCGATGAGCTCCCCACGTGGCCGGACGAGACCGCCGGCCTCATCAGTCTCGGTGGTTCCATGCACGCGTCGCAGACGAAGGAGCACCCGTTCCTGGCGGCTGAGATCACACTCATGCGCCGCATGGTGCACGTGGGCGGCCCGGTGTGGGGCATCTGCCTGGGCGCGCAGCTGCTGGCCATCGCCGCGGGCGGCGACGCCTACCGGCGCAGGCGCCCCGAGGTCGGCTGGACCTCCATCGAGAAGGTGGCCGACGACCCGCTGCTCCACGGCATCTCGTCGCCGTTCGTCGCCTTCAACTGGCACGAGTACTCGTGCAAGCTGCCGGCCACCGCCCACCTGGTCGCCACCTGCGGCGACGGCGTCCAGGTGTTCCGTGCCGGCGGCAGGGCGTGGGGCACGCAGTTCCACCCCGAGGTGGACGCGGAGATGGCGCCGCACTGGGTGCGTGACGCCGTGAAGCAGCAGAAGCACCTGGGCGCGGGGTTCGAGGAGCAGCTTCGCCGCGAGACGGACGAGCGGCTGCCGGCGTATCTGGCGTTCTGCCGGCGCATCACCGAGAACTTCGTCGTCACGTCCGGGCTTCTGCCCGCCTGAGCACGATCCCGCGCTCCGCATCCGCCCCCGTACGCACAAAGGCGACGCTCTCGCGTCGCCTTTGTGCACCCGTTTCCGGGCAGCCCCTCGGGGAGAGGGGCTTGTGAAAGGAGCCATGGGGTGGTACCTGGAGGTACCTTGCGCGGGGGAGGGGTGTGTGGAGGGGGACTCCGCCGCGCAAGACGTATATTACCACCACCACAACAGTTGAAACCAGCCCTGCAGTGTTAAGCAATGTGAAGCGCCCGCTGGACTCGACTGAGCGAGAGGGGCGAGGGATGAAGAGACAGGCGCCTGAGCCTCGGCCGCGTCGGACGCTGTTCGCGGTCGAGCGCGAGAAGCGTTGGCGCATCTGGCTGCTGTTCGTGCTGCTGCTGTTGCTCGCGTTCGTGACGGCGTGGGTCGCCTGCCTGATCGTCTTCGGCATCGCATCTCTCCTCGTATCCGAAGCGGTCGTGGTGACCTGGCTGTTCACGCCGCGCGGCGTGTTGGGGGTCCTCGGCGCCGCGCTCGTCTTCTCGCTCCTCTACTGGTGGCTCGCGCAGCTCGGCGCCCGCGACCGGCTGTTCGCGGCCATGCACTGCCGCCCGCTCGACTCTGGCGACAGGTACCACGAGCGGCTCGCCAACATCGTCGAGGAGATGCGGATCGCGACGGGAGGGCCTCGCATCCAGTGTGTGACGGTGCGCACCGTAGGCTTCAACGCGTTCGCCTTCAGCGACCTCGACGGCGGCGGGGTGATCGGGGTGACCGAGGGAGCTCTCGCGCGGCTCTCGCGACAGCAACTGCAGGCCGTCGTGGCCCACGAGTTCGCGCACATCCTCTCGGGCGGATACGTGACCGAGACGGTGTCGTGCCTGCTGTTCGGCATCTACTCGTCGCTGGTCGAGGCGCTGGACGAGGCGGTCGACGCCGGCTCCGACCAGGACGCGGCGTCGGCGACGCTGGGGATGGTCCCACTGCGCACGTGGCTCTGGGTGATGCAGTTGGCGTCGTCGGTGGTGAGCTCCGCGCTCAGCCGCGAGCGGGAGCGGCAGGCGGACCTCGCGGCGGTGCGGTACACACGCGACCCTTTGGCGCTCGCCGGGGCGCTGCGCATCATCGGGCGGCATCCGGGAGGGGCGGGCTACATCCCCGAGGGCCTGGCGCCGCTCTGCATCCGCGCCACCGGCACGCTCGGCTGGCCGGCCGTCTCGTGGCGCGACTCGCATCCGCCGCTCGAAGAGCGCATCGGCACGATGCTCGGCGTGGCGCAGGTCTCGCGGGCCGAGTTCGAAGGGCAGGCGGAGCGCGCTGGCGAGGAGTTCGCGCGCCGGGAGCACTGGTCGCCGGCCCCTGCCCCGGCGAGCGCCGGGCGGGCGGTGCCCGCGATCGCCGGGCAGCCGGCGCCGCTCGCGACCGGCGGCGCGGTCCTGCAAGCCGGCGCCGCAGCCTCCCGCGCCGCCGGCATGGCCTGTCCCGCTTGCGGCGCGGCGCTCGTCCGCGCGCCCTACGAAGGCATCAGCATCGCCCTCTGCGAGCGCTGCGGCGGCCGTCTGGTGACCACGGCCGAGATCGGCAAGCTTCTGGCGCGGCGGGAGGTCGCCTTCACCGAGGATCAGAGACGGCTCGCCGAACTGCTCAAGGCCGGCGGCGACCGCCTGCGTCGCGCCGCCGTCCTCGCTCGCGGCCGTCCCGGCGTGGCGCTCATCGCGTGTCCCAGGTGCGCGGCGCCCATGATGCGGCAGCACTACAGCTACGACTACGCCCTGGAGGTCGACTCCTGCCGCATCTGCGACCTCACCTGGTTCGAGAAGGACGAGCTCGAGGCTCTGCAGTTGCTCGTCGAAGAGCAGACGGGCTGATCGCGCGCGGGCGACAGTTGCTGCGGCGTCCTTTAGACTGAAGCAGCGCACCGAACGTGGGGCTCGCGCGTCTCCACGTCGGTCTCGCGTCGGCCTCCGGCGCGACCCTGCCCGCCACGGCCCCCATGACTCTATGAACGATCACGACCGCGACCGCGAAGCCGTCTCAGTGCCGACCTTGCTTGCGGGCCGGTACCGCATCGTCTCTCCGCTGGGGAGCGGAGGGATGGCGGACGTCTATCTGGCCGAGGACGAGAGCCTCGGCCGTCTCGTGGCCGTCAAGGTGCTCAAGGCGCGGCTGGCGGCCGACGACGAGTTCGTCGAGCGCTTCCGCATCGAGGCGCGGGCTGCGGCCAGCCTCAATCATCCCAGCATCGTCGGCGTGTACGACCGCGGCAGCGCCGACGGCGCCACCTACATCGCGATGGAGTACGTGCGCGGCGAGTCGCTCAAGCAGCGACTACGCCGGGACGGCGCGCTTTCACCGGACGAAGCCGTCACCATCGCGCTCGCCGTGCTCTCGGCACTCGCCGCCGCGCACGCGCGAGATATCGTCCACCGCGACGTCACCTCGTACAACGTGCTGCTCGACGAGGGCGGTCGCGTGGTCGTCACCGACTTCGGCATCGCGCGCATGGGTGATTCGGCGCTGACGCGCACGGGAGCGATGATGGGCACGTCGTCGTACCTCTCTCCGGAACAGGCCCAGGGACGGCCGGCGGACGAGCGCTCGGACCTGTACAGCCTCGGCGTGGTGCTCTACGAGATGCTCACCGGGCGGGTGCCGTTCCGCGGCGAGACGGACGTGGCCGTGGCCATGCAGCACGTCTCCACGGCGCCGCCCAACCCGCGTACGCTCGAGCCGGCGGTCTCGGAGGCTCTCGCCGGCGTCGTGATGCGGGCGCTCAGCAAGGACCCGGCGGACCGGTACCAGACCGCCGACGAGTTCGCCGCCGCGCTGCGTATGGCGCGCCGCCCGGCGCGCGCTCCCGCCGGCGACGGCATGACGGCCGCCGGCGCGATGGCGAGCGCCGCCGTCGCGGTGGGCGCCGGCGCGGCGGGGGCGGGCGTTCTGGCAGCGGCCGCCGCGCCGGCGCCGGTCGTGATGAGGCCGGCCGCGCAGCCGCCGCCGGAGCCCGCGCCGGCCGCGGCTGCGCCCGTGCCGGAGCCGACCGTGCTGCTCGCCGACGCGCCGACGCGTTACCGCTCGGCAGAGCCGGCGACCGTCGTGCGCCCGCGCCGCCGCCGCCGGCGGCGCATCGCGCTGGCGCTCATCCTCGCCGCCGTGGCCGCGGCGGCCGCCTGGGCCGCCTACACCTACCTGTACGCTCCCGGGGCGACGGTGCCCAAGGTCGTCGGCGAACGCCGCGCCGACGCGACCGCGGCCATCCGCGATCAGGGGCTGCGCCCCGCCCTGCACTACGTCTGGGCCGACAAGTACGCCGAAGGCACGGTGGCGCGGCAGTCGCCGCGCGGAGGCGCGCCGGTTGACGACGGCGTCAAGGTCGACCTCTGGGTGAGCCGCGGTCCCCTGCGCATCCCGTCACCCGACCTCGGTGGTCTCGCCGCCGGCGTGGCCCAGAGCCGGCTGGAAGCGGTGTCGTTGAACGCCAAGAGCCGGCGGGCGGCGTCGCAGACGACGCCCAAGGGCCAGATCTTCAAGCAGAAGCCCGCCGCGGGAGCGACGGTGCGGCGCGGCGACACCGTGACCTTCTGGGTGAGTAGCGGGCCGCCGAAGATCGTCGTGCCCGACGTCGTCGGCCTCTCGCAGGGCGACGCCAAGGCTGCGCTCGAGGACGCGGGCTTCACGGTGAGCTCGGACTACGTCGCCGGGTGGGGCACGTTCCCCGGCGACGTGGTCGCGCAGGACCCGGTGGCCGGCTCACCGGGCCGCGTCGGGGACGGGGTCGTGATCCAGGTCGCCGTCTTCTGAGCGCCGGGCCGCGGCGACCGGATCAGCCCGTGCGGCCCGGCCGCGTGCGCGGCTCCACGGCCGGGAGCTCCCAGGCGTCCGGGCGCTGATAGGCGAGGCCGCCGGGTACGGCGGGTCTGGCGGCGGCCTCCTCGCGGCCGATGGCGCGCAGCAGGTCGGTGATGCGGTGCGCCACCACCGCGAGGCCGTGCTCCTCGTCGTTCTGCAGCTCGCCGTCGATGAGCAGGTACACGGCGTCCTTGAGCACCCGTCCGTATTTGAGGTAGACGTCGTTGAAGACGACCACCTGACCCAGTTCGGTCTCGTCCTCGAGCGTGAGGAACATGGTGCGGTGGCCGCTGCGGATCCAGGGCATCTGGGCGCGCTCGAGGACCCCGGCGACGCGCACGCGGCTGCCGTGACGCACCTCGGGCAGCCGCCCCATGGGGGTGACCCGGAGCGCTTTGACCTCGTCGCGCACGAAGCGCAGCGGGTGGGCGCTGACGTTGAGGCCGAGCAGTTCGAGCTCGATGCTGACGCGCCGCTGCCGCGACCAGTCCGGAAGGAAGGTGAGCGGCCCGAGCTGCTCGTCGAGGGCGAGCCGCGGCTGGTCGAGGCCGGCGTCGGCGTCGGGCGGCGCGCCGTCGGCCGCCGCCGCGCGGCCGCCGGCCTGGGCGCCGCGCCCGTTGCGCCCGGCGCCCGGCGCCGCCCGCCCCGCCGGCCTGGCGCCGGCGTACAGCAGCGGCACCTGCGCCACCAGCTCTTCACGGCGCACGCCGAGCGCGTCGAAGGCGCCGAGGCGCGCCAGGTTCTCGGTGATCTCGCGGCTGACGCGCGTGCGCCCGACGAGATCGCTGAGCGAGGTGTACGGCCGGGTGCGGCGCGCCTCGACGATCGCCCGGCGGGCTGCCGCGCTCATCTCCTTGACGTAGGCCAGCCCCACGCGCAGCGCCGTGCCGTCCTGCTCCACCTCGAACCACTCGCCGCTCAGATTGACGTCGAGCGGGAGTACCTCGAGCCCGAAGCGCCGCGCGTCGTTGAGCACCACGCGTGGTGAGTAGAACCCCATGGGCTGGTTGTTGAGGATGCCGGCGTAGAACTCGGCCGGGTAGTGCGCCTTGAGCCAGGCCGAGGCGTTGCAGACGATGGCGAAGCAGGCGGCGTGTGCCTTGTTGAAACCGTAGGCGGCGAACCCGCGCAGCTGGCGGAAGACCTCGTCGGCTACGTCCTGCGCGGCGCCGAGGGCCATCGCCTTCTCGACGAAGTTGCGGCCGATGGCGTCCATCTCCTCCATGGAGCGCTCGTGCGTCATGGTGCGGCGGAGCAGGTCGGCCTCGGCGAGGCTGAAGCCGGCTACGGCCGCCGCCACCTCGATGACCTGCTCCTGATAGACGATGACCCCGTAGGTGCGCCGCAGCACGCGCTCCATGGCCGGGTGCGGCACGACGACGGGCTCGCGCCCGTGTCGCCGCCTGATGAACGGCGCGATCATGTCGGCCTGCAGCGGCCCCGGGCGGAAGAGCGAGATGGCCGCGATGACGTCCTCGAAGTCGCGCTCCTGCAGCCGCGTGGCGAGGTTGCGCTGCCCCGAGCTCTCGAGCTGGAACAGGCCGACGGTGCGCGCCGACCTGATGAGCTCGTAGACCTTGGGGTCGTCGCGCGGGAGCTCCCAGGCGCGCACCTGCTCGCCGGTGCGCGCCTCGATGCGGCGCACGGCCTCGGCGATGGCGGAGTGCATCTTGAGCGCGAGGATGTCCATCTTGACGAGGCCCAGCGTCTCGACGTCGTCCTTGTCGAACTGGGCCACCACCACGCCCTTGGCCGCCCACTGCAGCGGCACGCGGTCGGTGAGCGGGTCGCGCGAGAGGATGAACCCGCCCAGGTGCGTGCCGAGGTGGGCGGGGAACCCCGAGAGCCGCTCGGCGACGTCGACGAGGCGGCGGTAGTGCGGGTGCCGGAACTCGTGGCCGGCGAGCTCGGGGCGCTCGGCGAGCATCTCTCCGAGCTTGGCGGCGCTGCCCCAGGGCACGCGCCGGGAGAGGCCGTTGATCTCCTCCGGCGTGAACCCGAACGCGCGGCTGACGATGCGCACCGCCGACGGCGCGCGCACCGTGTTGACGGTGGCCACCATGGCGACCTTGTCGTGGCCGAAGCGCTCGTAGATGTATTGGATGACCTCGTCGCGGCGCGCCGAGCAGAAGTCGATGTCCACGTCCGGCATCTCGCGGCGCGCCGGGTTGAGGAAGCGCTCGAAGAGCAGCTCGTGCTCGATGGGGTCGGCGTCGGTGATACGCAGCACGTAGCTGACGATGCTGTTGCCGGCGGAGCCGCGACCCGAGTAGTAGATGCCGCGGCCCAGGGCGAACTCGACGATGTCGCGCACGGCGAGGAAGTACTCGGCGAAGCCGAGCTCCTCGATGACCTTGAGCTCGCGCTCGAGCCGCGCCGTGACCTCGGCGGTGAGCGGCTTGTAACGCTCGGCGGCGCCTTCGAAGCAGCGCTTCCAGAGCAGCGAGAAGGCGGTCTCGCCCGGCGGCAGCGGGTAAGCGGGGAAGAGGAGCTTGCCGAGGCCGAGGTCGAGGTTGCAGCGCGCGGCGATGCGCTCCGCGTTGGCGTAAGCCTCAGGGTAGCGCTGGAACAGGCGGCGCATCTGCCCCGGGCTTTTGAGGTAGAGCTCCGCGTTCTTGCGTCCCAGCGGGTTGGGCAGCGGCTGGTTGGCGGCCTCGGCGGCGAGCACGTCGTGGAGGCCGGCGTCGCCCTTGACCGTGTAGTGGACGTCACCGGTGGCGACGGTAGGGATGCGCAGCTCGTGGGCGAGGAGGTCGAGGGCGCGCAGCGAGGCGCCTGAGTCCGGCAGCAGCTCGTGCTGCAGTTCGATGAAGTACTCGCGGCCGAAGATGCCGTGGAAGACGGAGGCCGCGGCGCGGGCGCCGGCCTTGTCGCCGGCCAGAAGCCGCGACCAGACCTCGCCGCGACGGCAGCCGCTGAGCGCGACGAGGTGGCCGCTGTGCTCGGCGAGGGTGGCGAGCCGGGCCACCGGCGGCTCGCCCGGGTGCTCGAGGTGGGCGGCGCTGATGATGCGGCAGAGGTTGCTCCAGCCGGCGTAGTCGCGGGCGAGGAGCACCAGGTGGTGTCCGCCGGCGCCGGAGGCGCGGGCGGCGGAGGGCGGCACCGTGGCCGCCGCCTTGAGGTGGGCGATCCGGCCGTCGGGGGCGAGCGCCGCCGCGGAGGCGGCGGAGGGGTCGGCGAGCGCCGCCGCCGCGGCCGGGTCGGCGACGACCGGCGCAGCGCCGCCGGGCGAGTCGCCGTCGGCGCTCGGCTCCCAGACGCGACCGCCGCGGCCGACCGCCGCCTCGAGCGTGAGCTCGACGCCGACGATGGGCTTGATGCCGGCCGCCTTGCACGCCTGGTAGAAGCGGACGGCGCCGTACAGGCCTTCGTGATCGGTGACCGCCAGAGCCGGCATGTCGAGCTCGGCGGCGCGTGCGACCAGCTCGGGGATGCGGCAGGCGCCGTCGCCGAACGAGAAGGTGGTGTGCGTGTGCAGGTGGACGAAGCTCACGGCGACCGCCTGCCGCGCGGGGGAACGGATCGGTCCGGCCGCAGGCTCATCCGAGCTCCCGCTCGAGCGCCCACGACTTGGCGAGTCGGTCGTAGCGCAGGTCGACGACGCGGCCGCCGGCGCGCACCCGCCAGTACGAACGGCTGACGTGGCCCTCGTCCTTCCACCAGCCCGTCTCGAGGACCCACGTCTCGAGCACGCGTTCGACCCGGTACGTGCGCCGGCGCCAGACGAAGGCGAACGGGCGCCGCGCCCGCTCGTCCCAGCTGACGGCGACGGGAACGGCCTCGCCGCCGGGCCCCGGGCGGTCGGCGCGGGCCCGGGCGGCGCCGGAGCGGCGTCCGCCGGAGTCGGCCGCGCGTTCGCCGGCGATCTCGCCGGGTGGCTCTGGTCTGTCGCCGGAGGTGGCTCCGCCGCTCGGCATGTGGGGCTCCTGACGCGAGGGTGGACGATGCGGGGGCAGTGAGCGTAACACGAACATATGTTCGTGTAAACGTCGGACGGAAGAACGCGACCGGAAGCCGGGAGTGGTCGGATCAGGGCGTGCCGGGCGGCGCCCGGGCGTCAGGCGCTGACGCTCACCTCGACGAGGTCGTCGACGACCACGTCGGCGCCGGACTTCGCCAGCTCCGCCGCCTGGCCCAGCCGGTCGACGCCGATCACGAGACCGAACCCGCCGCGGCGGCCGGCCTCGACGCCGGAGAGCGCGTCCTCGACCACGACGGCGCGCGCCGCCTCCACCCCGAGCCGGCGCGCCGTCTCGAGATACATCGCCGGGTCAGGCTTGCCCGGCAGGCCGATCTCGGCCGCCACGACGCCGTCCACGCGGACCTCGAACAGGTCCGTCGTGCCGGTCACGTCGAGGACCATGGCGGTGTTCTTGCTCGACGACATGAGGCCCACTTTGACGCCGGCGTCGCGCAGCTGGTGGACGAGCTCGACGGTGGAGGGGAAGGTCTTGACCCCATGCTCCCGCACCTCGGCGTTGAAGAAGTCGTTCTTGCGGTTGCCCAGCCCGCAGACGGTCTCCCGCTCCGGCGGGTCGGACGGGTCGCCCAGAGGCAGCTCGATGCCGCGCGAGGCGAGAAAGTCGCGCACCCCGTCGTAGCGCGGTTTGCCGTCCACGTAGAGCCGGTAGTCGGCTTCGAGGTCGAAGGGCCGGAGTGCGTCCGGCGCGCCGCCCGGGCTTGTGCCTGCGCGGGCGGCGCGCTCGCCGAGGTACGCGTCGAAGAGCCGCTTCCAGGCCGCCGCGTGCACGGCGGCCGTCTGGGTGACGACGCCGTCCAGGTCGAAGATGACGGCGTCGAACCGGCTCTTCTCGATGATGTTCGCCCGTGTGGAGTCCACGCGTCCCTCTCGTTCGCCTCGCGGTCCTGCGTCCATGATAGACGCTGCCCGGGGGTGTGAGACCATCGATGTGAGCGTCGACTCGCCGTGGGGGGAATCCGGGTGCGTCGCCTCCGGGCATCATCGGTCAAAGGGGGGATCGTGAAGCAGCAGCAACGGCTAATCCGGCCTGTCCTTGTCCTCTTGCTGGCGGCGGCAGTGCTCGTCTTCGGCCTCGCGTGGGCCATGGACGCGGCCGGCGCCGCGAGCGAGAGCCCGACGCCGACGCTGTACGGGGACAGCGCCTCGCCCGCGGCCGGCGCCGCGGCCGCCGCGGACAAGGTCGTCTACAGGGTCGGGTGGACCCGGGAACCCGACAACCTGAGCCCGTTCGTCGGCTACGCCGCGCCTTCGTTCGAGATCTGGTATCTGACCTACGACTCGCTCGTCGGCTACGACCCCAAGACGCTCGCGCCGACGAAGGGCGAGGACTCCACGGGGCTGGCGACCGATTGGTCGGTCAGCGACGACGGCCTCACGTGGACGTTCACCATCCGCAAGAATGCGAAGTGGTCGGACGGCGTCCCGCTCACGGCCAAGGACGTCGCCTTCACCTACAACTACATCATCAAGAACCAGTTGGACACGCTCACCGCGTACACGCGCCTGATCAAAGAAGCGGTCGCGGTCGACGACTACACGGTGAAGATGATCTGCAGCAAGCCCAAGCCGGACATGATCCGCAGCTGGGTGCCGATCCTGCCCGAGCACATCTGGTCGACGGTCGATCCCAAGCAGGCCGCAAGCGGCAAGTACACCAACAACCCGCCCTACGTGGGCTCCGGCCCCTTCCAGGCCGTGGAGTGGAAGAAGACCCTGGACGTCAAGCTGGTCAAGAACCCGACCTGGTGGGGCCCGAAGCCGAAGATCGATGAGATCTACTTCCTCGCCTACACCAACAACGACACGCTGCTTCAGGACCTGCGCGCCGGCACCATCGACGCCGGCGTCGATCTCACCGCGACCCAGATGAAGCAGCTCAAGACGGAGCCGGGCATCACTGCGCGCGCCGTGCAGGTCGACGGCTTCAACGACATCGGCTTCAACTGCTACACGGGACCGAGCCACGGCAACCCGGTGCTGCGCGACTGGAAGTTCCGCCAGGCGCTCAACTGGGCCATCGACCGCGACAAGATCGTCTCGCTCGTCTGGGGCGGCACCACCACGCCCGGCACGACCATCGTGCCGCCCGACTACTACAAGGACCCGGACTGGCACTGGCAGCCGCCGGCGGACCAGCTGTACACCTACGATCCCGAGAAGGCCAAGCAGCTGCTCGACGCGGCCGGCTACAAGGACACCGACGGCGACGGCGTCCGCGAGAACAAGGGCAAGCCCATCACTCTCACCTTGATCGCACGTGACGAGTCGTCCCAGAGCCAGATGACGGGCAAGCTGGTCGTCGGCTGGCTCAACGATGTCGGCGTCAAGGTCAAGCTGGAAGTGATGGACGAGGCCACGCTCGGGGACCGGGAGCTCAACTACGACAAGGGCGTCTTCACGCCCGACTTCGACATGTTCCTCTGGGGCTGGTACCTCGACTACGACCCCGGCTCCATGCTCAGCTACCTGACGACCGGCCAGATCGAGAACTGGAACGAGACCTGCTTCTCCGATCCCGAGTACGACAAGCTCTACGCGCAGCAGGGTGAAGAACTGGACCCGGAGAAACGCAAGGTGCTCATCGACCGCATGCAGCAGATCCTGTACGAGAAGTCACCCTACATGGTCACCGACTACTCGCCGGACTTCGAGGCCTACAACACGGCGAAGTGGGACGGCTACATCGAGATCCCGAGCCCGAACGGCAATTCGATCCTGCCGCCGTTCGGCAACGGTGGGTACGCCAACTTCTTGAGCATCGGGCCCAAGGCGGCCACGGCCGAGACGCAGAGCAGCGGCGCCAACGTGTGGGTCGCGGTGATCGTCGCGGTGGTGGTGATCGTCATCGCCATCGTCGTGGTGCTCCGCCTGCGGCGCCCAAGGGCGACGGAGGAGTAACCGCTGAGAGGCTGAGCGAGGGGGGCGGCCGGGCGCGGGAGCGCCGGGCCGACCCCTCGCCGTTTCAGCGGGCGGCCGCGCCGGCTGCCGGCTGGACGCCGGCTGAGGACGCAGCAGACGGCGTGGCCGCTGCGCCGGCGCCCGCGCCGCCGTCCGCCACCGGCTCGCCGGACGCGGCCAGCCGGACGGCGCGCAGAAGGCGGCCGCCGCCGGCGCCGGCGTCTTCGTCCCCGGCCACGAACGCGCGCAGGTCGACGACGCCGGGCGCGGCGCGGTGCGCTTCGGCCCAGGAGTGCACGAGCAGCATCTCGTCGATCGCCGCCGCCGGCAGGGGCGGCCGCGGCGGCTCGGCCGCGGCGAGCTCGGCGAGCACGGCCGCGGCGGCCTCCTCGCCGAACGCCTCGCGGCCGACCTCGCGCTCCACGACGATGCCGCCGGCGCGCACGCCCCACAGCGCCACCCATCCGCGCCGACGCGCGGGGTAAGCCAGCGCGAGATCCTCACGCTGCGCGGCGCGCAGGCGCAGCACGCCGCGCACCACACGTGCCAGCGTCTCGCGCTGGTTCTGCAGGCGCGCGGCCTGCTCGAAGGCGAGCGCCTTGACGTGCGCCGCCTGGCGCTCGACGAGCCGGCGGTCGAGGTCGTCGGCGTGCCCTTGGAGGATCCGGCGCACCTCGGCGACGACGACCGCGTACTCGCCGTTCAGCGGGCGACTGCAGGGGGAGAGGCAGGCGCCGGTGCCGGCGCGCGGGCAGGCGTGCTCACGCGCGCCCCGAGGCAGGTGCGCGCAGGTGCGCAGGGGGTAGGCGCCGTTGACGCAGTCGACGAAGCGCCGGGCCAGACTCGCCTTGCGGAACGGCCCGGCGTAGTACGAGCCGTCCTCGCGCAGGTTGGGTGTGGCGTAGAGGCGGGGGTACTCCTCGGCGCTCAGCTTGACGTAGTGGTAGCTGCGCACCTTGGTGCCGTGCGAGTTGTACGGCGGCCGGTGCCGGGCGATGAGCCGGCTCTCGAGCAGCAGCGCGCCGAACTCAGAGCCGGTCTCGACGACGTCGATGCGCTCGAGGAGTTCGAGCGCCTGGCGCGCGTAGTAGGCCTGGCGCTGCAGGAAGTGGTCGCGCGTACGGCGCCGCAGGTTCTCGGCCTTGCCGATGTAGAGCGGCGCCCCTTTGTCGTCCTTCATGAGGTACACGCCGGGCGTGGTCGGGATCTTCTCCGTGAGCGAGATCTTGTGGAAGTTGCGGCGCGTGCCCGGCTCGCAGAAGCGCGCCACCTCCTCGAGCGTGGTCATGCCCTGCTCCTGCAGCCAGGAGAGGAAGAGCAGGAGCAGTTCCGCCGTCGCCTGCGCGTCGTGCAGCGCGCGGTGCACCGGCTTGACCCTGGTGTCGAAGCGGTAGGCGAGCGCGCTCAGCGAGCAGCGCTGCTGCGGGCAGAGCTTGCGTGCCAGGCGCAGCGTGTCGAGCGCCGGCCGCGGGAAGGTCTGGCCGCGTTGCCGGCTGAGCTCGTAGTCGAGGAAGCCGAGGTCGAACTGGGCGTTGTGCGCCACCAGCACCGAGTGCTCGGCGAAGTCGACGAACTTGGGCAGGACGACTTCGATGGACGGCGCGCCGGCCACCGTCTCGTCGTCGATGCCGGTGATGCCGGTGATCATCGCCGGGATGGGGATGCCGGGGTCGACGAGGGCGGAGAAGCTGGCGACCTCGCTGCCGCCCTCGACGCGCACGGCGCCGATCTCGGTGATCTTGGAGAACCCCGGCGTGGCGCCGGTGGTCTCGAGGTCGACGACGGTGAAGGCGACGTCCGCGAGGTCTCGCCGCCGTGCCCGCCAGACCGCCAGCGCGACGTGTACGTCGCTCTCCCAGGCGAAGCGCTCGTCGCTCTCGACGATGTCGGCGACGAGCTTGCGCATCAACTCGGGGGGGCAGTTGGCGACGGGGAAGAGGCGCGGCCACACCTCGCGATAGTCGAGGGCTTCGCCAGCCTGCTCGAGCAGGCCGTGGAACTCATCGACCGTGGTGAACGCCAGCTGCACGCGATAATCCTATGCCGCCGTGGCGACGGATGCACGGACCGGCTCATGCAAGCATACTTGGATGGTCGTTACGCCCTGCTCCCTGACGGGTAGGAGCGTGACAGAGTTCCTGGAAGATGTGCCCCGGCGCCGCGGCTCCGCCGCCCGACCGGGGCCCCTGCGCAAGGAGTCACCCCGTGGATGTTGAGAAGCTTCACAACGAGGTCCTGCGCGCCTTTAACGATTCGTGCGTGATCGCCACCCGGCAGTACAGCGGCCGGGGCTTTCGTCCGGCCGCGGACGCCTTCTTCGAGGAGGACACGCGTGAGATCGTGGTGCGCTTCGACCTGGCCGGCATGGCGATGGGCGACATCGAGCTCCTCGTCGACCGGCGCGAGCTGATCGTGCGCGGCGAGCGCGCGTTCCCCACGCGTGAGGGCCGCGTCTATCAACAGGTGGAGATGGACTACGGCCCGTTCGAACGCCGCGTGCGCCTCATGGTCGACGTCGACCCCGAGGTCACCACGGCGACCTACGAATCGGGGGTCCTCGAGGTGCGGCTCACGCTCACGGCGCAGGAACAGGGCGCACGTAAGATCGATATCCAGACAGGGGGAGGTGACGAATGAGCGATCCAGAAGAGGCCCAGATCAAGGAGGCCGCCGCGCAGGAGATCCCGGAGGTCTTGCCGGTGCTGCCCCTGCGCGACACCGTCGTCTTCCCGGACACGATGATCCCGCTCACCATCGGCCAGGAGCGCAGCATCAAGCTCATCGATGACGTGCTCGCGGGAGACCGCCTGCTGGCCATGGTCACGAGCCGCGACGCCGAGATCGAGACCCCGGGGCCCGACCTGCTCTACCCGGTCGGCACGGTGGGGCTCGCCCACAAGATGATCAAGCTGCCCGACGGCACCATGCGCATCCTGGTGCAGGGCCTGCAGCGGGTGCGCGTCAAGGAATACGTGCGCGAGGAGCCGTACCTTGTCGCACACACCGAGAAGATCGAGGATGTGGCCACCGCGTCCAAGGAATCGGACGCGCTGCGCGCCAGCCTGCTCAGCGTCTTCAGCAAGATCGTCGCGCTGGTGCCGTACCTCCCCGAGGAGCTGGAGATGGCGGCGGCCAACGTCGAGGAGCCGGGGCCGCTCACGTTCCTCATCGCCAGCACCATGCGCATCAAGGCCGAGGACAAGCAGGCGCTGCTCGAGGAGGACGACGTCGAGCAGCGCATGCGCAAGCTCATCGGCATCCTCACGCGCGAGCTCGACGTGCTGGAGCTCGGCTCCAAGATCCAGAGCGACGTGCGCGGCGAGATCGACAAGAGCCAGCGCGAGTACTTCCTGCGCCAGCAGATGCGGGCCATCCAGCAGGAGCTCGGCGAGACCGACGACCAAGAGGCCGAGATCAACGAGATCCGCCAGAAGGTCGAGGAGCTGGCGCTCCCGGAGGAGGCCGACAAGGCGGCCCGCCGGGAGCTCGACCGCCTCAGCAACATCTCTCCGCAGAGCGCCGAGTATCCGGTCATCCGTACCTACCTGGACTGGATCATCACCTTGCCCTGGAACGTGCACAGCGAGGACAACCTCGACGTTGCGCACGCCCGTGAGATCCTCGACCGCGACCACTACGACCTCGAGAAGGTCAAGGACCGCATCCTCGAGTTCCTGGCCGTGCGCAAGCTCAAGGACGACCTGCACGGGCCGATCCTCTGCTTCGTCGGCCCACCCGGCGTGGGCAAGACCAGCCTCGGCCACAGCATCGCCGAGGCGATGGGCCGCAAGTTCGAGCGCATCAGCGTCGGCGGCGTGCGCGACGAGGCCGAGATCCGCGGGCATCGGCGCACGTACGTGGGGGCGATGCCCGGCATCATCGTGCGCGCCATGCGCGACGCCGGCACCAACAACCCGCTGTTCATGATCGACGAGATCGACAAGATGGGCGCCGACTGGCGCGGGGACCCGTCGAGCGCGATGCTCGAGGTGCTGGATCCGGAGCAGAACATCAGCTTCCGCGACCACTACATGGACCTGCCGTTCGACCTGAGCCGGGTGCTTTTCATCACCACGGCCAACCAGCTGGAGCCCATCCCGGGGCCGCTGCGCGACCGCATGGAGATCATCAACCTCGCCGGCTACACCATCGAGGAGAAGCTCCACATCGCCAAGAGGTACCTGGTGCCCCGGCAGGTCGAGGCCAACGGCCTCAAGCCGGGGCAGGTCACGTTCAAGGACGAGGCGATCGTCGAGATCATCACGAGCTACACGCGTGAGGCCGGCGTGCGCAACGTCGAGCGAGAGATCGGCACCATCTGCCGCAAGCTCGCCCGCGAGGTGGCCGAAGCGAGCAGCGGCAGCCGCAAGCGCTTCACCGTCAACGGGAAGCGCGTGCACGATCTGCTCGGGCGGCCACGCGCCTACAGCGATGTCAAGCGCCGCACCAGCGACCCCGGGGTGGCCACGGGCCTCGCCTGGACGCCGGTGGGCGGCGACATCCTCTTCATCGAGGCGACGGCGATGCCCGGCACCGGGCACCTCACGGTGACCGGCCAGCTCGGCGACGTCATGAAGGAGTCGGCGATGGCGGCGATGAGCTACGTGCGCACGCACTCGCCCGAGCTCGGCCTCGAGGACGACTACTTCCAGACGCACGACATCCACATCCACGTGCCGGCCGGGGCCATCCCCAAGGACGGCCCCAGCGCCGGCGTGACCATGGCGAGCGCGATCTGCTCGCTGGTCACCGGCACGCCGGTCAACAACGACGTCGCCATGACCGGCGAGGTCACGCTGACCGGGCAGGTGCTGCCCATCGGCGGCCTCAAGGAGAAGACCCTCGCCGCGCAGCGAGCTGGCATCACCACCGTGATCCTGCCCAGCCGCAACGAGCCCGACCTTGAGGACGTGCCCGAGGAACTGCGCAAGGGCATGACATTCATCCCGGTCGAGCGCGTGGAACAGGTCTGGGAGGCCGCCATGGGTCTCAAGCTCGACGAGCGCGCGGCTCAGCTCATCGAGGCCGGCGACCTCATCGAGGAGGCCGGCGAGCTGCTCGAGAAGGCGCGACGCAAGGCCGGCAGCCGCGTCGCGGCCGCGTCATCCGGCGGCACGAACGGGAGTCCGGTCAAGAAGCCGGCCCCCGAGAAGCCGGCCGCCAAGAAGCCGGCCGCCAAGAAGCCGGCCGCCAAAAAGCCGGCCGCCGGCGGCAAGACGACGCCGCCCAAGGCGGCGCCGGTCAAGCCCAAGGGCGCCGCCAAGAAGACCACCGCCGCGCGCGGCCGCAGCGGCCGCAAGAAGTAGCCGCTGCTCAAGACGGCAGCGGGCCGCGGAGCGACGATCGAGCCGGGAGGGCGTGGCCTCCCCGGCTCGATCCTTTTCCGCTGCCGCTGCCGGGCTGCGCAGTTGCCCCGGCGATGCGGGCCGCATACGCTGGCGTCGTCCCGCGCCGGCTTCGCCGGCGCGGTCCTCGCGAAGGGACCACATGGCCGACCAGCCGTCCACGCACGAGAGCTCCGCGGAGGCGCCGCGGGTGGCGAGCGCCGCCACGCTGACGCGTGCCGTACCCGGCTTCGCCGTCCTCCTCGTCGCCGACGTGGCCGTGGTGTGGGCCGCAGTCAGCGGCTCGTGGACGGCGCTGGTCGTGGTCGTGGTCTGCGTCATCGACGGCCTGGCCGACGGTATCTTCGCCTGGCTGCGCGCCCGTGCGGCGTTCGCCGCCGGGTCGGCCACGGACAGCCGCGACGAGATCCTGGTGCGTGAGTTCCTGCGCACGTACCTCGTGGTCATCGGCGTGCAGGCGATCGTCGCCTATATGGTCTTCGGCGGACTGCTGCTCAAGCCCGGGGGCGAGGCTCCGGTAGAGCCGGGCGCACCCTTCGCCACCTGGCAGTTCTGGGCCGTGGTCGCCGGCCTCGGAGTCATGCGCGCCGTGCTCTACTGGTGGGACTTCGTGCGCGGCGGCGAAGCCTCCGTGATCCCGCCGGAGGCGGTGGTCGCGGAGCCGCTCCGCCGCCTCTTCGTGCTGCAGTTCGGGGTGCTGGCCGGAGCGCTCCTCGTCTACTGGGCGTTCGACTCGTCGGTCGCCGGCCTCGCCGTGCTGTTGATCGCCAAGACGGCGGCCGACTTGGTCCTCGCGGTGCTCGAGCGGCTGCGGACGGCGCGCATCAGGGCGGCGGTGGCCGCCGGCATCGCGGCCAGCAGCCGCGCAGCCGACCCGCGGCAGCGCGCCCTCCGCGGCGGACGCAAGCGGCGCCGCTGACGGCGCCTCCGTGATCTCATGCTCGGGGGGCATCCTGGGTGCCAGCAGACGGCGGACGGGGCCGTGGGCAAGGTACGCCTGCGGGCGCGGCCCCTGTTGACGTCCCGCGGCGCCGAGGAAAAGGTTGTGCGCCGTGGAATCATGTGCCAGAGTGTCCCGCAAGAGCAGGTCAGGACACTCAGCAAAGGGAGTCGCTGCTCGACGTGTCCGGTCAAGGAGCCAAACGCCGCCCTCCGAGAGGGGAGATGCGGAGAAGAGGGGGAAGAATGAGGAGCCGATATCTTGCCGTTGCATTGATGGTCCTGCTGGTGGCCATCGCCCTGAGTGCGTCGCTCGTCACATCGAACGCCGGCGCCAATCCGACGTTCGAGCCTGTGTGCGGTGTCTGCCACAGTGGTTCGTATCCCAGCGGCGTGCACGCCGTCCCGGCACATGCCGGGTTCGTCACCACCTGCGCTACGTGCCATACCGTCAACACCGCGACTCCGCCGCTGCCGGCCACATGCGCCACCTGCCACGGCGGTGTGACCGCCATTCTGGCCGCGCCGACCCACGCCAACAATGGCTGCGGAACCACCCCCGGTTGCCACGGTGTCGTGGAGCCCACGCCGACGCCTACGGCGACCGCCACGACCACTCCGACGCCGACGCCTACGGCGACCGCCACGACCACTCCGACGCCGACGCCTACGGCGACCGCGACGGCCACTCCGACGCCGACGCCCAGCGCCAGCGCCACTGAAGAGGCCGGCGGTGTGACTGATGAAGAGACGGCCGAGGCCGTGGGCTTCCCTGCCACCGGGTATCCGCCCAGCGATGGTGGCTCATCCTGGCCCCTCGTCACCGGCGCGTTCGTGGCCGGTCTGACGCTGCTGCTCGCGGCCTGGAGACTGCGTGTCGCTGCCCGTCGACACGACTGACGAAACGCCTTCGGAGCCAGTCACCGGCCGAGAGGACGAGGTGACGGAAGAAGCGCCAAAAGCACGGCTGTCCGCCCGCTGGCGGGCAGCCGTGCTCGTCTGTGTCGTCGGCGCCGTGGCCGCCATCGGTGCGGGCGTCTACCTGATCGTCGCCTCGGACAGCGCGCCGACGGGCTCCGTTGCCAGCCCGGCGACGCTGACCGATCCGGCCCAGACTCCGGCGACTCCGGTCGTGGTACCCAAGGTCACGTACGCACTTCCCGTGCGGCTGGTCATCCCCAAGATCGGCCTCAACGCCGCCGTCGAGCGCGTCGGCCTGACGTCGAAACGCGCGATGGCGTCGCCGTCCGGCCCCGGCACGGTCGGCTGGTACAAGTTCGGCCCGCGGCCGGGCAACGAAGGCAGCGCCGTGATCGACGGCCACTCGGGCTACGCCGACGGCAGGCCCGCCGCCTTCGACGATCTACCCAAGTTGAAGGTCGGCGATAAGTTCTACGTCAAGGACTCACGCGGCAAGCGTCTCATGTTCGTCGTGCGCAAGAAGAAGCTCTTCGCGCGCAACGCCAGCTCCGCCGAGGTGTTCACGCCAGCCGTGGGCAGGCGCCTCAACCTGATCACCTGCACCGGCTCATTCGACGTCGCCGCCGGGACCCATGCGCAGCGGCTGGTCGTGTTCGCCGTACTCCGATCGGCACAGGGGTCGGCAGGCCAGCAGTAGGGACGGCCTCGGCGCGTCTCCTCGCCTCGTCGTCGGTCGCGCGGTCGACGCCTGCGGTCGGACCGGCCTTCGCGGCGCCTTCCGTCTCGGCGCTCGGGCTCTTGCCTTGGCCTAGCGCGGTCGAATACGATATCGAACTACCACGATGCGATATGTGAGGAAGATGCGCGTCCGGGTTGCGACGCTTCGTCCAGACTGGAGCTTCGCGCGTGACGCGATGTCACGCACGCATGATTGCCTCGCTTCGCGCGCGCGTTCTACGATTGCGGTTCACCGGGAGCCCGCCGCCCCGCCTGTGGGGAGGCGCAAGTCTGTGAGGGGGTAGTCATCTTGAGCGCTCAGGAGCGCGAGACGGCCAACGTCGGCGCCGGGCTGTGGAAGGGCCTGGGCATGTGGGCCTGGATCCTCTTCCGCGTCAGCGGCCTCGTCCTGGCCGTCTACCTGTTCGTGCACATCTGGGTCATCTCCCAGGGGCGCGTCGGCGGCGCGGCGCGGCTGGACGGCTTCTTCGACACCTTCGACAAACCGTTCCTCGTGTTCCTCGACTCCGTCCTGGTCGCGGCGGTGCTGTACCACGCCCTCAACGGAGTCCGCATCCTGCTCATGGACTTCGGGATCGGCATCAAGCGGCACAAGGCCGTGTTCTGGATCTGCATGCTCATCGCCGCTGCGGCGGTGTGGGGGTTCGCCTATAAGGCCGTCCCCATGATCTTCTAGGCGCGGAGGGGCGCAACGTGAGAACCGAGACACTCGATCGCAGCCGCGGCGGGATGTGGCCCTGGCTGGGCCAGCGCGTCACCGCGGTGATCATCATCGTCACCATCATGGTCCACCTCGTGCTCACGCACTTCGTGGCCATCGGACAGCTGAGCTACGACAACATCGGTGCGCGGCTCGCCACCGGCGCCGTGCTCGTCAACGACGTGCTGCTGCTCGTTGCCGTCGTGTACCACGCGCTGAACGGCGTACGCATGGTCGTCCTCGACTGGGGGTTCTCCGGCAGCGGCGCCCGCCGCGGCCTCGACGTGTTCCTGTGGGTGCTCGGCATCGTCGGCATCGTCTACGGCATCTGGGCCCTCTGGGTCTGGGTGAGCTGAGGGGGAGCGCATGCCTCATCATCAGCTCATCGTGGTCGGCGGCGGGCTCTCGGGGCTCCGCGCCGCAGTGGAGGCCAAGGCGGACGGCCTCGACGTGGCGATCCTCAGCCAGGTCCATCCCGGCCGCAGCCACTCCGGCGCCGCGCAGGGCGGCATCAACGCGGCGCTCGCCAACCACCCAGATGCTCACGACGACACGCCCGAGAAGCACGCCTTCGACACGGTCAAGGGCTCGGACTACCTGGCCGACCAGGATGCCACTATCCAGATGACCAAGGACGCCCCCGGCGTCATCTTCGAGATGGACCACTGGGGCTGTCCGTTCAGCCGCCTCGACGATGGGCGCATCGCCCAGCGGCCGTTCGGTGGCGCCGGGTATCCGCGCACCTGCTACGGCGCCGACAAGACCGGCCACTACCTGCTGCACACGCTGGTCGAGCGCGCCTACGAGCGCCAGGTCAAGATGTACGTCGAGGTCTTCGTCACCTCGCTGATCGTCGAGGAGGGCCGCTGCCGTGGCGTCGTCGCCTACGACATGATAGGCGGCGGCTTCCACGCGTTCACGGCCGACGCCGTGGTCATGGCCACGGGCGGCGCCGGCCGCATCTACGGCAACTCCACGAACGCCATCATCAGCACCGGCGGCGGCGCGGCGATGGCCTATCACGCCGGCGTCCCCGCGGAGGACATGGAGTTCATCCAGTTCCACCCCACGGGTCTGCTCACCTCGCACATCCTCATGTCGGAGGCCTGCCGCGGCGAGGGCGGCTACCTCGTCAACAACGACGGCGAGCGCTTCATGGCGAGGTACGCGCCCAAGGCCATGGAACTGGCGCCGCGCGACATCACCGCGCGTTCCATCACCACGGAGATCATCGAGGGCCGCGGCATAGGCGGCGAAGACTACGTCCACCTCGACCTGCGGCACCTCGGCGCCGAGAAGATCATGGAGCGGCTGCCGGGCATCCGCGACATCGCCATCCACTTCCAGGGCGTGGACCCCATCGAGGAGCCGATCCCGATCAAACCGGTGCAGCACTACACCATGGGCGGCATCGATTGCGACGTCGATGGGCGCACCAGACTCTCCGGCTTCTACGCCGCCGGCGAGTGCGCCTGCGTGAGCGTCCACGGCGCCAACCGGCTGGGCGGCAACTCGCTGCTCGAGACGATCGTCTTCGGGCGCCGCGCCGGCATGGCCGTCGTGGCTGACCTCGCGGGCGGGGCGGCCGGCGGAGGCGACGTCTCCGCCGCCGCCGCTGCCGCCGTCTCTGCCATGGAGGCGCGGGTCGCCGAGCTCGCCTCGCGCGGCGCCTCGGGGGCCGACCCGTACGCCATCCGCGCCGAAATGATCGCCACCACGCGCGACTACTTCGGCGTGTTCCGCGAGGAGACGGTCATGCGCACCGGCCTCGAGACGCTGCGTCGCCTCAAGGAGCGCTGCGGCTCCGTCGGCCTGCGGAACGCAGGCGGCGTCTTCAATCTCGACCTCATGCGCACGCTCGAGCTCGAGGGCATGGTGGACCTCGCCCTGTGCGTCGCGGAGGGCGCGCTGGCGCGCACCGAATCACGTGGGTCGCACTCGCGCACGGACTACCCGACGCGAGACGACGAGCGCTGGCTCATGCACACGCTCGCCTACTACACCCCCGAGGGCCCGCGGCTTGAGCACAAGCCCGTCACCCTCGGCACCTTCGAGCCACAGGAGCGGAAGTACTGATGCGGACCATCAACTTCCACATCAAGCGCTACGACCCGGCCCGCGACGCGCGGGGTACCGCCAGGGTCCAGGCCTTCGAGATCCCCTACGAGAGCAGCCTCACCGTGCTCGAGGGACTCTTCCACGTCCAGGAGAAGCTGGATCCGTCGCTGTCGTTCCGCTACTGCTGTCGGGCGTCCATCTGCGGGTCCTGCGCCATGTACATCAACGGCCGCTATCGCCTGGCCTGCCAGACGAACGTCGTGCACCTGCACACCGACGAGGTGCACATCGCGCCGCTGCCGCACCTGCCGCTGGTCAAGGACCTGGTCTGCGACATGGACGACTTCTTCGCCAAGTACGAGTACATCCAGCCGTGGCTCATGCGGTCCTCGCAGCCGCCGGCGAAGGAGATCCTCCAGTCGCCGGCCGACCGCCACAAGCTCAACATGCCGGTCGATTGCATCCTCTGCGGCGCCTGCTACAGCAGCTGCCCGTCCGTCTGGACCGAGGACAACTACCTCGGCCCGGCCGCGCTGCTCAAGGCCTATCGCTTCGAGGTCGACTCGCGCGACGAGGCTCGCAAAGAGCGCCTGCCGCGCTGGGACAACGAACGCGGCGCGTACCGCTGCCATACCATCGCCAACTGCATCGAGGCCTGCCCCAAGGAGCTCAGCCCCACAGAGGGCATCCAGTGGCTCAAGATGGCGGCCGTGCGACGGAGGTTGTTCGGCAGGGCGAAGTGACCCTGGTCTGACGAGGCGGCAGCCGCCGTCGGGCGAGGCCGTCGAGCGTGGCGATGAGCACGCCGGCGACGGTGACGGCGGCAGCGATCGTGAGGCGCAGTCCGGGACGCTCGCGCAGGAAGACGACGCCGAGGACGATGGAGAACACCGGCGTCGTCGCCATGATGAGCATCGTGAGCACGGGCCCTATGGCCACGATGCACAGGTAGAAGAGCACGGTGACGGACGCCTCGAGCAGGCCCGCGACGACGATCAGGCTGATCGGCGGCGCGACGCTCGCCGGCATGGCGGTGGCGATGGCGGGTGTCGTGTTCATCTCGCGCTGGATGGGCGAGGCCGGCGGCGCCGAACGCGGCGCCGAGCAGCAGCCAAGCGAAGAACGCTGTCCAGATGGGGTCGGTGCTGCAGATGGGCGCGACCACCGCGACGCGCTCGCCCCGCAGGGCGTAGTAGTAGGCGTTGAACGCCACGAGCCACGTCGCCACGGCCGCCAGCGCGATCCAGGTGGCCGCTTCGGCGTTGATACCGAACCCGTTGCTCCACAGGCCGAACACGGTGAGGGGCACCGTGAGAAGCAGAAGGCCGGCGATGGTCACGAGGCGGATGAGGAAGTTGACCGCGATGGGCGTCACGGAATCGAGGATCTTCTTGTTGACGACGACCACCAGCGCCCACAACGCGGTCATGCCGAAGGCGGCGGCGATCCAGCTCGCGTGCGTACTCGTGACGACCTCCCGAAGCTCCCGCGCAGTCTACCGCACTACAGGTATAATCCCGGGAACGCAAATCCCTGTGCGAGAGCGCAGAGTGGAGGGCAGATGAAGACGTCAGTGGGCAAGACCAAAGTCGAACTCGCCAGCGGCGACATCACTTCGCTCGAGGTGGACGCCGTCGTCACGCCCTCGGGCACGGAACTCTGGATGGACTACGGCGTCGCCGCCGCCGTCAAGCGGGCCGGCGGCGAGTCGGTCGAGAAGGAGGCGGTGCTGCAGGGGCCGGTGGCTGTCGGCGACGCCGTCATCACCACGGGCGGCGACCTCGCCGCCCGCTGGGTCGTCCACGTGGCCCTCACCGACGCGGGCCCGCAGGCCGACGCGGCCGGCATCGCCAAGGCCACGCGCGCGTCGCTGGTCGCCGCCGAGCGCTGTCACGCGCGCTCAGTCGCCATCCCCGCTTTCGGCACCGGCGGCGGCGGGTTCCCGCTCTACCAGTGCGCCAGCATCATGGTCACGGAGACCGTGGCGTACCTCAAGGAGCGCGGCGGTGGCACGCCGCTGCGGCACATCATGTTCTCGGTCTACGACGACGCGGCCCGGGCGGCGTTCAAGAACGCCATGGCCGGCATCAGCCGCATCTAGGCAGACGGGCGACCCCAAGCCATCATGCAGGAGGTCATCGCCACTCTGATCTTCGTGGTGAGTCTCGTCGCCATCTTCGCGGAGTGGTTCCACCGCACCGTGATCGCCATCGCCGGCGCGATCCTCATGATCGTCGCAGGCAAGGTCCTCGGCTTCTACACCGAGGGCGGTGCGCTGGAGGCCGTCGACTTCAACACCATCGGCCTCCTGCTCGGCATGATGATCGTCGTCGCGCTCCTCGAGCCGACCGGCTTCTTCGAGTACCTGGCGCTCTGGGCCGGTCGCGCCTCCAAGGGCCGGCCGCTGCGCGTCTTCCTGCTTCTCGGTGTCGTGACCAGCGTCCTCTCGATGTTCCTCGACAACGTGACGACTGTCGTCGTGATCGCCCCCGTGACGCTTGTGATCGCCAGGGTGCTCGAGATGGAGGCCACGCCCCTGCTCATCGCGGAGGCGATGCTGTCCAACGTCGGCGGCATCGCCACGCTCGTCGGGGACCCGCCGAACATCCTCATCGGCTCCGCGGCCGGCCTCACGTTCAACGACTTCCTCACGCACTCTCTGCCGGTCGTCCTCGTGCTCTGGTTCATCACGGTGCTCCTCCTGCGCTACCGCTTTCGGAAGGATCTGGTCGACCGTACCGGTGAGCTTGCGGACGCCCTGCGCCTGCATCCCTCCGAGGCCCTCAAACAACCACGAGAGGCCCGGCGCATCCTGATCGTGCTCGGCCTCGCGATCGTGATGTTCCTGCTGGAGGGGCCGCTCGACCTCTCACCCTCACTGATCGCCATGGGAGCGGCGGGGATCGCGCTCTTCGTCGTCGGCCCCGACGTGCACGAGACGCTCAAGCGGGTCGAGTGGAGCGTGCTGCTCTTCTTCTCGGCGCTGTTCGTCATGGTCGGTGGGCTCGAGGCCGCCGGCGTCCTCGGCAGGCTGGCGGACTTGCTGGGCACGGCCGCCGTGAGCGTGAATCCCTACGTTCTCGGCGTCGCCGTGATCTGGATCGTCGCGCTGCTCTCGGCGGTCGTCGACAACGTGCCCATCACCATCGCCGTCATCCCCGTCGTGGCGGGACTCGAGGCTGCCGGTGTGAAGATCGAGCCCCTCTGGTGGGCGCTCGCGCTCGGCGCGGGGCTGGGCGGCAACGCCACCGTGATCGGCGCGACCGCGAACATCGTCGTGGTCAGCGTCTCGGAGCGCTCGGGCAATCCGATCAGCGCGAGGCAGTGGATGCGCCACGGCATTCCGGTGATGCTGGTGACCTGCGCGGTCGCCAGCATCCTCTACGTGCTGCTCTACCCGCTGCTCAGCCGCTGAGGTCTGCTGCCGTTCAGGCCGCCTCGTCGTCGTCGAGCGTCTGCGGGTCGCCCGTCCAGTCCCGCCCGAACACTGCCTTGATGAGGAACGGCGCCAGGATGGTCGTCGCCAGCACCATACCGAGTATGGCGGCGTAGACGTCGTCGCCAATCGCGCCCTCGGCGAGGGCGAACCCGGCGACGACGATGCCCACTTCCCCACGCGGGGTCATGCCTACGCCCACCTCGCGTGCGATTTGCCGGCCCTCCACGCGTGCCCCGATCGACCCGCCGTAGTACTTGGTGGCGACCGCGAGCGCGGTGAACACGGCGACCGCCAGCAGCACCGACGGCTGCGCGAACGCGCCGAAGTCGAGATACGTGCCCATGAGCACGAAGAAGAACGGCGTGAAGAACCAGGCCAGGGGCTCGAACCGTTTCACGATGCCCGTGTGCTGCTTGAGCTCGCTCATGGCGAGCCCGGCGATGAAGGCGCCGACGATGGCCGCCAGGCCGATGTAGTCGGCGAGCAGTGAGAGGGCGAGCGTGAGGACCACGCCGATCTCGAACAGGACGGAGACCCTGAGGTCCTTGAGCCAGTCGCGGAGGCGGACGACGAGGCGGGGGCCGAAGAACCCGAACAGTCCGACGTAGAGGATCGCCTCCACGATCAGCAGCGCGAGGTTGAAGAGGTCGAAGCTCCCGCTGGTGGTGCCGCTGACGACGACGAGGACGATGAGGCCGAGCACGTCGTCGAGTACGGCCGCGGCGAGGATGATGCGCACCGACCGGCGCTCGCTGTGACCCAGTTCGCGCAGGGCGCGCACGGTGATGCCGACGGAGGTGGCGGTGAGCGCCGTCGCCATGAACAGCGCCGAACCCGACCCCCAGCCGAAGAGGAGGCCGACCAGGGCGCCGGTGACGAACGGCAGCACGGCGCCGAGGACGGCCACCTTGATCGCCGCGGCGCGCGTCTCCATGAGCTCCTCGATGTGCGTCTCGAGGCCGGCCATGAACAGCAGCATGATGACGCCCAGCTCCGCCATGGCGTCGAGGACCTCGCTGGAGTGCACCAGGTTCAGCAGCTGCGGCCCCAGGATGGCGCCGGCGAGGAGCTCGCCGACCACGACGGGCAGCTTGAAGCGCTGGAACAGGTGTCCCAGCAGGCGCGCGCCCGTGAACGCGAGGAAGAGCATGAGCAGCGCGTCGGCGTGTCCTGACACGGGTCCCCCGAAGTCGTTGGCGGTATCCTTCTACCACACGTCGCCGAGGAGGACACATGAGCGGGAGCCTGACCGATGTCGCCGGCCTCTCCGTGGGCCACTGGACCGACGCGGAGGCCGCGACCGGCTGCACCGTCGTGCTGTGCGACGGGGAGGGCGCGGTGGCCGGGGTGGACGTGCGCGGCTCCGCGCCCGGCACGCGGGAGACCGACCTGCTCGACCCGGTCAACGCGGTCCAGCGTGTGCACGCGGTGCTGATCGCCGGCGGCAGCGCGTTCGGCCTCGACGCGGCGACCGGCGTGATGCGCTGGCTGGAGGCGCGGGGCCGCGGGCTGGAGGTCGGCCCGCTGCGCGTGCCGATCGTCCCCGCGGCCGTTCTCTTCGACCTGCCCGTCGGGCGGCCGGACGTGCGGCCTGACGCCGCCGCCGGGGAGGCCGCCTGCGCGGCGGCCACGCCCGGTCCGGTCGCGCAGGGCTGCGCCGGCGCCGGCACGGGCGCGACCGTCGGCAAGCTGCTCGGGTCTGAGCGCGCCACCAAGAGCGGCCTCGGCACGGCAAGCTTGCGCCTGGCCGGCGGCGCGACCGTCGGCGCGCTGGTGGCCGTCAACGCCGCCGGCGACGTGGTCGATCCGGCCGGCGGCGCCGTGCTCGCCGGTCCGAGACTGGACGGCGGCGGCTTCGTGCGCACGAGCGCATGGCTGCGCGAACACCCGCCGCGGATAGGCCTCGGCGCCAGCACCACCCTCGCCATCGTGGCGACTGACGCCGAACTGACCAAGGCCGAGGCGGCCAAGGTCGCGCGCATGGCGCACGACGGCCTCGCCAGGACCATCGACCCCGTCCATACCATGCTCGATGGCGACACGGTGTTCGCGCTCGCGACCGGCGCCGCCGGCTCGCGCGCCGACGTCTCCACCGTCGGCGCGGCGGCGGCCACCGCGCTCGCAGAGGCTGTCCTCGCCGCCGTTCGCGAAGCCACATCGCTGGCCGGCGTGCCCGCCGTGCGCGACCTCGCCGCCGGCTCCACCGCAGCGCCGGGAGAGGTGACGCCGTGAGCGGCGGATCTCCCGGCGGCGCCCGCGGGGCCGCCCCGCGCGAGCCGGACCGGCCGCCCGGCGGCAGTCTGCTGTACCTGTCGCGGAACGACCTCGAGTCGCTCGGCGTCACCATGCTCGAGGTCGTGGACGCCGTGGATCGCGGGTGCGCGGCCAAAGGCAGAGGAGAGGTGGTGATGCCGCCCAAACTCAGTCTGCACGGCGAGGGCGACGCCTACTCCCAGGTCATGGCGGCGACACTGCCCGGCGAAGGCGGCCTCGGCGCGAAGTGGGTCACGCTCTTCCCGCAGAACGCCGCCCTTGGTCTGCCCATCACCAACGGCCTGGTCGTGCTCAGTGACCCGGAGACCGGGCTGCCATCGGCCGTCATGGACGCGGGGACGATCACCGCCTGGCGCACGGGCGCCAGTGTGGGCGTCGCCGCCCGGCACCTTGCACGCCGTGACGCGACGCAGGTCGGTGTGGTCGGCTGCGGCGTGCAGGCGCGGGCGGCGGTGCGCGCTCTGGCGGCGGTGCTGCCGGAGCTGCGCGAGGTCTTCTGCCACGACGTCGACCCGGACCGGACGGCCGACTTCGGCGAGAGCCTCAGTCGGGAGTTGCCGGGTCTTACGTTCGCGCACTGCGCGTCTGCCGGCGGGGCCGTCGAAGCCGCCGCCGTCGTGGTCACGGCGATCACCATGACGGCGGGCATCCGGCCGCCGCTCGGCTCCGGGCTCCTCCAGCCAGGGGCGCTGGCGGTGGCGCTCGACTACGACGCCGCCTGGAGCCCTGCGGCCATGGCGGAGTGCGACCGGTTCTACTGCGACGACACAGCCACGGTGCTGGCCACGCAGGAGGCGGGTGTGCGCCTCAGGGACATCCCCGGCGACGTCGCCGGGGACCTGGGCGAGCTGGCCGCCGGCCTCGTCACCGGTCGCGGCGGCCCGGACGAGCGCCTGTTCTGCCTCAACCTCGGCATGGCGCTCGAGGACGTCGTCGCCGGCGAGCTCGCGTTGCGCCGCGCCCGCGAGCTCGGGGTCGGGCGAGAGCTGCCGCTGTAGCCTCCCGCCGCGGAGGGGCTCAGGCGGAGAGCGCGAAGCGGCGACGCTCGCGCAGCACGCCGCTCTCGGTCTCCTCGACGAGGAGGACCTCTGAGGCGCGGGCCGCCAGCGGCAGTCGCGGCGCGACGGCCGCCTCGATCGCCGCACGGTCGGCGGCGGGGGGGTCGATCGCCAGGACGACGTGCGGCGCGATGTCGTCGTACGCGCCGCCGAACGGCGGGCACTCGGGCCACTCGTCCCACAACAGGCGCGTGAGCTGCGCGAACGGTGCCGGCGGCTCGGGGACCAGCACCGTGGCGTCGGCGAGGGTCGCCACACGCGTGAGGGAGAACGCGAACGTCTGGGCGCCGGCGAGGAGTTCCTCCAGCCGGCGCTCGACGGAGTCGTCCAGCGCCTCCACCGGCAGAAACGGCCACAGCGCCGTGACGTGCGGCGGCAGGGACCGGCCGGCGGCGGGCAGCAGGCGCAGCCACGGCTCGACCAACTCCCGCGCGGCGTCCACCGGCACTATCAGTCCCGTCGACAGTGGCCGGCTCATGAGGGAGCCTCCTTCTTCAGGCTGGCGTGCCGTTCGCACAGCGCGCGCAGCAGGCCGAAGCAGCCGGTGAGCATCATGTCGCCGTGAGGCGCCGCGAACTCGGCCGGCAGCTCGCTGCCGGCGAGCAGCTCGCGGCGCGGTCCGGTGACGATGAGCGGCAGCCGGAGCGGGTCGTCGCCGGCGGCGCCCCTCGCGAGGACGGCGCCGTGCCCGTGGTCGGCGCGGACCTCTTCACTCTCCAGATCGCCGGACAGCCAGCGGCGGAGGCGCAGCTCGAGGCCTGGGCGGTCGAGGCATGAGGTGTGGTGCTCGAACACGCCGGCCACCCGTCCCTCGCGCGCGAGAAGGCACACGGTGTGGCCGTTGCCGACGTTGACCAGCACGGCGTCCGCCACACCGTCAGGCAGGGCGCCGTAGAGCGCGGCGGGGCCGGTGTCCGCGACCAGCGCCGGCGCGTCGCCGCCGAGGGCCGTGGCGGAGCTGGCCGCCGCCCCCAGCCGCGTGAGCGCCGGCGGGACGGCGGTCACCTCGTAGAACAGGTCGCCGACGAGCCGTCGCTCCTCCACCGCCTGTTCCCAGAGCTTGAAGCGCAGCACGCGGTTGGAGCCGTCCGGGGCGTAGCCGTGGTCCTGTACGGCCACGGCGACCGCGGCGAACGCCGGCTCCACCCCGAGCAGGCTCAGGGCCCCGGTGAGCGCCGCCGCGTCCAGGTCGCCGGAGGCGACCTCGGCGGCGGCGTCCGCGGGCAGGCGCCGCAGCACTTCGTCCGCGGTGCCCTCTCCCACCACGCGCGCGCCGAGCGCACGCACCTTGTCGAGGTCGTCGGCGAAGCTGGCGGCGGCCGACTCGGTCGCCACGAACGCGTGGCCGGCGGCGAGGTGCGCCTTCATCGCCAGCGTGACGGAGCCGCCGCCCATGACCGGCCCGCGGAAGACCACCGTCTGGCCGCGGGCCGTCGCGGCGGCGATCCGCGCTCCGGCGATCTGCGTCGCCGAGGGCACGACCAGCTTGACGGCGTTCTCGAGCGACTGGCCGGGGCGCGTGAGGAGGATGTCGCTGGTGCCGGCGCCGACGTCGACGGCGAGGATGCCGGCAGGCTGTGCTGGAGTGGTCACGGCGACGGAGGGTCCGGGCGCTCCCGGCGAGAGCCTCAGCTCGCCGGCCGTGTGGGGACGTGACTGAAGCGGAGCTTCCAGACGCTCTTCATGGCCTCGAGCACGATGTCGTTGCTCATCTTGCTCTCGCCCACTTTGCGGTCGACGAAGATGATGGGCAGCTCGACGACCTTGAAGCCCAACTTGTGGGCGCGGTAGGTCATCTCGATCTGGAAGCCGTAACCCCTGGTGTCGACGGTGTCGAGGTCGATGGTCTCGAGCACCGTTCGACGGAAGCACTTGTAGCCGCCGGTGAGGTCGTGCATCGGGAGGCCCAGGATGGTCTGGGCGTAGAGGCAGCCGCCGCGGCTGATGACCTTGCGGGAGAGCCCCCAGTTCTCCACCCCGCCGCCCTTGACGTAGCGCGAACCGAGGACGAGGTCCGCGCCCTGGTCGATGAGACGCAGGAAGTGGGGGAGGTAGGTCGCGTCGTGACTGAGATCGGCGTCCATCTCGAAGATGCGCTCGGCGCCCATGGCGAGGGCCTCGCCAAAGCCGGCGATGTACGCCTTGCCCAGACCCTCCTTGCCGGCGCGGTGCATGACCGAGACGTCCGCGACCTCGCGCGCCAGCTCGTCCGCGAGATCGCCGGTGCCATCGGGCGAGTTGTCGTCGACGATCAGCGTGTGCAGCTGGAGGCCGTGGCCGTCCGCGACTTCGCGGATGCGGGCGAGGGCGTGGCGCAGGTTCTCGCGCTCGTTGTACGTGGGGAGGACGATGACGTTCACCGCCCGAGTATATCGCGCGGGCAAGGTGCCTCGCCGCGCTCGGTGCGATGTGCGGCGTCGGTCCGTCCGGACCTCCTGTTAGCGTCCCGGACGGCAGCGCGCGGCCGGGGTCCCCGGCACGGACTCTTACCTTCAGGTAGAGACAGAGAGTTTTGCGAGGGGAATGGGTCGAAAGTCAGCAGGAAGGATGGTTGCGGGGCAGCGTGAATACACTATAGTGGTGTCCGCACCGACCGGGGGCACTACATCTTGTGGTGAGGTCACAGTCCTTTGCGATGTCCATTCTGTAACAGCGATGAGAGCAAAGTCGTCGATTCTCGCGACTCCGAGTCCGGCGACGCGATCCGCCGGCGGCGCGAGTGCCTGGTCTGCGACCGGCGGTACACGACCTACGAACGCATCGAAGAGGTACCACTCGTGGTGGTCAAGAGCGACGGCAGAGAAGAGTTGTTCACACGCCAGAAGGTCCTCAACGGCCTGCTGCGCGCGTGCGAGAAGCGCGACATCGCGCTCGACCGGCTGGAGCGCGCGGTCGACGACATCGAGAACGACCTGCGCCGCGTGTCGGGGCGCCCGGTGACGACCAGGATGGTCGGGGAGCGGGCGCTGCGCCAGCTGCGCGACATCGACAAGGTGGCGTACATCAGGTTCGCCTCCGTCTACCGGCAGTTCGACGACATCGAGGAGTTCCAGCAGGAACTGGCGCGACTGGAGCTCTCGGGTGCCGAGCCGCTGCCGGGCGAAGAGCCGCTTCCGGGCATCGACGCCGGCGAGCTCTTCGCAGACGAGATCATCTTGACCACGCCGCGCCGAGCGGCGGCTACCGAGGGGGACACGGGGCATGAGTGACACGGGGAAGGCAGTCGTCGAACTGTCGGCGAACGCGCTCAAGGTGTTGCAGCGGCGCTATCTCAAGAAGGGCGAGACCGGCGAAGTGCTCGAGACCCCCGAAGAGATGTTCCGCCGCGTCGCGCGCGCCATCGCCCAGGCCGAGCGCCTGTACAATCCCGCCGCCCCGGTGGAGGAGTGGGAGGAGACCTTCTACCAGCTCATGACGGGCCTGGAGTTCCTCCCCAACAGCCCCACCCTCATGAACGCCGGCCGCGAACTGGGGCAGCTGTCAGCCTGCTTCGTGCTCCCCGTGGGCGACTCCATGGAGTCCATCTTCGAGGCCATCAAGAACACCGCCCTCATCCACAAGAGCGGCGGCGGCACCGGCTTCTCCTTCTCGCGCGTGCGCCCGCACAACGACGTGGTGAACAGCACCAGGGGCGTCTCCAGCGGGCCACTGTCCTTCATGAGCGTGTTCGACGCCGCCACGGAGACGATCAAGCAGGGCGGCACGCGCCGGGGCGCCAACATGGGCATCATGCGCGTCGACCACCCGGACATCCTGGACTTCATCACGGCCAAGCAGGACGACGACCGCCTCAACAACTTCAACATCTCGGTGGCCGTCACCGACGCGTTCATGCGCGCCGTCGAGTCCGACGAGGAGTACGCGCTGGTCAATCCGCGCTCCGGCGAGACCGTGCGCACGCTGAGCGCGCGCAAGGTCTTCAAGAGCATGGTCACGCTGGCCTGGAAGAACGGCGACCCCGGCATCGTCTTCATCGACCGCATCAACGAGGACAACCCCACCCCGCAGCTGGGCGAGATCGAGAGCACCAACCCCTGCGGCGAGCAGCCGCTCCTGCCCTACGAGAGCTGCAACCTCGGCTCCATCAATCTCTCCAAGGTCGTACCCGACGGGCACATCGACTACGGCGCCCTGGGCCGCATCGTGCGCACCGCGGTCCGCTTCCTCGACGACGTCATCGACGTCAACCGCTACCCGCTGCCCGAGATCGAGCAGATGACCAAGGGCAACCGCAAGATCGGCCTGGGCGTCATGGGCTTCGCCGACATGCTGCTGCGGCTGCAGGTGCCCTACGACTCGGACGAGGCCTGCCGCATCGCCGGCGAGGTCATGAGCTTCATCCACGACGAGGCGCGCGCGGAGAGCGAGGACCTCGCGCGCGAGCGCGGCGTGTTCCCCAACTTCGAAGGCTCCATCTTCGACACGCCGACGGGGGCGCGCGTGCGCAACGCCACGGTCACCACCATCGCGCCCACCGGCACCATCAGCATCATCGCCAGCTGCTCCAGCGGCATCGAGCCGATCTTCGCCCTCAGCTACGTGCGCGCCAACGTGCTCGACGACGACCGCATGGTCGAGGGCCACCCGTACTTCGAGGAGGTGGCCCGTGAGCGCGGGTTCCTGAGCGACGAGCTCATGAAGAAGATCGCCGAGACCGGGTCCGCGCGGCACACCGACGGGTTGCCCGCCGGACGTTCAGCGGGTCTTCGCCACGGCGCACGACATCACGCCCGAGTGGCACATCAAGCTGCAGTCCGCGTTCCAGAAGAGCACCGACAACGCCGTGTCCAAGACGGTCAACTTCCCCAACGAGGCCACCGTCGACGACGTCGAGAACGTGTACCGCATGGCGTTCCGCACCGGCTGCAAGGGCGTCACCATCTACCGCGACGGCAGCCGCGACGAGCAGGTGCTCAACGTCGGCCAGACCAAGAAGAAGCGCGAGCCCGAGCCCGGCCTGGGCATCGCCACCACGCGCCCGTCGCGCCCGCAGCTCCTCACCGGCGAGACGCAGCGCATGGACACCGGCTGCGGCAAGCTCTTCGTCATCATGAACGACGACGAGTACGGCCCGCGCGAGGTCTTCGCCAACATGGGCAAGGCCGGCGGGTGCGCCTCGAGCAACACCGAGGCGCTGGGCCGGCTCATCTCACTCGCCCTCAAGAAGGGCGCGTCGGCGCAGGAGATCGTCGAGCAGCTCAAGGGCATCCGCTGCCACGTGCCCTACGGCATGGGCCCCAACGCGACGCTCAGCTGCGCCGACGCCATCGGCAAGGCGCTCGAGCGCCGGTACGTCAGCGGCGCGGCGGCTCAGGCTGGTCACGCGCCGGAGCCGCAACTCTCCCTGGTCGAGGTCGCCCAGGGTGCGTGCCCGGATTGCGGCGGAGCCATCGAGCACGAGGGCGGCTGCGCGGTGTGCAGAACGTGCGGCTACTCGAAGTGCGGGTAGTACCTGCGGTGCCACCCACCTGTCGCCCGCTGCGGCGCGGGTCGCGGGTGGACGGGACTGCGTTGTCGCTCGCCTCTCTCCGCCTGCGTGGCGGATCGTGGGCTGCTCTCTCCGGCTCGTCGCCGGCGCCTGCGCCGGGTACAGTAGACGGTAGGGTCGCGGACTGTCGCTCGCAGGGAGCGCGGACGACCGACGACGGGAGGAGAGCCATGACCGAAGCGCCGAAGACCGACGCTGCCCCTGGCGGGGGCGGCGTCACCATCTCCGACAGCGTGGTCGCCAAGGTCGCCTTCAAGGCGATCAGCGGCATCGAGGGCATCAACGCGCTGGGCGGCACGAGCGCCCGCGCGCTCGCAGGGTTGCGCGGCGACAAGGGCACGCCCGGCATCTCCGTGGACCTGCGCGAGGGGAGCGTCGACATCGACATCACGATGAGCATCGTCTTCGGGGTGAGTGTCCCCGTCGTCGCCGAGGCCTGCCGCAAGGCGGTGTCCGAACAGGTCGAGTCAACGACCGGCCTGCCGGTGCGCGCCGTCAACGTACTCGTCACCGACGTGGTGTTCCCGGAGGATCAGGCTGGCGTCGCGGGCTGAGAGACGCCGGCCCGCCGGAGCGGCGGCCGGCTCCATGACCCGGATCGCGACGTTCCTCCTGCTGCTGGCGGGTGGGCTCGTGGCGCTGCTCTTCGCCGTGCGGCTCATCGCCGCCGCCTTCACGTGGGACTTCTCACCCTTCCGCTACATCACGCCGGGCGGCGGTCACGCGCTCCTGGCGTGGTTGCTGGTGCTCGCGATGGCTGTGCTGGCGGGACTGGTCTGGCTGGTGCTGCGCCACGACGCCGACGCCGTGTGGCTGCCATCGCCGGCCGGCGACGGCGGCGTGCTGGTGCCCAACGCCGACCTCGAGCGGCCGGCCACAGCGGCCGTCGGTCGCTCTCATCCGGACGTGGTGCACGCCGAGGTGGAGTTCTTCAAGCGCGGCGCGGAGCTTCGCGGCCGGGTGGTCGTCTGGGCGCGCCCGCTCGCGAACGCGGACGCCGTGCGTGCTGCGTCCGCCACCGCGGTGGAGCGCCAAGTGGCCCGTCTCACCGGCCGCGAGCTCGCCCGGCTCAACGTCCGCATCAAGGTCCTCAGGGTCGCGCAACTGGCGAGGCACCTCCCGTGACCCGCTTCGCGCGCATCGTCGCCGTCGTCGCCGGCATCGCGTCCCTGCTGCTCGCCGGCGCGGCGCTCGTGCGCGAGGCCGCGCTGGCCACGGATCCGGGGGTGACCTGGCGCGGCTCCGTCTGGTGGGCCGATCTGACGGCCCGCTCGTCCACGGCGACCATCGTCGCCGCGGCGATCGCGGGCGTCATCACTGTCGCCCTCATCGTCTTCGCCTACCGCCAGGTCTCCCCGGCGAGCGCGCCCGCAGATCATCGAGTTCGCCGTCGAGGACGGCACGGCTCGCCTCTCGGTCCCCGCGCTGCGCAAGGCGCTCCGCCGCCGTTTCGAGGCCATGCTCCCCGGCTCCCAGGTCGGCGAGATCGCCGTCAGCAGGGGCGACGACGGCTGGAGCGTGCGCGTCGAGGCGGACGTGCCGGTCTGCGACCTGCAGGACGTGCACGCCGCCGTGCTCGAGGCGTTCCGCGACGACATGCGCCGGGTGGCGACCATCGAGCTCGTGCGGCTCGACCTGGTGGTGACCTCCATGCGCCCGGTCGCGCGAAAGGCCTCGTGACAAAAACGAAGACCTGGGAATACCAGGTCTTCGTGAGAAGCCGCCCCGTGGGAACTGGGGTCTGGCTCTTCTCCGTGTATCGAGCGAGCGATACTCTTGTCGTGTACCCCTGATGACCGGGGAGATAGTCCCGTTGTGGTGTGGCCGATGAACGGCGGGGCCTCCGGTGCTGCGCCGGGCCCTCGTCCCGCGCTCGTCGCAGCCGACCTCGACGGCACGCTGATCGGACGCGATCTCTCCTGGGCCGGGGGTCTTCCTGAGGCGCTCGCGGCGCTGCGCGCAGGCGGTGTGCGGACCGTCATCTGCACCGGCCGCATGCTCCAGAGCACGCGACGCGTCGTCGCTCGTCTCGGCCTCGGCGAGGGGCCGGTCATCTGCTACCAGGGTGCCCTGGTCGCCGACCTGGCGAGTGGGGAGTGGCTGCGTCACATTCCCATGAACGGCGCGACGGCGGCTGAGGTTGCGCGCCACGTGCGGGCGATGGGGCGTCAGCTCAACGCCTACATCGACGATCTCCTGTACGTGGAGCGGGTGACCGAGTGGGCGCGGCGCTACGCCGAGCACGTGGAGGTCGCCATCGACACGGTGGACGATCTGGAGGCCGAGGTCCTCCGCCGGCCGCCGACGAAGCTGGTGCTGGTCACGTCGTCGGCCGACGTCGAGGAGATCCTGCCGGGGCTGCAGGAGCGCTGGCGGGGACGGCTGTACGTCACCCGCTCACAGCCCGACTACATCGAGTTCGCTGACGGCTCGGTCAGCAAGAGCGCGGCGCTGGCGTGGCTCTGCGCCCAGCTGGGCGTGGCCAGGGAAGCGGTCGTCGCCCTCGGCGACGGCATGAACGACGTCGACATGCTCGAGTGGGCGGGCCTGGGAGTCGCGGTGGCGGAGGCCGCAGGGCCGGTGCGCGCGGCTGCCGACCTCGTCGTGCCGCGCGCCGCCATCCCGGCGCTGCTCGAGGATCTCGCCGGGCGGCCCGTACAAAAATGAAGGCGGCGCCTGGAGGGGTGGCGCCGCCTTCGAGGGGCCTCGGTGCTGGTGGGATAGCACCGGTCTTTGTCCCCCTGACGGGACACGCGTTCACTAGTTTTGACTGTGAATGCGCACGAAAAGAATACGCCCCAGCCTCGGAACGGTCAAGGGTTCGAGTCCGAGGCTGTGTGAAGAAATGTTGCGGGCCGGCGCGGCCTCCCGGGCTCAGTCCGGGACGACCGCGGGCTCTCCAGTGCCGGCCCCGGTTTCAGCTCCGGCCGGCGCCCCGCAGGCCGAGCCGCTTCTTCACCTCGACGTAGCGCGCCTCCAGGTCCTTCTCGTGGGCGCGCTCCTCGCGCAGCAGGCGCTCGAAGAGCTCGCAGGCGCCCGGATCGGCACAGCGATCGAGCCCGCGGCGGTACTTGTCCTGAGCGGCACGCTCGTCCGCGATCGCCTCGTCGAGGATGGCGAGGAGGTCCTCGTCGCCGAGGAGGCGCCCCGCGTCGCCGCGCACATCGTCGCTCACCGCTCCTCCTTGGTCATCTTGAGCGTGAAGGTGAGGGGGAAGTCGTCGTGGTGGCCCTTGACGCGCTGCATGCCCCGCTCGTCCCTCTCGAGGAACGTGAAGGCGAACCCTGGGATCGTGTACGGAAGCTCGTGCAGGAAGTCAAGGCGCAGGCCGCGGCGCAGCAACGGGTCGATGATCTCCGCGAAGCCGTGCAGCCACTCGAACGTCACCGTGTGCTCCACCTTGGCGTTGGGGTCGGCGTAGTCGCCGTCCTCGTCGAAGCGCTGTGGGACGCCGTACATGAAGTACGGGTAGCCGACGCGCAGCGCGTCCGGCGTCGCATCGTCGGCGAGCAGGAGGGCGTACGGGTGGAACTCGGCGATGTAGAACACGCCGCCGGGCCGCAGGAAGTGCGTGATCACGTCCGCCCAGCGCTCGAGGTCGGCCAGCCAGATGAGCGTTCCCCACGAGGTGAACACCACGTCGAACTGCCCCGTGAGCTTGTCCGGCAGGTTCTCCACGTCGCTCTGGACGAACGTGGCGCGCGAGGAGAGGCCGACTTCGTCGGCCATCGCGCGCGCCGTCCTGATGCCCTCGCCGGAGAAGTCGACTCCGGTGACGACCGCCCCTTCGCGCGCCCAGCTGAGCGTGTCGAGCCCGAAGTGGCACTGCAGGTGCAGGAGAGAAGTCCCCTCGCCGACCAGGGGCCCGAGCTCGTCGAGTTCGATGGCGCTCAGCGCGGTGCGGCCCGCCTTGAACCCGGGGACGTCGTAGAGCTCGGAGTTGACGTGCAGGTCGACCACCTCGTCCCAGCTCGCGAGGTTGGCCTTGAGGTAGTCGTCCAGCATCTCAGGCCTTGCTCGCGCGCAGCGAGAAGCTGAACGGCAGGTCTCTGCGACGGCCACCCTTGCCGTCCGGGAGCCACCACCAGCGGTCCTCGTCCTGGACCATCCAGTCCCAGAAGGGAGACGGCGAGGTGGGGAACTCGTGCAGGTGCTCGAGGCGCAGGCCGGCGCCGGTGAGGGCGCCGGTGATCTCGGCGAGGCTGTGCTGCCATCCGTAGGCGGTGAGGCCGGTCGTGTCTGCGTCCCGGTCGGCGTAGCTGCCGTCGACCGGCTCCACCTCAGGGCGCTCGGGCGCCGGCAACAGGCCGTACTTGACCTGTACGTCGTGTTCGCCCGGCACTTCGTCCAGGGCGTACGCGAACGGGTGGATCTCGGCCATGTAGAAGGTGCCCCCGGGCCTCAGGTGACGGGCGATGATGTCCGCCCAGCGGTCCAGGTCCGGCAGCCACTCGATGGCGCCCCAGCTCACGAAGACGATGTCGAAGCGCCGGTCGCCGAGGTGCGCGTCGGCGTCGTAGAGGTCGGCGCAGACGAACTCGGCGCGGCCGGACAGGCCGACCTCGTCGGCCAGGCGCCGCGCCAGCGCGATCGCCTCCCCGCTGAGGTCAAGGCCCACGACTTCGGCGCCGAGGCGCGCCCAGCTCAGTGTGTCGAGGCCGAAGTGGCACTGCAGGTGCAGCAGCGTCGTGCCCTCGCGCACGTACGGCCCGAGTTCCTCGCGTTCCAGCGGCCACAGCGACGTCGCTCCGGCCCTGAAGCCCTCGACGTCGTAGAAGGCGCTCTTCTCGTGGACCCTGGTCCAGTGGTTCCAGAGCTCGAGGTTGGCGGCGCGGGCCTCGGCCGGGATCGGGTCCCCGGACGTCGCGCCGGGCGGGTCGTGTCGCGCTTCGTCGGTCATCTCAGGGAGCCAGCCTCTCCAGGGTCCAGTCACCGTGCCCGTCCAGTCGCAGGGCGAACCGTCCCGGGCACATGCGGCACTTGCCTTCGGCGCCCTCCGCGGGGTCTGGGCCGAAGTCGATCGTCCACCCACAGAGCGGGCAGAAGAGCAGCACGGGGGTCGCCGCGTCTTCGACGGTCTTGACGGTGCGGCGCAGGCCGTTGCGGTGACCCGACTCGGCGCGGGCCAGCTCTTTGAAGAGCTCCATGAGCTCGTGGTCCTCCGCCTGGTAGGCGAAGCGGCCGTAGATCACGACGGCCTCGTCCTCGAGATCGTAGTCGGCGCACAGGGCCGACAGCTCGGCGACGTGGCCGCGGCCGACCTCGGCCCCTTGGGCAAGCGCATGCCGGCCGGCGAGTGCACCCGGCGTGCTCGCCGCCTCCGCGGCGGCGGCGCGGTCGCCCGGTGCCGGGCCCGCGTCCTCGATCCCCTCCGGATCCTCCCCGTGGGCCCGCAGCCAAGCCTCGAGGAGGCGGCGGTGTTCGTCCTCGTTGCGCCGCAGCGCCTCCCAGTAGGCCACGAGGCGCGGATCCGCCGAGGCGGCGGGGTGCTCGGAATACCGGGCTACCGCCTCGCGCTCGAGGCGCAGCGCCTCTCGGGCCATGGCGATGTCGTGCCGAGCGCTCAGTCTGGGACCCGGTATGCGATCGCACGCATCAGGCCGATGGTCTCGCCGTTCTCGCCGACGGTCGTGCTGTCGCTCAGGGAGAACACCTTGTCGGCGCCCTCCTCCTGCAGGAACGCCGCTACCTGCGCGTCCAGGTCGTTCAGCTCACGCATGGTGGCGAAGATCTTGATCGGGGTGGCGAACGTCCTCACCTTGATCATCGCTGCTCCTCTCGTCGCTGCCTCGCGGCCCGGGCGGCCGGTGTCTGCTGCTTTTCCGTGGCGGCGTCATCCATAACTTCGGTGTTGTCTAGGGTGAAGCATCCATTGTGTGCCTCGATACCATCACAAGCCTTGGTTTGCGAAACCAAGTGCGATAGTGTCGCTTTTGTGGAGACTTCGTACGATAAACACGGCCTCTATCTCGGGCGGTTGGCCGATGTGTTCGGGGACCCCACACGGCGCAGCATCTACCGCCACCTTCGTGGGTGCGACGCGCCGCAGTCGGCGAGCGAAGTGGCCGAGGTCTTCGGCCTGCACCGCACCGTCGCCCGTGCGCATCTGGAGAAGCTCGGCGAGCTCGGGCTCGTCTCGACCTCGACCCGCCGCCGTCTCGGCGGGGGCCGGCCCGCCAAGATCTACTCGGTCAGCGACTCCCGTCTCGAGATCATGCTCCCGCCGCGCCGCTACGAGCGTCTGGCGCGGCTGCTCCTCGAGCTCGTCCAGGAGACGCTTGAGCCCGACGTCGCCGCGACGACGGCAGCCGCGCTGGGTCGCGCCTACGGCGAGCGGACCGCTGCGGAGCTCGCCGGTGACGACGGCCCGGCGCCGGTCAGGCTCTCGCCGCGCGCCGTCATGGACTGGATGGAGATGGCGGGCTACGGCGCCACACTCGTCGCCAACGGCGACGGCCGGACGGTCATCGAGGTCCACAACTGCGTCTACCGGGAGCTCTCCGAGGACTATCCGGAGGTCGTGTGCTCCTTCGACCGCAACATGCTCTGCGGCATGTTGGGTGTCGATGCGGCCGTGCACACCCAGTCCCACGCGCTGAGCTCCGGCGACTCGTACTGCCGGCACGAGTTCAAGCTCTAGTTCCTTGTCTCGGGCGTCGCTCGCCAGCGCCCTCCGCGTCACTTGATGACCGGCACGCGCTTGAGCAGGCGCACGGCCTGCGTCATCAGCGCCGCGTACTGACCGTTGCTCAGGAACGGCGGGGCGCCGATGTTGAGCACATGCTGGGCTGAGACGGTCTGCGGGTCGGTGTACTTGAGTATGCCGTGCCGACCGTGCCGCCGCTCCAGCCCCGACTGCTTCCAGCCGCCCATCGGCGCTGCGGACGCCCACGTGGCCGCGTAGGCCTCATTGATGTTGACCGTGCCCGTCTGGATGCGTGCGGCGATCTCGCGGCCGGTCTTGACGTCCCGCGTCCAGACACTGGCCGTGAGGCCGTAGTCGCTGTCGTTGGCGCGCGCGACCATCTCATCGACCGAGGAGCAGCGGTACACCGCCGCGACGGGGCCGAAGGTCTCGGCCCGGCACAGCTCCATCTCGTCGGTCACGCCGGCGAGCAGGGTGGGCTCGTAGAAGTAGGGGCCCAGGTCGGGACGGGCCTTGCCGCCCGCCAGCAGCTCGGCCCCCTTGCGCGTGGCGTCGTCGACGTGGGCGCTGACCTTGGCCAGCTGCTCCGCGCTGGCGAGCGAGCCCATGTCGTCGCTGAAGGTAAGGCTCGACCCGAGCCTTACGGCGCGCAGCGCCTGGGCGAGGCGCGGGACGAAGGCGTCGTAGATCGCGTCGTGGACGTAGACGCGTTCGCTGCCGATGCAGAGCTGGCCGCTGCTGGAGGTCACGCCCTGGACCGTGCCCGGCACCGCGCGCCACAGGGCCGCGTCCGGGAGCACCAGCAAGGCGTTCTTGCCGCCGAGCTCCATCGAACAGTCCTTGAGCCGCTCGCCGCACTGTTTGGCGACCGTCCGGCCAGTCGTGGTGGACCCCGTGAACATCATGTAGTCGACCTCGTCCACGAGCGCGGCGCCGAGCTCCGACCCGCGCCCCGTCACGACCTGCAGCAGCCCGCGGGGCAGTCCGGCCTCCTCGAGCACGGCGGCCGCCCAGAGGGCGGTGAGCGGCGTCTGGGAGTCGGGCTTCAGGACGACTCCGTTCCCGGCGACGAGCGCCGGCAGGGCGTCGCTGATCGCCAGCGTGAACGGGTAGTTCCACGGGGCGATGATCCCGATCACGCCGCGGGGACGATGGTGCACGCGCGTCGTGGTGAGGATGGGGAGGGCGCCCTGCTTGCGCCGCGCGCGCAGGAAGCCCGGGGCGGCGTGCGCGTAGTAGCGCGCCTGGATGGCGACGTCCAGCACCTCCTCGAAGGCGTGGATGCGCGCCTTGCCCGACTCGAGTTGGATGAGGTCGAGGATCTCCTGCGCGTTGGCGATGACGAGGTCGTGGTAGCGCAGGAACACGCCGGCGCGCTCCTCGACGCTGCGGCGCGCCCACTCCTGCTGTGCCTCGTGAGCGGCCACGCAAGCGGCCGCGACATCGGCGGCCGTGCCCCTGGGCGCCTCGCCGAGGGTCTCGCCGGTGAACGGCGCCTCGATGGGCGTGGACTCAGTGGGCGCGGTGACGGCGGCGCGCGCCGCGAGGCGCGCGAGCATCGCCGCGCTCACGCGCGGCGACCACTGTCGCTGCGGCGGCGGGACCGCCGCCCCCCCGCCTGCCTTCTGCATCGGCTTGGTCTGTGTCATCTTCCCTCCAGCCGAGGGCCGCCGGCCGTCAGTCCCGTCCGGCCCGCTTGTCGTCGTACATGCGCTGGTCGGCGCGTTCGATGAGCTCCTGCAGGGTCACCTGCTCGTCAGGTTCCCAGTCGATCGAGCCGATGCTGAGCGAGAGGCGGAACGGCCGCCCGGCCTCTTCGTTGGCGCGTTCTACGCGCCGGCGCAGCCGCGCTACGAGATCCTCTGCGATGCCGGTGTCGTCCTCGGCGAGGATGACGAACTCGTCGCCGCCGACGCGGCCGACCACATCAGAATCGCGGATGCTCGCGCGGATGGCGTCGGCCACCATGCGCAGGGCCTCGTCGCCCTGCGCATGCCCGAAACGGTTGTTGATCGCGCCCAGGGAGTCCAGGTCGATGTAGATGACGCCGAGGCCTCGGGCGCGACGACGGGCGCTGCGCATCGTGTGCTCGCCCAGCGCGAAGAGGCCGCGCCGGTTGTACAGCCCCGTGAGGTCGTCGGCGAGCGACAGCATGCGCAGCTGCTCCTCGCGCCGCCGGAGCGCGGCCTCTGCCGTCTTCTGGGGCGTGATGTCGATGATGTAGCCCTCGTAGCCAGTGACCGCGCCGTCGGCGCCGCGCACCGCGTGGGTGTAATCACGGATCCAGTGGGTGCCCCCGTCGGCATCGGCGATGCGGTACTCCTGGACCCAGCTCTCGAGGCCGGTGCGTGCCTTGTCGTTGCCGTCCTCACTGATCCAGCCGATATCCGCCGGGTCCACGATGTCGGAGTACATGCGCCGGCCGCTCGTGAACTCCTCCGGCGTGTAGCCGTAGGCGCTGATGTTGGGTGAGACATAGGAGACGGCGCCCTCGTCCTCCACGCCCCAGCGGAACGTGACCACGGGGCCTGCGACCAGCAGATCGCGCTCGCGCTGCAGATCGTCCTCGGCCTGCTTGCGGCGTCCGATCTCGTCCGTGAGCGTGCGCTCCCGCTCCTCAAGCAGCACGACCATGGAGTTGAACGCCTCGGAGAACTCGCCCATGAAGTCGATGCGCTGGGAGTAGTCGCCGCGTGCGATCTCTTGCGTCTGGCGGGTGAGCTGGCTGAGGTGTGCGTGCATCTCCAATAGTGGCCCGGCGAGCTGGTTGTCCGGGGAGGGGAGTGGCGCCGAGAGTTCGCCGTGGGAGAGGGGCACAACAAAGGCCGCGGTCTCCTCCATCAGCCGTATCATGCGGTTGATGGTATGCGCCAGCGCGATGGCGACCGGCGCGCACTGCGCCTCACTGACGTAGCGGACGCCGCGAGCCTCGATCAGCTCCGTGAGCACCGAGTCTATCTCCGCCAGGCACGTCTCGAGGTCGTGCCGCTCCCGGTCTTCGACGTGAGGCGTCACCGCGCGGCGTCCCTGTCGGCGCCGGCGGCGTGCGTGCGGTGCGCGTGGCCTGTGGCTGGGTAGGCGTGCATCGTCACCGGTCTCCTCGACCCCCCGTGCAGGGCAGTGTACACCTCGGGAGACAGAGCGCGTCCACCGGGGCGCCGGCGACGCCGGAGCCGGGGGGTATCTCGTACACGGCGGCGAAGAAGACGGCGAGCATCGAGGAGGAAGACGTGAGACCCAGGTGGCGCGCGAGCGTGCTCGCGGCGGCCGGCGCGGCGGCGCTGCTCGCCGGCTGCGGCATCCGCGTGGCCGCGGGGCCGCCGCCCTCACCCGACCGGACGACGGCCGTCGTCACCGCGGCGGTGTCCGCGCCGGGCTCGCCGTCTCCTGTGCCCTCCGCTTTGCCGTCTCCTGTGCCCTCCGCTTTGCCGTCGGCCGTGCCCTTCGAGTGGCCATCCTCGCCGCCCTCCGAGTCGCCGTCGGTCGTTCCCTCTCCGGAGGCCGGGGCGGGCGTGCTCCCGGCTGCGCCCGGACCCCATGCGGCCGCCCTCGCCGCCGCCGCGCGGCGAGTCGCCGCCGCCGCCGCCGTACGGCGCGCGATCCCGGCGTTCGACCAGCTCGCCGCGAGCATGGTGGCGCGCAGCGGCGTCCCCGGGGCGGCGGTGGCCGTGGTCGCGGGGGACACGACGATGTATTCCCGCTGCTTCGGCCTGCGCGAACTGGGCCGCCCGGACGAAGTCGACGAGGACACACTCTTCCAGCTCGGCCGCGTTTCTCAGGCCTACACGGCCACACTCCTGGCGGCGCTCGCCGGTGAGGGCGAACTGCACTGGGACGAGCCGCTGCGCCGCGTGTGGCCGGCCTTCAAGCTGCGTGACCGGTGGGCCTCTCGCGAGGCCACGTTCCGCGACCTCACCGCGGCGCGCAGCGGCCTGCCGGCCTACGCCGGCAGCGAACTGCGCGCATTCGGCTACGGGCGCGGCGAGCTGTTGCGGCGGCTGCGCTACCTGCGTCCTGCCGCCGGCTTCCGCGCCGTGTACGCCCCGCAGGATGCCCTCGTCACCGCGGCGGCCGTCGGCGCCGAGCGCGCGACCGGCGATCCCTGGGCCCGACTGGTGCGCGAGCGTGTGCTCGGGCCGATCGGCGACGACGATACGGTCACCACCTACCGGGGCTTCGTGACCGCGATCGACAGGGCGACTCCACACCGTCTGGTGGACGGCTCGATGGCGCCCCAGGAGCCGCAGGACGAGTCCGTGTTCGCGCCGTCTCTCGGCGTGAGCTCCAGCCTCAGCCAGCTTGTGACTCTCGCCCGTCTGCAGCTGAACGGGGGCGCGCTCGGCGGGGTGCGGGTGGTCACGGCCGCGTCGCTCGGCCAGACGCTGCTGGCGACGACCGCCGTCGGGACGGGACAGCCGGGTCCGTGGGCAGCCGGCCTGGGCTGGATGCTCTCCGGCTTCGACGGTCGGCTGGTCGCGAGCGCGGAAGGTGGTCTCGCGAGCGGATCGGGCGCCGTGGTCGCTCTCGTCCCGGACGACGGCGTGGCCGTGATCGTGCTCGCCAATGCCTATCCGCAGGGAGCTGCGCTGGGCCGCGCGCTCACGAAGACGCTTGTCGACCTCGCCGTGTTCGGCGCCGCCCAGGACGACTGGCTGGCCCGCGAGCAGGCGACGGTCCCGGCGCGCCCGGAGGCCGGCGAAGACGGGGACGGCGCGGCGGCCGTCAGCGGCGCTCGCGGCCTCGCGCTGCCGGCGGCGCCGCCGGCCGGCGCGCCCGCGCCTCACCGGCGGCGCGCGTACGCCGGTGTCTACGAAAGCCGGTACTACGGTCGTGTCACGGTTCGCCGGGGCCCCGGCGACGGCCTGGCGGTGCGGCTCGGCCGCGGCGCGACGCTGCGCTACGTGCCGTGGAGCGCCGACATCTGGCGGGACACCGCCTCGGGGACGGCCGCCGTCTTCGCCGTGCGCGGCGGCCGAGCCCGCGTGGTGAAGCTCACGCTGCTCTCGTTCGACGGGCGCAGCGGCGCGTTCACCCGGGCCGACTGACGCCGCCCCGGGCGCTACCTTCTCTTCTTGCGCCCGTTGATCACGGCGTTGAGCAGCATGCCGAAGGCGATGCCCGCGATGGCGGCGCCGATCAGCAGCAGCCAGGCGGAGGAGCCGGTCGAGGCGGCGATGGAGGCCATCCTGGTCGGTCCCCGGTTGGCGTCCGCGTCACCAGCCGGGGAGCGCCTGGTCTCCTCGGAGCGCGCGCGCGTCCGTGACGTCTTCGTTCACCTCGAGGATGCCCTTGTACGTGCCGTCGTGGTCGCGCAGGGCGAAGTACCGCGTGCGCTTCACCTTCTCGCCCTTCTGCTCCCAACCCTCGGCCACATCCCTGGCGCCGGCCTTGAACTCGCGCAGGATCTCTTCGAGCAGCTCCAGCGAGCTCTCCGGATGACAGTCGCGGACGTCGCGGCCGATGTAGCGCGCGTCGCAGGTCTTGTAGGTCGGGCCCTTCCAGTACACGAGGACGTCGTCCTCGTCGGCGACGCTGAGGTCGAGCGGGAGGAACGTGAGCACGAGATCCGCCAGCTCGGGAGTGAGACTGCCGCGCTTCCACAGCATCGTCGGGACCACCTCTCGGAGTCGTTGTCTGCGGGCCATGGTATCTCATGGCCGTGAGGAGTCGAGGGGAGCGGCGGGCGCCGGCGCCGGCACGCCGGCCGGCGCTCATGTTCGCCGCGCCGGAGCCGGCTACCAGTCGAGCAGCCGGCGCTGACCCTCGAGCGCGCGGATCGCCGTCACGTCCTGCACCGTCTCGACCACGCCGCGGTACGCCGCGCCCTCGTCGCGCACGGCGAAGTAGCGGATGTGCAGGAACTTGCCCTGCGCCTCGATCCAGAACTCCGCGGTGTCCTTCTCGCCGGCGCGGAACGCGTCGATGATCTGCTGCACCTTGTGCACGCTCGCCGGCGGGTGGCAGTTCTGCACCTTGCGCCCGATCACGCCGGGACTGCGCGGGAAGATGCGGTGCCCCTCGCTGTAGAAGCGCACCGTGTCGTGCTCGTCGACGTACTGGAAATCGAGAGGGAGGACGTCGAGCACCAGGTTGAGCTCGTCGAGGGCGAGGCCGCCGGTGTGCAGGGCGAGGAGGCCGGCGGGCGAAGCCGCCCCGGCCTGGGCCGTCGCGCCGTCGCTCCCTGCGGCCGCGCCCGGAGCGCCTGCGGCGCCGGCCCCCGTGGCCGGCCACGCCGGCACGCCGTCGACGAAGGCGTAGCCGATGTCGCCCTCGCCGGCGCGGATCTGCGTCCACTCGGCGTCGCTGAGCGTGTCCATCGCCATCGGGTGCAGCACCTGCTCCTCTTTGGTCACCATGTCGTCGGCCATCTTGGCGAGCGCGAGGCACGTGCTCACCGCGAGGGCGGCGTCGCCCTCGGCGATTGTCGCCCGCGCCTGCTTGATCAAGGCGCGGATGTCGTCGTGGATCGCCCACATGACCTTGCTCGGGCCCTCCACGCCGTGGCCCTCGAGGAAGGGGAAGAGCTGGTTCTCCTTGCGCAGGTAGTGCTTGTCGACCTCGGCGAGCCGCTCCACGGTGTCGCCGAGGGCGCCCTCGAGGCGTTGCCACGCGGGGCCGTCCGGCGGCTCGCCGATGGCCTCGGCGACCTTGCGCAGGGACGCCGTGACCTGCAGCAGCGCCTGGTTCTCGCGCTGGAACGTGTCCAGAGGGTGGCCCGGAGGCGCCGTGACCGCCTCGTGGCCCTCGAGCGCGTCGGCGAACACCTGCACGTGCACGTCGCAGAGACGTTTGACCTCGCTGTCGGGGACGCCGCCCTCGATGAGCTTCTGCTCCATGGCGGCGATCTCGGTGGCCTCCACGTCGGCGATGAGCTCCTCGAACTGCGGCTTGACCTCGTCGACCGTCTTGCCGGCGTGAAGGTCCTTGACGATCGTGTGCAGCGCCTCGAGGCGCGCCGGGTCGATCGTCTCCGCGTCGGCCACGTCGGCTATCGGCGGCCGCGTCCCGGTGCGCTTCCCTACCTCCGTCGCGATGTCGTCCGTGAGCCGGTTGAGCGGGACGCCTGCCTGCTGCGGCCACCGTGTCCAGTGTCGCCATGCGGCCCACCGTGCGGCGCAGGACGGGGTTGGTCAGCTTCTTGAACTCCGGGTGGTACCCGGCAAGGAAGTCCAGCAGGAACGGGTACTCCTTGAGCAGCGTGTGGACGGTGGTCTTCGGCGTGATGGTCAGCGGCGGCGTGGTGCTCATACCCGACTCCAAAGGTAGGGATTGTGTCTGAGCGGATGGTACCACCGGCGAACGACGCCGAGTCTTGACGTTGCTCAAGCGCCGCGTCGGGCCTCTCTTGCGACCGCTGCGACGCCGCGTCGTGCGGGATTGCCTCCGGCGGGGGAGACTCTCCGTTGAGGCGTCCGCGGCGCGGGCGCGCACATCGAGGAGGGAGGCGTCATGGCCACCATCCATGCGTCCGTCGACGTCGATGCCCCGCTCGAGTTCGTCGAGCTGGAGTGGAGTGAGTTCATGCTGGAGTCACTGCTGAACGGCTACGCCCGGGGACTCATCGACGAGGATCCGCTCATCGACGAGGGCGACATGAAGGCCGGCGACGTCGCGTTCACGACCGAGGGTGACAGACTGGTGAAGGTCGACGTGCAGCTTGACTACAAGCCGCGGAGCATCACCGACGCCGACAGAGAGCTCTCGCGTGCCCAAGCGACGCTCGAGCGAGACCTCGAGAGGTACCGCCGCTTTGTGACCGGCCGCTGCGAGCGGCTGAGCTGCCGGCCGGACTGACGCGGGCCGAAAGGGACGGCGGCCGGCCCCCGGAAGAGGGGCCGGCCGCCGTCATTCGTGTTACCTGGCGTCCCGCCGCGCCTGACGGCGCTTGTGGCGCCGCCACATGAGGGCGAACTGCCCGATCACGAATGCCGCGACGGCGGTGATCACGAGCCCGAGCCACAGTGGGAACGTGAACGACCAGAACAGGAACTTGAACGTCGTGTCGGCGGTGTTCTGGAAGATGAACAGCAGCAGCAGCACGAGAATGATGCCGCCGCCGATCAGAAAGCCGTTGCCCCCGCCGCCCGACCCTTGTGGTGACCCTTGTGACATGACCTGCCTCCTCGGAGTACCCTCGTCTTCCCCCGCGGACCCAAGGCTCAGTCGCGCGGCGTCCGTCCTGGACGTCTTACCCGTGGGTTACGCCGTGAACGTCCCGGCCTCCTGCAGCAGACCAGGCCTCGCCCGCTGACGCAGGCCCCTGCGAACGGGCGCGCAGCGCTGAGGCCGGGCGCGCCTGCTACGTCCGCGCGCCGAGCAGCGGCAGCGTGACCGTGAAGGTGGCGCCTGCGCCGGGCGCCGTGTCGAGCCGCACACCGCCGTCGTGGGCCTCCACGATGGCGGCCACGATGGCGAGACCGAGGCCGGCGCCGCCGGTCTCGCGGGCGCGTGACTCGTCGGCGCGGAAGAAGGGCTCGAACACCTTGGCCGCGACGTCCGCCTCGAGCCCGGGTCCGTCGTCGGCGACTGCGAGCCTGGCGCGCCCATCGCCGCGTGTCAGGGTCACGCGGATCTGCGCCTCGTCGGGCGTGTGGCGCAGGGCGTTGCCGAGAAGGTTGGCGACGACCTGACGGAGCTGGTGGTCGTCGCCCAGCACGTCGGCGGCGTCTTCGCGCTCGAGGGTGATGTCGCGCGCCGGCGCGGCGGCGCGCGCGTCGTTCACGGCGTCGTCCACGACGGCCGCGAGGTCCACGGGCAGCTTGTCCGGCTGGCGCCCCTCGCCGAGCCGCGCGAGCACGAGCAGTTCCTCGACCATGACGCCCATGCGCTTGCTCTCCTCCTCGATGCGGCGCATCGCCAGCTCGAGATCCTCGGGATCATCCTTGGCGCGGTCGAAGACCTCGGAATAGCCGCGGATGCTGGTGAGCGGGGTGCGCAGCTCGTGAGAGGCGTCGGCGAGGAAGCGCCGCAGCTTCTCCTCGGTGGCGGCGCGCTCGGCGAACGCCTCCTCGATGCGGCTCAGCATCGTGTTCAGGCTGAGGCCGAGCCGGCCGACCTCCGTCCTCGTCTCGGCCGGGTGCACGCGCCGTGCGAGGTCGCCGGCGGCGATCGCGTCGGCGGTCACCGCCATCGTCTCGAGTGGCCGCAGGTCGCGTTTGATCAGCAACCAGGCGGCGGCTGTCAGAGCCGCCAGCACGGCGAGTGACACCACGACCTCGATCGCGACGAGCCGCCCGAGCGTCTGATGGGTCTCGGTGAGGGGGATGGCGACGATGAGGATCCCCGTCGAGTTGGGCACGTTCTGCTCGAGCACGCGGAAGCCGGCCGAGCCTCCGGAGGTCGACTTGGCCTCGAAGATCACAGCGGTCCTGCGCGCGACGGCGGGAAGCGGGGTGGGCAGGACCGGGGTCGGCTGGTCCTGCTGTCCGTAGGTGAAGGAGATGGCGTTGATGACGGCGCCGGAGACGCTGCGGAGCTGGCCGTAGGTGCCCGGCGGGAGGTTGGTGTCCCCCCGGCCCCCGACCGGCGCGGGCAGGCCACTCGGGCTGCTGTTGGTGAGCGCCATGAAGGTCGGGATCGTCGCGTTGCGCAGCTGCGCGTCGACGCGCTCGAGCAGGAAGCCGCGCAGTGAGTAATAGGTGACGAGCCCGGCTACGAGGAGGCCGGCGGCCACGCAGGCCAGGACGGCGAGCAGCAGGCGGGTGCGGAGACTCACGGAGCGGTCGTCACTCCTTGGGCAGGCGCAGGCTGTAGCCGACGCCGCGCACGGTGTGGATGAGCGGCGCGCCCTCGGCGTCGATCTTGCGTCGCAGGTAGCTCACGTAGGTCTCGACGATGTTGGCGTTGCCGCCGAAGTCGTAGTTCCACACGTGGTCGAGGATCTGGTCCTTGCTGAGCACGCGGCGCGCGTTGAGGAGCAGGTAGCGGAGGAGCTTGAACTCGGTGGCCGTGAGCTCGATCTCGCGTCCGGCGCGCCAGACCTCGTGCGTGTCCTCGTCCAGTTCGAGGTCGGCGAAGGCAAGCCGGCCCGGCGAAGCGGCGGCCGGCTGCACGCGTCTCAGGATCGCACGGATGCGCGCCACCAGTTCCTCGACGCTGAACGGCTTGGTCATGTAGTCGTCGCCACCCAGGGTGAGTCCGCGGATCTTGTCCTCGGTCGCGTCGCGCGCGGTGAGGAAGAGGATGGGGAGGCGCGCGCCCTGGTTGCGCAGGCGGCGGGCGACCTCGAACCCGTCGATGCCCGGCATCATGATGTCGAGCACGGCGAGGTCGGGTGCGAACTCCTCGACGGTGTCCAGCGCCTCGCGTCCGTTGCCCGCCACGCGCACATCGAACTGCTCGTAGCGCAGCGCCATGGACACGAGATCGGTGATGCTCGGCTCGTCGTCCACGACGAGCACCTTTGTGGCTCCCGCCGGTGTCTCGATCATCTGACCCTCCGCCGCTGTGTGATCCCAGGCTCCCACACGGATTCTAGGCATTCTTCCTGAGAGCTTCCTGAGAATACCCTGAACGACACCTGAAGCTTCGTTGCCTGCGCACAGGTCCCTCACTCTCAGAGGACTCTCAGCCGGGCTTCAGTCGCCTCCCATGCCGGCGTCATACAACCTGAGGCGAAAGGAAGCCAGGCGGCGGGCGGCGGAGCCTTGCGGCCCCGCCCGTCGCGGACAAGGAGGCAGCATGTTCTTCACCTACGTGTTCAGGGAGTTGCGCCGGCGGCATCGCCAGGCGCTGCTCACCGCCATGGGACTCGCCGTCGGCGTGGCGCTCGTGGTGGCGGTGACCGCCTACGCCGCCGGCGTGGGCAAGGCTCAGGACCAAGTCCTCCAGTCGCTGTACGGCGTCGGCACCGACATCACGGTCTCCCAACAGCAGAAGCTGGACCAGGGCGGCGCGCAGCGCTTCGGGATGCAGCCGCCGGACCAGTCCAAGCAGGGGCAGAAGTTCAGCCGCTCGCGCGTGATGACGAGCCCCGGCCAGCAGGCGATCTCCGCGAAGAGGCTCGCCCAGATCGCGTCGCTCGCTGGAGTGGATTCCGCCACCGGCAGCATCACGATGAGCGTCATAAGCGTGTCCGGGAAGTTCGCGCAGGCGCAGGGTGGTTCCGTCGGCGCCGCGCCGTCGGCGAGCTCTCAGTCCCCTTCCGGCGGTTCCTCCTCCCGGGCCCAGACCCAGATGGCGCCCATCGACGTCTCGCAGCTCACGGTCTCCGGCGTGGACACGACGAACCTCAGCCTGGGACCCCTGAGCTCCGCGCAGGTCGCCTCGGGACGCTCGCTCACCAGCGACGACGCGAGCGCCAGGGTCGCCCTCGTCACCAAGGCCTACGCCAAGCAGCATTCGCTGTCCGCCGGCGACACCAAGAAGATCGCCGGCGAGAAGTTCACCATCGTCGGCATCGTCGCCCTGCCTGCCGGCAGCACGTCGTCCGAGGTGTACGTCCCCCTCAGCCTGGGCGCAGAAGCTGAGCGACAACGCGGGCAAGGTCAACCAGATCTACGTCAAGGCCGACAGCGCCAACGACATCGCCGCGGTCAAGAAGGAGATCGAGCAGTCCCTGCCCAAGGCGACGGTGACCACCTCCTCCGACCTGGCCAGTCAGGTGAGCGGTTCGCTCTCCAGCGCCTCGACACTCGCCGACCGCCTCGGCACGTGGCTGGCCATCGCGGCACTCATCGCCTCATTCGCCGTCGCCAGCCTGCTCACCGTGTCGGCGGTCTCGCGCCGGGTGCGTGAGTTCGGCACGCTCAAGGCGCTCGGCTGGAAGGGCAAGCGCATCGTCGGTCAGGTGCTCGGCGAGTCCATGGTGCAGGGCGTCCTCGGCGCCGTCGTCGGCGTCGCGCTCGGCGTCCTCGGCGCGAAGCTGATCGCGGCCTTCTCGCCGGCGCTCGAGGCGACCGTTGCCGGCGCCGCACAGAACGGGCCTCCGGGCCTGCCGCAGGCCGCGAGCGCCGCTCAAGCGGTGACCGTGGACCTCACGGCTCCCGTGAGCCTGCAGCTGATCGCCGTGGCTGCCGGTCTGGCCCTGGCCGGCGCTCTGGTCGCCGGAGCCTTCGGCGGCTGGCGGGCCTCGCGCCTCCGTCCTGCCGACGCCCTGCGTCGCGTCGATTGACCAGCGAAGCCGGGTCAACGATGGGTGCGGCGAAGCGAACACCCCTCACTGACCGCCGCACGCGAAGCCTGACGAGCAAGGAGACGACGATGCTCTACGAATTGACAGACGTGACGAAGCGCTACACGCAGCGCCGCAAGCAGGTCGACGCGCTCGCCGGGATCGAGCTGGCCGTCGACGAAGGCGAGTTCCTCGCCATCCAGGGCTCGACCGGCTCGGGCAAGACGACGCTGCTGCAGCTGCTCGGCGCCATGGATCGGCCCTCGGACGGCAGGCTCGACTTCGAGGGCCGCGACCTGGCCAGGATGGGGGAGAGCGACCTCTCGGAGTTGAGGAGCCACTCGTTCGGCTTCATCTTCCAGGGCTTCAATCTCGTCCCCACCTTGACGGCCCAGGAGAACGTGGAGACCGCTCTCGTGCCCTGGCACGTGCGGGCGGACGAGCGTCGTCGCCGTGCGGGGGATGCGCTCGCCGGCGTCGGCCTCGCCGACCGAGCCAGGCACATCCCCTCGGAGCTCAGCGGCGGCGAGCAGCAGCGCGTCGCGATCGCGCGGGCGCTCGTCAGAGCTCCCCGCGTGATCCTCGCCGACGAGCCTACCGGTAACCTCGACGAGCGTACCCGCGACGACATCATCGGCCTGCTCGAGGAGCTCTGGCGCGAGCGTGGCCAGACGCTCATCGTCGTGACCCACGACACCTGGGTGGCCAGCCGCGCCTCGCGGCGCATCTGGCTGGACGCCGGCTGGGTCGTGGAGCGGCCCCGCGGCTCCGAGAGCGCCGAGCGCTTCCTCGCGGAGCCGGTAGCGGTCGCCACTGGCTGACTCGGTCCCCGGTGGCCGGCGGGCGAGCTCCTGCCCGCCCGCCGGCCACGCCCCGGCGCCGGGCGGCCGCCCGGGTCTCTAGGGCGCACCGCGGCCGGCGTCAGTACATCTGCACTGGCGGCGCGGCGAGGCAGAGCGCCAGCGCCCGCTGGCCATCACCGACCACCGGCGGCCCGTGTGTGACCAGGACGTGCTCCACGGGTCGCTCCACCAGGGGCGCGAGCGTGGGCGCGAACACGTCCCGGTACCACGCCTCGCCGGTGCCGCTGCTCTGGTTCCAGAAACGCAGGCCGCCCTCCGCGCCGACGACGGCGTCGCCGAACACGACGGCGCGCAGCGAAGGCACGTACACTGGGTGCTCGCTGCGCCGCGGGTGGCCGATCGTGTACGCCTCGGCCGCCTCGCCGGCGATGGGCGCCGCCGTCCCGGCGGCGCCCACGGGCACCACCTCGAGTGGCGTCTCCTGGCGGAGCCGCTTGCGCACGTTCTCGTGTCCCCAGATGCGCGTCGGGCGCTGCGCCGCAAAGCGCTGGTACAGCACCTCCGCGCTGCGCGTGTGGTAGGGGATGGTGACGAGCAACTCGACGCGCGTCGCCGCCGCGGCCAGGAGCTCGAGCTCCGCGAGCAGCGGCGAGCGCCGCTCGTCCTCCTCGGCCGGCAGCAGCGGGTCCACGAGCAGCAGCGCAGCTCCCACCACCAGCGCGTACGACTGCACCTCTTCCACCGCCGGACGCCATTCCGGGTGCGGCGCCGTCCAGCGATAGATCCCGGTCGCCAGTTCGTCCATGTGCCCTCCCCGGTCGCGTTCCGTACCAGCATCATGCCCGGCTGCCCCCGTTCTCGCCAGAGCTCCCCCGACGCCGAGCATTCCGGGGTGGTATTCTCCGGATTGCCCCCTATCATTGACGACAGACCCGTCGGCCAGCTACGCACGGCCGTGCCCCTGAGCCCGCGACGGCAAAGGCCTGAGCCGGTGCTACGAGAAAGGATGGCTTTCGCCAGTCATGACGACCTACAAGATCATCTCTTGCAGCACCATCCGGGACGAGGTCGAGGCGCTTCGCGGCGACATCCCCGTCGAGTACCTTGACGGATTCTTGCACGACACCCCGGAGGTCTTGCGCGAGAGGCTCAACGAGCGCATCGCTGCGACGCCGGGCGACTGCACCATCCTTCTCGCCTACGGCCGGTGCTCCAACGGGACGGCCGGTCTCGTGGCTGGCCGTCACCGTCTGGTGCTCCCGGCCTGCGACGATTGCATCGCGCTGCTGCTCGGCTCCCGACGTGCCTACATGCGCGAGTTCGAGGAACACCCCGGGACGTACTACTACACGCGCGGCTGGATCGAGGAGCTCGAGGACCCGTACCGTGAGTATCTCAAGATGATCCCGCGGATGGGTGAAGAGAAGTCGCGCATGGTCGCCCACATGATCCTCGAGGCATACACACGCGTGGCCGTCATCGATACGGGCACCTACGACCTCGAGAAGGCGCAGGAGTACGTCGATACCGTGGCCGAGTTCTACGGGCTCCCCATCGCGCGTCTCACCGGCTCGCTGCGCCTGCTCGAGAAGCTCATCCGGGGCCCTCATGATGAGGAGTTCATCATCGTCGAGCCGGGAGAGGGGCTGGACGAGCGCATCTTCTGGGAGATGAGTACAGACCCGCACGAGCTCCCGGCGGAGACACCCCCCAATCCGGCGGGCATTGTGGACGACTCCGGCACGAAGACGTGCTCTCGATGACGCCGGTTCCAGCCGCTGCCTGACCGGGGCGACCGTCAAAGCTAGGGAGGAGGCAGGCCGGTGACCTCACCCGGCAACAGGGCGAAGTACGTGGCCGCAAGTCTGGACGACATCCCGAGCGTCCCGTATGAGTGGGCGCCCGACACGGAGTGGAAGCCGATTCGCCGCTACTTCTCGATCGGTTCGTTCGGGACCAACCTGTTCCGCGCACCCAAGGTCGGCGACGTGCTCACCGAGGATCACACCGAAGACCCCGACTCCGGCACGCGGCACGAAGAGCTGTATCTCGTCGTCGCCGGTACGGCTCGCTTCAAGGTGGACGGCGAGGAGTTCGACGCGCCCGCGGGGACCTTCGTGTACGTCCCGGATCCCCGGAGCACGCGTGGTGCCGTCGCCCGTGAGGCCGGCACTACGCTGTTCGCCGTGGGCGGCGAGCCCGGGTGTGCCTACACACCCTCCGAGTGGGACCAGGAGCCACTGCCTGGCCCGTGACTTGAACAGTGGTGAGGCCAGCGGGCGGGCGAAGGGAGCGAGAATGACAGAGCAGCATGATGAGCAACGCGAGACCGGGCCCGAACGCAGCCCGGCGGAACCGCGTGCCCCATGGCGTAACGGCAACGGCATCGTTTGCGGTTGAGCGGTCCGCTGGCGTGAGCTGACGCTCGCGCGCGGCCTCGACCGCGTGGCGGCCGAACTCGAAGACCAACCATGACGAGGAGTCGGTGATCGGCCCCGGCCCGGCGGGCCGGGGCCGGCGTCTGCCAAGGGTCGCCCGCGGCTCCTGCAGGCGCGCCGGTCTTCGGCGTTCGCTGCAGAGCGGTCTTGGCGGGCCGTGTCCGGGCCTGTGATGGGGATTCCGCAGGGTCCGTGGCGGGCGGCGGCGTGACACGAGCACTACGCCGCCGCCCGCCGCTTCATCCGATAGCGACTGGTCCGGTCTCGCCCGTGCGGATGCGCACGCACTGCTCCAGGTCGAGCACGAAGATCTTGCCGTCGCCGATGTTGTCCGTCCTGGCAACGCGAGCGATGGTCGTGATGGTCTGCGAGAGGAAGTCGTCGTTCACGGCGATCTCCAGTTTGACCTTGCGCAGCAGGTTGCCGGGCTCCACGTGGCTGCGGTAGACCTCGGCGACGCCCTTCTGCCGGCCCCGTCCCATCACGTCGGAGGCGGTGACCAGATGGATGTTCTCCTCCTCCAGCGCTTCAAGCACGAGCTCGAGCTTGTCCGGCTGGATGATCGCGATCACGTAGTTCATGGTTCACTCCTCACAGGTGCAGGGAGTCGGGGTAGGCCGCGACGCCCATCTCGGGCACGTCGAGACCGATGGTCTCCTCGTCTCGCGTCACGCGGATGCCTTGCAGCTTGTCCTGGACCTTGAAGAAGGCATACATGGTCCCGAACGCCCACGCGGCGGCGACGGCGGCCGTGACGACCTGTGCCCCGAGCTGGCCGAAGCCGCCGCCGTACAGCAGGCCGGTCACGGTGCCGGTGACGCCGTTCCAGCCGTCGCCGTAGCTGCCGTCCGCGAACAGGCCGACGGCGAGGACGCCCCAGACGCCGCAGATGCCGTGCACCGAGACGGCGCCGACGGGATCGTCGACCTTGAGCGTGCCTTCGACGAAGACGATGGCGCCGACGACGAGGAAGCCGGCGACCAGACCGATCACGAACGCGCCGATGGTGTCGACGAACGCGCACGGCGCCGTGATCGCGACAAGACCCGCCAGCATGCCGTTGGCGGCCATCGAGGGATCGGGCTTGCCGTACTTCTTCCACACCAGGAACATCGCCGCGAGGCACCCGGCCGCCGAGGCGATGAAGGTGTTGACGATGACGACGCTGAAGCGCATGTCGGTCGCCGCCAGAGTGGAAGCGCCGTTGAAGCCGATCCAGCCGAACACGAGAATGATCACGCCGAGGATGGCCAGCGGGATGTTGTGCGCCAGGATCACCTTCGGCGTGCCGTCCTTGGCGAACTTGCCGACGCGAGGTCCGAGCACGAGCGCCCCGGCCAGGGCGGCGAAGCCACCGACCGCGTGGACGACGCTCGAGCCGGCGAAGTCAACGGCGCCGTGGCCGAGGCCGACGTTGCGGCCCAGCGCGCTCAGCCAGCCACCGCCCCACACCCAGTTGCCGAAGATGGGGTAGACGATCGCGGCGATGAAGAAGCCGTAGACGACGAAGGAGGAGAACTTCCAGCGCTCGGCCATCGCGCCGGTGGGGATGGTCGCCGTCGTGTCCATGAAGACCATCTGGAAGAAGAAGAAGCCGAGGATGGCGACGTCGTAGGTCGAGCCGCTGAGGAAGAAGCCCTGGTGGCCGAAGACGCCCCAGCCTTGGGCGATCTCCGTCAGGCCGTCGAGGGGCTGCGTGGCGCCTAGGGTACCCAGGGTACCGACGCCGCCGAACTCGAGGGCGAACCCGACGGCCCAGTAGGCGATCACGCCGATCGCGAAGATCACGAAGTTGGTCATGATCACGTGAACGGCGTTCTTGGAGCGGCAGAAGCCGGTCTCGACCATGGCGAAGCCGGCCTGCATGAAGAACACGAGTGCGCCGCCGAAGATCACGAAGAAGAGGTTGAGCGACGTCTTCACGTGCCCGAGGTCGGCGGCCACCTCGGCGGTGGTGGGGCTGCCGGCGACCTCGGCGGCCACATCGGCGGCGCCGCCGGTGCCGGCGCCGGACGGATCGCCGGCGAAGGCGAGACCCGCGAAGAGGAACGTGCAGGCGGCGGCCACCGCAAGCGCGGCGAGCGTCGTCTTCAGCAGCGAGGGGCGGGTCCATAAGCCTCGCGTGCGTGGTGTGGCCCACAGTCTGCGTGCGGACCCCGGCCGGGAGCTCATCATAGTAGTCATCCTTTGGGCCATGGGTTCGTGGTGCCTGTGCGTGGTGGTCCTTCCGGCCGCGCCTCCTTCCTCTCGCCGACATCGCCCTGAACGCAGAAACGCCCCCCAGACGGTCACGTCTGGAGAGCGTCGTCGCTCTGGTGCGCCGGCACGCCGGTGTGCCGATTGGGCAATGTAGCACGGGCGACGGCCGCGAGGCAACTGGGAGCGGGCGGCGAAGCTCCTCTCCCGCGCCGTCCGTCAGGCTTCCCGCCGCCAGGCTTGACGCCACTTCAGGCGCGAGCCCGTGTGCAGGATCGCGCGGCCGTAGATCCTGGCGGCCACCCACGCCATGAGCACGGTCGACGCCACGCAGACGAGCATCGAGAGCGCCACCTGCCAGGGCTGCGCCACGCCGACGGCCACGAGCACGGTCATGGAGACCGGCGCCGTCGGCGGGAAGTAGGCCAGGAACCAGTAGAAGCCGTACACGCTGTCGCCGTAGAGCACCGTGAACGTGAGGACGTACGAGGCGATCAGGGGCAGCTGCACGGGCACCGAGGCGTTGGAGGCGTCGGACGGCTTGGTGACCAGGGACCCTGCGGCTGCGTAGGCGGTGCAGTAGAAGCCGTAGCCGATCACGATCCACACAGCTCCGACGGCCACGACCTCCAGTGAGGCGCTATGGATCAGGCTCGAGCCCACGGCCATGCCGAGGACGATGAAGGTGACGACGATCGCCAGCGCCTGGCCGAGCGCGAGCAGACCCAGGCCGAGGACCTTGCCGAGGAGGAGCTGTGAGGGGCGCACCGCGGCGAGCAGCACCTCTATGACCCGGCTCGACTTCTCCTCGCTCACGCCGACGGTGATCCGCACGCCGTAGATGAGGATGATCATGTAGATGACGATGGAGACGGCCAGGCCTGTGAGCCGCACGTTCAGGCCGGTGAGCGGTGGGGCCAGGCCGCGGATGGGCAGGCTGGGCGAGGACGTGGGCGCCGCCGCCGTCCCGCCGCTGTCGATCAGGCCGCCGGCGAGCGCCAGGGCGCCCTCCAGGCTCGACGCGTCTGGCGCGCTGCCGGCGTAGGGAGTGCGGGGGACCAGCACCTCGCGTCCGGGCACGAGCACGGCCGCCAGCTCGCCGTCCCGCAGTGCGGCCTCGGCCTCTCCGCGGCTCGCAAAGGGGACCGGCCGCACGGCCGTGCCGGTGATGCGCGCGGCGGTGCGGACTGTCAGCACGGCCGCCGGCCCGGAGCCGACGACGCCGACCTTCTGCGTGCTCTGGTGACCGTGCATGGCCGCCGGGATGAGCATCGCTGCTGCCACGGCGACGACAAGCAGTGCGGTGACGATCCGGAACGACTTCGCGCGCGCGCCCTGGCGCAGCTCGCGCGCGGCGATGAGCCAGGTGGTCGCGAGCCAGGAGTTCATGGCAGCGCGCCTCCCTTGTCTTCGGCGGCCGTTTCTTGGCGCGCCGCTCCGTCCACCTCGTCCACGTCGTCGCCGACCGCCTCGCGGAACACCTCCGAGAGGCGCCGGTCCTCGAAGGCGAAGTGCTCCACCGGGCCGGCGGCGCGTGCCGCGTCGAGCACCTGCTGGGCATCCGCGCCGGGTGAGAGCGCCAGGTACACCGTGCCGGAGGTCACGCCCGTGACCCTGGCCTCGGCCAGCCCGGCGGCCCATAGGCCCGCCGGGTCCCCGGAGACGCGCACCACGAGCCGCGGCTCGCCGCCCCGGCGCAGGGCCGCGAGGCTGCCCTGCGCGACCACCCGCCCGCGGTGGATGATGGCCACGGTCTCGCAGATGTCTTGCACCAGGTCGAGCTGGTGGCTCGAGAACAGCACGGTGGCGCCGGCGGCCGCGCGTTCCGCCAGCACCGCGCTCATGTCGTCGACCCCCACCGGGTCGAGGCCCGAGAACGGCTCGTCCAGGACGAGCAGCTCGGGCCCGTGCACGAGCGCGGCGGCGAGCTGCACGCGCTGCTGGTTCCCTTGCGACAGCGCCTCGATCTTCAGGTCGCGCTTGTCGGCGATGCCGAGTCGCTCGCTCCATTCGAGGGCGGACGACCGCGCAGCGGCCGCCGTCAGCCCGTGCAGGCGGCCGAGGTAGACCAGCTGCTCGAGGACTACCATGCCGGGGTAGAGGCCGCGCTCCTCCGGCATGTAGCCGAACGTTCGGCGTGCGGCGGCGTCGACGGGCGCGCCGCGCCAGCGGACCTCGCCGGCGTCCGGCGCGAGCACACCCACCACGGCGCGCATAGCCGTGGTCTTCCCGGCTCCGTTGGGGCCGAGGAAACCGAAGATCTGGCCGGCCGGGACGCTGAAGGAGAGGCCGTCCAAGGCGGCGAGCTCGCCGAAGTTACGCTGCAACTCGATGAGCTCGAGTGATCTGTCCGCGGGGATGTCAGTGTCCATGCCGTTCATCGTTCCCGCTCTCGTCGGTGCCGCCGTCCGCTCTGTCGTCGGGCGGGCCGCCGGAGCGCCCGCCGCCTGCGGCGGCGTCCCCGGCGGCCCGGCCGCCGCGGCGCTTGCGCACCGCCTCGCGCAGGATGTACTCGACCTGCGCGTTGACGCTGCGCAGCTCGTCCGCGGCCCACTTCTCGACCTCGGCCCACAGGGCGGGATCGATGCGCAGCAGATACTGTTTGCGCACGGCCAACGCTCAGGCGCCGGTCGTGGGGTCCGCCGGGCCGCTCGACCTCACGTGTACAGGGTGCCGGTGTTCACGACCGGGGTCACCTGGCTCTCGCCGCAGAGCACGACCATGAGGTTGCTCACCATGGCGGCCCTGCGCTCTTCGTCGAACGCGACCGTGCCGTGCTCGGTGAAGTCCTGGAGCGCCATCTCGACCATGCTCACCGCGCCCGTGACGATCTTGCGGCGCGCGGCGATCACGGCCTCGGCCTGCTGCCGGCGCAGCATCGCCTGGGCGATCTCGGGAGCGTAGGCGAGGTGGGTGAGGCGGGCCTGCTCCACGGTCACCCCCGCCTGCTCGAGCCGTTCCGTGAGCTCCACGCGCAGCGCTTCGGAGACCTCGTCGACGTTGCCGCGCAGCGTCGTCTCGTCCTCGCTGTCGGCGAACGTCTCCCCGGAGTCGTAGGGGTAGGCGCTGGCGAGGTGGCGTACAGCTGTCTCGCTTTGCGTGGCCACGTAGGTCTCGAAGTCGTCGACGTCGAACACGGCCTTGGCGGTGTCCTCGACGCGCCACACGACGACCGCGGCGATGTCGACGGGGTTGCCGCGCTTGTCGTTCACCTTGAGCTTGTCGCCGTTCAGGGTGCGGGCGCGGAGGCTCAACTTGTAGCGCTTGAGTCTCGTCTGCCCGGCCTGACCCTGGCCGTCACCGGAGTCCTTCTTCCTCCAGGAACGCTGCGTCTGCGGGTTGCTGCCCGCCGGGCCGTTGGCGTAGAAGGGGTTGCCCCAGCGGAAGCCCACCTGCTTGCAGGTGCCGTGGTAGGCGCCGAAGAGGATGAGCACACGCGCCTCGTTGGGCTGGACGGTGAAGAACCCCGGGCTCAGCAGGATGGCAGCGACGAGCGCGACGCAGCCACCGGCGAACAACCACCAGTCGGGGACGGCGCTCCCCGACGAACTCGTCGTGCCGTTAACGAAGGCGTAGTACATGATGACCGGGGTGGCGATGTACAGAGCGAAGGTGACGACCAGCATCGGCCAGCCGCTCATCACGCGCGCCTCATGCTCCCGAGTCGGGATCTTCTCTTCTGCTGCCATGGCTCCCACCTCCGGGAGGCCGCGCCGGCGAGTCTTGTCTCGCCCGAGGGTCACGCGGCCGCGTCATACGCGATACCGAAGTGATATCAGATAGGTATCGCATTGTCCAGAGCATCTCCTGCCGTGTCGCTGGCTGTGAAGGGGGGCCACGGCCGTCTGCCGCCGGCGCCGCGCCAGACGTTTGACGGCTGGGGCGGCGGGCCATGCTCTCCTCATCTCCGCACGCAACCAAGAGTGAGGTCATCATGGCCAACACGTTCGTCTGGGCGGACATCCCCGTCGCGGACATGGACAGAGCGCGCAAGTTCTACGCGGCGGTACTCCAGAGCGAGGTGCCGCTGATGGACGGAGCCAACGGCGACGTGGCGCTCCTGCCGATGGAGCCCGGGGACATGAGCGGCGACCTCGTGAGGAGCGACATCAGGACGCCGGGCGCGCCCGGCGTGACCATCTATCTGGACAGCAAGGGCGACCCTGAGGGCATGATCGAGCGCGCCGTGGCCGCGGGAGGCAAGGTCGGCGCTCCCGTGGCCGACATGGGCGAGATGGTCGGGTCCATCGGGTTCTTCATCGACAGCGAGGGCAATCGCATCGGCGTGCACAAGCCGCCGAAGCAGGGTTGAGGGACGGCCGCCCCCGGGGCGGCCGCAGGAACCGGCGCGGGGCGGCGGGTTGACGAACGCGTGCGCCCGCCGCCCCGCACGCTAGCGTACGGTGACCCGCGCCGCCGCACGCCCGCACCGGCGGCAGCCGGTAGAATCGCGCCCGTGGAACCTCCCGCCGCCGCATCATCCGCTGCAGGGCCCGTCGTCGCGCCGTCACGGCTCTCGCGCTACCGCTTCGTCGCGCTCGGCGTGGTGTGGTCCGCCTACCTCGTCGTCTTCCTCTCACGTCTCTGCGTGGGGCCGCTGGCGCCGTTCCTCAAGAGCGCCTTCGACCTGGACAACGCCCAGATCGGCGGGCTCACCAGCGCCACCGCCGTCGCCTACGCGCCCACGCTGATCTTCGCCGGCTGGCTCGTCGACCGCATCGGGGTGCGCCGCGCCCTCCTCTTCGGCACCGTCATCACCGGCGCGTGCATCGGCGCCGTGGCGTTGGCTCCCAGCTACGGCACCATGCTGCTCCTGCTCGGCGCCTCCGGGCTCGGCTGCGGGTTCATCTATCCGACCGCCGTGAAGGCCATCATGCTGTGGTTCCCGGCGCGGGAGCGTGCGACCGCGGTCGGGGTCAACCAGTCGGCCGTCAACGTGAGCGGCATGCTCGGGGCGGCGATCATGCCGGCCCTCGCCGTGGCCTACGGCTGGCAGGCGGGGTTCGTGTTCGCTGCCGGGCTCGCCTTCGTTGTCTGCGTCGTCGCGGTGCTCTTCTACCGCGACCCGCGGCCGGGCGAGTCGGCGGGCGACGCCGCCGAGCCCATGACGGTCTCGTCGATCGACCAGGGCCTGCCCGGCGTCACCGGTGATGAAGAGAAGGACCGGGCGGCGCTCAAGCCTGGGTTCGCCGCCGTGCTCCGGTCGCGTGACATCTGGCTGATGGGGCTCGCGGCGCTGTTCCTCGGAATTGTCGAGTTCGCGGCTCTGGCGCACCTCGTCCTGTTCCTGAACGCCGACTGGGGCTACTCGGTGGTTGCCGCGGCCGGCCTGCTGGCGTTCGCCCAGTTCGCCGGCGCTCTCGGCAAGCCGCTCAGCGGGCTGGTGAGCGACCGCCCCCTGCATCGCCGGCGGGTGCCCGCGCTGCTCGGCATGGGGACGCTGGCCGGGCTCTCCTGCGTCGCGCTCGCGCTCATCCAGCCCGGCCAGACCTGGCTGCTCTGGGTGGCGCTCTTCCTGCTCGGCTTCGGCGCCGTCGGATGGGGCGGGCTCATGGGGACGCTCGCCGGCGAGACCGGCGGTCATTCCGCCGCCGGCGCGGCCGCCGGCGTCTCGGCCGCGTTCTTCAACGTCGGCATCTTCTTCGGGCCGCCGCTGTTCGGCTACATCGTCGACCGCACGGGCGCCTACGCGCCGGCGTGGTGGACGATGGCCGCCTCGGCGGCCGTCGCGCTCGTGCTGCTCCTGTTCGTGCGCGAGCGCAGCGGTCCCGGTCTGGGCACGGCCTAGTCTGCGGAGAGCTCGCCGGCCGCCTTGGCGGCCCACTCGCGCACGAAGTCCCAGTGGCGGCCGTCGCCGGGCGTGGCGCCGACGACGACCAGTACGAACGCCTTCTCGAGGAGGTTCATCTTCGTGAGGTCGAGGGACCCGGCGAAGAAGGCGACGGTGCGCGGTCGCGCCGGCGCGCAGGCCTTGGCGATATCGCCAAGGTAGTGGGACGGCAGCGCGTAGCGCTCCTTGCGCGTGAGCTTGGCGGGGCTGTGCGGCTGCTTGACCAGCCAGGTGTCTTTGCCGACGGGGACGCCCTGGAAGGCGTCCAAGCCGTCCTCGGTCAGCGCGGCGGCGGTGACGAACAGCGCGAACGGGACGCCGGCCAGCTGCTCCCGGTGCTTCTTCACGTACCGTGCAGCGCGGCGGTGCCAGCCCATGATCATCGGGCCGCCGACCACGACGGCGTCGTAGCCGCCCGGCGGCGGAGCGTCCTTGGCCTCCCGCACATCGACCGTCGCGAAGGCAGAGCCGAGCTCGGCGGCGACCGCGTCGGCGATCTCCCGCGTCGAGCCGTGTCTCGAGGCGTACACGAGGAGCACCCGCCCTCCGGTGGCCACCGTCGCGGGGCCCGGCGGTGAGGCCGGAGCCGGTCGCGTCTCCTCCGACTGGTCCTGCTGCTCGTCCACGGCTGCTCCTTCCCCGGCCACTGATGCCCCAGCACTCTACTCCGAGGCGAGCGGGGCGGGAAGCGGGCGCGGCCCGCAGCGATCGGTACGGTGGTCGTGGCGGCGCCTGGTCCCGTACGCGAAGAGGGGCGCCGGCCGGCGCCCCTCTTCGCGGTCCATGGCCTTCGGCCGGCCGCGGCCGGCCGAGCGGCGGTGGGATGGGCTACGCCATCACCGCCGTGATGTCCACGAGGTGCTTCTTGAGGCCGAGAGCCTTGTCGTCGATGCCGAGCGCGCGACCGACCAGCTGGCTGAGGAACACCACCGGGATGCCCTGCCAGCCGGCGTCCTTCTTGGCGATCTCGACCTGCCGTCCGTCCAGGTTCACCTGGCAGAGCGGGCAGGACACGATCACGGCTTCGGCGCCGCACGCCTTGGCATCGGACAGGATGCGGCCGACGAGGTCGTCGACGATGCCCTGCTCGGTGAGCGCCAGCGAGGCGCCGCAGCAGTCGGTCTTGTAGTTCCACTCGACCGGTTCGCAACCGACGGCCTTCGCGACCTCGTCCATGTGCGTGGGGTACTCGGGGTCGTCGGCGAGCGTGACCTTGGGCGGCCGGGTGAGCAGGCAGCCGTAGTAGCAGGCGACCTTGAGGCCGGCGAACGGACGTGTCACCTTGGCTTCGATGGCGTCGAGCCCCACGGCGTCGTGGTAGACGTCGATGAGGTTGTCGACCTCGACGCCGCCGTTGTAGGCGCGGCCGACCACGGCGCGCACGTCGGCCGCCGTCTCCTCGCTCTCGGCGACTTCGTGGGCGCCGTTCTTGAAGCGGCTGTAGCAGGCGGCGCACGGGACGGCCACCGCGTCGAGCTTCATGTCCTGCTCGACCTTGGCGAGCTCGTTGACCGGCAGCGCCGTGCTGAGCAGGCGGTTGATCGAGTGCGCCGCGGTGTTGCCGCAGCACTCCCAGCCCGGGATCTCCTGGAGCACCAGGTCGAGCGCCCGGGCCGTCGCCTTGAAGCTGGCGTCGAACTCAGCGGAGGTGCCGTGCAGCGAGCAGCCGGGGTAGTAGGCGAGAGTCTTGGTCATGACTGGCCTCCCTCGGCCGCGGCGCTGGCCTCATGGGCCCGGGTGATGCTGTCGGCGGTCTGGACCATGCGCTTCATGGCCACCGTGTCGCCGCGCTTGAGCGTGGGGTTGATCTTGCCCTTGAACATCATCTTGGGGCCGAGCGTGAGCCAGTTCCTGGCGCTGCTCGGCCGCCGGAGGACGTCGAGCGTGATGAGCTCGACCTCCCACATGCGGCCCCAGCGGACGAAGGAGTCATAGTTGAGCTTGAGCATCTGCGCCGAGGGCGTGCCGGCCGGGATGCGACCCTGCCTGCGGGCCATGATCTTGAGCTCGTCCATGATCGTGGCGATGTCGATGCCCTGGGGGCACCGGGTCGAGCACGTCTCGCACCCGGTGCACAGCCAGATGAACCGGTCGTCGAAGATCATGTCGTACTGTCCGAGTTGGACGGCGCGCATGATCATCGCCGGGTGCATGTCCGCATAGCGGGCCACGGGGCACCCGGACGTGCACTTCTTGCACTGGTAGCAGAGATTGGCGTTCTCGTCGCAGCCGGCGGTGACTTGCCGGCTGAGCGAGGCGCTGGGCGTGCAGGTGGTGGACATGCGCGCCTCCTAGGCCACTGCCGGCCGCGGCATAAGGCCGGCGGCCTCGACGATCTCGGGCACGGCGATCTCCCACTCGATGGCCATGATGTGCACGCCGGCGACGCCCTCGATCTCGCTGAACTCCTTGATCATCTCGACGGCGATCTTCTTGCCTTCTGCCTGCGACGGAGCACCCTTCTCGCAAGCGGCCATGCGGTCGACGATGTCCTGGGGCACGTCGATACCGGGCACGAACTTCTGCATGTAGCGTGCGCCGCCGACGCCCTTGAGCGGGGTGATGCCGGCGAGGATCTTGATCTCCTTGTGCAGACCAAGAGCGCGGACCTCTTCCATCCACTTCTTGAATTTGGGGACGTTGAAGATGCACTGCGTCTGGATGAAGTCGGCGCCGGCCTCGATCTTCTTCTTGAGGCGCAGGGCGCGGAACTCGAACGGGTCGGCGAAGGGGTTCTCGGCGCAGCCGATGAAGAGTCCGGGACCGATGGGCATCTCCTCGCCGCACTGGAACTTCTTCTCGTCGCGCATGTCTTTGTACATCTTGATGAGGTTGAGCGAGTCGAGGTCGTGCACACCTTTGGCCTCGGGGTGGTTGCCGAAGCTCATGTGGTCGCCGGTGAGGCAGAGGACGTTCTTGATGCCCAGCGTGCTGGCGCCCATGATGTCGGCCTGCATGGCGAGGCGGTTCCGGTCGCGGCAGGTCATCTGCATGATGGCCTCGAGGCCGTTCTGCTGGGCGGTGAACGCCGAGGCCATGGAACAGACGCGTACCACGGCCGTCTGGTTGTCGGTGATGTTGACGGCGTCCACGTAGCCTTTGAGGATCTTGGCCTTTTCTTCAATGACGGTGACGTCGGTGCTCTTGGGCGGACCACACTCGCCCGTGACCGCGAACTTGCCCTCGCTCAGGACCTTTTCGAGGTTGCTGCCGGCCTTGTACTCAGTCGCGGTCATACCGGCTTCGCCTCCTCGCGTACCATCTTCCGCGGGCCGCCGGAACTGCCCTTGCTCCAGTTCTTCGGCGGTCTGTTGACGTACATCATCTCTTCGCGCCCTTGCTCCCTGAGACGGTCCCAGATGAGCGCCCAGGCGCAGTCGATCTCTTCCTTCTCAGGCGTCGTGACTTCGCACTTGCCGTCGTGCGAACCGCCGCAGGGGCCGTTCATGAGACTCTTGCTGCAACGCACGACGGGGCAGATGCCGGCGGTCTCGCCGATGACGCAGTCGCCGCAGGCGCCGCAGCGCTCGAGCCAGACGGCGTGCTCCTGCGGCATGCCCAGCATGTTGGTGTTCACGGCTGGTACGACGAGCCTGGGTGAGAACTTCTCTGCCATGCTCTGGATGCCGATGCCGCAGGCCATACTGACGACGATATCGGCCTCGCCGACCTTGTCGGCGATCATGTCGAGGTACTCCCACTCGCACTGGCGGATGGCGGCGGTGTGCTCGATGTCGGCCTCGCGGCCGTCCTGCTCGGCCTTGATCCGCAACTCGCTGGCGAGGATCTCGGCCTCTTTCTCGCCGCCCGTGAGGCAGATGGCGACACAGGTGTCGCATCCGGCCACGAGGACCTTCTTCTTGTCGCCGACGAGCGCGAGGATCTCGTCGAGGGGTTTGCGTTCGGCGGTGATCATTCTGCGTGTCCTTCCTCGCCGGTGGCGGCGGACGGGGCGGGGTCATCGGGCATGGCCACGGCGCCCAGCGCTTCGCGAGCGGCGGCGTGGGCATCCACGCCTGCACGTTTGACAGGATTGGGGCCGAGCGCCTTGATGCGCTCGGTGAACTCGGTCGCGACCTCGGCGAACTTTGCGCCCATGGCCGACGACATGTTGTACATCTCGACGCGTTCCGGCTCCAAGCCGACCTCGGAGAGCAGGGTCTTGACGTGGTTGATGCGCTTGCGCGCCCACAGGTTGCCCTTGAGGTAGTGGCACTCACCTTCGAGACAGCCGGCGGCGTACACGCCGTCGGCGCCGGCCTCGATCGCCCTGAGCAGGTGGATGACCTCGAGCTTGCCGGTGCACGGCAGCTTGATCATGCGGATGTTCGACGGGTACTGCAGGCGCATGCTGCCGGCCAGGTCGGCGGCGGCATAAGCGCAGTAGTGACACGCGAACACGATGATCTCGGGCTCGAAGTCCGGGTCGACGGGCTTCTTGGGCGCCTCGTCCGTGGCCTCAGGCGCTGCGCCCTCGGCCACCGGAGTCACCTCGGCGTCCGCCATCTCAGCTCACCTCCATGAAAAGCGCCTCTTCCTTGGCGAAGACCTGCGCGTCGGTGTAGTGATGCAGGGTGATGGCCTTGACGGGGCACTCGCTCACGCACACGCCGCAGCCCTGGCAGGCCGCCGCCTCGATCTTGGCCTTCTTGGTCTCGAGCTCGATGATCGGGACCTCGAAGGGGCAGACGCGCACGCACGTGAGGCAGGCTGCGCACTTGTCCTGGTCGACCTCGGCGACGACGCCGCCGGCCTTGAGCGCCGGCTTGGCCAGGATGGCCGCGGCGCGACCCGCGGCGGCGTAGGCTTGCGAGATCGTCTCCTCGATGCTCTTGGGGTAGTGGGCCGAGCCGCAGAGGAAGATGCCCTCAGAGCCGAAGTCCACGGGACGCAGCTTGACGTGCGCTTCGAGGTAGAAGCCGTCGGCGGTGAGCGGCACCTTGAGCATCTTGCTCAGCTCGCTGGCGCCCTCGGACGCCACCGTCGGCGTGGCCAGCACGAGCAGGTCGAGCGGCAGGTTCACGTCGCGGCCCAGATATGGGTCGCGGGCGCTGACGCTCACGCTGCCGTTGGCGCTCACCTGGGGCAGGCTGTCGTTGTCGTAGCGCGTGAAGATGACGCCGAGCTCACGCGCCCTCGTGTAGTACTCCTCGAGGAGACCGTAGGTGCGCATCTCCTTGAACCACACGTGGACCGGCCGCGATGGGTCCTGCTCCTTGAGCGCGATGGCGTTCTTGACGCTCTGCTGGCAGCAGGTGCGCGAGCAGTACGGGTGGCTCTCGTCGAGGGAGCCGGCGCAGAGGATGAAGCCGGCGCTCTTGACGTCGGCCAGCGCCGGGTCCTCCTCCTTGAGCATACGCTCGAGCTCCATCCCGGTGACGACCTTCTGGCTGGAGCCGAGGCCGTACAGCTCGGGGCGGTCTTCCTTGCCGCCGGTCGCGACGATGACGACGCCGTGGTCGATGGGCGTGCGCTTGCCGTCCTTCTCACCGATCACGCTCGAGAAGTTGCCGATGAAGCCGTGGAAGTCGGCGAGCTCGGCCTCGAGATGGATCTTGATGTTGGGGTTGTCGACGAGGCGCTGCTCGAGCTCTCCGATCAGCGCCGTCGGATCGTTGCCCTTGACGGTGTCGCCGAGTTCGAGCACGTGGCCGCCCAGCTTGGGCGAGCGCTCGACGAGGTGCACCTCGTGGCCCATGTCGCCGAGCGCCAAGGCGCTCGTCATGCCGGCGACGCCGCCGCCGATGACGACGGCGGAGTGCGTGAGCGGCACGTCGACCTTGAACAGCGGCTCGAGCAGCCGCGCCCGGGCCACGCTCATCTGGACCAGCTCCTTGGCCTTCTGCGTGGCCTTTTCCGGCTCCTTGGCGTGCACCCAGCTCGCCTGGTCGCGGATGTTGGCCATCTCGAAGAGGAACGGGTTGAGGCCGGCCTCGCGCAGGGTGTCCTGGAAGATCGGCTCGTGCGTGCGCGGCGTGCAGCTGGCGACCACGACGCGGTTGAGGTCATGCTCCTCGATGGCCTCGCGGATGACCGAGAGGCTGTCCGAAGAGCACGTGTACATCGTGTCGGTGGCGAACGCCACGCCGGGCAGCTGGCTGGCGTACTCGGCGACGCTCTCCACCTCGATGACGCCGGCGATGTTGGTGCCGCAGTGGCAGACGAAGACGCCGACGCGCGGCTCGACGCCGACCACGTTCTTCTCGGCCGGGTACTCCTTGTCGACCGTGAGCGTGTGGCGCGAGTCGGCGAGGCCGGTCATCACCTGGGCCGCGGCGGCAGAGGCCTGGGCGACGCTGTCGGGGATGTCCTTGGGCTCGCCGAAGGGACCGACGACGAACACGCCCTTGCGGCTGGTCTCGAGCGGGTTGAACTCGTGCAGCTCGCAGAAGCCGTGCCGGTTGAGGGCGACGCCGACGTGGCCGGCCGCCTCCTGCGCCTTGCGCGCAGGCTCCAGGCCGGCCGAGAGCACGACCATGTCGTAGCGGGTCTCGTGCAGCTTGCCGGCTTCGTCCTCCCAGCTGATCAGGAGGTCGCCGGTGATGGGGTCTTCTTTGATGTACGAGGGGCGCGAGCGAACGAACTTGACGCCCTTGTCGATCGCGCGCTGGTAGAAGGCGTCGAAGCCCTTGCCTTGGGCGCGCATGTCCATGAGGAAGACGGTGGGTTCGCAGTCGGGCTCGTGGTCGATGCTGAGCATCGCCTGCTTGTTGGCGAAGCTGCAGCACACGCTGGAGCAGTACTGGTGCTCCTGGTCGCGGGAGCCCACGCACTGGATGAAGGCGATCTTCTTGGGATGCTTGCCGTTGTCGCGGCGCTTGACCTCGCCCGCCGTGGGGCCGCTGGCGCTGAGCATGCGCTCGTACTCGAGCGCCGAGAGGACGTTCGGGTAGCGCTCGTAGCCGTACTCGCTGCTGGCGCCGGGGTCGTAGAGGTCGAAGCCGGTCGCCATGACCACGGCGCCGACGTCGATGTCCATCTCGGCGTCGCGCTCGCCGTGCACCAGAGCGCCGGGCCCGCAGGCGCGCACGCACTCCATGCACTCGGAGCAGACTGCGCAGTTGAGGCAGCGCTTGGCCTCGGCGACGGCCTGGTCTTCGGAGAAGCCCGTGTTGACCTCGTCCCAGACGACCTTGCGCGCCGCGCCGGGCAGGTGCGGCATGGGGAGGCGCGCCATGACGGCGGTCTGCTCGAGAACGGCGTCCTCGGGCTTGGCCTCGTCCATGACGTCGTCCTCGATGGGGAGGAGGTCTTCGCCGCGCAGGAAGTTGTGGATGCTGCGCGCGGCGCGGCGGCCGGCGGCGACGGCCTCGATGGCCGTCCACGGGGCGCGGGCCGCGGCGTCGCCGCCGGCGAACACGCCCTTCTTGCCGGTGCCGAGCGTGGCCTTGTCGGTGAGGATCTGGCCCTTCTCGACCTTGAGGCCCTTGGACCCCTCGAGGAAGTCCTCGACCATGCTCTGGCCGATGGCGAAGATGACGGTGTCGCAGTCCAGTTCGTGCTCGGAGCCGGCGATGGCGACAGGCGGCCGCCAGCCGCGCTCGTCCGGGTCACCGAGCGCGCAGGCGAGGAACTCGACCTTGCTGGCGCGGCCGGAGGCGTCGGTGACGATCTGCGACGGCATGCAGGAGCAGTTGAAGCTGATGCTCTCGTCGAGGCCCTCGGTGAGCTCGTCGTCGGAGGCCGGGACGCTCTGGTCGTCCTCGATGCAGTTGATGGTGACCTTCTCGGCGCCGAGCCGGAGCGCGGTGCGCCCGGCGTCGAAGGCCACGTCGCCGCCGCCGATGACGACGACGTTCTTGCCCATATCGACCTTCTCGCCCAGCGAGGCGGCCTTGAGCACGCTCACAGCGTCGAGCACGCCCTTGGCGTCGGCGCCGGGGATCGGCAGGGTGCGGCCGCCCTGGAGGCCGACGGCGAGGTACACGGCTTTGTAGCCGCCGCTGTCCTTCTTCATGAGGCCGTCGATGGTGAAGTCCTTGCCGGCGGCCTTGTTGACCTGGAGGTCGACGCCGAGCGCGGTGATGCGGTCGATGTCCTGCTGCAGGGCAGCCTTGGGCAGGCGGTACTCGGGGATGCCGAAGCGCAGCATGCCGCCGGGCTCGGGCTTGCTCTCGAAGACGGTGACGGCGTAGCCGAGGAGGGCGAGGTCGCGGGCGGCGGTGAGGCCGCTGGGGCCCGCGCCGACTACGGCGACCTTCTCCTTGAACGTGACCTCTGCCTTCTCGGGCAGCGGCACGTTCTCGAAAGCGTAGTCGCTGACGAACCGCTTGAGGCCGGCGATGGCCAGCGGCTCGTCGACGTCACCGCGCGTGCAGTCGGTCTCGCACTTGTGCGTGCAGACGCGGCCGCAGACGGCGGTGAAGGGGTTGGGGTCGCTGGCGACCGTGTACGCCTCGGCGTAGCGGCCGTCGGCGATGAGCGCGAGGTAGCCCTGCGCGCTCGTGTGCACGGCGCAGGCGCGCTTGCAGGGGCTGTGACCCTTCTTGGTCACCGCGTACGTGTTGGGGATGGCCTGTGGGTAGAGCTTGAAGATGGCCTTGCGCTCGCCGAGCTCCTCGTTGTAGGGGTCGGGGACCACGACGGGGCACTTGGGGGCGCATTCGCCGCAGCTCGTGCAGAGATCGGGATCGACGAACCGCGCGTGGTGGTAGACCTTGGCGCTGAACTTGCCCGGCTCGCCTTCGAGGCCGATGAGCTCGGAGTTGGTGATGACATCGATATTGAGATGCCGGCCGGCCTCGACCAGCTTGGGCGACAGCGTGCACATCGAACAGTCGTTGGTGGGGAAGGTCTTGTCGAGCTGCGCCATGTGGCCACCGAGGGCCGGCGACTTCTCGACGAGATAGACCTTGTACCCCCCCTCCGCCAGGTCGAGGGAACACTGGATGCCAGCGACGCCGCCGCCGACGACCAGCGCAGCACCGGTGGACTTGGGTGGTGAACCCGACATACGCACTCCTTTGCGATACGCGGCAGGCCCATGCACGTGGGGCGACCACAGACTCAACGGCCCACTTGGGTAGACCAAGTATAGCGGCCAGTTTGTGAGCGCGTCCACACGGGCAGGATCCGCGCGCGAGCTTTCGTCAAGGGTCCGCGGCGGTGAGGTTGAGCACCTGCGCGACTTCTCTCACGTGGATCCGGTCCACGTCGCCGGGCGCGTGCGGGCGCCGCCAGCCGGAGAACTCGCTACCCCGCCGGGGCGTGGTCGCCCGGCGTCCCCGGCCGAACCGGTCCGGGTCGTCACGTGGCATACTGGCGCCGGCGGCTGCGAGAAGGCGCGAGGATACGGGCGCCGGCGGCTGCGAGGAGGCGCGAGGGATGCAAGCGGACCTGATCCTGAGCGGCGGCGTCGTGTACGCGGTCGACGCGCGACGCTCGCGCTACGAGGCGCTGGCCGTCAAGGACGGGCGCATCGTGGCGCTGGGGAGCGCGGCGGAGGCCGCCGAGTGGTCCGGTCCGCGTACGCGGACCGTGGACCTCGGCGGCCGGCTCGTCCTGCCCGGCTTCTCGGACGCGCACCTGCACCCTTCGGGCGCCACCGGCGAGCTCTTCGAGGTGAAACTCGCCGACTGCCGCTCGGTGGAGGAGTGCCTGCGGCGGGTGGCGCAGTTCGCCGCCGAGCGGCCGGAGCTGCCGGCCATCCGCGGCGGCGGCTGGTTCGCCGCCCTGGTGCCGACCGAGGAGATGACGGCCGCGGCGCTCGACGCCGTGGTGCCGGACCGCCCCGTCAGCCTGCACGACGACAACGTCCACGCGCAGTGGGTCAACAGCGAGCTGCTGCGGCGCGCCGGCGTCGGCCGGGAGGATCCCGGCTGGGACGGCGCCGTCGTCGAGCGTCTCCCGGACGGCTCGCCCAAGGGGCTGCTGCACGAGGCGTTCCCCTGGGTGCAGCGGGCGCTGCCGCCGTACACCGCGGCGCAGATGGCCGACGCCTTGCGCTGCCTGCAGCGCACGATCGCGGCGCCCTACGGGACGACCCTCATGCACGAGGCCGGCGTGCACGCCGGGGACGGCGTCCTCGACGCCTATCGGCTCCTCGAGGACGCCGGGGAGCTTACGGCGCGGTTCTGCCTGTCGGTGATGCTCGACCCGGACCTGCCCATCGGCGCGCAGGTGGAGGCGGCGGCGGACGTGCGCGCCCGCTTCACGGGCCCGCTGGTGCGCGCCGCCGCCGTCAAGCTCTTCGTCGACGGCGTGATCGAGACGCACACCGGCTACCTGGCCGAGCCGTACGCCGACCGGCCGGACTTCCGCGGGACCTCGGTGTGGCCGGCCGAGCGGCTGCTCGAGGCGTCGTCGGCCGCCGCCGCCGCCGGCTTCCAGCTGCACTACCACGCCATCGGCGACGCGGCCGTCTCGCTCGCGGTCGACGCCGTGGCCGTCGCCCGGGAGGGAGCCGCCGCCCGCCGACGGGAGGACGCCCGCGACCTCATCACGCACCTGCAGCTTGTCGATCCTGCCGACTACTCCCGCATGGCGGCGCTCGGCATCGTCGCCGCCGTCCAGCCCTACTGGTTCACCAAAGACCCGGACTACGACCGCGAACTGCGCCGGCTCGTCGGTGCGCGCGCCGACCACCAATACCCGATGAGGAGTCTGCTGCGCGCGGGCGTGCCGGTCGCCGGCGGCAGCGACTATCCCGTCTCGCCGCCGCCGGACCCGCTGCTCGCCATTCAGCGCGGGGTGCTGCGCCGCGACCCGCTCGCCCCGGTACCCAACGGCGAACTGTGGCCCGAGGAGGCGGTCGACGTCGAGACCATGATCGAGGCCTTCACCATCGCCGGCGCACGCGCCAACTTCCTGGAGCACGAGACCGGGTCGTTGCAGGTGGGCAAGTCCGCCGACCTGGTGGTGCTGCGGGAGGACCTGCTCGAACTTCCCCCGGAGAGCATCCACGAGGCCGCGGTGGAGCTGACACTGTTCCGCGGCCGTCCGGTGTTCGCTGCCGGACACTTCGCCGGTCTCGACTAACGGGGCGTCGTCTCCCGCTCGACGAGGCTCGCCCGCCTTGGCCCTCGCGTCGCGCCGTCGCGGCGCGCGTTGGCCTCCGCGTCGGGGCCCGCATGCGGCGCGCGCGGGCGTGCATCTGATACGCTATCCCTCACGAGTCAATCAAGTGATTAACCACGCGTTCGCCGAAGGGGAGTCGATAGCATGGGCGTGCAGGAACAGTATCGCGACTACATCATGACCGGGTTCGTGAAGCGCGTGGAGCCGGTGGTCGCGGACCACGGCGACGGAGCCCTGCTCTACGACGCCGACGGCACCGAGTACATCGACTGCTTCGCCGGCATCAGCGTCACCAACGCCGGCCACCACAACCAGCAGATCCTCGACGCGGCCATCGCCCAGGCGCAGAAGCTCGTGCACGCCTGCTCCTACGTCTACCACGTCGAGTCGGTGGGCGCGCTCGCCGAGAAGCTCGCCGAGGTCACGCCCGGCACGCTGCAGAAGTCGTTCTTCGGCAACGGCGGCGCCGAGGCCATCGAGGGCGCGTTCCGCCTCGCCAAGCGCTACAGCGGCAAGAACGAGTTCCTCGCCATCGAGTCGAGCTTCCACGGCCGCTCGTACGCGACCCTGTCGGTCACCGGCAACTCGGGCCGCAAGAAGGGCGGTGGCCCGTACATGCCGGGCGTGGCCTTCACGCCCACTCCGTACTGCTATCGCTGCTTCGCCGAGACCACACCCGACAAGTGCGACATGCTCTGCGCGCGCCGCGTCGGCGAGGTCGCCCGCCTGCATCTCTCCGGCAGCGTCTGCGCCTTCATCGCCGAACCGGTGATGGGCGAGGGCGGCATCATCGTGCCGCCAGACGACTACTTCAGGCGCGTCAAGGAGATCCTCGACGAGGAGGGCATCCTCTTCATCGCCGACGAGGTCCAGAGCGGGTTCGGGCGCACCGGCAAGCTGTTCGCGATCGAACACTTCGGCGTCGTCCCCGACATCATGACGATGGCCAAGGGCATCGCCGACGGCTGGCCGCTCAGCGCCTTCATCGCCAGGTCTGAGATCGCCGACGCGTTCCAGATCGGCGATCACCTCAGCACCTTCGGCGGCAACCCCGTGAGCTGCGCCGCGGCGCTGGCCAACATCGACTTCCTCCTGGACGGCGTGGTGGACGGCGCGGCGCGCAAGGGCGCCGCGCTCATGGCGAAGTTCCGGGAACTGCAGAAGACGCAACCGCTCATCGGCGACGTGCGCGGCAAGGGCCTCATGATCGGCGTGGAGCTCATCGCCGACCCGGAGACCAAGGCCTATGGCACCGCCGCCGCCGGCTTCGTGCGCCAGTACTGCCTCGACCACGGCGTGCTCATCGGCGTCGGCGGCAACTTCGGCAGCGTGCTGCGCATCCAGCCGCCGCTGGTCATCGACGACGCCCAGCTGGAGTCGGTGCTCGCCACCGTGGCCGACGGCCTGGAGGCGTTCGCCAAGCAGTGAGCGACTGAGCCGGGCCGGGAGGCCCGGCGTCCGCGGCGGCCTCCGGGGGGACGGACGCCGCATCTGCCGTGAGGGGCGGGAAGCCGGAAGCGCTTCCCGCCCCTCAGGCGTGCTGCGCCCTGGCGTCCGGGTCTGCGCGCTCAGAGCGCAGACGCGCGCGGAGTGCCCGGCTTATACCGTCGCGCGCAAGGGTAGACCGCGCGCGTGGCGAACCATGTCCGGACGGACACGAGGGGGTTATGCATGAGCTCCACTGAAGGCGGCGCGCAGGTTCAGCTGCAGCGCGACCGCAACACTACCGGCCCGGGATACGGCAAGCTCATCGCCCCGGCCGTGATCGCGATCGTCATCCTGATCCTGGTCCTGCAGAACACCAAGGAAGACTGGCGCTTCCACTTCTTCTTCTGGTGGCTCTCCCTGCCGGCCGCGCTGATGCTGGTCGTGCTGCTGCTCGCCGGGTTCTTGATCGGTCTGGCCGTGAGCGCTCTGCTGCGGCGCCGCAAGAAGCGCGAGCTCAAGCGGCGCGCTGCCGGCTACTGAGTCTCTCCGTGTGAGACCGCGGGCGGCGGGCCGTACCCGCCGCCGCCCGGCGTCTCGACGACGAGGACGTCGCCCGCCGCCATCCCGATGCGGGCGACGCCGGGCAGTTCCTCGACCGCGCCTCCGGCGCGCTCGACCGCGTTTCGGCCGCAGGCTCCGGGGAGGCCGCCGGCGAGCCCATAGGGCGGCACGCGGCGGCTGCTCGAGACGATCGCCGCCGTGAGGGGCTCCAGAAAGCGCAGGCGGCGCACCGCTCCGTCACCGCCGCGGTGGGCCCCCGCGCCGCCGCTGCCCCTGCGGATGCGGAACTCCTCGACGCGCACCGGGTACCGCCACTCCAGCACCTCCGCGTCGGTGAGCCGGGAGTTGGTCATGTGCGTGTGCACGGCGTCGCAGCCATCCCACGTGGGGCCGGCCCCGGCCCCTCCGCAGATCGTCTCGTAGTACTGGTAGCGGTCGTCACCGAACGTGAGGTTGTTCATCGTGCCCTGGCCGGCGGCGGCCGCTTGCAGCGCAGCGAGCAGCGCCGCTGTGACGGCCTGAGACGTCTCCACGTTGCCGGCCGCGACGGCTGCCGGCCGGGCTGGGTCGAGGAGGCTGCCCGGCGGGATGACGATGTCGATCGGCTCGAGGCAGCCGGCGTTGAGCGGGATGTCCGTGTCGACGAGGGTGCGAAAGACGTAGAGGACGGCCGCGGTGGTCACTGCGGCCGGGGCGTTGAAGTTGTCGGCGCGTTGGGCCGAGGTGCCGCTGAAGTCGACCGTGGCTCGGCGTGCTTCGCGGTCGACCCGGACGTGCACGGCGATCCGGCTGCCGTCGTCCATCTCCTGGCTGAAGCTGTGCGCCTGCGGATCGTCGCTGAGACGGTCGAGTACGCGCCGGACGGCCTCCGCGGCGTTGTCCTGAACGTGTCGCATGTAGGCCGCGACGACAGGGAGCCCGAACTCGGCGATCATACGCTGGATCCCGGCTGCGCCCCGTGCGTTGGCGGCGACCTGGGCGCGCAGGTCGGCGAGGTTCTGGGCCAGGTCGCGCACAGGGTGCGTGGCCCCCGTCAGGAGTTCGGCGACCTCCGCCTCACGCAGGCGGCCGCCGTCGACGAGCAGAAAGTCCTCGATGAGGACGCCCTCCTCGTCGATGGTGCGGCTGCCGGGGGGCATCGACCCGGGCGTGACCCCGCCGATGTCGGCGTGGTGCGCGCGCGAGGCGACGAAGAAGAGCGGGGCGGCGGACGCGGCCGGACCGGTCTCCGCGGGCGCGGCGAACACGGGCGTGACCACGGTGAGGTCGGGCAGATGCGTCCCGCCGGCGTAGGGAGAGTTGAGCAGGTAGGCGTCGCCGGGCCGCAGTGCGTCGCCGTGCCGCGCCAGGACGGCCTGCACGGAGGCCCCCATCGACCCGAGGTGCACGGGCAGGTGCGGCGCGTTGGCGACCAGCCCGCCGCCGGCGTCGAACAGGGCGCAGCTGAAGTCGAGGCGTTCCTTGATGTTCACGGAGACGGCCGTGTTGGCGAGCGTGGCGCCCATCTGCTCGGCGATGGACATGAACAGGCTGTTGAAGACTTCGAGCAGCAGCGGGGTGGGTCGTAACGGGTCGGCCGACGGCCGCGACGGCGGCGAGAGCCGGCGGAGCAGCAATTCTCCGCCCTCCAGCACCTCAGCCTGCCAGCCGGGCTCGACGACGGTGGTGCTGGTCGTCTCGCAGACGATCGCCGGACCGTCGACGGTCGCCCCCGGAGGGAGCCCGACGCGCTCGTGCACGGGCGCCTCGTGGTCGCGGCCGCCGCTGAACAGCCGCACGCACCCGTGCGGCCCGGATGCCGCGGCGGCGTCCTGCCCGGCTGCGGCGCGGGGACGACCCCTGCTCTCACCCACGGGCAGCGGGGGCTCGGCAACGGGGTCTGCGTCTGTCGGCGTCCCCGGCCCGATCGCCTCGACGGAGACGGCCTCGAGCGTCAACGCCCGGCCGGGCATGAGAAAGCCGTAGCGTGCCTCGTGCTCGACGAGGAAGGCGGAGCCCATGCTGCCCGGGTCGCCCCAGGGCACGGGCAAAGAGACATCGGTCCCGCCGTACTTCACGTGAGCGCGCCTCTCGACGCTCACGTCGGTCGCGGCAAAGCCCTGTCGCGCGAGCTCCGCGACCGCCTCACCTTCAAGCTCCGCGAGGGCGGCGGTCGCCGCCGCGTCTGCCGCTCGCGCCAGGGGAAGCTCGAGCGTGCGTTCGCGCAGCGCGCGCACGTCGGCCAGCCCCATGCCGTAGGCGCTGAGCACGCCAGCGAGCGGGTGCAGCAGGACGCTGGTCATGCCGAGCGCGTCGGCGACCCGGCAGGCGTGTTGTCCGGCCGCGCCGCCGAAGCAGCAGAGCGCGTGGCCGGCGACGTCGTGGCCACGCTGCGTCGAGATCCGCTTGATCGCACGGGCCATCGCCTCGCAGGCCACGCGGATGAAGTCCTCGGCGAGCTGCGCGGGCGGCGGCGGGTCGACGCCGGCGGCGCGCATGCTCGCGGCCACGGCCGCGAGCGCCGCGCGCGCCGCGCCCTCGTCGACGGGCCCGGCGCCGTCCGCCCCGAAGACGTGCGGGAAGAACGACGGTCGCAGCTTGCCCACGATGAGGTTGCAGTCGGTGACCGTGAGCGGGCCGCCCCGGCCGTAGCACGCCGGTCCGGGGTCGGCGCCGGCGCTGCGCGGCCCGACGCGGTAGCGTCCGCCTTCGAACGCGCAGATGGAGCCGCCACCCGCGGCCACCGTGTGCACGCGCAGCATCGGCGCGCGCAGACGGACGCCGCCGACCATGCTCTCGTAGCTGCGCTCGAGCTCCCCGGCGTAGTGGCAGACGTCCGTCGACGTGCCGCCCATGTCGAAGCCGATGAGCTTGTCGAACCCGGCCCGGCGGCCGACCGTGACGGCGCCGACGACGCCGCCGGCGGGGCCGGAGAGGATGCTGTCCTTGCCGCGGAAGAGCGTCGCGTCGGTGAGGCCGCCGTGCGACTGCATGAAGCGCAGGCGCACGTCCCCGAGTTGCCCGGCGACGCCGTCGACGTAGCGGCGCAGGACGGGAGAGAGGTATGCGTCCACGACCGTCGTCTCGCCGCGGCCGACCAGCTTCATGAGCGGGCTGGTCTCGTAAGACACCGACACTTGGGTGAAGCCTGCGGCGCGCGCCAGCTCCGCCACGCGCCGCTCGTGCTCCGGGTAGGCGTAGCCGTGCATGAAGGCGATGGCCACGGCGTCGAAGCCGGCGCGGCGAGCCTCACGGAGCCCGCGCCGCGCGCCCTCCTCGTCGAGCTCGCGGACCACGGCGCCGTCGGCGCCGACGCGCTCGTCCACCTCGAGCACGCGCGCGTATACCGGCGGGGGCAGGCGGATGTCGAGCGCGAAGATGTCGGGCCGGTCCTGGTAGCCGATGCGCAGCGCGTCGCCGAACCCGCGCGTGGTCACGTAGAGGGTCGGCGACCCCGCGCGCTCCAGGAGAGCGTTGGTCGCCACCGTCGTGCCCATGCGCACCTCGGCGACGAGCTCCGCAGGGATCGCTTGGCCGTCCTGCAGGCCGAGCAGTTCGCGCACTCCCTGGACGGCGGCGTCCTCGTAGCGCGCCGGGTCCTGCGAGAGCAGCTTGCGCGTGCGCAGGCCGCCGCCGGGCGGCCGCGCGACCACGTCGGTGAACGTGCCGCCGCGGTCGATCCAGAAGCGCCAGCCCTCGGCTGCGCCTGCCGGCGCCACTCCAGCCTCATCTCGCATCATCGGCCGAGGCTACCACGCGCGTGACCCGCCCCGCTCGCGGGCGCGCTGCGCCACCATGTCCTTTCGCGCCCGGATCCGTGCGCGCTATCGGTCGCAGGCCGCCCACGGTGTCATCCGCGGCCCTGGGCTGCCGGCGGCGGAGTCCGTGCCGAATCGGCCGCCGCTCCCGCTCGTCCGTGTCGTCCGCGACTCTGCCGTGCCCGATACGGCGCCGCGGGCCGTGCCGCGCCGAAACGCACGCAGGTGTCGGCAGGTCATCGCCGCAGGCGCGGGGCCGGCACTCTGCCTGCCCCCTGCGAGTCGGCCGCCCGGTATACTCTGTCGCCGTGAGTGCACCTTCACCCAGGAAGAGGCTCAGGCAGGCGGCCCATCTGCTGGACGACTTCTACGGCCGCCCCGTGCTCTCGCCGCGCTATCCTCCGGTGGACGAGCTCGTCTTCACCGTGCTCTCCCAGAACACCGCCGACGTGAACACCGAACGCACCTTCGCGTCGCTCAAGGCGCGCTTCCCGGAGTGGACCGCGGCGCGTGACGCGTCGGTCGAGGAGATCGAAGAGGCCATCGCCCTCGGCGGCCTCGCGCACACGAAGGCGCCGCGCATCAAGCGCATCCTCGAGGCGCTCAGCGAGCGCACGGGACGGCCCGAGCTGGGCGAGCTCGACGAGATGACCGACCAGGAGGCGCAGGACTACCTCGTCTCCCTGCCGGGGGTCGGGCCCAAGACGGCCGCGTGTGTCCTGCTCTTCGCGCTGCAGCGCCCGGTCATGCCGGTGGACACGCACGTCCACCGCGTGGCGCGGCGGCTCGGCATCATCGGCGAGAAGGTGACCGCCGACCAGGCGCATCCGCTGCTCACCGAGCTGGCCGGAGCGGACGACGCGGAGCAGGTGTACGCCGTGCACGTGGACTTCGTGCGGCACGGCCGCCGCATCTGCCACGCCCGGCGGCCGGCGTGCGGGGACTGCCCGCTTGCGCCGATGTGCCCGTCGGCCGGGCTCGTCTAGCGCCCGCCGGCCTCCGCGGCGGCCTCGGCCGCCGCCTTGGCGCACACGTTCCCCGGGTCTTCCGCCGTGCCCAGCCAGCGGTCGAGCAAATGCGTCTTCCACACCAGCAGGCAGAGCTGGCTCCACGCGAACGCGAGCCCCAGGAGCACGAAGTACTGCCACCAGGGCAGGGTGGTGAGCTCGAACAGCGTGCGCATGAGCGGCACGGCGAGGATGAACGCCATGCTGGCGAACAGGAAGGCCACCACGCCGAGCAAGCGCCAGTCGTTGCGCACCACCGGCGCGCCGCCCGCCCACCACTTGCTCGGCGGCACGATCAGCAGGATCAGGAAGACGGCGGCGAGGCAGGCGAAGATCGTGAGCGCTGTCATTGCCGGCGGATAGCCGCTCTCGGCCAGTTCCTTCTCGGTGGCGCCGGCGACGGCGGCGACGCCGTTCTCTGCCGGGATGGCCCAGATCAGGTAGACCGCGGTCCCGATGCTCGCCATGAACACGACCGTCGGCAGGACGAACCGCGCCAGGAGTTTGAACAGCCCGACTTTGGGCGTCGGCCCCGGCTGCGCCCAGAGCGCGAAGGCGATCGCCGGGACCGTCGCGCCGAAGAACGAGAGCAGAGCCGACTGGCGCGGGGCGAAGGGGAACCCGCCGATGGACATGACGATGGCGATCATCGCCGCTTTGAAGAAGATGCGCACCATGAAGATGCGCAGGATGTCGTTCATCCCGTTGATGATCCGCTGGCCCTCGCGGAAGGCGAAGGGGAGCGGAGCGAAGGTGTCCTTCATGAGGATGAGGTCGCCCACGCTGCGCGCCGCCTGACTACCGCCCTGCATGGCGACGGCGACGTTGGCCTGCTTCAGCGCGATGACGTCGTTGACGCCGTCGCCGATCATCGCGACGTAGCGCCCGCGCTCGCGCAGGGCCTCGACGAGGTCCTGTTTCTGCTCGGGCGTCACGCGGCCGAAGATGCCCGCCTCCTCGGCCTTGGCGGCGAAGTCCTCGGGCGAGAGTTCGGCAAGCTCGGCTCCCGAGACGGCGACGAGCCGGCGCTCGCCCGGCGCGTCCGCGGCGGATTCGCCGGCCTGCGTGGCCTCGCCGCGCGCCACGCTGGTGGTGGCGTCGGCGGTCACCATGTCGCAGTACGAGTCCACGCCCTCGCGGCGCCGCAGCGTCTGTACGCCTGCCTGCGTGGCGAGGGCGACCACCGTCTTGGGGTTGTCGCCCGAGATGATCTTGACGTCGATGCCGGCCTCGGAGAACTCCTCGAGTGTGCCGCGCACGCCGGGGCGGAGCTCGTCGCTGAAGCAGATGAGCGCGACGGCCTGCATGCCATCGGGGAGTACGGGCGGGGCGTCGGGGTCGGCGCTGAAGGCGGTGGGCTCGTCCAGCCCGGCGAACATGACGACGCGCAATCCGCGCGCGGCCCACTCGTCGGCGCGCCCGCGCCACTCGGCGCCGGCGCCCAGCGCCGGCGCGAGGATCTCGGGCGCGCCGAGCACGTACGTGCCTCGCGCCTCGCCGTCGGCGAAGGCGAGGCCGCTCCACTTGCGCTCCGACGAGAAGAACGCCTCGTGTGCGGCCGGCAGGCGCTCCGCGGTGAACGCCGTGCGGAGCGCCTCGATCGTCCGGTTGGCGTCGGTGGTGCTGGCAGCGAAGGCGCCGAGCAGGCGCGCTGCGCGCGCGTCGTCGGCGCCCAGACCCTCCAGCTCCTCGAAGGTCACGACGCCGGAGGTCAGCGTCCCCGTCTTGTCGGTGCAGAGGACGTCGACGTTGCTCAGGCTCTCCACGGCGTTGAACTGTTGCACCAGCACGTCCTTGCCCAACAGGCGCACGGCTCCGAGCGCGTAGGTGAGCGCGATGCTGAGCACGAGTCCGTTGGGGATGAGCGCCAGGATCACCGTCGACATGCGCACGCTCTCCACGAACGGCACGCCGCCGATGACGTTGCGCACCCACACGAGGATCTCGAAGACGATGACGACGATGAGCAGGATGCGCACGATCTGCACGACCTGCCGCTGCAGCGGGGTGAGCTCGCGCTTGTAGGCCGTCGCCTTGGCGGTGAGCTTGTTGGCGAAGCTGTCCAGGCCGACCCGGGCGGCCTCGTAGTAGCCGCCGCCCGTCATGCAGAAGCTGCCCGACATCAGGTCGTCGCCGGGGTGCTTGGTGACCAGGTCCGACTCGCCGGTGAGCAGCGATTCGTCGACCTCCATGCGCCCCTCGCCGACCATGGGGCCGTCTACCACGACCTGGTCGCCGGGCTCGAGCCGCAGCACGTCGCCGAGCACCACCTGCGACGGGTCGATCTCCACGACCTGCCCGTCGCGCAGCACGTCCGCCTTGGGCCGCAGGAGGATCGCCATCTTGTCCATGACACGCTTGGCGCGGATCTCCTGGAAGAGGCTGATGACGGTGTTGGCGCCGATCACGAACACGACCGCGAACGCGTCCAGCGGCTTGCCAAGGATCAGCAGCAGGACCCCGAGGAAGTAGAACAGGTTGTTGATGAAGTTGAAGACGTTGTCGCGAACGATGCGACCGTACGTGCGGCCGGCGCGGATCTCGACGTCGTTGCCCTGGCCCGCGGCGCGCCGCCGCTCGGCCTCAGCAGCGCTGAGGCCGGTGAGCGGCGGCGTATCGGTGCGTACGGACTGCATGCGGTGACCGTACCAGAACGGGGCCGGTGACGGCGGCCACGGGGACTCAGGAGTCGCCCCCTGGTGCGACGCCCGGCGCCGGTCGGCGGGGTGATCGAAGGGACAAGGTGCGCGTCGCTTTCGTCCGCGGTCGGATGGGTATACCGGACTCACCTGAAACGCGTAGCCGAGCCATGGAGGCGGTAATGCGCGACGGCGCCGTGCTCATCATCCAGCACCAGGCGATCGGCCAGCCGGGGACCATCCTCGAGACGCTGATCGCGGACGGCGTCGAGTTCGATCTGCGCCAGTTGCACGGCAGCGCCCCGCTGCCGGCGCCCGAGGACCTCGGAGCTTACCGGGCGCTCATCGTGCTGGGGGGGTCGATGAACACCGACCAGGACGACGCGTACCCCTTCCTGCGCCAGGAGCGGTCGCTGCTCGCGGCCGCTCTCGAGCTGGGACTGCCGCTCCTCGGCATCTGCCTGGGCGCTCAGCAGCTCGCCTCCGTGAACGGCGGCTGTGTCTTCGACCGGCCTGAGCCGGCTGTGGGATGGATGCCGATGCGCCTGGTCGGGCAAGACCAGCTCTTCGAGGGCGTGCCGCGTGAGTTCATGGCGCTGGAGTGGCACGCGCAGTCGTTCACGGTCCCCGCCCATGCCCGGCCCCTCGCACTGCGGCGCGGCGACGTCGGCGTCCAGGCGTTTCGAGCGGGACGCTGGGCCTGGGGCCTGCAGTTTCACCCGGAGATCGACGCAGCCACTCTCGAGGTCTGGCTCAGGCGGGACAACAAAGGCATGCGCGACCGGGCGCCGCACGTGCTCGAAGAGCTGCACCAGCGGCGGGACGAGATCGCGATGTCGTCCCGCAGGCTGTGTTCACGGCTGGTGCGCAACCTGCTCAAGGTCGCCGACCAGTCGGCAGCCGCCTGACCGATCGGCTCCGCGCCCGATGCGCGGCAGCCGTCCCTGGGGCAGGGGAGGGAGCCGCGGTCGCCGGCGCGAGGACAGGGTCTCTCAACGCCGGTTCGAGTTGCGCGGCTTTCCGCTCGCCCCTATTGTGGTGTGAAGCAATCATCTTTGTTTGGTTCCTCGGGAATGGGAGGCGGCAGTGTCGAGCAAGTCACGGAACCGCAGGCGCAAGACCACCGGCGGCGCGCCCAAGGCGACGAACGTGCGCGAGCAGAAGCGGGCGCAGTTCGAGCAGCCGAAGAGCCGCACCGGACTTCATCTGCTGCTCGCTGGGGTGGCCCTGGCGGCGCTGGTCGCCGTGGCGCTCGTCGTCGTGCTCAACAAGGGCGACGGCGGCCCGGCCGCGGTCGCCGCTCCCGTGGCTGCCAACGGCGCGGACGTCACCATCCCCGTAGCGGACGTCGCCGACGGCCAGGCGCACTTCTACAGCTACGACGCCGGCGGCGTCGAGGTGAAGTACTTCGTGATGAAGAGCTCGGACGGCAAGTATCGCGCCGCCTTCGACGCCTGCGACGTGTGCTTCCCCAACAAGAAGGGCTACCACCAGGAAGGCGACGAGATGGTCTGCAACAACTGCGGCCGTCGCTTCCCCTCCACCAAGATCAACGTGCTCGAGGGCGGCTGCAACCCGTCGCCGATCGAGCGCAACGTCAAGGGCAAGACCCTGGTGCTCAAGACGTCCGACCTCCAGAGCGGCGTCCAGTACTTCCAGTGAGCCGCCCCCGGAGCCCCCGGGTCAGGACGCTGTGAGACTCAGCACCGTCGCCTTCGGCAACCTGCGCCGCCGTTCGTCGCGCGCCGCGTTCTTGGTCGCCGGCCTGCTGGTCGGCATCGCCACCGTGGTGACGTTGCTGACCTTGAGCCGCGCTCTCACCGCGCAGGCGCAGAACCAGCTGGAGACATACGGCGCCAATATCGTCGTGGCGCCGCGCACCGACGACCTCTCGCTCACCTACGGCGGCGTCGCCCTCGGCGGCGTGCGGCTGCAGGCGCGCGACATCCGCGAGGCGGACCTCTCGCGTATCGCGTCCATCCCCAACCGCAAGAACGTCGCCATCGTCGCACCGGAGCTGCTCGGTGCCGTCGAGGTGAAGGGCGAACAGGCGCTGCTCCTCGGCGTGAAGCCGAAGGACGAGTTCCGGCTCAAGAGGTGGTGGACGCTGGCGGGGCGGCCGCCGGCGGCCGCCGACGAGCTCGTCGCCGGCTCTTCGGCCGCCCGCCGCTTCGGCCTTCACGCCGGCGACACCATCGCCCTCGACGGCCGCGACTTCACCGTCACCGGTGTCCTGCTGCCGACGGGGTCACAGGACGACCAGCTGCTGATCACCGAGCTTGGGGCGGCCCAGAAGCTGCTGGGTAAACCCGGCCGCGTCACGCTCGTCCAGGTCGCCGCGCTCTGCAGCAACTGCCCGGTCGAGAAGATCGCCGCCCAGCTCGGGGATATCCTGCCCGGCACGCGGGTGACGGCCATGCAGCAGGTGACCAAGAACCGGATGCACGCACTCGACGTGTTCCGTACCTTCAGCTGGGCGGTCGCCGGCGTCATCATCGCCGTCGAGGCGCTGGTCGTCTTCGTGACCATGATGGGCTCCGTGAACGCGCGCACGCGTGAGATCGGCATCTTCCGTGCGCTCGGCTTCCGGCGCGGCCACGTCACATTGCTGGTGCTGATCGAGGCCGCCGTCGCCAGCGTCGTCGCCGGCGTCCTCGGCTACCTCGCCGGCATGGTCCTCAGCTACGTGTTGTTGCCGTTCTTCGCCAAGGGCGGCGAGGTGGGCATCTCCTGGGCTCCGCCGCTCGCGGTGGGGGCGGTGCTGCTCGCCGTGCTCATCGGCTCGCTCGGCTCGCTGTATCCCGCTCTCCACGCGAGCCGGCTGGACCCTACCGTCGCCTTGAGGGCGATCTGATCAGGGGACCGGTTTGACCCTCCGTACCATAGCGTTCGCCAACCTGCGCCGCCGCAAGGCCCGCGCGGCGTTCCTCATCGCGGGTCTGCTCATCGGCGTCGGCACGGTCGTGGCTCTGCTCACGCTGGCGAAGTCGATGACCGGTGAGGCCAAGGCGGACATGGCGAGCTACGGAGCCAACATCGTGATCCAGCCCAAGAGCCAGGACGTCTCGCTCAGCTACGGCGGGATGACCGTGGGCGGCGTGAACGTCGGCGCGCAGAGTCTGGGCGACGCCGACCTCGAGCGTGTGCGCGCGATCCCGGCGCGGGCGAGCGTCTCCGTCGTCGCGCCCGAGCTCGTCGGTGCGGTGCAGGTGAAGGGCCGGCGCGCCCTGCTCATGGGCGTCGATCCGGCCGCGCAGTTCAAGCTCAAGCGCTGGTGGTCGGTCGACCCCGGCCGCCCGCCGCAGAACGGCCACGAGCTCGTGGTCGGGTCAAAGGCGGCCCGCGTCCTCGGGCTACGGATGGGCGACTACGTGCGCATCCGCGGCAAGCGCTTCACCCTCACCGGCATCCTGCGGCCGACGGGAGCCCAGGACGACGACCTGCTCATCGCCGACCTGGCGGCCGTGCAGGAGTTGCTCGGCCGGCCCGGTCAGCTCACGCTGATCGAGGTCGCCGCCGCCTACTCCGGGGCGCCCGTCGACCGCATCGTGGCGCAGCTCTCCGCCGCGCTGCCCGGCGCCAGGGTCTCGACGGTCCGCGAGGCGGTCCAGAGTCGGCTGCACGCGGTGAATGAGTTCAAGGGTTTCAGCTACGCCATCGTCGGTGTCGTCGTCGGCATCGAGATCCTCGTCGTGTTCCTCACCATGATGGGTTCCGTGCACGAGCGCACCACCGAGATCGGCGTGTTCCGCGCCATCGGCTTTCGCCGCGACCAGATCACGCGGCTGGTCCTGATCGAGGCCGTCGTGGCCGGCGTGATCGCCGGCGTGCTCGGCTATCTCGCCGGTATGGCGGTCACGTATGCCGTCCTGCCACTGCTCGCCGGCGGCACGCCGGTGACCTGGACGCCCCTGCTCGGCGTCGGCGCGGTCGCGGTGGCGGCGCTCACGGGCGCCCTCGCCGCCCTCTATCCGGCGCTGCGTGCCGGCAAGCTCGACCCGACCGAGGCGCTGCGCGCGCTGTGAGCGCCGGCGCCCGTCCCAGGAGACAGACCATGACTGCAGCGACCATGCAGACGCAAGCCGGACAAGAGACCAGGGCGACGACTGCGGGCGCTTCGGCGTCCGCGGACGAGCGTGCCGCGCGCTTCATCGACGTGCGTGGCCTCGAGAAGACTTTCGCCGGTGACGGCGCCCCCGTGCACGCCCTGCGCGGCCTGGACCTCGTCGCGTGCGAGGGTTCGTTCCTCGGCGTCATGGGCCAGTCGGGGTCCGGTAAGAGCACCTTCCTCGCCATTCTCGGCGGCCTCAGCCACCCGAGCGCCGGCTCCATCTCCGTCGACGGCATCGACCTCTATACGCTCCCCGGGGAGCGGCTCGCCGACTTCCGCCGTGAGTACCTCGGGTTCGTCTTCCAGTCGTTCAATCTCGTGCCGTACCTGACGGCGCTCGAGAACGTCACCCTGCCGCTGGCGGTCAAGCGCATGCCGTCGGTCGACAAGCGCGCCCGCGCCCTCGACGTGCTGGACCGCGTCGGGTTGGCCGACCGCGGCGGACACCTGCCGGGCAAGCTCTCGGGCGGCGAGCAGGAGCGCGTGGCCATCGCCCGCGCGCTCGTCAACGAGCCGCCGCTCATCCTCGCCGACGAGCCCACCGGTGCGCTCGACAGCGAGACGACGGTGGAGATCATGGACCTCTTCGCCCAGCTCCATCGCGAGGGCAACACGATCGTCATGGTCACGCACAACCCGGAGATCCAGCGGTACTTCGACCGCACGATCGTCCTGCGCGACGGCCGGCTCGATTGCGAGCTGCCGGCCTGCCCGACCGGCACCCCCGTCTGAGGGGGCCGCGCCGCCGCGGCAAACCGCCGCGGCTCCACGGCCCGCACCCTGACGGCTCACGTCGCATGCGCCGCAGCACGCTCACTTGGGTTAACGTGCACGCAGCGGGGAACAAGCTGCCCATGACTTCGCAGCGCATCATCCGTACCTACCTCGGTGTGGCCGCGACGACGACCCTCGCCCAGTCGCTCATCTGGGGCGTCAATACGCTGTTCCTGCTCTCGGTGGGGCTCGACATCTTCCAGGTGATGCTCATCAACGCGGCCTATACCGTGGCCCAGGTGATCTTCGAGGTGCCGACCGGAGTCGTCGCCGACACCGTCGGCCGTCGCGCTTCCTACCTGCTCGCGGTGGGGATCATCCTCGTCTCGACGCTCCTCTACGTCGGCTTCGGCCTCGCCGGCTACGGGCTCTGGCCCTTCGCCGCCGCCTCCGCCCTGCTCGGCATCGGTTACACCTTCTACACCGGCGCCGTGGACGCGTGGATGGTGGACGCCCTGCATTCGGTGGGGTACGAGGGGCGCCTCGAGCCCATCTTCGCCCGCTACGGGATCATGTTCGGCGTCTTCATGCTGATCGGCACCACGCTGGGGGGTCTGCTGGGGCAGATCGACCTCTGGATCCCGTACGTGGCGCGGGCGGTGGTGCTGGTGCCCGCGTTCCTGCTCGGACTGCTGGTGATGCGCGACCTCGGCTTCAAGGCGCGGTCGCTCACGGTCGGCAGCTTCGGCCGCGAGACGCGCCGCATCGCCACGGACGGGGTCACCTACGGGCTGCACGACCGCGTGATCCGCTTCATCATGTTCGCCTCGCTGGTCCAGGGCGTGTTCTTCATGTACGGCTTCTACTCGTGGCAGAAGTACTTCCTGGACCTGCTCGGCAAGGATCTGGTCTGGGTCACCGGCGTGATCGCCGCCCTCGTCGGCCTGACGCAGATCTTCGGCAACGCGCTGGTCGGGCGCATCACCGCGCGCGTCCCCGATCGCGGTCTGATCCTCATGGTCTGCAGTGGGGTGACCACGGTGACGGTGATCGGCGCCGCGCTGGTGCAGCAGTTCTGGATCGCGGTGCCGCTCTACCTGGTCTCGACCGTGGCGTTCGGCATCTCGCTGCCCGTCAAGCAGGGATGGCTGAATTCGCGCATCCCGTCTGAACAGCGTGCCACGATCATCTCCCTGGACGCGCTGTTCGGTGACGGCGGCTCCACGGTGGGCCAGGTCGGCCTCGGCTGGGTGTCCCAGGCGGTGTCGATCCCGTTCGCGTGGCTCCTGGGCGGACTGACGCAGGCGGTGGGCGTCCCGCTGCTCGGTGTGGCGCGGCGGGCGGAGCGGGCGGAGCCGTCGCACCCCGCCGCGACGGCGCCGGCGCCCGAGCCGGGGCTCACGGTGGAGTCCGCCGGCTGCTTCGGTCCGGAGCCGGCGAGCATCTGCGTGCCGAGCGACGAGGCCGTCGGCGGCGGAGCCGCCGAGCGCGTCGCCTGAGCGGCCCTGATCACGTGTGATTCCTTCATGCTCCCCGCCAGGTGACGGACCCGCGCTGCTTCCCGTGGAGCGATCAACGACTTGGTCTTGTGCTTGAGCGGTCGCGTCGTTGGAGGCTCGTGAGGGGCAGCTGGGACGGGTCGCCGGGACGTTGTGAGTGTGGGCGCGCTCAAATCGTGGAAAGTTCGCACTGACACGAGAGCAGGGGGCCGGGAATGAGTACCTACGACATCGCGATCATCGGCGGGGGGCCGGCGGGGCTGGCGACCGCCATGTACGCCGGCCTGCGCGGCTTGGGCGCCGTCGTCTACGAGGCCGAGGCTTTCGGCGGCCAGCTCATCAACCTGTATCCGACCAAGCCGGTGAGCAACTTCCCGGCGCAGCCCTCACTGCCGTCGCGCGAGCTCGCCCTGCGCCTTGCCGAGCAGGCCGAGCAGTTCGGCGCCGAACTCCGGGAGCGGCGCGCGGTCGAGAACGTCGTGCCCGGCACGGGTGGCTTCAAGATCGATGGGTCGCTGCGCCAGGACGACGCCAAGACGCTGGTCCTGGCCTTGGGCCTGGGCCGCTTCACCCCGCGCCGCCTGGGCCTCGAGGATGAGGTGCGCTTCCTCGGAAAGGGGCTCGCCTACCGGCTGCCGCCGCTCGAGGAGGTGCGTGCCAAACGCGCCGTCGTGATCGGCGGCGGCGACACGGCCCTGGACACGGCGCTCTCGTTGCGTGAGGTCGCCGAAGTGACGGTGGTGCGCCGGCGCGACGAGTTCCGCGCCTTCGCGCATACGCAGGACCGCTTCGCCGAGGCCGGTATCGAGGTAGTCAGCAACGGTGAAGTCGTCGGTCTGAAAGGCAAGGAGCACCTCGAGAGCGTCGTGGTGCGGCGGCCCGACGAAGCATTGCTCGACTTGCCCGCCGACCTGGTGCTCGTCAGCATCGGCCAGGTCCCGGATCTCTCCGGGTTCGAGCACTGGGGGCTCGGGCTCACCGGGAGCAAGCTCGACGTCGATTCCGCCATGGAGACGAGCCTTCCCGGCGTGTACGCCGTGGGCGACTTCGCCGTCTACCCGGGCAAGGTGCGCATGATCGCGACCGCGGTGGCCGAGGGCTCGACCGCCGCCGCAGCAGCCCAGCGCTACCTGTCGTCGTCCTGAGGGCTTGAGGCCGGGGCCGCCTCGGTCCTGGTGCTCGCCGCGGCCGCGGGGAGTGCCGCGGCAGCATGGGCCTTGGCCTCGCGCCGGCGCCGCCGGTCGGCGATCAGCGCGTGCGCGAGCGTGACCTCGAGCACGCCGATGACACCGCCCACGATGAGCGTCGCGACGATGTCGACCGGCAGGCGGACGAGGACGCGATCGTACCAGTCGAAGCGCTCCAGCCACGAGGTGAGCCCCTCCTCGGCGGAGACCGGGACGACGACCACCACGAACGCGAGGAAGAAGTGCGGGAACACCAGGGCCGCGGAGCGCCGGAGGCTGCGCCACGCCGACGCCCCCTCGATGACGACGATCGGGCCCACCACGCTGAAGAGCACCATGAGGATGAGTCCCGGCACGAGGAAGAGGGCGAGGCCGACCGCCGTGATCACCGCAGCCAGTAGTGTCGCGACGATCAGGCGGAGCGTGGGGAGGTCGCGGAGGACGGCGCGGATCGGCAGGTCCTCTTCGCCCTTCTGGTCGACGGCCACGATGCGATCGATCGTGCCGGCGAAGAACACGAGGCTGAGCGCCGTACCGGCGACGCCGAGCGCCGTACCGCCCGTCCAGACGATCGTGCTGAGCACGTCGGACTTCTCGGCGAACGCGGTGGCCGTCCTCGTGGCGAGCGTCACGACCAGGTCGATGGGGGCGAAGACGACGACCGCCGCGAGGACGACGCGCCAGAATCTGCGCCGGTACGTGCCGAGGCCGGCGACGACGACGCCGCGGATCGTCGCTACGGCGGTGCGGTCCTGTCTGGTGTGCTGCTCGTCCATCGTCCTGGAGGTCCGTCGCGAGGTGCTCTGAGCCTCGCTGTCGCGGGGCCATGATACAGTCCGGCGCATGAGCGCGGACGCCGGACTGCGCGGGGCCCCCGGCGCCGGCGCGCCGGTTCCCGTGCCGGCGGCCGGCGTGGCGCAGGCACCCGCCGCGCCCACCTCCTCGGCCGAGCCGGCCCTCAAGGCCCCTCCGGTCGAGAGGCGCCGCGCCTGGGCCGTCGCGGCCGCGGCGCGCGGGCTGGCGCTGTTCATCGGCGGGTTCACGCTCGTCAGCGTCTACGGCTCACTTCGCCGCGCCCACGCGGACTTCACCATCTGGTGGGTGTCCGTCCCGGGCGTCGGACGAGTGGTGGCCGGAGCGCTCCTGGTGCTCGTCGCCGGGGCGCTGCTCGGCTACGTCGTGGCGCCGCGGATGCGCCCCTGGCGGCGCTGGCCCACGATCGGCCTCACGCTCGTCTTCGCCGCGGCCACCGTCTGGAACGGGGTCGACTTCTATCTCGCCTGGCGTGACGGCGAGCTGCGACCCGGCCTGCCGGTCCCGCTCTCCTTCGTCGTGTGCGCGCTGCTCGTCTTCATCGCCTGGGCCGCGCTCCGGCCGCCGGCGCCGGGGCGCCGGCGGCTCGCCGCGGCCGCCGTGCTCGTCGTCACCGCGGCGGCCTGCACGCTCCTGTTCCCGGTCGCCCAGGTCTTCTTCTTCGGCCGGTCGGACTACCGGCGATCCGCCGACGCGGTGGTCGTCTTCGGCGCCCAGGTCCACCTGGACGGGCGCCCGTCCACGTCGCTGCGCGACCGCATGACGACCGCGGTGGAGCTTTACAAGGACGGTCTGGTGAGACGCGTCATCGTGTCCGGGGGCGTGGGAGACAGCGGCTACAACGAGGCGCTCGTGATGCGGGATATGGCCATCGACGGGGGCGTACCCAGGAAGCGCGTGGTCGTCGACTCCAACGGGATCAGCACCAACGCGACGGTCACCGACACGGTGCCCTTCTTCGGTGAGGACGGCTGGAGGCGTATCCTCGCCGTGAGCCAGTTCTACCACCTGCCGCGCGTCAAACTGGCGTACCAGCGCGCGGGGTGGAACGTGTTCACCGTGCCGGCCGGTACCTCGTCGCCGATCCCTCAGACGCCGCGGCTCGTGGCGCGCGAGATCCCGGCGTTCTGGGTGTACTACCTGGAGGCGGTGTTCCGCTGACGGGCGGCCGGCGTGCGCTGCGGGTCGGCCGCGGCCCGCTCGCTTCCGTTCCGGCACATCCGCACGCTGCGACGACAAGGGCCGGGGCGCTTTGCGGCGCCCCGGCCCTTGGTCTGCTGCGTAGGCTGGTAGCCGCCTGCGAGACTAGCAGCCGCAGGCTCTTCCAGCCAGGGATGCTCCGCGAGGGGCACCCCTCACTAGCGCAGGAGGCAGCCGTTGGCCTGCAGGTACTCCTGCCACTCGGCCTCGCTGGGCTCGCCGCACTTGCGCAGGAGCTTCTCCCACTCGTTGTCCACCCAGGCCTCGAGGTTGAGGAGCGACTCCTCGTTGCCGGGCTTGAACAGGTGGGCGAAGCGGCCCTGACGCTTGAGCCACGGGATGAGCGGCTTCTTGTGGTGCGGCCGGTAGGTCAGCCGGTACTCCCCGTCCACGACCTCGAAGAGCGGCCAGTAGCAGGTCTCCACGGCCTCGCGGGCGAGGTCGATCGTCTCGGCGCCGTCCGCGCGCCAGCCGCGAGGGCAGGGCGCCAGCACGTTGATGAACGTGGCGCCCGGCGTGTCCAGAGCCTTGGCCGACTTGCGCACGAGGTCGCGCGGGTCGTGCGGCGAGGCCTGGGCCACGTAGCCGAGCTCGTGGGCGATCATGATGTCGGTGAGGTTCTTGCGGTTCTGGATCTTGCCCGACTGCGCCTTGCCCACCGGGCTGGTGGTCGTCCAGGCGCCCTGCGGCGTCGCGCCGGAGCGCTGAAAGCCGGTGTTCATATAGGCGCCGTTGTCGTAGCAGACGTACAGCATCTGGTGGCCGCGTTCCATGGCGCCGGAGAGCGACTGCAGACCGATGTCGTAGGTGCCGCCGTCGCCGCCGAAGGCGATGAACTTGGTGTTCTCCTCGACGAGCCCCTTCTTCCTGAGGGCACGGTACGCGGTCTCGACGCCGGAGAGCGTCGCGGCCGAGTTCTCGAAAGCGGTATGGATGTAGCTGCCCTTCCACGAGGTGTAGGGGTAGATGGTGGTGCTCACCTCGAGGCAGCCGGTCGCCGCCGAGACGACGACGGGGTCTTCGGTGCCCATGAGGACCTGGCGCACGGCGATCGGCGCGCCGCAGCCGGCGCACATGCGGTGACCGCCGGCCAGCTCGCTGCCCTTGGAGACGAGCTCGCGCCACTTGTCGCGGGCGGCCTCGAAGTGATTGGTCTCCTTGACGGCGTCCACCGGGCACACGTCCACGCACTCGTGACAGAGGATGCAGCGGCTCTCGTCGATCTTGTACGAGCCCAGTTCGCGCTCGTTGAAGGTGAGCGCTCCGGTGGGACACGACGTGACGCAGCGGCCGCAGCTGATGCAGTCGGCCAGCTGGAGGGCGTCGCTGTAAGGGGTGTCGACGTTGATGGTGAAGCCCCTGCCGGTGAAGTCGTAGCAGGCGGGGCCGGCGACGTCGCGGCACACGCGCACGCACTTGCCGCAGGCGATGCAGCGGTTCATGTCGCGGCGGATGAACGGGTGCTCGTACTGAGGTTCGACCTCGCGGACCAGGTTGCCCTTCGCGACGAGGTCGTTGTCGGTGATGTCGTACTCTACGCCGAGCTTCTGCAGGTCGCAGGCGCCGTTGCTCGGGCACTCGCACTGCAGGCAGCGAGAGGCCTCCGCACGGGCGGCGGCGAGGCTGTAGCCCTTCTCGACCTCGAGATCGGTCGCCGTGAGACGCTTCTGCTTGCCGACCTTGGGCATGGTGGCGCGCGCCGCAGTCTCGGCGCTCGCGCCCATCTTGAGCCACACGGGGCTGCGCTCGGCCAGGCGCGCGCCGAGCTCTCCCAGCTGCGCCTCGTCCTTGAGCTGGTCGAGGTGGGGTAGACCGTTGAACACGGCGAGGCGCTCCTCGAGCTCCTCGAGGTCCTCGCCGCGCAGCCAGGCGTCGACGGCGAGCGCGGAGCGCTTGCCACCGGCGACTGCGTGGATCACCGACCGTGAGCCGGTGAGGGCGTCGCCGGCGGCGAACACGCCTTCTTCCGGCGTGCGGCCGGTGTAGTAGTTGGCGATGAGCCGTGAGTCGGTCACCGCCAGGTAGTCGGCGCTGTCGCCGAGCTTGGGCGCATAGCCGGTCGCCATGATGACGGTCGTGGCGGCCACCTCGAAGCGCGAGCCGCGGACCTCCTTGCGGCGGCCCTTCTCGCGCACGACACGGACGCACTCGACGGCCTGCGCCTTGCCGCCCTTGGTCTTGACCTTCTTGGCCAGAGCGCCGAACTCGACCTTGACGCCCTCCTCGAGGGCGGCGGCGAGGTCGCGGGCGCCGGCCGGGATGTCGTCGGCTTCGTGCTGGGCGATGACGACGACCTCTCCAGCGCCCTTGCGGCGCGCCGTACGGGCGACGTCGAACGCGGTGATGCCGTCGCCGATCACCGTGACCTTCTGCGTGAACTTGACGGCCCGGCCCTCGCGCGAGCGCTTGAGCAGCTCGAGGCCGTTGAGGGCGGTCTCGTCGCCGGGGATGACGTGGCCCGACTCCTGCCAGTTGCCGACGCTGATGATCACCGCGTCGAACCCGGCGTCGAAGAGACCGTCGGGGTCGACCTCGTAGCCCAGCTCGGATTCGCCGACGAAGCGCACGCCGGCGTCCCAGAGCGGTTCGAGCTCCTTCTCCACGACCTTTCCGGGGAGCCGGAACTCGGGGATGCTGTAGCGCAGCGTCCCGCCCGGCTGCTCGTTGGCGTCGTACATGGTGACCTGGTGGCCGGCCAGGGTGAGGAACCAGGCGGCGGCGAGGCCGGCCGGGCCGGCGCCGATGACGGCGACCCGGCGCCCCGTGGGCACGCCCGGCACCAGCAGCGTGCCGCTGTGGTCGGCGGCCGCCCGGTGCAGGGCGCAGATGGCGACGGGCTCGTCGACGTCTCCGCGGCGACACACGGGCTCGCAGTAGCGCGGGCATACGCGCCCGAGGATGCCGGGGAACGGCAGCTCCTCGCGCACGATGCTGGCCGCGCCGCCGGCGTCGCCGGAGGCCAGCGCGGCCATGTAGGCGGGGATGTCGATATGTGTGGGGCAGGCGTGCGAGCACGGCGCCTCACAGTAGGCGTTGTGGTCCGAGAGGTACATCTTGAGGTAGCTCTCGCGGCGCGCGCGGACACGCTTGGTGTCGGTCTTGACGACCTGGCCGTCCTTGACCCACGTGGTGCAGGCCGCCTGGAGCTTGTCGAGGCCTTCGACCTCGACCAGGCACAGGCGGCAGGCGCCCCACGCGGCCATGCCCTCCTGGTGGCAGAGCGCGGGGATGTCGATCCCCTCGCGCCGCGCCACGTCGAGCACGGTCTCGCCCTCGCGGGCGGTGAACTGGCGGCCGTCGACGGTGAGCTGCACGGCTGCTTTGGTGCGCGGGCTCACTGCTGCCTCCCTTCGACCAGCGCCGGTTGCGCGTCCACGACGGGGATGGCGTCGAACTTGCACACCTGACGGCAGGTATCGCACTTGATGCAGAGCTTCTGGTCGATCACGTGCAGCTGCTTGCGCTCGCCGCTGATCGCCTGCGTGGGGCAGGCCCCGAGGCAGACGTGGCAGCCGGTGCAGGCGTCGGGATCGATGGTGTACTTGATGAGCGGGCGGCAGACCCTCGCCGGGCAGCGGTGCTCGACGATGTGCGCCACGACCTCTTCCCGGAAGTAGCGCAGGGTGCTGAGCACCGGGTTCGGCGCACTGCCACCGAGCTGGCAGAGTGAACCCTCGATGATGTCCTCGCTCAGCGCCTCGAGGCGTTCGAGGTCGTCGAGGGTGCCCTCGCCGTCGCTGATGCGCTCGAGGATCTCGAGCAGGCGCTGACTGCCGACGCGGCACGGGACACACTTGCCGCAGCTCTCCTCGGCGGTGAACTTGAGGAAGAACTTGACGAAGTCGACCATGCACGTGCTGTCGTCGACCACGACCATGCCGCCGGAGCCCATCATGGAGCCGGCGGCCATCAGGCTCTCGAAGTCGATGGGGTCGTCGAGGAGGGAGGCGGGCAGACAGCCGCCGGACGGCCCGCCGAGCTGCACCGCCTTGAACTCGCGGCCGGGCAGCATGCCGCCGCCGATGTCGAAGATGACGTGGCGCAGCGTGGCGCCCATGGGCACTTCGATGAGACCGCCGTTCACGACCTTGCCGGTGAGGCTGAAGATCTTGGTGCCCTTGCTCGTCGCGGTGCCGCGGGCGGCGAACGCCTCGGCGCCATGGGTGATGATCCACGGGACGTTGGCGTAGCTCTCGACGTTGTTCAGGTTGGTGGGCTGGCCCCACAGTCCCTGGGCCACCGTGCGGATGTGCTTGCCTCTCGGCATGCCGCGGTGGCCCTCGATGGAGGCCGTGAGAGCGGTCGACTCGCCGCAGACGAACGCGCCGGCGCCCTGGTTGATGCGGATGTCGAAGCTGAAGCCGCTGCCCAGGATGTCCTCACCGAGGAAGCCGCGTTCACGCGCCTGCGCCAGCGCCGCGCGCAGGCGTTCGACGGCGAACGGATACTCGTGGCGGACGTACACGTAGCCCTCCACGGGGCCGCTGTCCGCGCCGATCGCGAACGCTGCGATGGTCATGCCCTCGATCACGCTGTGCGGATTGCCCTCGAGCACCGACCGGTCCATGAACGCACCTGGGTCGCCCTCGTCGGCGTTGCAGATGACGTAGTGCACGTCTCCCGGGTTGCCGCGGCAGAACCGCCACTTGCGGCCGGTGGGGAAACCGGCGCCGCCGCGACCACGCAGGCCGCTGGCCTCGACCTCGTCGATGACGCCCATGGGGTCGGCGTCCTCGAGCACCTTCGCCAGGGCGGTATAGCCGCCGTGGGCGAAGTAGTCGTCGATGGAGTACGGGTCGATCTTGCCGTTGAGCGCCAGGACGACGCGCTCCTGCAGCTTGTAGAACGGGATGTCGGCCTCGTGGGCGATGGGCTCGGCGGTGGCCGGGTCCTTGTAGAGGAGGCGCTCGACGATGCCGTCGCCGACGACGCTCGTCTCGATGATCTCGTTCACGTCCCTGGGCTTGAGACGTGGGTAGAAGAGACCCTGCGGCCGGACGACCGCGATGGGGCCCTCTTCGCAAAAGCCGTGGCAGCCGGTCTCGACCACGGCGACCGTGTCGGAGAGGCCGCGCTCGGCCAGTGCCTTGTCGATGGCCTTGCGCAGGGCTACTCGCCCGGATGCGTGGCACGCCGTGCCGGCGCAGACGCGGATCTCGGCCTTCGCGTCGTCGGCGAGGTAGGCGTTCGTGTCGACTGCGGCCTTGAGCGCCTTCTGGATCTTGCTGGTGCGGGCGGGGGTCATGCGGGTACCTCCGCCTTACGCAGCTTGCGCACGAGTCTGCGCGCCTCGTTGGGCCCGACGCGACCGATGGTCTCGTCGTCGCCGAGGCGCACGACCGGCGCCAGGGCGCAGGCGCCGACGCAGTTCACCGTCTGGAGAGTGAACAGGCCGTCGGGCGTGGTGCTCCCGACCGGGATGTCGAGTTCCTGGCTGAACGCCTCGACGACCAGCGGCGCGCCGGCGACGTGGCAGGCGGTGCCCATGCACACGTCGATGACGTACTTGCCCACAGGGACGAGGCGGAACTGACCGTAGAAGCTGGCCACGCCGAAGATGCGCGAGAACGGCAGGCGCATCTCCTCGGCGATGTCCTCGAGCGCGACGCGCGGCAGGTAGCCGAAGGCCTCCTGCGTCGTGTGCAGGGCCTCGACGAGCCCGGAGCCGGCGCGGATGCCGGCGATCACGGCGTCGAATTTGGCCATGTCGATCTCAGGCACGAACCCGGCCGGCTGCTCGCCCATGACGCAGGCGGCGTTGGCGCCGCAGCTCTCACCCGGCAGGGTGGTCAGGGCGGCGGCGCGTTCGGCCTCGATGTCGAAGGGAAGCTCCTCGAACTCGGGGCAGTAGTCGATCTCGATGCAGTCCACCGGGCAGGTGCGCTCGCAGAGTGTGCAGGCGTAGCACTTGTAGGCGCCTGCCTTGTCCTTGACGAGGTCGAAGAGCCCGACGCCGCGCGTCTTGTCCACGAGTTCGCGGCTGCTCGAAGTCGATGCCCTTGAGGACCTCGTAGAGCGCCGAACCCTTGGGTTCGGTCGCGGTCGTGCCGTTGTTCCTTCTCGGCATCCGTGTCACCTCAGTCTTTACGCAGATTCAGATAGCGTCGCTCGGTCGTGGCGCGCTTGTGTGCTCTCGGCGGTCTTCTCGAGCTCGGCGAACGCCTGCTCGATGTTGTCGGGGAAGATGTCGCGCCCGCCCAGGCCGTATATGAACGGCAGGACCTGGGGGCGGGGGTCGCAATCGTAGAGGGCGCTCCGGACCTCGAGGAAGACGGGGCCGCCTTGGGCGCCGAACGAGTCGGCGCGGTCCATGACGCCCACGACCTTCACGTGCTGGAGGGCTTCGGCGTAGGCGGCGTGCGGGAACGGCCGGAACGCGCGCACGCGCACCATGCCGGCCTTGACGCCGCGGGCGCGCAGCTTGTCGACGGTCATGCGCGTCGTGCCGGCGGTGGAGCCGACGACGACGATCGCGATCTCGGCGTCCTCGAGCTGGTACGTCTCGAGCAGGCCGTAGCTGCGACCGCTGATCTCGGCGTACTCGTCGGCGACGTCCTGGATGACCTGCAGCGAGCGGTCCATGGCCCGGTTCTGGGCGACCTTGTGCTCGAAGTACCATCCGTGCAGACCGTCGAACGGGCCCACGGTCACGGGGTTCTTGGCGTCGAGCATCGGGTTGGTGGGCCGGTACGGGCCGATGAACTTCTGCACCTGCTCCTTGGTGAGCATCTGCAGCGGTCCGATGGCGCCGCTGATCACGTAGCCGTCGTACATGTGCATGACGGGCAGGCGCACGTCCATGTGCTCCGCGATGCGGATGGCCTGGATGCAGTTGTCGTAGGCCTCCTGGTGGTTCTCGCCGTACAGCTGGACCCAGCCGGTGTCGCGGCCACCCATGGTGTCGCTGTGGTCGCAGTGGATGTTGATGGGGCCGGAGAGGGCGCGGTTCACGGTGGTCATGACGACGGGGAGCCGGTAGCTCGCGGCGACGAAGAGGACCTCCCACATGAGGGCGAAGCCCTGGGAGGAGGTCGCCGTCATCGTGCGCGCGCCGCCGGCGGCCGAGCCGATCACGGCGCTCATGGCGCTGTGTTCGCTCTCCACGGTCACGAACTCGGTGGCGACCTTGCCGTCGGCGACCATCTGCGCGTACAGCTGCACGACCTCGGTCTGGGGCGTGATGGGGTAGGCGCAGACGACGTCCGGGTCGATCTGGCCCATCGCCTCGGCGACGGCCTCGTTCCCGGTGACTGCGAGGATCTCGGATTCAGTGACAGCCACGGTCACTCCTTCTTGTCGATCAGCATGACGATGGCCTTGGTCGGGCACTCCTTGGCGCAGATACCGCAGCCCTTGCAGTGCTCGAGGTCGATGCCCGTCGCTCTGTTGTCCTCGACGATGATCGAGGCGTCGGGGCAGTAGAAGTAGCACAGCATGCAGCCGTCGCACTTCTCCACGTCGATCTCGGGGACGAGCGAGCGCCAGCCGCCGGTCTCGTTGTAGACGGAGTTGCCGGCCTCGATGATGGTCGCGCCGAGCTCGTGACGGTCGGGACCCCACTGGTCGACGTCGCTGATGTCCCAGGTGGGCTTCTTCTTGGCCGGCGTCTTGCGCGCGGCGGGCTTCTTGAGTGGCGCCGGCTTCTTGGCGCCTGCCTTCTTGTCCACGGTCATTCGCCCTGGACCTCCTCATAGCTGCGCGTGATGGCGGCGATGTTGCCCTCGACGACCTTGGGCGGGAACTTCTTGCCGAAGTCCTCGCGCAGGAACGTGACCACGTCGTCGATGTCGAACAGCCCGGTGATGCGCGTGAGCGCGCCGACCATCGGCGTGTTCGGGATGGGGCGCTTGATGGTCTCCACTGCGATGCGGGTCGCGGCGATGGTGAACAGGCGGTTGCCCCCCAGCCCGGAGTCCTTGCGCAGCTTGGCCGGCGTGCGCTCGCTGTTGACGAGCACGATGGCGTCGTCCGGGGCGCCGTTGGTGACGTCGACGATCTTCAGGAGCGACGAGTCGAGCACGACCACGATCTGCGGGTGCTCGATGCCCGAGTACACCTGGATCGGCGCGTCGCTGACGCGCGTGAACGCGACGATCGGCGCGCCGGAGCGCTCCGGCCCGTATTCGGGGAAGGCCTGGAAATACTTGCCTTCGCCCAGGGCCAGCTCGGCCACCATCTTGGCTGCGGTGACGGCTCCCTGCCCGCCACGGCCGTGCCAGCGGATCTCCGTGAGGGCGGGCGTCGCCTCCCTCTTCTTCTTGCCGATCTTCGTCGCCATGTTCACTCCTCTCCGTGCCGCACGTCACGACGCCCCGTGAGGGCGCGGCCCAGTGTCAGCTCGTCGGCATATTCAAGGTCGCCGCCCACCGGCAAGCCGCTGGCGAGACGCGTGACGCGCACGCGCTCGGGCAGCAGGTCGGCGACGTACATCGCCGTCGCCTCACCCGTCATGGTCGGATTGGTCGCCACGATGACCTCGGCGACGTCGTCGTCCACGCGCGCGAGGAGCTCCGCCATGTGGAGGTCCTCCGGGTCGACGCCGTCGATGGGGCTGAGCGCCCCGCCGAGGATGTGGTAGTAGCCGTGGAACTCGCGCGTGCGCTCGATGGTGACCACGTCGAACGGCTGCTCCACGACGCAGAGCAGCCGTGGGTCGCGGCGCGGATCGGCGCAGATGGTGCACAGGTCGCCCTCGGCGAGATTGAAGCAGCGGGTGCAGAACCCGATCTTCTCCTTCACCTCGGTGATCGCCGCCGCCAGCGGCAGCACCTCGTCCGGGCGCAGCCGGAGGAGGTGGAAGGTGAGGCGCTGGGCGGTACGGGGACCGATTCCGGGGAGCTTGGAGAACTCGCTGATCAGGCGCTCGACCGGTGGTGCATACATTCCCATTGACTCCCGCAGGATATGACTCGCTATGCAACGTTGTTGCAGGATTCGGGCACTGTTTCCGGCGCCCGCAGACCAGCTAGCTAGTCTACTCGCTCAGGTCTGAGGCGGCAACGCGGCGGGCGCCGTTCTCGCTTCGCCGGCACTCGAACCGGACCGTGCACGCGCCGGCCGTCGCGTGTCAGGACCGCCGGGGTGGAGCGGCGCGCCTGAAAGGCCGCCTTCAGGACTCAACGAGTCCGCTATGCACAGTCTAAACGCGCGCTCCCGAGGCCGCAAACCGGAGAGGCGTGGTGAGGCGGTCGTGCCGCCGGAGCAGGCCAAGGCGAGCCGTCCGGGAGCACGCCCGCCGCCTCCCCGCGCCGCCTGCGCCAGGGTCGGGCCATACCGTCACTCGCTCGACTCCGCCGATGGTGTCGTCCATGACGCCGCGACACCCCTCTGCGCTGTCGCGAGTTCGCGCGTGATGTCGGCAGGTCCCGCCGACGAACGGCGCCGGCACGACACCGACTGTGGCACTCCGGTGCTGCACGCGACGCCGCCGACGGTCCTCCGCGATTCGCGCCACCATCGGCGGCGAAGTCGACCGTGGAGGAGACGGGCGAAGCGGCGTCAGAACAGGCCGGGGATGTTGGGCAGGTCGAGGCCGCCGGTGGCGCCGCCCAGCTTGGTGCTGGCGAGGTCCTGGGCGGCGCGGAGCGCCTCGTTGGTGGCGGCGACGACGAGGTCCTGCAGCATCTCGACGTCCTCCGGGTCCACGGCGTCCGGGTTGATGCGCACTTCCTTGATCTCGAGCGACCCGGTGACGACCACGGTCACGACGCCGCCACCGGCGCTTGCCTCGACCGTCTCGACGGCGAGCTCTTCCTGAGCCTGCGCCATCTTGCGCTGCATCTCCTGGACCTGCTTCATCATCTTGTTGTACTGGGGATTGGCCACGGGTGGTCTCCTTATGACTCGTCGGGCAGCAGCTCGGCGTCGAGCTTGGCCTGCGCGGCACGGATCTGGTCGGTGAAGTCGGGGAGCGTCCCCGAGGTCTGCGGCGAGGAGGGAGCGGTGTTTGGCGCCGCAGCCGCACCGCCGGAGGCCAGCTCGAACCGCGCCGTGACACGGCGTCCGAGGACGCCTTCGACGGCGGTGGCGAGCACCTCGGCGTTGTCGCCCTGGTCCGCGTTGCGGAGCGCGAATTCCGAGGGCAGCGCGACGGTGAGGGTGTCGCCTGCGAGGGCGGCCGGTCGGCCGTCGCGCAGGAAGCCGTACAGCGGCACGCGCGCGGCCTGCACCCTCTGGAGGACGAGCTCCCAGGCGCGCTTGACGCGTTCGAGCGTGAGCTCCTGGGCGGCGACTTCCGCCGGCGCCTGAGGCTCCGGCAGTGTGGCGGGCGCGGTCGCGGCGGCGGTCTTCGGCGGCGCTGCCCGCTCCGGCGCCGCAGCGGGTCCTCCGCCCGTTGGGGCAGGCTCGTCAGCGGCGGGCGGCGCCGGTCTCGCCGCCGGTGCGGCCTTCGCCGGTGCGGCCTTCGCGGGCGCCGCCGGCGGGGCGGCCGGCGCGTGAGCGGCTCCGGCCGCCGCGGCCTCGAGGCGCCGCAGGCGCTCCTCGAGGGCGGCCTCCGAGTGGTCGAGCTCCGGCCGCGTCACTTTGACGAGCGCGAGCTCGACCTGCAGCCGCGGGTCGAGGCCGTCGCGGATCTCCCGCTGGGCCTGGCCGAGCGACTCGATGAAGAACACGACCTCGCGCGGCGAGATCTGCCCGGCGCGCTGGAGCTGCTCGCGGAACAGCTCGCCGTCGAGCTCCACGGTCTGTCCCAGCGTGCGCAGCGTCGCCTCGTCGCTGGCGGCGTCTTCGAGGTGCTGCAGCAGGAACAACTGGCGCAGGTGGCGCAGCAGGTCGCGGATGAACTGCGAGTAGTCGGTGCCTTCGTTGGCGAGGCGCTGCACGAACTGGAGCGCCTCGGCCGTGTGCCGGTCGGTGACGATGTCGGTGATCTCGAAGAGCAGGTCGCTGCTGGTGACGCCGAGCGCCTCGAGCACGTCCGCGGACCCGATCGTGCCTTCGGCGTACGTGACCAGCTTGTCCAGGGTGCCGATGGCGTCGCGGAAGCCGCCCTGGGAGTGGCGCGCGATGATGTGCAGCGCCTCCTCTTGGATGTCGATGGACGGTCCGCCGCGCTCGTCGTCAGGGCGTGCGTTCTCGCGCTCGACGATGCCGGCCAGCAGGCGCACGATGTCGGCCACCTGCGGGCGGTGGAAGTCGAAGCGCTGGCAGCGCGAGACGATCGTCTCGGGGATCTTGTGCGCCTCGGTGGTCGCGAGCACGAAGACGACGTTGTCCGGCGGCTCCTCGAGTGTCTTGAGCAGGGCGTTGAAGGCCTCGCGCGTGAGCATGTGGACCTCGTCGATGATGTACACCTTGAAGCGGCCGTCCACCGGCGCAAAGGCGATCTTGTCGCGCAGGTCGCGCACGTCGTCGATGCTGCGGTTGGAGGCGGCGTCCATCTCGATGACGTCCAGTGACGAGCCGTCGGCGATGGCGACGCAGTGGCGGCAGACGCCACAGGGCGTGGCCGTCGGGCGTTGCCCGGCGCCGTCGGCGCCGACGCAGTTGAGCGCTTTGGCGAGGATGCGCGCCGTGCTCGTCTTCCCGGTGCCGCGGGGCCCCGCGAAGATGTAGGCGTGGGCGACCTGGTCGGTCTCGACCGCGTTGCGCAGCGTGCGCGCGACGTGGTCCTGTCCGACGAGCTCGGAGAAGGTCTGCGGGCGATACTCACGGTAGAGAGAGCGTTTCATGGGATGGCTAGTGTACCTCCGGACCGCCTGCGGGGCGCGCGCGGGCGCAGCCGGCGGCGTCGCACGTGACCGAGCGGGCGAGCGCGGGCGGCGCGGCGGCCTCAGCGTCCGGCCGGAGGTGGTTGCGCAGCGCCTCGAGCGCCGTCGCCGGAGAGTCGACGAAGTGCAGCAGCCGCAGGTCCTCCGCCGCGATCGTCCCGTGCCGCGCGAGGGCGCCGAAGTCCACGATCTCGCGCCAGTAGTCCGTGCCGTAGAGCAGGATGACGACCGAGGGGTCGAGCTTCCCGGTCTGCGACAGGGTGAGCAGCTCGAACAGTTCGTCCAGGGTGCCGAAGCCGCCGGGGAACACCACGACGGCGCGGGCGAGGTGCGCGAACCACAGCTTGCGCATGAAGAAGTAGCGGAACTCGAACGAGAGCCCAGCGGTGATGAACCGGTTGGGCCGCTGCTCGTGCGGCAGGCCGATGTTGAGTCCGATCGTCCGTCCGCCGGCGTCGCGGGCTCCGCGATTGGCGGCCTCCATGATCCCGGGGCCGCCCCCCGTGCACACCAGATAGCGGTGCGAGGGGCTGGCGAGCCCCGTCGACCACTCGGTGACGAGGCGCGCCAGCTCGCGGGCGGCCGCGTAGTAGTCCCGGAGCGGCCCGTCCTCGCCGATCCGCGCCGAGCCGAAGAAGACGACCGTGTCGTGGACCCGCCGCCGGCGGAACACGCTGAGCGGCCGCAGGTACTCGGACAGGATGCGCAGCGGCCGGCCCTCGTCGCTGTCGAGGAACTCGGCGTCGCGATAGGCGAGCGGCTCCCGGCCGGCTTCCGGAGGAGGGGAGGTCGAGGACGTCATCGGCCCACGGCAAGTCCGACGAGTGGGCGCGGCGAGAGCGAGGCGGCGATCGGCTGCGAGCCGTTTTCGGCGTACTTCATGGTCGGCTGCTGTTCCCCCGGCAGAAAGAAAAAGTGGTCGCGCACCCGCCGTCGAAGCGCGTTCTCCGAGCGTCCTCGCTGTGCGCAAGCTCCGGTCAGGCGACCCTACGGCACATGGAATGGCCTGCTTACCGCTGCTTCCTCCCGGACCTGACGGGGTTCGCAGGGTTCCATTGCGTAGGACCCGACCTTCAACGCCGCGACACGGCTGACAGCCTCGCGGAACGGCCCCTCGGGCGGGAATTCAGCCCCGCTGTAGCGGATTGCGGGTACAGGGCACCGCTGGCTCCCCGCCTAGCGCGACCGTTGTCTAGGCTACCCGGGCGCCCCGGGGGAAGCAAACGCCGGGGGAGGCGTCCGCGCGGGGATCACGAGGTCCCTCATGCCCTCGGCCTGTGCAGGGGCGGTCGTGTTGCAAACCCCCGACCCCCGGCTACAGTGACGAGGTGGGCACACGCCGCTATCTGTCTTCTGCGCTCATCGCCATCCTGGTGGTGTCCGTGGTCGTCGTCGCCGTCACGCCGTGGGACGCGCCGCGGCCGGAGTCCGCCGCTGCGCCGGCGACGCAGTTCTCGTCTGCGCGCGCCATGGAGGTGCTGCGCGTCGTCGCCGCGGAGCCGCATCCCATCGGGGCGCCGCGGGCGGCCGTCGTCCGCGACTTCATCTACGGTCGCCTCAAGGAACTCGCGCTCGACCCGCACGTGCAGAGCTCGGAGGTCGTCTCTGCCCGCCAGCCACGCGTGGCGGGCGTGGTCCACAACGTGGTGGCGCGCCTTCCCGGACACGATCCGTCGCGCGCGGTCCTTTTGGTCGCGCACTACGACTCGGTGTCGACAGCGGCTGGGGCGGCCGACGACGGCAGTGGGGTCGCCGCCCTGCTCGAGACCGCTCGCGCGCTGCGTTCTGGGCCGCCGCCGCGCAACGACATCATCTTCCTCTTCACCGACGGCGAGGAACTCGGCCTTCTTGGCTCGCAGGCGTTCCTGAACGACGACCCCTGGGCCTACGCCGCCGGCGTCGTCCTGAACTTCGACAGCCCAGGCTCCTCGTCGCCGGCGCTGATGTACGAGACGAGCCCTGGCAACGGCCTGCTCATCTCGCACTACCTCGCCGCCGGACGCGCCTACGGCTCGTCGCTGATGTACGAGGTCTCGCGTCGCCGGCCGGTGGTCAGCGACTTCCGCCCCTTCGTGGCGCGCGGCATTCCCGGGATGACGTTCGGCATGCTGGACGGGCCGGCCTACGACCACACGGCGTACGACTCGGTCGCGTCGTTCAGTGAGGCGGGCCTGCAGCACGAGGGAGAGACCGCCCTCGCGCTGGCCCGCCGCCTCGGCGACGCCGACCTCTGGCAGATCCACGCCCGCGACGTCGTGTACTTCGACCTCGTCGGCGGCAGCGCCGTCTCGTATCCGCTCTCCTACGTCAAGCCGTTCCTCGCCTTCGCGGTGACCCTGTACGTGGTCGCCGTCGCGATCGCCGGACGTCGCCGCCTGTTCTCGCTCCGCGGCGCCGCCTGGGCAGCCCTCGGCACCGGCGCCACCCTGGGGGCCTCTCTCTTCGTCGTCGCTCTTGTGTGGACCATGTACCGCACCGCCTACGAGGAACGCGTCTGGACGGGCACCGGCGTCGTGATCAGCGACTGGTACCGGCTTGGTCTGGTGCTGCTCGCGGCGGCCGTCGTGCTCGGCATCTACGCCGGGCTGCTGCGCCGCCTGCGGGCCTGGGACCTCGCCGTCGTCGCGCTGGCGTGGTGGGCCGCGGGCGCCGTCGGGGTGAGTCTCACTTTCCCAGGCGCGAGCTTCCTGCTCACGTGGCCGCTCGCCGCCGGGGCACTCGGGCTGGGCGCCGCCGCGCTCGTCGACCGCCCGGGCAAGGGCAGGCCGGCGGCGGCCGTCATCGCCCTCGCCGGCGCCGTACCCGGGATCGCGCTCATGAGCTCCGCGACTTACCTGCTGCTGATGTCCGCCGGCCTGAAGCAGAGCGTCACAGTGATGGCCGTCTGGCTCATCGCTGGTCTGCTGATGCTGCCGCTGGCGACCGTGCTGCGTACGTTGCGCTTCTGGTTGCCGGGGGCGCTTGCCGTGGCCGGCGTGGTTGTGCTCTTCGCCGTGGGCTCCACCGTGGCGTTCGACAGCGAGCACCCGAAGTTCACGAGCGTCTACTACCGCGCCGCGCCCGACGGCTCGGCGAGCTGGCAGAGTCTGGACAAGGTGGACGCCTACACGCGATCGTTCCTGGGCAAGTTCCCCCACCGCCCGGTGCTGCCGGAGTACTTCCCCCAGCTCGGGCCGCGGACGATCACCACGGCCGCCGCCCCGGCGTACGCCCTGCCGGAGCCGACGCTCGAGCTCCTCTCCGACGTCACCGCCGGCGACCGCCGCACGGTGCGCGTGCGCATGCGTTCCGAGCGTGGCGCGGCTGTGCTCAGCCTGCTGGTGCACACGATCGTCGGCAACCTGAGCGCCAGCGTCGACGGGCTCGAGCTCGGTGGCCGCGACACGACGCTGCTGGACGTGAGCAGCGTGCGCTGGTCGTTCGACTTCGTCGCTCCGCCGCCGGAGGGGGTCGTGGTCACCCTGGTCTTTGCGTCCGGGCCGCGCGTCCTGCTCCGCGCCGCTGACTTCACGTACGGCCTGCCGGCGGGCGCTGCCGGGCGCTACCCGGCCCGGCCGGCCGGCATGCTCCCCGGGTGGATCGGTGACGGGACGATCACTGAGACGCTGCTGCAGCTGCCCGCCGTGAAGCGCTGACCCTCCCCCGGGGTTGCGGCGCCGCACCGCGCCGGGCCCGGCGGTCCGCCCGGTGGCTAAAGCCTCAGCACCAGCTCACGGATCTCCGGCTCGTCACCCGGCCGCACGTCGAACCCGAGGTCCTCGGCGAACCGCGTCATGCCCGGGTTGGCCGCGAGCACGTGGCCGCGGATCTCGCGCACGTGCCGGTCGCGGGCCGTCTGGATGAGCGCGTCCATGAGCTTGCTACCGATGCCTTTGCGCTGGTAGGCGTCGCGCACGACGATGGCGAACTCAGCCGACTCGACGTTGGCGGTCTCGATGGTGAGCCGCGCGACGCCCAGCATCATGCGCTTCTTCTTGCCCTTGGGCTCGCGGACGGCGACCAGGGCGATCTCGCGGTCGTAGTCGATGTGGCAGTAGCGCACCAGCATCGACTTCGTGACCTCTTTGATCGGGCCGAAGAAGCGGTACTCGGCGGTCGCCGGCGAGAGCGACTCGATCATGTCGCTCCAGATCGGTTCGTCCTCCGGCCTGATGGCGCGGATGATGACGTCCTCACCGTCCAGCGGCACCTCCCAGCGGTACTTGCTGGGATACATCGAGATCATGAGATGGGCGCCAGGCAGGGCGATCTTGCGCACATCCTTGGGCTCGATGACGATGCGCGCGTCGAGTGCGCAGACGCCGTCCGTGCGCACTTGCAGGGGATTGATGTCCATCTCAAGGATCTCGGGGAAGTCGACGAGCAGGTAGCTCATCTTCACCAGCGCCTGCTCGAGCGCCACCATGTCGACCGGCGCCTTGCCGCGATAGCCACGCAGCAACTGGCTGACTTTGGTGCTCTGGATCATCGCCTGCGCGAGAGCCTGGTTGACGGGCGGGAAGTCGACGGCGACGTCGCGGTAGAGCTCGACGCCGGTGCCGCCCATGCCGAACATCATCGCGGGCCCGAAGGTGGGATCCTTCTTGGAGCCGAGGATGACCTCGTAGCCGCCTCGGCTCATCGGCTGGACGGCGACGCCGATGATGGTCGCATCCGGCTTGGCCTCCTGCACGCGTTCGGTGATCTTGACGAACTGGTTGGCGGCCTCGGGGGCGGAGCGGACGTTGAGGGCGATGCCGCCCACATCGCTCTTGTGCGTGATGTCGTGGCTGAGGATCTTGATGGCGACGGGGAAGCCGACCTCCTCAGCGGCCTTGGCGCACTCCTCCGGCGTCTTGGCGATCAGCGTCTTGACGGCGCAGATCTGGTACGCCTCGAGCACGTCCTTGGCCTCGGGCTCGCTCAAGATGCTGCGCCCGTCGCGGGCCACCTCGAGGAAGATCTTCTTGACGGCGCGCCGGTCCGGCTCGAATTCGGGGAGGATGTCGTCCGGCGTCTCGTAGAGGTTCGCGAGGTTGCGCGTGTACTGGTACATGTACATGTAGGCGCCGACCGCGTCCTCGGGGGTGCCGAAGGTGGGTACGTGCGCGGCGCGCAGGATGCGCAAGGCCTCCGCGACCTTGATCTCGCCCATGAACGACGTGAGCAGCGGCTTGAGCTGGTGGCTGCGCGCGACGTCGATCAGGGCCCGCGCCGTCCCCGTGGGGTCGCTCATCGCCTGGGGCGTGAGGATGGCCAGCACGCCGTCGCAGTTGGGGTCGTCCATGAGCGCCTGCGCCGCCGTGGCGTAGCGCTCCGCGTCGGCGTCTCCGGCGACGTCCACGGGGTTGCCGCGCGCGGCGAACCCGGGCAGCGTGGCCCGGAGCTTTTCGTCGGTCTCCGGAGCGAGCTCGGCGAGCTCACCACCCAGGTGCAGCAGCCGGTCGCTGGCCATGACGCCGGGCCCGCCGGCGTTGGTGACGATGCCGAGGTGAGGCCCGCGTGGGCTGCTCACGCGGCTCAGGGCCTCACTGGCGTCGAACAGGTCCTCGATCTGGTCGACGCGCACGACGCCGGCGCGGCGGAAGACGGCGCTGTACAGCGTATCGTCACCGGCGATGGCGCCGGTGTGGCTGGCGGCCGCCAGCGCGCTGCGCGCCGTGCGGCCGCTCTTGACGACGATGATCGGCTTGCTCTTGGCGAAGTGTCGCGCCGCGCTCATGAACTTGCGCGCGTCGGTGATCGACTCGATGTAGAGGATGATGCTGCTCGTGTGGGAGTCGGCGCCGAAGTAGTCGATGAGGTCGCCGAAGTCGACGTCACTCATGGAGCCGACGCTGACGAAGGCGCTGAAGCCGATGTTGTTGGCGGCGGCCCAGTCCAGGATGGCGGTGCCGAGGGCGCCGCTCTGGCTGAAGAAGGCGACCCTGCCGGCCGGCGGGATCACGTGGGCGAACGTCGCGTTGAGGTTCATGGCCGGGCGGATGTAGCCGAGGCAGTTGGGGCCGACGATGCGCACGCCGAAGCTCTCGGCGATCGACTTGACCTCGTCCTCGAGGCGCTTGCCCGCCTTGCCGATCTCCTTGAAGCCGGAGCTGACGATGACGGCGCCGGCCACGCCGGCCTCGCCGCACTCGCGCATCGTCTGCGGCACGTTCTTGGCCGGCACCGCGATGATGGCGAGATCGATCTTGCGCGGGACCTGGCTGATGCTCGCGTAAGCTTGGATGCCCTGCACCGACTGCGCTGATACGTTGACCGGGTAGACGATGCCCTGGTACTCGGCGCCGATCAGATTGCGCAGCAGGATGTAGCCGACCGACCCCTTCTTGTTGCTGGCGCCGATGACGGCGATGCTCTTGGGGTCGAACAGCTTGTCGAGATTTCTTGTACTCATCTTCTTGTCCCGTCTTTCGTGGTTGCTCTGCTCCCGCCGACTGGTGGCGTCCACGACGGACCGTCGCTGGGGCGATCCGAGGGGTGACCCTGAGCGCTACGGCCGCGCCTCAGCGGGGAGTTGCACGGCATGCTTGCTGTCAGTCTCAAGGCTCCATGTGAAGTTTAACGCATGCAGGCGCGCGGTTCCTCCCCCGTGCGCCGCGCGGCGACCTGCACGTTTCCCGGCCTCCGGCCGGGGTAAGACATCGCGGGACGACACCGCGGCCCCGGGAGGCGGCATGACCGAGCCCATCTACACGCAGCGCTACCGGACCAGAGGGCGCCTGCCGGCCGGCCGAGCGGACACGGCCTACGCCGGCCGCGATGCCGACGGCCATCCTGTGGTCGTGACCGTCGTCCGTCCGGTCGATCCGGATGCGTTCTTGCGCACCATGGACGTGGTCGCCTCGGTGCGTCACCTCAACCTCGCGCCCGTCGTCGACTCCGGACGTGACGGACCCGAGTGTTACGTCGTGGGCTGGGACTACGGCGACGTCGACGTGGAGGCAATGGTCGGACGCGGTCCCCTGGCGCCGGCCGACGCGGCGCTCGTGGCGGCGTCGGCTGCCGGCGGTCTCGCCGCGCTCCACGAGCGCGGGGTCGTCCACGGCGACGTCTCTCCGGCGCGTCTGCTGCGCGCCGAGGACGGGTCGGTGAAGCTCACCGGCGCGGGGATCGCCGCGGGGTTCCGGCCTCCCGACCTGCGTACCGCGACTTCGCCGGAGGTGGCTCGCTACCTCAGCCCCGAAGAGGTCTCCGGCCGGGCGCCCTCGCCCGCGTCCGATGTCTATCGGCTCGGCCTCGTGCTGTATCTGCTGTTGACCGGCCGCCACGCCTTCGACGGGCAGGACGGCCGCCTCGTGGCGCAAGAGCAGCTGGACGGCGTGGTAGAGCCGCCGCAGCTGCTCAATCCGGCGGTGCCGCCGGCGCTGGCCCAGGTGGTCATGCGCGCGCTGCAGAAGGACCCCGGCGCGCGCGGCACCGCGGCGCAGTTCCAAGCCGACATCGAAGAGGTACTGCGCGATGCCCAGGTCGTGGAGCCGCCCGAGATGCCGCCCAATCGGGCCTGGATGTGGGTCGTCGGCTTGTTCGTGGTCCTGGCCGCCGCTGTGGCGCTCGCCTGGGCGCTGGGCGCGTTCGGCGGCGGCGGCGGGGGCGGCGAGGTCAAGGTGCCGGCTGTCACCGGCATGACGCAAGCCACGGCGGTCGCGACGCTGACCGATGCCGGCTTCAAGGCGGGCAAGATCACGCAGGTGCAGTCCACCGACGGCCCTGAGGGGACGGTCGTGAGCCAGTCGCCGGCAGCCGACGCGAAGGCGGCCAAGGGCAGCGCCGTCGATCTGGAGGTCGCGGCCAAACCGGCGCCCTCGGCGACACCGGCCCCGGTGCCCGATGTCGTCGGCAGTTCCCAGGCGGCTGCGGAGTCGCAGCTCACGTCGGCAGGCTTCACGGTGGTGGTCGCCCAGGCGGCCAGCGACAGCGTGCCCGCCGGGAGCGTGATCTCACAGGCCCCCGAGGCGGGCGTGATCGTGTCCCCGGGCAGCAGGGTGAGCATCGTCGTCTCCACGGGGACGCCGACGCCGACCGCGACGCCGTCGGCGTCCTCCAGCCCCTGAGCTGAACGCGAACGCCGCCCCGGCCTGAGGGCAGGGGCGGCGTTCGCACGCACCGCGCGGCCCCGCGCTCACGTGTGCGCCGCTCGACCCGGAGGCGCGGCGCGGGAGCGCGTGCCGCAAGCAGAAGAGGGCGGGCGGCCGTCCCGGCCGCCCGTCCGTCCTCTTCGAGCGCTCGTCTCTGAGCCGAGACTACTGCTTGTTGGCCTTGAGGTCGTCCACGACGGCCGGATCGGCAAGCGTGGAGGTGTCGCCCAGCGCGTCGAACTCGCCCTCGGCGATCTTGCGCAGGATGCGGCGCATGATCTTGCCCGAGCGGGTCTTCGGCAGGCCGGTGGCCGCGAACTGCATCTTGTCGGGCGTGGCGATGGGGCCCACGACCTTGCGCACGTGGACGACGAGCGACTTCTTGAGGTCGTCGTTCGGCTCGACGCCGTCGTTGAGCACGACGTAGGCGTAGATGCCCGTGCCCTTGATCGGGTGCGGGTAACCCACCACGGCGGCCTCGGCGACCTCGGGTGCGCTCACGAGCGCGCCCTCGACGTCAGAGGTGCCGATGCGGTGGCCGGAGACGTTGAGCACGTCGTCGATGCGGCCCTTGAGCCAGTGGTCGCCGTCGGCGTCGATGGCGCAGCCGTCACCGGTGGTGAAGTAGCCCTTGAACATCGAGAAGTAGACGTCCTTGAAGCGCTTGCCGTCCTCGTCGCCCCAGGTGCCGCGGATCATGCCCGGCCACGGAGCGGTGATGACGAGGTGGCCGTCCTCGCCGACGCCGGCGGGCTCGCCCTTGTCGGTGAGCACGGCGGTCTGCACGCCGAAGAACGGACGGCCGGCGGAACCCGGCTTGAGTGTCATGGCGCCGGCCAGCGGGGCGATCATGTGGCCGCCGGTCTCGGTCTGCCACCACGTGTCGCTCAGTGGGATGCGGCCCTTGCCGACCTTCTCGTAGTACCACATCCAGCTGTTGGGATCGATGGGCTCGCCCACGGAGGCCATGATGCGCAGGCTGTCCATGGGGTGCTTCATCGGCCATTCGTCGCCCTGGCCGATGAGGCTGCGGATGACGGTCGGCGCGGTGTAGATCGTGGTCGCCTTGTGCTTCTCGACGACCTGCCAGTAGCGGTCCGGCTCCGGATAGGTCGGCAGACCCTCGTACAGGAGGCTGGTGGCGCCGAGGGCGAGCGGGCCGTACACGATGTAGCTGTGGCCCGTGATCCAGCCGATGTCGGCGGTGCAGAAGTGCACGTCGTCATCGTGGATGTTGAAGACGTACTTCGTGGTGTCGTGCGCGTAGAGCAGATAGCCGCCGGTGGTGTGGATGACGCCCTTGGGGGTGCCCGTCGAGCCGGAGGTGTAGAGGATGAAGAGCGGGTGCTCGGCGTCGACCGGCACGCAGGGGCAGTCGGCGGTGATGTCCGCGGCGGCCATCTCCTCGTGGTACCAGAGGTCGCGACCCTCGGTCATCGGCACGTCGCCGTCGACGCGCTTGATAACGATGACCTTCTCGACCGTCGTCTCGCCCTGGATGGCGACGTCGGCGTTGGTCTTGGAGGGGGTGGACTTGGAGCCGCGGTGGCCCTTGTCGGCGCAGATGAGGAGCTTGGCGCCGCTGTTGTCGATGCGGGCCTTGAGAGCCTCGGCGCTGAAGCCGCCGAACACCATCATGTGGATGGCGCCGATGCGCGCGCAGGCGAGCATGACGATCGGCAGCTCGGCGATCATCGGCAGGTAGAGGGCGACGCGGTCGCCCTTCTGGACGCCGTGCTTCTTGAGGACGTTGGCGAACTTGCTGACCTCGTCCTTGAGCTGGGCGTACGTGTACGAGTACGTGTCGCCGGGGTCGCCCTCGAAGAGGATGGCGGTCTTGTCGCCCTTGCCGGCCTCGACGTGGCGGTCGACGCAGTTGTACGCCGCGTTGAGCTCGCCGCCCTCGAACCACTTGACGTAGGGCTTGGGGTCGAAGCTCCAGTCGAGGACCGTGTCCCATTCCTTGGTCCACACGAGCGCATCCTTGGCGCGCTCGGCCCAGTACCCCTCAGGGTCTTCGACCGACCGCTTGTATGCGGCCTCGTACTCGTCCATCGACTTGAAGTACGCGTTCTTCTGGAACTCGGGCGACGGTGGGAAAAGCTTGGGCTCGTCAGCCACCCTGTTCACCTCCCATGGATCTTTCACTGATCCGTTGGCTGGATGATTCCTCCCGCGCAGTGCCCAGGGGGGAGCGCGCGGGGGGCTCGTCCGCAGCCGGCGGGCTTACCAGGACTTCCGCGCGGCGGGACCAGCCAGCGAAGCGACTCACAGTCGTCGTTCCAGCAGCGCCCTCAGGTCCTGGACCGTATGGGCTGGACGACGGCAATGTGCGCCCCGTTCCTTGGGCAAGGCCAATGGCACACGCTACTGATGGCACTGGGGGAAAAGCAAGCTTGCCGGGCGACCGGTTCATCGGGATGGATGAACGGGGCGGCGAGAGGTGGCACTTGCGGCGGGGTCATTCCGACATACGGTCGGACTGTCCGTATGGTGGGCGATGTTGGATTTGAACCAACGACCTCCCGCGTGTGAGGCGGGCGCTCTCCCACTGAGCTAATCGCCCACGGGTCCGGGCGCCAGAGCCGCCCGTAGGGGTGCAGAGGATACCACAGGGGGGCGTGTGGGGAAAACGATGACATGGACGTCGTGGAACGCATCCGGCGAGGCTATAGAGCCATAGGTCCCGGCGCTCCTCGTGACCTGCTCGCGATGTTCCATCAGGAGCAGCTGGACCCTCCGGAGTGGGTCATCGATGAGAGCGGGCACCTCCATGACACGCGAGACGTGGTCGCCGAGGATCTCTTCGCCGGCGGCCTGCCGTCGCAGTGGGAGGTGATCGGCGTCGACCTGCGCTACTGGGACCTCTACCAGAAGAAGTGCCGACTCGTCGTAGGCGGCAGGTTCCGTGCTCGCCTGCGCGGCACCTGGGAGGTCATACCGCTGCCGTTCATCCATGTCTGGAGCTTCGGCGACGGCCAGGTCCAGGCGGTCTTCGACTACTTCGGCGGGGTCGAGTTGCGGCGTCGCGAGGACATCCGGCGACGGCCGATGCGCGGCCTGTTGTTCTGGCACCGGGTCGCCGTGGCGAAGTAGCGCCGCTGCCGCGGGCGCTCACGGGTCACCGATCGGGGCTGTTCAGCAGCTTGGAGCCGGCGTCAGAACGCCGGCTCGTCGCCGCGGCGTGAGAGGAGCTTGCGTCGCTGCTTGCAGTCCGGGAGCACGTCTTCGACCCTGCGCCAGAACGCCGGCCCGTGGTTGGGCTCGTGCAGGTGGGCAAGCTCGTGGACGACGACGTAGTCGACCAGCTCCGCCGGCTGCGTGATCAGCTGCCAGTGGAAGGTCACCGTCATCGTGCGGTGGTCGCAGACGCCCCAGCGCCGCTTGCCGAGGTCGCGGACGACTACAGCGGCGGGGGCGGCTCCGACCAGCGGCACGTAGCGCGCGACCGCCTCATCGACGTACGCGCGCGCCGCCGCCGCGTACCAGGCGACCACGGCGGCGCGCGCGTCTCCGTCGAGCGTCCGGTCGACCTCGAGGGCGTCGCCGTGAAGGGCCACGGGCCTCGTTGGCCGGTCGGCGAGTGCGAGCCGATACTCGTGGCCGAGGTAGGGGAAGAGCTCGCCGGCGACGATCTGCCGGGGTTCGGGCGGAGGCCCGAGGGCCGCGAACTCGGCGAGCTTGCGCCGCACCCAGGGCAGCTTTTCGCGCACGACTGCTTCGAGTCTGCGCACTGAGGTGTGCGCGGGTGCGGCCACGACCAGCGCACCGTCGCGCTTGACGGTGATGCCGACGGTGCGCCGCCTGGCGCTCCAGCGCACGGCGAAACGTAGGTCGTCCACCGTCAGAGACTCGATGGGAGGGCGGCGCGGACTCACGAGAGGCATCCTAGCTCACGGGAGGCGCCTCGGGAGCTCGCCCGCGCGGCGAAACCGGCGCCGGGCTGCGTTGACGGCGCTGATCCGGCTCCGTACGTAGCGAGGGCGGCCCCGAGACGGGACCGCCCTCGCTACGGCTTCGGCTGTTCCGCGCGGCGTCAGGCCTTACGGACGTTGCTCGCCTGCATCTTGCCGTTCTGGCCTTCCGTGACGTCGAAGGTGACCTTGTCACCCTCGTCGAGGGTACGGAACCCATCGGCCTGGATCTCACGGAAGTGGACGAACAGATCGTCGCCATCTTCACGGGAGATGAAGCCGTACCCCTTGGCCGCGTTGAACCACTTGACCGTGCCTTCTGCCATTTGACGCATCCTTTTCCGCCCCCGAAGGGCTTAAACGAAGCGACGCGACCGTCTGCCATGTTCCGCTGTTGACGCCGGCGGAGATGCAAACTGGTCACGCCGCCAACTCTCGAGGCCCCTGTCGGCCCGTGCGCGTCATACTACAGCACCTTGTCAAGAAACACCCGCACTTCACGTGTACCCATCAGTGACGCATGTCGTCTGAGCTGCCGGATCTGGTCAGGCCGGCAGGCTGCGGGACAGGGCTGTCAGCGTCGCGTGGCCCACGCTGCGTCGGCGCAGGCGAGAGCGACGACGTCGTTCGGGGGGAGGTGCGACCCTTCCAGACCGAGTGTGGAGCAAGCGTTCCCTGCGGGGCCACCACGGACCGCGGCGCCGTCCGCGCAAGGGACAGAGCGCAGAAGAACGGGCGGCGAGGAGGGCGTCGGTCGCCCTCCTCGCCGCCCGTGAGCGGTCCCGTTCTTTGGAGCCGGGGCCGGTCACGCATCCTGCGGCTTAGGAAGCGGTCAGGCAGCTGCCGTCCTGCAGCTTCAGCTGGTCCTTGTCCTTCGTGCCGTCGTGGAGGCGTGCGCGGTCCTGATCGCCGGCCGCGACCGTGGTCAGGCAGCTGCCGTCCTGCAGCTTCAGCTGGTCCTTGTCCTTGGTGCCGTTCCCGGCGTATGCGGCGCCGGCGAACACGAGCACCGCGGCGGCAGTCGCGATCACGGTCTTGGTCTTGAACGATCTCATGGGGGCCTCCTCGACGGGGAATGAATGGTCTTCAACCCCACTAGACGAGCGTTGGGCCCGACACTTAGCGTCCCGTCGTCACGCAGGAGGACGCCGGCCGCTCGCCGAGCGTGCTGCGCCACCGGGGACGAGTCCCGGATGGAGTGAGGCGCGCCCGGCGGGCGGTCGGTAGGCTGGCGTCAGACTGCCGCGGGCAGGACGCCGGCGGCGGCGAGGGCGCGGAGCGCCTCCTCCGCCGCCTCTTCGGCGGTCGCCGCCGGCGGCAGCTCGAGGTCGGCGCCGAGCTCTCCGCCGGCGTCCATGCCGATCACGAACACCTGGTGGGGAGCGGCGAGCAGCCGCAGCCGGTCGAGGTCGAAGCGGTCGACGTCGCCCAGCGCCGCCACCAGCACCATGCCGGCGTCGGTCATCGCCCAGGCGATCTCGCCGACGCGGGCGAGCTGCGCCTCACGGCCGAGCACGTCCTTGTCGTCGCCGAGGTCGGGCGCGCTCAGGCAGTACGAGTGCACGCCACGCTCGAAGACGGCGCGTTCGACGCGTGCCGCCACCGAGTGAGCCGTTGCGCCATCCTCCGCAACGAACACCACGGCCTTGCCGGCGTGGCCGTAGCGAGCGGCGCGCTGCTCGTCGGTGATCTCGCCGCGGCCGAAGACGCGGCCGCCGTCGCCGGTCTCCGCCGCGTCCGGCAGCGCCTCGAGGGCGATGCCGCAGCCGGCCGTGTCGAAGCCGTGCACGACGACGAAGCGTGAAGTGGGCTCGAGTGTATCGGCGGGATCGAACGCGACCGGACGCACGGCGCGGAAGATCACCTCCGCGACCATGTGTCTCTCGACCTGGCCGGCGCCGGTCACCGACTCGAGCTCCTGTTCGTCGAGCACGCTGAGCACGCTCTCGAGCTCGACCGGCACGCGCGCGGCGCCCAGGCGCAGCACGTATCGCCGCCCGCGCACGAGCGGCGCCGTGTTCATCCAGAAGATGTTGGCGCGGATGCGTGTCGCGATGAGCGGCTCGGGCTGGTCGGCGCGGATCATCAGCTCACCCGGCTTGGCGTACACCTGCGTCTCGAGCGTGAGGCCCGTGGCCTGACCGGCGTAGGCCTCCTCCGGGCGCGGCCCGGAGAGCGCCTCGATCGTCTTGACCGTCGAATGCTTGCGCGACGGCAGGAACACCACGTCGTCGCCGGGGCGGATGCGGCCGGTCTCGATGGTGCCGACGAAGATGCGCCGGTCGTCCAGGGCCTCGGTGAACTTGTAGACGTCCTGCAGCGGCATGCGGAACGGCCGGTCGAGGTCGTCGTCCAGCTGCTTGAAATCCTCGACCTGGTCCAGGACCGTGGGCCCGTCGTACCAGGGGGCCGCCGCCGCGCGCGAGACGATGTTGTCGCCGTCGCGCGCGCTGATGGGGATGAAGCTCGTCGGATGCACGCCCAGGCGGCCGAGGAAGTCGGCGTACTCGGCGACGATGGCCTCGAACTTGACCTGGTCCCAGTCCAGCAGGTCCATCTTGTTGACCAGCACGCTGATCTGACGGATGCCGAGCATGGAGAGGATGTAGCCGTGGCGCTTGGAGTTCTCGCGCACGCCCTCGTGTGCGTCGATGACGAGCAGCGCCGCCTGCGCGCGCGAGGCGCCGGTGATCATGTTCTTGAGGAACTCCACGTGGCCCGGGGCGTCGTGGATGATGTAGTGGCGCTGCGGGGTGTTGAAGAAGCAGCGCGCCGTGTCGATGGTGATGCCCTGCGCCTGCTCGTTCTTCAGGGCATCCAGCAGGAACGCGTACTCGAAGGGGCGCGCGTTCACCTTGCACATGTTCTTCACCTGCTCGAGCTTGCCGTCGGGCAGCGAGCCGGTGTCGGCCATGAGGCGGCCGATGACGGTGCTCTTGCCGTGGTCGACGTGGCCGACGGCGACGATGTCCATGCGCTCGAGGTCGAACGCGGAGACGCCGGCGCCGGGCTCGAGGGGCGGGCGGCTCGGCGCCTGCATGGCGGCGCCCATGTCTCGTGTGGGCAGGCTCACATGTACCCCCCGCGGCGCAGTGACTCGAGGCCGCCGCCGTCGTCCTTGTCCTGGGCGCGGCCGCTGCGTTCGGCGATGTTGCTGAATTTGCCGGTGCGCAGCTCCGCGATGATATCGGCGACGTTCTTGGCCTCCGACTGCACCGGTGTCGTGCACGGCTGGCAGCCGAGGGAGCGGCAGCGCGTCCCGGTGCCGTCGTCGAAGTAGAGCGACGTGACCGGGATGCTCTCGCGCTCGATGTACTCCCAGACGTTGAGCTCCGTCCAGTCGAGCAGCGGGTGGACGCGTACGTGCGTGCCGGGTTCGAAGTCGGTCTTGAAGTAGCGCCAGAGCTCCGGCGGCTGGTCGTCGACGTTCCAATCGTTCTCCACGTCGCGGGGCGAGAAGTAACGCTCCTTGGAGCGCGAGCCCTCCTCGTCCGCGCGCACGCCCACGATCACGCCGGTGTACGGGGAGTGGTCCTCGTCCTCCACCAGCCTGCCCAGGGTGTGGTCCATGCGCAGGCGCGACCATTCACCCGAGAGGGTGTGCTTGAGCGCCATCGTCTTGAGGTTGCGGCAGCAGGTGATGCGGTCGCAGGTGCCGTCGGGGAACGTCTGCTTCTCGTCCAGGGCCTTGCGGTTCTGGCCGACCACGAGGTTGAGGTGCCACTCGAGCGCCAGCCGGTCGCGGTACTCGATCATCTCCGCCATCTTGTAGGCGGTATCGATGTGGACGAGCGGGATCGGCACGTGGCCGAAGAACGCCTTGCGTGCCAGGTGCAGCAAGACCGTGCTGTCCTTGCCGATCGACCAGAGCATGCAGACGTTGCCCAGCGAGCGGTAGGCCTCACGCAGGATGTGGACGCTCTTGGCTTCGAGTGTGTCGAGCTGGTTCACGAGGCAGCTCCTCAGGCGTTCGCGGTCGTGTCGGCCGCGCTGCCGGGGATCCTGGCGGCGCGGTCGTGGAGCCCGCACTCGCGGTGCTCGGGCAGTTCCCACCACCAGCGGCCCGCGCGCCAGTCCTCGCCGTCGGCGACGGCGCGCGTGCACGGCGCGCAGCCGATGCTGGGGAAGCCCTGGTCGTGCAGTGGGTTGTAGGGCACGTCGTTGGCGCGGATGTAGTCCCACACGCGCGCCTCGTCCCAGGATGCCAGCGGGTTGATCTTGACCATGTCGGCCAGCTGGTCCCACTCGGCGATCTCGACCTTCTGGCGGGTGAGGCCCTGACCGCTGCGCAGGCCGCAGATCCAGGCGCCCAGTTCGAGCTGCGCGCGGCGCAGCGGCAGGATCTTGCGCACCTCGCAGCAGCGGTGACGCGCCTCGATGCTGTCGCGGAACAGGTTCACGCCGTCCTTGTCGACCATCTTCTCGACCTCGGCGGCGGCGGGGAAGTAGGTCTTGATGCAGAGGTCGTAGTGCTTGGCTGTGCGGTCCAGCAGGTCGTAGGTCTCGGGATACAGGCGGCCGGTGTCGAGCGTGAAGATCGGGATGTCCAGGCCCGCCGTAGCGATCATGTGCGTGAGGACCTGGTCCTCGGCGCCCAGCGACGAGGCGAATGCCACACGGCCCGCATAGCGGCGGGAGGCGTCGGCGAGGACCTCCTCGGGGGTGGCGTCGCCGAGCTCCGCAAGCAGCTCCTGCACGGTCTCCGGCTGCGTCATCGATTCACCTCAAGTAGTCGCGGTACGGGACTGACGATGGTGGTTAGCCGCCTGCGCGCAGGCAGGGCGCACAGGCGACGGTCGTGAAGCCTTGGTCATGCAGCGAGTTGTAGGGGATGGCGTGCGCGCGGACGTAGTCCCACACGCGCGCCTCGTCCCACCCGGCGAGCGGATTGAGCCTGAGGAGGCCGGCGTCGCTGTCCCACTCCGCCGGCTCCACGGTCTCGCCGCCGACGCCACCGCTGCGCAAGCCGCAGATCCAGGCGTCCAGCCCGACCTGCGCGCGGCGCAGCGGCTTGGTCTTGCGCGTCTCGCAGCAGAGCTGGCGCAGGAAGTCACTGTCGCGGAACAGGTCGATGCCGTTGGCGGCCACCATCTTCTCGACCTCGCGTGCGTCCGGGCAGTACACGCGCATGCGGAAGCCGTAGCGCTTGTTGGTGCGGTCGATGAGGTCGTAGGTCTCGGGGTGCAGACGGCCGCTGTCGAGCGTGAAGATCGGGATGTCGAGGCCGGCGTCCGCGATCATGTGCGTGAGGGCCTGGTCCTCGATGCCGAGGGCGGAGGCGAGGGCGACGCGACCCGGGTAACGGGCCGCCGCGTCGGCGAGGATCTCCTCGGCGCTCAGGCCTTGGAGTCGGGCCACGATGTCGGCCACCGGCTCGTCGATGCTCACTCAGCGTCTCCTCGCGGATCGATGCCTGGGAAAAATGCAAACAGCTACATGCACAGATAACGTTTCTGCATGATAGGCGCGATGGTGACAGCGTGCAAGCGGGCCACCTTTGCGAGGCTGCCGCGCTGAGGCCCGGGTGCGCCTCGGTGCCGGCCGGCGGGGTGCCCGTGACCGCCGGCGGGGTGCCGCGGGACGGCCGGCGGCCGCGCACCGGGACGTCCCTTGAGCTGCGTCAGCGGGCGGACGACACGCCGGGCGAGAGGAGGACGCCCTCGGTCTCGAGCAGGCGCAGCTTGCGCCAGAGGCCGCCGCCGTAGCCGCCCAGCCCGCCATCGGCGGCGATCACCCGGTGGCAGGGGATGACGATCGCCAGCCGGTTGGCGCCGTTGGCGCTGCCCACGGCGCGCGCCGCGCCCGGCGCGCCGATCTCCCGCGCGAGCTCGGCGTAGGTGCGCGTCTCGCCGTAGGGGATGCGCCGTAGCGCGTCCCAGACGCTCTGCTGGAACGGGCTGCCGGGGAACTCGAGCGGCAGGTCGAAGGCGCGCCTGCGGCCGGTGAAGTACTCGTCCAGCTGAGTGCGCAGGCGCGCGAACAGCGGGCTGTCGCCCGGGGCGAGCGGGCGGCCGAAGCGCCGGCGCAGCGTGTCCAGCTGCGCCTCCATCATGCGCCGGTCGGGGTACTCGAGCAGGCACAGGGCCGTGTCGGTCGCCCCGGCGACCAGCGGGCCGATCGGGGTCTCCATCCAGGTGAGGCGGATGAGCGAGCCCTCGGGCGCCGCCGCCGCTGCGCCGGGCGGCGCCCCGGCCAGCTTTCCGAACGCGGTCCGGAAGCCGGAGTGGGAGCCCCAGCCGTGCTCGAAGACCACCTCGTCGATGGCGTCGCCGGAGCGGAGCGCGACGAACGCGTCGCCGAGGCGGCGCGCCCGGCAGTAGGCCTGGAACGTCATGCCGTGCGTCTTCCGGAACCAGCGGCGCACGGCCGCCGGGTCCAGGCCCTCGGCGCGCAGTTCGGCGTCGCTGATGCGCGCCGCGGGGTCTGACTCGACGCGCGCGATCAGCCGCGACGCCCACTCGGGAGTGCCGGCGTCCGGGTCGAGCGGCCGGCACCGCCTGCACGGGCGAAACCCGGCCACGAGCGCCTCGCGCGTCGTCGCGTAGAACTCCACGTGCTCGGGCCTCGGGTCCCGCGCCGGGCACGACGGGCGGCAGAAGATGCCGGTGGTAGTCACCGCCGCGTAGAACAGCCCGTCATAGGAACGGTCGCGCTCGCGCAGCGCGGTGAGCATCTCCTCGCGCGGGAGCATCGTTGCGGCCTGGCCCGACCGGCGCGTGGTCTCAGTCGTCGAATCCATGTCTCAGAGGGTAGCCCCTGGCGCGACCGCGCCGCCACCGAGATCTGGAGGGTGAATCCGGGCCGGGCCGGCTGCGCCCGCCGGCCCCGACCCGTCCGCGTCACTCTGCGATGGTGACGCTCGCCTGCGGGTCCAGCGGGTTGGTGCGCACGGCGAGCGAGAACAAGAAGGGGTACTGCGTCTGCAGGTGCCGCAGGTAGTCGAGCCACTGGACGCCCAGCAGGGTGTAGGCGCGCTTCACGTCCACCACGAGGTGCGCGCGGTCGGCGTCCGGCAGGTGGGCGAAGTCATCGCGGGCGTTCAGTTCCTCGGAGAGGTGCGTGACTGCCCAAAGGAGGTCGGTGAACGTCTCGTGTTCGAACAGCGCCTGGTTGCCGAGCAGGCTCAGCAGGTAGGTCTTCTCCCGGCCGAGGCGCTCGCGCAGGTCCACGAGGTCGCCGGCGCCGAGTTCGATGACCGGCTCGTGCTCGCGAAACGCCCGTTTGGCACGCTCGTAGTGTCCGGGCGTCCAGGCCATCCGGGTCAGCAGGTCGTCGCGCACCGATTCCAAGTCGGCGTCGAGCTTGGCGAGCCGCCCCAGTACGTCGGTGCCGCACTCGCTGAAGAAGGCGCCGATGATCATGTTGAGCTTGTCCAGCATGGTCTCGCGGTTGCGCCGCTGCATGAGGCCGTCCAGCAGCATCGAGACCAGCAGGACCTGGATGAAGACGAAAGCGACGTCGTCGACGAGGTAGCGCAGCATCTCCCGATGAAAGGACTCGCTGGGGAAGAGGAGCCAGCGGAGGGCGTAGACGAGGAACGCCGCGGCGATGAGGGTGATGGCGATCTCGACTTGCCAGCGGCGCACGCGCATGCGGGTTCCCTTCGGTCGTCCGGACGGTGGCCCGGGGAGTGCGGCGCCTAGGATACCTGCCGAGGCGCGTACGCGTGCGTGCGGCAGGTCGCTTCTCCGATGGGATCGCCTTGTGCTTCACCCGGCGCTCTCGTCGAACGACCCTCTCGGGTCTCTGCAGGCGGCGCATTCGTCCTGCGGCGCATCCCTGCAGCTACGTGCCTGCCGCACGCGCACTGAGTGTTCCCCGTCGCTGCGACGCACACGCCGTTCAACCCTGAGAGGTCGCTCACGGCGCGACATCTGGCCGGGCGATCTAGGGCGAATCGGAGGAGCGAGCGGCGGCGGTCTCAGGCCGCCGCCGCTCGCCTTGTCGTTCTCGGAGGGCCGCGCTGGCTTGTCGGGCGGGTGTCAGAAGCGGTTCCCGGAGCACTCCGTCTCGTAGGGCACGTGCGCGGGTCCCAGCCATTTGCTCGTGCGCCAGTCCATGTTGTGACAGGCCGAGAAGTACGCGATGTTCCACGAGTCGAGGTTGACGATCCGGTTGCCGGAGAATGTGCCGCCCTGGATGTGCGTGGCGCAGATGGGTTGCGCCTTGTCATGAACGTGAATCCGTTTCGCGACCTTCCTGGCATCCACGATGTTGTTCTTGAAGACCCAGCCACAGGGCCGTGAGTCGTGCATCTGCAGGTTGAGGATGCCGTCGCGGCCCGCCCAGAACGTGTTGCCGGTGACGGTCATTCGGTGAGTGCCGTTGATCTCGAAGACCATGCCGTAGCGGTCCTTCGTCCCGACGCCTCCGCCCATCACGAGGTTGCCGGAGACCCGGCAGCGGCCGGCGGTGCCGTTGTTGTCGTCGTAGCTGATTGCCTGGCCCGCGCTGGCTTGGAAGGTGCAGCCGATCAGATTGACGCGCCGGTATCCGGTGCGGGACCCGACCTCGCGCCCGATGCACTCGAATCCCATGCGGGGCTGGTATCTGAAGGTGCAGTTCTCGAACGTTATATCGTGCATCCCCGCTCCGGAGTCGACGATCTTGACCCCGTTCCCGACGCCGTCCTGGTTGGTCCCTATCACGCAGTTTCTGAACGTGATGTCGTGACTCCGCCCGCTGATGCGGATGACCCCCGATGAGTCACCGGAGCCGTTCCCGCTGCCTTGAAAGACGAGGTTCTTGTACAGGCGATTGTGCACGTTGTGCAGACTCAAAGGGGCGTGCTTGCGGAGTGCCGCATTCGCGGCGCTTGGCAGGAACAGCAGGAGCACAGATGCCGCGATCACGGTCAGGGTCGCGAGTCTCCGGCCACGAATCGTGGTCTGGGGTCCAAAGGTGATGCCGGGAGTCCTGAAAGGCATGGGCCTCCTTCGTGCTGGCTGGGCGAGAGTCACGGTCCCCAATCGAGAAGAGGGCCTCTTGGTGCGAGGACGAATCTGATGTGGGCTGGGAGCCGGTGGGCGGGGCGGATCCGGACACGAATCCATGACCCCGTCAGTGGGGACAGATTCGGAGTAGGGTCCTGCGCGAGGTACTTGGGTCGAGCGCTGGTGAGAGAGTGCGTCTCATACGAGGCCTCCTCTTCCTTGGGCTGGAGCAGCGGAACCCCCGGGAGCCCCCTGCCACTGACCGGCTCTTGGTTACGGGCGGCATGGTAAACGGTCGGTGGCGGGATTGCATCCCGAAAGATCGTCGAGAGGCGTGGGCATGGCGGGGGAGTCGTTCATCAGCGCCCGTCGTCTTGGCCCGAAATGGCCCGCGACAGGGGGCTTCTCCGAGGTGGCGAGGACGGGAAGATGAGGAAGCTGGCGAACATGGCGGAGAGGGGGGGATTCGAACCCCCGAACCCGAGTTAGACCGGATTAACGGTTTTCGAGACCGCCGCATTCAACCGCTCTGCCACCTCTCCGCGAGGCGGCGGCTCCTACACGAGCAGGAGGCCGCGGACGCGTAGTGTAGCACGGGCCCGCGGCCTCTCTCATGCCCGCCCGCCTCACGCGCGGAGCGCGTCTCACGGCTGCAGTCGCATCTCCACGAAGACGCGCACGTCGTCGGGCGTGAACCCGTAGACGTCTTTGACGTCCTTGAGAGCCTGGCCCTGTTCCGCGGCAGGCACCCCGAACGCGGCGGTGAACTCTTCGGCTGGGATCCCGGTAGCCTCTGAGACCTCCGCGAGCGTGGTGTACCCCTTGATCAGCATGACGTCGAAGGAGCCGTCGCCGGAGGAGCCCTGGCTCTCGGCCGCGGCCTCGGCCAGCCCGGGCTCCCGCCAGTCGAACGAACCGCTCAGGGTGGTCGCGCCGACGATGCCGACCATCAGCGCGACGACCACAGCGGTGGCCGCCAGCGCTCCTGCGCGCGCGCCGCCCGGAGCCGTCACCTTGAGGGCGCCGGGCACCGGACAGGCGGTCACGCACTCGTTGCAGGAGATGCACTCGGAGCTGGTGACCACGTCGGCGGTCGCGACCGGGATGTTCATCATGCAGGCCTTGTCGCAGCGGCCGCACTCGATGCAGGCGTCGGCGTCCCGGCGGATGTTCAGGAAGCTCACCTTCGACAGGAGCCCCAGCAGGGCGCCGGCGGGGCAGAGGTACTTGCAGAAGAAGCGGTCGTACAGCAGCGAGCCGGCCAGCGCGACGACGAGGATGGCAAGGCCGATGCCGTAGCTTGCGAGCAGGTCGGCGGACGTGAGGTGCGCCCACGCCACCCAGGGGTCGTAGGGGCGCAGCACCAGCTCGGCGGCCTGCCAGGTCCACAGCGCGAAGAAGACGAGCACACCGTACTTGAGGTAGCGGGCGACGCGGTCGATGGCCCGCGGGATGGTGAGGCGGCGCCGCATGAGCCTGCGGCCGGCGGCGCCGAACAGGCCTTGGAGCGCGCCGAGCGGGCAGAGCATGCCGCAGAACGACCGCCGGTAGACGACGGCCATCGCGAGCATGCCCACGAGCAGGATCACCGAGCTCGCGGCCGTGTGTCGGAGGAATCCCTGGCCGGCCAGCAGCGAGTACAGCGTCTCGAGTCCGCCGAAGGGGCAGAGGAAGTCGACGCTGGCCCAGCGGCCGCTGCCGCTCACCAGCTGATGCGCGGTGACGATCGCGGTCGTGCCGGCCAGCACGATCGCCAGGACGATCCAGCGCGCCCAGCGCGCTCTCTTTCGGGATGCCTTGTCCGCCCGCGTGTCCGTCATCCGATCCCTCCCGTTGCTTCGCCTGCACTTGCGACCGCCGTGCCAAGCGGCGGCCGCACACGAGTCTACGGATGACTTGTGAACAAGTCCTGAAGCGGTTCTGGGGAGATTGTGAAGGGGGGAAGTGGCGGAGAGGGAGGGATTCGAACCCTCGAGGCAGGTAACCCCGCCCACGCGATTTCCAGTCGCGCTCCTTAAGCCAACTCGGACACCTCTCCGCGCCGCGCCGGACGCAGCCGGCGAGCGGACGAACAGTATACGACAGGGCCGTCGGGCGGGGGTACCGGCGGCCGGCCGCGATGGCGGCGGTCATGGCCTGCAACTCCGTCTTGAAGGCCACCGCCTTCACGGCGGCCGGCACTGAGGTGAAGCTCTACTTCTGCTGGGCCATCCCCGCGATGAACAGGGCCTCGGCGAGCGTGCATCGCTCGAGCTCGCCGAGGTCGACGCTCTCATTGGGGGCGTGGATCTTGCACAACGGCTCTTCCGTGCCCCAGAGGATGATCTCCGCGCCGGGGTCGGCGGCGGCGAACGCCGCGACCAGCGGGATCGAGCCTCCCTCTCCATAGTGCATGACGTCCCTGCCGTAGGCGGCGGCCATGGCCCTGGTCGCCGCCGCGTACGCGGGGCCGTCGGTCTTGACGCGGAAGCCCTCGCCGACCGATCCCGGCGTGACCTTCAGCTTGACGTTCCAGGGCGCGACGGCCTCAAGGTGTTCCTGGACGGCCCGTCGCGCCTCCGCGGGCGCCTGCCCGGGCGCAAGGCGCACGCTGACGCGGGCCCGGGCCCTGGGGATGAGTGCGTTGGCCGCGCCGTCCACCCTGGGCGCGTCGATGCCGATCACATTGATCGCCGGCTTGCCGTAGAGCCGCTGGCCGATGCTGCCGCTGCCGATGAGGCCGACGCCGGGCAGCACGCCGGCGTCGGCGCGGTACGCGGCCTCGTCGTAGTCGGTGCCGTCGTACTCCATGGTGGCCAGGCCCTTGACCGCCACGTCGCCCTGGTCGTCGTGCAGCGTCGCGACCATGCGGCAGAGGGCGACCAGCGAGTCCGGCGCCGGGCCGCCGAACATGCCGCTGTGCACGGCGCCCTCGAGCGTCTCCACCTCGACGTCGCAGGCGGCCATACCACGCAGCGAGGTCGTCAGCGTGGGCACGCCGAGGGCGTAATTGCCGAGGTCGGTGATCACGACGACGTCGGCCTTGAGCAGGTCCTTGTTGGCCGCGACGAACTCCTCGATGCCGCCGTCGCCGGCCTCCTCCTGGCCCTCGATGAGGACCTTGATGCCCACCGGACAGTCGTCGTCGAGGGCGAGCAGCGCGCCGGCGTGCGCGACGATGCCGCTCTTGTCGTCGGCGGCGCCGCGCCCGTACAGCCGGCCGTCGCGCTCCGTCGGCTCGAACGGCCTGCTCGTCCAGGCCTCGGCGGGGCCGGCCGGCTGCACATCGTAGTGCGCGTAGAGCAGGACGGTGGGGGCGCCCGGCTGCGCCGGGCGCTCGCCGAACACGGCCGGCGGCGCGCCCGGCACGTCCATCATGCGCACGTGCGGCAGGCCCGCGTCGGTGAGGAGCCGGGCCACCGCCGCGCCCGCCTGTTCCACCGGCGCGGCGGGAAAGCCCGGGAACGCCACCGACGGCACCCGCACGAGCGCCTTGAGCTCGTCGGTCAGCCGCGGCATGAGGTCCTTGATCGTCTGCTGCAGGTCCGCGGGCATCATGCCCTCCTCGTCGTCGGAGTGTCTTGGGTCTCGAAGCCGTCCACGGGCTCCCGGGCGGGTCCTGCGGATCCCACCTCGACTGCGCTTCGGTCGGCGATGGCGTCGTCGGCGGCCGCGCCGTCCGGTCCGGCGGTGACGAGCGCCGCGCCGGCATGCCACACAGGCCTAGCGCCGCACCTGGAAGAACTGCCTCAGGAGCGCCGCGGACTCGTCGGCCAGCACCCCACCCGTCATCTCGAGGCAGTGGTTGAGGCGGTCGTCCTGGCAGATGTTGTAGAGCGTCCCCGCGGCGCCGGCCTTCTCGTCCGTCGCGCCGTAGACCAGACGCGGGATGCGCGCCTGGACGATGGCGCCGGCGCACATGGGGCAGGGCTCCAAGGTCACGTAGAGCACGGTGTTGAGCAGGCGCCAGCTGTCCATGTACGCCGCGGCCTGCTCGATGGCGATCATCTCGGCGTGGGCGACCGGGCTCCGGCGCAGTTCGCGCTCGTTGCCGGCGGCGGCGATCACCTCGTCGTCCAGGACGATCACGGCGCCGATCGGGACGTCGCCGTGCCGCGTGGCCCGGTCGGCCTCCCTGAGCGCCAGCCGCATGTAGTAGTCGTCTCGCGAGAATCGCTCTTCGCCCATGGCCGCATCATGCCCGATTCACGCGTTTGTAAGAACCAGCGCAGTAGTGGGCGGCGCAGGCAGCAGATCGGCGCCCGGCGCTGGCGGGTCATCGCCGCCGCGGACTGCGGGTATAGTAGCGAGGCGAAAAGTAACCCCTCGTGAGGTGAACCGGCTCGATGAACACACTGACTCTCTACGCCCTCTGTTTCGCCCTCCCGCTCATCGTCGGGCTGGCCGTGCAGGGATGGCTCCGCAGCACGTTCGCCAAGAACAGCCGCGTACCCGTCGGCAGCGGTCTGACCGGCGCCGACGTCGCCCGCCGGATCCTCGACGGCAACGGGCTCCACAACGTGCCCGTGCAGCCCTCCAAGACGGGCCCCCTGAGCGATCACTACGACCCCCGGTCTCGAGGCGTCTTCCTCTCCGAGGCCGTGTACTCGGGGCGCTCGGTGGCGGCGACGGCCGTCGCCGCCCACGAGGTCGGGCACGCCATCCAGCATGCCAGGGCCTACGCCCCGATGCGCCTGCGCTCGGCCATCTGGCCGGTCGCGGCGTTCGGCTCGCAGGCCTGGTTCTTCATCCTCTTCATGGGCCTGATCTTCAACGCCTTCGGGCTCGTGCAGTTGGCGCTCATCGTGTTCGCCTTGGTCATCCTCTTCCAGGTCGTCACGCTGCCGGTGGAGTTCAACGCCTCGCGCCGAGCCATGGCACAGATCAGGGAACTGCGACTGGTGAGTGACGCCGAGGCGGTAGGAGCCCGTCAGACGCTGACCGCGGCGGCCATGACCTACGTCGCCGGCGCGCTGGCGTCGATCGCCCAGTTGCTCTACTTCCTGGCGCTCTTCGGGCGGAACTGAGGAGCCGCAGCCGGCTACGGCCGCGGCACGAAGCCGGGCGTGAACTGGGCGACGACTACCGGCTGTCGTCCCACGCACACCACGGTCACCTTCTTGTGCGGCACCCGGTCTTTGCCCTCGTAGCTGAGCGTCCCCGTGACGCCGGCGAAGTGACGCGTCGCCTGGAGAGCGTCGCGGACCTTGGAGGGCTTGACCGAATCGGCGCGTCTGATGGCCGACGCGACCAGGTCGACGGCGTCGTAGCCGAGAGAGGCGAACGCGTTCCGCGGCGGCCGGCCGTAGGCCGCCTGGAACGAGGCGTCGAAGCGGCGCACCGCCCGGCTCGCCGAGCTCATGCCCACGGCGGCGTGGGTGGTGTAGTAGACCTTGCCGCCGGTCTTTTCGGCGGCTTGGACCAGTGAAGCGGTGTCGAAGCTGTCGCCGCCCATGATCGGCTGCTGGTAGCCGGCGGCGCGCAGCCGGCGCACGATGAGCGCCGCGTCCGCGGGGCCGGCAGCCACGAAGAGCACGTCAGCCGACTTGGCCGCCGCCGCAGTCGAGGTCGTCGCACGGCGGGCTGAAGACGTCGTCGACGTGGTCGTCGACGTGGCGTTCTCGCTTTCGCCGCTCGACGTCGAGTCGGATCCGCCTCCTTCGCCGGGGTCGCCGCTCGGCTGAGCGCTCTTGTCGCCGCTCGACTCCTCGCTCCCGCTTGCATCGCCGCCGCCGCTCGCCTCGCCGCCGCTGCTAGAACTGGACTCAGACCCGCTGGCGCTCGACTCGCCGTCGCCCGCACTCGAGTCTGTCGTCCCGTCCGGGCCGCCCGGCGTCTCCAGTCGGAGTACGGCTCTTGTCGGCTGCGCGTACTCGGCCGCGACCACCACCTCCCCCCCCTGGGCACGGAACGACCGCTCGAAGTACTTCGCCAGCAGGCGCGTGTAGTCCATGTCCTTGTCGGAGATGATCGCGGCGGTGCGCGCGCCCAGCTGATCGGTGGCGAACTGGGCGCTGGCTGCGGCCTGGGCGTTGTCTCCGAAACAGGCGAGGAAGAGCCAGTTGGGCACCTGCTTCGTGAGCCGCGGCGAAGTCGCGCCACTGGTCACGAACGGGACGCCGGCGCTCGCCGCGATAGGCGCCGCGGCAAGCACCTGGTCGGTGTCGGAGAGGCCGATGACGGCCGAGCAGCCGGAGGCGACGAGGTTCGCCACCGCTCGCTTCACGTCGGCCGCCTTGGTCTGGCCGTCGCGCTCCAGGAGCTCGACGCGCCGGCCCATCAGCCCGCCGCGCGCGTTGATGCGGTCCACCGCCAGACGCGCGCCGTCCAGGGAGGGGACGTCCAGCGCCGACTGGTCGCCGGTGAGGTTGTAGATCGCCCCGATGCGCACCGGCGGCGGGGTGGACTTCACCGGCGCCGTTGTGTTGCTGCAGGCCACGAGCACGACAGCCAGAGGCACGACGAGCGCCGACGTCGCCGCCGTGCGCACGAACGCCGAGGTCCTTCCGCGTGTCCTCTCGCGCCTCATGAGTCCCGACCCATGGTAGAGCAGTGGCGCGAGGGCTTCATCCCGGCTCCACATTCGCGCGACCTGGGCGCCCACATTACGCTGCGCCGGGCATGATGCGAGCCTGAGGAGGCGCTTCACCACTTCATTCGAAACGCTTGACCGCCGACGATACGCAGGGCATAGGCTGGCAGGAGCGCAGTCGACGGAAGGCGCTAGGAGGGGCGTAGGTCCCCTTGTCCTGTCCCTTTTCCGCCGGTGACGGCCCCGTGGCTTCGGCTGCGGGGCCGCTTGTGCGTCGGGGGAGCGCCAACCTGCCGGACCCCTGAGCCCTTCGTCTCGCGCCGCCAGAATGACCCAGCGCCCGTCCTCGGCTTCTGACGACCCGGGGGGCCGGCGCTACCCACGCCCGAAGCCCTGTCCACCGAACTGACAACACCTAACAGGACCCTTGTCGCACCAAGGGGAAGTAGCCTGTTGCCGCGGTCTCCGGGGTCTTCATCCTCTCGCCCCGGCTTGCCTTGCCTGGCTGCGACCGCTCGCGGCCCTCGTCGACTAGCCCCCGGCGAGGGCCGCATCTATGTCCCCGGTGCTATGGAGTGCCCGGCAGGCCAGTGCCCCGCGTGCGCCGTGTGCGGCGGGGGATCCACGCCTGGACAACCCGCCGGCCCGATCGTCATTCCCCCTGCGGGGCGCTCTGCATATTGCCGTACTCCGGGCTTCGTCAACGGAATGGGCGCGCAGGCAGCGGGTACCCACCCACTCAACACCCGGCCCCGGAGCGCGGCTTCAACCGCCCCGGGGCCGCGCGTCGTCTGGAAGACGTCAACCGGCTCCCCCGCCGCCAAGAGGCCCGCGGCCCTCACGGGTAGCGGGTCTCTTGGCGCCACATCCCGCAGCGGCTCAGCAGAGCGGACTCGACTCCAGGTAGTGCCACGATGCGGCTGCCGTTCTCAAGTACGAGCGTGGTCGCGCTCTCGGCGTCGGAGGGTACGGGCTGCCCAAGGACCTGTAGACGGCGACGTGTACGGCCTTCACGGCGGTAGTGACGGACTTCCCGCCTCGACGGCAGACGTTCAGACGGATGCGCGGGTGGTCCGACCTGAGCAGATCGGCTTGCCGACTATCGGGCGCCGTTCCGATGTCGGCGGCCAGGCGGCTCACGACCGGCCCCGTGGTAGTCTTGCGCGGTCCGGGATGGTGACGCGAAAGGGCATCATGGTGACCGTTGTGGCGCTGGCGCTCACTTGGCGCGGCTGGATGGCCGTGGTCGCGATCGTTCTCGTGGCCGTCATGGTGGTTCTCGGGTTTCTCCGGCCACGGTAGCCCTAGGCGGTGACGGTGGCGAAGGTGCCGCGCATCCGGCTTCACGATCTGCGCCACGGGTTCGCGACCTTCCACATCGCCGCGGGGACGCAGGCGAAGCACCCATAACTTCTCCTGGGGCACTCGCGCATCGGCGTCACCAGGGACACCTCGTGCACCTGGAGGACGACGACTTGGGCGGCAGCGCAAGACAGGCCAGGTCTGGCAATCGGATGAGGGTCTTGCCCCGGTACGCGTACACTTTGCGCACGGTCACAGAGGACTTCGAGGCTAGGAAGATGGTGCGCACGGCAGGACTCGAACCTGCGGCCTTCGGTTCCGTAGACCGACGCTCTGATCCAACTGAGCTACGTGCGCACGCGAACCGAGAGTATACCCGAAAGCACGGAGACGGGGAACCGTCGCGGGCGGGACGCGGGAACGAGGGTGGGTCAGTGGCGCGAGAGCGCGAGGCGGGCGACGAGCTCCTCGTCCTCGCGCTCGCCCGTCTCGCTGTGGCCGAGCGACTGGGAGAGCGAGCGGGCAGCGCCGTCGTCCGCGGCGTAGCTCAGGGCCGCCGTGGTGCAGCCGTGCTCGCGGCGCAGCCGTAGTGACAGAGGCACGGATAGCGGGTGACGGGGGAGACGAGGGCCTGCTGCTCCGCGGTGACTTCGAGGTCCGCGCAGTCGCGCCGGTTCGCGACGGTCACGGCGGTGAGCTGGATGGCGGTCACGCGGCTCCCCAGGGGTAGGAGCGACTGGCGGAGAAGCCGGGATTCGAACCCGGGAAGGAGTTTGACACCCCTTAACCGCTTAGCAGGCGGTTGCCTTCAGCCACTCGGCCACTTCTCCGCGCGGGAGACACACTATACCGCACCCGCCACGGGCTCGAAAGCCGGGCGCGGGGGGCGGGAGGGGCGGATATGATGACGCCGACCGAACCGTCACCGTGGAGTACTGGGGGCCCGAGTGGAGGACATCGTCGGTATCGATCCAGCCGTCGTCGCCGAGGTCGAGCGCGAGACCAGCGAGTTGCTCAGCGCGCTCATCCAGATCGATACCAGCAACCCCCCGGGCGGTGAGACCCGCGTGGCCGAGTTCATGCGCGCGTGGTTCGCGGAGCGCGGTCTCGAGGGCGTGATCGCCGGCGAGCCCAAGGGCCGTGAGAGCTTCGTCCTGCGCCTCGATTCCGGCAGGCCCGGCCCGTCCCTGCTTCTTCTCGCTCACGAGGACGTCGTGCCCGCCAACGCCCCAGACTGGCAGGTGCCGCCCTTCTCCGGGCGCATCGAAGACGGCTACGTCTGGGGTCGCGGCGCCGTCGACATCAAGAACCTGGTCGCCGCTCACGCCGTGGCCACGGCGCGCATCGCCGCCGCCGGCGGCCCAGCCGCCGGGACGCTCGTCTACGCCTGCACGGCCGACGAGGAGGAGGGCTCAATCGGCGGCGCCCGCTGGCTGGCCGCGCACCGGCCCGACCTCGTGAAGACGGACTACGTGATCAACGAGGGCGGGGGGCAGTTTCTCGAGCGCGGCGGCCGCCGGGTCTACGTCCTGGAGAGCGGGGAGAAGGGCACGGCGCAGTTCCGGCTCATCATCAAGGGCGAGTCCGGCCACGCCTCGGTGCCGCTGCGCAGCGGCAACGCCGTGGTGGCCGCCGCTCGGGTCGTCGACGCGCTCGTCTCGCACCGTCTGCCGCTGGTGATCGACCGCTCGTCCGAGGAGCTCGTGCGCCTGCTGGTGGATTCTCCCGCGCTGCGCGAGCGTCTGCGCGACCCGGACAAGGCGCGCGCGGCGCTCATCGAGCTCGCGCGCCGCGACGTTCAGCTCGCCGACATGATCGAGCCTCTGTACGGCTTCGCCTTCTCGCCGACCATCGTGCGCAGCAACAGCGTCGCCGTGAACGTCTACCCGACCCGCGTCGAACTGAGCGTCGACTGCCGCATGCTCGCCGGCCACGACGAGCAGGAGGTGCTCATCGAGGTGCGCACCGCGCTGGACGGCGTGGAGGCCGACTGGGACCTCGAATGGGTCGGCCCGGTGGTGCCTGGCAACTCATCGCCGTACCCGTCGCCGCTCTCGGAGGCGATCCACAAGACGCTCCGGGCGCACGTGCCTGAGGCGGAGCTCGCGAACAGCCACTCAGTCGGGTTCACGGACTCGAACTGGTTGCGCGCCGCCTTCTCCGGCACGGTGGCGTACAACTTCGCGCCGCACCTCGTCGAGGGCTATGACGAGGTCACCCCCCGCTATCACAACGTCGACGAGCGCATCCTCATCCGCGATCTCGCCTTCCAGGCGCTGTTCGCGGAGCGGGTGGCGCTCGAGCTGCTCAGCCGGCCCTGAGGCCACCTGCTCGCTGATCGCGCTTCCGGGCCGGCGTCGCCGGCTGCTCTCACCTCGACAGGGAACCGCCGCGCCAACGACGCGGGAACGCCGACTGGCGTCGGGTCCGGGAGGCCTCAGACCTCCCGGATCGGGTGGCGGAGGACCGTCTTGAGCCGTTCCGGGGCGGTGCGGCGGGGGTCGCCCAGGTAGATCTCGTGGTGGCGACCCCTCAGCTCATAGCCCTGCGCGGCGACGAACTCGTGCAGACGCGCGATCGTCGCCGCCTCGTCGGCGTAGGGGCCGACGTGCATGAGCTGGGCGGCGAGGCCCTCCTCGAGGCGCTCCAGGCGCACGAGCGGCGCGGACGCCAGGTCCTTGCGCCGCGCCGCCGCTCCGGCCGCCGCCTTCACCTCCTCAGCCGTGACCTCGTCCGGCACGGCGGTCATCATCGTCCAGTTCCACGAGTCCCGGTCGCGCTGCAACTCGTCGATGGTCGGCGCCGCTTCGTCGGCCCACCAGAGACCCTCGAGCGGCGCGACCTTGAAGTCGCGCTCCGCGTGCGCCTTCTTGAGGCTGAACTTGAGCGTGTACGCGACGCCGTACAGCGCTTCAAGCGCCTCGTGATAGGCCTCCGAGGCCTCGGGGTCGCCACGGCCGTCGACCATGAGGAAGGCGAGCGCGGGCACCTCGACGATCGCGGGGTGCTTGGCCGACGGCGAGTAGAGCGGCTTGTGCAGCTTCACGATGTCGAGCGGCGCCATGGCTCCTCCTTGGTCGGCGTCAAGGTCGCTGCGCGAGCACGACGCCCACGCTCGCCGCCATGATCGCGACCTGGACGGAGATGCCCCACGCCTTGCCGGAGCGGCCGTGGGGGAAGCGGTCCCAGTGGCTGGGGAACACCTTGCGCCCGCGCTCTCCGCGCGCGATCCAGATGAGCACGTCCCAGTCCGGCGCACCCGAGACGAGGCCCATGAAGGCGATCCACCACGGGTAACCGAGCACGAGCCAGGCGATCCAGAACGCCGCGAACGAGGCGAGGAAGTCGCACCAGCCATAGACCACGGGGTGACGCGAGACGGTGTAGTCCCAGTGGGGGACGAGGTCCATGAGCACGTGGGCAAGCACCACCAGCACCACCAGCAGCCACCACGGACCGCCGAGGGCGGCGGCGATGCCGAGGCCGGCGAGGACGTGTGTCGTGACCCACATGGCCGGAGCCTACGGCATCCCGGCGGAGAGGCGCCAGTGGGTCGGCGCCGAGCCGGCGCCCATGAGGATTCCGGCGGAGCCCCTCCGTTCAGAGCGGCCCCACCCGCGACGCTAGGCCGCTCAGTCCGCGCCGGGGGCGCCGGCCCGGGCGAGGTCCTCGCGGATCATGGCGACCACGGCCGGGACCGCGGCGGCCACCGCGGGAGTGAGCTCGTCCGGCCGCGGCCGGACGTCGCCGACCTGCACCGCGTAGACGATGACCTCGGGACTCGCGCCCGTGAGGCGTGCGTTGGCGACCAGGTGGGGCACGCCCATGCCGTGGATGTTGTTGGAGCGCAGGTCCGTGACGCCGGCCTCGTCGGGATCGAAGCGGAAGACCTGTCCCGGCTCGGCGCCCTGATCCGCCGCGTCGAGCGCGTCGACGACGATCACGGTGCGCGAGACGCGGAAGTGCCCTATCAGGCCGAGGCCCGCGGTCTCGCCGACGACCGCGTCCAGACCGGGGCCGAAGGCGCCCGGCACGTGGCGGCCGACGCCGGCGGCGATGGGGCCGCCGTGCTCCGGCGTCAGGTCGTGACCCGCCTCGGCGAGGAGTTGCCGCACGACGGCCACGCCGGCGCCGTCGTCGCCCATGAGCGTGTTGCCGACGCCGATGACGGTGAGGCGGCGGGCCGCCGGCCCGCCGCCTCTCGTCTCCTCGCTTGCGGGCGCCAGCTCAGCCGCCCTCGCCCGTCGCCGTCTTCGCCGTCTCCTTGGCGGCGCGCTGCGTGAGCAGCCGTCGGTCGCGCACGTCGATGCACTCCATGCGTACCGGGCGTCCTTCCTTCCAGAAGAACATCAGCGGCAGTTCCCAGGGCGCCTCGATGGCGACGATGTAGATGTGGACGGCCGTGATCACGATGAACATCCACATGGCGACGTAGTGCATCTGGCGGATCGCCATGGTGCCGCCGAGCACGTACGTGACCGGCTGGAAGAACGGCTGCGTCACGTGCCACATGGCGAGTCCGGTGAACGCGTCGAGAATGATCGCGAACAGCAGGGCCCCGTACGCCAGCTTCTGCAGGGGGTTGTACTTGGCCGTGCACGGGTGCGTCTTCCGCAAGAAGAGGTAGTACGCGATCATCGGCCAGAACGTGCCCCGGTTCTCCTTCTGCGGGAAGAAGAAGTGCCAGTCACGTATCCTCTTGCCGCCGCCCACGTCGGTGGAGCCGCGGCCGAAGAACCCCCAGTAGACGCGGAAGATGCCTGTGCCGACGAGGAAGAACGCGGCGAACAGGTGCACGTAGCGCACGGTGTGGAACGACCAACTGGTGAACGGGTCGTGGATCCAGAGGCCCGTGAAGATCAAAGTGAACAGGGCGACGATATGGATCCAGTGGGTGATGACGGTGCTGAGCGGGTGCTCCGCCCGGTTGGTCTTCTTGGCCATCGTCCGTCACCCGCCCTCAGCGGACCCGGAACTCGAGGACCTTGTTGCTCTTCGGTTCAATCACGTGAACCGCACAAGCCATTCAGGGGTCGAAGGTGTGGACCAGCCTTAAGATCTCGAGCGGCTGGGCGGGGTCTTGGACCGGCAGGCCGACCAGCGCCTCCTCGACCGGGCCCCTCACTCCCTTGTCGTCCCGCGGCGAGAAGTTCCAGTTGCTCGCCGGCACGGCCGCGAACGAGCCGACCTTGCCGTTCTCGATGCGCACGTAGTGGCAGAGCGCGCCGCGCGGCGCATCCCAGCCGCCGTGGCCCTCGCCGCTGTCGGGCACCTCGGGCATCGAGTTCACCGCCGTGTCGCCGGCCGACAGGTTGGCGAGCAGGTCGTCGGCCCAGCGCTGGGCGTTGTCCATGTTGATCTTGAGCTTGAGCACGCGGGCGACGATGCGCCCGAGCGCCGAGATGAGGATCTCGGGGTGGCCGGCCGCGCCCACCGCCGCCAGCGTGCTGTCGACCAGCTCGACCGCCTGCGGCCGCCCCGCGGTGTACGCCATCAGCATCTGCGCCAGCGGGCCGACCTCCATGGGTGCTTCCTGGGCGCCGTAGCGCACGGCCTGCGTCCAGTCGTACTTGTCGTTGGGCAGCGCGGCGCCGTCGATGGGGGCGAGGTCGACGTACTCTTGCGGCTCCTGGCCCACGTCGAGCGGATGCCTGCCGCCGCCGAGCGAATCCGGGAAGAACGAGTGCTTGGTGTACATCTTGGTCTCGTTGGGGTCGACCTTCTCCGCGACGAGCTTGCCGCCGAAGATGCCTCCCCGCGGGAACACGCGGTCGTAGGGATCCTGGCTCTTCTCGTCGAGGACCCCCCAGCTGAGGAAGTTGCCGACGCCCTGCCCGACGGTCGCGAGGTCCATGTAGTAGGGCGCGATCGCCAGCAGGTCGGGGATGACGACGGTGTCGACGAAGCCCGTCACCGTCTCCATGCGCTGCTTGTAGGTGATGATGTCCTCGAGCCTCGGAAGTTGCGTGCAGCCGCCCGGGGCGTAGTTCATGATCATCGGATACTTGCCGCCGAGGAACACGCCGCCGGCGTCGTTGGCGATCTGCTGCATCCCGATGGACTGCAGGTAGTGCGCCGTCAGCTCGAGGTCCAGGTCGGGCGGCAGCTTGTAGCCGGGATTGTCCCAGTACTGGTTGGCGAGGAAGCCCAGCTGCCCGGACGCGACGAAGGCCTTGAGCTGATCCTGGACTGCCTTGAGCGTCGGCGTCGTGGGCTTGGCGCGCAGCGCGTTCGGCACGTTGACGTAGTCGAACGCGTTGAGGATGTAGAACCACAGGATGTGGTCGTAGGCCAGCTGGCTGGCCTCCATCATGTTGCGGATGAGACGGGTGTTGTCGTCCATCATGTCGACGCCCATCGCCATTTCCGTGGCGCGCACGCCGTTCCACCCGTGCGGGGTGGGGCAGACGCCGCAGATGCGCATCGTGTAGTGCCAGATCTCGCGCGGGTCGCGGCCCTTCATGAAGATCTCGAAGCCGCGGAAGAGGGTGCAGGTGTTCCAGGCGTCGGTGACCTTGCCGTTCTCGACCACGCAGGTGACGCGCAGGTGCCCCTCGATGCGGGTGATCGGGTCGATCACCACCTTGGTCTTCGCCATCACTCACCCCCTTCGCCGCTCGGTGTGTCCGGCGGTGACGCGGCTGCGTCCGCCGTCCCGGCCGCGGCGGCCGGCGATCCCTCCGCGGCATCTCCGTCGGCCGCGGCGCCCGGTGGCTTGTCCATCGGCCCGCCGCCTCCGAGGCGGTGCGTGACCGCGGATCCGATCAGGTGCGCGCCGATCGCCGCCGCCGTGACTCCGACGAGGATGCCGGTGAACGTCTTGTCGGAGACGCCGCCGATGCCGGGAGCGTCGATGTTCGGCGTCGGCGAGTAGAACGGCGCCATCGTGTCCCAGAATTTCGGCTCGGCGCAGCCGATGCAGGGCCCCGCCCTGACGCACCAGCTCTGGTGGCCGTTCCAGCGCGTGACCGGGCAGGGGGCGTATGTCACCGGCCCCTTGCAGCCCATCTTGAACCAGCACCACTCGTCGGCGCAGTGCTCGTCGCCGAACGCCTGGATGTACTCGCCGTTCTCGAAGTGGGCGCGACGCTCGCAGTTGTCGTGCACGAGCTCGCCGTACAGGAACGTGGGACGGCCGACCGAGTCGAGCTCCGGCAGCTTGTTGTACACGAGCACGTAGGTGAGCGTCGCCAGCAGGTCTTCGGCGTTGCCCGGGCAGCGCGATATGTTGATGACCACGGGGTCCGCGACCCCGGCGTCCTCCTTGAGGAAGGCGGTGAGGCCCTTGGCGCCGGTGGGGTTGGGCAGAGCGGCCTGGACGCCGCCGTAGGTGGCGCAACTTCCGATGGCGATCGTCGCCTTCGCCTTGGCGTAGGTCTCCTTGGCGATGTCCATGGACGTCCTGCCGTGGACGGTCATCGCGCCGGGCACCCCGGTCGCGATAGCACCCTCTGCCACCCAGTAGAAGTCGCCGCCGGCTACCGTCTCCGCGAAGCTCTTCTCGGCCTGATCGCCGGCCGGCGCCATGACTGCCTCGTGGTAGTTGAGGGAGATCTGCTGCAGGATCAGGGTCGCGACCTCGGGCGTGCGGCTCTGGAGCAGATTGACGGAACACCCGAGGCACTCCTGGAAGTCGGACCAGATGACGATGGGGCGCTTGGCGATCGCCTCGAGTGCCTGGGCGACATCCGCGGCTCCGGCCTGCCCCAAGCCGATCGCCGCCGCCAGCCCTCCGCATATCTTGAGGAAGTCCCTCCGGGTCACCCCTGGGAACGCAGACAGCTCCTGCATGGGCACGCCTCCCGTGATCGGCTCCAGGATCACGTCGCCCGCCCCGTGCCGGGGCGACGGCGTTGCACGCAGCGTACTCCACGTTGTGCGCTTTGCAACGCTCCATTCGCGTTGCGCAGCCAAGGCTATCCACTGGTGGCATGGGGTACTATGGGCACAGCGAATCGGAGGAGGGACCCTTTTGAAGAAGATCATCTTCGTCATGTTGCTCATCCTCGTCGGCGTGGGCGCGTACTTCGCCTGGAAGATGCTGAAGGGCGACGGCGGCTGCTGCGGCTGGGGCGGCGACAACACCGACCCCTGGAGCAGCTACACTCCGCCCGCCGAGGAGACCCCGGCGGCCGAGGGGACTCCGGAGGCCTGAGCTGAGACGTGGCGGCGCCGGGAGGCGAGGCTGAGGCCTCGTCGCCCGGCGCCGGCGCATCTGCGGTCTGACTGGGTGGCGACGGAGCGGCACGGCATGCCGTGGTGCGGTTCGCGCACCGTGCGACTCCCGGCGAGAAGACCGCCCGGAAAAGACCTGCAAGTGGCCGAGGACATCTTCCGAACCCCCGAACCGGGACGACCCGGTTACAAACCCGGCGAGCGCGGACGGCGCCGCATCCCACAGCCGGCCTGGTTCCAGCCTGCCGCTGGCGGAACGAGATGGCTCCGAGGCGTCATGTCTCCGGCTCCTGATAGAGGCCGATGATGTTGCCGCCCGGGTCGCGGAAGCGAGCTGTGATCTCGGGCGCGTCCACGCCGATGCCCTGCACGAGCTCGCCGCCATTGGCGATCACGGCTTCGACGGAGGCCGCGACACTGTCCACCATGATGTAGACGAGCAGACCCGGCTCGCCTTGCGGCGGTCGGCCGATCACCCACGTGCCGCTGACCTCCCCGACGCCGTCGTCGAAGGCAGTCGAGCCGTCCCCTCTTATTCGTATCGTCCAGCCGAACACGGCGCGGTAGAAGGCTGCCGACCGCTCGATGTCGGTCGCGGGCATCTCGACGTAGCAGATCTTGCCGTTGCCGATAGTGGGTCTCATGACACCGTCACGGATGCAGCTTCTCGTGCCTCTCCAGCATCTCGATGAACTGCCGCAGGCGCCGCTCGCGCGTCTCGGCCTTCTTGGCGGTCTGCAGCCGCCAGATGATGGCGTAGCGGTTGGCGCTGTTCAGTGTCGCGAAGAATGACTTCGCCTCCGGATGCGCCTCAAGCGCGGCCTGCAGATCGCCGGGCACGACCGCCGTGCGCGGCGAGTCGTACGCGTCCGCCCAGCGCCCGTCCGCCTTGGCGCGCTCCACCTCGGCGAGACCCGGCGGGCGCATCTCGCCGCTGGCGATGAGCGCCTCGGCTCTTTCGCGGTTGAGCTTCGACCACACGCTTCTGGCACCGCGCGGAGTGAACTTCTGCAGCCAGCCACTGTCGTCGTGGCGCCGCTTCTGGCCGTCGATCCAGCCGTAGCAGAGCGCCACTTCCAGTGCTTCGGCGTACGACACCGTCTGCCGCGCCGAGCCCTTCTTCGCGATCAGCAGCCAGACGCCGGGCGATTCGTCATGGTGCACGTCGAGCCAAGCGCGCCAGTCGTCGCGCGTCTCGAACTCCATGATGGGAAGTTCTGCGCTGCGTACCGGGCTCGTCGCATCCTCCTTGGTCTCCTGAGGTATGCCCGGTCTGTCCCTTCTCCATGGATGGCAAGGATTGGAGGACAGGTCATGCGCAGACCTGCCCATCGGCCCTTGGGCTGGTCTCGGAGTGCTCGCCGTGTGGGCCGCCTTGGCTCTCGCCATCGGCGATCTGTTGTTGGAGGTGCGTGACGCTTGAACGACGTAACGGGGCCGGAGGCGTCCGGAAGCATCCGAGACCGTCGCATGTGCTGAGCCGTCGCGGGGCCTTCGTCAGGGGTAGGGGGTGGAATCACGTCGCGCGGAGTGCGTGGACCCTGCCTGCCCCCTTTCGTGCGCAAAGACAGAACTGGAGTTTCTGCGAGCCGGCAACGGGCTTCCTCGGTCGCGGCACCGTCGGCTGTCTGCCCCGGCAGCACCGAACTCTGCGAGGGACTTCAACGTGCAGCGCATCGCCTGCGACCCGAACTACTCCACCCGGGCGATACTGCGACTGCAGAACGAGTACGGCCTCCCGGTCGAGGAGTTCCGCCAGAACGACATGAAGATGAGCGGCGCGGCGATGATGCTGCAGGACGTCCTGCGGGAGGGCCGGCTCCGCCTCGGCATCGACGACCTATCGTCGTCACCTCAGGAGACCCATCCCCGGAGAACTTCCTCTACTAGATGATTGATTCCACGAGATCAGCCTCAGGCAAGGAAAGCAAAGCAGAGAGGCCGAAGCCGACGGTGCCTAAGTCACCGTCTGCCTGGAGGCCACGATGCACGCCGACCTCGACACTCTCTGCACGGTCGTTTATTGCACAGCCGACGATCTCTTGCCAGAGGCGCGCAGGAACGCTCGCAGGCGCGTCACGGACGCCGAGGTCGTCACCCTCTGCGTGGCCCAGGCGATCATGGGCATCCCCTCCGACCGCCGGTTCCTCGCGGTGGCGCGCCAGCGCCTCATCCATCTCTTCCCGGTCTTGCCCGCTCAGGCCGGCTACCACAAGCGTCGCCGGCGCCTGGCGGACGCGATCGAGTGGCTCCTGGCCCGCTTCGCCGCGCAGAGCCCGGGCTACGGCGACGCGGTGCTGCTCGTCGACTCGACCCCGATCGAGTGCGGGCGCAGCCGCGAGACGGCGAAGCGTTCCGCACTCATCGAGGTCGCCGGCTACGGCTACTGCGCCGCGCACTCGCGCTGGTTCTGGGGAATGCGCCTGCACGCGCTCTGCGCGCCTGACGGCACGCCCAGGGCGCTCGAGCTGGCGCACCCCACCCGCGACGAGCGTGAGGTCGCGCTCGAGCTGCTGGCGCGCGCGACCGTGGCGGCGAGGTGCTGGTCTGCGACAAGGGCTACGCCGGGCGTGAGTTCGCCGCCGGTGCTGCTGATCTCGGCGTCGCCGTGACGCGGCCGGCGCGCAAGGACGAAGCCGGACGCGGCCCGCACCTGGCGCCCATCCGCCAGCGCATCGAATCGATCTTCTGGACCTGCAAGGACCTGCTCACCCTGGAGCGCCACGGGGCGCGCACCATGGCGGGGCTGCGCGAACGTGTGCTGGCTCGCTTCCTCTGCCTGGCCGCCTGCATCAGCCTCAACCACCGGCTGGGGCGTCCGAGCCGTTCTCTGGTCAGCTACTGCGCCTGAGGCTGCGGGCGTGGAATCAATCATCTAGTGCTATCCATCAGGCCGCGGCGCGACGTTGCCGTCGCTTGGGTGAGTTGTTGGGCGTCACTACGCCTCATGGCGGAGCGGCACGTGGGTAGCCTCTTTCGATCCCACGAATTGCACGCATTCGTATCCCAAGGCAGACATGTCCACCCCATCGAAGAGTCGCTCTCCGCCACCGAGCAGGACCGACGCAATGGCAATGTGGAGCTCATCGATCAGGCCCGCACGAAGGTACTGCTGTATGGCATTGACCCCACCACCAATCCGCACGTCCGTCCCGTGCGCAGCTTCGCGCGCCTGGTCGAGCGCCTCGTGAATGCCGCCTGTGACGAAGTGAAATGTCGTGCCGCCTTCCATCGGTATGGAGGGCGCGAGTGATGGGTCAGGACGAAGACTGGAACGTGATAGGGCGGATCGTCCCCCCACCAACCCTTCCAGTTCATATCCGGCCATGGGCCCCGAATCGGTCCGAACATGTTGCGTCCGAGGATCCACGCGCCCACATGTTCGGCGCCCCGCACAGCGAAATCGTCATCGATCCCCCTCGCGCCGCCGTCCTTTCCATGCGTCTGCCGCCAACTACGAGTGGAAACAATCCAGTTGTGTAGGGTCTCACCGCCCACCCCAAGCGGATTCTCAACACTCTGATTCGGGCCCGCTCCGTACCCGTCGATCGAGATCGTGAAGCTCTCAACTCGAACTCGCGTCATCTTCATGCCTCCGCTTGGATTTCTTCGCCGACGTGATGGTCGGAGGTCGGCGAGGTAAGGGGCCTGAAATCACCTCATCGTTGGCTGCCAAGGGACCCACTCCTCTCATGTTGCGAGACTCCACATGTTCGAGAAGATTGGCGCAATCCGGGCCCGGCTATGATGGAGCGACAGGCCGCGGGGTCGCCGCCAGTCGACGCCCGCCGGAAGATCGCGTCAGCGAGAGGCGAGGCTCGTCTCAGGCGTTGGCCGTGTCGGCGCCGGGTGGACCGGCCAAGACTCGCGGGGCGTACTCGAGTAACTGAAGGCGGCCATCGAAGGTGCGGCTGCTGATCATGTCAAGTGCGACGTCGGGGTAGCCGTCGTAGATCCGATCGTGACCGCTGCTGCCTGTGATCACCGGGAAGACTACGACGCGGAAGCGATCCACGAGGCCGGCTTGCAGGAGGGAGCGGCACAGCGTGAGGCTACCCAGCGTGCGCATGGAGCTGGCGCCGCCCTCGTCCTTCATGTCCTTCACGACCTCGACAGCGTCCTCGGCGACAAGGCGCGTGTTCGCCCACGCCAGAGGCTCGCTCAACGTTGTCGAGAAGACGACCTTCGACATGCTTGCGAGCTCCTCCGTGCCTGGCTCACCTTCGGCTGCGAATCCCGACATGAGTCGGTAGGTGTTCGCGCCCATCAAGACCGTGTGATCCGCCTCCGGTTGTTCGGCCAGCCACGCGAGGTACTCCGGGCCTTCCAATCCCCAGAAGCCCGGCCAGCCCTCGGCGGCTCCGTAGCCATCGAGCGATGTGATGAAATCGACGAGTAGTTCTGGCATCGTTGCTCCTTCTTCGACGAGACGGAGGCCAGGCGAAGCCAGCTGATCCGGCCCGCCTCGCCGGCTCTCTTCAGGCAGCCTCTCCCGCCGCCTTCTCTTCCCGCTGTCGCGAGTACGTCGCCAGCATGGCGCCGTAGTCCGTGAGCTCGTGCTCCGCGAGCCGGAACCGGCGCAGTTCGCCGTCCTCGGGGAAGATGCGCTTGCCGCCGCCCAGCACGAGCGGGTCGACCATCAGGCGCAGCTCGTCGACCAAGTCGTCGGTGAGCAGGCCGCGCACCAGCTGGGAGCTGCCGACCACGTGCAGATCCCCGCCATCCTCCTGCTTGAGCGCCCGCAGGGCGGTGGCGACGTCGGGGCGGAGCAGACTCGAGTTGTTCCACGCCAGGGGCTCCGTCAGCCTGGTCGAGGCCACGTACTTCGGCAACCTATTGAACGGCTCGGCGATGACGGCCTCTTCCTCGGGCGCGTTCGGCCAGTAGCCGGCGAAGATCTCGTAGGTGCGCCGCCCGAGGACGAGGGCACCCATCTCGGAGATGTACTTCAGGACCCACGCCCGCGCCCGCTCGTCCTGCGCGTAGGACATGTGCCAGCCGCCGTGCGCGAAGCCGCCCGAGGGGTCTTCCTCCTGTCCGCCGGGCGCCTGTGCCACGCCGTCCATGCTCACGAACTCATTGACGATCAGCTTGCGCACATGTTCCTCCCGTTGGGTCGATCAGAGGGGATCGCGGTGTGGCCCCACTGGAAAGACGGTTCCCGGGGCGGGAAGGAAGAAACTGTCAGCATGGCGAGCCACTCCGTTGGCGTTTTTCTGGAAGGGGTGGGATTCGAAGTCGCCTCGCCCCTGTACAAAGTACCTGCAAACGGAGGTATTCGGGAGCGGAGTGCGGCCACTGTCGCTCACCGTCGTTCCTGGTCGCCGATCAGGGCCTCTCGACGGGGCACATTTTGGCACATGGCGCACAATGGTGCGCGCCAAAGAGGGCCTCGAGGTCGCCCTTGTCGGCCCTCCCCAAAAGGAGGTTCGGCGTCGCAGAGCCGGGTGGGAGAGGTGGGGATGGCGCTCTTGCCGGCGGCTTCGGGCGCGCGCGGATCAGCCGATCCGCTGAGCCAGGGCCACGATGATCCCCTCCGGTCCGCGCACGTACGCCATGCTCCAGATCCGCTCGTACTGACCGATGCCGCCGATCAGGCCGTAGCCGTCGGCGGCCAGCTGGTCGACGGTCGCTTGGAGGTCGTCCACTTCGAAGGCGACGCTCCGCAGCCCCAGTTCATTGGCCATCGCCTCGGGCGACCCCGGTTCGTGAGGGGGCCGGACGAAGCTCGAGAGTTCGAGCGCGGTCCCTCCGCCCGGCAGCCTGAGCATGACGATCTCGGTGCGGGCGTCCGGCAAGCCGGTGACGGTGTCGATGAACTCGCCTTCCACGAACGTCCTGCCGTCGACCTCGAGGCCCAGCCCGACGAAGAACGCCGTCACGGCGTCGAGGTCGGCGACCGTGATGCCGAGGTGGTCGAAGCGCCGGATGCGTCTCCCGTCCATGCTGGCAGTCTGCCCGCCGGCCGAGGACGGCAACACAAGGGCCGCGTTCGCGAAGGCTGCCCTTCCCGGCGAGAAGCGGCCGGCGGGCACCCTACCGTTCGGCCCCGGGCGCCAGCAGGCGCAGGTCGCCGAGCGCGTCGGCGGCGGCCTCGTCGGCCTTCTCTGAAGGGTCGACGTAGTGCAGCTCGGTGACCGCCGTCGTCGCGTGCCCGAGCCGGCGGGAGACGGTGTAGAGGTCGACCCCGGCCTCGATCAGCAGGCAGGCGTGCGAGTGGCGGATGTTCTTGAGGCTGACCTTGCGCAGCTTGGCCTCCTCGATCCGCTTGCCGTAGAGCTGGGTGATGCGGCAGGGCTTCATCGGCCCGCCGTCCTCGCAGACGAGGGGTCCGATGCCGCGCAGGGGCCGGAGCGCCTCGAGGGCCCAGGCGGGCACGCTGATGCGCCGCCGTGAGTTCTCCGACTTGGGCTCCTCCTCGATCACCTGCCCCTGGAAGTCGTGGAGGCCGCGGCGGACCTCGAGCTTGGCGGCCTCGAAGTCGATGTCGGACCAGAGCAGGCCGGCGAGCTCGCAGCGCCGGCCTCATGTTCGTGGGCAACTTCAATGTCGATGTGGAGCACCAGCAGCGGGTCGGAAACCTCTTTGGCCCCTTGCCCACAGAGATGCGCGACGACACCGCATTCATGGACCGTCTGCATCTCGTGGCACAGGTGGTCAACGAGCGCTTGGTCTGGGAATCGGCGAGGGGCAGTGCAACCTGGCGAAGGTCATTCAGGCGGTCTCTGCCGACGAGGAGCAGCGCGGTGTCAGCTCACGCTCTTCACCAGCTCAAGGAGTCCGACGACTACCGCTATGTCGCGGACGCGACGACCAGCTGGACGGCTCCGAAGAGGTGTGGGTCACGGTCTGCTCCAGCTCGATGTGGGCGACCCGGGTGCGGACCACCTTCCTCCTCCGTTGGCCGCCAAGGACCCGGTCACGTATCGCGAGTTCGTACACGCCTGGTCGAGCACTGCGCCGGACGGGTGCACTACTGGCAGTGTGACAACGAGCCCTGCAACGTGGGCCTACGCGGGCCGGTAGCGCCGCCGAGTACGTCATCCAGCTGCGCTCGTTCTACGAGGCGGTGAAGGGTCTCGACTCGTCCGCCGCGGTGGTGCTCGGGGGCGCGCCGTTCGGATTGCCTGCCGCCGGACCGGAGAGCGCGGAACGCTACCAGCAGGCGGAGCGCATCCCCGCCGACGTCGAGATCGTCCGCCGCTGTATGCGGGATCTCGGCTACGAGAGGCCGATCGTCGCCGGCGAGTACAACGCGCCGTGGCCGAGCCTCTACCCGGGGGCCGAGAGCGCGATGAACGAAGCGATGGCGGCGGCGTTCGCGTCTCCGGGAGAAGGTGAGGAAGGCGCGACGCCGGAAGCGGGCGCGGCGCGGCGTACACCAAGCAGTTCGCCTTGGCCGCACCGTATGAGCGCATGGCGGGCCTGCCGTCGCAGCTGCAGATGTTCATGCATGGCTGCCCGCCTGAGCTCGAGTCGCCCTGCCGCCGACACCTTCGCGCTCCTGAGCGAGCGGCTCGACGGCGCAGAGAGCGTGGAGCGAAGGACCGTCCCGGGCAGGGAGAGCCTGTTCGCGTTCGAAGTCCAGCAGCCCGGGCGCGGGCCACTCGCCGTCTGGGAACGGCGCGATTCCTTCATCGGTGAGGACGAAGCGCCCGTTCGCTTCGACTGGCCCTGGCCGTGGCGGAACGCGCAGGCGGTGGATGCCTTCAGCGCGGCGCAGGCGGTCGAGCTTGGCGATGGCCGAGTGAGTCTGCGGGTTTCGGACACGCCGGTCTTCCTGAGCGGCGATTATGCGACTCCCGGATGGAGGTTCGCGAGCTTGATTGACCCGCTCCTCTCGAGTGCAGGGCGGTCGAGGTTAGAGATGCCGCGCCGCTGGTCCTGGGGTGAGGAGCGGGCCAGCGCCTTCGCGCCGCTCGCGGCCCTACCCTCAGGCTCAGCGGCAGACGGCGACCGGCGCAGATGCGGGGCGCTCCCCGAGGGGTCAGCCGCGCCATGCTTGCACCCGGGTCTCGCGCGGCTCGGAGACCTCCCGCACTTGCCGCTCGGCCTTGCTTCGCCGCCACGGCCACGCTTCGAGGATCGGACGCGCCGCTCGTCGGCCCTCAAAGCCGGTCCCGACGACCTTCGTGAAGGACGAGGCTAGAGCCGGGGAGGCGCGGCCACCCCGACGCCACCTCATCCGGAGCGCCCGCGGGTCGGGCGGCGGACTCGTGCAGCAGTGCGCTCACGACCTCGACCAGTTCGTTCGGCTCCACCCCCGCAGCGCGCAGACTCCTCGACGGCGCAGGGTGTAGGTGGCCCGGAGGGGTGGAATGGCCGAAGTGGAGCAATCGATGAGCACCGTCCCTGCACACGACCACGAGTCAGCCGGGGACCTCGAGCTCGCCTTCCTGGGCAGGTCCGTGGTCCGCCCGCTCTACCTCGCGCCCGCGGAAGCGAGTCTGTTTCACGAGTGGCTCGAGGTGCTGCCCGCTCCGGCGTACCCTACGCCATCGGCGGTGCGTACGGGCACTACGCGTTCACCGGAGTCTGGCGCGACAGCAAGGACCTGGACGCGTTTGTGCGGCCTCAAGACGTGCGGCCGGCCCTGGACGCGTTCGACGCGGCCGGCTTCCGGACGGAGCTGCGTGACACACATTGGCTCGCCAAGGTCCACAGCACTCCGCACCTGCTGGACATCCTCTTCGCGGTGCGCCACATGACCAGGCTGCCGATCACCGACGATTGGCTCAGCACGTCCCTCGCCGCAAGGTTCCTTGGAGTACCCACCAGGATCTTGGCCCCGGAGGAGACCATCGCCACCAAGGTCTATATCGCCAACCGGGACCGGTTCGACGGCGCCGACATCCTGC
>CAVXJO010000007.1:0-425479 GCA_963762125.1 uncultured Thermoleophilia bacterium
CCGGCCCGGGCGCTCCGGAGAAGCCGTCTCTCTCCGCCGGAGCAGCTTGGACGTGGTGCGGGCGAGGCCGGGCGCCCCACCGTGGGGCGCCCCGGACCTCACCCGCCGTCACACGGCCTTGAGGCGCTCGATGAGCGCCGGCACCACCTCGTAAAGGTCACCGACCAGGCCGTAATCGGCCATGGCGAAGATCGGCGCCTCCTTGTCCTTGTTCACGGCGGCGATCAGCTTGGCTCCGGCAATGCCGACCGTGTGCTGGATCTGCCCGGAGACCCCGACCCCGAGATAGAGGTCGGGGGCCGTCTTGGCGCCGGAGAGGCCGATGATGCGCTCCTCGCCGAGCCACTCGAAGTCGGCGAGGCTCTTGGTGCAGCCGACGACGGCGCCCAGGGCGCCCGCGAGCTGGTCGCCGAGGGCGAGATCCTCGCGGGCGTTGAAGCCGCGGCCGAGGCCGACGATCAGCGGAGCCGCGTCGAGATCGACGTGGTCTCCCTCCTTGGCGCGGCGGTCCACGACCTTCACTCTCGACTCGACGGTGAGACTTGGCGTCTGGACCGTGCCTGCACCCGGCGTGGCGCCCTCGGCGCTGAACGTCTTGGGCATCACGGCGAACACCTTGACCGGCGTGGTGACCTTCTCGCGCGCCACGGTGGCGCCGCCGAAGGCGTAGCGCGCGGCGACGAGCTCGCCGCCCTCGACCGTCAGGCTGTTGACATCGGTGACGCAGCCGGCGCCGAGCTTCTGCGCCAGCCGCGGCGCCGTCTCCTTGCCGCGCCGCGTGGAGCCGACGAGCACGACGGCGGCGCCGGCCAGGTCGGCGACCTGCGCCAGGCCGGCGGCGACCGCGTCGGCCGGCCAGCCCTCGAACGCCGCGTCTTCGCTCACGTACACAGTGTCGGCGCCGGCGGCGGCGAGCTCGCCCGCCGCGGCTCCGGCGCCCGGCCCCAGAGCCACGGCGCTCACGCCGAGGCCGAGGGCCGCCCCGAGCTCCTTGCCACCGGCGACCAGTTCGCGGGCGGTCTCGATCCTCTCGCTGTAGACGAGCACTCCAGCCATCGTTACCTCCCCAGGACGCCTTCGCGGATCAGGGCATCGACGAAGGCGTCGGCCTGCTCTGCCGCGCTGCCCTCGAACAGGATGTGCTTGCGGTCCTGTTCCTCCGCCAGGTCGCTCACGACCTCACGCACGGGCACGGGCGGCTCGAGGCCGAGATCGGCCAGCGACCACACCTGCAACGGTTTGCTCTTCGCCTTCATGATCTGCATGAGCCCCGGGATGCGCGGTTCGTTGATCTCGCTGACGACGGTGACCGCCGCCGGCAGGGGCGCCTCGAGCGTCTCGAGCATGCCATCCATGCTGCGCTCGCAGCGGACGACGCCGCCCGCGGCCTCCACCTTGCGCGCGTAGCCGATCTGCGGCACGCCGAGCAGTTCCGCAAGCCGCGGACCTACCTGGCCGGTGTAGTTGTCCGTGGAGCCCTCGCCGAGCAGGAGCAGGTCGCAGGCGTCGAGTTTCTTGACGGCGGCGGCGAGCGCTGCCGCCACCGCCGCCTGGTCCGGCGCCGCCAGCGCCGGATCGTCGATGACGACGGCCTCGTCGGCGCCCATGGCGAGCGCCACCTTGATGCCCTCGGCCGCCTTGCGATCGCCCTCGGCCAGGCAGAGAGCGACGACCTTGCCGCCCACGGCGTCGCGCAGCACCACGGCCGCCTCGAGCGCGTTCTTCTCGAGATCACCGATCTTGTACGGCACGGCCTCGGTGACCGCCTCGCGGTTCTTGATGCGGACCATCTGGAGGTCCGGATTGGTCTTCACGCAGACGACGATGTCCACGCCGTCACCTCCTTCAGCTCATGCGGTACTGGACCCCGTAGGGGCCGCTCGGGTACTTCCAGGAGAGGGCGCGGTGATCGCAGCAGATCATGCAGGTGCCGCACTCGAGGCAGCCCTCCCAGTTCACGGTCATGCGCCCCTGGTCGTCCTTCTCGTAGAGGGCGGCCGGGCACACGTACACGCACTCCTCGTCTTTGCACACGGCCTTGCACACGTCCGTGTCTATGACGATGTGTGGCTCCTTGTCGAGCTTGAAGACGTCGAGGCCGAGCTTGGCGTCGATCTTCATCGGCATGGCTCCCCCTCTCAGATCTTGCGCAGCGACCAGGCGTCCTTGATGGTCGCCACGTTCATGAAGTCGCGCCTCGCGCCCCGCCAGGCCTTCTTGAAGAGGCCGGCCTGAGGCCGCTCGTCGATGGTGTAGATGCTCTCGAGCAGCTGCGAGACGGCCCTGGGATAGTGGCTGAAGAGCCGCGGGTTCTCCATGAACCGCGGGATCTCTCGCGCCGTCTCGAGGTCCCTGAGCACGAAGCTGTCGCGCAGAGACGCCTCGTAGCCGGCGAGGCCGGCGGCCGAGAAGTCGCCGGTCGCCCTCGCCTGCTTGACCGCCTCGGCGGCGAAGTAGCCGCTGGCGATGGCGAAGTCCATGCCGCGCACGGTCACGAGCGCGTTGAGGCTCAGCCCAGCGGTATCGCCGGCGACCAGGTAGCCGTCGCCGGCCAGCCGCGGCACCTGACTGATGCCGCCCTCGGGGATGGCGTGCGCCGAGTACTCGGCGACCGCGCCGCCGGCGACCAGCGGACGGATCTGGGGCAGCTCCTTGAACGCGTCGAGGAGTTGCCAGCTCTCCGTCCCGTCCCGCCGGCTGCGCATGTCCTCCATGCCCAAGACCATGCCGAGCGAGATGCTCTCCTTGTTGGTGTAGAGGAACGCGCCGCCCATCATGCCCTTGGTGCACTCGCCCATGAAGAGCTGGGCGGCGCCCTCGCCGGGGTTGAGGCGCCAGCGGTCCTCGATGACGCCCGCCGGCAGCTCGATGATCTCCTTGTAGCCCAGCGCATGATGCCTGGCCTGCGGCTCGGGGGCCAATCCGGCCGCGCTGCTGAGCAGGCGCAGCACGCCCTCGGCGACGATGACCACCTGGGCGCCGATCTCGTCGCCGCCGGCGCGGATGCCGATCACACGGCCATCCTCGCGCAGCAGCTCGTCGACCTTCATGTTGGGCACCACCATGGCGCCCTTCTCGGTCACCTTCTCGGCGAGCCACTGGTCGAGCTTCGCACGCACGACGGTGTAGCTCTGCGGCTGCCCGGCCGTGAACCGGTCGGAGGCGATCTCGACGGTGGCGTGCGCGCCGTCCGCCATCATCGTGACCAGTTCGCGCGCCACCGGTCGCTCGAACGGCGCCTCGTCCCACAGTTCCGGGTAGAAGCCGCGGATGGGCTTCACGTACAGGCGTCCACCGGTGACGTTCTTGGCGCCCGCGTAGTCGCCGCGCTCGAGGACCATGACCTCGACCCCAGCCGAGGCGAGGCCATACGCGGCGGCGAGGCCGGCGAGGCCGCCACCGACGACGATGCATTCGACTGCTTCCATGTCACCTCTCCCGGCTGATCGAGACCGCCGGCCGCAGCCGCCGCGGCGCGGGTCAGTCTTTGAACGGGTTGTGCGTCTCGCCCCACTCGTCGCGGGCGATCACGCCGCGCATGATCATCAGGCCGCCCTCGGCGCCGACCTCGTAGCTCATGACGCCGCGCAGCAGCATCTCGAGCGGCGTCTCCTTGGTGTAGCCGAAGGCGCCGTGGTACATCATCCCGTGCCGGGCGATGTCGTGGCAGAGCGCGGGGCTGAGGCACTTGCAGGTGCTGATGACCTTGTTGATCTCTTTGCGCCCGAACGTACCCGGATTGGTGTGCTCCTGGCCGATCATCCAGGCGCCGCGCAGCAGGTTGAGCTTGAGCATGTCGAGCTGCATCCAGTCGTCGGCCATCTCGAAGGAGATGCCCTCGTTCTTGCCCAGGGGCTTGCCGAAGGTCGTGCGCTGCGCGGTGTACTCGCCGCTTATCTCGAGCGCCTTCTCGGCGCCGCCGAGGCAGGCTGCCGCCACAAGCACGCGCGCGGCGTTGAAGCCGTCCATGACCACGTAGAAGCCCTTGCCCTCTTCGCCGAGGATGTACTTCCTGGGCAGCTCGACGTCCTTGTAGATCCAGCCGCCGGTGCTGAGGCCCATGCGGCCCATGTCGTTGTAGGTGGTCGAGCTGATGCCGTCGAGGTGGGCGGGGACCCAGATGAACGTCATGCCCTTGTGGGTCTGCGACGGGTCGGTCTTGACCAGGGTGCAGTGACCGCTTGGGGCGCCCCACTTCTCGCACTCCTTGGGGCCCGAGACGTAGGCCTTCTCGCCGTTCAGGATGTAGGCCTGCCTGGCCTCGTCCCACGGCGCGACCGTCTTGATCGCGGCAAGGTCGGAGCCCCCACCGGGCTCGGTGGTGTTGATGCCGGCGAACGCCTTGCCGGCGGCCACGGCCGGGAAGAGCTCCCGCTTGAGTTCCTCGCTGCCGTACCGGTTGACGATGTACGACCAGCCGATGGTGAGCAGCGTGTACACCGGGGTGCTCATGCTGAGGTCGGCGCGGGCGATCTCGTGCACCGTGATCATCGCGTAGATGAGCCGCTCATCGTCGGGGAGCGGCATGCCGCCGTACTCCTCGGGGATGGTGGTGCCGAACATGCCGAGCTCGGCCATGCCGGCGGTGATGTCGTCGGGGATGCCGTTCTCGGCCTCGTCGATGCCGCGGGCGCGTGGTTCGAGGTTCTTGCTCAGCCACTCGCGGATGGCCTGGCGGTACATCTCCTGCTCGGTGGTGTAGCGAAAGTCCATGCAGCTCCCTCCTCAGGGACCGGTGATTCCTGGGCGGGCCGGCGGCGCCGTGAAGCGGCGGGACCGGCCGTCCCTCGGGTGCCCCCGGAAACGACGAAGACCCCCAGGGACGCCGAAGCGCTCGCTGGGGGTCCATGACCTGTAGCGCAGGGGGCGGAGACGGCGCCCGGCTGCGGTCATGTGTGCAGCACCGGCAGCATATGCCCGGGCGCCGCGGGCGCGCAAGTCTGGCGGAGACCGCCGCCGTAGCGCGCGGCCGGAGGAGTGAGCCTAGCCGCGCTCCCGCGCGGCGCCGTCGGGCCGCGCGCTGGGCAGCGGGCCCGCGGCCTCCCCCAGCACCAGGGGGCTCTGGTCGACGGCCTCGAAGGCCTTGTGGAGGGCGGAGACGAGCGCGCCCTGGGAGTGGCCGCGATAGCGATAGCGCACGAGCGCCTCGATCTCGCGCCGCTCGGTCAGGACGTTGCGGCCGATCAGCAGACGCTCGAAGAACTGCGTGGCCGCCTGCATCATGAGGGTGGTGCTGCAGGCCGTGACGACGCCCTCCTCGTCGACCTCGACGACCACGCCGACACGCTTGTACATGGCCTGGTGGCTCACGTCCTGCGGCAGGCGCGCGTAGCCGGAGAACAAGAAGGTGGTCGGCTCGCCCATGCGCGCATGCTAGCACAGGCATGCGCGCACGGAAGGCCTCGTCACTCGACCACTGCAGGCCGCGACTGCGGTGCTCTACGCAGGCACGCCCGGCGTCACCGGTAACGCCGCCAGCGCGAGTCCTGTGCGCGAGCCGGCGGCGTGCGTGAGGTGACTACGTGCAGCTGGCCCGGGCGACCCCGGCGGCGGCATACACGACCGCGGGCGGCGGCGCGACTGCTTGCGCCGCGGCCGCCCGCGTGTATCATGGTGCCGCTGCCGCAAGGCCCGGGCCGGCGGCGTTCCCACCGGCCCCTCCGTCAGGCCCTGCACCCCAGCTGAGACGCACCGTGCTCGCTGGGGATTCTGCGTTTAAGGACCCCCGGCAGACTCGAGAAGGGGGACGCAGGTGGCAGAGCACAACGGGCTGGACGGCAAGCTGATGACCGTCGGCGAAGCCGTCGAGCGCTTCGTGCACGACGGCGCCCAGATCTGCGTCGGGGGCTTCACCATCAACCGCAACCCGATGGCCGTGACGTACGAGATCGCGCGCCGCCGCATCAAGGATCTGCACCTGGTGGCGCACTCGAACGGCCAGGCGCTCGACGTCCTCGTCGGCGCCGGCTGCGTGCGCCGCTTGGACATCGCCTACGGCGGCAACGGCCGCTTCGCCCCGACTTGCATCCGCTTCCGCAAGGCGGTGGAACGCGGCGAGGTACAGGTCGAGGACTACACCAACAACATGATGAGCCTGCGCTTCCTCGCCGGCGCGCTGAACGTCCCGTTCATCCCCAGCAAGTCCGGGCTCGGCACCGACGTCGTCCGACTCTCCGGGTTCCCGCCCGAGCTCCGCGGCAAAGACGGCATACCCCGCGAGAAAGTGCTCGTCATCGACGATCCCTTCGGCCACGAGGATGACGAGGTAGTCCTCCTGCCGGCGCTCACGCCCGACGTCTCCATCATCCACGCGCAGCAGGTGAGCACCGACGGCACCGTGCGCATCAAGGGTCTCACCTTCTCCGACCTCGAGCAGTGCAAGGCGTCGACCACCGTCATCGTCACCTGTGAAGAGATCGTCCCCGAGCACTACCTGCGCCTGGATCCCGACCAGAACGCGCTGCCCCCGTTCCTCGTCGACGCCGTGGTGCCGGTGCCCTTCGGCGCCCATCCCACCGCCTGCCGCTACTTCTACGACTACGACCCGGTGCACCTGAACCACTACAAGGCCATCGCCCGCAACGACGAGCAGTGGGCCGCCTGGCTGGAGGAGTGGGTGTACGGCGTCGAGAGTTGGGACCACTACCTGGACAAGATCGGGGGTGCGCAGCTGGCGCGGATCCGCGCCAACACCATCGCCGGCTACGCGCCCGGCCTGGACCGGAGGTGAAGCGGATGGCCGAGTCGACACAGGCCGGTGCGACCGCAGCCGCGGTGATCGAGTACTCGCCCCGCGAGATGATGGCCATCGCGGCGGGGCGCTTCATCAAGGACGGCGACGTCCTGTTCGCCGGCACCGGCGTGGCCATGCTGGCGGCCACGGTCGCCAAGCGCATCCACGCCCCGCACGCGCACATCTTCTTCGAGACCGGCGGCATCGGGCCGCTTCTGGACGAGCTGCCGATGGCGGTGGCCGACCCGCGCGTCATGGCGTTCAGCAACCTCAACGCGGGACTGGTCGAGGCGTTCAGCTACGTCGCCAACCGGCGCCTGCACACCATCGCCTTCCTCGGCGCCGCGCAGATCGACCGGTACGGCAACATGAACTCGACGGTGATCGGCGACTATCTGGCGCCCACGGTCCGCTTCAGCGGCAGCGGGGGCGCCTGCGACGCCGGCTCGCTGGCCAGCGGCTACATCGTCTTCATGCAGCACGGCGTGCAGAAGTTCGTGGAGAAGCTCGACTACCTGACGACCCCGGGCTGGCTGGACGGCGGCGACTCGCGCAGGCGGGCAGGCTACCGGCGCGGCGGTCCGATCGCCGTGGTCACCAACCTGTGCGTGCTCAAGTTCGCCGAGCAGACGCACGAGATGTACCTCGCCGAACGCTACGAGGGCGTCACCGCGGAGCAGGTGCAGCGGCACACCGGCTTCCCGCTGGACGTCTCCCGCTCCAATGTGACCACGCCGCCGAGCGCGGAGGAACTGCGGATCCTGCGCGACGACGTCGATCCGCAGCGTCTCATCCTCGGCTGAGCGGTCAGGAAGAGGGCGCGGGGAGGCGGCCGATCCGGCCACAGGCTCCTCGCCCGGCTACTCCCGCCAGCGCAGTGACGGCAGCGCCACGTGCGGCAGCGAGGGCAGCATGCCGCGCATGGACTTCGCACTCCGTACGCTGATCATCGCCGTCGCCGCGAACGCGATCACGCCGACCAAGGGAAACAGCAGCAGGAGGGCCATCGGCCGCACCGGGTCGGCGATGCGCTTGTAGGTCGCCTGTCCGTCACGCAGCTCTATGAACCCGACGGGCGCCGCCTGCACGCCGCCGCCGTGACCGTAGCCGACCTGATCCTGGTCGCCCTCGGCGCGCTTCTTCTTGCGTGCCGCCCCGCGGCCGCCGCCGCCGCCGACGCCGTACCGGACCCGGGCGACGGGCACGATCATGACGCCGTCCTTCTCCACGGCGGCTCCGAACACCGCCTGCGCCGATGCCGACGCTCCCAGCGATTCGACCAACTTGCTGAACCTGTCGCCGGCGGCAGCGGCCTCAGCCTCGCGCTTCGCCTCTTCGATCGGATCCGCCATGGTCGCTCCCTTCGCTCCGGTTGTGGCAGTGTCCGCGTCAGCCTGCCGTCCTCAAGGGGTGTACCCACGCCGTACGGAGCGCCAACACGATGACGATGACATGGCGAGGCGCGCCGAAGACGGCGCGCCTCGCACCTCTCCCCTCCCCACGCGGTGCTCCATCTCGTCCATGTCCCTGTCCCCGGACTCGCCATCGCGTTCCTTGCACCCTCCTTCACAAGTTGTGAAGATGGCGCCAATCGGGCTGGATGGCTGGAGGGGATCCCCATCCGAGGCCCGGCCAGAGTCTGGGCCATCGGGTGAGGTTCGCCGACGTACTCCCTTGAGGGTTCCGCGCACGGGGGCCAGGCACGAGTCATAGGAGGGTCCCGCATGGGCGGACTCGCCATCAACACGGGCGACACTGCGTTCGTCCTCATCTGCGCCGCGCTGGTGGCGCTGATGACCCCAGGCCTCGCGTTCTTCTACGGAGGTCTGGTGCGCCGCAAGAACTTCCTGGCGATCATGATGCAGTCGTTCATCTCGATGGGCGTCGTCACCACGATCTGGGTGTTCTTCGGCTACTCGCTCGCCTTCTCGGGCGACATCGGCGGCATCTTCGGCAACTTCCACTGGGCGGCGCTCACGGGCGTCGGCGAACTGCCGGGACCGTGGGCGCCGAACATCCCGGCCCAGGCGCACTTCGTGTACCAGGAGATGTTCGCCATCATCACCCCGGCGCTCATCACCGGCGCGTTCGCCGACCGGGTCAAGTTCAAGAGCTACCTGTGGTTCCTGGTGCTCTGGAGCATCCTCGTCTACATCCCGTTCGTACACTGGATCTGGGGCGGGGGCTGGCTGGCCCAGCACGGCGTGCTCGACTTCGCCGGCGGCCTGGTCGTCCACGTGAGCGCCGGCTTCGCCGCGCTGGCGTCGGTCTTCGTCGTCGGCAAGCGCCGCTTCGGCAAAGGCGAGCGCGGCCTGCCGCACAACATCGCCTTCGTCGCGCTGGGCACAGCCCTGCTGTGGTTCGGCTGGTTCGGGTTCAACGCCGGGTCGGCGCTGGCCGCCAACGGCATCGCCTCCCAGGCGTTCGTGAACACCGACATCGCCGGCTCGATCGCCATGTGCACCTGGCTGGCGATCACCTGGTGGAAGGACGGCAAACCGAGCCTTGTCGGCGCGCTCACCGGGGCCGTGGCTGGCCTCGCGTGCATCACGCCGGCCGCAGGCTACGTCCCGACGTGGGCAGCGTTCGTCTTCGGGCTTCTGGCCGGCTCGGCCTGCTACTTCGCCGTCATCTTCAAGCAGAAGATGGACTGGGACGACGCCCTCGACGTATGGGCGTGCCACGGAGTCGGTGGCCTGCTCGGCACGATACTGCTCGGCGTCTTCGCTCTCAAGACTGTCAACCCGGCGGGCGCGGATGGCCTCATCACCGGCAACTGGTCGTTCTTCGGCTGGCAGGTGCTGGCCACGGTAGTCATCGCAAGCTACGCCTTCGCCGTCACGTTCCTCATCCTGAAGCTCATCAACGCCTTCGGCTCGATCCGCGTGCCGGACGCCATGGAGCTCCAGGGTCTCGACGACGGCGAGTTCGGCGAGACCGCCTACGACCTCACGTGAGTTGAGACGGGGGCGCCGGCGGCCGCAGGCGCGGCCGGCGCCCCCGAGGCGACGCGGGCGGGCGGGGCCGAAGGGAGCGGCCCCGCCCGCCCGCGCGTACGGCTCCGGTATCCGGCGGCGGGGCGGCACCCCCGCGGACCCCGCTCACTCGTCGCCCGGCGCCTCCGGCGACGACAGCGCACTCTGCCACTCCGTGGCGTCGTCGACGAGAAAGCTCAGGCGGACCCCATCGTCCAGCGACAGGACGAGTCGCTGGCGGTGTCCTCCGGCGGCAGCCGTGGCAGCGGCGGCGTCACGCAGGCGTTCCTCGAGCCGCACACCGATGACACGCGTGCGTGGCACGTTCAGCCGCTCGCCGGCGATGGGCAGAAAGACGATGCGCCGGTCTGTGAGTCCGAGGACACCGTGACCTCTGCTGCGGGCAGCTGGGTCGCTGCCGCCTTGGTAGACGGCCCCGGCGAGTGGTATGTCCCACTCCTCGCCCGCGGCTGCCACCTCATCGCGGAGCTCGTCGGCGGCGACCTGCGCGCGCGCAGCCGAGCGCTGCATGAACAGCATCGCGACGGCGACGGTCACGGCCATGATCCCGGCGACGACGAGGACCATGATCATCTGGCGTTCACGGGCGTGCCCCCTGAGGCAGAAGGGGCGCCGCGGCCCTGAGGACCGCGGCGCCCCGCTGATGACTTGGCTCCTCGGGTAGGACTCGAACCTACAACCCTTCGGTTAACAGCCGAATGCTCTACCAATTGAGCTACCGAGGACCGCTCCGGCCGGAGGATTATAGGCCACCGGCCGCGGCCCGACAAACGTGCGCTGGTCAGCGCAAGGAGGGCTTGCCTGCCGAGAAAGCGCCCGCCGCATCCGTGGACGAGCGTCGACGACGCGGCGGTCCGGCGCCCCCTGGGGCGCCGCGCCGAGGCGACGCTGTACCAGTACGAACGCTGCTGCGACGACTGGCGTCATCACGACGCCATCCTCTGGGAGATGCCGATGGCGGCCGTCACCGCCAACGCCGTCATCGTCTTGGCGGTCGCCGGCGCCGGACACGCGTGGCACCTGGCGCTGGCCTGGGCGATCGCCGGGGCGGTCGTCGGCGTCATGTCGCTGGGCCTGAGCAAGCAGCTCGCCTACGCCAGCCAGATCCAGGTCCGCATCCGCGAGATCGAGGCGGAGTTCGGCCTGCCCAAGGTCACTCGGCAGGTCGGGCGCCCCGGTCTCGTCAGCACAGCGATGCTCGGGATACTGCGCTGCCTGTGCGGCGTCGACCCGTGCTGCCGCCATCAACGTGCTGCGGCCCGGCCTGCTCATGTGAGACGGCCCGGCCCTCCCAGTGCCGGCGAGACTCAGCCCGCCTGCCGCGCGGCACGCCGCAGGCGGGCCAGGGCCTGGCCGGCGCCTACTCCACGAAGTCGCGCAGGCTGCGCGCTTCGCGGTACGCGCGCAGCTTGGCCAGCGTCTTGGCCTCGATCTGGCGGATGCGCTCGCGCGTCACGCCGAACTGCACGCCCACCTCTTCGAGCGTGTGCGGCCGGCCGTCGGTGAGGCCATAACGCATCTCGAGCACGCGCCGCTCGCGTGACGTGAGCAACTCGAGCACGCGGCCCAGGTCCTCGCCCTGCATGAGCTCGCCGACGGCGTCGCTCGGGGCCACGGACTGCTCGTCCTCGATGAAATCACCGAGCTGCGAGTCGCCCTCGTCGCCGACTGGGTTCTCGAGGCTGACCGGCTCCTGGCTGATCTTCTGGATCTCGCGCACCTTCTCGGGGGTGAGACCCATGTCGGTCGCGATCTCCTCGGGCGTAGGCTCGCGGCCCAAGTCCTGCAGCAGTTGCCGCTGCACGCGGATGAGCTTGTTGATCGTCTCGACCATGTGTACCGGGATACGGATGGTGCGCGCCTGGTCGGCCAGCGCGCGGCTCACGGCCTGGCGGATCCACCACGTGGCATAGGTGCTGAACTTGAAGCCGCGCCGGTAGTCGAACTTCTCCACCGCGCGGATGAGCCCGAGGTTGCCCTCCTGGATGAGGTCGAGCAGCGTGAGTCCGCGATTGGCGTAGCGGCGGGCGATGGAGACGACAAGCCTCAGGTTTGCCTGGATGAGCTGGTTCTTGGCGTCCATGTCGCCACGCTCGATGCGCTTCGCCAGCGAGACCTCCTGCTCGGCGGTGAGCAGCGGGACCTTGCCGATCTCGCGCAGGTACATGCGCACGGGGTCGTTGCTCGCCGTCTTGATCGAGAGGTCGAGCTTGGGAACGGTCTCGCCCTCGGCCTCCGCCTCCTGGTCGCCCGTGCCCGCCTGGCGGGCGTCGGTGTGGTGCACGCCGTCGGCCCCGACCACGTCGATGCCGAGGTCGTGGAAGGCGACGTAGACGTCGTCGATCTGCTCGGGCGTGAGGTCGACGTCGGCGAGGACCTCGAGGATGTGCTCGGCGGCGAGGTATCCCTGCTCCTTGCCCTCTTCGAGCAGCACGCGGACTTCCTCCACCGTGGTGAGGATGGAATCGTCAGGCTGACGATCTGCTGCTGACTCTGTCACTGACTGCTTCAGCGCTCCTAGGTTGTAGCGGCGACAGGAACGGGCCGGTCTGCCCGCCCGCTCCCGGCTCCGCGGTCGTGTTCGTTTGCCGTGGCCGATCTCTCATCGTCGGCGAAGCTCGCCGTGTCCATGAGGGGTGCGTCTGGCGCTGCACCTCACCTTGACTTCACGACGTTCAATCAAGGAAGTCGCGCAACCTCTGTGAGTCGCGGTAGGCCTTGAGCTTCGCCAGCGTCTTGGCCTCGATCTGACGGATGCGCTCGCGCGTCACACCGAATTTCTGACCGACCTCTTCAAGCGTCCTCGGGTGTTCTCCTTTGAGTCCGAAACGCAGCTCGATGACCTTTCGTTCGCGATGCGTGAGCGTCCCGAGCACCGAATTGAGCTCTTCCTTCTGCATGATCTCGCTCACAGCCTCGATCGGCATCGTCGCATCCTCGTCCTCGATGAAGTCACCGAGCTGAGAATCCTCCTCTTCCCCGATCGGCGTCTCGAGACTCACCGGCTCCTGGCTGATCTTGAGGATCTCACGCACCTTCTGTGGGGTTGTACCCATCTCGGCCGCGATCTCTTCAGGCGTGGGCTCGCGGCCCATGTCCTGGAGGAGCTGGCGCTGCACGCGGATGAGCTTGTTGATGGTCTCGACCATGTGCACCGGGATGCGGATGGTTCGCGCCTGGTCGGCGATGGCCCGCGTGATCGCCTGGCGGATCCACCAGGTGGCGTAGGTGCTGAACTTGTAGCCCTTGCGGTAGTCGAACTTCTCCACCGCGCGGATGAGCCCGAGATTGCCCTCCTGGATGAGGTCGAGGAACAGCATCCCGCGACCGACGTAGCGCTTCGCGATAGAGACCACCAGGCGGAGGTTGGCCTCGATGAGCTTGCGCTTGGCGTCCATGTCGCGGCGTTCGATGCGCTTGGCCAGCGACACCTCTTCTTCCGCGGTCAGCAGCGAGACCTTGCCGATCTCCTTGAGGTACATGCGGACCGGGTCGTTGGTCGGTGTCTTGACCGAGAGGTCGAGCTTGGGGATGACCTCGTCCTCCGGCTTGACGTCCGAGCCGTCGGCTCCGGCCACGCCCTCACCCTCGAGGATGTCGATCCCGAGGTCGGCGAAGAGGTTGTAGATGCCGTCGATCTGGTCGGGCGTGAGCTCGACGTCCTGCAGCGCGTCGGCGATGTGATCGCTCGCAAGATAGCCCTGCTCGCGTCCCTCGTCTACGAGGACACGGACCTCGTCCATGCCCAGCTCCGGGGCGTCGACGGGCTTGTTACGTTCTTCGGCAGCGTCCGTCACGTCACTCGTCCTCACCGTTGGCCGGTGTCGTCGTCCACGGGGATGGCTCGGAGCGCCTCTCGCAAGCTACGGCGTACGCCCTCGAGCCTCGCAAGCTCCTCACCCTGCTTCCCAATGTCGTCACTGCTCATGGTGACCTTGAGCCGCGCCATGAGCCTGCCTACCTGTGCCTCCTGCAGACGCAGGAACAACTCCTTGACGACGGTGGCGGTGAACCGCTCCCGTCCGGCGCGGACGATGACCTCCGCGAACGCCTCCGCGCCGTCGTCCACGACCGCCTGCTCGTCGGCCGGTGGCGAGGTGTTCCCGTCGCCGTCCACCGCCAACCGCTGTTTGACGCGACGGAGCGCGGCGCGCGTCTCCGCCGTGGCGAAGAAGCCCTCGTCGACGCCCGCGAGCGCCTCGCGGCCCGGTCCGGGCTGCGCGAGGCAGCCGGCCAGGAACCTGACCTCCAGCTCGTGGGCGCCGCCGGGAGCGACCGCGGATCCACCGCTCCGCGGGGGCGCACCCCGGCTGCCGCCGGCGGCGGGACCCGTTGCCGGGCGACCGCCGCCGGAGAGCAGGTAGCGCACGCTCTCCGCGGAGAGCTGCAGCTTGTCGGCGACATAGCGCAGCTCGTCATCGCGCTCCATCGGCGTCGCTGCCTCGGAGAGGACCTCCCTGAGTCGCGCAAACGCGCGTGCCCGTCCTTCGGGTCTGTCGAGGTCGTGAGTAGCGAGCGCCAAGCGGACGTGGAATTGTAGCAGCGTCTGCGCGTCGGCCGCAAGTGCTCGGAAGCCGTCGCCGCCGGCGCCCGAGAGGACGTAGTCGGCCGGGTCCAGGCCGTCCGGGACCCGCACCACGTGCAGGGAGAGGTTCATGCGCCGGCCGAGCGTGAGCGCGCGCTGCATGGCGCCGATGCCGGCGGCGTCGGCGTCATAGCAGAGATAGACGTTGCGCGTGAGACGGGAGAGGCGGCCCAGTTGCTGCTCGGTCAGGGCCGTGCCCATGCTCGCCACCACGTTGGCGACGTCCGCCTGGGCGAGGGCCATGACGTCGGTGTAGCCCTCGACCACGTACACGCGGTCCTCCTGCTGCGCCGCAACCTTGGCCTTGTCGAGGCCGAACAGGGCCTCGCTCTTGTGGTAGAGCGGCGTCTCCGGCGAGTTGAGGTACTTGGGCTTCTCGTCGCCCAGGGTGCGGGCGCCGAACCCGAGCGTGCGCCCGCGCTCGTCGCCGAGCGGGAACATGATGCGGCCGCGGAAGCGGTCGTAGGGGCGACCGTGCTTGCCCGGGATCACCAGACCGGCGTCCAGCAGGTCCTGCTCGTTGAACCCTTTGGCGAGCGCGGCCTCGCGCAAGCGCTCCCAGCCCGGCAGGCTGTAGCCCACGCGGAAGGCGCGGCACACCTCGTCCGAGAGGCCGCGCCCCGTGAGGTACTCCCGGGCGGGCGCGGCCGCCTTGGCGTCGTGGTACACGCGCTCGTAGTACGCGGTGGCCTGCTCGAGGAGCGCCCGCAGGCGCTCGCGTCGGCGGCGCTCGGCGTCGCCGCGAGCGCTCGACTCCTCGAACTCGAGGGCGATGCCGTACTTGTCGGCGAGGTACTCGACGGCCTCGGGGAAGTCCATGTTCTCCTTGGCCATCACGAACCCGATGAGGTTGCCGCCGGCGCCGCAGCCGAAGCAGTAGTAGAGCTTCTCCGCCGGATTCACCGAGAACGACGGCGTGCGCTCCTCGTGGAAGGGGCAGCGCCCGCTGAAGTTGGCTCCGGCCTTCTTGAGGTCCGTGTACTGGCCGACCACCTCGACCATGTCGGCCGCCGCGACCACCTGCTCGATGCTGCTCTGGGCGATGCGCGCCACTAGCGGCCCCCGTCGTTGCGCGCGTCGTGCGCCTCGCGGTCGCGCCGCCGCCGCGCTTCGCGCTGCTCGCGCCGGCGCAGGGCCTGCATGGTCGCCTGCCGCTCGGCGTTCACGGCCTGCATGGTCGCGCGCGCTCTGCGGCGCCGCTTCTTCTGCGGCCGCGGCGCGCTCTCGTAGTAGCGCCACTTGTGGCCGATACGGTCGAAGGACCAGACGAGGAGAGCCGTGAGCCCGGCCATCCAGGCCAGGTAGAAGACCGCGAACAGGGTCCAGGCCTCGAGCGACGTCGTGTCCTTGGCCGCCGGCGCGCCCCACGGCTGGATGTGGGGCGGCTGCAGCCAGCCCAAGCCGAACGTGACCACGGCCGGAAGGCAGGCGAGGACGACGAGGCCGGCCGTGACCAGCGCGATGAGCGCCGTACGGCGGTGCATCGCGACGATCACCGGCCTGTGAGGGGACGAGCCATGAGCACCTCGTCATGATACTGGTCGCCGCGGCGGTACTGCGCGCGGCGGAGCCCTTCGCGGACGAACCCGTGGCTCTCGTAGAACGCCATCGCGGGTGCGTTCTCCGGGAACACGCCCAGAACCGCCCTGCGAAATCCGGCGGACACCGCCCACTCGAGCGCCGTCTCGATGAGCGCGCCGCCGGCGCCGGCGCCGCGGAAGCCGGCGGCCACCGACATGCCGAGCCAAGCGACGTGAGCGGACGCGGGGTTCGCGTCGGGCCACAGTCCAAGGTTACCCACGACGGAGCCTGCGGAGTCGGCGACCAGGAACAACGCGCGCGGCGCGCGCAGTGACTCGACGATGCGCCGCCGCCAGTCCGACGGCGAGGCCTCACCGGGCTGCAGCACCAGCGTGGCCTGCGGCTCGGCCGCCACCACGTCGAGCATGTCGCAGACGCCGCGCGCGTCGCGCTTGCGTGCGTCGCGCACGACCAGCGACCGCCCGTCGGCGAGCCTCACGTCGATCTCTCGTCCAAGCCTGGCCACGGGTCGTCCCCTTCGCCCGGCGAGCGAGAAGCACCGGCCCGGGCCCGCCCGACGGCGGCCCGGGCCGGTGCCCGTCGTCGTCGCAGCCGCTACTTCTCGAGCCGCAGCTCGCCGCGCTCTTCGATGGCGGCCTGCGCCGCGGCGAGGCGCGCCACCGGTAGACGGAACGGCGAACAGCTCACGTAGTCCATCTTGGCGCGGTGGCAGAACTTGACCGTCTCGGGGTCGCCGCCTTGCTCGCCGCAGATGCCGATCTTGAGCTCCGGCCGCGTGCTGCGGCCGCGCTTGATGCCGATCTCGACCAGCTGCCCCACGCCGCTCTGGTCGAGCGTGGCGAACGGGTCGGCCGGCCAGATCTCGAGCTCCTCGCTCGTGTACAGCGGAAGGAACTTGCCGGCGTCGTCGCGGGAGACGCCGAGCGTCATCTGCGTGAGGTCGTTGGTGCCGAAGCTGAAGAACTCGGCGACCTCGGCGATCTCGTCGGCGGTCAGCGCCGCGCGCGGGATCTCGATCATGGTGCCGACGAGGTAGGCGACTTCCACGCCCTGCTCGGCGAAGACGTCCGCCGCCACCGCGCGCACGATCGCGGCCTGGTGGGCGAGCTCCTTCTTGGTGCCCACCAGCGGGATCATGATCTCGGGGTGGACGTCCAGGCCTTCCTGCTTGACCAGGCAGGCGGCCTCGAGGATGGCGCGCGCCTGCATCGCCGTGATCTCCGGGAAGGCGATGCCGAGACGGCAGCCGCGGTGGCCGAGCATCGGGTTGCTCTCGTGCAGGTCCTCGACCTTGGCGCGGACGACGTCCTCGGGGACGCCGAGCGCCGCAGCGGTCTCGGCGGTGTCCTTCTCGCCGTGCGGCAGGAACTCGTGCAGCGGCGGGTCGAGCGTGCGGATGGTGACGTGCCGCTCGCCCATGACGCGGAAGATGCCGGCGAAGTCGTCGCGCTGCATCGGAAGGAGCTTGGCGAGCGCGGCTTCGCGTGCCTCGCGCGACTCCGCGAGGATCATCTCGCGCACGCTCATGATGCGCTCGCCCTCGAAGAACATGTGCTCGGTGCGGCAGAGGCCGATGCCCTCGGCGCCGAAGGCGATGGCGTTGGCGCTCTGGTCGGGCTGGTCGGCGTTGGTGCGCACGCCCAGCGTGCGCGCCTTGTCGGCCCACTCCATGATCTTGGAGTAGTAGCGGAACGAGCCCGACTCCTCGGGCGTCATGGTCTTCTCGAGCAGCACCTGGAGCACCTCGGGCGGCCGCGTGTCGAGCGCGCCGAGGATGACCTCGCCGGTGAACCCGTCGATGCTGATCCAGTCGCCCTCGCTCACGGTGGCGTCGTCGACCTTGAAGCTGCGCGACCTCATGTCGATGTCGAGCGCGCCGCAGCCGACGATGCAGACCTTGCCCATCTGGCGGGCGACGAGCGCCGCGTGGCTGGTCATGCCGCCCTGCGCCGTGAGGATCCCCTGGGCGGCGTCCATGCCGCGGATGTCGTCAGGGCTCGTGAAGTCGCGGACCAGCAGGACCTTCTCGCCTCTGGCCGCCCAGGCGACGGCGTCCTGGGCGTTGAAGACGACGCGGCCGGTGGCCGCGCCGGGGCCGGCGGGCAGGCCCTTGGCCTTGACCCGGCCCTCATGGACGGCCTTGTCTTTGTCGTCGGGGCCGAAGATGGGCCGCAGCAGTTGGTTGAGCTGCTCGGGCTCGATGCGCATGAGCGCCTCGTCCGGGGTGATGAGCCCCTCGTCGGCCATGTCGACGGCGATGCGGATCGCGGCCAGGCCGGTGCGCTTGCCGTTGCGCGTCTGCAGCATGAAGAGGCGGCCCTTCTCGATGGTGAACTCGAAGTCCTGCATGTCGCGCAGCTCGGACTCGAGCGTCTGGCGGACGGCCATGAGCTCTTCGTAGACGTCCGGCCAGACGTCCCTCAGCTCGATCACCTGGCGCGGGGTGCGCACGCCGGCGACGACGTCCTCGCCCTGCGCGTTGACCAGGAACTCGCCGTAGAACTCGTTCTCGCCGCTGGCGGGGTTGCGCGTAAAGGCGACACCGGTGCCGCTCTCGTCGCCGGTGTTGCCGTACACCATCGTCTGGACGTTGACCGCCGTGCCCCAATCGTCGGGGATGTCGTACATGCGGCGATAGGCGACGGCGCGGTCGTTGCCCCAGCTGCCGAAGACGGCGCTGATGGCGCCCCAGAGCTGGGCGCGCGGGTCGTCGGGGAAGTCCTTGCCGGTACGCTCCTTGACCGCCGCTTTGAACTCGGCGACCAGGTCCTCTGAGGTCGTCGGCGGTGAGCTCGGTGTCGAAGCTGACGCCTTTGGCCTTCTTCATCGCCTCGAGGCGCTCCTCGAAGACGTCGCCCTCGTCGTCGCTCTCGGGCTTGCAGCCGAGCACGACGTCGCCGTACATGCTCACGAAGCGCCGGTAGCAGTCGTAGGCGAAGCGCGCGTTGCCGGTGGAGCTGACCACGCCCTGGACGGTCTCGTCGTTGAGGCCCAGGTTGAGGATCGTGTCCATCATCCCCGGCATCGAGGCGCGGGCGCCGGAGCGCACGCTGAGCAGCAGCGGGTCGGAGGCGTCGCCGAACGTCTTGCCGGTGTCCCCCTCCAGGGCCTTGAGCGCGTCCTCGACCTGGGCGTCGACGCGCTGCGGGTAGTCGCCGTGCGCGGAGTAGTAGTTGCACACCTCGGTGGTGATGGTGAAGCCGGGCGGCACGGGCAGCCCGATGGTCGTCATCTCGGCGAGGTTCGCCCCCTTGCCCCCGAGGAGCTCCCTCATGGTCTTGTTGCCCTCGCTGAAGCGATAGACGTGCTTGTCACTCATCCTGATTGCCTCCCCGGCATCTTCTTCCGCCGTGTCGCGGCGGTCGCGTGGGATGTGGTCGGATCTCCGCCCTCAGGCCTGCGTGAGCGGCAGACGGCTGAACTCTCCGATGCGGCCGATGAGGCCGGTGACGGCGGCGAGTTGCGCCAGGCGGTTGGCGCGCACCGCCCCGTCGGGGTCCATGACGAGGACGGCGTCGAAGTAGTGGTCGACGGCCGGCCGCAGGCCGGCCGCGGCGTCGATGGCGCTCTCGAGCTCGAGGTTGTCCAAAGCGTCGAGGAGCGGCCCGCGCGCGGCCGCGAAGGCCGCGGCGAGCTCTCGTTCGGCGTCGTCGCTGAAGAGGGCCGGGTCGACGGCGCGCGACCCGGCGTCCGGGTCCTTGGCCGCCAGCGCGGAGCAGCGGTTGTAGGCCGTGACGGCATCATCGAAGCGTTCCCGGCCGGCCATCGTCGCGAACGTGCGTGCGCGCGCCGCCAGCGCCGGCAGGTCGCCGGCCGGGGCGCCCATGGCGGCCTCGACACTGGGGAACGGCAGGCCCTCGTCGAGGAGGAGCACCTGCAGGCGCTCGCGCACGAAGGCGGCGGTCTCGGCGACGATCGCCGCGCGGCGCGCCTCGTCGAGGCCCTCGATGCCCTGCAGCTCGAACTGGTCGACGGCCGACGCCAGCAGCCCGGCGAGCGGGAAGCGCAGGCCGAACGCGAGCGAGATGCGCACGATGCCCATGGCGGCGCGCCGCAGCCCGTAGGGGTCGCGCGAGCCGGATGGCTTCTCGCCGGCGACCCAGGCGCCGGCGATGTTGTCGAGTTTGTCGGCGACTGCGAGCAGCGCTCCGGCGGCGGTGGCCGGCAGCGGCGCGGTGGCGGAGAGCGGCCGGTAGTGCTCGCCGACGGCGCGGGCCACCGCGTCGCCGAGGCCGGCGGCCTCGGCGTAGAGCCCGCCCATGATGCCCTGAAGCACGGGGAACTCGATCACGACCTGGCTCACCAGGTCGGCCTTCGCCAGACGCGCGGCCCTGCGCAGCGCGTCCGTCAGAGAATCGCCGGAGCCATTGCCGCCGGCGGCGGCGCCCTCGGCGCCGCGCACGGAGGCGAGGGCGGCGACAAGGCCGCCGAGACGGCCGGCCTTGTCGGCCAGCGAACCCAGCTTCTCGTGGAACACGACGGAGCCGAGGCGCTCGGCCATGGCCGGCAGGCCCTCGGCGAGGTCACGGTCGTAGGCGAACTCGGCGTCGTCGAGGCGGCCGTCGAGCACGCGCTCGTTGCCGCGCGTGACGAGCGGCGCCGCCGCGGGGTCGCCGTTGGAGACGTAGAGGAACGACGGCAGCAGTCCGCCGTCGGCGTCGCGCACCGGGAAGTAGCGCTGGTGGCTCTGCATGGCGGTCACCAGGACTTCGTCCGGCAGCCGCAGGTGCCGCTCGTCGAACGTGCCGCGTGCGACGCTCGGCCACTCGGCGAGGTAGACGGCCTCGGCGAGCACGTCCCCGGGGTCGGACCACTCGCCGCCGAGCTCCCCGGCAGCGCCGTCGAGGCCGGCGACGATGAGCCGCCGGCGCTCGGCCTGCGAGACCACGACCTTCTGCTCCTCGAGCAGCCGCTCGTAGTCGCCGGCGTGCGCGATCGCGACGGGTCCGCCGAGGACGCGATGACCCCGGGAGGCCTCGGCGAGCGGGAGGCCGTAGAACTCCCCGCTCAGCGTCTCGCCGTCGAGCTTGGCCACCAGCCAGCGGATGGGGCGCGAGAAGCGAAGATAGTCGCTCGCGCCCTCGGGCACCGCGCCCCAGCGCATGCCTCGCGGGATCTGCAGGCCGGTGATGAGGCGCGCGACCAGCTCGGGGACGACGTCGCGCGCCGCGCGCCGCTCGGCCTCGACGCTGACGACGACGAACTCGGTCCCATCGATCACCGCGCGCCGGACGTCCTCCGCCGCGGCGCCCTTGGAACGCGCGAACCCGGCGCCCGCCTTGGTCAGCGTGCCGTCCTCGGAGTAGGCGATCTCGGCCTTGGGGCCGCGGAACTCCTGGACCTTGGCGAGCTGCTCCGCGGGCACCCCGTCGACCAGCACGGCGATGCGACGCGGCGACACGAGGACCTGCACCGCCGCGCCCTCCCCGAGAAGGCGCTCGCCGCCGAGCAGCGACAGCACGAGGCCGGGCTGCTCGGCTGTGCCCTCCAGCTGGCGGATGACCGATTCGCAGACCCTGTACGGCAGCTCCTCGCAGCCGATCTCGACGAGCAGCGTGCGGAGCGGCGCCCCTTCGGCACCACGCTCGATGGCTTGGCTGCGCTCGCTGTTCACACGCCAGCCCCGGCCGGGGAGGCTTCGCCGCCGGCCTCATCGTCCTCTCTCGCGCGCCCGTCGCCGACGACCTCCAGATAGAGGCCGGCGACCTTGCGCGCGAGGTCGCGCACGCGGGCGATGTGTGCCGTGCGGTCGGTCACGCTGATCACGCCGCGCGCGTCGAGCATGTTGAAGGCGTGGCTGCACTTGAGCACGTGGTCGTAGGCGGGGATGGGCAGGCGCGCCTCGATGGTGCGCAGCGCCTCGGCCTCGTGCTCGCGGAAGTGGCGATAGAGCATGTCCGTGTCGGCCACCTCGAAGTTGTAGCGGCTGAACTGGCGCTCGTTCTCCTGGTAGACGTCGCCGTAGGTGACGACGTGCTCCCCGCCGTCCTCCTCCCAGCGCGACCAGACGAGGTCGTAGACGCTGTCCACGCCCTGCAGGTACATGGCGAGGCGCTCGAGCCCGTAGGTGATCTCGATGGTGATGGGGTCCAGGTCGAAACCGCCCAGCTGCTGGAAGTAGGTGAACTGGGTCGCCTCCATACCGTCGACCCAGACCTCCCAGCCCTGGCCCCAGGCGCCGAGCGTGGGGCCCTCCCAGTTGTCCTCGACAAAGCGCACGTCGTGCTCGGCGAGGACGATGCCGAGGGCCTCTAGCGAGCGAAGATACACGTCCTGGATGTCCACCGGCGACGGCTTGATGACGACCTGGTACTGGTAGTAGTGGCCCAGCCGGTACGGATTCTCGCCGTAGCGGCCGTCGGCCGGGCGCAGGGACGGCTCGACGTAGGCGGCGCGCCAGGGACGGGCGTCGAGGCAGCGCAGGAACGTCGCGGGGTTGAACGTGCCGGCGCCGACCTCGGTGTGATACGGCTGGACGACGACGCAACCCTGAGCCTCCCAGAACGCCTGCAGGCGGCCGATGATCTGCTGGAACGTGGGAGGCGCGGCGGCGGCGGTCTGGGCGTGGTCGGTCACGTGTCCTTTCGGTCGGAAGCGCGATTCTAACAGGGGCTCGCAGAAGCGAACAAACGCGGTGTTCGACCCGGATGGATGTTCTATGCCTCTCGCCGCCTGGGCCGGGTAGACTCCTCGTAGCCGGCCCACGCGAGCAGGGCCGGTCAGGGTGGCGCGACGGCGACGCGACGAGGCCCGGCAGCGGGTCGCCGGCGACGCGAGCGTCCACCCGACAGGGGTGCGCCGGCCGTGCCCGCTCAACCGCGGCCGGCGTCTCCACGGGCAGGGCTCCCGCTTCACCACTCCAGCCCTGCAGCCACGCCTCCCGCGCTCTCAGTTCCCGCCCGCGGGGAATGTCTCCCGCACCCCTCAACTCCCGCCGGCGATGCGCAGCGCGCGCAGGCGACCGCCGGTGTGGTAGGCGTACAGCTGGTGGACGTCGCGCAGGGCCTCACCGGTCGCAGGCGACGAGGGCTGCTCGCGCAGCTCGGCCAGCGGCCGCGAAAGGGCGGCGGCGAGCGCCTCGATGGCCTCGGGCGTGATCGGCACCGCCTCCCCCGCGCAGTCGGAGCACACGAGGCCGCCGCGGGCGGCCGAGAAGCCCAGGGCGCGGCCGCCCGATCCACAGGCCGCGCACTGGTCCAGCACCGGCAGGTAGCCGGCCTCGTACAGGAGCTTGAGCAACGCGCCCAGCACCAGCGGCGCCTGGACGGCGCGGCCGCACATGCCGCGGTCAAGCTCGCGGAGCGTGTTGCGCAGCAGCGCGAACACCCGCTCCTCGGGCTCGTGCTCGGGGGTGAGGCCGGCGGCGGCCTCGCAGACGATCGCCGCTGCCGTGAGCCCCTCGCGATCCGCGCGCAGGTGCAGGAAGACGTCGACCAACTGCGCCTGCGTGACCGTGTAGAGCGACCTGCCCGGGTGCAGCAGCAGGTCGCAGACGTTGAAGGGCTCGAGACGGCCGCCCCAGCGCGACGTCGTCTTGCGCACGCCTTTGACGACGGCGTCCACGCGCCCGAGCTCGCGCGTGAAGAGCCGGACGATGCGGTCGGCCTCGCCCAGTGGGCGCGAGCTCAGGACGACAGCGCGCACCTTCTCGGCGCGACCCATCAGTCCCCCGCCCCGGCGCCGCGACGACGCGCGAAGACCACCCGGATCACGCCGGAGAGATCGCTGCGCCGCTCCGGCGCCTCGTAGGCGCCGGCTGCGTCGATGATGCCTGCCACGTCGTCCGCCTGCAGCGCGCCGACCTCCAGCGCCAGGGTCCCGCCGGGGCGGAGCAGGAGCGCGGCCCCAGGGATCATGCGGCGGTAGAAGTCGAGGCCATCGACGCCGCCGTACAGCGCGAGCCGCGGTTCGTAGTCGCGCACGTTGGGTTCGAGTGCGACGTACTCGTCGGCCGGGATGTACGGCGGGTTGGAGACGATGAGGTCGAACGGCCTCTCGCCGACGTCGGCGAACAGGTCGGAGAGCACGAACTCCACGCGGCGCGCAAGGCCGAGGCGCGCGCCGTTGCGACGCGCCACCGCGAGTGCTCCCGGGTCCACGTCCGCGGCGACCAGGCGGACGAAGGGGTCCTCGGAGGCGAGCGCCAGCGCGACGCACCCCGAGCCTGTGCCGACGTCGAGAGCGAGTGGCTCGTCCTCGGGATCGGGTCCGGCGATCGGCATCGCCGCGAGCGCCTCCAGGGCGACCTCGACGAGCGTCTCCGTCTCCGGGCGCGGGATGAGCACCTCGGGCGTCACCTCGAGGTCGATGGTGCGGAACGCGCGCCAGCCGAGGATGTACGCCACCGGCTCGCGGGCGACTCTCCGCCCGATGAGCTTATCGAAGAGCGTGGCCTCATCGGGCCCCAGCGCCCGGCCGGAATCGCGGAGGAGTGCGGCGCGGGGCACGCCGAGCGCGTGGGCCAGCAGCAGCTCGGCGTCGAGGCGCGGCGAGCGCGACCCGCTGGCGCGCAGCCGCGGAGCGGCCGCCCGGAGCGCGTCGCCGACGTTCGGAAGGGTCGTCATGCCAGAGTCTTGACGCCGACCTTGCGGGCCGCCCGGCTGAGCGCCACATCGAGAGTGGCCAGCGGCAACCCGTGGCTCGCCGAGAGCTCGAGGTAGACGGCATCGTAGACGGACACGCCCGTCTCGTGAGCGATCTGCAGAGCTCCATCTACCGAGGCCAGGGTCGGCGCGGCGTCCACATCGATCGGCAACTGGCGCAGGATCCCCAGAAAGCGCAAAGCCTCGGCCCTGCTCACGCGCTTGCGCCGCTCAGCGACGACCAGGGCGTTGCCTACCTCGAGAGGCCAGATCGAGGGGACCAGGGCCATGTCGGCATCGAGCCGGTCACGCACCGAAGCGGCATAGCGATCGTCTTCGTCGTCGAACAGCCACGCCATGGTCACCGAACAATCGAGCACGAACACGTCAGTACCTGCGGCCTTCGTCGATCGCCACCCGGATGTCGAACTCGCCTCGGCGGCGCCCGCGAGAGAACTCCCTGAGCGCCGCCACCGCGGCGGCAGGATCTCTCCGGGGATAGTCGCCTACGGGAACGAGCACCGCCACCGGCATGCCGTGCCGGGCGATCGTGATGTGCTCGCCGCTCTCCACACGCTTGAGCAGCTCGGGCAGATGGGTCTTCGCCTCATAGGCGCCGATGGTGGTCACGACCGCTCCCTTCAGACTAGTCTACGACTGGTCTGATCATACCCGGACGAGCCCGCGGGGTCACTCTCCGCCGGCGGCCGCCAGTTGCTTGCGCCGGTCCTCGGCCGCCAGCGCCTCGGTGAACTCGTCGAGGTCGCCCTCCATGACCTCGGTGAGGCGGTGACTGGTAAGACCGATGCGATGGTCGCTGACGCGGTTCTGCTGGAAGTTGTAGGTGCGGATCTTCTGCGAGCGGTCGCCGCTGCCGACCATGCTGCGGCGCGCGGCCCCGCGCTCCTGGTCCTGCTTTGCCTGCTCGAGCTCGAAGAGCCGGGCGCGCAGGATGCGCATCGCCTTGTCCTTGTTCTGCAGCTGGCTCTTCTCGTCCTGGCAGCTCACGGAGACGCCGGTCGGCACGTGCGTGATGCGCACCGCGGAGTCGGTGGTGTTGACGCTCTGGCCGCCGGGACCGCGCGCGCGGAAGATGTCGACGCGCAGGTCGCCGGCTTGCATGTCGACCTCGATGTCCTCGGCCTCGGGCAGCACCGCCACGGTCGCCGTGGACGTGTGGATGCGGCCGGCTGCCTCCGTGACGGGGACGCGCTGCACGCGGTGCACGCCGCCCTCGTACTTGAGCATGGAGAAGGCGCCCTGGCCCTTGACCTCGAGCGTGACCTCCTTGTAACCGCCGTCGTCGTTCTCGTTGGCGGAGAGGATATCGACCTCGAACCCCTTGGTCTGGGCGTAGCGTGTGTACATCCGTGCAAGCTCACCGGCGAAGATGCAGGCCTCGTTGCCGCCGGTGCCGGCGCGGATCTCGATGATCACGTCCTTGCCGTCGTTGGGGTCGCGCGTGAGCATGCGCACGCGGATCTCCTCGCTGAGCTCGTCCATGCGCCCGCGGCCCTCGATGAGCTCGGCCTGGGCGAACTCACGCATCTCGGCGTCCGAGGAGTCGTCGCCAAGGAGGACCTCGGCGTCGGCGACCGTCCGCTCCGCCTCGCGGTACTGCTGGGTGAGCTCGTGGACCGCCTGCAGCTCGGCGTGGGCGCGAGCGGCGTCCGTGTAGCGGGCACGGTCGCCGAGCACCTCGGGGTCGGCGAGCTGGGCGGTGAGCTCGTCGTACGAGCGTTCTATCTCGGTGATGAGGTCGTCGATCGTGGCCATGGACCCAGCTTACGCCATGACCTCCACGCCCTTCACCGGCGGACGGTCCTGCGGCTCGAGTTCGATGATCTTCTCCAGGGCGGCGATGGCGACCTCGACCTGGGAGCTGTCGGGCTGCTTCGTCGTCATCCACTGCAGCGCCAGACCGGGCGCCATGGCAACGCGCACGACCGGGTTGGTCTCGTGACGACCGGCGAAGCGGATGATCTCGTAGCTGATGCCGGCGATGAGCGGGATGAGGACGATGCGGCTCAAGATGAGCAGATACCAGGCGGGCCGCCCGACGATCGCGAACACGAAGATCGAGACCACCAGCACGATGAGCAGGAACGAGGTGCCGCAGCGCAGGTGCAGGGTCTTGTACTTCTCGACGTTGGCGACGGTGAGCTCCTCGCCGTGCTCCAGCGCGTGGATGCTCATATGCTCGGCGCCGTGATACTCGAACACGCGGCGCAGGTCTTTGATCTGGGTGACGATGGCGAGATAGGCGAGGAAGATGCCCACGCGGACGAAGCCCTCGACCATCCAGAACCAGAAGCCTTTGCCGAGCTGTCCCTCGAGCAGACCGGTGAGGAACAGCGGCGCGATGAAGAACAGCCCGACGGCGAAGGCGAAGGCGATGATGAGCGTGACACCGATCTCCTTCTTGCCCAGCTCCTGCTCCGCCTCGCCCAGAGACTCGTTGGCGGAGATGGTGAGCGCGCGGATGCCGATCGCCAGCGACTCGACCAGGGCGACGACGCCGCGCAGGATCGGCAGCTTGAGGATCGGGTACCGCTTCATCCAGCTCACGAGCGGCCAGTGATGGAGGCCGATCGACTCGTCCGGGCGGCGCACGGCGAGCGACCACCAGTCGACGCCGCGCATCATGACGCCCTCGATGACGGCCTGGCCGCCGACCTGTGCGCGGCGCGCGGCCAGGGCGGGCAGCAGCAGAGCGATGAGGGCGAGATTTCGGGTCATGGGCCTGCGCTTGGCCGGGGGCCGACGTTAACGGCGCTCGGCCGTGGGCCCGTCGACGTCCCCGGGCTTGTACGGCTGGCCGCAGGTCATCTTGCCCTCGGGACAGGTTCCGTAGAGACAGCCGGGGCCGCTGCCCTCGAAGAGGTTGGGGGCGAGTTCCTTGACCATGCCGCGCATCTGCCAGGCAAGGTCGCGGATCTCCCACTGGGCGCGGTTGCAGCAGCGGACCTGGAAGAAGTGCCGCAACTCGCGCGCGTTCATGGTGGCGACGATCTTGGTCTCGGCCGCGTTGGGCAGCACGAAACGGGCGTCCTCCTGGACGCTCTCGCGTGTGCGGCCCTCGGCCAGGCCGAGGTCCACAAGCGCGTCGTAGGCCACGCGCGCGTCCTCCATCGCCTGCAGGAAGATCGCTTCGGCCTCCGCGTTCGCGGAGATGCTCGGCGGCACGACGAAGCTGTCGGCCGCCCCGAAGTTCACATAGCGCTGCGACTGCTGGTTGTAGCTGGCCACGCGATGTCGCACCAGCTGATGCGTGCAGGCGCGGCTGACGCCGTCCACTGCGAAGCTGAAGGTGGCGTGCTCGAGCGCCGAGTGATGCCCGCTGCGCACCAGGATGCGCACGAGCTTGGCGACGTCCTCCTCGCTCATCGCCTGCTTGAGGTCCGCAGCCGATACGGGCGCATAACAGAGCCGACCCGCGATCGCGACGGCGCGATCGGGGTCGGGCGTGTGCTGGAGGAGGCTGACGCGGAGCTCGGCGCTCATGCCAGGCCCGTCAGGACTCGGTCGACTCGGCCTCGGGTGCGGCCTCGGCGGCGACGGCCGCGGGCTTGGGAGCCTCGGGCTTGGGGGCCTTGGCCTTCGCCGCCGCGGCCTTCTCCTGCTCGGGGGTCTTCTTCTCGAGGCGCCGCTTGAAGCGGTCGACGCGACCGCCCGAATCCACGAGCTTCTGCTTGCCCGTGTAGAACGGGTGGCACTGCGAGCACAGTTCTACGTGCAGGTCCTTCTTGGTGCTGCGCGTGGTGAACGTGTTGCCGCAGCTGCAGTGCACGGTCGCCTCTTCGTACTGCGGATGGATGTCTTTCTTCATCTGAACGGATCCCTTCTGGGAGCAAACCCGGTGCTGACGCGAACGGCCGCGAGGGCCGAAGCGGGATGATACCACGAACCGGCGCACCGCTTCGAATCCTTCCCGCGGCCAAACGCGCTTCGCGCGCGCGGGCCGCGACCTGTATATTCTCTGACGCTCGCGTGCACACGCGAGAACGGCGGGGCGGCCCGCCGCGAACAGGGATGGAGGCTCTCGGGATGCCGGACATGCTCGCCCACTTCCTCGTCGCCGAAGAGGCCGCACGGCGGCTGGACGGCGGCGACGCCGCGCGGCTCGTCGCCGCCGCCTGGGATGCGTATACGGTGGGCGCCCAGGGCCCCGACGTGTTCTTCTACTCCCACCTGCTGCGCAGACGCGGGCGCCCGAACCTCGCCCACCTCACACACCAGCACCAGATGAGCGCAGCCTTTGGCAGCATGCTGACCTGGTCCGCGGCGCTGCCGCCGGGCGAGCGCGACGTCGCCCTCGCCTTCGTCGCCGGCTACGCGGCGCACCTGTGCCTGGACGCCGAGGCGCACCCGTGGGTGCTGTACTGGACCGGCGACATCACGGACGGGGCCGACCCGGAGGTCAGAGCGCGATCCTTCCGCCGCCATGGTCTGTTCGAGGCGTCGATCGACGTCAGCCTGTCTCTCGAACAGGGCGGGGGCACGGACTGGCTGCGCAAACGACGCCTCCTTCACCTTTCCGCGCCACAAAGGCAGACGGTCGCAGCTCTCCTGAACGCGATGCTCGCGGACGTGTACGACGTGCCCTTCTCGCTGGAGGAGGGTCGCTCCGCCTTCCTCACCATGGAACGGGTCTATGGGACCGTGTCCGATCCCCACGCCCTGCTGAGCAGGCTGCTCCTCGCCGCCGCTCCGTTGTTCGACCGCAGCGGCATCGTTCGCTCGCAGGTCTATCCGGAGACGCCGGAACCGGTCGTCGTGAGCCTGCTCTCCACGCGTCGCAGCTGGTACTACCCGTCGGTGCCGGACGAGCCGCGGACGACGACGTTCCACGAGATCTTCGAGGCGGCGACCGCCGAGACCGTCCGCTGCCTCGAGGCGATCGCCGCAGCGGCGAGCGGCGAGCGGACCGTCGAGGAGGCCGTGGAGGTCATCGGCGACCGCAGCATGCTCACCGGGGTGGCCTGCGACGACCCGCGGCCGCGGGTCGCGTTCGCGCCCGACCGGGACCTCCTCTGGGGAGACGCGGCGCCGGCGTGACCGCCGGCCGGGGCGCTACCTGGAGTTCTTGATCAGCGCGCTGAGGAACTCGGCGTTGTTGTTGGTCTCGCGCGTCTTCTTGATGAGCAGTTCGATGGCCGCGGCGGGGTCGAGGCTGTGCAGCACCGAGCGGAGCTTCCACACGGCGGCGGCCTCGGCCGGCTCCATGAGCAGCTCCTCCTTGCGCGTGCCGGTCAGTTCGATGTCGATGGCCGGGAAGATGCGCTTGTCGGCCAGCTTGCGGTCGAGCCTGATCTCCATGTTGCCGGTGCCCTTGAACTCCTCGAAGATCACCTCGTCCATACGCGAGCCGGTGTCGATCAGCGCCGTGGCGAGGATGGTGAGCGAGCCGCCCTCCTCGAGGTTGCGGGCGGCCCCGAAGAACTTCTTCGGCGGGTACAGCGCCGTGCTGTCCACGCCGCCGGAGAGGATGCGGCCGCTGGCCGGCGTGTTGAGGTTGAAGGCGCGCGCCATGCGCGTGATGGAGTCGAGCAGGACCACGACGTCACGGCCCATCTCGACCAGGCGCTTGACGCGGTCGAGCACGAGCTCTGTCACCTGCACGTGGTTCTCACTCGGCTGGTCGAAGGTGCTGGAGACGACCGTGCCGATGACGGAGCGCTGCATGTCGGTGACCTCCTCCGGGCGCTCGTCCACGAGCAGCACGAAGAGGTCGACCTCGGGGTTGTTGACGGCGATGGAGTTGGCGAGCTTCTTGAGGATCGTGGTCTTGCCGGCCTTGGGGGGCGAGACGATGAGGCCGCGCTGGCCCTTGCCGAGGGGGCAGAGGAGGTCCATGATGCGCGCCGCCGTGTCGTGCTCGTCGGTCTCGAGGCGCAGGCGCTCTTCGGGGTACAGCGGCGTGAGCTTCTCGAACACGGGGCGCTGACGGGCGGCGTCGGGGTCCATGTCGTTGATGCCGTCGATCTTGAGCAGCGCGTTGTACTTCTCGTTGTCCTTGGGCTCGCGGACCTGGCCGGCGACCAGGTCGCCGCGGCGGAGGCCGAAGCGGCGGATCTGGCTGAGGCTCACGTACACGTCGCGGTCGCCTTGGGTGAAGCCGTTGGTGCGCAGGAAGCCGAAGCCGTCGGGGAGCACGTCCAAGATGCCGGCGCAGGGGATGGAGGGACGGTCGTCGCGCTGCTGCTCGCCTCCGCCCCCGCCTCCGCTCTGGCGCTGCTTGTCGCGGCCGCGGCGGTTCTTGCCCTTGCCCTGGCGCTGCTGCTGCCCGCCGCCCTGCTGCTGACCACCCTGCTGCTGCGGACGCTCGCCGTCTCCGGCGGGCCGGTCGACGACGGGGGCCTCAGGCGTCTGACCGGCGGCCTTCTCGGCCGGCGGCGCGCCGTCGCCCGCCGCAGACGGAGCATCGGTCGCCGCGGCGGCGGGCTTGTAGGCCCCGGCGGGGGCCGAAGCCTCCGCGGGCGCAGGGGCCGCTGCGGGAGCGAAGGCCTCCGCGGGCGCGGGAGCCGATGCCTCCGCAGGCTTGTCGGCCGGCGGTGCGTCGGCGGGCTTGTCGGCGGACGGCGCGGCGGCCTTGTCTTTGACCGGCACGGCCTTGGGGGCCTTGGGGGCCCTGGGGGCCCTGGCCGGCTTGGCGGCCGGCTTCTCGGCAGCCGGCGCCTTCGCGGCAGGGGCGGGAGCGACGGCGGTCTCCACGGCCGGCTCGCTGGGAACTGTCATCTGGTCTGTCTGTTCAGTGCTCATGGGCTCCCGGGACTCCTGGCATCCGGTGTGCGACGTGGTACGCCGTCGCGTTGGGGAGATGCCGTACGAGTAAAGGTGGTTGTGCGCTGGAAGGTGGAGTCCGTGCGGGCTCCACTGCAGAGTATGTCATACCGCGCAAGAGATTCCCAGTAACCTCGTGGCCGGTCGATGGTGGGACGCGGTCCGGCTGCGTGCCTGGGTCGCAGCTGCGCGAACGGGGTGCGCTTAGTCTATCGGACGGCGGCGGCGGAACTGAAGACCTTCACGCCGGCGTCTCGTCGTCGGCCGGCGCCGGCTCGCCGCCCTCCTCCTCCACGCGGCGCAGGATCATGCCGAGCACCTCGCTCAGATTGTCGTCCAGGCTCGGCCCGTCGATCACGGGCACGCCCAGCGCCTGCGCCCGCCCGACCATGTACTTCTGGATGCGGCGGATGTCGGCGAAGTGTTCGAGGTAGCGGCGCAGCGGCCGGATGCCGCCGGTCTCCCACTCGCGCACGGTGAAGTTGCTGCGGTGCCGCTCCTTGTCGGCGATCGCGAGCACGAACTCGAGGACGACCGCCTGGCCCCACCGCGACCGGTCGAGGTAGCCGGGCACCAGGTGCACGCCTTCCACGACCATCCGTTGGGCTTCGTCGACGCCACGCTGGACGAGTGCCTCGATGCCCACCGACACCGCCTTGGTCTGTTCGATGAAGCCCATCTTGCTGAGGTCGGTCTCGCGCGGCACCGGCACGCGCACGGCCGACGCCGCGTCGAAGGACGAGGTGTGGATGGCCGGCATGAGCTCGGGCGCGAAGAAGGCGCGCATCGTCTGCCGCACCATGTCGGTTCCGATGAGGCGCGTGATGCCGAGGCGGTGCGCGAGCTGCGTCGCCAGCGTGCTCTTGCCCACGCCGGTGGCTCCGCCGATGAGGATGATCAGCGGCGTCTCGAGGCGGCGCAGCTTCTGCCACTGGCGGAAGCGCTCGATGAGGACGTCGCCCTGCGCCGGCCCGAGCTGGTCGCGGGCGATCTCCTGCAGGTCGGCGAGAGTGAGGGCCGCCGGGCCGCGGCGCCGCAGGCGGCGCTCCACGGCGGCTGCGACGTTGTACGCGCGTTCCGGCGCCAGGCCGGTCGACATGAGCGTCTGCGCCATGAGTCCTTTGCTGAACGGAGCCTGGTCGCCCTCGTCGATGAGCGGAATGTCGTCGTGCTCCGCCACCGTCACACACCCTCTTCCTCGCGCGCGGCCGCGGCGCGGACGGCGAAACGCTCGCCGGCGAGCGCCACCAGCCGGTCGACGGCCGTGCCGAGGTCGCCCTCCAGAGCGACCGGCTCGTTGTCGCAGAACACGAGCTCGCGGCCGGCGGCGACGGCGCCCTCGGCGACGACGTCCACCGCCGCCGCCTTGATCTCGGTGAGGAACACCTCGGCCTCGGCGGCCGCACGCCGCACCGCCTCGGGCAGCCGGCGACGGTCGGCGAGGTCGCACGAGACGAGCACCACCTCGGCGCCGTGGTCGGCGGCGAGCGACGCCGCGAGGCGCGGGGCGGCGGCCTCCGGCGCCGTGGTGAAGAAGGCGACGCGGCGGCCGCGGATGGGCTGCGTCGGCCGCGGCCGGAACACCGTCGGCACCACCTCGAGTCCGGGGTTGACGGCCCTCACGGCCGCGGAGACGGCGCGCAGCTCGCCCGGCCCGGCGAAGGGCGGCTCACACTGCGTCAGCACCAGGGCGTCGCTGAGCAGCAGGCGGTAGGTGCCGAGGAAGCCGGCGACGTAGTCGGCCGGCTGGGCCGCCCCGGCCACGCACAGCGTGGCGTCGGCGGCCACCGGCGGCACAACGGCGCCGCTGCCCTCGATCACGGCCAGCGCGGCGCCGCGCCCGTCCAGCAGCGGCAGCGCCTCGCGCACGTTGTCGTCGAAGGTCATGCCGGCGAGCCCGCCGCCGCAGCGCCGGCACCCGACCGTGGTCACCCCGGCGAGCACCGCATCCTCGTAGCAGTCGCTGGCGGCGTGGCGGCCGGCGCGGGAGGCGGCGAGCAGTTCGGCGGGGCCGAAGCCGGCGCCGCCCTCGATGAGCTCGGGTTTCGGAGGGCCGCCGCGGCCCATGGCGAGCACGACCACGCCGCCGTCCGCCCGCCGGGCGGCGTCCACACGCCGCGCCAGCCAGGCGCTCACGGCCGTCTTGCCGACGCGCTTGCCGGTGCCGATCACGGCGAGCGCCGGCGTGGCTGCCAACCGGGCGAACACCTGCGGCCGTACCTCGGTGTCGGCGGCCACGTAGGCCGCGCCCTCGGCGAGGGCCGCGCTCATGAGCAGGAACCGTTCGCGGTAGCCGACCACCGGCTCGTCCGAGAGATCGACGAGCGCATCGGCGCGCGCCGCGCGCAGCGCGGCGCGCACGCCCTCGAGCACCTCGTGCGCGGACGCCGCCCGCGGCTCCACCGCCTCCAGCCGCGGGACGCCGATCGCGGCCGCAAGCGCGGCCAAGCCGGCGTCGGCGCCATCGGCGGAGCCGCCTCCGGGGCCGCCCCCGGCACCGTCTCCGCGCAGCTTCTCACGGCCACCGGCGAAGATGCCCGCCTCCACGGAGTACTCGGCGCGGAGCCGCGCGACCGCGGCGGCGACCACGGGCGGGTAGTGTTCGCCGTCGACGAGCACGACGGCGCGCGGCAGATGAGCGTCTATCTGCTCTCCTCCTGAGGCACCGGGCAGATGTACTTGTCGAACGACGATGTGGACGGCACGAAGTCGATGAGCGTCTCCTCCCCGTGAAACGGGTACTTGCGCGCCACCCGCACCCGGTCGTCCTCGATCCGGATGAGGTTGTAGCACGCCTTGGTGTTGCCGCGGAGGCGCAGGGAGGAACAGGTGCCGGCGTTGACGACGAAGAGGTGCTCCAGCCGCCACGCGTAGGGCACGTGCTTGTGGCCGGAGAGCACGAGGTTGACGCCGCACTCCTGCAGGACCTCGAGCAGGTCGCCGGCGTCGAGTACCATGCTGCGCTCGCGCCCCGTCCCCGGGATCGGCAGCAGGTGGTGGTGGAGCATGAAGATGCGGAAGGCCGCCGGGCGGGCGTATTGCTCGCGCAGCCAGTCGTAGCGTGCCCGCCCGATCTGCCCGTAGTCGAGGTCCGGCTCCGTCGAGTCGAGCGCGACGATGGCTACGTCCCCGATCATCAGCGAGCGCGCCCGCGGTCCGATGAGCTCCTCGAAGTGGACGTAGCCGACGTTGCGGGAGTCGTGGTTGCCCGGTACTACGACCTGCGGCGCCTCGATGCGCTTCAGGTACTCGAGCGCCGTCATGTAGTCCTGGCGAAAGCCCATCTCTGTGAGGTCCCCGGCGCACAGGACGATATCCGGCTCGAGCTCGTTCAGCTCGATGACGACCCGGTCCATCAGGCTCGGCACGAAGTACGGCGAACCGGCGTGGATGTCGCTGATGTGGGCGATGGTGAGCTCGGTCACAGTACTCGTCCCCCCGTCGCTCGGTGAGGCGTCACTCTACCACCACGATACGCGCCGGACCCTGCTTGTCGAGCACCGAGAAGCTCGTCTGCGCGCCCTCGCGGCGGAAGCGCAGGCGCATCGTCGTGCGCCCGACGCGCAGGTTGCTGAGCGTGACCTCGCCCAGCCACCGCGGCAGGACCGGGTTGTGCACGTAGACGATGTTCTCCTCCGCCTGTGCGTAGATGCCGAGCATCGACTGCAGGACGAGGAACAAGGCAGCGGCCGAATTGGCGGCCGGCGAGCAGGCCATGGGGAACGAGACCGGGCGGTCGATCGCCTGCCGCGTGAAGCCGCAGAACATCTCCGGCAGGCGCGAGTACTCGTGCGCCCCGGCCGCCTCCACCAGACCCCAGGCGAGGCGGTTCGCCTCCTGCACGTAGCCGTGCTTCTTGAGGCCGTTCGCGATGAGCGCGGTGTCGAACGGCCACACGCTGCCGTTGTAGAAGCTCACCGGATTGTAGAAGCTCGTCTCCTTGCTGAGCGTGCGGATGCCCCAGCCGGTGAACAGGTCCGGGGCCATGAGGCGCCGGACCACATCCGGGATGTGTTCCTCGGCCACGATCCGCGACCACAGCGCGTGGCCGATGGTCGACGAGACCGCGCGCACCTGGCGCTTCTGCCCGTCGAGCGCCAGCGCGAAGAAGCCCTCGTCCTCCATCCAGAAGCGCTCGTTGAAGGCGCGCTTGAGGCGCGCGGCGCTCTGCGCCAGCCGCTCCGCGCGTTCCACGTCGCCCAGCTGCCCGTAGACCGCCGCCAGACGGCGCTTGGCGTAGTAGATGTAGCCCTGGGTCTCGGCGAGCGCGATGGGCCCCTCAGCCGGCGTGCCGTCGTCGTGCAGCACGGCGTCGAACGAGTCGCGCCAGCCCTGATTGCGCAGGCCGACGCGCGAGCGACGTTCGTACTCCACGAAGCCGTCACCGTCGGCGTCGCCGGGGCCGTCGATCCAGCCGAGCGCAGCATCGACCGCGGGCTCGCGCAACTCGAACCCGTCGAGGTCGCCGGTCCAGACCGCGAGCTCGGCGACCAGCAGCAACCAGAGCGCCGTCGCGTCCACGGATCCGAAGTACGGCGTGTGCGGCACGGCGCGCATGGCGGCGAGCTCACCGCGCCGCAGTTCGTGCATGATCTTGCCGGGCTGTTCCTCGCGGAAGGCGTTCTCGACCGTGCCCTGCCGGCGCGCCAGGAAGGAGACCGCCGACTTCGCCCAGCGCAGGTCGAGGAGCAGAGTCTCGAGACCGACGAACGCCATCTCGCGGCCGAAGGGCGCCATGAACCACGGCAGCCCGACGAGCGGCACGCGCTCCCCGTCGATCACGGTCGACAGCAGGCGAAGGTCGTCCTGGCCGCGGCGCAGCGCCCGGTTCAGCTGGTCGTTGTCGGTGAAGATATCGGTGGCATCCGACTCCCAGCGTTCGTGCTCGTGCCGCAGCGCTCCCATGCGGGCGTTGAGCTCACCGCCGGCCTCGCCCGGCGCCTCGGGCCCCACGACCTGGACGTCGTAGCGGATGATCGCCCGCCCGCCGGCCGGCAGCTGCAGGCGAAAGCGCGCTCTCCCCTGCTTGACGGATTCCGGGCGGTCGTGGAAGCGGATGATCGTCTGGCGCGTGACGTCATCGAGCCCCAGGTAGGAGAGCGTGAGCGCGCCGTCACCGACCTGCGGGGCGAGACGCGAGCCGCGCCGCCGGCGGCGGCTGCCGCGGACCTCGAACAGGTCGGCGAAGTCGGCGTCGAAGTGGAGGTCGACGATCAGCTCCACGTCGCGCTGGTGGTAGTTGCGCACGCGCAGCAACTCGTACAGTCGGTCGGAGACGAAGCGGGTGCGGCGTACGTGCACGCTGGCCTGCGGAAGCGTGCGCCCATCGGCGGTGCGCGCCTCCAGGTTGGTGAGCTCCACCGTCGCTGCATAGCCACGGTCGGCGCTGGCGCTCAGCAGCACCGGCTGGCGACCGGCGATCGTGAGCTCGAACCGGCTCAGGAAGCGCGTGTCGCGGTAGTACAGCCCGAGGACGGAGTTCTCGCTCCCGGGAACCTGCCCGAGCTCGTTTGTGTAGAGAAAGAGATCGCCTTCTTTGATGGCGAGCCGCGACGCGCGCCCGCCTCCCATCACGTAGCGCTCGGCGCTCGTGGTGGTGACGACCGGCTCGTCCGCCGGGCGCTCTCGGGCGGAGGGCTGCCGCTCTGGTTGTTCCTGTGACGGGTGCATCGCCGCAGCCATCGCCTCCCGGGCTCGTGCATATCGGACGGTCGCCAAAAGCGACGCCGCCGGCGAGTTCTTACCCCGTCGCCTCGAGGAACAGCCGCATCAGTGCGGTGCCGTCGTGCATGAGCAGGCCGGTCATCGCCGCCTGCGACTCCCCGTAGGCCATCGCGCCGCCCCCACCCAGGCCCGGCAGCGGCTCGCTGATCGCGAACGGCACGGGGCCCGTCGCGTGCGTGCGCGTGCGCACCGGCGTGAGGTGGTCGGGGACCACGAGCACGCCGGGACGTTGCGGGAGAGCCATGATCGGCGCGAGCACCTGCGCGTCCACGCGCTCGATGGCGCGGACCTTCTCGCGCACGTCGCCCATGTGCCCGGCCTCGTCGGGCGACTCCACGTGCACCCAGACGAGGTCGTGGTCGGCGAGAGCCTCGATGGCGGCGCGCGCTTTGGCGCCGTAGTCGGTGTCGAGGCCGCCGGTGGCGCCGGGCACGTCGACGACGTCCAGCCCGGCCAGCCGGCCGATGCCGCGCACGAGATCGACGGCGCCGACGACGGCGCCGCTCAGGCCGAAGTGGTCACGGAACGGCGAGATCTTCGGCGCCATGCCCTCGCCCCAGAACCAGGCGCCGGTGCCGGGGCGCACGCCCTCCAGCACCTCGCTCGCGCGCTGCTGCAGGGCGGCGAGCTTCGCCGCGGGCGTGCCCGCGCCGGCGACGCCCGCCGCCTCGCCGGGCAGGTGCCCGGCGATCGGCCCGTCGAGGATGTCGTGCGGCGGCGTGCAGGGCACCAGGGCGCCGCCGCGCCAGACGAACAGGTGCCGGTAACTCACGCCCACGTGGAACTCGTAGAGTCCGCCGCCGAGCTCGGCCTGGAGGGCCTCGATGCAGCGGCGGGCCTCGTCGTTCCCGATGTGGCCGGCGGTGTTGTCCTTCATGACGCCGCCGGCGACGGTCACGAGATTCAGACGGTAGGAGACGTCGTCCGGGCCGAGCTCGACCCCGATGCTGGCCGCCTCGAGCGGACTGCGCCCGCTGAAGACGGCCGCCGGGTCGTACCCGAGCACGGCGAGGTTGGCGACGTCGCTGCCCGGCGGCATGCCGTCGGGCACGGTCTGCGCCAGACCGCAGATGCCGCCACGCGCGAGCGCGTCCATGACGGGCGTCGCGGCGGCCTCCAGCGGCGTGCGGCCGCCGAGCGCCGCCTGCGGCTCGTCGGCCATGCCGTCGGGCACCAGGAGCACGCGCTTGCGCATCAGCCCCGCCTCCCCGGGTGGCGCGCCGCGGCCGCTCGAGAGGCCTCGCTCACGCCGAACCGCCAAGCACCATGAGCGGCGCGAGCTCAAGGGCATCGTACCGGGGTCGGTAGCGCTCGGTGTCGTAGTAGCGGTTCACGTCGACGACCTTCTTGGTCGAGACCACCTCGTCGATCGGCACGGACGCGTAGCGGCCGTTGCGCAGCGCGACCATGCGGCCGCTCTCGCCCTTGAGGATCAGGTCCATGGCGAGATTGCCGTAGGCGGTCGGCACGATGCAGTCGATGGCGTCCGGCGCGCCGCTGCGCACCAGGTAGCCCAGGTTCATGCTGATCATGTCGATCTTCTTGCCACCGTTGTACTTCGGCGCCAGCTCCTTGATCTTGTTGCTCACGTTCTGGCCGATACCGCCGAGCTTGGCGTGCCCGAACATGTCCTTCTCGCCGCCCATGAACACCATGTCGCCACCGGCCGGCATGGCGCCCTCGCTGACGATGCAGACAGAGTAGCCCTCGGGACGGCCGTTGCGGTCGGCGACGAGCAGTTCGGTCAGCCTCTCCATGTCGAACTCGACTTCGGGGATCACGCAGCGGTCGGCCGCGCCGGCGAAGGTCGGCAGCAGCGCCGTGAACCCGGCGTAGCGGCCGAAGACCTCGAGCACCACGATGCGCTCGTGCGAGGCGGCGGAGCTGGTGACCTGGCGGGCCATCTCGATGGTGCGGTTCACGCAGGTGCCGAAGCCCATGCAGTAGTCGGTGCCGGGCACGTCGTTGTCCATCGTCTTGGGAATGGCGACGACCGGGAAGCCGCGGCGGCCGAGCTCGACGCCGTAGCTGAGCGTGTCGTCGCCGCCAGCCGGCACCAGGTAGTCGATGCCGAGGAACTCGAGGTTGGCGATGACCTCGTCCGTGAGGTCGTTCTTCTCGGCAGTGTACGTGTCCTTGAGGTGCGCCGGGACGTCCTTGGCGGGCACGGCGCTCGGGCGCGTGCGCGACGAGTGCAGGAACGTGCCGCCGGCGTAGGCGTAGCGCTCGACCAGCTCCCGTGTGATCGGGAGCACGCACTCGCTGTTGTCGGCGCCGGCGTCGCGCCGCAGTTCGACGAGGCCCGCCCAGCCGCGGCGGATGCCGACGACCTCGAACCCTTCACTGAGCGCGCGCAGGGTGACGCCGCGGATCGCCTGGTTGAGGCCGGGGATGTCGCCGCCGCCCGTGAGGATCCCGATACGGCCCTTCTTGTCGCTCATGCTGTCTCCTCTCCTCTGGGCGGTGCGGCTGCGCCGCCCCGCTCGAAAGCCCGCCTTCGGCGGCTCTTCTACGACGGCGATTCAGGCGTCACCCTCCACGCGGATGACTGCCGGCTCCCCGTGTACGTCGGGCAGCGCGCTGATCCGCCCGAGCGCGGTGAAGAACTGCGCCTCGCGGACCGGGTGGAGCAACAGCACGAGCTCGGCTTCGTCGCCGCCACCCTCCTGGACCATGGACTTGATGCTGACGCCGTGATCGCCGAACAGCGCACTCACCTTGGCGAGCACACCCGGCTGGTCGTTCACCCTCAACCTGAGGTAGAACCTCGAGACCATCTCGGCGTCGGGGAAGAACGGGACGTCCTTGTAGCAGAGGCAGTTCTGCACGAAGCTGCCCTTCACCGTGTTGACCACGGAGATGATGTCGCCGATCACGGCTGAGGCCGTGGGGACGCTGCCGGCGCCGGGGCCGAAGAGCATGATCTCGTCGAACGCGTCACTGGTGAGGAACACGGCGTTGTACGCGCCGGCGACGCCGGCCAGCGGGTGCGCCCTGGGCAGGAAGGCCGGATACACGCGCACGTTCATCCGCCCGTCGATGAGCTTGGCGACGCCGAGCAGCTTGGCGGCGAGCCCGAGCCGGCTGCCGTGGGCGATGTCCGCCGAGGTCACCTTGGTGATGCCCTCGTAGGGCACGTCGTCGAGGCCGGTGCGGCTGTGGAAGGCGATCGAGCTGAGGATGGCCATCTTGGCCGCGGCGTCCTTGCCGCCGACGTCCTCCGTGGGGTCGGCCTCGGCGTAGCCGAGCCGCTGGGCCTCCTTCAGCACGTCGTCGTAGTCGGCGCCGGTCTCGGCCATCGCGCTCAGCATGTAGTTGGTCGTGCCGTTGACGATGCCGAACACGGTGTTGACCTGGGCCGCGACCAGCGACTCGCGCAGCACCTTGATGACCGGGACGGCGCCGACGGCGCTCGCCTCGAAGCGCAGGTGCACGCCGCTTTCCTCGGCGGCGGCGAAGAGCTCCGCGCCGTGCTGCGCCAACAGCTGCTTGTTGGCGGTCACCACGTTCTTGCCCGCCCTGAGGGCGCGGAGCTGGAAGTCGAGTGCCGCGCCCACCCCGCCGATGAGCTCCACGACGATCTGGATCTCGGGATCCTCGAGGATGTCCTCGACACGCGTCGTGACGAGCCCGGGGTCGAGGTCCGGATGAGTGAAGCCGGCGTCCTTCTCGAGCACCCGTTTGAGCGCGACCTGCTTGCCGGTGGCCAGAGCGATGTCGTCGGCGTTCTTCTTCAGGAGCTTGCCCACGCCGGACCCGACGGTTCCGTACCCGAGGAGCCCGATGCCTACCTTGTCCACTGTGGTCCCCTCCGTGTCCGCGGGATCATGGGGCGAGCGGCCGCTGCAGGCGCAGCACGTCGTCCCAGGTCTCTCGCTCGATGATGACGCGCGCCCGGCCGTCCCCGACCAGGACGACGGCCGGGCGCGGCTGCGCGTTGTAGTTGTTGGCCATCGCGTAGCCGTAGGCGCCGGTGCCGGGCGTGACGAGGACGTCGCCCGGCGTCGGCGGCGCGACGTGGACGTCGCGCACCAGTACGTCGCCGGACTCGCAGTGCTTGCCGGCGACGGTGACCACCTCGGTCGCCTCCTCCTCCGCCTTGTTCGCCAGCATCGCCTCGTACTTGGAGTCGTACAGCATCGGGCGCAGGTTGTCGCTCATGCCGCCGTCCACGGCCACGTAGGTGCGCACGCCGGGGATGACCTTGACCGTCCCCACCGTGTAGGCGGTCACCGCCGCCTTGCCGGCGATGCTCCGACCCGGCTCCACGAAGAGCCTGGGCATCGCCACGCCGTGCTTCTCCGCCCCGGCGCGCACCGCGTCCACAGCGATCGCGGCGAACTCGGCGATGGAGCTCGGCTGGTCGGCCGGCGTGTAGCGGATGCCCAGCCCGCCGCCGATGTTGAAGATGCGGCACTCGAAGCCGAAGTCACGGCGCCACTCGTCGATGGCGACGAACAGCACCTCCACCTCGCGCCGGTATGAGTCGAGCTCGAAGATCTGCGAGCCGATGTGCGCGTGCACGCCGACGAGCTCCAGATGGGGCGCGTCCTTGAGGCGGCGCACGGCCTCGTGCGCACGGCCGTCGGCGAGCCCGAAGCCGAACTTGCTGTCCTGCTGGCCGGTCTGGATGAAGTCGTGCGTGTTGGGGCGCACGCCCGGCGTGACGCGCACGAGCACGTCCTGAGAGCGGCCCCGGGCCGCCGCCCCCGCCTCCAGGCGCTCGATCTCTTCGAACGAGTCGACGACGAAGTGGCCGATGCCGGCGTCGAGGCCCGCCTCGATCTCCGCCGCAGATTTGTTGTTGCCGTGAAAGTAGACGCGCGCCGCGGGGAAGCCGGCGGCGCGGGCGGCGGCCAGCTCGCCGCCGGTGGCGACGTCGAGCGACAGGTCCTCCTGCGCGACCAGTTCCGCCATCGCGCGGCAGCTGAACGCCTTGCTCGCATAGACGATCTCGTAGAGGTCGGTGAGCGCGCCGAAGGCCGCGTGGTAGGCGCGGCACTGGTCGCGCAGCGTCTGCTCGTCGTAGATGAACAGCGGCGTACCGAAGTCGCGCGCGAGATCGACGACGTCGCAGCCGCCGATCTCGAGGTGCCCGGCGGCGTTGTGGCCGGTCGTGTGCGGATAGATGAGCGTGTGCGTCACGGTACGGCCTCCCTCAGAACTCGATGCCCGGCCGTGCCTGGACGCCGGCATCGAAGTAATGCTTGAGCGGCCGCATCTCGGTGGCGAGGTCGGCCGCGGCGACGAGCTCGTGCGGCGCACCGCGGCCGGTGATGACCAGTTCCACGGCCGCCGGCTTGGCGGCGATGAGCTCGAGGACGCTGCTCACGGGCACGAGCTCGAAGAACACCGCAGTCACGAGCTCGTCGAGCACCACCACGTCGTAGTCTTCGCTCTCGACCAGCGTCCGCGCACGGTCGAAGCCGTCGGCCGCCGCCGCCCTGTCCTCGACCGAGATCTTGCCGGCGCGCACCCAGTGGTCGAGCCCGCACTGCTGCACCGGCACGCCCAGCTTCTTGAGCGTGACGATCTCGCCCCAGTTCGGGTCGGCCTTCATGAACTGCAGTACGGCCGGCCGCAGGTCCTGGCCGAGCGCGCGCAGCACGAGACCCAGGGCGGCGGTCGTCTTGCCCTTGCCGTCGCCCGTGTACAGCTGGACGTAGCCGCGTTCGAGGGAGGTCACGGTGCGCTCACTTCCCGTAGTCGTAGAAGCCGGAGCCGCTCTTGCGGCCCAGCTTGCCGGCCTCTACGAGCTTGACCAGCGCCGAGCTCGGAGAGTACTTGCCGTCGCCGAGCTCGCGCTCGAGCGTCTCGAGGATCGCCTTCGTGGTATCGAGCCCGACGAGGTCGGCGAGCGCCAGAGGTCCCATCGGCCAGTTGGCGCCGAGCTTCAAGCCGGTGTCGATGTCCGCAGCGCTGGACACCCCCTCGTCGTAGGCGTCGGCGGCTTCGTTGATCATCGGAAACAGGATGCGGTTGACGACGAATCCGGGCGAATCCTCGACGGTGATCGCCGTCTTGCCGGTGGCCTCGGCGAACGCCTTGGCAGCGGCGGTCGTCCCGTCGCTCGTCTGGTCACCGCGCACGACCTCCACGAGCGCCATCATCGGCACGGGGTTGAAGAAGTGGATGCCGACGAAGCGTTCGGGGCCGGTGACGAACGTCGACAGCTTGCTCACCGAGAGGCTCGACGTGTTGGTGGCCATGATGGCGTCGGCCCGCAGCGTCGCGTCCGCCTTCTCGAAGATGCCCTGCTTGAGCTCCATCGACTCCGGCGCCGCCTCGATGAACAGGTCGGCATCTGCTCCGGCGGCCAAGTCGGTGCCGGTGGTGATGCGCGCCAGCGCGGCGTCGCGGGCGGCGGCTTCCATGCGACCCTTCTCGACCAGCCGGCCGAGTCCCTTCTCGATGCCGGCCATGCCACGGGCGATGAACTCGTCGGCGACGTCGATCATGACGACGTCCATGCCGGCCACGGCGGACACCTGGACGATGCCGGCCCCCATCTGGCCGGCGCCGGCGACAAGGATCTTGTTGACGCTCACGTTGGTCCTCCTAAGGGTCACAGCGCGCGGCGAGTCAGGCGACCACGCGCGACGATGTCTTGTGGGGTCGCGAAGGCCAATGCTACCGCAGGCCGCGTGACGGAGTACACGCTGCGGCCGTCCGCGAGCCTCTCACTGGCGTCCTGAAAGGCCGGAGGACAGGACCGTCCTTGTCCTGTTACCATATCGGCATGACTACCGCCCCCAAGATCGTCAGCTGCGAAGTACTGCGCAACGAGATCGAGGCCGTGCTCGAACGTGACGGTCGCGGCCTCGAGGTCGAGTACGTCGACGGCGCGCTCCACGACTACCCGGACAGGATGCGCGCGGCGCTGCAGGAGCGCATCGACGGCACGCCGGGCGACTGCGACATCTACCTCTCGTGCGCCCGCTGCAGCAACGGCACCGTCGGCCTGCGGGGGGGCGACCACCGCCTGCTGCTGCCGGCCGCCGACGACTGCATCTCCCTGCTGCTCGGCTCCCGTGCCCGCTACCTCGAGGAGCACGGCGCCCAGCCGGGGACGTACTACTACACCCGCGGCTGGATCGACTTCATCCGCGACCCCTACACCGAGTACCGGGAGATCGTGCCCAAGTACGGCGAGGAGAAGGCGGCCCACGTCGCTCGCCTCATCATGGAGCACTACACGCGCGTGGCCGTCATCGAGACGCCGGGCGTGCGCGGGCTCGACGACAAGCGCGAGTACCTGGAGACGGTCAGCCGCTTCTACGACCTGCCGCTGGAGCGCCTCACCGGATCGCTGCGTTTCCTCGAGAAGCTGGTGGCAGGACCGCACGACGAAGAGTTCATCATCGTCGAGCCCGGCGACGAGCTCGACGAGTCCCGCTTCTGGGCGCTCTCCGGCGCCTGACGCCGGCAGAGCGGCGCGGGCGCGCCCCCCTCATCGGCTCGGCTGCGCAGGCTGATCAGCTGTCGCCGGCCGGCTTCTTCTTCGCGGCCGGCTTCTTCGCCGCCGGCTTCTTCTCGGCGGCCGGCTTCCTCTTCGCGGCCGGCTTCTTCGCGGCCGGCTTCTTCACCCCGGCGGCCTTGTTGCCGGCCGCCGGCCTCTTCTCAGTCTGCGGCTCGTCTTGAGCCTCGGGGGCGTCGCCGGCCACGGCCTCCTGGGTGGCTTGGTCCGCGGCATCTCCAGCGCTCGCCGCGGCTGCCTCCTCCGGCTGCTCGTCCGCCGCCGGCCGCTCACTCTCGCCCGTGGCCGCGGCACGCTCGGCGTTGGCCAGTTGCACCGCGTGGCCGTATGCCAGTTGCATCTGTGCCAGCGTGTCGTGCAGATCGCTCGTCCTCTGGCCGCCGTGCTCGCGATCCAGCACCTCAAGGATCGCACGGATCAACTCGATGGAGACGCGCACGTCGTCCAGGTCCCGCACCGCGTGCGTCTCGTCGGAGAGGCCGAGCTTGGGGTAGCTGAAGTTGACGGCGGCGATGACCATGTCGCGAGCGATATCGACCGCGTGCAGGCTCTTCAGCTGTTCGAGCAGCGCCCGCGCCCGCTCCTCGTCTGAGACCACACGGCCCTGATCGTTGGGATCACTCATCGTTGTTCTCCCTGCATCTCTGTGGTTGGCGTCACCGAACTGCGATGCGCATCGGCCACCGTGCCGGCGAACACTTCGCGCAGACTCTTACCCTCGACGTGAGCTCGAGACTGCTGCTGGGCGCCGTTACCGTCACGAAGCATGCGCTCCACGTCCGCCAGGTGCGGGCTCAGGCCGATGGCGTCGGCGTAGGGCGCCGCCAGTTCCACCAGGTGCCGCACGGCGTCAGTCGCCGGCAGTTCCTCGCCCATGGCCCAGTCCACCAGTTTGCCGTCGAGACCGTAGCGGATCGCCCGCCACAGGTTCTCCTCCACGTAGCGCGTCTCGAGGATCGGCAGCGGCATGCCCTCGTCGTAGATGCGCGACAGGTGGGCGATGAGCCCGACTGTCAGCGACGAGATGGCCAAGCTCTCCCACGCCTCTGTCTGCGCGTCGCAGATGCGCACCTCCACGGTGCCGAAGCGGTGGTGGGGGCGCACCGACCACCAGATCTGCGTGAACTCCTGGATGCAGTTGGTGTCGATCAGCTCCTCGTAGAAGCGCCGGTGCTCCGCCCAGGTGCCGAAGACGTCGGGGATGCCGCAGCGCGGGAACATGCGCACGAAAGTCTGCGTGCGCGCCGAGTGCAGCCGCGTCCACACGTCTTCGATGAACGGTGAGTTGGCCGAGAGGGCGAGCAGGTGCGGCAGATAGGTGCGCAGCGCGTCGCAGACGGCCACGGCGCGGTCGCGGCCGCGCACGCCGACGTGCACGTGGGCAGCCCAGGTGTTGTTCCGCCAGGCCACGTACTTGAGCCGGTCCTCGACCAGCCGGTAGTGCGGCGTGTCGATGATCTGCTGGTCCTTCCAGCCCGAGAAGGGGTGCGTACCGGTCGCGCCGAGAGCGTAGCCCTGTGCGTCGGCGTGCTCGAACAGCTCGGCGCGATTGAGCAGGAGCTGCTTGGCTGCCTGGCCGAAGTGCAGGGTGCGCGGCGTGCTGACTTCGATCTCCGAGGTGAGCAGCTCGCCGGCGATGCGCTCGCGCAGACGCGGTGGCGCCGAGTCGCGCAGCACCTCGAAGGCGCCGGTGAGCGCGAGTGTCTCCCGGTCCAGGATCTGGAACTCTTCTTCGAGGCCGAGGTCGAGGTCGTGCGCGCTCTCGAACCGCGCCTCGACCTGTTCGAAGTATGCGTCGTGGTCGGCTCCCATCGAGGAGCACTCTACCGAAAGCGCGCGCGCTTCACACTCGGCGCCGGCGGGCCTTTCGGCGGTCCCTGGGGTTCGATGGGTCGCCGGGCCGGCTCTCAGAGCGAGCCCGCCCGGCGACCCTGGTCCCGCGTTCCGCGCCGATACCGCGGAGAGACGCCGCCCTGCTCAGGGCGCGGGCAGCGGCGCCTTGACCTTGATGTCTTTGATGATGAACACGGGGTTCGCCGGGTCCGAGCGATCGATGGTCCCGCGCACCTTGGCCTTGACGTCGAGCGGCAGCTGGTCCAGCGTCGCGACGACCGCTCCATGCTCGGTGAGCAGGCGGACCTTCGCGTTGCCGGCGACGTCCATGAGCTCCTCGTGACCGCGGAACGCGCGCACAGTCTTGGTGCCTGCCTTGACCTTGATGACGACGGTGCTCGGCGCGTCGGGGTCGGCGGTCACGTTCACGAGCTTCAACGTACCGACCAGGTTGAACTTGGCCTTACCGTGCTTCCAGCCCCCGTGGCCCGCGCCGGCGACCGCCAGCGGCACGAGCGTCAGCGCGAGAGCGGCAACGGCGATGATGAGCAGTGATCTCTTCACGTACGTGACCTCCTTGATCCCGTGGTCGTCTTCGACCGCGTTCATGGCTCCTCATCCTCCTAACGGCGGAACGGAGCGAAACCGTACGTCATTCGCCGGGATAGCCGTCGCCTCGGCGGACAACTGCCGGAATGCCGGCCCGGCGGACCGCGTCTGGCGTGACGTCCGAGGACGACCGGAGGGGCGGGGCCGGCGGGGGTTGCGCCCCGCCCCATTCCGTATAGCATTACGCGCGGCACAGGGCAGGTAGGGGAAAGGAGCCCGTGTGAGACTCAGTCTGGTTCCCAAGGAACACGACTACTTTCGGTTGTTCTCAGAGCTCGCCGCCAACCTCGATGCGGCCTCACAGTTGCTCGTGAAGTTCATGAACGACGGCGACCGCAAGGGCGTGGCGGCGGCCATCCTCGAGCATGAGCACGTCGGCGACAAGATCGTCCACGACGTCATCCGCCGTCTCAACAAGTCGTTCATCACGCCCATCGACCGTGAGGACATCTACGACCTCGTGGCGACCACCGATGAGATCCTCGACAACATCGAGGCGGCGACCGACATGGTCATTCTCTACCGCGTCGGCGAGATCACCGAGCAGGCGCGCCGCCAGGCGGAGGTCATCTCCAAGGCGACTCCCCTCCTCAAGGAGTGCATGGACAACCTCGAGAAGCCCAAGGGCCTCGACGAGCGCATCATCGCCATCAACAGCCTCGAGAACGACGGCGACCGCATCCTGCGTGACGCCATGGCGAGCCTGTTCGACGGCGAGATGCAGTGCACCGACATCATCAAGTGGAAAGATATCTACGAGATCCTCGAGGCGGCCATCGACGAGTGCGAGCACGTCGCCAACGTCATCGAGAGCATCGTCCTCAAGCACAACTGACCTGAGCAAAGGCCGTGGTCCTTCTCATCGCGATCGTCGCCCTGGCGCTCGTCTTCGACTACACCAACGGCTTCCACGACACCGCCAACGCGATCGCGACCTCGGTCTCGACGCGCGCGTTGTCGCCGCGCGTCGCGGTGCTGATGGCGGCGGGACTCAACCTCCTCGGCGCCCTCGTCTCCACCAGCGTCGCCAAGACCGTGGGCGAAGGTATCGTCGACACGAACCTGGTGACCCTGCAAGTCGTCTCCGCCGCCCTGGTCGGCGCCGTCGTGTGGAACCTGGTCACGTGGCGCTTCGGCATCCCCTCCAGCTCTTCGCACGCGCTCTTCGGCGGCCTCATCGGGGCGATGATCGCCTCCGCCGGCGTCGACGGCGTCATCTGGAGCGGCGTGTTCGAGAAGATCATCCTGCCGATGATCGGCTCCCCGGTGCTCGGCTTCGTCGGCGCCTGGGTGCTGATGACCGGTCTGATCTGGCTGGTGCGCAAGCGCCAGCAGGGGCCGGTCAACACGTGGTTCCGCCGCCTCCAGCCCATCTCTGCGGGGTTCATGGCCTTCTCGCACGGCGCCAACGACGCGCAGAAGACCATGGGTGTCATCGCGCTGGCGCTCTTCGCCAGCGGCCAGATCGAGACGTTCACCATCCCGCTGTGGGTCAAGATCTCTTGCGCCCTCGCCATGGCTCTGGGCACCTACTCGGGCGGCTGGCGCATCATCCACACGCTCGGGTCGAAGGTCATCAAACTCGACCCCATCCACGGGTTCGCCGCCGAGACCGCCGCGGCGAGCGTCATCCAGCTGGCCACCCACTTCGGCGTCCCGGTCTCCACAACTCACACCATCACAGCGGCGATCATGGGCGTAGGTTCCACCCAGCGCTTGTCCGCGGTGCGCTGGGGAGTCGCCGGCAACATCGTCACGGCGTGGGTCCTCACGCTGCCGGCGGCCGGCCTCGTGGGAGCTGCGGTCTACCTCGCCGGCGAGGCGATCCGCTCTGTCTTCTGAGTCCTGCTGAACCCCGCCGTCCCCGGCCCTGCCCGATTGACCGAACGTAACTATTACGTTATCGTGGTGCTCGGCCGCGCCGTGCCGCAGACGCAACCGGCGCGGGACCGTCCCCGTCCCCCGACACGGACCTCCTCATGGCGCGCGTGTTCAACCGCGGAGAGCTCAAGCTGGCTCTCCTCTCCGTGATCGCCTCGCTCGGCGAGGGGCACGGCTACGCCATCATGCAGGAGTTGCAGCGCCTGGTCGGAAGCCAGTGGCGCCCAAGCCCGGGCGCGATCTACCCGGCGCTGGTCACCCTGGAGGAGGCCGGCCTCATCACCTCGGACGAACGCGACCGCCTGCGTGTCTACAGGCTCACAGCGGCTGGGACCGCCGAGCTCGAGGGCCACGACCTGGGGCCCAGCTGGCGAGACATCTCCCGCCGCGCTCACGCCCGGCGTCCGCGCGTCACCCTGGGCGGGCTGCTCGACCGCTTCGAGCTGGGCCTGCCGCGACGCGTCGGTCTCAGCCCCGAACAGGCCGAGAGCATCGACGCGACGCTCACGCGCGCGCGCGGCGATATCGCAGCGATCCTGGAAGAAGGAGCAGAGCATGGATGAGTTCGGGAAGGCCGCCCTGCGCGAGCGCGAGGCGGTGCGTATCGCCCGGCGGCAGTGGTTCTGGATGGACCTCGTCGTCTGGGCGGCCATCAGCGTCTTCCTGTTCGTCATCTGGGTGCTCGCCGGCGGCGGCTTCCCCTGGTTCGTCATCGCCGTCGGGGCCTGGGGCATCGTCGTCGTCGCCCACGCCGCCTTCGCCTTCCTGCTCCGCAGCCCCGAGGACATCCTGCTCGAGCGCGAGGAGAAGGAGCGGCCGCAGGCTGACCGCGAGCCGTGCCACCGCGACGACGGTTGAGTGAACGTAAGTATTACGTTATAGTCCGAGAGAGGGGGCCGGGCCACCGGCGTCCGCAGACCATTCCACTGGGAGGACCTCAGGGCACACTCCCTGTTGCGAGGAGCACAATGAAGATCCGCTTGATCGAGCCCGAACCGCCCGGGATGCACGTGTGGGCGAAGGTCCTGCTTCCCCGTCTGGGGCTGCCCATCATCGCCGCCGCCCTCAAGGAGCACGGCCACGACGTGCTCGTCTACAACCCCACCATGGCGCCCATCGACTGGGACGACGTCAACGGGTCGGACCTCGTGGGCCTGTCGAGCACGACCTCCACGGCCAGCACGGCCTACGCGTTCGCCGACGACCTGCGCGGCCGCGGCGTCCCGGTCGTCATCGGCGGGTCGCACGTCACATTCATGGCCGACGAGGCCCTCCAGCACGTGGACTACGTCGCCCGCGGCGAGGGCGGCGAGCAGCTCATGCTCGAGCTCATCGAGGCGCTGGCGGGCGACCGCGAGCTCGACACCATCGCCGGTCTGTCGTTCATGCGCGACGGCCTCGCGGTGCACAACCCGCTGCGCGAGGCCCTCGCCGATCTCGACGAACTGCCGTTCCCGGACCTCCGCCTGCTCGTCGGCAGCGACAGGCTTACGACGATGCCGATCATGACCAGCTGGGGCTGTCCCTTCGACTGCACCTTCTGCTCGGTGACGGCGATGTTCGGCAAGAAGTACCGCTTCCGCAGCGCGGAGAGCGTGATCGCCGAGCTCAAGGACAAGCGCCCGGAGCGCATCTTCTTCTACGACGACAACATGGCCGCCAACCGCAAGCGGCTCAAGAAGCTGCTGCAGATGATGATCGACGAAGGCCTCGTCATCCCGTGGTCGGCGCAGGTGCGCACCGACGTCGTCCGCGACCCGGAGCTCCTCGATCTGATGCGCCGCTCCGGCTGCCAACTCGTCTATCTCGGCCTCGAGTCCGTCAACCAAGAGACACTCGACAAGTTCGAGAAGGCGCAGACGGTGGCCGACATCGAGAAGGCCATCAAGGTGCTGCACGAGCACGGCATCAAGAGTCACGGCATGTTCGTGCTCGGCGCCGACAGCGACGACGTGCAGACCGTGCGCGACACGGTCGCCTTCGCGATCAAGAACAAGATCGACACCGTGATGCTCAACATCCTCACGCCGCTCCCCGGCACGCAGCAGTTCCAGGAGTTCGACGCCGCCGAGCGCATCTTCGACAAGCGCTGGGAGCTCTACGACGCCCACCACGTCGTCTTCGAACCGGCGCGGATGACCCCGTACGAGCTACAGGTCGAGGTGCTCCGCGGGTACATGCGCTTCTATTCGCTGCGCACGTGGCTGCGCTACATCTTCACGCTCCAGTTCACCAAGCAGCTGCTCTTCCACTGGTGGGGCATGATGATCATCCGCAACTGGCGCAGAGACGAGCGCAACAAGGCGTTCATCGAGACGCTCAAGCGCATGTGGCCGCGCCCCACGCCGCGCGGCACGGTGCGTCAGGCGCGCGTCGATTGACCGGCGCAGGGGCCGGCGCGCGAGGCACCGCTGGGCACACCGCTCGCCAACGCCGGCAGCAAGCGGCGCCAGCACGGCGCGCGCTCCCGCCGCCGCATGCGCGCCCCCATCCGCTCGAAACAGTTCCGCAGGGCGGGCCACGCGGTTGTCAGGCCGCCGGGCGGATGTTAAGGTTTCGTACTTGAGTTCAGTGAGTGCAGAGCACGCGACGGGCTCACCTCGACGAGGGCGCTTCGCAGCAACAGGACGCCCACAAGGAGGCGATGCAGTGAACGGCAAGCGACGGATCGTCACTCTCTCTGTCCTTCTCGGCACGCTCCTCATCACCCTCGCGTTCGCCTCCACAGCACTCGCCTCCCCCATCAGCAGCAAGAAAGCACAGCTGCGCCAGGTGCAGGCAAAGCTCCAGACCGTCTACCGCCAGGTGGACGTGGCCGTGGAGAAGTACAACCAGGCCACGTCCCAGCTCGACACCGTGACGACGCAGATCAAGGCGAACGAACGGCTCCTCAAGGTGGCCGAGTACAACCTCGGCGTCGCCAACGAGCAGCTCTCCGCCCGCGCCGAGGACATGTACCGGGCCCGCGACGTCGGCGTCGTCGACGTCCTGTTCGCAGCTAACAGCTTCGACGACCTCGTGACCCAGCTCAACCTCATGGAGCGGCTCGGCAACAGCGACGTCGACACCGTCAAGAGCATCGCCGCCTACCAGCAGGACATCAAGGACCGGCGGGTCAAGCTCGCGGCCGACAAGAAGGCGGCCGCCAAGCTCGTCACCTCGGCGGCCGCCAACAAGGCCGAAGTCGAGAGCCTGCAGGGCAAGCTCGAGCAGATGACGGCCGGCCTCAAGTCGCAGATCGACCGCCTGCAGGCGCGGCAGGCCGCTGCCGCCAAGGCTGCCGCCGAAGCGGCGGCGGCGCAGCAGCAGGCGGCCAGCAGCGGCGGCACCAGCAGCGGAGGCGGAGGCACCGTCGTCGACCCGGGCGGCTCCGGCCACTCGAGCGTCGTCGGCATAGCCCAGCGCTATCTCGGCGTACCGTACGTGTACGGCGGCGCCAGCCCAGGCGGCTTCGACTGCTCCGGTCTCACCATGTACTGCTACGCCCAGATCGGCGTCGGTCTTTCGCACGGCGCCACCGACCAGCAGCACGCCAGCACCCCGGTGCCGCTGAACGCCCTCCAGCCTGGCGACCTCGTGTTCTTCGGCAGCGCCAGCTACAGCCACCACGTCGGCATCTACGTCGGCGGCGGCAGCATGATCCACGCCCCGCACACGGGCGCCGTGGTGAGCTACGGCTCCATCAGCGGAGCCTGGATCGGTGGCCGGCCCTGATCTTCCGCCGGGCCTGAGGGCGCGTCCCCTGCTGCGTAGGGAACGCGCCCTCAGGCCCGAATACGTTCTCACCCCGAACCATGGCAAGCGACCGGGCGTCATCCCAGTGGCATGACGCCCGGAGGACAGTATCGAGTGAACCGTCGCAGTGACCTCATCAAGGCCGCAACCGTCGCCGTGTTCTGCCTCGTGGCGGTCATGCTCGTCGCCGCCCCCGCCGCACCGGCAGGCTCGGTAGCCAAGGCCAAGGCGCGCCTGCGCGTCGTCCAGGCGCGGCTCGACGACGCCTCGACCCAGTCCGAGATCGCGGTCGAGAAGTACAACCAGGCGACCAGCCAGCTCGACACCGTGCAGGCGCAGATCGACGAGAACCAGCAGCAGCTCGAGACGGCGCGCAAGAATCTTCGGCTCGCCAACGAGCAGCTCGTACAGCGCGCCCAGAACATCTACAAGTCGCGCGATGTGGGCGTCATCGACGTCCTCTTCGAGGCCGACAGCTTCGACGAGCTGATCAGCCAGCTGGACATGATGGAGCGGCTCGGCAACAGCGACGTCGACACGGTCCACGCCATCGTCGCCTACAGGAGCGACATCAAGGACCGCCGCCTGAGTCTCGAGACCGACCAGAAGGCCGCCGCCAAGCTCGTCGTCGCGCGCGAAGAGCAGAAGAACCAGCTCATCGCGCTGCAGGCAGATCTGCAGGACCTCACCGGCAAGATCAAGAAGCAGATCAAGAAGCTCAAGTACCAGGCGAAGCTGCGCGCGCAGCTGGCGCTCACCGGCTACTCCGGACCCATCCCCGGCCCGGTCGACCCAAACAGCCCCGGTCACCCCGACATCGTCTCCATCGCGCAGCGCTACTTCGGCGTCCCATACGTGTGGGGCGGCGCCGGGCCGGGCGGCTTCGACTGCTCTGGTCTCACCATGTACTGCTACGCGCAGATCGGCATCGGTCTTTCGCACGGCGCCACCGACCAGCAGCACGCCAGCACCCCCGTCGCCCTGACCGACCTGCGCCCCGGCGACCTCATCTTCTTCGGCAACGCGAGCTTCAGCCACCACGTGGCGATCTTCGTCAGCGGCAGCACCTGCATCGAGGCGCCGCACACCGGAGACGTGGTGCGCTACGGCACCTGGACGGGCCGCGACGCCTGGATCGGCGGCCGGTTCTAGGCGCCGCCGCATGACCGCGAACAACAGCGGCCCGGCGGTTGCGCCGCAGGGCCGCTGCTGTTTCCAGCCTCCATCTGCGACGACCGTAGGCGAAGTGGCGCTCGCGAGGTAAGCTTTTGCGTGGTTCTGCCGAACAAGGACACAGAGAGAGAACCCGAGCGACTGGGGCGGCGAGATGAAACCGATCGACGATCTGCTTGGCGAGATGATGGCGCGCAACGCGTCGGACCTGCACATCAAGGCGGGAAGCCCGCCGGTGATCCGCGTGGACGGTGAGCTCATCCTCATGGACGAGCCGGCGCTCACCCCGGAGGACACCAAGGACGTGGCGGCGTCCATCATGACCGACAAGCAGATCCGCCGCTTCAGCGAGCACAACGAGATCGACTTCGCGTACTCGGCGGCCACCCTCGGTCGCTTCCGCGTCAACGTGTTCCGCCAGCGCGGCAGCATCAGTGTGGCGATGCGCCAGGTGACGACCAAGATCCCGAGCTTCGAAGAACTGCACCTCCCCGAGATCATCAAGCGCCTGGCGCTCGAGCCGCGCGGCCTCGTGCTCGTGACCGGTACGACCGGCTCCGGCAAGACGACCACCCTGGCGGCGATGATCGACCACATCAACAACACCGTGCGTCGCCACGTCGTCACCGTGGAGGATCCCATCGAGGTCCTGCACAAGGACAAGAAGGCGATCATCAACCAGCGCGAGATCGGTCTCGACACCGACAGCTACGCCACGGCGCTCAAGTACGTGCTGCGCCAGGACCCGGATGACATCCTGATCGGCGAGATGCGCGACATCGAGACGGTCGAGGCGGCCCTCACCGCCGCGCAGACCGGCCACTTCGTCCTGAGCACCCTGCACACCATCGACGCGCAGGAGACCATCAACAGGATCATCGACTTCTTCCCGCTCCACCAGCAGAAGCAGGTCCGCATCATGCTCGCCGGTACGCTCAAGGGGATCGTCAGCCAGCGCCTGCTGGTGCGCGCCGACGGACAGGGCCGCGTGCCGGCCATCGAGATCATGGTGTGCACCAACCGCATCCGCGACTTCATCCTCGATCCGGACCAGTCGCTGCTCATCACCGACGCCATCAAGGAAGGCGACTTCTACGGCATGCAGACGTTCGATCAGGCGCTGCTGAACCTGTACGAAGACGGGCTCATCACGCTCGCCGACGCTGCCCAAGTGGCGAGCAACCCGCACGACTTCAAGCTCCTCGTGCAGTCGCAGGGCCACGACGTGAGCCTCATGACGTTCTGAGCCGCGAGCGCACGGACCCTCGACGACGGGCGGGGCGGCTCACAAGGCCGCTCCGCCCGTCGTCGTTCGTGTCTGTGCGGCGCGCGGCCGCGCACGCGGCGCGCGTCAGGTGGGGACGCGCCGCCCCTCGAGGTGCAGGTCCACCTTGCGCTTGATGCGCTGCAGCGCGTTGTCCACCGTCTTGCAGTCGCAGCCGAGCTGGCCGGCGATGCGCTCGTAGCTCAGACCCTGCAGGTACAGACGCAGCACCTTGCCCTCGAGATCGGAGAGCATGCTCGTGAGGCAACCGGTGAGGCTGTCGACCTCTTCCGAGCTGATGACCTGATTGACCGGGTCGTGCGTGGTGGGCCCTGGCAACACATCGGCCAGGGAGCAATCCCCGTCGTCCGACGAATCGCTGGGAGACTGGCTGAACGAGAGGTAGCCGTTGAGCGGCACGTGCTTCTGGCGCGTGGCCGTCTTGATGGCGGTGATGATCTGTCGCGTGATGCAGAGCTCGGCGAAGCTGCGGAAGCTGGCCAGGCGGTCGTCGCGGTAGTCGCGGACGGCCTTGTACAGGCCCAGCATGCCCTCCTGGATGAGGTCCTCCGCGTCGCCGCCGGCGAGGAAGTACGAACTCGCCTTGAGGCGCACGAACTGGTGATAGCGGAACATGAGCGCGTCGAGCGCCGCCTGATTGCCCCGGCGGTACGCCTGCACGAGGGCGAAGTCAGAACTCTCGCTGAATACTTGAGGGTTCTGAGTCGAGCCCGAGCCGCGGCTGTGGTCGGCCTGGCGAGCCATACGTGATCCCCACCTCCGCTCGTTTGCCCCTGCACATTCCGGGAATATGCCCCGCCGGAACGTCTACTGCGGCTTGTGACGAAGTTCCTCCAGACGCCTCAAAGTCTCAGGGTCAACTTTATCCTCAAGCCGTGAGGGCATTGTAGTAGAGTCTGAGGCAGAGTCAAGAGCCTGCCCCCGTTGGTCGTCGCCGCTGAGCTCGGCGGCCAGCTCCAAAGGCGTCATGCGGCTCACGCCGGCTCTCGAGGCCGTGCGCTGGACCTCCTGGTCGGCCGAGACGACCACGACCTCCACGTCGGCCGGCTGACCGGCGATGCGCCGCGCGATCAGGGTGTCCGCGGTGAAGGGTCCGCCGGCGAACACGACCTCCACCGGCGCTCCCTTGATGGGCTCGCTGCTGGTGCTGCGCGGCCCGCTGCCGTCGAACACCAGGGCGACCCGCGCGCCGCGCAACGCGGCGAAGCTCGCCAGGCGATCGGCGAGCCAGTCGCGGCGCGCGAAGATCTCCTCCTTCTCCGCGCCGCGGAACAGCGCGTGCAGCACGTTGTAGCCGTCGACGATGTAGAGGGTGTCGCTCATGTCATGGCCGCGCGGCGGTCTCTCGCTGTCGCCGCGCCTCGTAGAGCAGGAGCGCAGCGGCCACGCTCACGTTGAGACTCTCGACCGCCGGGTCCATCGGGATGGAGACCAGCGCGTCGCACGTGCGTGCGACCAGCGGCCGCAGCCCGCGGCCCTCCGCCCCGGCGACGATGACGATGCGCCCCGTGAGATCGGTGGCGAGATACGAGGCCGCGGCCTCGCCGGCGGCGCCGTAGATCCAGAAGCCGGCGTCCCTCGCCCGGCGCAGGAACGTGACCACGTTGGTCACCTGCGCGACGGGCAGGTATTCGAGCGTGCCGGCCGACGCCTTGACCGCCGCCGGTGTGACGTGCGCCGAGCGATGCCTGGGTACGACGAGGCCGCCGGCGCCGGCAGCCAACGCGCTGCGCGCCACGGCCCCCAGATTGTGCGGGTCCGTCACCTCGTCCAGGACGACGAGCACGTCGGCGGCCAGGAGTCTGTCCGTGCCGGCGTACGGGTAGCTGTCGACCTGCAGCGCGACGCCCTGGTGTTCGCGGGTGCCGAGCAGCTCGTCGAGCTGGTGCGCGCCCACCGTGTCGACCGGCAGATCCTCCGGGACGAGCGCGGCGACGAAGTCCAGGGCCGGGGAGGTCGCGGCGAGCCGGTAGGCTCGCCGCCGCGCGCCGGCCCCGAGCGCGGCCTTCACGACATTGCGTCCGTACAGCCATTCCACGAGGTCAACCTCACCACCCCGGGCGAGCGCGGCGAACGCCCACAGGCGGCCTGTACACTGACGGCATGCCCATCGACATCTCCCCTGGTTCGCTCGCCGCCCTAGCCATCACGACGTTGTTCTGGTGGACCGTCCTCTCGCCGGCCGCTCTGCTCGTCGTGGCGGCGCTCTGCGCCCGCAGGCCTCGTCTGCGCGCCGCCCTGACCATCGCCGTGCTGGTGCCGCCGGTGGTGACGCTGCTGCCGGTGGCCGTGATGCACGGCGGCCCGGGGGCCGCTGCGGCGGCGACGGCCGTTCTCGTGGCCGGCGGCGCGATCGCGCTCGCCGTCGTGAGCGTCACCCGCGCGCGCCGCGACCCGCGGCGCGTGGAGCGGTACGCGACGGGGTCGTTCCTCCTCGGAGTCGCCGGCGGCATGATCGGCTCCGCGGCGCTCGTCGGGGCGCTGCTCTTCGCCTGACCCGCGGCAACGCGTTCCTCGCCCACGTCGTCCTCCTGCCTCGTCCGCGCTTACCTCTTGACGACTTGTGTGCCCTGCGGCGTGTCGCGTACCTCGAACCCGGACGCCTGCAGTTCGTCGCGCAACCGGTCGGCCTCGACCCACCGCTTCTCGGCGCGGTAGTGGTCGCGCAACACGCAGGCGTAGGAGGCGTCGTCGCAGGCGAGCCGGTCGGCGTAGACCAGCGCCACATCGTCCCAGCGGCCCTCTTCGGCGAGCCGGATGGCCGGCAGCAGCGCGACGCCGCCGGTGACGCAAGCCGCGGCCGCGTCGCCGGCGACGCTGCCGACGCCGGTGATGCCGGCGCCGGCGCCCGGCACGGGGATGAGCAGCACGGCCAGCGCCTCGCGCAGGACATCGCCGACGGTGGTGAGCGCCTCGGCGTCGAGCGGCGAGTCGCCGCGGTCCACGTCGGTGAGATAGCGGTACATCTCGCCGACGAGCCCGAAGAGCTCGCCGATCGCGCCGGCGGTGTTGAGATCGTCGTCCATGCGCTCGGCGAACGCCAGCCGCGCGGCCTCGGCGCGAAGCGTGAGGTCCGGGCACTCGCCGCGGGTCGCCGCCTTGCCGGCGTTGGCGACGCGAAAGTCGATGTCGGCCAGGGCGCTCGCGAAGCGGTTGTAGGCGGTCCTGGCCTCGTCGAGCTTGTCGGTGCTGAACTCGAGCGGGCTGCGGTAATGCGTCGTGAGGAAGTACGTCAGCACGACGGCCGGATCGTAGCGGTCCAGCACCTCACGCAGCAGGAAGATGTTGCCCACGCTCTTGGCCATCTTCTCGCCGTCGCTGCGGATCATCCCGTTGTGCATCCAGACCTTGGCGAACGGCAGGCCCGCCGCTTCGCTCTGGGCGATCTCGTTCTCGTGGTGAGGGAAGATGAGGTCGCGGCCGCCGCCGTGCACGTCGAACCCAGCGCCGAGGTAGCGCAGGCCCATGGCGGAGCACTCGATGTGCCAGCCGGGTCGTCCCCTGCCCCAAGGGCTGTCCCAGGCGGGCTCGCCCGGCTTGGCGGCCTTCCAGACGGCGAAATCGAGGGGGTCGGCTTTGCCGGGCTCCGCGTCGACCCGCACTCCCTCTTCGAGCTCGTCGATGCGCTGCTTGCTGAGCTTGCCGTACTCGTCGAAGCTGCGCACCTTGAAGTACACGCTGCCGTCGGCCTCGTAGGCGTGTCCGCCGGCGATGAGCTGGCACACGAGGTCGATGATCTCGGCGATGGTCTCCGTAGCCTTGGGCTCGATGTCCGGACGCGGGATGCCGAGGCGCCCGGTGTCTTCGACGTAGGCGGCGGTGTACTCATCCGCCACCGCCGCCGACTCCCGGCCCTCGGCGTTCGCCTTGTTGATGATCTTGTCGTCCACGTCGGTGATGTTGGTCACCAGCGTGACGTCCAAGCCGCGAGAGACCAGCCACGAACGCAGGACGGCGAACGTGACGTAGGGCCGCGCGTTGCCGACGTGCACCAGGTTGTAGACCGTGGGACCGCAGCAGTAGATGCCGGCCTTGCCTGGGTCGCGGGGCTCGAAGGGCTCCTTCTGCTGGGTCAGGGAGTTGAAGAGACGGATCACGGTTCGGCTCCTGCCGTCGGCGTGGACTCACCGGCAGGGTTCCCGGCGAGGAAGTGGTCGAGTCGCGCGAGGGTCGTCTCGCGGTCGAGGGCGGCGAGCACGAAGGGCAGCTCGGGGCCGTGTTCGGCGGACGTGAGGGCGATGCGCAGCGGCATGAGCAAGTCGCGGGCGCCGATGGAGCGCTCCTTGCCCCAGGCGCGATAGGCGCCGAGGAGGTCGCGGGCGCCGGCGAGCGTGAGCCAGTCCGGCGCCTCCGCGCGCTGCGCGCGCGCCTGCGCGAGCTGGCGCACAGCCGTGAGCACGACCGCGCGCAGGTCCGGCGTTGGAGGCGGCGGAGCGAGCACCTCGGCCGCCGCCGCGCGGCCGTCGCCATAGCGCACCAGCGACGGCTGGAAGGCGGCGGCGAGCGCGGCCGCCGCCTGCGGCGGCGTCCCTTCCGGCAGCCGCTCCGCGAAGCGGCGCTCGTGCTCCTCCGGAGCGAGGGCCATGATCCGCTCGTGGTCGATCCAGTCGAGCTTGGCGAGGTCGAATACGGCCGGGCTCGGCGAGAGCTTCTCCAGGGCGAACTCGCTGACGAGCCGGTCGAGTCCGAGGATCTCATCCTCGCCGTGCGACCAGCCGAGCAGCGCCAGGTAGTTCACGATGGCCTCGGGCAGGTAGCCGAGCTCGCGGTAGTCGCCCACCGCCGTGGCGCCGTGCCGCTTGCTGAGCTTTCCGCCGTCCGGGCCGAGGACCATGGAGTGATGAGCGAAGCGCGGCACCGGCCCGCCCAGGGCCTCGAAGAGCAGTTGCTGGCGAGCGGAGTTTGTGAGGTGGTCGTCGCCGCGGATGACGTGCGTGATACGCATCGCAAGATCGTCGACGACGGTGGCGAAATTGTAGCCGGCCACGCCGTCCGAACGGACGATTATGGGGTCGCTGAGCGCGTCGGCGCCGATGACGACCGGCCCGCGGATCAGGTCGTCGACGACGACCTCCCCCGCGGGCACCTTGAAGCGCACGGCCGCCGGCTCTCCGGCGTCCAGCCGACCGCGCACCTCGTCCGCCGGCAGGGCCAGGCAGCGGCGGTCGTAGCGCGGCGTCTGCCCGGCGGCGAGCGCCTCGCGGCGCAGTTGCCCGAGGCGCTCCTCGGGGCAGAAGCAGTGGTAGGCGAGTCCGGCCTCCAGCAGCTCGGCAGCGGCGGTGCGGTGACGCTCGAGCCGCTCACTCTGCCGATACGGGCCGGACGGGCCACCGATGTCCGGCCCCTCGTCCCACGCCAGCCCCAGCCAGCGCAGGTCGCCCATGATGCTGGCTTCGAGCGCCGCGTCCGAGCGCGCCGCGTCGGTGTCGTCGATGCGCAGGATGAAGCTGCCGCCCGTGTGACGGGCGAAGAGGAAGTTGTAGAGCGCCGTGCGCGCTGAACCGATGTGCAGCGTACCCGTGGGGCTCGGCGCAAAGCGCACTCTCACTGTCTGGTAGAGGGTTATGCCGGCTCCTCTCAGCGACTCGTTTCTCCTGCAAACAGGTCGAGTCTATCACCCCACCTTGGTATGCTTGCGGCCACGACGCGGCGGGCCGCCCGGCACGCCCGAGCCAGGGAGGAGCCGAGTGCCGTATAACCAGCGGGAGACGCCATACCTCGACGCCGCGCTGCGGTACAAGGCCATCGGGTACACGCCGTTCCACACCCCGGGACACAAACTGGGCAAGGGCGCCCCGGCCGGCCTGCGCGAGTTCGTCGGCGAGGCCTGCCTCTCCGCCGACCTCGCCATGGCCGGCGCGGTGGAAGACACGCGCGAGTCCACGGGTCTCATCCGCCTCGCAGAGGACTACGCCGCCGAAGCTTGGGGCTCGGACCGCTGCTGGTTCCTCGTCAACGGCTCCAGCAGCGGCGTCCACGCCCTCCTGCTCGCGCTGTGCGGGCCAGGCGACACGGTCATCGTGCCCCGCAACGCGCACAAGTCCATGCTTGCGGGGCTCATCTTCAGCGGCGCGACCCCGGTCTACATGGAGCCGTCCATCGACCAGCTCTGGGGCATCCCGATGCAGGTGCGCGCGGAAGACGCGCAGGGCGCGCTCGAGCAGGCGCCGCACGCCCGCGCACTCTTCGTCACCTCGCCCACTTACAACGGGTTCGGCGCCGATCTGCAGGGCATCGGCGAGCTCGCCCATCGCGCCGGTCTCCCCTTCGTCACCGACCAGGCGTGGGGACCGCACCTGCGCTTCTGCCCCGAGCTCCCGGTCGACGCCATGAACGCCGGCGCCGACGCCGCCGTGGTCAGCACACACAAGCTCATCAGCGGCATCACTCAGTCGGCCGTGCTCTTGGCGCGCGACGAGCGGATCAACCTCGCGCGCCTCGACGGCATGGTCCACATGACGCAGAGCACGAGCCCACAGGTTCTCATCTACGCCAGCATCGACGCCGCGCGTCAGCAGATGGCCGTGCACGGCGCCGAGCTGTGGCGCGGCGCCATCGAGCTCGCCCAGTGGGCGCGCGCAAGGATCGATGAGCTGCGCGGCCTGCGCTGCCTCGGCGCCGAGATGCTCGGGCGTGACGGCGTGAGCGAGTTCGACCCCACCCGACTCACCGTTTCCGCCTGTGCCCTGGGCCTCAGCGGCCATCAGCTCGAGACCGTGCTGCGCGACGACTACCGCATCGCCGTCGAGGCGGCCGACCCGCTCAACATCGTGCTCAACGTCACCTTCGGGGACAGCCGCGACGACCTGGAGACGCTCGTCGGCGCGCTGCGCGACCTGGCGGCACGGTACCAGGACACCGCGGGCGGCGAGGCGGCCGCCTGCGCCAGCCTCCTCGCGCACACGCCGCCGTTCACGCGCCAGGTGCTGTCGCCGCGCGACGCGGTGTTCGCCGCCGCCGTCGCCAAGCCCCTTGCGGCTTGCGCCGGCGAGGTCAGCGCGGAGATGGTCACGCCCTACCCGCCGGGCATCCCCGTTCTCGGCCCCGGCGAGGAGATCTCGCCCGAGGTCGTCGCTTACCTGCGCGAGGCTTCCGCCACGAGCCTCAAGGTCCACGGCCCCGAGGACCGCACGCTGCGCACGCTGCGCGTGGTTGCCTGAGAGCGTGGCCGCCCCGGCCCCGCCTCGCGCCCTCCCCCGCCGCCTACTCCGGCTTCTTGATGCCCAGTGACGTCGCCGTGAACAGCGGGTCGAACGTGAGGTCCTTCTCCTCGATCTGCGCGCGGCCGCCCTCTTCGCGGTCGACGACGCAGAGCAGCGCACCGACCTCGAGACCGGCCTCGCGCAGCTTGTCGGCGGCCATGAGCGCGGCGCCACCGGAGGTGACCACGTCCTCGATCATGACGACCTTCTGGCCGGGCTCGGCCTTGCCCTCCATCGCCTTGTCGGTGCCGTAGCCCTTGGCGCCCTTGCGCACGATGACGAACGGCTTGCCGCTGGCGAGCGAGACGGCGGCGACGATGGCCACGGCGCCGAGCTCGGGGCCGGCGAGCAGGTCGAACGGCTCGTGGGCGGGCAGCTTCTCGGCGAGGCCGGCGGCGATGTCACGCAGCAGGTCCGGCCGCGTCGAGAACAGGTACTTGTCGAGGTAGAACTTGCTGCGGCGGCCGGACCGGAGGACGAAGTCGCCCTCGAGGTAGCTGGCGTCGAGCAGGCGTCGGCCCAGATCGCGGAGCGGTGTCCCTCCGGCGCCCCGCTCGATGGCCTGCCTTCGTAGGCTGTTCACGGGGCTCCCTTCGGTCGTCTCCACATGGCCGGCACACCCGGGCGCGCCGCGTCGGTCAGACTGTACAGTCGGTGACCCTGCGACGCACCCCCGGTCGACCCCGGCTACGTCGCTCGATCAGGTGCCACCGATGGCCATCCCGTCGATGACGACGGACGGCGTGAGGATGCTGCCCCCGGGCACCCAGCGCGCGTCGTCGCCGAGAGCGCGGATGGAGGTGAGCATGCCGACGATGTCGCCGGCGAGCGTGACCTCGCGCACCGGCGTCGTGAACTTCCCGTCCTCGATGAGGACGCCGCTGATGCCGACGGAGAACTCACCGGAGATCGGGTTGGCGCCCGAGTGGATGCCGACGGCGTCGGTGACCAGGACGCCGCGCTCCATGCCGGCGACGATGTCGGCCAGCGGCGTCGTGGGCCCGGCGACGGCGAGGTTGGTCGGGCGCACGCCGGGCAGGCCCGAGTAGCCGCCGCGCAGGCCGTTGCCGGTGCTGGCACGGCCGGCCTTGCGCGCCGTGTAGGTGTCATAGAGGAAACCCTGGAGCACGCCGCCGGTGATGAGCGGCGTGCGGCCGGAGGGCACGCCCTCGCCGTCGAACGGGGCGCTCTCGAGGCCGTCCTCGAGCGTGCCGTCGTCGACGAGCTCGAGGAGTTCGCCGGCCACGCGCTCGCCCTCACGGCCGGCGAACAGCGACCGGCCCTTCTGAACGGCGTCGGCGGTCAGCGCAGAGCTGAGGACGCCGAAGAACGCGGCCGAGACGAACGGATCGAGGATGACCGGCGCCTTCATCGACGGGCACTTGCGCGCCCCGAGCAGGCGCGTGGCGCGCGCGGTGGCCTCGGCGCCGACGGCGGCCGGATCGAGTTCCTCCACGGCGCGCCCGACACTGTAGGAGTAGCCGGTCTCCACCTGGCCGTCCTCCTCGGCGAGGACGTAGGCGAAGACATAGGCCTGGCCGGCGCGGAAGCTGCCGCGCACGCCGGCCGTGCTGGCGATGAACACCTCGCCGTCACCGTCGACGTACATCGTGTCCTCGACGGTCTTGACGCGCGGGTCGGCCGCCAGGGCGGTCGCCTCCACCTCGAGGGCGACCGCGATGCGCTGCGCGTCCGTCGCCGCCTCGAGCCGGGGATCGAACGGGTGCACGTCGGCCGGCTCGCCGCCCGGTTGCGGCAGCGCCGCGTACTCGTCCGGGTCGCTGACGGCGGCGTTGTCGACGGCGCGCTGCACGAGATCGTCGAGCGCGCCGTCGCTCAGGTCCGAGGTGTACGCGTGACCGACGGCGCCGCCGGAGAACACGCGCACGCCCACCCCGCGGCGCTGCGCCGCCGTGAGCTGCTCGACCTCCTGGCGGTACACCTTGATGCGGTGCGAGGTGGAACGCTCGCCGAAGACTTCCACGTCTGCCGCGCCGCGCGCCTGGGCGCGCTCGAGCACGGCGTCGAGGATCTCGAACATCAGCCTGTCCCTCCCACCGTCATCTCCGCGATGCGCAAGGTGGCCTGGCCGGTGCCGACCGGCACGCCTTGGCCGTCCTTGCCGCAGACGCCGGTCTTGACGTCGAAATCGCCGGCGATCATGTCGATCTTCATCAGGATGTCGATGCCGTTGCCCACGAGAGTGGCCCCGCGCAGCGGCGTCGTGATCTTGCCGTCTTCGATGAGGTAGCCCTCGGCGACGCCGAAGACGAAGTTGCCACTGGCCGGTTCGACCTGACCGCCGGCCAGGCTCTTGGCGTAGAAGCCCTTGGCCGTCGCCGCGATGATCTCCTCGGGGCTGGCGCCGCCGGGCGCGATGTAGGTGGTCGTCATGCGCGGGATGGGCACGTGACGGAACGACTGGCGCCGCCCGTTACCCGTCGGCGCGGCGCCCGCCTCACGGGCGCGCAGGCGGTCGTAGAGGTAGCCGGTGAGCCTGCCCTCTGTCGATCACCATCGTCTTCTGCGTGGGGACGCCCTCGTCGTCGAACGCCTGGGAGCCCCAGCCGTTGGTGATGGAGCCCTCGTCGTAGGCGGTCACGATGTCCGTGGCGACGATCTCACCGAGCTTGCCGTCGTAGATGCTCGCGCCCTTGGCGATCGCGTCCGCCTCGAGCCCGTGGCCGCAGGCCTCGTGGAAGAGGGTGCCGCCGAAGCCGTTGGCCAGCACGACCGGCATGGCGCCGACCGGCGCCGGCCTGCTGTCGAGCATGATCCGCGCCTTCTCGGCGGCGGTGCGGGCGACGGTGCGGGCGGTCTCCTCGTCGACGAGCTCGAAGCCCGCGCTGCCGCCGACCGCCTCGTGGCCCGTCTGGATGACTTCGCCACGGCGAGCCACCACCTGAGCGGTGAAGCGCGTGCGCGTGCGGTCGTCGAAGACCAGGTCGCCGAGCGAGTTGGCGATCAGCACGCGCTGGCGGGTGTCGCCGTACCCGACGATCGCCTGGACGATCTCGGACGACGCCGCGCGCGCAGCCTCGTCGCCGGCGCGCACCAGCTCCGCCTTGCGCGCGATGGCGACGTCGCCGGGCGGCGTGAGCACCGGGTTCTTGCCGGGGTCGGCGCGTACCGCCCCGAGATCGACGATCTCGGGGCCCTGCGCCCCGGAGCTCACCGCGGCGGCCACCGCGTCGGCCGCGGCGCTCAGCCCGGCCTCGTCGACGGCGTCGCTGTACGCGTAGTACGTGCGCTCCCCGGACAGGAGCCGCACGGCGGCGCCGGTCTCGCGGCCGCCGCTGGTCTGTTCGATGCGCCCGTCCTCCAGACGCAGGCCGAGGCTGTCGCGGTCTTCCACGAAGACCTCGGCGAAGTCACCGCCGCGTCGCAGCGCGCGTTCGATGGTGGCGCGCAACAGGCCGGTGTCGAAGCTTGCGAGGTCCATCAGGCGCCTCCGGTGAGCGAGTCGCGGACGCCGGCGGCCAGCGTCTCGAGTTCAGGGGTCGAGGGATCGGAAGGATCGAGCGTCTGCACGGCGCCGTCGCTGAGGCCGAGCTGGACGGCAGGTTCGGGCGCGCGCGCCGAGCGCCGGCGCCACCAGACCGCGCCGGCGACGGCGCCGGCCGCGGCGACGGTGAGGGCGGCGGTGCGCGCCTTCATTGCGCCTCCTCCCCCCGGCGAACGCGTCGCCGAGGCAGGTGCGCAGGTCGAACAGCAGGAGGGCGACGGCCGGCCGCGGACCGGTGACGGCGACGGCGCGGTGGCCCAAGGACCCCAGCGCGGCGACGGCGCCGTCGGCCAGCGGCACGACGAGGTGATCGAGCTCGGCGTCGCCCGCCTGTCCGGCGCGGCGGCTCGCCGCGTCCCAGAGCAGTCCTATCGCCTGCGAGGCCCGCTCGCCTGCGGCGGCGGGCCCGCTTGCCACCACGGCGCCGGACGCATCGACGACGGCGACCGCCTTGATGTCGGTCGACACGTCGAGCAGATCGCGGATGGCTTCATCGATGGTCAGGGCGTCCTCCGTATGGTGCGGGTGCGCCCGTACACTACCCCGCTGGGCGCTTCTCTCACTCCTGGCCCGATGCGAACGAGCACAGCAGCTCGCAGCGCTCGCCGCCGCAGCTGATGCGGCAGTCGCCCGGGTCGATCGCAAGACGCCCCAGACCGGCGGTCGCCACCTGGAGGATCCCCTCGAGGAAGGAGCGATGCATGGCGCACACGAGGTCGGGGTCGGCGCCGGAGAGTTCGCGGAAGCTGCAGTTGTTGACGACCACGCTGAGGGACCCGTCCCGCCAGGCGACCTCGGGTAGCAGACCCTGCTCCTCGGCGATCTGCGCCACAAGCGCACCCACGGCCTCCCGGTCGCGCGGGGGCTCGGGGTCGCCGGCGAGCGCGCGCCGCCCCTCGGCGGCCCCTGCCTCGCGGCACACGCGCAGCGCGTCGTCGCGTGTGCCGCCGGCCGAGAGCGCGTCGAGCGCGAGACGGGAGAGCAGTTCGTAGCGGCGTGGCGGGAAGCCGAAGGTCACGACCTTGTCGCTCAGCCGGTACAGCTTCGCCGGCCGGCCACCCCCGGCAGCGCGGCGAAAGCCGGTGGTCAAGAAGCCCGCCTGTTCGAGCTTGGCCAGATGCATGCGGGCGACGTTGGGGTGCAGACCGAACTCACCGGCGACGTCGGCGACGGTGACGTCAGTCCCCGGCTGTTCGGCGATCCAGCGATAGATGTGGTAACGGGTGTCGTCGGCCAAGACGGCCGAGAGCTCGTGATCGCGGTCCACGCACCTTCCCCTCAGCAGAAAGACTCGACCTCGATACTATCGTCGGGCTCTAATCCTGTAAACACGGTGCGTGTAGTGCGAACGTCGTCAGCGCTCGATGACGTACCTCGACGTGATCGGCACGGCGGGTCCGATCGTCGCCTTCACCGAGCAGTAGCGCTCCTCCGACAGCGAGATGGCGCGTTCCACCTTCCGCTCGTCGAGGTCGCCCCTGAAGTGGTAGACCACGTCCAGCGACAAGAATCGCTTGGGGTGGTCCTCCGCCCGCTCGCCGCTCACCTCGACGCGGAAGCTCTCGAGCGGCTGGCGCATCTTGACGAGGATCGAGGCGACGTCCATGGCCGTGCAGGCGCCCAGTGACGTCGCCAGCAGTTCCATCGGCGTGACCCCCTTGCCGGGTTCGTCCAGCCCCGACGCCAGATCGACTCTGCCGTGCGCCGTCGTCGCCTCGAAGAGCAACCCCTCGTTCTTCCACGCCACGTTGACCGGATTGCTTCGTGCCATCGCTCCCCCTCCGTCGCGGCCGGCGCCGCGGTCGCCTGTCATGTCACGAGGGTATACCGTGCCCTAAACGCCGCCCGGCGCAGTAGCCCGGCGGCAGTCTTCGCGTAAGGAGCGTCATGACCGTCCTCCAGGCGATCGTCCTGGGCATCGTCCAGGGTCTCACCGAGTTCCTGCCCATCTCGAGCTCCGGCCACCTCCTCCTCGTCCCGTGGCTGTTCAACTGGCACTTCCTGATCGAGAATCCGGACCTCAACAAGACGTTCGACGTCGCGTTGCACCTGGGCACCTTCGTCGCCGTCGTCATCTATTTCTGGCGGGAGCTCGGGCGGCTGATCGGCGCCTGGGTGCGCAGCATCTCCAGGCGCAGCCTGGCCGAGCCGGAGGGCAAGCTGGCGTGGCTGCTCATCGTGAGCACCATCCCGGCGGCGCTGGTCGGCGTGGCGTTCGAGGGCTTCATCACCGACACCCTCGGCAAGCCGTGGATGATCGGCGTGGCGCTGATCGTCTTCGCCGGCTTCATGTACCTCATCGACCATATCGCCAAGCTCGACCGCGGCCTCGAGGCGCTCACGTGGGTCGACGCCCTGCTCATCGGCGTCGCGCAGTCGCTGGCGCTTCTGCCCGGCGTCTCGCGCTCGGGCATCACGATGATGACCGGCCTGCTCATGCGCCTCGACCGCGAGTCGGCCGCACGCTACTCGTTCCTGATGAGCATCCCGGTCATCGGGGGAGCGGCCGCCTACAAGGGGCTGGAGGTCGCCAGAGACGGGCTGCCGGCGGGCACGGCGACGCCGTTCGCGGCCGGCATGCTGTCGGCCGCCCTCAGCGGCATCGCCGCCATCTGGTTCGTCCTCGCCTACCTGAAGCGGCACAACTTCAACCTGTTCGTCCTCTATCGGATCGTGGTCGGCGTGGGCGTGCTCATCCTGGTCGTCGCCGGCGTGCGCTCGGGCATGGGCGTCTGACTCATATAGAATCGGGGACCCAGACGGCCCTCGGCCAAGCGACCAGGAGTCACGGTGCGCGACCTCTCACGCGGCGACCGCGGTAAAGAAGTCCTCGACGTCCAGACCCGCCTTCGCGGGCAGGGCTTCGAACTGGGCAGAGAAGGCGTGGACGGCTTCTTCGGCCCTCATACCGAGGCCGCGGTCCTCTCGTTCCAGCAGGAGCGAGGCCTGCTCGCCGACGGGCTGCTGGGCGCCAATACCTGGCGTGAACTGGTCGAGTCGGGGTACGCGCTCGGCGACCGCCTGCTGTACCTCCGCGAGCCGCCGTTCCGCGGCGACGACGTGCTGCGCCTCCAGGTCAAACTCAACCTGCTGGGCTTCAACGCCGGGCCCGAGCGAGGCGTGCACGACGAGGAGGTCGAGCGCGCCGTCCTGGACTTCCAGCGCAACGCCGGCCTGCCGCCGGACGGCATCGTCGGTCAGAGCACGCTCACGAAGCTGGAGGCGGTGCGCAAGGCCGAGTCGGGGCGCGAGGGCAAGAAGATCCCCGAGCGCGACCGCGGCTACGCCGCCGCCCGCAGCCTTACCGGCCAGTCCGTGACCATCGACCCGGGACACGGCGGCGCCGACCTCGGCTGCGTGTCCGCGCAGGGGCTCGCCGAGAAGGACGTGGCGCTCGTCTTGAGCCTGCGCCTGGCCGAGCTGCTGCGCGCTGAGGGCTGCCGCGTGCGGCTCACGCGCCAGACGGACGAACACGTGCCCCTGTACGCGCGCGCCGAGGCGGCCAACGGCGTGCCCTCCGACTTCCTCCTCTCGCTGCACTGCAACCAGGCCCTGTCGCCGGCGGCCCGCGGCGGCGCCGGCTACTACTTCCAGCGCAGCCACTACTACTCGGAGCACGGTCGCCGGCTGGCCGGCTCCATCGGCGCCCGCATCGAGGCCGCCGGCGTGCCGTGGGTGGGCCGGTTCGGGCGCAACTACGCTCTGCTGCGAGAGGCTCGAGGCATCGCTCTCGTGGTCGAGCCGCTGTTCCTCACCAGCCCGGAAGACGAGGCCCTGGCGCGACGCCCGGAGCACATCGAGCGGCTGGCGCGCGCGCTGGCCGGCGGCATCGCCGATTATCTCGCGCGCGTGCCGCTCGCCGGCGAGGAGCAGGCGTCGTGACGCCCGACGAGGCCGACGCCCTCCGCATCCGCCTGACGGCCACGCAGTCGCAGCGCCTGCGCGAGCTGGGCGCCGACCCGCTGGTCCTTGACGAGCACTTCGGCGACGCGCAGTCGCGGGACGCCGCCTTCAAACGCCTCGAGGGCGAGCTCGTGAAGGATGGCCGGCGGCGCCTCAAGGAGCTGCGTGCCGGCAGGCGTGCGCCACAGCTCGTCGAGCTTGAGCGCGTGCTCAGCGACGCGCTCACGGCGGCAGGGTTCGTGCGTGTCGTGACCCCGCTCATCATCGCCTCCGATTCACTGCGCAAGATGGGCATCGAGCATGGTCACCCACTGCGCGAGCAGGTCTTCTGGCTCGAGGATGGCCGCTGCCTGCGCCCCATGCTGGCGCCGAACCTGTACACGCTGATGCGGCGCCTGGACCGCAACTGGTCCAAGCCCTTCGGCATCTTCGAGATCGGCCCCTGCTTCCGCCGCGACAGCAAGGGAGCCAGCCACCTCAACGAGTTCACGATGCTCAACCTCGTGGAGCTCGGCGGACGGGAGAGCGAGGGCCGCGCGCGCCTCGACGAGCTCGCGGCGCTCGTCATGGGCGCGGCCGGCGTCACGCGCTACGAGCTCGAGGCGACCGAGTCTGAGGTGTACGGAGAGATGGTGGACGTCCTTGTGAACGGGGCCGAGGTGTGCTCCGCCGGCCTCGGCCCCCACCCCCTCGACGGCAACTGGGGCATCGTCGACCCCTGGGTGGGCCTCGGCTTCGGCCTCGAGCGGCTCATCATGGCGCGCGAGGGCTACCCCAACATCGAGCGCGCCGGCCGCAGCCTCAGCTACGTCGATGGTGTGCGGCTGAACCTCTAGGACGCCGGGGAGCATACAAGAACGGACGTGCTCTGCGATGCGTCGTCGTCCCCACCAGCACGCGGCCTCTACCCGGCCCGGCCCCAGCCACCCACGGCCTGACGGCGGCGCCGGTCGGCCCTGTACGCGCAAAGGGGCGGGCGCGCCTGCGGCGCGCCCGCCCCTTTGGGACTTCAGCTGCCGGTGGAGTGTTACTTCCCCAGCAGCGCGTCGATCTTCTTGACGCCGTCGTTGGCGTCCTCGGCGTAGGCGTCGGCGCCGATCTGGTCGGCCCAGCGCTGCGTGCAGGGGGCGCCGCCGACGACGGTCTTGTAGGGCAGGCCCTCGGCCTTGATGCGCTTGATCACCTTCTTCTGCTCCTCCATGGTGGTGGTGAGCAGGGCGCTCATGCCGATGACGTCGGCGGAGAGCTCCTTGGCGCGCTCGATGAAGGTGTCGGCGGAGACGTCGCGGCCGAGGTCGGTGACCTCGTAGCCGTTGGCCTTCAGGTAGGCGATCACGATCGCCTTGCCGATGTCGTGCACGTCGCCCTGGACGGTACCGATGACCATCACGCCCTTGGCCTCGGCGGCCTCGCCCTCGAGGGCGGCGTTGGTGACCTCGGTGGCGCCGGCCATGGCGTCGGCGCTCATCATCAGCTCGGGCAGGAAGACCTCCCCGCTCTCGAACAGGTCGCCGACCTCCTGGATGCCCTTGACGAAGCCGTTCTGCATGATGTCGGCGGGGGCGAGACCGGAGTCGAGCGCGCGCTGCGCGATCTCCTCCGCCGCCGCCCGATCGGCGCTGACGATGCTTCCGGCTGCTTCCTCGTAGATGTCTGCCATGACCCTGGACTCCTCCCGACTTTGCTCGCGACCGTTTCCGCGCGACTAGGTGTGGCGGGTGCCGACATTCGGGCGATGGCACCGCAGCCGCGGAGGACGAACGGGTCGAATCGATCCGGCCGGACGCTCCCCCAACACCCTCGCTCAGCACGTGTGCGGAGTATAGCAGCCGCTTGCACTGTCTACCACAAGCGAACAGGGTCGCACACGGGACCGAACAGCGCCCGCGGCCGCCGCCCGCGGGGACGCGCCACCCGAGTGCCCATGCTAGCATCGTCGGCATGAGGTACCACGGCGCCGTGATCCGCCCTCCCAGCGAGGCCGACAGCCTGATCGTCCAAGTGACGTACGGCTGCTCGAACAACACCTGCGACTTCTGCGGCACCTACCTGGAAAAGCCGTTCGCGGTGCGGCCGTTCGACGAGGTCGTCGAGGACATCACCGGGCTGCCGGTCAGCGTCCGCCAGCGCGTGCGCCGCGTCTTCCTCGCCGACGGCGACGCCATGGCGCTCAGCTCGCGCAAGCTGGACACCATCCTTGACCTGTTGCACCGCGCGCTCCCCAACCTCGAGCGCGTCAGCAGCTACGCCAACGCGCGGAACCTGCTCGGCAAGTCCACCTCAGAGCTGGCGGCGCTGCGCGGGCGCGGCATCCAGCTCCTCTACCTCGGCCTCGAGTCGGGCGACGCACAGACGCTTGCCGACATCCACAAGGGCATCACGGTGGCCGAGCAGATCGAGGGGTGCCGGCGGGCGAGGGACGCCGGCGTCCAGCTCTCGGTGACCGCCATCCTCGGGCTCGCCGGGCGCGAGCGCTCGCTCGTGCACGCCAAGGCCACCGGCGAGGTCCTCTCCGCCATCGACCCGGAGTTCATCGGACTCCTCACCCTCATGCTGACCCCGGGCACGGCGATGGAGCGCAAGGTGGCGACCAGCCAGATCGTGCTACCCGATTCCATCGGGATGCTGCGCGAGCTGCGGGAGATCGTCGCCCACCTCGACGTCAGCGACTGCCTCTTCCGCTGCAACCACGCCTCGAACTACCTGCCGATCGGCGGCCGCCTGCCCGGCGACAAGGCGGCCATCCTCACGCAGCTCGACAGGATCCTGGACGCGCCGGCCTCGACGCAGCTGCGGCCGGAGAGCTGGCGGCTGCTCTAGCGGGCGGCGGGTCCGGCGACCGCGCAGCGGCCGCGCCGGACCACTCAGAGATCCCGCAGGTGCGACCCGTAGCCGCGTTTGAACTGGGTCGACGCGTACTTCTTCAGCTTCCAGTCGGGGATGCGGCACTGTGGACACGCCTCCGCGTACCACTTGTTGCGCAGCCAGCGGGCCGCGCGGCTCGTCTTGGAGTCGTGGACGACCATATGCTTGTTGCAGTGGGTCACCACGACGGCGTAAGAGCCGCGCTCCTCGAACTCCCTGATGCCGTGCAGGACGCCGCGACGGGACGGCCACAGCTTCAGCTTCTCGACCAGGCGGAAGAGCGGGACCTGCTTGCGGTAGTAGCGTGCTTTGGTGGGGTCGGTCGGCATCGGGAGGCACAGTCTAGCATGGCGGGCAGGAGCGCGCGGCGAGCGCGTCGAAGGTTTCATCCCCGACCCATCCCGACCCGAGGTGCCCGAATGACCCGTCGCGCCGCAGCCGGATTCGGCCGCCTGCTCCCGCTCCTGCTGATCGCCGCGGCAGTCATCGTCGTTGCGGGCGCCGCCCTGCTCGCCGCCTGCGGCGGCTCGTCCGGCGGCGCCTCTCCGGAGCCCTCCGGGACGGCCACGGTCACGGCGAACCCGTCGACGCCGTCCGCGTCTGCTTCCCCATCGCCGTCGGCCGCTGCGGCGCAGACGACGCTCCGGCTGTACTTCCTGCGCGATGAGCTGCTCGGCGTGGCCGAGCGCCGGGTGCCGCACACCACCATGCCGGCCACGGCCGCGATGAAGGCCCTGCTCGCTGGTCCCACCGCCGCCGAGAGGGCCGCGGGACTGACCAGCGCCGTGCCGGCCGGCACCAGACTCCTACGGCTCAGCATCTCCGGCTCGACCGCCCGCGTCGACCTCTCCCAGAACTTCGCGTCCGGCGGCGGCAGCCTGTCGATGACCGCGCGCGTGGCGGAGGTCGTCTACACGCTGACCCGGTTCCCGACGGTGCGGTCCGTGGAGTTCCTCGTCGGGGGCAAGCCGGTCGACGCGCTGGGCGGCGAAGGCATCGCGCTCGGCAAGGCCCAGCGTCGCTCGGATTGGCGCGGCTTCGAACCGCCGATCTTCGTCGAGTCGGCGGGCGTCGGCGCCGTGATCTCCAGCCCGTTCACCCTCTCCGGTACGGCGAGCGTCTTCGAGGGCACGTTCCAGGTCCGCCTCGCCGACTCGTCTGGGCGCCGCATCGTCAACGTGACCGTACAGGCGAGCGAGGGCGCACCGGGGCGCGGGCGCTTCGCCAAGGAGATCGCCTTCTCCACCTCGGCCAAACGGGGGATGCTCATCGCCTACGACCAGTCCATGGAGGACGGCTCGAGGCTGGACGAGATCCGCGTCCCCGTCAGCTTCTCCGCGGATTAGCGCCGGGCCAGGTCCCGCGCCCGGTCCGGACGACGCCCGCGGCGACGAGTCTTACCCCTCCGCCGCCCACGTCGGCGCGAACAGCACGTCGCTGACGACGGACACAGATAGTGAGACCGCCGCCGCGAAGCGGGAGTCCACAAGGGTCGAGGAGGGGAGTTGTGGCGGGGAGTGCGGGAGTCACACCCGCCTGCGTGGGTTTAGAGCCCACGCTGATCCTTCCGATCGACCCCCCGCGCATCGCGATTGTACAGTACAACGTCCGCGACCGGGCGCGCGTCGGCGTCAGAGCAGCGCGCGTGCCGCCATGACCGCGACGCCGATGGCGAGCGGCTCGTGGATGTGGCGCACACCCAGCGTCTCCTGCGCCGCCGCGGTGAACGCTGACGGCATGCCGGGCGCGGCGGCGATGGTCCCCGCACGCACGTCGGCGGCGTCGATGATGTCCGCCGCCGGCGAGGCGTCGAACACCAGGTCGCAGCGCGCCAGCCCCCCGGCGAGCTCCGTCGTCTCGAAGTCGAGGCCCACGTCCTGGGCGGCGACGATGCGCTCCTCATCCGGCTCGACGACGAAGACTATGGCGCCGCGAGACGTCAGCCGCCGCGCGGCGGCGCGGCCCACGGGGCCGAGGCCCAGCAGCAGCACCTCGCGTCCGCCGAGGCCACCGGCGGCCGCCTCGAGGGCAGTCACGTAGCCGTCGGCCGTCGCCGAGTCGTCGTCGACGCTGCAACCCCGCGCGAGGCTGAGGGCGATGAAGCGGTGGTCGTCGGCGAGGAAGAGGACGGCGGCGCCGGCGGCTACGGCGACCTGCAGGCCGCGCACGTCCGGCTGCGTCGTCATCCAGGCGTCGCAGCCGAGGTGCAGCAATGTCGCCACCACGCAGGCGGAGAACCCGGGGATCACACCCTCGCCGGAGGACATGGGCACCGCGGCGACACGGGCGCCGCGCAGCTGGACGCAGCGGTCGCCTTCGGTCGCCGTGCGCAGCGCCAGGTCGCGGAGGCCCAAGCCGGTAGCCGCGACCAGTCGCGCCTCGAAGGCCTCGAGGTCCCGCGTCAGCGTCGTGACGTCGGTCTCTGTCAGTCGTGTCATCGGGCACCTCTTTCGTCGGCCCTCTGCAGGTCGTCTTCGGGCGTGGTCCGCAGGCCCTCGTGACGCGCCAGCTCGGCGACCACGCCGCCTGCACGCTCGAGGGCCTCGTGTACGTCTCCGGCGGTGACGATGAGCGTCGCCGCCCACGCGCCGCGCCCGGGCTCGTAGTCAGTGAGCGCCTCGTCGGCGCCGAAGAAGCCGGGCACGAGTCGCAGCGGCCCGGCGGCGCCCATCACGTGCTCGCCGATGACCTCCAGCATACCTTGCGACGCGCGCACGTGCTGATAGACGCAGGCGCGCCGCGGCGCCCGGTCGACGACCGGAGGCGCCGCGTCGCGCACCGTCCGGAACAGCAGTTCCACGATGTTGAGCCCGCTCGACCAGTAGATCGCCGTCGGCGTCTGGCTGGGCAGGCGGGCGTCGATCTCCAGAAGCTTCGGCTCGTCGTCGCCGACCATCACCTCGACATCCATGAGGCCGTTCAGGCCGAGACCCTCGGCGACACGGACGGAGACGTCGTCGAATGCGGTCAGCACACCTGCGGAGACGGCGGCGTCCCAAGGACGGGCTCCGCCCCAACCGGAAGCCGCAGGCTGCCCGGCCGCGACGCCGACGGGAGCCACGACGCGCTTGCAGTCGAAGGCCGCGTCGAACTCGAGCCCCGTCACCTGGAGGGGCACCGCGTCTCCTCCCCAGGCGAGCACCTCGAGCGACAGCGACGGGCCGGGCACGTACTCCTCGACCACGACCTCGTATCCGGCCCCCTCCAGTCCGCGCCGGGCGTGGTCCAGCTGCTCGTCGTCGTGCGCCAGGACCACTCCTTCGCTGCCGCTGGAGCTGCTGGGCTTGACGACGACGGGGAACCCGCAGGCAGGCCACGAGCGCGGTCGCGGCACGTCCAGCTCCTCGAACAAATCCCGCGACGCCAGCTTGGACGCGGTGACGCGATACGCCTCCAGGTCGAACAACAGCGGCACGTCCCAGGCGGGCACCCGCTCGGCCAGCCAGGCGAGCGTCGACTCGTCCTCGCACGCCGGCAGCACGGCGTCGCACGAGGTGACGAGGCTCTTCGCGGCGGCTTCGTCCGCCATGATGTCGGTGAGCACGTGTGTGTGGGCGATGCCGGCCGCCGGGGGAGCCTTGCGCCGGTCCACGAGCACCGTCTCCCACCCCGCCTTGGCGGCGAGATAGGCGGCCTCGGTGCCCTGCAGCTTGCCGCCGACGATCAGGAGGCGCACGAGCTCATCCCCAGGCGCCCGAGAGACGCGCCATGCGCTCGCGGTACTCCGCGACCCCTGCCGCTCGCAGCCCCAGCCGCTCGAGGTGCGGCAGCACCCCGTGTACGGTGCGGTAGCCCTCGTCGATGTCGAGCTCGGCCTGGGAGACGCCGGCGAGGCCCATGGTGGGCGGCACGATGGAGGTGACGACGTTGGCGCCGGCCAGGAGTCTGCGCTCGAGGCCGGCGATGCCGTCCACATCGAGCGAGGCCGGGATGAACCGGTCCGGCATGGCGAGGCGCATCGCGGCGATGGTGAGCAGCTCGTCGGCGTCACCGGTGGGAGGCACATCCTCGAGCGGCGTCCCGGCTTGTGGCACGAAGGTCATGACGCGGACCTGCTCCCAGCCTGCATGGCGCATCGCCACGATGGAGCGGGCGCGGTCGGTGGCCGTGTCGCCGATGCCGGTCAGCAGTCCATCCTCCACGAGCAGACCGGCGCGCCGGGCCGCGCTGCGCGCGGCGGTACGCGCCGCGAACGGTTGCCCCACGCGCAGACGCTCGTACAGCTCCGGCGTGTGCGTCTCCTGATACAGCGCGTACCAGTCGGCGCCGGCCGACTTGAGCTCGCGCAGGGAGGCCTCGGGCAGCACCCCGGGCGAGACCATGACCGGGGCCCCCGTGTCTTCCGCCACGGCGCCCACGAGCTCGAGCAGCGCCGCGTGACCGGGTTCGTCGAGAATCGCCGGATCCTCCCCCATCGTCAGGTCGAGGAGCACGACCCCCGAGGAGGCGAGGTCGCGGCAGATCGCCACGACCTCTTCAGTGGTCTTGCGATAGCGAGGGCTCTCGTCGTTGTCCGCGCGGTAGAAGCAGAACGCGCACTCGTTGCGGCAGTAGGTGGAGAAGTAGACGAAGCCGTAGAGGAAGACGGCATCGCCGGAATGACGGGCACGGACCTCCCGGGCCGCGGTGAACACCAGGGGAGCCTCGTCGCCGGCGCGCAGCAGCGCCTCGAGGTCCGCCTCTCCGGGGACGGCTCCTTCCAAAATGTCGGCGCAGAGGCCGGCGACGGAACGCGGGCGGCTCATCGTGTCACCGGAACTCGAGGACGTCCTCGAGCCGGTGCCGGCTCGTCGGCTTGGTCGCGGAGGCCGGCCGGCCGATCGGCACCACGGCGATCAGGCGCGCCGGGGGTTCGACCCCGAGCAGTTCCTCTATGGCGGGCGCCGCGAGCACCGGCGCCGTCATCCAGCAGGAGCCGTACCCGAGGGCATGGGCCGCCGTGCAGAGCAGCTGCACCGCCCCGCCGATACTCTGGATGTCGGGGCGCTGGCGCATCCGGTCGCGCTCCTCGCGGGGCACCCCGTGCCGCTCGAGGAGCACGTCGGCGATCGACCGGTAGGGCACGCCGAGCGCCGCCATGACCAGGGGGGCCTCGGCGAAGAAGGTCGCGTAGGCGCGGTAGGACTTGAGCTCCTTCTCGAGACCTTCGGCCTCCGGCCACGCCTCCATGGCGTCGATGGCGGCGTCCACGGCACCCTTCATCGCCGCCCTCGTGGCGGCGTCCTCGACGGCGACGAACCGCCACGACTGCGCGTTGCCGGCGTTCGCGGACCGGATGGCCAGCGCGACCATGGCCTCCACGTCCCCGCGCGGCACGGGCTCGGGCGTGTACCTGCGCACGCTGGTGCGCCCGTGCACGGCGTCCGCCAGCCCGGTGGTCTCGAGTCTTGACCTGTTGCCTTGGTCGCTCATGCGTCCAGTCTACCAGCGAGGACGGGGCGGGCGCTCCTCACGAGCTCCCGCCTCGTCCGTCTTGCGTCTGCGCCGGCCGTCAACCGCCCGACATGGGCGGCACGACGCTCAGCTTGTCGCCGTCGGACACCGTCGTGTCCATGCCGCTCAAGGCGTTGACGTTGCGCCCGTTCAGAAACACGCCGGCGAACATGCGCCCGTCGTCGCGGAAGATGCGGGCGCGCATGCGCGGCTCGACGGCGATGGCCTCGTCGATCACCTCGCGGACGGTGGCCCCGCGGCACTCGAGCTCCTTGCGGCCGTCAGGCGTGAGCATGCCGACCGGCAGTCTGACGAACGCAGGCGTCACGGTCAGGCCTGCGCCAGTTCCTTGTCCTTCTTGTCGACCTTGAGGTCGACGGCGAGGACGTGCGGGTTCTGGCAGAAGGCGATGCACTGCGGCTCGCCGCCGCAGAGGTCGCACTTGAACGCGACCTCCCTGTCCGGATGCTCGCGGATGACGCCGTAGGGGCAGGCCTCGTAGCAGTCGCCGCAGTTCGTGCAGCGGTCCTCGTCGACGACGAGGACGTAGCCCTTGACGGTGTCGCCGCCGATCTTCTCCTTGCCGGCGAAGTCGCCCTTGACCCGGACCGTGATCTCTCTCGTCACGATCGCGTCTTCGGGACAGGCGTCCTGGCACTTGGCGCAGGCGGTCTGCAGGCAGGAATGGCCCTTGGTCGCCCCGCTCGTCGGGTTGACCTCGCTGAAGAGGCGGGCGACGGACGGGCGGTAGGCGCCCTCGTGCTGCGCGGAGCACGCCAGCTCGCACATGTGACAGCCGGTGCACTTCCTGCTCGAGATCAAAACGTGAGGCATCGCTTCTCCTTCGTCTCGGCGCCGCGCCCTAGAGGCGCACGTCCACGCCGATCTCGGCGAGTTTGGCTTCGCTGGGTACGCCGCTGCTCGTCCCACCCGCGGATCTGGTAGAACTCCTGCAGGGCCTTCTTGAACGTCTCGGCGCCGATGGCACGGCCGGCGGACGCGCCGCTGGTGTGGGCGCCCTCCTTCGCGTACAGCTTCTGCGGGATGTCGTCGGGCTCGACGCCCTCACGCAGGTTGAACAGGCGGCCGAGGTTCCAGATGCGCTCGCCGATCCGGAACACCTCGTCCTCGGTGAACTCGTGCTTCCAGGCGTGCTTGAAGATCTGCGCGATCTGCTCGGGTGTGACCGCCCAGAAGTCGCACCAGATGCCGGCGAACTTCACGGCGCTGAAGTTCTCGCCGATCATGCCCTCGGCCGGGTTGCCCCAGACGACCTTCATGGCTTTGCCCTCGAGCGAGTCCGGCGGCAGCGCCCCGGCGACGATCTCGTCGGCGATCGGGTAGGTGCGCATATGGCAGCCGCCGCGGTCCGACGTGGCGTAGCCGAGGCTCATGCCGAACGAGCCGCGCGGGTCGTAGCCCGGCAGCTCCATGTTCTTGACCTCCATCGCCAACTCGGGCACTCCGTACTTGGCCGCCAAGCCGCGGGAACCGAGCGCCAGCTCGGCGCCGATGCCCTCCCTGGAGCAGATGAGCTCGGGCGCCTTGAGGTAGCCCTCAGTCTCCCCGAAACGCAGGCCGAGGTCCTTGATGCCCTTCTCGGTGAGGTCCATGGCCAGACCGACGACGCTGCCGGTGCTGATGGTGTCCATGCCGAGCTCGTCGCACGACTGATTGAACTTCGCCAGCGCGGCGATGTCGCTGATACCGCAATTGGCGCCACAGAGGGCGATGGTCTCGTACTCGGGGCCTTCGCCGATGACGCCGTCGACCTCGTGGAACTGGCGGCAGCCGATGGCGCACTGGTAGCAGGCGCGGTTCTTGGTGCGGATCTTGAGGTAGGCGTCGGAATTGATGGCCTCCATCTGGTCGAACGTGCCCGTCGACCAGTTGCGCGTCGGGATCACGCCGGCGTCGCTCATGATCTGGCCGAGGATCGGCGTGCCCTCTTCGTTCGCCCACAGGTTGTCCTCGGTGAGCACGAACTCGCCGTGGATGCGGTACATGTCGGCGAGGAACGCCTTGGCGTCGCCGACCGTCACCGTGCCGGTGCCGCGGACGGCGATGGCCTTGAGCTTCTTGTGACCCCAGAGGGCGCCGTGACCGCCCCTCCCGGCCTTGTGATACTGGTCGGTGGAGAGGCAGGCCCAGACGAGCTCCTGCTCACCGGCGGGGCCGATGGAGAGCGTCTTGACGTCGGGGTCGATGTCCGTGCGCAGGGCCTCCTCGATCTCAGAGGTGGTGAGGCCCCAGAACCTGGGCCTGGCCGGCACGAACTCTACGACGTCGTCTCTGACGGCCACGACGACCGGCTCCGGCGACTCACCGGTGATGATGATCGCGTCGTAGCCGGCGAACTTCATCTCGGGGGCGAAGGAGCCGCCGACATAGCTGTCGTTGAGGATCCCGGTCTGCGGGCTCTTGCAGCCCACCACCAGGCGCGAGGCGGTGCTGACGTTGGTGCCCGCGAACGGGCCGCTCATGAGGATGACCGGGTTCTCCGGCGCCCACGGGTCGACTCCCCGCGGGACTTCCTCCCACAGGTAACGCAGGAGCAGGCCCTTGCCGCCGATGTACCTCTCAGCCCACTCCATGTTGAGGGGCTCGACGGCGGAGGTGCCCGCGCTCAGGTCGATCCTGAGCACCTTGCCTTGGTAGAAGTCCAATGCGTCCTCCTGAATGTGTGCGGTGGCATCACCACCGTTCCCCCCCGGCGGACCGCACGCGGCTCCAGCGTCGAGTCCAGGGAACGTGGGAGTACAGGCACAGCCATTCTAGCCGAGGAGGCGCCGGCACGGCAACGCCGGGAAACGTCGCGAATGCAGGGCAAAAGGGAGCCGAAAGGCGCTCTCTATTGGCCATTCTGGCACACCGCGCGGAGGCGCGGACGAACCTCTGTCCGCGCCCGCGAGCCTGAGGGAAGCCCTGGCGCGCAAGCGGCGGAGACGGGCTTATTCCATGGGCTGATCGTGCCCGGGAGCCTCGGGCAGGTTCTTGATGTTCTCCGCCTGGAGCCACTTGGCGTAGTTGTCGTTCATGGCGTCGAGGAGTTCCTTCATGAAGCGCATCGAGAGATTGACGCGGCTGACGACGACGCCGTTGAGCTCACCGGCCTCCTCGCTCTCGTGGTCGATACGCACGAAGGTGATGGAGAACTCGTAGTCCGAGTGACTGACGTTGGCGAAGTTGGCGTAGACGCCCGCCATCATCTCCGGGGTGGCGTGCAGGTTGATGTGGCGATCGTCCTCGTCCATGACGAGCCTCCTTGCCTCAGCCGCCGATGCGGCGGGCGATGGCGGCGGCCATGCCGGACGTGCCGGCCGAGCCGCCGAGGTCGTAAGTCACGTCCTTGCCCTCGGCGACGACGGCGGCGATCGCGTCTTCCATCCGCCGCGCCGCCGCGTCCTCACCGAGGTGATCGAGCAGCAGCACGCCGGAACGGAGCAGCGCCGTGGGGTTGACCTTGTCCAGCCCGGCGTACTTGGGCGCGCTGCCGTGCACGGGCTCGAACACGGCGACGTCGTCGCCGATGTTGGCGCCGGGCGCCACACCAAGGCCGCCGATGAGCCCGGCGCACAGGTCGCTCACGATGTCGCCGTACAGGTTGGGCAGCACCAGCACGTCGTACAACTCGGGCTTCTGCACCAGCTGCATGCACATGTTGTCGACGATGCGATCCTCGAACTCGATGTCCGGATAGGCCTCTGCGATCTCCCCGCAGACGCGCAGGAAGAGGCCGTCGGTGCACTTCATGATGTTGGCCTTGTGCACCGCCGTGACCTTGCGTCGGCCGTGCCGGCGCGCGTACTCGAAGGCGAAGCGCGCGATGCGCTCACTGCCGCGGCGCGTGATGATCTTGATGCTCTCTGCCGCGTCTTCGGTCACCATGTGCTCGATGCCGGCGTAGAGGTCCTCGGTGTTCTCGCGCACCACGATGAGGTCGATGTCGTCGAAGCGCGTGCGCACGCCCTTCATCGTCTTGGACGGACGCAGGCAGGCGTACAGGTCAAGCTCCTTACGCAGCGCCACGTTCACGCTGCGGAAGCCCTTGCCGACGGGCGTCGTGATCGGACCCTTGATCGCCACCTTGGTGCGGCGGATCGAGTCGAGCACGTGCTGCGGGAGCGGCGTGCCGTACTCCTCCATCACGCCCAGGCCGGCGTCGTGCACCTCCCAGACGATGGGCACGCCGGTGGCGGCGATGACGGTCTCGAGCGCGGCGGCCAGCTCGGGGCCGGTGCCGTCGCCGGGGATCAGGGTCACGGTGTAGGTCATGCTTCAGGCCCTCCCGGCAGCGCGAAGCCGCCGTGCTTCTTGACGTGGTCGACGAGGCCGCCGTCGTTCAGGATGGTCACCATCACCGGCGGCAGAGGCACGAACGGGATGACGGCGCCGGTGGTCAGATCCCTGACTTCACCGGCCTCCAGGTCCACCTCGAGCTCGTCGTGCTCGCCGATGCCGCCGGTGTCGCACTGCAGCACCGGCAGGCCGACGTTGATGGCGTTGCGAAAGAAGATGCGCGCGAAGCTCTGCGCCAGCACCGCACCGGCGCCGGCGACCTTGATGATGCGCGGCGCGTGCTCCCGGCTCGAGCCGAGGCCGAAGTTGCGGCCGCCCACGACGAAGTCGCCTGGGCGCATCTCGGCGGCGAACTCGGGTCGCGCATCCTCGAGGACGTGCTTGGCGAGCTCGGGCAGGTCAGTCCTGAGGTGGAACAGGCGGCCGGGCGCGATCTGGTCGGTGCTGATGTCGTCGCCGAACAGCCACGCCCGGCCGTGCAGGAGCTCGTCACGGAGCGGTGACCCTCCGGCGTCCCGCTCGATGGCATCCCCTCGGAGGCCGGTCACGTGACCCATTCCTCCTCGCTGATGACCACCGAGTTCATCGCCAGACCGGGCTCACGCGCCCTCATCGGGTCCCGCTCCGGGATAGCCTCGACGACGTCCATGCCCTCGATCACGCGGCCGAAGACAGTGTGCTTGCCGTCCAGATGCGGTGTGGCGGCGTAGGTGATGAAGAACTGCGAGCCGTTGGTGCCGGGTCCGGCGTTCGCCATCGAGAGGATGCCGGGCTCGTCGTGCTTGAGCGCCGCGTGGAACTCGTCGGCGAACTTGTAGCCCGGTCCGCCACTTCCGCTGCCCGTGGGGTCGCCGCCCTGGGCCATGAAGCCCTTGATGACGCGGTGGAAGGTCACGCCGTCGTAATAGCCCTCCCGGGCGAGAAAGACGAAGTTGTTGACGGTGCGCGGCGCCTTGTCGGCGAACAGTTCGATGACGATGTCACCGTTGTCGGTGGCGATCGTCGCCGTGTAGCGCTTGCTCGGGTCGATGACCATCTCCGGCGCTGCGCTGTACTGCTTGGCCACGGCGTCCTCCTTTCTAGAAAAGCTGGCGTGGATCGGTGATCTCGCCGGCTACGGCCGAAGCGGCCGCGGTGGCCGGCGAGCCCAGATAGATGAAGGCCTCAGGGTTGCCCATGCGGCCGTGGAAGTTGCGGTTGGCGGTGCTGATGCACACTTCGCCGTCGGCGAGGATACCCTCGTGGATACCGACGCAGGCGCCGCAGCCGGGGTTGGTGATCACGGCGCCGGCGTCCCAGAACACGTCGAACAGGCCTTCGGCGGCGGCGGCGCGTGCCGTCGCCTGCGAGGCCGGCGTGACGACCAGCCGCGTGCCGGAGGCGCGACGGCGCCCACGCAGGATGCGCGCCGCCGAGCGCAGGTCCTCGAGGCGGCCGTTGGTGCAGGTGCCGATGAGCACCTGGTCCACCTTGGTGCCGGCCATCTCGGCCGCCGTCGCTGTATTGTCGACGGTGTGCGGGCGCGCGACAGTCGGGACGATGGCCGCGAGGTCGAACGACACGACGCGTTCGTAGGACGCGCCGGGGTCGGCCGCGAGCGGCCGCCAGGCATCCTCGCGGCCCTGCGCCGCCAGGAATGCCCTAGTCGTCTCGTCGCTCGGCATCAGACCGCACTTGGCGCCGGCCTCGACCGCCATGTTGCTCAGCGTCAGGCGGCCGGGCATGGGCATCGCGTCGATGCCCGCCCCGCCGAACTCCAGCGCCTTGTAAGTCGCGCCGTCGGCGCCGAGCCGGCCGATCAGGGTCAGCATGAGATCCTTGGCCTCGACGCCTTCGGCGAAGGAGCCCTCGACCTCGATGCGGAACGTCTCGGGCACGCGCAGCCAGGTCTTGCCGCTGGCCATTCCCACGGCGACGTCGGTGCTGCCCATGCCGGTCGCGAACGCGCCGAGGGCGCCGGCCATGCAGGTGTGCGAATCGGCGCCGATCACCAGGTCGCCCGGCTTGGCGAAGCTCTCTGCGACCCGCTGGTGGCATACGCCCATCTCGACGTCGCTGAGCGTCGCACCCGACTCGGCGCAGAAGGCCCTGATCGTCTTCTGCGCGTTGGCCAACTCGCTGCGCGGCGCCGGCGCGGCGTGGTCGATGAAGAACACGCACTCGGGCGCCTTCAGCCCGCCGGTCCCGAGCTCCACGATCTGCTCGATCGCGAGGGGCCCGGTGCCGTCCTGGGCGATGGCGACGTCGACATCGCAGACGACGATCTGCCCCGGGATCACACTGTCCAGTCCGGCGTGCGCCGCCAGAAGCTTCTCGGCGAGCGTGGCCGCGCTCACGTGGCAACACCCCTCTTGCTCCCCATCGGCACGGCGTCGCCGAGCCGCGCGAGGTAATCCTGGTAGATGTACATAAGCTCCTTGTCGAACAGCGCCCGCTTGAGCTCGACGGCGGTCTTGCGCACGAGCTCGAGCACCCCGTCGCAATCCTCCTGCGTGAGCTCGAGGCCGAACTCCTGGAACTTGCGGTAGATGGTGCGCGAGCCGGAGTGCTTGCCGACGACGATCTGACGCTCCAGCCCGACGTCCTCGGGCGCGAACGCCTCGTAGTTGAGCGGGTTCTTGATGACGCCGTCGGCGTGGATGCCGCTCTCGTGGGCGAACACGTTGGTGCCGACGATGCTCTTCCACGCCGGGATCGTGCGCGCGGAGGCGGCGGCGACGTACTCGCTGAGCTCGCGGAAGCGGCTCGTGTGCAGGCCGACGTCCACCTTGCCGAGGTACTTCAGCGCCATCGCGACCTCCTCGAGCGCCGCATTGCCCGCGCGCTCGCCGAGGCCGTTGACGGTGGTGTTGACGTAGGTCGCCCCCGCCTTGATGCCCGCCAGGGCATTGGCGGTCGCCATGCCGAAGTCATCGTGCGTGTGCATCTCGATGTCCAGCCCGCCCTCCTTCTTGAGGAACGCGATGACGTTGTAGGTGTCGAACGGGTCGAGGATACCCAGCGTGTCGCAGAAGCGCAGGCGGTCGGCGCCCTCCTCCTTGGCCGCCTGGCCGAAGCGCAGCAAGAACTCGAGGTCGGCGCGCGAGGCGTCCTCGGCGTTCACCGAGACGTAGAGGTCCTGGTCCTTGGCGAAGGCCACACACTCGCGGATCTGGTCGAGCACCCACTGGCGGCTCTTCGCGAGCTTGTGCTCGATATGGATGTCGCTCGCCGACATGCTGATCGCCACGGCGTCCACGCCGCAGTCGATGGAGTGCCGGATGTCGTCGACGACGGCGCGGTTCCAGGCCAGGATAGAGGTGTCGAGGCCCAACTCGACGATCTCGGAGATGGTCTTCTTCTCGTCGCCGCCCATCGCCGGGATGCCGATCTCGATCTGGTGGACGCCCACCTCGTCGAGGAGCTTCGCGATACGGATCTTCTCGTGATTGCTGAACACCACGCCGGCGGTCTGTTCGCCGTCGCGCAGCGTGGTGTCGTCGATGCGGACCGCCGGCTCGGCCGGCCGGGCTCGCGGGGCGATGACGAAGCTGGAGAGGTCGCTGGTCATGATCACCTGCCTCAGAGGGACGGGGTGGACACTGTGCTCGTGCTCGCGCGCGTCAAGCATCGAGGGCGCGCCGCAGCAGGTCGTTCACGACCTGCGGGTTGGCGCGCCCGCCACTGGCCTTCATCACCTGGCCGACGAAGAACCCGATGACCTGCTCTTTGCCGCCGCGGTACTGCTCGACCTGGGCGGGATTGGCGGCGACGACCTCGGCGACGATCGCCTCGAGCTCCGAGGTGTCGCTGATCTGGCCGAGGCCGTGCTTGTCGACGATCGCCTCCGGCTCGGCGCGCTCCCCGACCATGAGCGCGAAGACCTCCTTGCCGGCGCTCGTCGAGACGGTGCCGTCCTCGACGAGCCGGACAAGCTTGGCGAGACGCTCGGCGGTGACGTGGCCGTGGCCGGCCTCGAGGCCGGCGGCGTTGAGATGGGCCAGGTACTCGCCCATCGTCCAGTTGGCCGCCGGCTTGGCGCCGGCCCCTTGCGCGACGACCTCCTCGTAGAACCCGGCGAGCGCGCCGGAAGAGCCCAGGACGATCGCGTCCGCGCGCGAGAGCCCGTACTCGGCCGTGAAGCGCTCGACGCGCGCCGCCGGCAGCTCCGGCTGCGTCGCACGCAGCTCCGCTGTCCAGGCGGGGTCGATCTCCAGCGGGACGAGGTCCGGCTCCGGGAAGTAGCGGTAGTCGTGCGCCTCTTCCTTGCTGCGCAGCGGCGTCGTGGTGCCTGTGTCGGGGGCGAAGTGCAGCGTCTCCTGGTCGATCTTCCCGCCACCTTCGAGGACCTCGATCTGCCGCGGGATCTCGGCGTCCAGCGCCTGCTGCAGGTAGCGGAAGCTGTTCATGTTCTTGAGCTCGGTGCGCGTGCCGAGCTCCTCGCTGCCCTGCCGCCGCACGCTGACGTTGGCGTCCCAGCGGATCTGGCCCTCCTCCATGTTGCACTCGCTGACGCCCAGCTCGATGACGAGGTTGCGCAGCTGCTGGAGGAACTCGCGCGCCGCCTCGGGCGACGGGATGTCGGGTTCGGTGACGATCTCGATGAGGGGCGTGCCGCCGCGATTGAAGTCGACCATCGAGTAGTCCGAGCCGGCGATGCGCCCCGTGTCGCCGCCGGCGTGGATGAGCTTGGCGGCGTCCTCCTCCATGTGCACCCGGTTGATGCGGCAGTTCAGCCGCTCGCCGTCCACCCAGTACTCGAACCAGCCGCCGGTGGCGAGTGGCTCGTCGTACTGGCTGATCTGGTACGCCTTGGGGAGGTCCGGATAGAAGTAGTTCTTGCGGTGGAAGATATTGCGCGGCTGGACGGTGCAGTTCAGCGCCAGCGCGATGCGCGCCGCGTACTCGAGGGCGCGCTTGTTGACCACGGGCAGCGCGCCGGGGTGCGCCAGACACACCGGGCAGGTGTGCAGGTTGGGCTCGTCGCCCTTGGTCACCGCGCAGCCGCAGAACATCTTGGTCTGGGTGTCGAGCTCGACGTGCATCTCGAGACCGATGACCGGTTCCCAGGCCGGGCTGCTGACGGGTGCGCCTCCGGTGCCCCCGCCGGAAGCTCCACGACGTAGGCTCATGACTGCGCGTCCTCAGGGGAGAAGGTGATCGGACCGGGAGGCGCGGGCCAGTCGGTGCGCCAGCCGTTCTCGTCCCGCTCCCTGCGCGTGCCGCGGAACGTGGGCGCCGTGTCGAACCCGATGGCGCCCTCGAGCGCGTGCGCAGCCTCGAGCATGCGGTTCTCGCTGAACGCCGGCCCGATGAGCTGGAAGCCCACCGGCAGACCGCCGGCGAGGCCGCAGGGGATGCTGATCGCCGGCAGGCCGGCGAGGTTGGCCGGGATGGTGCAGACGTCGCTCATGTACATGGCCAGCGGGTCGCTGGTGCGCGAGCCGGCCTTGAAGGCGACGGTGGGCGTCGTCGGAGAAGCGATGAGGTCGACGCCGGCGAACGCCTCGGCGAAGTCGCGGCGCACCAGCGTGCGGACCTTCTGGGCGCGCCCGTAGTAGGCGTCGTAGTAGCCGGCGGAGAGCGCGTAGGTGCCGATCATGATGCGGCGCTTGACCTCGGCGCCGAAACCCTCGCCGCGCGTGCGCTCGTAGAGGTCGAGCAGGTCGACCGGGTCGGCGCAGCGATACCCGTAGCGGACGCCGTCGAAGCGGGCGAGGTTCGCCGACGCTTCGGCGGGCGCGATGATGTAGTACGCCGGCAGGGCGTACTCGGTGTGCGGCAGGCTGATCTCCACGCAGGTGCCACCGAGCTCTTCGATGCGCGCGAGCGCCTCATCGAAGCGCGCGCGCACGCCGGGCTCGATGCCGACGGCCAGGTACTCGGCGGGCACGCCGACGCGCAGCCCGTCGAGCCGCTCGGCCGTCGGCAGCGCCACCGGCTCGGGCAGCTCGACGCTGGTCGCGTCGCGAGGGTCGCGGCCGACGAGGTGCTGCAGCAACAGCGCGCAATCGTACACGGAGCGCGTGAGCGGGCCGATCTGGTCGAGCGAACTGGCGAACGCGATGAGCCCGTAGCGGCTGACGGCGCCGTAGGTGGGCTTCATGCCGACGATGCCGCACAGGGCGGCCGGCTGACGGATAGAACCGCCCGTGTCGCTGCCCAGCGCCCACAGCGCCTCGCCGGCGGCCACGGCGGCGGCGGAGCCGCCGCTGCTGCCGCCGGGCACCGTGCTCAGGTCCCAGGGATTGGCGGTGACCTGATACGCCGAGTTCTCGGTGCTGGAGCCCATGGCGAACTCGTCGAGGTTGGTCTTGCCGAGCATGACGACGTGGTCCTCCCACACCTGGCGCACCGCGGTGGCGGTGTAGACCGGCTGGTAGTTGTGGAGGATCTTCGAGGCGCACGTGGTGGTGACGCCCTCGGTGACCATGTTGTCCTTGACGGCGATCGGCAAGCCCGCCAGCGGGCCGCGCATCGCCTGCATCTCGCGATCGACTTTGGTGGAGTACTTGGCCGCATTGTCCGGCGTGTGCAGGATGTAGGCGCGCACCTTGCTCTCGACCGCGGCGATCTGGTCGAGGTACACCTTGGTGAGCTCCGCGGACGATACCTCCCCGTCCACCAACAGGCGCTTCGCGTCGCGCGCGGTGAGCCGCAGCGGGTCGAGCCCGGGCACGTCAGCCCATCCTCGGGACGCGGAAGCAGTCGTCGCTCACGGCCGGCGCGTTGCGCAGGGCCTCCTCGCGCGGCAAGCCGGCCTGCTCGCGATCCTCGCGCGTGATGTTGACGACGTCGAGGACGTGCGCCGTAGGCGGCACCTCAGCCAGGTCCAACTCCCCCATCTTGTCGATGTGCGCGAGGATCTTGGCCAGCTCACCGGTCATGCGCGCCGCCTCGTCCTGCTCGATGCGCAGACGGGCGAGTTTCGCGACGTAGCGGACGTCGTCTTCGGAGATCATGTCGCGTTCCTCCTGCTGGGGCGCCGGAGCGGGACGACTATAGTACTCCTGCCTCAGATGGCCGACAAGAAAGGGGGCCTCGCCGGCGACGAGCGCCGGCGAGGCCCCCCGTACACCTGCCTCGACTAGACGACCGGCTTCACCGTGGAAGCCTGCAGGCCCTTGTCGCCCTCGGTGATCTCGAACTCGACGCGCTGTCCCTGGACCAGCGTCTTGTAGCCGTCCATGGTGATCTCGGAGTAGTGCACGAACAGGTCGTCACCGTCTTCCCGCTCGATGAAGCCATACCCCTTCTCGTTGCTGAACCACTTCACTGTCCCCTGCGCCAAAACCCATGCCTCCTACTTGCAGCCCAGTGCCGGCCCGGGGGCCAAGAGGTACCCCCCATGCGGTACCGCCAAGCACGTAAGCGAGACTACAACACGGTCAAAGAGGTGTAAATGGACCCACGGCGCGGTCGTGGAGACGACCGGCGACGTCTCAAACGCGCGCAGTACGCAGCGGGTCGGAGCTCAGTCCCCGCCCGCCAGCAGCGCGTCGTGGAGCATGCTCTCCCAGAGCTCGAAGAGCGGCTCCAGGTCCACTCCCTCGGGATCCAGGAGGCGCTGGACCGCCAAGCCGTCGGTCATCGCGACCATCAATGAGGCGAACGCGCGCAGGCGAGGCTCCGCGACGGCGGTCGGCTCGCCGAGGCCCTCCACGTACAGGTCACGGTACCAGTCGTAGAGCCCCGCGACCCGGTCCCGCAACTCGTCGTCGAGCACCACGTGCGGCAGGATGGCGAAGAAGTCACGGAAGGCGGCGCGGTCGTCCACCAGGCGGAGGTCGCCGGCGACGAGCCCGTGAATGCGCTCGTCGCCGCCCGGCGCCGCCTGCGTCTCAGTCACGGCGCTCAGGCTCTGGTCGTGGGCGAGGGAGTCGACGACGGCGGCGATGAACGCCGCCTTGCTGCCGAAGTAGTAGCGCACGGAGTCGCGGTAGGCGCCGGCCTCCGCCGCGACCGCCTCCATCGTCAGCGCCTCGTAGCCGCCGCGCGCCAGCAGGCGCCGCGCGGCGGCTACCAGCTTGCGCGCCGTCGGCGACAGCTGGGCGGTCGGGTCCTCTGTGAGTCCGTCGTGACCGGTCATGTGCTCCTCGCGCGTCACACACTACCACCCCCCCGGCACGCCACCCTCGGCGGCCCCTCGACCCGTTGCGTCGCCGCGACGAGAGGGGTACATTGGAGTCGCGGTTCGGTCGGTCATCCGAACTATACTGCAAATCAGACTATTCTGCCGCGAGGACCATGTGGACGGAGGGACGAATGCAGGATGCAGCGAGGCAAGATGCAGTGCGAGAAGCGCGCAAGGCGCTCGATCTGATGGCGAGATCCGAGCTCACGCCCGAGGAGCAACGGGCGGTCGTCGACGACTGTCTCGTCAACTTCGACAGGTATGTCAATCCCGGCATCCTCGAGTATCGCAAGTCGTGTTCCACCGACTACACCGCGGTAGAGTGGCGCGACGAAGGCAACGTGTTCTTCGACGTCCACGGCAAGGAGTTCATCGACTGCCTCGGTGGCTACGGCATCTACATGCTCGGCCATCGTCACCCCACCGTCCTCAAGGCGGTGATGGACCAGCTCCAGCATCAGGCCCTGCATTCGCAGGAGTTGCTCGATCCGATGCGCGGCTACGCCAGCGAACTGCTCGCGAAGCTCACCCCGGGCGACCTGCAGTACTCCTTCTTCTGCAACTCGGGCACCGAGGCCAACGAGGGTGCCATGAAGCTGGCCAAGCTCTGGGCGCAGGGCAAGAAGCCCGGACACGGCAACGGCATCATCAGCTGCCTGCGCGGCTTCCACGGTAAGTCGATGGGCAGCCTCAGCGTGACCGGCAAGGGGGCGTGGCGTACGCCGTTCGCCCCGCTGCTCCCCAACGTGCGCTTCATCCCCTACGGCGACGCCGACGCGCTGGAAAAGGAGCTGCAGATCTGTGACCAGCTGGGCGACGACATCTGTGCCTTCATCGCCGAGCCCGTGCAGGGCGAAGCCGGCGCCCACGTGCCACCCGACGACTTCTTCCCCAAGGTCCGCGAGATCTGCGACAAGTGGGGCATCCTGTTCATCGCCGACGAGGTGCAGACGGGCATGGGGCGCACCGGCGAGCTCTGGGGCATCGAGCATTGGGGCGTGGCGCCCGACATCATGACCATGGGCAAGGCGCTGGGTGGGGCCGTGATCCCGGTGGGCTGCTTCATCTCCACGCCCGAGGTGTTCGCGCCGTTCATGGACAACCCGTACCTGCACACGACGACGTTCGGCGGCAACCCCGTGGCCACGTCGGCGGTCATCGGCGCGCTCCACGCCACGCTGGAGGAGGAGATACCGCGGCAGGCGGCAGAAAAGGGCCTCTGGCTCAGGGACCGCTTCGAGGAACTGCGTCAGAAGTATCCGGACCTCCTGTGCGAGGTGCGCGGGCTCGGCCTCCTCATCGGCCTCGAGTACTGCACCGAGGAAGCCGGATACGCGGTCGCCACCGGCCTCTTCGGCGAGGGCGTGCTCACGGGCGGCACCCTCTTCAGCGCCAAGACGTTCCGCATCGAGCCTCCGGCGACCCTCACCCAGCAGCAGATGGACGAGGTCGTCGCGCGGCTCGACCGCGTCATGGAGCGCGTGCAGGCTCAGCTGAGCAGCGAAGAGCTCGCGGCGCACTGAGCGTCGCCGCGCCGCCCGGCGGCGCGGCGACCGGAGGCCGGCCGCGGCCCAGGCGCCCTCGCGTGCACCGGGCCGCGGCCGTCAGTCGCAGGCGTACACGGTGTCCGGCCCGGTGTCTCGCTCCGTTCAGGCGCGTTCGGCGTTGCCGTCCACCAGCAGGGCCTGCCCGGAGATCCTCGCCCCGGCGTCCGAGGCGACGAACAGGATGAGGCTCGCCACGTCGTCGCCAGTCACCATCGTCCTGAGCGACACCGCCTCGACGCGCTCCGCGTACACGGCCTCGGGCGTCACTCCTCGGTTCTTCGCTTCGAGGGCGATGACTCGCCCGATGCGCTCCCCCTCGACGTCTCCGGGCAGACGGCGTTGACGCGGATCCCGAACGGCCCGAGCTCCATGGCCAAGGTCTTCACGAGGCCGATGAGTCCCCACCTGGTGGCGACGTACGGCGCGCGGAAGGGCAGCCCCATCTTCCCGGCGTTCGACGACATGACGGCGATCGAGCCGCCGCCGGCCGCCTTCAGGTGCGGGACCGCCGCGCGCACGCAGAGGAAGGCGCCGGTCAGGTTCACATCGAGGGTCCGGCGCCAGCCCTCGACGTCCATGTCCTCAACCGGCGCCACCGGACCGGCCACGCCGGCGTTGTTCACGAGCACGTCCAGGCCGCCCAGCTCCCCGGTCGCGGCGGCCACCAGTCCGTCGACCTCGGCCGGATCGGCGACGTCCGCCACGACGCCGGAGATGCCCGGCTGGCCCGCGAGGTAGTCCGCCAGCGCTTCCTCGTCGACGTCGCAGACGTAGACCGCGGCGCCTTCAGCGGCAAACCGCGCCGCGACCGTCGCCCCGATGCCGGTGGCGGCGGCGGTGACCAGCACCCGTTTGCCGGCGATGTCGTCGACTCTCACTGGACCTCCCTGGGGATCCGCGCTTGCACAGTCCCTCCGGGCCGCCTCACGCGTGAGCCTAGCCCGGCAGCCGGGCGTCACTCAAGGCCGGCGCGCGCAGTCACCGCAACCGCCGCAGCCGCCGGCCGGCGGAGCCGCACCAACGACGAGGGCCGGGATGCCCGCAGGCATCCCGGCCCTCGTCGCCTCCGGCGCGCGGCGGCCTCAGTCGCGGCCGGCCGCACCGCGGCTCACCAGTCGGAGAACCCGGTGTTGTACCAGATCTTCTTGGTGCCCTTCTTGGCGCGCTTCTCCCACTTCTTGGTCTTGGGCTCGCGGTCGATGCGCGCGCGGACCTCGTCGGCCTTCTGCTTGATCTTGGCCTTCTGCTCGTCGCTCAAGGCGTCGACGCCGTCGACGTGGTCCTTGACGCGGTCGAGGTTCGTGGTCGCCGTGTACCAGAACCCCCAGTCGTCGGCGAGACGCCGGGCGACGTAGCCCTCATTGACCTTCTTCGCGTCGTCTTCGCCGAACTCGGCCACGGTGAAGAGGTACTCGATGTCCTTGAGGTCCTTGTCGTTGATCTCCCAGATCTGCAGCTTCTGCATGAGGATATCGGCGAGCGAGACGCTCCAGGGGTCGAGCTCGAGACGGCCCGCATAGTTGATCTCGTGGCAGTAGTCGAGCTTGTCGAAGAAGATGTCGATCATGGGGACCTTGCCGCCGAAGTAGATCTGGCGGGTCTGGCCGGTCATCGCCATGGTCTGCAGATCGTTCTCGTAGCCGAGCGACTCCATCAGCTTCCCCATGCCTTTGCGGCCCTTGCCGTACACGGCGAAGTCGATGTCGGTGAAGTACCGCTCGCCCAGCCGCTCCAGCTTGGCATAGAGGTCGATCTGATCAGGAAAGTAGTAATGAAGCGCGAGGGGGCCCATGACGCGCATGATGATGCCCTGCTGCTGCGCCGCTTCCGTGATCCTCTTGCCCTCATCGAGAAAGACCTCTGGCTTGGGATAGCGGTCGAGCGGGATGTCTTTCGGCAGGATGAACTGTCCCATGTGGATCTATCGCCCCCTTCAGGGTCCGGCGTCGTGGTGAAGTCCCGAGTCTACGCGCCGATCACCCAGAGGTGAAGACGTAGTCCTTGATCTTCTTCTTGTCGAGCATCACGATGACGCCCTTGAGGATGCCCTCCGAGTACTCGCTGCCCGGGTTGATGAGCAGCGTGCGCCCGGCCTTCTGCGCGCCGCGCGACTCGTGGATGTGGCCGTGCAGACCGAGGAGCGGCTGATACTGCTCGATGACGGCCTTGGCGCCCAGGCTGCCCGCGTGGATCTTTTCGTCGGCGGCCATGGTGAGGTTCTCATCGAGCTTGGGGCACAGGTCGAGCGAGTAACCGAACGGCGGTACGTGGAAGTTGTAGATCGCCGTGTCCTGGTTCTTGACCTTGGCGCACAGCTCGCGCAGGTGCTTCTCGAGGTCTTCCTCGCTCATCTCTCGCGGCGTGTCCCACGGCGTAGGGTTGGACGCCGACGAGGTGATCATCTCGTGGTGGTCGATCTCGACGACGCGCTTGTCGCACGGGTGCACGAGCTTGGCGTTGTCGATCATGTCGTCGATCACGAACCAGTCGTCGTTGCCCGGCGCCATGTACATCTGGTAGGGCTTGCCGTCGAGCCGCTCGTCGGCGAGGTCGAGCCACTCCTGCACGCGCTGGAAGACGAGGCTCTTGAACAGGGCGTCGATCTTGGCCGGGTCGGCGCGCGTGTCGTTGAACTCCTCGCGCGTCTGGTGGACCCAGTAGTAGCCCGCGTTCTCGACGGTCTTCTTGATGTCCGCGAGCTCTTCTTGCCCGTTGATCTCGCGGTACTGCCCCATCAGGGTGCATTCCCACTGGTCCCCGCCCTTGTCGACGAGCGGCACGAGGACCTTGCCGGTGAGATCGCCCATGAGCACGGCCAGGTCGGCGCCGTAGATCGGAAGCGCGTTCAGGAACTTCCGGTAGCAGACGTTCGAGCCGTGGATGTCGGTGACCATGAAAAGCTTGTTCATCTACACACTCCAGAGGCCAGTGAAGGGGTGAGGGCGTCCGCCCTCACCCCTTCAAGGTAGCGTTTGGTCACTCGGGCGGCAACTCCCCGTAGGTGACCGAGACGTCGACGCCCACACTCTTGCTGCGGCTCTTCCAGAAGAAGTACCAGAGGATGCCCAGCACCCAGGCCGTGACCAGGATGATGTTGCCCGCCATGGTGAACTGCTTGGCGGCGTCGTTGAAGACGAAGTAGTAGAGCAGGATGCCCAGGTAGACGAAGCTCGCCAGCGAGCCCCAGACCACGACCGGCAGGCCGAGGAACTTCCAGGTGCGGTAGGGCGAAGACTCCCAGACGCCCTTGGCGCGCTTCACGTAGGGGAAGAGCAGGGCGGCGATCGCCGTGGGGATGAACACCGAGGTCACCTGGAAGCCGGTGACGATGATGTTCTGCATGGCGTCGGTGAGCAGCGTGTAGTAGAGCACGAGCAGGGCCTCGCCGAGCACGAAGCAGACGATGTAGTTCTTCACCGGGCTCGCCCAGCGCGGGCTGATGTCGGTGAACCACTTGGGGCCCATGCGGTCCATGCCCCAGGCGAAGAGGATGCGCGGGAAGGCGAGGTAGCTGAGCGCCACCCACCAGAGCGTGAAGGCCACGTACGAGAAGCCCATGTAGCCGGCGAGCAACTTGGTGTACCAGGTGGCGGTGCCGAAGGTGTACACGGCGAGGTCGATGAAGTTGCTGCCGAAGGGCATGGCGAAGCCCTCGATGGGGCCGTTCTGGTCGTTCCAGGCGGCGGCGTTGAGGAACGTGTAGCCGACCGTCTTGTTGAGCACCAGGGCGATCCAGAGGAGGAACGCGAAGGGCACCGCGATGGCGAAGAAGTTGGACCAGATGATGGTCTTGTCGGGGCGCTTGACCTCGCCGCCGATGAACGAGATCGAGTAGGCGTAGGCGAACAGCCACGACATGGCCACCATGCAGCCGAAGGTGGCCGACCAGCCCCAGGTGGTGGGCATCACCTGGCCGGCGGCGTCGCCCACCTTGGTGACGAAGTCGGCGTACTTGGGCGAGCCGCTGGCGACGGCGTCGGCGTCCCAGTTGGCGACGAAGTTGGCGCGCGAGGAGATGGTCAGCGCCAGGCCGATGGCGATGCAGCCGCCGATGCCGAAGAACATGATGATCTTCTGCGTGAGTGCGAAGATCTTGATGCCGAAGACGACGAAGAGGAAGCCGATGATGTTGAAGGCGGTGGCCAGGAAGAAGGTGATCCAGGCGCTGCTCACCACCCACTCGGCGGCTCCCGTCAAGCCCAGGTAGTTGAAGGTGATGGTGAGGCCGGGGTCCACGGCCAGGGGCGCCAGCACGTAGATCCACATCAGCCAGATCATGGCGTCGCCGAAGCTCTGGGCGATACCGAAGATGGGGTGCACGATGCGCGAGTTGTAGATGTACTCGCCGCCGGAGCGCGGCATCGAGCCGCCGAGCACGCCCCAGACGATGGGGAAGCCGAAGCCGGCGAGCACGAAGGAGATGAGGGCGGCGATGATCAGGTTGCCGCCGATGAAGACGCCGAGACCGAAGGTGATGGCGAACCAGATGCTCGGCGTGAGCCCCTGGTTCATGAAGCCGACGGCAAAGGCGTCGGTCATCGAGAGACCGCGCACCAGGCCGCTGGCTTTGCGGGCGAAGGCTAGTTCTTCTGCCACTGTTCCCCCCTGTTACTACGACATGTCGCCGGCGAGGCCCCCCGTACCGGCGAAAAAGCGTGATTGATGGGACGACACTCGAGCAAGGATCCTCAGTCGATCGACCTCCCCTCAACAGCAGCCTCGGACGGTACGTGCCACTGATAGACGTCCTTGAGCTTCCACGGCACCATGGCGAGCTTGGTGCGCGTCACCCCGGGGACCTTGCCGACGACTTCGTTGACGAAGCGGAGGAGCTCCTCGGTGTCGCGGGCATACACCTGCACGCTGAGGTCGCCTTCGCCGACCGAGCCCGCCACATAGCTCACGGTGGGGAACTCGACCAGCTGGGCGGCGACGTCCTGCAGCTTGCCGGGGGCGACATCGACGAGGACGTCACCGATGACGGGGAAGCCGACGGCTTGGGGCATGACTATGGCGCTGATGCGGATGACGCCCGTGCGCAGAAGGCGCTCTATCCGGTAGCGCACGGCGCGCTCGGACACGTGTCCGATGCGCCGCGTGATCTCCGCCGACGAAGTCCGGCCGTCCTCTATGAGAAGGGATACGATCTGCCTGTCGATCGCGTCGAGGCTGAATGGCAACGCGACCCCCCTGGTCAGGTCCATTCGTGAGGCTATTTCGACACCCCGCGTCGGAAAATGTCAAGGGCTGACGTCGCTGCGTAGGATTCGGCAGGCTACGAAATTCGCACATCGCCGAATCCTACAATCGGCTGGTCTCGACCCCCGGCTGCGCCGCCGACCAGCTCGCGAGCAGCGTGCTTCGGACGCTCGACCGAATTCGGGAGCGCGTCCGGGGCCCGCGCCATCCGCCGCCCGGGCGTCGGACGAGAGAAGGACGGGGCGGCGCGAGGCGGCGCCCGGCCCTCACGTCGCCGCAGGGCGACGGGGCTCGCGGGAGGATCACTCCGGCGGCAGCTCCCCGTAGGTCATGCCGACGTCCACGCCGACGAGCTTGCTGCGAGCGCTCCAGAAGAAGTACCAGAAGATGCCGATGGCCCAGACGATACCGTAGAGGATCCAAGACTAGCCATTAGAGTACTTCATCTCCTCGGTGAAGATGAGGAAGTAGAAGAGGATGACGAGGTAGACATCGAGAAAAGGCCGCCACAGAAGATGAGAGGGACGCCGAGGAACTTCCAGGTCTTGTACGGCGACGACTCCCAGATGCTCTTGGAGCGCTAGATGTAGGGGAAGAGGATGGCGGCGATGGTGGTCACGCCCCAGACGGAGACGATCTCCATGCCGGTCACCGTGAGCCCTGCATGTAGCTGCCCAGCCAGAAGGAGTAGAGCGCGATCGCCGCCTGGCAGAGCACGAAGCAGAGGATGTAGTTCTTGACAGGGCTGGCCCAGCGAGAGTAGATAGAGGTGAACCACTTGGGGCTATGAGGTACATGCCACAGGCGAAGATGATGCGAGGGAAGGAGAGATAGCTCAGCGACACGTACCAGAAGCAGAAGAGCATGTAGGACAAGATGGCGGAGAGCGACACGAACAAGTTGGAGTGGGAGAAGTAGCGGAGGCTCATGTAGCTGGGTAGGAAGGGCATGTTGTAGCCGTAGATGCCGCCGTTGTTGTCGATCCACGCGGTGGCCGAGATGAAGTCGAACGGCATAGTGCGATACATCGAGAGGGCCGTCCAGATCATGAACAGCGCCGGCACGAGGATGGCGATGAAGTTGGCGCTGATCAGCGTCTTGTCCGGGCGCTTGACCTCGCCGGCGACGAACACGCAGAAGTAGGCGTAGGCGAACAGCCACGAGCCGGCGACCATGACGCCGAGGGTGCGTAGAAGGTCGAGCTGGTAGGCACCGCCTCGCCGATGGCGGCCGACACGCGGGGACGACCTCGTTGTACTTGAGCGAGACGTACTGGGTGGCGAGCTTGTCCCAGTTCGCCGCAAACGTGGTCTTGCTGCTGAACATGATGGCGACGGTGATGATCGCCGCGCCGCCGAGCGCGAAGATCATGATCGCCTTCTGGATGGTGGCGAAGATCTTGACGCCGAAGATCATCGTGAGCACGGCGAGGATGTTGGCGATCGTCGCGACGATGAAGACGCCCCAGCTGTACGAGAAGCTGCCGAAGAAGGTCTCCGTGGCGCTGTTGTAGAACCAGGTCCAGCCCTGGTACTCGGCGATGATGACGAGACCGGGATCGGCGATCCACGGCGCCAGCACGTAGACCCAGAAGATCATCACGAAGGCGTTGCCGAAGCTCTCGGCGATACCGACGATCGGATGGATGATGCGCGAGTTGTAGATGTACTCGCCGCCGGAGCGCGGCATGCTGCCGGAGAGAATGCCCCAGACGAGCGGGAAGCCGAAGCCGACGAGCACCAGCGAGATGACGCTGGCCCAGAGCAGGTTGCCGGTGAGATACGTACCCGAGACCCCAGGTGATCATCGTCCAGATGCTGGGCGTGATGCCCTGGTTCATGAGTCCGACGGCGACGGCGTCGGTCATCGAGAGACCGCGCACGAGGCCGCTTGCTTTGCGTGCGAATGCGAGTTCTTCTGCCACACTACCCCCCTAGTTTGCGGACGTGCGGCCGACCCCTGGCGGCGCGCCGCGATCCGTAGTGCTCAGGACTGCCGCAGTGCTGTCCCACCCCCTCGTCTGCTCGCGCCGGACGGCCGTTGCGTAGTCACTCGACGAACGATATGCGGAACGAGAGGGACGAGGGTGGAACGCAGCGAGGGGCCGGCGACGCCGTGGCGGCATCGCCGGCCCCTCGCTGGGTGAGTCGCGGCGCGACTAGGTGTGCTGCGCCCGCACCGCTGCGGCGATCTCCTCGGGACCGCTGACGACCCTGACCGCGTCGAACTTGCAGGCGGCGCGGCAGGCGTCGCAGCGGATGCACAGCGCCTGGTCGATGACGTGCGGCGCCTTCTTCGTCCCGGTGGCCGCGTCCACGGGACACTTCTTGGCGCACAGCGTACAACCGGTGCAGGCGTCGGGATCGACAACGTAGGCGATGAGCGCCTCGCACGAGAGCGCCGGGCAGCGATGCTCGTCGATGTGCTCCCGGTACTCCTCGCGGAAGTAGCGGATCGTCGTGAGCACGGGGTTGGGCGCCGTCTGGCCGAGGCCGCACAGGCTGGTCCTCTTGATGTTCAACGCCATGCTCTCGAGACGCTCGATGTCGCCCTCTTCGCCGTCCCCCTCGGTTATGCGCGTGAGGATCTCGAGCATGCGCTTGGTGCCGAGGCGGCAGGGGACGCACTTGCCGCAGCTCTCTTTCTGGGTGAACTGCAGGAAGTACTTGGCGAGGTCGACCATGCAGGTGCTGTCGTCGGCGACCACCATGCCGCCGGAGCCCATGATGGCGCCGGTCGCGGCGAGGCTCTCGTAATCCACGGGCGTGTCGAGCAGCGAAGCCGGCACGCAGCCGCCGGAGGGGCCGCCGAGCTGCACGGCCTTGAACTTCTTGCCGTCCTTGATGCCGCCGCCGACGTCGAAGATGACGTGGCGGAGCGTCGAGCCCATCGGCACCTCGGCGAGGCCGCCGTTGACGATCTTGCCGGCGAGGCTGAAGGCCTTGGTGCCCTTGCACGACTCGTTGCCGAAAGCCGCGTAGGCGGCGGCGCCGTTGGCGATGATCCAGGGCACGTTGGCCCACGTCTCGACGTTGTTGATGTTCGTGGGCTTGCCCCAGAGGCCCGAGACCGCCGGGAACGGCGGCCGCGTGCGCGGCATGCCGCGCTTGCCCTCGATAGAGGCGATGAGCGCCGTCTCCTCACCGCAGACGAACGCGCCGGCGCCCTCCTTGATCTTGAGCTTGAAGTCCCAGCCGCTGCCCAGCGCGTTCTCGCCCAGGAACCCGCGCTCCTCGGCGGCGGCGATCGCAAGCTTGAGACGCTTGACCGCGAGCGGGTACTCGGCGCGCACGTAGATGTAGCCCTCGTGCGCGCCGATGGCGTAGCTGCCGATGAGCATGCCCTCGAGGACGGCATGCGGGTCGCCGTCCATGATGGAGGCGTCCATGAACGCGCCGGGGTCGCCCTCGTCGCCGTTGCAGATGATGTACTTGATCTCACCCGATGAGGCCGCGGCGAACTTCCACTTCATGCCCGTCGGGAACCCGGCTCCTCCGCGGCCGCGGAGGCCCGAGTCGAGTATCGTCTCGACGATCTGCTCCGGTGTCATCGTCGTGAGCGCCGTGCGCGCGGCCTCGTAGCCGCCGCGCGCCAGGTACTCGTCCAGGCTCTCCGGGTTGATGACGCCGACGTCGCGAAGGGCGATGCGGTCCTGCGCCTTGTAGAACGGGATGTCGTGGGCGCAGGCGATGCGCTCGCCGGTGGCCGGGTCGACGTACAACAGCTTCTCGACGACCCGCCCGCCGGTGAGGTGCTCTTCGACGATGGTCTTGACGTCCTTGAGCTTGAGTCGCGGGTAGTACGTGTCGCCGTCGGAGACCACCGCCAGCGGGCCCTGCGAGCACAGGCCGTGGCAGCCGATGATGCTGACCTCCACCTGGTCCTGCAGCCCGGCCTCGGCGATCTCGGCGACGAAGGCGTCGCGGATCTTCATGGAGCCGGCGAAGACGCAGGCGGTGCCGGCGCAGACGGAGACCCGCCGCCCACCGTCTGCACTCGCGGAGACGCCGACCTTGACGCCGTCGGCCGGGATGGTCTCAGGCATCCGCATCACCCCCCCGCTCCGCCAGTACCTGCTCGAGGAGCTTGCGCGCGATCTTGCGCGTCTCGTCCGCGGAGAGATTGCCGAAGGTCTCGTCGTCGACGCGCATGACCGGCGCTTGCGAACAGGCGCCCATGCAGGCGACCGAATCGAGCGTGAACTCGCGGTCGGCGCGTGTCTCGCCGTCGCCGACCTCGAGCTCCTGCTCGAGCGCCTCGGTGATGCGCGTCGCGCCGGCCACGTGACAAGCGGTTCCGTGGCACACCCAGATCTTGTGCCGACCCGTGGGCACGGTCGTGAACTGGGCGTAGAACGTGATGATCCCGTAGATGCGCGACGAGGGGATGCCGCTCAGCCGGGCTATCTCATCGACCACCGGCTCCGGGAGGTAGCCGAAGACGTCCTGGGCACGCTGCAGGAGGGCGATCAGGTTGCCGTGCGGATCGATCTCCTCGACGATCGCCTCGACCTGGGCGAGGTCGACGTCGGGCTCGGAGGCGGCCGCGTCGGCCTGCCCCGGGGTGGCTTCTCGCCTGGGCATCGCATCAACTCCACGTTCGCGCTTCCGCTTTCGTCGGGCGGCGGCCGAACACCGTCGGGCCGCCCTCCTTCCCATCTCAGTGCCTGGACACCGTCGGCGAGCGTTGAACCTGCCGCACCCCGCCCGCTGGCGGGCCTGCGGCTGCTCGTGAGCGGTGCGCCCGGTCTTCGACACCCGAGCCTGTTCTCAAGCTCGTCGGCGCCCGCTCGATGACGGGCCCACGCCTTCTAGTGAACCACACTTGGCGGGCGGCGGGTACCGCGGCCCGGAGGCCGCCGCGCCCGCCGCCCGCCGACTCTCTTGCGTCAGCTCAGGCCGCTCTGCGCCTTGCAGGCGACAAGAGCGTTCTTGAGCAGGATGACATTGGTGACGGGACCGACGCCGCCGGGGACCGGGGTGACGCGGCCGGCCACCTCACAGACGGCCTCGAACTCGAGGGAGCCGACCTGCTTACCGTCGACGCGGATCGTGGTGACGTCGATGACGACAGCTCCCGGCTTGACCATGTCGGCCTTGATCAGGTTCTGCACCGGGGCCGCGCAGATGAGCACGTCGGCCTCGCGACAGGCGGCGGGCACGTCCTTGCTGAACACGTGCACGACGTGGACCGAGGCGTTGCGGTTGAGGCAGAGCAGCGCCACCGGCTTACCGACGATGTTCGAGTGGTTGACGATGGTGATGTCGAGACCCTGCAACTCGATGCCCTCGCGGTCGAGGATCTCGATGCAGGCGCTCGGCGTGGCCGGCGCGAACAGCTGGTCGCCGAGCAGCACATGGCCGATGTTGGCCGGGTTCACGCAGTCGAGATCCTTCTCGGGAGCGATCGCGTTGAACACCGTGTTCTGGTCGATCTGGGCGTCCATCGGCATGAGCGCGAGGATGCCGTGCACCGCTTTGTCGGCGTTGAGCCTGGTGATGAGGTCGAGGATCTCGGTCTCGCTCGAGCCCGCCGGGAGCGTGTGATTGAAGTACTCGAAGCCCACAGTCCCGGTGTTCTTCTCGATCTGGCCGCGGTAGAACTGCGCGCCGCCGTCCCCGCCGACCAGGATGGTGGCGACACCTGGCTTGACGCCCTTGGCCGCGAGCGCCGCGACCTCGGCCTTGATCTCCTCGCGGACCTGCTCGGCGATCGCCTTGCCGTCGATTATCTGAGCTGCCATGGCTTCCCTCTCGTGTGCGTTCGTCAGGGGGTGGTCAGAGCTTGGAGAGCGTGATCGCGAGGACTTCCGCGCGCAGGGCCGCGGCCTCCGCCTGGATCTTGTCGATCTCGGCGGCTGCCCTCGCCGTGTAGTCGCAGTCCTCGATTGAGCCGAGGTTGATGCGCACGTTGAGCGCCGCGCCGACGACGGCCGCCTCGCCGAGGATGGCGCCGATGCCGGCGTCGGTGACGGCCTGCGGGTTGCCGAGCTTGGCCGCCACCTTGCTCAGGCGGCAGACATCCACGGCGACGCGGCAGATCTCGAGTGGGACGTCGGCGGCGATGATGAGGCCGGCCTGTACGGCCGCCTTGCGCGCCGCCTTCTCCTCGTCCGTCTCCTTGGGCAGCTTGTACGCGTCCATGACGCCGTTGTAGGCCGTGGTGTCGTCCTGCAGCAGCTGCTCCAGTCGCGTCCGGTCCTCCTCGGCCTGACCGACGAGCGCGACCATCTCGGTCTCGACATCGGCGAACTTCTCGCGCCCCTGGGTGAGGTTGCACACCATGGCGACGAGCGCTGCACCGAGGGCGCCGGCACAAGCGGAGACGCTGCCGCCGCCGGGCGCCGGCTTCTTGCTGGCGGCGTCGTCAAGGTAGACCTGCAGGGCTTCTGTGGCGTAGATGGTGGGGCCGTCGCTCACCGTGTACCTCCAGCGCGGCGCGTGTGCGCCGAGTACGGGGAGTGACCGAAGAGGCCGGAGCGCCGGCCGGGTGCGGAGCCCGAGGGCTCCGCGGGGCGCCGGCCGTCACCGGCCGGCGCCCCGGGTCGCTCCCTCAGGTTCTCAGAACAGGCCGATGATCCGGCCGGTCTCGACGTCGATATCGACGTCGACGGCGGCCGGGCGCTTGGCCAGGCCGGGCATGGTACGCATCTCGCCGAGGAGCGGGTACAGGTACCCGGCGCCGGTGGCGGGACGGATGTCGCGGATCGGCACGCGGAAGCCGCGCGGACGGCCCTTGAGCGCCGGGTCGTGGCTCAGCGACAGGTGGGTCTTGGCCATGCACAGCGGCAGCTTGTCCAGGCCCTGCTCGGTGAACTGCTTGATCTTGGCCTCGGCGACCGGCAGGTAGTCGACGCCGTCGGCGCCGTAGATGCGGGTGGCGATGGTCTCGATCTTCTCCTTGATGGACGCCTCGAGCGGATACAGGAACTTGAAGTCCCCGCCCTTGTCGGCGGCCGCCCTGACGACCTCGGCCGCCTCCTGGCCTCCGTCGCCGCCCAGCGCGTGCACGTTGATCGGCACCGCGTCCTCGGCGCCGGCCGCGATGGCCTCCCGGCGCACGATCTCGATCTCGGTGTCGCGGTCGAAGGCGAAGCGGTTGATGGTCACGACGACGGGCACGCCGAAGTACTTCATGTTCTCGATCTGCTTGGCCAGGTTCTCGCAGCCCTTCTCGAGCGCTTCGTTGTTCTCTTCCTTGAGCAGTTCGGGGTTGACCGGCAGGCCGCCGTGCATCTTGAGGGCGCGCATGGTGCAGGTGATGACCACGGCGCTCGGCGCGAAGCCACCGTAGCGGCAGATGATGTCCATGAACTTCTCGGCGCCCAGGTCGGCGGCGAAGCCGCTCTCGGTGACCACGTAGTCGGCCAGCTTCATCGCGACCTTGTCGGCGATGATCGAGTTGTTGCCCTGGGCGATATTGGCGAACGGGCCGGCGTGGATGAGCGCCGCGTTGCCCTCGAGCGTCTGCATGACGTTCGGCTTGATGGCGTCCTTGAGGAGCACCGTCATGGCGCCGCCGGCGCCGATGTCGTCGGCCGTCAGCGGGTTGCCCGACGTGTCGTAAGCGAAGGTGATGCGGCCGAGGCGCTCGCGCAGATCCTTGAGCGACGTGGCGAGGCCGAGGATCGCCATGACCTCGGAGGCGACGGTGATGTCGTAACCGGTCTGGCGGGGGATGCCGTTGAGCTTGCCGCCCAGGCCGTTCACGATCTCGCGCATCGCACGGTCGTTGAGGTCCACGACGCGACGCCACGAGATGGACAGCGGGTCGATGTCGAGCTCATTGCCGTGCATGAGGTGACTGTCGACCATGGCGGCCAGCAGGTTGTTGGCGGCGCCGACGGCGTGGATGTCACCGGTGAAGTGCAGGTTCAGGTCCTCCATCGGGATGAGCTGCGAGTAGCCGCCGCCCGCCGCGCCCCCCTTGATGCCGAAGACCGGGCCGAGAGAGGGCTCGCGGAGGGCGAGCATGGTGTCGATGCCGACGGCGTTCATGCTCTCGGAGAGGCCGACGGCGGTGACCGTCTTGCCCTCGCCGAGCGGCGTCGGGGTGATGGCGGTGACGTCGATGATCTTGCCGTCGGGCTTGTCCTTCAGGCGGTCGAGCAGCGCCATGTAGTCGATCTTGGCCTTGTAGCGACCGTAGAGCTCCAGCTCATCCTCAAGGATGCCGGCCTTCTCGGCGATCGCCTGGATGGGCTGCATGGTAGCGGCCTGGGCGATCTCGATGTCACTCGGCACCGGGGATTTACGAACGATCGAACTCAACGCGTCCTCCTTTGGTCTCCACTGTCCCGCGCGTCTCGATGCTGATGATAAGGACCGGGCCGTCACGGGGGGCGAGGTGCGGCACATCGTGCCGGATTCTACTAGCGCGGCTCTGAAGCGGTCAATTTCGCGCCCGGGCAGTCCGTCGGACGGGACGGCCATGTGGGCGAGGGCGCAGGCGACCCGGCCTCTCCCGGCGCGCTCAGGCGCCGCTGAAGCGGCTGCGCGCGGCCGACTGCGCAGCCTCGTACACGACGCGCGCGGGCCGGCCCACGGCCGTGGCCACGCGGCGCACATCCTCGTATTCAGGCGAGACGGTGGAGAGGCGTCCGCCGACGAAGCTGAGGCGCACGCCCACCTTGAGCTTGCCGATCTTGACGCTCTCGCGCCGCTCCTCGACGTACTCGCGCGCGCACGCGACGACCCGCAGGCCGAAGGTCGTGGTCTCAGCGAAGACGGCCTCTGAGAGGCGCTGGCGATCGGCCACTGCGGCCAGCACGTGGAGGACCACGCCGGGGCGGCCCTTCTTCATCAGCGCCTGGCTCATCCACACGTCGAGCGCGCCCGCCTCGCGCAGCGCGTGCGCGGCATGCGCGAGCAGCTCCGGCGTCATGTCGTCGATGTTGGCTTCGAGGACGACGTGGTCGCCGTGCCCATGGCCGTCGTGCGGAGCAGCCTCCCCCAGAGCGAGGGCGGAGCCGGGTCCGCTCTCGTCGGCAAGGGCAGCCGGGTCGACGAGCACAGCACGCAATACATTGGGCCGGCCGGGGACCTCACGGCGGCCGGCGCCGTAGCCCACGCGGTCCACGCGGCCGGCGGGCACGCCGCCGAACGCACCTACGTAGTGGGCGAGCAGGGCGGCGCCCGTCGGCGTCGTGAGCTCGCCCAGCGGAGCGGCCGGGGTCTCGCCCGCCGTCACGGTGGGCGCGCCGCCGGCCGTCGGCAGCCCGGAGAGCAGCGAGAGCACGGCCGGCGCCGGCACGCTCAGGCGGCCGTGCGCGGTCTCGATCTCGCCGTCGCCCAGCGCCGGCGGCGACGCGACGATGCGCTCCGGCGCGAGCTTCGCCAGCAGCGTCGCCGCGCAGATGAGGTCGACGGCCGTGTCGACATCGCTCAATTCGTGCAGATGCTCCTGCTCCTCACCGCGGCCGTGCACCTCCGCCTCCGCGGCGGCCATGCGTTCGGCGATGGAGGCAACGGCGTCGGCGACCGGGTGCTCCAGGTCCGAGGCGTAGAGCGACACGATCAGCTCGTCGAAGGTCGCGAAGCCGGGCTGGTCCGCGACCTTGAACGCCAGCGCGGCGATCGCGCCGCGGCGCGCGTCCTCGATCTGCACGAGCCGCGGGTCGATCCCCGCGGAGGCCAGCGCCGGGCGCAGGACGTCGTCGAGGGGGCCGGGGTCGGCTTCGCGCGCCCCGGCCAGCGAGAGCAGCGCGCCGACCAGCATGTCGCCGCTGATGCCGCTGGAGCAGTCCAAGTACAGGATCATGGCCGCCACTCTATCGCTTCGTCAGGTCTGACAGAGACTCTGCCCCGTCCGGCGACGGGCCGGACACCGGGTGTGCGCCTCCCATCGGCAGGTGCCCGCGGTTGCATGAGACCTGTCGCCGCCGTCCCGCGTCCTCTACAATGCCGGCATGCGTATCGCTCAGCTTGCTCCTCCTTGGATCACCGTTCCGCCTGCAGGCTATGGCGGCACAGAGTGGGTCGTCCAGCAGCTCTGTGACGGCCTTGTCGCGGGCGGCCACGAGGTGCGCCTCTACGCCACCGGCGACTCACACACCGCGGCCGAGCTCTGCGCCCTGTTCCCCAGGCAGATGCCGGACGCGATCGGCGTCACGCCGTTCGACGCCCGCCAGGTGTCGTTCGCTTTCGCCGATATCGAGAAGGGTGGGTTCGACCTCGTGCACGACCACTCCGGATTCCTCGGCGTGGCATTCAGCCGCTACCTGGCGACGCCGATGATGCACACCGTCCACTGCGCCTTCGACTCTACGGCCTACGGCTTCTACAAGCAGTTCGCCCAGGAGGTCGGCTACATCTGCATCAGCCAGTACCAGCGTTCGATGGCGCCGCCCGGAATGAGCTGGGCCGGTCTGGCCTACAACGCCATCGCCGTCGAGAAGTGGCCGTGCACGCCCGAGAAGGACGACTACTTGCTCGCCTTCGGCCGCGTCTGCGAGGCCAAGGGGTTCCACCACAGCATCGAGACGGCCAAGCGACTCGGCCGCAAGCTCATCATGGCCGGAGTGCTGCAGGAGCCGTACCGCCAGTACTTCGAGGAGCAGATCGAGCCGCACATCGACGGCGACCAGATCGTGTACGAGGGAGAGGTCACCGACGTGCGCAAGCGCGAACTGTTCGCGCACGCACACGCGTTCCTCTTCCCCATCACGTGGCCGGAGCCGTTCGGGCTGGTCATGATCGAGGCGATGGCCTGCGGCACCCCCGTCGTGGCGATGCGCCAGGGCTCGGTGCCGGAGGTCGTGGACGACGGCGTCACCGGCTTCGTCGTGGACGAGATGGACGAGTTCGTCGCGGCGGTGGGCCGGGTCGGCGAGATCGACCCGGCAGTCTGCCGCCGCACCGTGGAAGAGCGGTTCACCGTCGAGCGCATGGTCGCCGACTACGAGGCGATCTACCGGCGCTACCTCGGAGCGTGAACGACGACGCCGGCGACGGGCCCGACGGCCGCGCCGGGCTGGCCGCCTACGTCGCGGGCGCGGGCGACGGTCATCCCCACCCGCGTCCCCTCTTCCTGCAGGGCGACGCCGCGGACGTGCTGCGTCTCTTCCCCGCCGCGTCCGTCGACTGCGTCGTCACCAGCCCTCCCTACTTCGGCCACCGCCGCTACGCCGGCGGCGGCATCGGCGCCGAGGGCGGCTGGCGGGACTACGTGGCCGCCCTCGGCGCCGTCACGCTCGAGCTGACGCGCGTGCTCAGCCCGGCGGGCTCCCTGTGGCTCAACCTCGGCGACACCTACAGGGGCAAGCGCCAGCTGGGCATCCCGTGGCGCGTCGCCTTCCACCTCAGCGACGATCAGGGCTGGACGCTGCGCAACAGCGTGGTGTGGCACAAGCTCAAGGGCGGGCCGGACACGAGCAGGGACAAGCTGCGCAACGTGCACGAGCTCTTCTTCCACTTCGTGCGTCGCTCCAAGGGTTACTACTACGACGCCGACGCGGTCAGGCGCGCGCCGCGTGCGGCGCGCGTGGACAAGGGCGTCGTCGTCTCCGCCACCGGCGTGAGCGGCGTGCGGTACCGCCGCCAGATCGAGCTCTCGACGTCGCTGGACGAGCTCGAGAAAGCCGCTGCGCTGGCCGCGCTCGAGGAGACGCTCGGCGAAGTGGCCGCCGGCCGCCTCGCCGACTTCCGCATGGTCATCCGCGGCTACCAGCGGGCGACGCACTCGGACGTCGGCGCCGTATCGGGCCGCGCTCGCGAACTCGAGGAGCACGGCTTCTACTTCCTTCGCTACCACCCTCGGGGGGCCAAGCCCGGCGACGTGTGGGACATCCTGCCCGAAGACACGCAGGGGCGGGGCCTGCACTTCGCCCCGTTCCCGGCCGACCTCTGCCGCATCCCCATCCTGGCCACGTGCCCACCCGGCGGGGTCGTCCTCGACCCGTTCTGCGGCACCGGTACGGCGATGCTGGTCGCGTCGGCGCTCGGCCGCCGCTCCGTCGGCATCGACTTGTCGAGGGAGTACCTCGAACTAGCCAAGGAGCGGACGAAGCGGACGCCTCAGGCCGGGGGCTGACCGCCGGCTCGACGGCCGTGCGGAGACGACCTCGGAGCGTCAGCTCGCCGCCGGCCGCGGCGACACGACCACGCCGATCTTCTCCATTCCCTCTCGCCCGCCGAGCACCGAGAGGCGGTCGCCGGTGAGGAGCACGGTGTCGCCCGTCGGCAGCACTACGTCGCCGGCGCGAGTGATGGACGTCACGAGTACGCCCATGGGCAGGCCCGCGAAGCGAAGTCTCATGCCGACCGCGGGCGACTCTTCGGGGATCTCGACGTCGAACGCCGCAGTTCCCGCTTCCAGGTCCGTCAGGCGCGAGAAGCTCGCCGTCAGCTCGCGGCGATAGGCGCGCACAAGGTCGGAGATCGACAGCGTGCCCACGACCCGGCGGTCGTCGTTGAGCACCGAGACCCATGGATAGTCGCCCTCGTTGAGGGCCTCCAAGGCGACGTCGAGCCTGCTTGTGGCGGGTACCGACGGCGCGCCGGGATCCACCATCCGGGCCAGCACGCGCCCCTGGTGGGCCTCAAGCTCCGCCTCCAGGACGGCGCCCTCGAAGCGCCCCTCCTCGTCGACGACCGGCGCACCGCCCACGCCGGCGCCGCTCAGCGTGGCGCGCGCCTCGTCGGCCGGCAGGTCCGCCGCCAGCACCAGCCGCGGCGGCGCCATAGCTCGTTTCGTCGGGATCCGGGAGAGCAATGGAAGGCCGACCAGGACGCGCTGCGCAGGGGCCTCGGCACGGCTCTTGAGCTGACTGCGATAGATGGTCGCGTCGCTGCGGCGGACGATCAGCCACGAGATGCCCACGGCGATCATCGCCGGCGCCAGCATCGAGAGACTCCCGGTCATCTCGGCCACCATGATCATGATCGCCAGCGGAGCCCGGGAGATGCCGCCGAAGCAGCACATCATGCCGACGATCACGTACGGTGCGGGATTGTGTCCCATCGACGGCGCGATGGGCTCGAAGACGCGCCACACGGCGGCGCCGAGGAACGCGCCGATGAACATCCCGGGCCCGAAGATGCCCCCCGACCCCCCGGAGCCGATGGAGAGCCCCGTGGCGAGGATCTTGGCCAGCGGCAGAATGATCACGATCCACAGCGGGAGGGTGAGCAGTTCGATACCGAGGCCCTTCTGCACCCAGCCGTAGCCGGTCCCGAGCACCTGGGGGATGACGAGGCCGATGAGACCCACAGCGACGCCGCCGATCGTCGGACCGAGCCAGCGCGGCAGGGGCAGGCGGAGGAAGAGAGCCGCGAGCCCGTAGAAGCTCTTCGCGTACAGCAGCCCGAGCAGGCCGCCGAGGAGACCGATGAGCGCGAACCACAGCAACTGGACCGGATCGGAGAACTCGTAGCCGCCGACATACCCGAACAGCGGCAACCACCCGACGAAGACCCCGAAGATGGCGTAGCTGACCACGGACGCGATGAAGCACGGCAGCAGCGCCGTTGAGTCATAGTCGTCGCGATAGAGGATCTCGCTCGCCAGCACGGCTCCCCCCAGCGGGGCGCCGAAGATGGCGCCGATGCCGGAGCCGATGCCGGTGGCGACGGCGACGCGGCTGTCGGCAGGCTCCAGATCGAGCACCCGGGAGAGCAGCGAGCCGAAGCCGGCGCTGATCTGCGCGGCCGGTCCCTCCCGTCCGCCGGACCCACCGGAGCCGATCGTGAGCGCCGAGGCGGCGATCTTCACGACCACAGCGCGCGCGCGGATGCCGCGCGGGTTGTGATGGACGGCGTGGATGGCGGCGTCGGTGCCGTGGCCCTCCGCCTCAGGGGCGATCTTGAACACGAGGAGCGCGCCGAGGAGCGCGCCCACCCCGGTCACCACGGGCAGCAGCCAGAGGCGGGCCGCGGACGCGTCGCCGACGAAGCCCCTCTCGCCGATCGGCGACGGCACGTGGTAGCCGACGAGGAAGCCGAGGAAGAAGCGTGTGCTGAGCACCAGGGCCTCGTAGAAGACGACGGCGCCGAGTCCGGCGATGACGCCGATGACGGCGCCGAGCACGACCCACTTCTTGAGATACGACGTGCCGGAGAGCCAGCGGCCGGCGCGCGCGCCGAAGGCGCGCGCCTTGACGGAGAGAGCTGGCCGGCGCGTGACGTCGTCCCCGTTCACAGGTCCCACCCGCTGCTCCAGTCCTGTTCGGGGATCTCCCCGGCGCCCGACGCCAGCTCGTGGAGTGCGGCGACGACCGAGCGCTGCGCGTCCGGAGAGATGTTCGCGAGCAGGTCCACGAGTTCGTCGCGGCGACGCTGGGTCACGGTGTCGATCAGCCCGCGCCCGGCCTCCGTCAGCGCGACGCGGACCTGGCGCCGGTCGTGGCGGTCGGCCCTCCGGCGCACGAGACCTTTGCGCACGAGGCGCTCCAGGAGGCGAGACGCCGTGGGCGGCGTGACGGCCAGCGCCTCGGCGAGCGCGGCGACGCTCTGCGGTCCGCGCGACGCGAGCACGACGAGCGAGCGATACTGCGTGAGCGTCACCTCCTCGCCGGCATCGGCGAGAGAACGAGCCGCGATCGCCACGAGCACGCGGCTCGCCGTGAGCACGGCATCTACCATCGCGTCTCGCCCGGAGGACTCCCCATCATTCTCGTGCATAGGCTAATTATTGCACAGTCTGTGCACAGTACACCTCGGCAGGCTCCGCAGCCGGCGCGTCACCGGACGGTCGGCCCATGTAGTAGCATCGGCCGGCAGCAACGGGAGCACACGGAAGAGGAGCAGCGCCATGCCCGAGGGCAACATAAACGCCGAGATCGCGGACCACCTGAGCGAGCATGGCGGGCACGCGGCCGAGACGGGCCGGCAGCCGAGCAGGCGCCGCGTCGAGACCATCGAGATCCTCGAGGCCATCCTGCTCGCCATCGTGGCGATCGTGACCGCCCTGAGCGGCTACCAGGCGGCGCGCTGGGACGGAGAGAGCGCCAAGGAGTACGCCACGTCTTCACGCTTGCGCACGGAGGCTAACGGCGCCGCACTCACGGCCAACCAGACCCTCGCGTACAACGCCGGCAACGTCACGGCGTGGATCGAGGCGACGGACTCCGGCGATACGCGACTTGCGGACATCCTCGCGAAGCGCTTCACTCCCGATTTCAAGCCCGCGTTCGACGCCTGGACGCAGACGAAGCCACTGACAGACCCCGCTGCCCCGGCGGGCCCGAGCCAGATGCCGGAGTTCAGGGACCCGCTCGCCGAGGAGGCCGCGAAGCTGAACAAGGAGGCGGCACACGCGTTCGACCAGGGCGTCGAGACCCGCGTCACCGCGGAGAGATACGTGCGCATCACCGTCGTCCTCGCCGCCGTGCTGTTCCTGATCGCGATCGGCCAGCGCTTCAAGATCCGCGGCGTGCGGTACGCGGTCAACATCGTGGCCGGAGTCTTCCTCGTGTACAGCCTGTACCTGTTCGCTATCTACCCACACCTCGTCGGCGGCGGGTGACCGGCGCCCGGAGAGAGACGTCGGGCGAGGCGGCGGCTGAAGCTACGCTTCCGCCACCTCTTGCAGGTAGGCGCGGACCTCGTCGGGCGACGGGATGCGCCGGCGGCACACCACCCTGCCGTCCACGCGCAGCGCCGGCGGCTGTCGCACGCCGCGCGCGATCATTGCGCCGGCATCCTCGATGCGGCGCACGACCACAGCGCCGTCCAGATGGAGCTGCGCGAGCGCCTCGGCCAGGGCGGCCTCGAGCGCGGCGGTGCGGTCGTCCGGGAGTCCGAGCACTTCGATGAGCATGCGCGCATGGTAGCGGCGGCCCGGCGCGGCCGACATGACCTGTGTCACGCGCCGCGGGTGAGCTTGGCGGCGATGTCGGCGAACTGCGCCTGCACCCACTTCTCGACGCTGTTCTCCTCGACGATGCGGCGCAGCATGGCCGCCCGCGCGGCACGCTCGTCGGCCAGCATCACGAGCGCCTTGTAGATGGCGTCGGCCTGCTGCTCGATATTGAATGGGTTGACGCCCACGGCGAACGCGCCCAGCTCTTCGTAGGCGCCGGCGTATTCGCTCAGGACGAGCACGCCGTCGTGCCGGCTGAGGATCGGCCCTTCCTTGGCCACCAGGTTCATCCCGTCGGCGATCGCGTTGACGAGCAAGACGTCGTACTGGGCGTAGGCGGCGAGCGTGACCGGGAAGTCGTCCTGGATGCGCAGGTCGATGGGCATCCAGTCGGTGCTGCCGTGGCGCGTGTTGACGTCGGCGACCAGCCGCTCGACGCGATCGCGATAGGTGACGTACTCCTCGACGTCCTGCCGGGAAGGCTGCAGCAGGGCCAGGAACGTGAGCCGCTCCTTGAACTCGGGGTGCAGTTCGAGGAAACGGTCGAGCGCCACGAAGCCGCGGATGATGTTCTTGCTGAGGTCGAGACGATCGACGCGCAGCAGGAGGAACTCGCGCCGCCTGCTGCGCAGCTCGAGCTCGGCCGCGCGCGCCCGGCGCGAGCCGGCGGCGGCGCGCAGCGACGCCGGATCGATGCTCACCGGGTAGGCGCGCACCCACACCTCTCGCCCTTCGTAGACGACCACACCACGCGCCTCGTCCACCTCGAGCTCGAAGAGGTCGGCGCAGCCGCGCAGGAAGTTACGCACGTAATGGCGTGTGTGGAAGGCGACCACATCGTTGGCCAGCAGTCCACGGAACACCGCCTCGCGGATGTGAGCCGGAAGCACGCGCCAGTAGTCACTCTGCGGCCAGGGGATGTGGATGAACTGGTGCAAGAAGGCAGCGGGGCAGGCCGCGCGCACGTCCGGGGCGACGCAGTAGAGCTGGTAGTCGTGCAGCAGCACCAGGGCGTCGCCGCCGTCAACGGCCCGGCCGCGGCGCCGGCGCCCGTCCGCCCCACGGCGCACCTCGTCGATCACCGCTTTGGCGAACCGCTCGTTGACCACGAGATAGCCGTTGTGCCAGGCGTCCAGCTCCCCGGCCCCGATGTCCGGGTGACGTCCGAGATCCCAGAGGTAGTGCTGGATGAACCACAGCATCGGGTTGGCGACGACGTTGTAGTACTTGTGGTAGGCCTCGGGGTCGACGGCGACGTACCGCAGGCGATACTCGTCGCCGTCGAGCGCGACATCCACGGCGCGCCCCGCCGCCGCCAGACGGCGCTCCTCGTCGCCGAGCGCCGCCGCCACCCACGTGCCCGGGTGGTGACGGAGCACCTCGGTGAGGACGGTGACCAAGCCGCCGGGGCCGCGCGTGACCACCGGCTCTCCCGACGGGTCCTCGTGGAACGACACCGGGCCGCGGTTGGCAGCCACTACCAGACGGCGTTGTGCGAGCTGGACACTCTCCACGCCGGTCTCCCTCAGTCGCCTGTTCAGGTCCCCATCTTACCTTCCTCGAGATCGGCGAAGAGCCGCAGGTCGTCGCGCAGCAGGCGCGGCGTGAGGAACTCGCGGCGCACGGTCTCCTTGCCGCGTAGCGCCATCGCGCCGTGTCTCGCGGGGTCGGCCATGACCTGCAGGCAGCGCTCGGCGCACTCAGCGGCGGAGTGCACCAGGTAGCCGCTGACGCCGTCTTCGATCTGCAGCGGGATGCCGCCGACGTCGCCGGCGACGACCGGCCGGCCCTTCCAGAGACCCTCGGCCACCGTCAGCCCGAACCCCTCGCGCGTGGACTTCTGCAGGATCACGTCGGCGTGGCTCTGGAACGCGTTGATCTCGACCGAACCCACGTTGTCGAGGTTGGACAGGATGAAGACGTCGGGGTCGCCGCCCACGTAGGCGATGACGCGCTCGAGGTAATCCCAGCCCTCGGGGTCGTCGCTGGCCATGGAACCCACCAGCGCCAGTTGCACGTCCGGGTGCTTCGCCTTCACGGTACGGTAGACGTCGACGACGCCCAGCGGGTCCTTCCAGGGGTCGAAGCGCGACACCTGGAGCAGGAGCGGGCGCTCCACGTCGATGCCGAACTGGCGCACGATGTAGGTGGCGTCCGGGTCGGAGAGCCGCATGTTCTTGGGCGCCAGCGGGTCGATCGTGGGGGCGATCTCACGCACCGGCACCGTCAGACCCTGGGGCACGTAGTCGGCCAGGGTGTAGACGGCGGCGTCGTAGCGGTTGATGGACGGCAGCAGGTAGTCGTAGAGGGTGCGGTCCGGCGTCGAGGTGTCGATGTGGCAGCGCCAGATCCACCAGGTGGAGCGGTCCTGGCTGCGCGTCACGAAGTCGCGGATCGCCAGCGGCTGCGGGTCGTGGATCACGACGAAGTCATAGGGACGCGTCAGCTCGGCCGCATTGGCGCGGCAGACCTCCTCGTAGAGGGCCTGCGCCTCGGCGGGGAAGTCGACGGCCTGCCCCTGCAGGCCGTTGTGAAAGCGCTTGGTGACGTTGAAGAACTCAGGGGGCGCCGTGAGGATCTGCCAGTGCGCCTCCAACCCGATGTCGCTCACCAAGGGAACGAGCGTGTAGAGGATCTCGGCCACACCGCCGCCGAAGGCAGTGGCGTTCACGTGCAGGACCTGGCGGCCCTTGAGCCGCTCGCCGAGCTCGTCGATCTCGGTCATCAGGTCTTTGGGGACGATGCTTCTGTAGTCGGCCAGCGACTTGCGGCCAACGTTCACTTCATGCATGTGACCTCCGTCAACAGGGTGGAGGGTAGTACATCACACCGTACCCATTCGCTACACTCGCTCGCGATGACTTGGCTCACTCCCTCACCGGGCACTCCGGCGCCGGAGCCGGCAGCGCACGGAGGCCCGCCGGAAGCGGTCACGATCGCCTCGGACGGCCTCGAGCTTGCCGGCAGGCTCTTCCGCCCGGCCGGCCTGCCGCGCGGCGCCCTGCTCGTCTGTCACGGCGCCGGCAGCCGCAAGGAGAACCACGAACTGATGGGCGAGCAGGCAGCGTCCGCGGGCCTGGCCGCGCTCACGTTCGACTTCCGCGGTCACGGCGAGAGCGAGGGTGAGATGGTGCCGGACGGCTGGCGAGACGCCGTCGCCGCCGGCGGACGGCTGCTTGCGGAGTCCGGCGCCCCATGGCTGGCGGCACGCGGGGCAAGCATGGGTGGATGCATGCTGCTGCTTGCGGCCCACGCCCGGCCCGGCTTCTTCCGCTCGCTTGTGCTGCTCTGCCCGGCGGACGGCAGGTCACTGCTCGCCGGGCTGGATGAGCTCGAGTGCGACCCACAGAGCGCGCCCGGCGGGCCGCCGGGCCGCGAGTACTCGGCCCGCTTCGACCCGGCCGCGTTGCGGCCGTTCCTCAGGGGCCTGGATCTGATCGCCGCCGCCCGCGAGCTGCCGCGCGTGCTGCTCGCGCACGCGCGCGACGACGATGCGGTGCCTTTCGCGCACAGTGAGCGGCTCGCGGCCGTACTGGCGCCGCCGTCCCAGTTCATCTGTCTGCACGAGGGCGGTCACCACGGGCCCGGCCGCTCGCCGTATGTCGCGCGCGCGACCATCGACTGGGTGCTGGCGAACAGCTGCGAGTGAGGACAGGGGGGAGGCCGGCCCGCGGCCACGAGGGCCGCGTCCGTCCACGCGTACCCCGGGAGAGCTAGAGCGACCGGCGCCGAACCACGCCGCCGGCATGCTCGGGGTGGTGTCCGCCGATACCGAGCCGGTGCAGCCGTGCCTGCATCGCCTTGCGGCTGACGTCGAACCGGTCGGCGAGCCGCCCCGCGTCGCCGCCGTGCTCCAGCACCGCCGCCCGCACGAGGTCCTCCGGCATGAGGATCTCGGCGGGCGAACTGGTCGGCCTCGCGCTCCTGAAGCTGCCACGCCTCGTTGACGGCGCCGCCGCGCTCGGGCTCAAGCCGCCCCGGATGCAGCACGAAGTGGCCGATCTCGTGGGCGATCGTGAACCGGCGGCGGCGTGCCTTCGAGGCGCCGCGCACCACGATCGCGTGCGCGTCGCCCAGCGGTTGCAGGGCGGCCTCGCCGAGGAAGGGCTCACCGGTGGTCTGCACCACCTCGAGGTTGAGCGCGCTCACGACGTCGCGCAGCGAGACCGGCTCGCGCGAGACGCCGGCGCTCTGCAGCAGGCGGGAGGCCTGCCGGCGGATGTCGGCGGAAGACTGCTTCACCAGGATGCCTCGCGGCAGATACTACCATCGCGCCCAGACGGTCGTGCATCGACCGGCCGCCTGCTCGGCTAGGTGAACAGCGGCAGCGCGCGCGCGACGACGCCGCCGACGAGGAGCGCGATCGCGATGGTACCGGCGCAGATGACGGCCGTGCGCCGCCACCCCAGCTCACGCCCGAGCACGGCGATCGTGGCGACACAGGGGACGTACAACGCATTCACGATCGCGTAGGTGACGATCTGCGAGGTGGTCATGAACGAGGAGATGCTGACCACGGCGCCGCCCGCCTGAACGGCGGCGAACACGAGTAGCAACTGCAGCGCCAGTTCCTTGCGCAGCACCGCGAACACGAGCGTCAGCCCGGCGACCAGCGGCAGAAGCAGCCAGCCCTCGACGATCGGCTTCAGCACCGCGCCGAGGTCCCATACCCACCCGGTCTCGTAGAGGAGTCCAAGCGCCATGCTGCCGAGCAGGATGATCGGCGCCGCGTCCCAGACGAACTCGCGGAAGCGCCGCCAGGTCTTGCGCGCCACCTGGCGGAGCACCGGGCGGCGGAAGGGGAACATCTCCATGACCAGCACGCCCTTGTCGCCGGGCATGAGCCAGTTCATCCCCAGGCCGGCGAGGATGACGACCACGATGATGACCAGATAGGTGAGCACGGCGTACTGCCAGCCGGCCACGCCGGCCACCGCGCCGATGATCACCGCCGTGCGGGCGCTGCACGGCGTGAGCGTCGCGAGCACGGCGGCGATGGTGCGCTCGCGCTTGCTGCTGAGCGAGCGCGTCGCGATGATCGCCGGCACGTTGCAGCCGCCGGCGGCGATCAGCGGAATGATCGCCCGCCCGTGCAGCCCGACCTTGTGCATGATCCGGTCGCTCAGGAAGGCGGCGGCGTTCATGTAGCCGGTGTCCTCGACCAGCGCGAGGATGAAGTAGAAGGTGAGGATGTACGGGATGCCCACGGCGAGCGTCGCCAGGATGCCGCCGTCCACCCCCCAGAGGATCACCCTGCCGACAGTCCCGTCACCGAAGATGGCCGTCACGACGCTGATCACCGCAGGCGAGATCCAAGCCGTCCAGGCGGCCGTGAGCACGCGAGCCAGCAGGTCGCCGACGATGAACAATGTGGCGAACACGGCGACGATGACGCCGAGCATGATCGGGATGCCGGTGCGCGGGGCGGTGGTGAGGCGCCACCAGCGGTCGGCGGCGGCACGGGTGTCCTGGGCCGCCGCGGCAAGGGCACGCGCCTCGGCGTGCCGCGCTTTGGAGATCTCGAGCGCAAGACCCTCGTCGTGGTCGGAGAGGAAGCCGTCGGCGTCCAGGCCCAGTTCGCGAGTGACGTCGGCGTCGCCCTCGAGCACGGCGAACGCGGCGGCGCGAGCGCCGAGCCCGCCGGGCGGGACCCGCCCGGCCGCCTCGGCGCTCGTCGCGATATGGAAGGCGAGTTCCTCAAGCCGCGCCTCGGTCTTCGGCGGCAGCGGCGTCCCCGCCGTGGTGCCGAGGCCGCCGCCGGCGGAGACGCGCAGGACGGCCGCCTCGAGCTCGGCGAGACCTTCGCCGCGCGGCGCCACCGTGGGCACCACGGGGACGCCGAGGTCACGCGAGAGCGCCGCGGCGTCCGGTACGCGTCCGCGCCGCCGCGCCTCGTCGGCGAGGTTGAGAGCGATGACGACGCTGTACCCGAGGTCGAGGAGCTGCAAGGGCAGATAGAGGCTGCGCGCGAGGTTGGTCGCGTCGGCGACGGCGACGACGACCTCGGGCTGCCACTCGAGCAGGGTGCTGCGAGCCGCCTGCTGGTCGTCGCCGGGCGCATCGAGCGAGTAGCTGCCCGGCAAATCGACGATCTCGACGCGTCGTTCCTCCCACTGCGCGCATACAGCGCACGCATCGACCGTCACGCCGGCGCAGTTCGCGGTCTCGCGCGAGGATCCGGTGAGAGAGTTGAAGAGTGACGACTTGCCGACGTTGGGGTTGCCGGCGAGACAGACGACCAGAGGTGGTCCCCCGGGAGACGGATCAGCCCCCTGCCGGCGACTCTGGCGGAGCGTCGTGGCCATGACGGTCAGCCGCGGACCATGATCTTGTCGGTCACCTCGCGGCCGAGGGCGTATTGGGAGCCGCCGACACGGACGAGCAGCGGGCCGTTGAACGGCGCCACGCTCTCGACGGCTACTGGGGTGTCGGGCAGCAGGCCGAGCGACGCGAGATAACGCAGCAGGTCGCTCTTCTCCTCCGTGATGCAGCCGATGACGGCCCGCTCGCCGGGCTCGAGCCCCGAGAGGGGCCGCAGTTCCTCTTCGGTGAGCGAACCGTCCGCGCCGGGGATGGCGTGCCCGTGCGGACAGGTGAGCGGGTTGCCGAGCTGCTCCGCGAGACGCGCCTCGACCTCGGAGCTGAGCACGTGCTCGAGCTTGCACGCCTCCTCGTGGACGGCGTCCCAAGGCATGTCGAGGTAGTCGACGAGGAACCGCTCGCTGAGGCGATGTCTGCGTACCAATATGGCGCCCTCGACGTTGCCCGCCTCGGTGAGTGCGATGCCGCGGCCGTCGGACGGCTCCTCGACGAGGCCGGCCGCACGCAGACGGCCGAGCATCTCGGAGACCGACGGCGGCGCCACGCCGAGCTCGGCGGCAAGCCGCTTGACGGTCGCGGGCTCCGCGCCGCGCTGCAGCTTGAAGATCGCCTCGAGATACTCCTCGGCGTTCTGCGTGCGAGTGGCCACGGCGTGACTCCAGTTTCGGACGGCAGGTGGGGCGGGAGGCTCTGACTGGCGCCCGCCCGGCGCGTTGTTAGGATACCCTATCCATCGGCGTGAGGGAATCCTGACTTAAGTCAAGAGGATGACCGAGTCACGGCGCGGAGGAGCGGCGAACGAGGCGTGCGAAAAGAGAGGATCGTGGAGCGGATGACGGGGCTCGAACCCGCGATCTTCAGCTTGGGAAGCTGACGTGCTACCAGCTGCACCACATCCGCTCGAGGGCCCTATCTGACCACAGCCGCGCCGGAGCCGCAAGCTGCCCCGAGGGCGGCGGTCGACGGCGGCGGAGCCTCAGCCGGCGGCCTCCGAGAGGCGCAGGCAGGCGAGGAATCCCCTGTACACCTCGGCGAACGACGCGCCCGCGATCTCGAGCGTCCGCCCGTCGAGCCGCGTCGTCCCGGGGCAGGTCTCGGCCAGGTCGCAGAACTGGACGCGGGTGAAGCTGAGGCGAAGCGGATCGCCGCTCCAGGCGAGCGGCGCCGGCTTGCGCTCGGCCCTGAGCGCCGCCTCCACGTCCGCCCTGAGGCGGTCGCGGGCCTCCTCAGGGACGCACAGCGCGGCCGCCTCGCGGCGCACTCCGGTCTTGACCACCGTGGTCGCGATGCCGGGAACCAGCGCCGCGGCCTCCGCGGCGGCCTTGTCATCGCCGGAGAGGTAGAGCGCCGGCACACCGAGCTCGCCGGCGAGCAGAGCGGCCACGCCGAACTCGCCGACCTCGAGGTCGCCCACCCGAGCGGCATGGACCTTGTAGCTCCAGGTGTGTTCGAGCACCGCGCCCTGAGTGCCGGCCATGGCGTGGTAGCCGACGAAGAGCGCGCCGTCGCGATCGGCGCCGAGCCCCTCGAGCATGCTGAGCGGCGCCGGCGAGCCGCTCACCAGCGTCGCGAAGCCAGGCAGGCCGGACGGATCCAGGTTGCGGCCGTCGTCGTGGGCGTCGCAGATCACGACCTCGTCTGCGCCGGCCGCGGCGCAGCCCTCGAGGACGGCGTCGAGGTCGGCGCGCATGTGGGCGCGGGCGCGCTTCGCGGCCGCGCCCTCCCGCGCCGTGTCCTGCTCGGACACGACGCCCGAGATGCCCTCGAGGTCGATGGCGATGAACAGCTTCACGGGGGTCCTCCCAGGCGTCGTCAGGAACGGTCCGCGCCGGCCACTCCGCCGGCGCCGATGCGGCGCGCCAGCGCGGCGACCAGGCGCGCCGCCGCCTCGAGGTCGTCCACGCGTGCGACTTCGAAGGGCGAGTGCATGTAGCGTATCGGCAGTCCGATGGTCAGCGTCGCCGCCGTCCCGGCGGCCATCAGCTCGTCGGCATCGGTCTCCGTCTCGCCGGGACCGGCCTTGATCTGCACCGGAAGATCCTCCGCCGCCGCAACCTCGCGAGCGAGCCTCAGCAGTCGCTCGCTGCTGCCGGCCCCACGAAGGAGGACGGGGCCGGCGCCCAGCTTGACCTCCCCGGCCAGCTCCTTGGCGTCGGCGGCCGGGGTGTCGCTGCAGAAATCACCGTCGAGCACGATGAGGACCTCGGGGCGAAGCCGCAGCGCGAGCGCCTTGGCGCCCATGACCGTCGTCTCCTCGTGGACGGTGGCGAACCCGGTCAGGCGGGCCGTCCCCGGGAGCTCCGCATAGAGCTCGAGCGCGCGGATCATGGCGTACAGCCCGGCACGGTCGTCCAGCGCCTGCGCCGCGACCACGCCGGGCGAGAGCTCCACGAAGTCGGGCGTGAACGTGACCGGGTCGCCGACGGCGATGCGCGCGAGCGCGTCGTCCCGCCCGCCGGCGCCGACGTCGAGGAACTGCTCGTGCAGTTCCGGCGCGGTGCGACGCTCGTCCAAGGGGATGATGTGGCTCGGCTTACGGCCGCCCACAGCATGCACGTCTCCCGTGCGGCCGTGGATCACGAAGTGCCGGCCGGGCACGAGCAGCGGCGCCAGACCGCCGATGCGTTCGACGAAGACGTAGCCCCGCTCGTCGACGTGCGCGACGATGAGGCCGATCTGGTCGGCGTGCGCTGCCATGGCGACGAGCGGGCCGGTCTCGGGCCCGACGCCCAGCCACAGATTGCCGAGGGGATCGCCCTCGGCCTCTCCCAACGGTGCGAGGCGGCGGCGGACGACGTCCTGCACCGCCGCCTCGAACCCCGTCGGGCCCGGCGTCTGGCACAGAGTCCGCAGCAACTCGAGGTCTTCTGTCACCGTCCCTCCCTGGTCCAGTTTCGTCAGCTCGCTGAGGGCGACTCCTAGTGTACGCAATGGCGCGTGAGTTTGTGATGAAAGGGAATACGTACCTTGTCATACGTACTGGACAGCGTCAGGGGCAGCTGCCGCGTGCGTGCTCACCACACGGCGGAGGGAGTCGCGATGGAGGAAGCAAGACCGAAGTGGCTGCGCAGCACCAAAGGCGCACCCTTCACCGGTATCGGTTCTCTCGAGGCGGACATCCTCGCGGTGGTCTGGGAAAAGGACGAGACCACGGTGCGCGCCGTCTACGAGACGTTGCGCGAGCGCAGGACGATCGCCTACACGACCGTCATGACGGTCATGAACAACCTCGTCAAGAAGCACCTGCTCGCGCAGGACAAGTCAGCCATCGCCTACGTGTACACCCCCGCCATCCCCGGTCGCGAGGTGGCGCAGACGGTGCTCGAGAGCGTCGTGCACAAGCTGATCGCCGACCAGACCGGCACCGCCGTCTCGATGCTGCTCGGCCTGGACACGGACCTCACGGCGGAGCAGCTGGACGAGCTCCGCTCCTGGGTGCGCGACAGGTTCGGGGGCTGAGGGCCGGCGGACGCGAGTCCGTCCCGGCCCCGCGTCACATCGAGTCCGGCGCGCCGACGCCGAGCAGACCCAGCCCTGCGGCGAGGGTGGTCCGGACGGCAGCACACAGGCCTGCCCGGAACGCCGCCACGTCGGCGTCGTCGCTGAGCACGCGACAGTGCCGGTAGAAGACGTGGAACTCGGCCGCGAGCTCCCCGAGGTACCCGTGCAGGCGGTGCGGAGAGCGCGTGTCCGCGGCGCTCAGGAGCACGTCGGGGAAGCGCGCGAGCGCGCGCAGCAGCGAGCGCTCGTGTGGTCCCACAGCCACGGCCGGGACGGCCTCGTCCACCGGCGGCTTCCCCTCGCCCGGCAGATTGCGCAGGATGCTGCAGATGCGCGCGTGCGCGTACTGCACGTAGTACACGGGGTTCTGATTGCTCTGCTGCACCGCGAGGTCGATGTCCAGGTCGAGCGTGGTGTCGTGAGAGCGACCCACGAGCAGGAACCGAGCCGCGTCCACGCCGATGGCGTCGATGAGATCGTCCACCGTCACGATGTCGCCGCGGCGCTTGCTCATGCGCCTGGCCTCCCCGCTCTCGAGCAGGTTCACGAGCTGACCGATGATGAGCTCCAGCTTGTCCGGGTCGTGCGGCGGCAGCGCCGTAAAGGCGGCCTTCATGCGCGGCACGTAGCCGTGGTGATCGGCCCCCCAGATGTCGATCAGGTGCTCGAACCCACGGTCCATCTTGTCGCGGTGATAGGCGATGTCGCTGAGGAAGTACGTCGGGTCGCCGGTCTGGCGGATGAGGACCCGGTCCTTGTCGTCGCCGTACCGGGTCGTCGTGAGCCACACGGCCCCCTCCTCGTCGTAGAGGAGATCCTCGCCGTCGAGGTCGGCCAGTGACTTGCCGACCTCACCGCCGAACCCGCGGTGGTCCACGTCGCCCTGATAGAGCGAGCTCTCGGGGGTCCACACGTCGAACGGGACGCGCAGCCTCTCGAGGGTCACGCGGAACTGGGCCAGGATCGCTTCTCTGCCCCAGAGCCTGAGCTCGCCGGTCACCTCCGCCGGCAAAGCCGTGACGTCCCCGCCTGCGGCCTCGAGCGCGGTCTTGTAGCGGTCGCCCACCGTAGCGATGAGCTCGTCGGCGAGGTCGAGCAGATAGTCGCCCTGGTACCCCTCCTCGGGGACGGGCGTGGTGAGGCCGATCCGCTGCCCGTAGCGGGCGGCGAGCGACTGGCCGAAGCGCAGCATCTGCGTACCGAAGTCATTGACGTAGAACTCGCGCGTGACGTCGTGGCCGACGAAGGCAAGGATGCGGCAGAGCGCGTCGCCGTAGGAGGCGTAGCGGGCGTGTCCGACGTGCAGCGGCCCCGTGGGATTCACGCTCACGAACTCGATGTTCATCTTCTGGCGCTGCGCCGGCGGCAGGGCCCCGCGACCGTAGTCGCCGCCTTCAGCAAGGAGCCGGTCGAGGGCGCCCCGGTACCAGGCGTCGTTCAGGAAGAGGTTGAGGAAGCCGGGCCCGGCGACCTCGAAGCGGTCGCACGCCCCGGAGCCCGGACCCGCCAGCCAGCGGGCGCCGACCGCCTCGGCCAGCTCGCGCGGAACGCGGCCGGCGCGCTTGGCGGTGATCAGCGCCAGGTTGGTCGTGAGGTCGCCGTGCTCCGGTCGCGCCGGCAGCGAGAGCTCGACGGCCGGCGCCTGGGTCTCCGCCCCGCCGGCCGCCAGTTCTTCGTCGAGCGCGGCCTGCAGCGAGGCCGCGAGTCCGTGCAGGTCGTAGAGATCGTCGCTCATGGTCCCACCGTCTGACGTGTCGGCGCCGGCCGGGCGGCCGGCGCCCGCTGATTCTATCCGCCCGGGCGGCGCAGCGCGACGGCCAGGCACGCCGGCGTCAGTGGTGATACGGCTCGCCGCGCAGGATCTTGCCGGCGCGGAACAGCTGCTCGAGCAGCACGACGCGCGCCAACTGGTGAGGCAGCGTCATGGCTGAGAGGGACAGCGCGTCGGTGGCCAGGGCGCGGACCTCACCGGCGAGCCCCAGCGAGCCGCCTATCACGAACCCGGCGCCACCGCGCTCGAAGGCGCGTTGCAGGCGTTTGGCGAACGCCTGTGTGTCCAGCGTCAGGCCGTCCACCGCGAGCGCCGAGACGGCGGGCGCTTGCGGCCACGAGGCGAGCAGGCGTCTACCCTCCTCGCGCAGCACCTCAGCCTCGCTGCGGCCGCGGAGAGCCACTTCCTTGACCTCACGCACGTTCACTGACATGTACGGCTTCAGAAGGTCGAGGTAGTGCCGTGCGGCGGGCACGAGGTCGCGATGCAGCGACCCGACGACGAGGAGCTCAACGCGAGCCGCCACGGCCCGCTCAGGAGCGCGGCGGCCCGGAGTAGAACGCGACGCGGCCCGCCCCCCCGGCCCTGGCCGTATACATCGTCGTCGCCGCCTTGGCGACGAGTTCCTCGGCGGAGCGGCCGTCGCCGGGGAAGCACGCGACCCCGGCCGAGGCGGTGAGGGCGATGGCCCGGCCGTCCGTCTCGACGGCCAGCTGCTGCATCGCCCCGAGCACCCGGGCGAGCAGGGCGCCGGCCTGCTGATCGGCAGTCTCGGGCAGTACCAGGACGAACTCGTCGGCCCCGTACCGGCAGACCAGATCGCAGCTGCGCAGCTGGGCCGTGAGCGCCGCCGCCCAGTGGCGCAGCACTTCGTCCCCCGCCTCGCGCCCGACGCCCTCGTTGACCTTGGTGAAGTCGTCAAGGTCGATCATCACGAAGGCGACCTGCCGGCCGTGCCGTTCCGCCCGCGCCAGCTCGAACACGGCGTGTTCGCGCAGCTGGCGGAAGTTGAGCAGCCCGGTGAGCGGATCGTGCGTCTCGTGCTCGCGCCGCTCGTGCAGCAGGCGCAGGTTGTCCAGAGCCACGTCGGCCTGGTCGGCGAGCTGCGTGAGGAGTCGCCGCTGCTCGTCCGGATGGAAGCCGTTCTCGTGGTACAGATAGCCGGCCGCCTGCTGACCCGAGTAGCCCTCGAACTGGCACACGGTGTCGCCCAAGGCCCAGCACATGGTCTCCTTGGTGAGGACCTCCGTCCCGGTGATGCCCTCAAGCACGCCGTCGATGATGCCGCGCTCCACATCGCAAACCGGCGTGCCGGTGGCGGGCAGATGCTCGCAGCTCAGGCAGCGGCCGAGCTTGACGAGCACGCGCTCTTCGTCCAGTTCCACCTCGAGTTCGCCGAGCTTCATCCTTGCGAACCAGTCCTTGAGACCCTGGATGGAGGTGATACCCAAGTCGCGGCTGGCGCGTTTGCTCGCGAGGTAGATGGCGGGTCCGGCGCTCTCGCCGAGGATCTCGGGCAGGATCGAGAACTGCAGCAGGCGGACGAACGACGCCGGAGCCGTGGCGTCGACCGGCGTGGCCGCCAGCACCTCGCCGGCGTCGGGCCACACGCGGCGCTCCTCGGATGTCGTCAGGGCGATGACGCTGCGCAGCGTACGCGCGAACACGGTCGCCAGCGACACCTCTTCCTGGGAACGTAGAGCCATAGTCATCCTCTCAGCGGCCGCGCGCGAATGACACACGCTCGCGCCCGACCCCCCTCTTGCTTCGAGTAGCCCGCATGCCCGCAGGGCGACTCTGTTTATACTATAGGCGAAGGGGCCGCAGCCCAGTCCCCATAAATGGCCGCGAATCGTGCGAAGCGTTGCCAGCCCAGTGTACGTCGGAGGATCGCTCTGATGACTACAGGAGCACAGAACAGCCCCGGCGCGGACGCCGCCGGCCTTGACAAACATGAGGCACGCACGTGCGCGCTCGAGGCGCGCGGCGCCCTCCCCGAAGCCGAACGCGAGCGCCTGGGCGAGGCCGTCCGCGCCCGTGCCCTGAAGCTCCCCGAGCTCGCCGCCGCCGGCACCGTCATGCTTTTCGCCTCGTTCCGCACCGAGCTCGACACCACGCCCATCGCCGAGTGGGTGCTGCACGCCGGCAAGACGCTCTGCCTGCCCAGAGTGCTCGCCCCCCGGTACATGCTGGCGTACCGCGTCACCGACCTCTCCGCCGACCTCGAGCCCGGCAAGTGGGGCATCCCCGAGCCGCGCGAGGGACTGCCCGAGGTCGCGGCGCAGACGATCGACCTCGTGTTCGTGCCCGGGTCCGCGTTCGACGAGGAGGGTCGCCGCTGCGGCTACGGCGGCGGCTTCTACGACAACTATCTGCCGTTGACGCGGCCCGGGACGCCTTGGGTGGGCCTCGCCTTCGAGGCGCAACTCGTGCCGGGCATCTGCTGCGAGTCGCACGACCTGCCGCTGACGGCGATCGTCACCGAGCAGCGCGTGATCAGGCCCGGCTGAGGCCCAGCGCGGCCGCGAGATCGGCGCCGAGACGCCGGGCCTCCGCGAGCAGTTCCTCGTCGCTCGTCGCGGCGCCGGCCTCGTCCGCATAGCCGGCGCACGTGAACATGGGGACCTCCCGGTCGCACGACAGGGCCACGTATCTGCGCAGCGCGTCGAGCGTCTCCTCGAGTCCCGTCTCGGCGGTCACGGCGACGAGCCCGACGGCCTTCGCCCGCAGCCACTCCCCGTGCGCGTACCGGAAGACGTTCCGGTCCATGAACGCCTTCATCTGGGCGGAGACGTTCTCGTAGTACACGGGCGTGCCGAGGATCAGGCAGTCGGCCGCGTATACCCGGTCGAGCACGGCCGCGGCGGCGTCGCCCCGAGGGCACGCCGTCAGGTCTCCGCAGGCGTCGTGCGCGAGGCACGGCGCGACTCCGAGCCGGCTGAGCACGAAGGTCTCGCAGACGGCGCCTCGAGCCTCGAGCTCCTCCAGGGCAGCCCCGGTCAGAGCCGCCGTGTTGCCGCCGCGACGCGGACTGCCGACGACGGCGACGACTGAGGGGCCGGCGTCCACCATCAGGGCAGCCCGCGCGCCGCGACTCAGCTGTTGTGGAGGGCGACCTGGACTTCGTCGCGCACGCGCAGCAGCGCCGCGGTGACGGTGTCCGGATCTTCGTGGAAACGCGCTGCCGGCATGGGTACGGAGATCGATGCCGAACTGCCGTCGATGTCGGTGATCGCGACGCCGACGCCGCAGATGCCGGCGTGGTGCTCCTCGCGGTCGAAGGCGAGGCCGGTGGCGCGCACGGTGTCCAGTTCCGCAAACAGGTCCTTGCGATTGACCGGCGTGTGTCTGGCCGGGCTCTCAAGGCGCTTGGGCAACCGATGCTTGATCTCATCGAGAGGCAATTGCGCGAGCAGCGCCTTGCCGTTCGCGGTGCAGTATGCGGGGAACCGGGCGCCGACCTGCGAGACCACCATGAGCGAGCGCTGCGGCGCCGGGTGCTGGGCGATGAACAGGACGTGCATGCCGTCCAGGACGCCCAGGTCGACCGTCTCGTTGAGCTCGCGCGCGAGTTGTTCGAGGTACGGCCGGACGACGGTTGGCAGGTCACGCTTGGCCATGGCCAGACGCATGATGCCGGGGCCGAGATGCAGGCGTCCGGTGGCGACGTCGGTGAAGATGAAGTCCTCGTGCTCGAGGGCGCCCCGGATACGATGGACAGTAGTGCGGGGCAGGCCCGAGCGGGCCACGAGCTCGCTGAACGTGAGCCCACCGGAGGAATCCGCCGCCAGCAGCCGCAGGATCGTAGCGGCTCGCGCCAGCACCTGCACGCCGTTGCGCTGCTCCCTCTCCACGTCGCGACCGGTCTCGATCACGTCTTCCTCCATCCTCCCGGCTCCGAGCCCCAGCCCCGGGGCGCCGACCCGAAACGTCCTATCGGTTCACGACGACCCGATCGTACCCGCCGCCCGAGGCGGCCTGCGGTCGCGGGCGGCGCCGGGGGCCTGGTTCGTGGCCCCCGGCGCTCCCGCACGCGTTCTCGGCCTCAGACGGACTCCGCCACTGCGGCGTCCGGCCCGTCGGCCGGCTTGGCATCCTCGTCCGGCGGCACATCCATGACGAGCCGGCGCCTGACTGGGAACAGGTGGAGGTTCCAGCGCTGCGCGACGTAGCCCCAGATGCCCTTGGGAGCCACCGTCACCATGATCACGGCGACGACACCGAGGAGCAGCATGTACAGCGTGCCATACTGGCTGAGGCTCTGGAGCAGCGAAAAGTAGATGATCGCGCCGATGATCGGTCCCTCGATGGTGCCGAAGCCGCCGATCACGACGATGAACATGGCGTACGCCGTCCAGTTGACGCTGAACGCCGCGGCGGGCTGGATGCGCAGGAGGTTCATGGCGACCACGGCGCCGATGACGCCGCAGCCGAACGCGGCGATGACGTAGACGAACAGCTTGGAGCGGAACACGTTGACACCCGAGCTCTGCGCTGCGAGGTCGTTGTCGCGGATCGCCGTGAGAGCGAGTCCGAGGCGCGAGCGCAGGAGGAAGTAGACGAGCAGGACCGACCCCACGGCGACGAACAGCGCCAGCAGGTAGGTGCCGGTGATGCGCGTGTCGATCGGCAGCCGCGCGGCGGAGAGGACGGTCTTGCCTGAGCCGCCGCCGGTGGCCTGGATGTTCGAGACGACAAGACGGACGACCTCGGCCACGACCCACGTGCCGATGGCGAAGTAGCCGCCGCGCAGGCGGAAGATCAGCGGGGCCACCGGCAGGGCGACGACCACCGCCAGCAGTCCTGCGGCGAAGACGGCGATGAACGGGTGCAACCCGATGACGTCGCCCAGCAGCCAGAGACCGTAGGCGCCGAGGCCGATATAGGCCTGCTGGCCGACGGAGATCAGGCCCGCGTATCCGCCCAGCAGGTTCCACATCTGGGCGAGGGCCAAGAGCGTGAAGAACGTCACCATCGTGCGCGTGACGCTGACCTCTGCCCACAACGGCACGCTGGCGAGGACGGCGACGACGATCACGCTGACGACGAGGACGTACCTGTGGATGCGCGTCGAGCGCGCGACGCGGAAGGCGGGAGTGGTCACGTCTGGAGTGCTCATGCCGTCACCGTCTTCGCGAAGAAGCCGCTCGGCCTGACGGCGAGGACCGTGAGGAAGACCAGATGGCCGACCACGAGCCCCCACCCGGCGCCGAACGCCTGGGTGCCGAGTGTCTGGGAGACGCCGAGGACGATGCCGCCCAGCAGCGTGCCCCACATGGAGCCCATGCCGCCCATGATCACGGCCTCGAACGCGTAGATGAGGCGGAACGAGCCCTGCGTCGGGTCGAACGTCGTGCGGATGGCCAGCAACACGCCGGCTACCGCGACGATGGCGAGCGCGATCGCCATCGCCAGTGAGTAGATGTGCTTGTTGTTGATGCCCATGAGTTCGGCCGCCTCGCGGTCGTCCGACGTGGCCCGGAAGGCCCTGCCCAGCTTGGTGCGGGCCAGGAACATCTCGAGGCCGGCGACGACCGCGATGGAGATGATGAACACGATGAGCGGGTACCAGCCGATCGACAGCTGGTCTGAGATCTTGACGCTGATGTTCTCGATCTTGCCGGCGTCCAGGCCCTGCGAGTCGGCCGAGAACCACATGATCAGCCCGTTCTGGATGATGATCGACAGGCCGAACGTGACCACGATCGGCCGCGTGTCGTCGGCACCGAGTGTGTGGTTCAGCAGCCCGCGCTGCAGCACGTAGCCGACGAGGAACATGACGATGATGGTGACCACGCTCGCCCAGAGAAGGGGCAGGCCCAGAGACTGGACGATGAAGAGCGCGACGAACGCGGCGAGGATGCCGAGATCGCCGTGCGCCAGGTTGACCATGCGCATGACCCCGAACACCAGAGCCAGACCGGTCGCGAACAGGGCGTACAGTCCGCCCAGAAGGATCCCTTGGATTGCTACATTGGCCCAGATCATGGCGTCACATCCCGAAGTACGCGGCGGTGATGGCTTCGGAGGTGAGATCGCTGGGCTTGCCCTCCAGCGAGATCTTGCCCTCCAGGAAACAGGCGACGTAGTCGGCGACGGTCAGCACGTGCTGCACGTCCTGCTCGACCACAAGGATGGTGTGGCCGCTGCCGACCAACTGCACCATCGCCTCATAGATGCGCTTGATGACCACTGGAGCGAGGCCCAGCGAGACCTCGTCGAGCAACAGGAGCTCGGGGTTCGCCATGAGGGCGCGGCCGATGGCCAGCGCCTGCTGCTCGCCGCCGGAGAGACTCGAGGCCTGCCGCTTCATGAGCGGCTTGAGCAGCGGGAACAACTCCACCACCGAGTCCACGTTCCAGTCGCCCTTGCGGCCGCCGTACGCGCCGATGGTGAGGTTCTCGCGCACCGAGAGGCTGGGGAACACACGGCGCCCCTCGGGGACGAGCGCGATGCCCATGCCCACGCGCTTGTGTGCGGGGAACTGGTCCACCGGCTCGCCATGGAAAAGCACATGGCCGCCACTGGGGCGCTGCAGGCCGGCGATCGTGCGCAGCAGTGTGGACTTGCCGCCGCCGTTGGCGCCGATGAAGGCGAACGTCATGCCTTCTTCGACCTCGAACGATACCTTGAACAGAGCCTGGAAGTCGCCGTAGAAGACGTCGACGTCCTGGAGCTCGAGGACGACACTCATAGCGGCGTCCCCCCCATGTAGCAGGCCTGCACCTCGTCGCTGCACATGACCTCGTTCGGGTCGCCCTCGATGAGGTTGCGGCCGAAGCTGATGGCGACGATGCGCTCAACGACCGCGAGCAGGGCATGCACGATGTGCTCGATCCATATGATCGAGATGCCCTCGCGGTGGAGGTCCTTGATGGTGTCGATCAGGATCTCCACTTCGCTCTCGGTGAGCCCACCGGCGATCTCGTCCAGGAGCAGGACCTTGGGGTCGCCGGCGAGCGCGCGGGCGAGCTCGAGCCGCTTGCGGTCCAGCAGCGGCAGCGTGCCCGCCTGCAGGTTGGCCTTTGCAGAGAGCCGCGTGAGCTCGAGCGTCTGCACGCAGCGCTCGTAGCTCGCGCGCTCCGTCATGTTCCGCCCGTAGGCGGCGCAGACGAGCACGTTCTCGAACACACTCATGTCGGAGAACGGCTTGGGGATCTGGAACGTCCGGCCGATCCCCGCGCGGCAGCGATTCTGCCGCGGCAGACCGGTGATGTCCTTGCCGTCGAACGTGACCCGACCCGCGTCGGGCCGATACACGCCGGTGATCAGATTGAACAGCGTTGTCTTGCCGGCGCCGTTCGGCCCGACGATGCCCAGCGCTTCTCCGTCGTTCAGTTGCACGCTCAGGTCATCGATCACCTGCACGCCGCCGAACGACTTCATGAGACCAGCGGTCTCGAGGACCACAGTCATCAGTGCTCACCGCCCTGCATCACATCGACCTCCTCGTGTGCAGGGCGCTCGCCGGGCAAAAAGTCGAGTCCTGCACGGGTTCTCAGTACTGGATCGGTTCGACTTTGCCGTTCTCCGGGATGGTGACGTCGAACGGCGGCTCTGCGGCGTGTGACGTGTCGACGAGCAGGAGGTCGAAGGGATAGTCGGTGCCCTTCGTCCACATGCCGCCCACGAGCACGGTACGGCAGACGTTCGGTACCGGGTTCAACGGAGCGCCGGCCGACCAGGTGATGTGACCCTGGATCGTGTCCATGTCGGTGGCCTTGATGGCGTCGAGGATGGCCTGCTTGTCGTCCACGTTGCTGGTGCGCTTGAGCGCGTCGACGACGATCTCATAGACCGCGTAGTGCAGCAGCGTCTGGTTCCACTCTTTGCCGTTGTCCGTGGCCCAGGCGTCGGCGAGTTCCTGGCAGGTCTGCCCGGTGAGCGACGACGTGAAGGGGTGCCACGGCGACCACCAGCACTCGGTGGTGAGACCGTAGCCGATCTCCCCGATGGCCTCGAGCTGGGCCGGGAAGAGCAGCGCCTTGCCGACCGTCGCCGCCATCGGCTGGAAGCCCTGCTGGTAGGACTGCTTCCAGAAGTTCACGAAGTCCGGCGGGATGAAGACGCCGCTGAGGATGTCGCAGCCGGCGGACTTGAACTTGCTGATCTGCGGCGTGTAGTCCTCGGTGCCGTCCTGGAACCGACCGCCGTCGACCACGGTGTAGCCGGCATCCTTGAGCATCGGCGGCTGGCCGGTCTTGGGATCGGCCCAGCCGAGGCCGTCGGCGTCGTTCGGCCACATGGCGCCGATCTTCTTGTTGGTCTTGAGCTGGTCCCACATGCCCGTGAACACGGCGGTGACGTCCTCAAGACCCCAGAACGCGTGGTACGTCCACATGAAGGGCTTGTCGGGCGTGGCGCCGCGGCCGAAGAAGTACGGCTGCCACGGGCAGTCGTTGGAGACGCACGGGATCTGCAGCGCCTCGGCCTGGTCGGCCACGGGGTTGACCGTGTCCGGTGTGGAGGCGACCATCATGATGTCGATGCCGTCGTTGGTGACGAGGTCGCCGGCCACGGTCGCGGCGCGGTTCGAGTCCGACTGCGAGTCCTTGATGATGATCTCGATCGGGTGGACCTGACCGTCGCCGCACTGGACGCCGTCCTTGGTGGCGGCTTTCCACTGCTCGACCAGCCACTGGTCGGTCTCGCCGAACGCGGCGAGCGGACCGGTGAGCGGGCTGACGAAGCCGACCTTTATGGTGCGACCCTCGCCACTGCCTCCGCCGCCGCTGGTGTCGTCACTGCTGCTGCCGCACGCGGCGAGCACGCCGCCGAGCCCACCCGTGGCTCCCAGAGCGAGGCCCGTCACGCTGGCCGTCTTGAGGAAGTCGCGACGCGTGATGGGCGTTCTGATGCCCTCCGCCGCCTTGCCGGTCTTGCTGTCCTCAGAACTCATACCGCCTCCTTACTTGGTCCCGCCGCCCCGCCGCCCTCTGACAGGCGACGCGGGCAGTCAGGGACCCCCCCGATGGCCTTCCGTTCTCCGGCGTCTGCGAACGGCTGTTCGTGTTGGCCGCTTCCACAGCCGTTCGCGCGCCCGTCGAAGTCGGCCTGTGCGGTGTGCTCCACCTCCATGGCTATCCACCATACGGACGCCGCCTCCCACGATACGGGCATCATATAGCCGAGCGATGCCGTGTCAAGCGCAGGCCGGACACAGTCCCGGCCCGCTTGTACCATCCGACACAAGCGCTCAGGCGCCGTTCACGAGCTCCGGGTGCAGCTTCAGACGTTCGATCACCTCGGGCACGGTGGCCGGCTCGAGTTGCATGGAGTGGGCGATGCCGACGAGGCGCTCGACGAGTTGCAGATTGGACTCCGCAGGCACGCCCTTCTCGAGCGTCAGCGTGTCCTCCATGCCTGTACGTGCGTTCCCCCCCATGGCGAGGCCGATGGTCGTCATGGGCAGGTTGGCCTTGGCGACCGCGATGACCTGCCAGCTGGTGCCCGCGGGAAGCTCGCGCACGAGCCAGGAGAGCAGCTGAGGATCGCCGCGCATGCCACCGCGCACGCCCATCACAAAAGAGACCTGCAGCGGCTCGACGAGGAGCTCCTTGTGCAGCAGGTAGAGCATCATGTCCAGGTGCCCGCTGTCGTAGATCTCGACCTCGGGCTTGACCCCGAGCTCGATCATCCGCGCCGCGAGCTCCATCATCTGCTTGGGTGGATTCTTGAACTCGGCCGCGCCGAAGGTCATGGTGCACGGGTTCAGCGTGGCCATGGCCGGCTTGGCCTCGACGAGGGCCATCCGCTGCTCATACGTGAACTGCAGGCCGCCGGTCGACAGCTGCGTGATCCCGGGACACACCTCGCGCACGGCCTCGACGGTGCGCCTCGCGACGTCGAGGTCGGCGGTCATGGCGCCCTGGTCGTCGCGCAGGTGGATGTGGATGACCGACGCGCCGGCCTCGTAGCATTCCTTGGCGTCGGCGGCGATCTCCGCCACGCTCCCCGGCATGCCGGCGTTGTCCGCCTTGGTGGCCACCGGGCCGGTGAGGGCCGCGGTGATGATAGGTCTGGGCATGTGGCCTCCTCAGAGGTCGTCTGGTCGGTCGCTGTTTTGACGCGCGTGCGCGCGAGGATCGGGTACCGCCGGCCGGCGGTCTGGTCACGGAGCGGTGGCCTGACGGCCGACGCTGCGTGCGTGGACGCGATGGGGACGGACGGCGGCCTGGCCGTCCGTCCCCATCGCGTCCGACGCTCGCCGGCGTGTACGTCGTCCCCATCAGCAGGGGCTCGGCGCACGCCCGGAAGCCCGCCTCAGAACTCGCGCGGCTCCGGATACGGGATCGCCACGAGCATGGACGCCGGTGAGTTGGTGTGGTTAAGGATGGAGCGAGCTTCATCGGGCGCCAGATAGATGGAGTCGTACTTCTTGAGGACGACCTCGCCCTCTTCCGTCTTGACGGTGACCTCACCCTCGAGCACGAAGTACACCTTCTCGATCGGGGTGGCGACGTAGTCGCACCCGCCTCCGGGCAGGAAGTGAGAGATGCTCATCCAGAAGTTGCGGGTCTTGCTGACCTCGAAGCCCTGCAGGCGCAGACCGTACACGTCGAAATGTCCGGGGGCCTCGTAGCTCGGGGCCTCGTCGTACCTGGTGACCTCCATGTCTCACTCCTTCTCGAGCCGTGTCCGGCTTCTCCGAATGTAAACGAACGCCGTCAAGCGCCACACCGTGCCGTGCCGTGGCGAACGCCAACAGGCGCCACGCCGTCGACCCCTTGGGGCTACAGGCGGCTCAGTAACCCGCTCCGGGACCGTAGCCGGTGCCGGCGTAGGTGTACGTGCGATCCGGCACGTCGTTCAGGTCGTCCTCGTCGATCTCCGCGGCGCAGCGGACCATGGAGCCGTCGCCCATGTACCAGCGGATCGGGAAGCAGAAGAAGCGGAACCGCTTGCCCTTGACCTTGTCCAGGTCGCCGCCAAGGTTCTCGACGCCGACGATGCCGTGGCCGAGCATCTGCTTGTGGCAGGGCTCCCAGGTCCCCTCGCAGCCGATCGCCTCGAGGTCGCCGAACTTGGCGTCGTAGGCGTCCTGGCCATGCACCTCGATGTAAACGGCTTTCTCGAACTCGGCGTAGGCCTCGATGCCGTACTTCTCGATGTACTCCTCGGTGATCGGACGGCCGGAGGCGCCCGGGAGGTTCATCTGCGGCGGGCCGTTCTTGCCCATCGCGGTGTGGAGCGGATGGTCAAGGGCCTGCATATCCATGGCCACGACCTTGACCTGCTTCTCGACGAACCACCTGCCGGCCTCGACGCCGGTGCCGCAGGAGTACTGGTAGTAGTCCATGGAGTCGTCGAACTTGCGGTGCATGCCGGTGTTGAGACACACGACCATGCCCTTGAGCTCCTCAGGCTTGATGCCGGCGCGCTCGCAGGCGTCCTCGAGATGCGCGGGCAGGATGAGGCCCCACTTCTCGATCTGGATGTCGAGGCAGACGGCGTCGCCGGTGTAGGCGTCGACCGGCATCTCGTGCGTATAGCGGGCACGCTTGCCGGTGAACTCGCGCTCCATGACGTGACGGGGAGCGTCGGCGTGGGTGCCGGTGTGCTGCACGCAGTCGATGCGCTGCGTGAGGACGCCGCCCTTCGCCAGGGTGTGCATGGAGTCGATGACCGGCTTCACGAAGTACGGCCACCGTGGGATCTCCGCGCTGAACGGATGTGTGAGATCAACGAATACCTTTTTGCCCATGGGCTGACTCTCCTCGGTCTCGTTACAGTGACGGCAGACGGACGCCCGCGTATCCGGGCCGCCTGCCGGAGATGCTGCGGCGGCCTTGCGCCGGGTACTCGGCTATCCGCATCTCGGACACCAAATGCCGTATCGTGGATACGCTAAGACCTTGCGAATCCGCTGTCAATACGCCGCCGCGTTAGCCGGGACGCGGAGGCTCACCCGGCGTCGACGGCGTTCTGGATCTGATCGCGCGCGCGCACCAGCTTGTCCGCGATCCGCTCCTCCCGGCCCTCAAGGCGGGCGGCCGGCATGGCCACCGTGATGGCGGCCATCGAGCCGCCTGCGTCGCGCAGGGCCGCTCCCACGGCCGAGACCCCGAGCGTGTGCTCCTGGTGGTCGTAGGCGACGCCCGCCTCCCGCACCGCGTCGAGCTCTCGCAGCAGTGCGTCGCGGCTGACGTTCGTGAAGCGCGTGAGCGCCTCCAGCTCACGCGGGATGAGGCGCTCGGCCTCCGCTTGCGGCAGTTCCGCCAGGAGCGCCTTGCCGCACGCGCTGCAGTGCAGCGGGAACCTGTCGCCGACCTCAGCGACCACCCGCAGTGAGCGCTGCGGGACGTACTGGTCGATGAACAGCGCCTCGTCACCGTCGAGCACCACGAGCTCGACGGTCTCGTGCAGATCGAGCGAGAGCTTCTTGAGGTACGGAGCCGCCTCGTGGCGCAGTTCGCGGCGCCCTGCCGCGGCGATGCCGATGAGGCCGGCGCCGATGTGCAGCTTGCCTGACGGCGCCAGGCGCATGAGTCCCTCCTGGCAGAGCGTCCCGACGATGCGGTAGCAGGTGGAGCGCGGCAGCCCGACGCGGTCGGCGAGAGCGATGGGCGTGAGGCCTTCGGACACCGTCGCAAGCTCGCGCAGCAGCAGGGCTGCCCGTGAGAGCACCTGCACACCATCACGTCGCTCAGCCACGCCGGCCTCCCCCTCCGATGAAGCTCAGAATCCTCGCTCCGGGTCGCCGAGCACATGCACGAGATACGCGACCAGGCGCTTTCGTGACTCTTCGGCCGCCTCGGGCGGCCACTCGCCGAACCCCTTGCCCGACTTGAATCCCAGGTCTCCGGCCGCGACCTTCTCGCGCAGCAGCGGCGACGGCTCGGGAGACGCCTCCAGGTGCGGCAGGATGTAGTCGTGGATGGCCAGGGTGAGATCCAGACCGACCATGTCGGCGTTCTCCATCGGGGCGAGGATCGGCAGCCGCAAGCCGGGACCGAAGCGGATGCTCTCGTCCACGGTCGCCGCGTCGGCGATGCCCTGTTCTACGATCGAGATGGCCTCGCGCCACAATGCGTGCTGCAGACGGTTGGCCACGAAGCCCGGCACGTCCTTCTTGCAGTCGATGGGATGCTTGCCCACACGCTGCAGGAGATCCATGGTGCGGTCCACCACGCCGGGGTCGACCTGCTCGGTGCGCACGACCTCGACCAGCGGGATCAGGTAGGGCGGGTTCCAGAAGTGGGTGCCGACGACCCGCTCCTTGTGAGCCGCCCGCTCGCCGATCTGGGTGATGCTCATGACCGAGGTGTTGGTGCACAGGATGGTCTCCGGCGGGCAGGCGGCGTCCAGCCGCTCGAACAGGTCCTGCTTGAGGCCAGGTCCTCGAACACGCACTCCACGACCACGTCCGCGCCGCTCCACGGCGTCGGGCGAGGTCGGTGGTAGTCCGGACCCGGCCGACGGCGGCATCGACGCCGTCGGCCGGGAACAGACCATGCTCGGCGAGGAAGTTCAGGTTCGCCGTGAGCGTGCCGGGGGCGCGCTCCAGGGCTTCGGGGTACACGTCCTGGAGCGCGACCTCGTGACCGGCTGCGGCGAAGACCTGGGCCACGCCCACGCCCATCATGCCGGCGCCGGTGACGGCGATGCGCTCCGCGCTGCTGCTGCTCACGGAGACTCCTCCCTGCGCCTGCGGATCAGCCGGCCGAGCTGCCGCCGTCGACCATCAGGATGTCGCCGGTGACGAAGTCCGACGCCGCCGAGGCGAGGTAGACCGTCGCGCCCATGAAGTCCTGAGGATCCGCGGCGCGGCCCCACGGGATGCGCTGCATGAAGATCTTGTACAGCTCGGGGTCGTCAAGGACCTGCTGGGTGAGCGGAGTCCAGAAGATGCAGGGGGCGATGGAGTTCACGTTGATGTGGTACTTGGCCCACTCGGTGGCGAGCTGCTTGGTGAGCAGGTGCACGGCTCCCTTGGCGGTGCCGTAGGCGGAGTAGCCGCCGGGGTGCCCGAGCTCACCGCGGATGGAGCCGACGGTGATGATCTTGCCGCCGCCCTGGGCGATCATGCGCTTGCCGGCGGCCTGGCAGACCAGGTAGGTCCCCTTGACGAGAGAGTCCATGACCTTCTGCCACTCGTCGATGGGGAACTCCTCGGCGGGGAAGCGATTGGCCTGGCCCGCCGCGGAGACGAGGATGTCGACCTTGCCGAACTCGTCGACGGTCTTCTGCACCATGGCCTCGACGCTCTCAGGGTCCGTGGCGTCGCACGAGACGGCGATCACCTTGGCGCCGGTCGCCTCGGCGATGTCGGCGGCGGCGGCCTCGACGTTCTCGGCGCGCCGGCTCGTGACGACCACGCTCGCGCCGAAGGCGGCCATCGCCTTGGCCGCGTCGTGGCCAAACGCTCCCGACCCGCCGGTGACGATCGCGACCTTGCCGGTCAGGTCGAACAGGTTGCGGATCTTGTCGACGCCCCAGATCTCACGCTCAGCCATCGCTCTCTCCTCTCGCATCAGATGCGGCTCGGACGTCTGGCCGGGTCTCGCGAAGGGGATGCGGGCACAACTGGGTCCCGCCCCTCACACGATCGGCCGGCTGTGCGGCCGAGCCCCACTCACGTCGTCCCGCGCCGCAGGCTGACTGCCCACGATGCGGAACTGCAATTCCATGATGCGAACACTAGTGCAGGGCCCCGGAGGAGGTCAAGCATTGCCGCACTGCGGCTGCCGGCCGGGCGGACGACGGCACGGCCGGAGCCGGTCAGACGCGCGCCGTGAGACCACCGTCGACGTAGAGGATCTGGCCGGTGACGAAGCGGGCGGCCGGAGACGCGAAGAACAGGACCGGCCCGACAACGTCGCCGGTGTCCCCCCAGCGGCCCATCGGGATGCTCGCCCTGAGGGAGGCGGCGAAGGTCTCGTCGGCGAGCACGGCGTGCGTGAGGTCGGTCTCGACGAATGTCGGCGCCACGGCGTTGACACGGATGCCGAACTCGGCCCACTGGGCGGCGAGCGAGCGCGTGAGCGCGTCCACGGCGCCCTTGCTGGCCGAGTACTCAGCCTGCCCGAACGTGGCGCCGAAGCGCCCGCGCACGGACGAGAGGTTGATGATGGCGCCGCCGCCGGCCTTCGCCATGTGGGCGCCGGCGGCCTGGCAGCAGAGGAACGTCCCCGTGGCGTTGATCTCCAGGACGCGGCGCCAGTCGTCCGGAGCGAGGTCTTCGGCGCGCGTGCGCACGGTGGCGCCGGCAGCGTTGACGAGTATGTCCGCGCCGCCGAGATCGCGCACCGCGGCGGCGACCATGTCCCGCACCGAGGCCTCGTCGGTCACGTCCACGACGAGGCCCGCGGCGGGGACGCCGTGCGCCTCGCCCAGCTCGCCGGCCAGAGCCCGCGCGCGGTCGCCGTCCAGGTCGGCCGTCGCCACCGCTGCTCCGTGCGCCGCGAACCCGGCGGCGATGGCGCCGCCCAGGCCGCCGGCGCCGACGACGATCGCGCGCCGCCCCGAGAAGTCGAACTCGTCCATCTCTTCTCCTCAGGCCCCGCCCAGTCGGGTTTCGGTCGTTTGCTTGAGCTCGAGCAGCAGGGCCGCCACTCGTTCTGCGCTCTCCTCGAAGCGTGCGGTCGGCATCGGCACGGCGACGGAAGCCGAACGGCCGTCGACGTCGGTGACCGCCACGGCCACGGCGCAGATGCCGTGGCGCATCTCCTCGCGCTCGTAGCCGAGCCCGGTGGCGCGCACCTGCTCGAGCTCGCGCAGAAGCGCCTCTCGCGTACGCGCGCGCGCACCCAGCGTAGGTTCGAGCCGCCGCGGGAGCCGCCGCAAGAGGTCCTCGCGCGGCAGCTGTGCCAGCAGGACCTTGCCGCTGGCCATCGTGTACGCGGGGAACTGTGCGCCGACGCGCGCGATGGCCATGAGCGCGCGCTGCGGCGCCGGGTGCTGCGCCACGAAGAGCACGCGCCCGCCGTCGAGCACGGCGAGGTCGACGGTCTCGTTGAGGTCCACCGACAGCCGTTCGACGAGAGGCTCGAGGATGATGCGCAGGTCGCGCCGCCCGATCACCGCCAGGCGCAGCAGGCTGGGGCCGAGCTCCCGCCGGCCGGTCTCTGCGTCGGTGTGCACGTAGCCGACCCGCTCGAGCGCCGTGCAGATGCGGTGCACCGTGGTCTTGGGCAGACCCGTCTGCGCCGCGAGCTGGGCGAGGCTGCGGCCTCCCTCAGGCTCCGCGAGGGCGCCCAGGATGGCCGCCGCCCGCGTGATCACCTGCATCCCGCCGTCCGCGACCTCTTCGTCGGCTCGCTGTCTCGCCATCTGTCCCCTCTCGCCTCACGCGTCGCCGTCCTGCCACGCCTCGATCTCCACGAGACACGAGTTCGCCGCGAGGGCGTGAGCCTTGCGGATCATCATCCGGCTCGGCGTGAGCAGGTTCATGCAGCCGCCCCTGTCCGGGGAGTTCCCCGGCTCGCCCACGGGCTCGTAGACGGCGGACGACTCGTATGAGTGCACTGTACCTGCCGGGACGCGTTCCGTCAGCTGGACCGCGCAGATGACGGCGCCGCGGTCGTTGAAGACGCGCACGAGATCGTGTTGGGCGAGGCCGCGTGCGGCCGCGTCGGCGGGGTTGAGGCGCACGATCCAGTAGTAGCGGCCGTCGACGAGGACGCGGTGGTCGCGGATGTCGTTGGTGCTGGCATCTTTGCCGTCGCTCTGCGTGTGGAAGCTGTGGCGCGGGTGCGGCGTGATCAGCTGGAGCGGGTACCGACCGTAGAGCTCGGACGTGTGCGGTCCCTCCCAGGAGGGGACGTAGCGCATGATCGGCCCCCGCTCCGGGTCGTCGGCGTCGAACCTCTTGAGGCTCGACGCCTCGAACTCGAGCTTGCCGGACTGAGTCTGCAGCCCCATGCCGAACTCCTCGGTGTAGTCGGCGGGCAGGGGCGTGAGCTCCGGTGTGTCCTTGGCGCGACCCTCCGCGAACCAGCGGTACGAGACGGGGTCGCGCTGGCCCACCGGCGGCGCCGGCACCACGTAGTAGCCCTTCTTCAGGAAGTCCTTCCACGAGATCTTCTGCGGCAGGTCGGTGGCGTCGAACAGCCGCTTGCACCAGTCCAGCTCGGTGACGCCCTCGGCGTACATCGTCCCCAGCCCGAGACGCATGGCGAGGTCGAGGAAGATCTGGTGATCCGACTTGGATTCGCCTAGCGGCTCGATGCACTTGTGCTGCATCACGGCGACACGGTGGTTGCACTGCGTGAACGCGTGCTGGATGTAGCCGCCGCAGTTGGCGAACTCGCTGATGTCCCAGCGCTCGAAGTTCGTGCACGCCGGCAGGATGACGTCGGCGAACTTGGTCTCGCCTTCCATCCAGATGCCCTGGTTGACCACGAACTCCAGCTCGTCCGAGCGGTACATGTGCGCGAAGCGATTCGTGTCCGTCATCGTGCCGAAGTGGGAGCCGCCGTACTTGTAGTAGAGCTTGACCGGACTGTGGCCCGGCGCCGGGTAGTCGAAGCGCTGGAACTGGCCCTCGATCGACTTGGAGTCGGTCGGATAACCCTCACAATGGCCGTCGAGGATCGCCTCCGGGATCTTGAGGCGCGGCACAGCCTGCGTGATCGTGTTGACTGTGGGGAGCTGGGGCATGCGCTGGTACATGTTGATGCTGAGCGCGGTGCCGTAGAGATCGCCCGAGTAGCCCCCCTCCGCGTACCCGGGGAAGAAGAAGTGCGTGTCGAGCGGCGTGCCCTGCTGCAGGCAGCCCATGTTGACGCCCGGCTTGCCCAGGCCCTGCATGGCCATGAGACACACCACGCCGCGCGCCCAGTCGCTGCCGGTGGCGGTGCGGCAGGCGCCGCCGAAGCCGATGAGGCCGCCGGCGGCCAGGTAGGTCTTCTTCGTACCCCAGGCGCGCGCGAGGGCGCGCAGGTCGCGCGCCGGCACGCCGGTCTCGGCCTCCTGCCACTCCGGCGTCTTGGGCACGTCGTCCTCTTCGCCGAGGACATACGCCCGCCATTTCTCGAAGCCCACCGTCCGCTCGGCGACGTACTCCTCGTCGTACAACCCCTCCGTCATCCACACGTGGGCGATGGCGAGGACCATGGCGCTGTCCGTCCCCGGCCGCGGGGCGATCCACTTGCCGCCGAGGAACTGCGCCGTGTGGTTGTGGAACGGGTCGATGTGCACGCAGGGGATGCCGAGGTCCTTGAGCCACTGGCGGCGCACGGTGCCGTCGTGGGCGCCGTAGACGCCGCTCGTCGCCTCCGGGTCCGAGGACCAGAACACCACCATCTCGGCATGCTTGAGCAGATCCTCGACGGTGCCGTAGGTCTCGCCGCCGCCGTTGCGCGCGGTCTGGCCCCAGTGGTGCGCGGCGCCCCAGAACCAGCCTTCCCAGCTGTCCGGATTGTGCACGATCGGCGTCCATCCGATCATGTTGAAGAAGCGGATGCGGGCGCTCAGCCAGTAGCCCAGCACGCCCCAGGTGTGGTGCGACCCGCTGCCGTTCATGATCGCCCCGGGACCGTGCTCCCGCTTCACGCGCTTGATCTCCGAGGCGACCAGGTCGAGCGCCTCGTCCCAGCTGATGCGCTCGTAGCCCGAGGTGCCGCGATTCTGCGGGTTGCGCTCGCCGTCCGGATCGAAGTCCACCCGCTTCATGGGATAGAGGAGCCGGTCGGGCGAATAGATGAGACTCTTCCAGGCGAGCGTGTGCGAGTTGACAGTCGTCTTGCGCGGCGGAGTGAAGCTGCGGCCGCGCGCTTCGATGGTCCACGGCTCGGCGTCGTCCTCGTCGAACTCGATGGGCGTGATGCGCAGGATGCGGCCGTCCTTGACGTACACGAACACCGGACCGCCGTTGGTGTTGCTGGTGAAGCGGCGCACGCCGCCGCCGGCGTCGACGCCGTACTCGAGGCCGGCGGTGAGCATCAGCTGCAGGGTCTCGGAGAACCACACCGCGAGGTCGTCGGGGCCCTCGACGCGCGTCTGGAAGTTCTTGAGCGCGTTGATGAACTCGAGGTAGTCGCGGCCCGGTTTCATGACGCGCACGGCGACCTCCGCCGTGTCGAACGTCATGGTGAGGTCCGGCGCCGGGTGCAGCCCGGCACGCGACCGCACCTTGCCGTCGCGGATGATGTACGCCCGCCCGCGAGTCCTGCCGGCCAGGCGGATCTGGGCCACCAGGTCGCGCTCGCGCAGCCTCGCCGCGAAGCTCGGGTACCGCTTGGCCGCCGCGCGCAGCGCGAGCTCGAGCCCCGCAAGCGTCGCCGTGAACTGGGTCTCGGCGAGGGCCGCCTTGGCCTGCCCCGCCACCCGCGCCGCCGCCCGGCGCCCGTTCCTGCCAGCCATGTTCCCCTCCGTGCCCGCGCGACACCTGTGCGTCGCTGCGTTCCATTAAACGGAATGGCTATTCCGCTAAGTGGTACGCTACCCGACGGCAGCCAGCGGGTCAAACGTTGACGGGAGGACGCGGGGCGCCACGCCCGGGGTGCGTACGCACGAACGGGCGCCCGCCCTCGGGGGAAGGCGGGCGCCCCACGTCTCGCAAGGGAAGCGCCTGCGAGACGCCTCGTCGACTCGGCCGCGTCAGGCGCGTTCCAGCAGCACCTGGCCGAGGTTCGTGCTCTTGTCCAGGCGGACGCTCACGGAGTGCGATGCATAGCCCTCTGCCTCGGCGAGCACCGTGTACGTGCGCCCGGGCGCGAGCGCGTCCACGAGGACCTCGCCGAACGCGCTCGCGGTCGCTTGGCCGACGAGGGAGCCGTCCTCGGCGACCACCGAGAGCACGGCGCCGGCGCCGCACTCGTCCGTGTCCGAGAGGACGACGCTGCAGGCCACGAAGACCTTCTCCCAGCGGTGCAGGTTCTTGTAGTAGACGCGCGGCTCGGTGCCCAGGGCATCGCGGTAGCGCTCCAGGCCCTCGGCCGCGACCATCGCCGCCATCTCGGCGTCCTCGACGAGGTGGAGCTTGATGGCGTCCGTGGGGCAGACCTGGCTGCAGCGGGTCTCCGTCCAGCCGTCGTCGAGCAGATGGGCGCAGCCGGTGCACTTCTGGGCGACGTCCTGCTCCTCGTTCCAGTAGATCGCCGAGTACGGGCAGCTGGCGACGATCTCCTTGCGGCCCTTGGCCTTGACCGGGTCGATGATCACCAGGCCGTCGTCACGCCGATGGACGGCGCCGTCCGCGGTCAGACACGGCGCCTCCTCGCAGTGCATGCACGGCATCGGCAGGTAGGTGACACGCACGATGGGGAACTGGCCGCCCTCCTTGCGCTTGATGTTCATCCAGCGCTGGCCGTGGGCCGGCTGCGCGACGGTCGTGGGCGGGAAGTCGTTGCCCACGAACTCGTCCCTGTCCGCCAGGAAGCAGTCGTTGCAGTCGTGACAGCGCGCCACGTCTATGACCATGTGCCACGTCTTCATCGGGCCTCTCCCTCCCACTTCTCGACCTGGATGAGGCACGAGTTGGGCGCCATCGCAGTGGACGTCGGCGTGATGTACCGCTTGGGCGTCAGGATGTTCACGCAGCCGGCGACGTCGGGCGATTCGCCCGGCGTACCGATCGGCAGGTAGTCGGCGCAGCTCTCGTAGGAGTGGACGGTGCCGGACGGCACGCGCTCCGTCACCTGAGCGCTGAGGATGACCGAGCCGCGGTCGTTGAAGGCGCGCATGAGGTCGCCTTCGGCGATGCCCCGCGCCTCCGCGTCCTTGGTGTTGACGCGCATGATCCAGTACTGGTGCCCGTCGTCGTGCAGGACGCGGTGGTCCTTGACGTCGTTCAGCCAGCTGCCCTTGGAGTCGCCCATCGTGTGGAAGCTGAAGCGCGGGTGCGGGCTCACCATCTGCAGCGGGTACTTGCCGTACAGCTCGGTCGGTGTGGTGGCCCTCCCACGACTCGATGTACTGCGGACCCATGATGGGACGCTCGGGGTCGATGTCGCCGAGGCGCTTGAGGCTGTTGGCGACGAACTCGATCTTGCCGGACTGGGTCTGCAGGCCCTCCAGCTTGTTCGTGTCCCAGGGGAACGGGCCCCAGTCCGGGGTGTCCTTCTTGCGGCCCTCGGCGAACCAGCGCAGCGCCGGGGTGGACTCGTGGTCCTCGGGGAACGGCACCACGTAGTAGCCCTTCTTCTCGAACTCCTCCCAGCTGATGTTCTTGGGCAGATCTGTGGCCGCGAAGTACTGCTTCACCCAGTCCATCTCGTCCTTGCCGCCCATGCTGAAGAGCTCGTAGATCCCCAGACGCTTGGACAGCTCGGCGAAGATCTGGTAGTCGGACTTGCTCTCACCCAGCGGCTCGATGCACTTCTGCTGAAAGACGATCACGCGGTGGTTGCACTGGTTGAAGTTGTCCGGGATGTAGCCCGAGCAGTTGCCGAACTCGCTGATGTCCCAGCGCTCGAAGTTGGTGCAGGCCGGCAGGATGATGTCGGCGAACTTGACCTCGCCCTCCATCCAGATGGACTGGTTGACCACGAACGGCACCTTGTCGGTCTGGTAGGCCTTCACGTAGCGATTGGTCTGGGTCATCGTGCCGAAGAACGAGCTGCCGTACTTGTAGTACATGCCGATGTGCGGGTAGCCCGGCGCCGGGTACTCGTACTTCTGCAGCTGGCTCTCGATCGAGGAGCCGCAGAAGCCCTTGCCGCGCCACTCGAGGTGCTCGTGGTTCATCGCCTCGGGGATGTTGAGGCGCGGCACCATCTGGCCCTCGGTGGTGTGGTGCGTCGTCTTGGTCGCGCCGCCTGTGTTGGCGAACATGCGGTAGACGAAGCGGAAGCCGGCGGCCGAGTTGTCGGTGTCGCCGGAGATACCGCCCTCGGCGTAGCCGGGGAAGAAGAAGGACTCGTCCGAGGGCGCGCCCTGCGACGTGCCCCAGATGTTGCTGCCCGGCTTGCCCATGCCCTGCATGGCGGCGAGCGCGACCATGGTGCGCGCCCACTCGTTGCCCCAGGAGGCGCGACAGGCGCCGCCCCAGCCGCCGAGGCCTCCGGCGGCGAGCATGGTCTTCTTGCTGCCCCACTCGCGCGCCAGGGCGCGGATCTCGCGCGCCGGGACGTTGGACTCGGTCTCCGCCCACCGCGGCGTCTTGGGCACACCGTCACTCTCGCCGAGCACGTAGGCCTTCCACTCGTCGAACCCGGTGCTGCGCTCGGCGATGTACTCCTTGTCGTACGTGCCTTCCTGCAGCCAGGTGTAAGCGATCGCGAGGCCCAAGGCGACCTCGGAGCCCATCCGCGGCGAGAACCACTTGTCGGCGAACAGGCCGGCGGTGTGGTTGAAGTACGGGTCGATGAACACCATCTTGATGCCGAGTTCTTTCATCCAGAAGCGGCGGCAGGTGCTCTCGAAGGCGGAGTAGATGCCGCCGCCGCTGCTCTCCGGGTCGGCCGCCCAGAAGACGATCATCTCGGTGTTCTTCAGGGCGTCCTCGAGCAGGTCGTACTGCTCGGGGATGCCGAGGCGATGGCTGAAGCCCCACATGTGCGTGGCGCCCCAGTGCCAGCCCTCCCAGCTGTCCGGGTTGTGCTCGCCGTACGTGAACCCGATCAGGTTCATGAAACGGAAGTAGGTGCTGTGGCGGTAGCCGACGTTGCCCCAGAGGTGGTGCGAGCCGGGGGTCGAGAGGATCGCCGCCGGGCCGAGCTCGCGCTTGACGCGCATGATCTCGTCGGCGACGAGGTCGAGCGCCTCGTCCCAGCTGATGGGCTCGTAGCCGGAGACGCCGCGGTTCTGGCAGTTGCGCTCGCCCTTGGGGTCGAAGTCGACGCGCTTGAGCGGCGTGAGGATCCGCTTGGGCGAGTAGACCATCGACTTGGACGCCATGGCATGCGGCGACAGGGTCGTGCGGCGCGGGGGCGTGAACGTCCTGCCCCGCGCCTCGATCTCCCAGTCGCCCTTGTCGTCGTCGGCCAGGTCGATCGGCGTCATGCGGACGATCTTGCCGTCCTCGACGTCGACGAACACCGGGCCCCGGTGGTGCAGTTCGTAAGGCGCTTCATGTCACCCACTCTCGTCGCCTCCTCAGTACTTGATCGGCTCCAGCGAGCCCTGGGTCGGGATGTCGGGATACAGGTTGTTGTTCACGACATGGAGGTCGTAGGGGTACTTGACGCCCTTGACCCACTGGCCGCCGACGATGGGCGTCGTGCAGACGTTGGGGACCGGGTTGAGCTTGGGGTCTCCGCTGGTCCACGTGACGCGCCCGCCGATGGTCTGCATGTCCGTCGCCTTGACGGCGTCGCGGATGTTGGCCTTGTCGTCGATGTTGGTCGCGCGCCCGAGCGCGTTGGCGACGACCTCGAAGATCGCGTAGTGCAGGATCGGCTGCGTCCACTGCGCGTCGTTGTCGGTCTCGTAGGCGGCGGCGATCTCCTCGCAGGTCTGCCCGGTGAGGGACGACGTGAACGGATGGTTGGGGGACCACCACACCTCGCTCGAAAGCCCGTACCCGATGTCGCCCAGCGCCTCGAGGGACTGCGGGAAGAGCAGCGCCTTGCCGACGGTCGCGATGATCGGGTTGAAGCCCTGCTGCAGCGACTGCTTCCAGAAGTTGGTGAAGTCGGGGGGCAGCATGACGCCGCTGAGGATCTGCGCGCCTGCCGCCTTGAACTTGGCGATCTGCGACGAGAAGTCGTCACTGAGGTCCTGGTAGCGCCCGCCGTCGATGATCGTGTAGCCGCCCGCGGTGAGGACGGGCGGCTGGCCCGTCTTCGGGTCCGCCCAGGCCAGCCCATCGCCGTCGTTGGGCCACATCTCGCCGACCTTCTTGTTGGTCTGGATCGAGTCCCACATGTCGACGAAGACGGCGGTGATGCCCTCGAGGCCCCACCACGAGTGGAAGGTCCATTCGAAGCCCTTCGCCGGGTCGCCGTTCCGCCCGAAGAAGTACGCCTGCCATGGGCAGTCATTGGTCACGCACGGGACCTGCAAGGCCTCGCACTGATCAGCGACCGGCGGCACCGTGTCGGCGGTGGACGCGGCCATGATGACGTCGCAGCCGTCGTTGGTGATGAGGTCGCCGGTGACCTGCGCCGCGCGGTTGGTGTCGGATTGCGTGTCCTTGACGATGAACTTGATGGGGTGGACCTGGCCGTCTCCGCACTTGAGGCCGTCCTTGACGGACGCCTCCCACTGCTTGACGCACCAGGCGTCCGGGATGCCGAACGAGGCGAGCGGGCCCGTCAGCGGCGTGACGAAGCCGATCTTGATCTCGCGCCCCTCACCGCCGCCTCCCGACGTGTCACCGCCGCTGCTCCCGCAGGCGGTGAGCGCGCTGCCCAGCATGCCGCCCATCCCGAGGGTCGCGCCGGCAACGGCGCCCATCTTCAGAAAGTCGCGGCGCGAGACCTTGTTGTCTGTCAGGCCGTCGCTCGATAACGCATCCAGCTGGTGCTTCCGTTCTGCTTCCATTGGTCTCCCCCTAGCTCACAATGCGGACACATAGCTCACATTATGGACGCATGGTAGGAGTGAGGAAGAGGGACGTCAAGTGTCCGCCTCACGACTGAGGGCGGCGGTAGAGTGCTGGAAGCAGGAGTCCCCGGCGGCGCGTCGCGGAGAATCCGCTTCCCTGCGCCAGGTCTAGCCCGTGTGCGTGGAGCCCACCCCGAGCAGGGCGCGATGAGCCAGGTCGCGGTGCCGCAGCACGGCCTCTGCGAGCACGTCTTCGCGCCCGTGGAAGCGGCCCGCGGGCACCTCGACGGTCAGGGCGCCGACGGCGCCGACGGCGTCGTGGACGGGCGTCGCCACGGCGCAGACGCCCATCACGTACTCCTCGTGGTCGTAGGCCACCCCCGTCCTTCGCACCTCCTCGAGTTCGCGGAGGAGCGCGGCCCTGTCGGTCACCGTGTTCGGCGTGTATGGGCGCAGAGCGTCCGGCATCTCCCGGTCCGCCTCATCCGCCGGCAACACCGCCAGCAGCGCTCTGCCGCTCGCGGTGCAGTAGAGGGGCAGCCGCGCGCCCATGTGCGCTACGACGCGTAGTCCGCGCACGGCGACGAACTGGTCGACGAAGAGCGCTTCGCCGTTGTCGAGCACGGCGAGATCGATGGTCTCTCCGAGTTCGTTGGAGAGGTCTCTCATGAACGGCCGCATGTCGTGCCGCAGACCCCCATACGACGAGCCGCCGATCACGAGGAAGGCGGGTCCGACGGCATAGCGGCCGGGAGCGACCTGGCGCACGAAGTCCTCGTCCATCAGGGCGCGCAGGATGCGGTACACGGTCGGGCGGGAGAAGCCGAGTCGCTCGACGAGTTCGGCCGTGGAGAGGCCGTCGGTCGCCGTCGCGAGCTCGCGACAGATCTCGGCGGCGCGGGCGATCACCTGCACGCCCATGCGCCGTTCGGCGGGCCGGCCGGTATCTTCAGAGGTCACTTGGTCGGTCACTGCGCGTCTCCGATGGATCGGATCACTCGAACGATAAGGCCCCGGCGGCGCTCGCGGCGAGCCGCCCTCCTTAACACTAGTACCACACTGCGACGGGCAAGCGACACCTGCAGCTTTGCAGGTATCAGGCCGGCATCGCCTCGCGGACCTTGGCGGTGTCCACGAACTGTTCGAAGCGGACGATGCGCCCGCAACGGACGACGAAGTGGTGGACGACGCGGACGTTCATGTCCTTGCCCGTGGCCTTGTTGGTGGCGGTGTACCGGGCGAGGACGACGACGTCTTCACCGTCGCCGATGTACGTGTCGTCATGGACGATCCAGTCGTCCCATTCTCTGCCCAGCCGCTCCATGACCGCCGAGGTGACGCCATGGGGAGTGCGGTAGGTCCCGCCGAGGGGGAAGCCTGCCATCTCAGTCCACTCGACGTCGTCAGCCAACGTGGCGCGCAGAGCTTCGAGGTCGCCGCGGGCCGAGGCAAGGTACTGGCGCCGCACCACGTCGGCAGGGGCGCTGGAAGTGTCGAAGTCGATCATCTCGTTCATGACGCCCTTTCGTGAGGTGGATGAGAACCGGTCACGCTGACACTGGTACCGCACGGCGATTAGAGACACCGGCGGCGTCGCGACCCGCGGCGCTGACGGCGCATGGCAGAGGCGGGGCGCCCGCTTCAGGGGGAGACAGCGGGCGCCCCACACGACTCGCCCCATCAGCGAGCGAGCCGCCTTCTCGACGGGGGGCCAGACACGACAGAATCCCACAGCGCCCCGCCGGGGGAACGGGCGCTCTCGTCGAGGGTGATCGTCACGGAGCGCCCCGGACCGAGGCCTCCGCGATGCCTCTGCACTGCGTCAGCCAGGCTACCCCCAGCTCAGGCCGGCCTCTCCCACGGCGGACGCGAACGCGTCTACGATGTGGGTGCCGCCGTCGATCATGATGTTCGAGCCGGTCATGTTGGACGAGTCGTCGCTCGCCAGGTAGACGCAGAGGCCGGCGACTTCCTCCGGTGAGGCCACGCGGCGCAGCGGCACGAACTTGGGCAGTGCCTCGAAGACCCCGTCGATGTCGGTCCCCATGACCTCAGCCATCGGCGTCAGGTTGTACTCCAGCATCTCGGTCCGGACAGGCCCGGGGCACACAGAGTTGCAGCGGATGCCGTCCTTGCCGTAGTCGAGCGCGACCTGCTTGGTCAGGTGAATGGTCCCGGCCTTGGTCGCGCAGTAGCCGGGCGAGCCGGGCACGCAGCGGACCCCTGCAAGGGAGCCCATGTTGATGATCGAGCCGCCGCCGGCGGCGATCATCGGCGAGATCGCCGCCTTCATGAGCAGGAACGTCCCCGTGAGGTTCGTGTCGAGCATCTCCTGCCATGTCGCCAGGTCCATGTCGACGATCGTCCCGGCGAGGTTGGCGGCGGCGTTGTTGACGAGCACGTCGAGGCGGCCGGAGACGGCGAGTGCCGCCTCCACCATGCGCTGCGCATCCGCCGGCTCCGAGACGCTGCCGGCGACCGTGTTCACGCTGCCGGCCGGCAGCGAGGCGGCGACCTCGTCCAGCTTCTGCGCCCGGCGGCCGGTGATCACGACCCGGGCGCCCTCGGCGACGAACCTGCGCGCAAGCGCCTCGCCGATACCCGTGCCGCCGCCGGTGATGAGCGCTACTTTGCCTTCAAGCTGCATGCGGTCCCACCTTCACTCTCTCGGCGGGTCACCGTCGTAGCCGCCGTCCGGGTTGAGGAAGATCTCACCGGGCTTGCCCGGCAGCGGCGTCAGCCAGTCGGGGCTGCTCTGGGGGAACAGCAGCCGCGCCTGCCAGTGGATGGCGAAGTCCTCGGCCTTGACGTCACCGTAGCGTTCGTTCATGCCCTCGACCAGCTCGGCGCCGGTCTTGGCCGAGTCGTACACCTCCTCGTAGGTCTCCAGGTACTTGACGGACCACTCGACACAGTCGGTGTAGGTGCGCAAAGCGTCGTTCTGGACCTCCTCGAGGATCCGCAGCTTGGCGGCGTCGTGGTGGCCGGGGATGACGATGCGGGGATCGAAGTCCATCAGTCTGGCGATGTCACGGCGCCACAGGACGCGCCGCTCGACGTTGCTCTCGATGGGCCACAAGTTGCAGTCGTGGAAGGCGACGTCGGTGGCGAGCACCGTCTTAAGTGACGGGATCCAGACGACCGAGTTGTCGATGCTGTCGCCCTCCCAGCCGCCGGAGAAGGCGATCTCCTCGCCCTCGAGTTCGAGGCGCGGCTCGGCCAGCGGCTCGGGGATCGTCGTGGCCTTGGGGATCTCCCCCGGGCCGAAGCGGTCGATGGCCCACATGTCGACCTTGTCCGAGCTCGTCGCCATGATGTCTGAGACCGAGAGCGGCAGGGCGACGATCTTCGCCGCCGGGAAGGCGGCGTGCAGTACCTGCAGGCCGAAGTGGTGGTCGGGATGGAAGTGGGAGACGTAGATGTGCGTCAGGTTGACGCGCATCCTGAGGATCTCGCCGGCCAACGTGTAGGAGTCGCTGAGCAGCTGCGAGGCGTCGACGAGGATGGCGTCCTTCTCGCCGTAGATGAGCGTGGAGTTGCTGTTGAAGCCGAGGTAGCTGTGGAGAAAGATCCGATACTTGAGCGACACTTCGCCTTCCTTTCGTCTCTCGTGTGCGGGCTGTGGTCCGGGCGTGCGTGGCGCGCACGCGGCGTCTCGTCTACGTGGACACGCTGGCCTCCGCGCCGTCGATGGACACGGCTGGACGCCCGGCGGCGGCGACATGAGCCGACGCCGTCGCGCGGCCGGCCAACACGCCGGTCTGATAGGCCGCGTGCTCTGCGACGTACAAGCAGAGGTACTCCGGGAGGCTCAGGCGCGGGCCGCGGCGCGCGTAATCGACCCCGCCGGCGTAGACGATCGCGAGCGCGGCGAGCAACCAGACCCCGGGGGCGACGAGACCGCCCGCCGCCACGAGGCGCGAGGTGGTAGCGCACCAGGCGGAAGTAGGCGAAGTACAGCGCCGAGAGGTGGCCGCGCAGCGTGGACGCCAGGATCTGCGCCGCCGGCACCGTGACGCCGCCCCGGCGCAGGCGGCGAGCCCGCCGGGCCGCGTCCCACGCCGGAGGAGCGAGCGCGGCCAGCAGCAGCCACGGCTTGCGTGCGGCGACGCCGGCCGAGACCAGGGCCACCGTCGCCGCAGAAGCCGGCGGCAGGCGCAGGCGCCCGCGCATCTCCGGGTGCAGCGCGTGCAGCGCAGCCTCGGAGCTGCCGTAGTCCGCGCGCCGGCGCAGCAGCGCCCCGAGCCTGTCCAGGTGCTTGTGGCGCACGACGCCGTCGGGCGAGTAGACGAGCACCCGGCCGCTCTCGCGGAGGCGCCAGCAGAAGTCCACGTCCTCGCCGAGGCGGAGGCCCTCACGCAGTCCGTCGAGCTCCTGGTAGACGGAGCGGCGCACGAGCAGGTTGCAGGTGGGCACGTACAGGCTGTTCGTCCCCTCGCCCTCGAAGAGCAGACGCGTGCCCATGTCCAGAGGGGACGAGACCTCTTCGTAGCGGTCGAGTCGCGACGCGCGATGGTAGCCGACGGTACGCCCGCCGACCGCCCCCACCCGCTCCCAGGCGAAGTACGGCGTGAGCGCCCGCAGCCAGCCCGGGTCCGCGACACAGTCGCTGTCGACGAAGGCGAGGAGCTCTCCCCTCGCCTGTTGCGCCCCGCGGTTGCGCGCGAAGGCGGGGCCGCCGTTGCGATCATTCACCAGGAGGCGTGCGCCGCGCGCGGCGGCGACCTCCGCCACGGACCCGGGGTCCGCCGACCCGTCGTCCACCACGATGACGTCGAGCTGTTCCGCCGGATAGTCGAGGTGCGCGAGCGCGGCGAGGGCAGTCCGCGAGCTCCGGCGCGCGGTCCCGGGTAGGCACGATGACCGTGATGGAGGGAGTCCGCGGATCTCCTGCCGGCGCCGCGGCGACCTCGAGGATCCCCCGGCGGCGGAACCCTTCGCAAAGCTCGAGGGTGCGCTCCTCGGAGAGGGCGAGGTCGGCGGCAAGCCGGCTCGACCGGGACGCCGCCGCGGGTACGCTCGAGCAGTCGCACGGCAGCCGCGTTGACGCGCAGCACGCTGAGCGGCAGGACGGACACCACCCGCCGGCTGCCGTCAGCGGCCGCTTCGATCCGCACGCCGGGGCGCAGCCGGTACCCGAGCGGTATCACGTCTCGCTGCTCGACTCGCGGGCCGGGCCGGCATCCGGGCCGCTGTCCGGGCGCGTCTCGCCGGTCCTGAGATGGTCGAGCCAGCCCTCCACCCTCAGGACGTCGAAGATCGCTTCGGCCGCCTCGTCGTCGCTTTGCCGCACCACCCGGCCCTCGCGCCGCTGCACAGACCCTTCCACGAGCTTCAGGATGCGCTCGAAGGCCGGCAGCGAGGAATCCGGCGCAGCGACGCCGTGCAGTCGGGGCCGCGCGGGACGCGGCAGACCCGGCCGCAGCGCCTCGTCGGCACGGCGGACCTGCGCGAACGGCACGCCGAGGTCGGCCAGGTCCCAGACCGGGATCTCGCGAGACTGCGCCCGCAGGCGCGCGAAGGCTGAGGGACTCGCCGGCGCCTCCTCGCGAGGCGAGGGGCCGGCGGATACCGTCGCGACGAGCGGCAGCCTGGCGGCGACCCGCTCGCGGAAGCCGCGGTCGAGGCCGCGGACGATCTGCGCGCAGTCTCTCTTCCGAGAACGCGGCGAGGTCGACATGCCGACGGCTTGCGTCACGCACGGCACCCCGAGATGCTCGGCGACGAGGACCCCGAGCTGGCACGAGCTTCCGAGCACACCGGCTCGCGCCGGCCAGGACGAGGTCGAAGCCGGCCGCCTGCGCGGCCGCGGCCAGGACGACCGCCTTACCGGCCGAGCCGGCCCCGCCCAGCTCCTCGGACCACACCCGGATAGCGTCATCGGCGCCACGCTGCAGCGCAAGGCGCAGCCAGTGCTCGTGTCCGGCCGGGCCGAGATGCAGGGCGGTGACCTCGACGTCGAGCACATCCGCCTTCAGGTCCAGAGCGACGTCAAGGGCGTGCTCGCTCGCAGCATCCAGTTCGCGGACCATCCAGTCCACGCGCAGGCGACCACTTCTCGGGTCGAGGTCCGGCGGAACGCGCACATCGGCGCCGACTTCGAGCAGGACGAGGACTTTCATCGCACTCTCACCCCGAGCGCCGGCGCGATCCACCCGCCGCGGCTACGTGGTCCGGAAGCGCACACCGTAGCCTCCTTCCGGATAGTTCCAGTCGAGCGCCCCGCGGTCGCAGACGAGCAGGCACGTGCCGCACTCGAGGCACGACTCGTAGGCGAAGTCGATCCGGTCGCGGTCCTGGTTGAACTCGTAGCACCGGGCCGGGCAGGAGAAGGTGCAGGCCCGGTGCGTGCAGCCTTGGCACACCGTCGCGTCGACGCGGATATGCGCCTCCGGATGGATGCGATAGCTGACCAGGTCGAAGAGGTCGTCGACGATCACAGGTAGCTCCTCCCCACCTCGACCACGTCGGCGACGAGACGCCGCAGCGGGAGGGTGCCCTTCATGGCATCGAGGCCCAGTCGCGCGATCCTCCGCTTCGGGACGCCGTCGGAGCGGTAGACGCCCTCCATGAGAGCACTCACCACCCGCGGGTAGTCGGTGAACAGCCGGTCGCGGTGCATGAAGCCGATGGCGTTGCGGAACGTCCTGAGGTCGCGAAGGACGAAGCTGCGCTTGAGACGCCTGGAGTAGAGTGCGAGGCGGGCCTCGGAGACGTCGCCGGCTGCGAGCGCCTCGGCTCCGACCTGCGCCGCGATCAGCCCCGACGTCATGGCGAGGTTCATCCCCTCGGTGATGAGGCCGTTCGTGTAGCAGAACCCCGCGGCGTCGCCCGCCACCAGCAGGCCCGCCGCGGAGAGACGAGGCGTCATCCCCAGACCGGCCTCGCCCAGCAAGTGCGCTGAGTACTCGACGAGCCGCGCTCCGCGCAGGAGCCTGGCCACCTCGGGCGAAGCGCAGAAGCGTTCCAGCAGGTCGTAGGGCGGGATCCCCCGCTCCTTGAGCGAGTCCAGGTGGACGACGATCCCGACCGAGAGTGTGTCCCTCTGCGTGTAGATGAAGCCGCCGCCGCGCACGCCCTCCGTGCAGCCGAGGAACTCGCTCGTCGCTCCCTCACGCGCCGAGAGTCCGAAGCGCTCGTTGATCGCCTCTTCGCTGAGCGCGTAGAGCGCCCTGACCCCCAGTCCGACCTGTCCGGCGTTGAAGCCGTCGTGCAGACCACCCTCCTTCGCCAGCAGGGACAGCGCACCGTCGCAGGCGACGACGAGGGGCGCCTCCACGACGTCGCCGCTCCCGGCCAGGCGCACGCCGCGCACGCTTCCATCGCGAACCACGACGCGCTCGACGAGGCAGTCGGTGAGCAGCGTGGCCCCCTCGGCCACCGCCTGGTCGGCGAGCCAGCGGTCGAACAGCGGGCGAAAGAGCGTGAAGCCGGTGAGCGTCCTGTCGGAGGTCGAACCGGCCCCCACAGTGGGCCGGGACGACCCCGACGCGGCCTGGAAGACCAGAGACGTGGTCGAGCCCTCGCCGGCCACGCTCAGCGTCCGCTTGGTCACGGCGCGCTCCCAGGGAGCCTTCTCCCAGAAGCCGGGCACGAGCTCTTCGGCGGCGGGGCACCAGGTCATCATCCCGCCGAACATGTTCTTGGCGCCCGGGTACTCCCCGCGCTCGACGAGGAGCACGTTGGCCCCTCGCCGTGCGAGCCCTATCGCGGCGCTCGACCCCGCGGGTCCCGCGCCGACGACGATGGCGTCGAACGCCTCACTAGCGGGCACTGCCGGGCTCATCTCGCCACGCTTTGATCCTCGCCACCAGCGCGGGAAGGACCGCTTCGAGGTCCGCGACGTAGCCGACGTCGGAGAACTGGAAGATCGGCGCCCTCACGTCCCGGTTGACCGACAGGATACGGTCGGCGCTGCGCACGCCGGCCAGGTGGTGCGGCGACCCCGAGATGCCGAGCGCGAGATAGAGCTCGGGGGTGACGGACCTCCCCGTCTGGCCGATGAGCCGCTCCTTGGGCAGATGGCCCTCGTCCGTCACCGGCCGCGTCGCGCCGACCGACCCGTCGAGCAGGTCGGCGAGCTTGCCGACGGCGTCGCGAAGCTCTTCGCCGGCGGCTGCGGACCCCACGGCCACGATCCGCTGCGCGTGGACCAGGTCGACAGAACGGGCATCCGGCGGGACGAGCTCGAGACGCCGGACCGGGCCGTCCCCGGCGGCGACCTCGAGCACCTCCGGGGTCGGCTCCTCGCCGGACGCCGGCGCCGGCGCCTGCATCCCCGTCAGGTCGAGGGTCACGACGGGTGAGACTTCGTCCGCGGGATCGATGTCCTGCTCCAGCCAGCCGCCGATACACCGGCTTGACCAGCGACAGGACTCGCGGCTCGGGCTGCCGGCCGGATCGCCGGCCCGGCGCTCGTGAACGACCACGTCGCTGCAGCCGACGACCGCACCCGAACCGGCGCGATGCGCCACCATGGGCGCAAGCTGCCTGCCGGTGTCGGTGTGAGGAAGGACGACCAGGGCAGGCAGGGAGTCCCGGACGAGGCCGGCGAGCGCGTCGGCGACGACTTCGAGAGCGGCCGCGGTCGGCCAGGTGACGAAGCGCAGGCCGGCTCCAAGAGCGCCGGCGATGCGGGCCGCCTCCAGACGCAGCACGTCCGCGCCGGGACCTGGCTGGTCGGTATCCGGCTCGAGGACCACAAGGACCTCTCCCAGGGGCCGGACCGCCGGCGACAGCGTGGCGTGCTGGCGCGCTCCGGGTTCATACGCGCTTGCCCGCCATGTAGCCCTCGTGGATGGCCATGTCGACCCGGCGCGGGGCGACGCAGTCACCCGCGCGCACGAGGTCGGCCACCTTCCCCTTGAGCGCGAAGTACAGGTCGTCGTCGGCGTCGTTGCCCATCGCGGTGACGATGCTCTCGTAGCCGGTGAACGTGTCCCACTCGTTTGAGTACACGTTGAACCCGCGCACGTCCGTGCCGGCGATCTCCATCACCGCGAAGTCGGGAGTGAACGTCACTCCCTTCTTCAGCAGCCGCTGCCGGCTCAGGTACAGGTCCTGGGACGGGCCGAGCTCAGAGCCTACGAAGAGACTGGAGGTGACGACGTGGACTTCCTTGCCCAGCTCCGCGAGGAACTCGGCCGTCGCCGTGGCCTGGTGGTGGCCGTCGTAGTCGATGAGCAGCACGTGCTGCCCCAGCTCGGCTTCTCCGGTCAGCACCTGCCAGACGTTGAACACGTCCGGCCCGTCGGCGCCGCCCACCGGGCTGATCTTGGGACGCGAGCCGGTGGCCACGATCACGGCATCCGGCTCGCGCTCGAGCACGAACGTCGGCCGAGACATCGACGCCGTACTCCACGGGGACTTCGAGACGCGCCAGCTGCTTGCGCTCGTTGCGCGCGAGCACGCCGAACTCATCGCGGCCTGCGCCCTTGGCGGCCAGAAGCACCTGACCGCCAAGCTCGGCGCCCTTCTCGTAGAGCGTGACCTCGTGCCCGCGGAGGGTCGCGATCTTGGCCGCCCACATGCCCGCGGGACCGCCGCCGACGACCATGACGCGCTTCTTGCGCAGCGCCGGCCGCAGGTGACGCTCGCCCTCAGTGGCCTCGCAGCCCACCGACGGGTTCTGCACGCAGCCGATGGTCTTGTTGAGGCCGACCCGCCCGTAGCAGTTCTGGTTGCAGGCGATGCAGTATCGGATCTCCTCGGTCCGCTCCTCCTTGGCCTTACGCACGAAGTCCGGGTCGGCGATCTGACCGCGCACCACGCCGATCATGTCGGCCTGTCCCTCGGCCAGGACACGCTCGGCCATGGCCGGGTCGTTGATGCGCCCTGTCGCGAACACCGGCAGCGTCGAGACCTCTTTGATACCGGCGGCGAGCGGGACCGCATACCCCAGAGGCATGTGCATCGGGCCGCCGACCAGGTAGAGGTTGTAGAAGGTCGCAAGGGTGAGGTTGAAGAAGTCCAGCTGGCCGGGCGCCTGCAGGCGCTCGGCGATCCCCTTGGTGTCCTCGAGCGTGAGGCCGCCGGGGATGAGCTCATCGGCGCACAGCCTGACCCCGAGCGTGAAGTCGGAGCCCAACGCCTTCCGGACGGCGGCGATCAGCTCGAGCGGGAAGCGCAGCCGGTTCTCGAGCTCGCCGCCGTACTCGTCGCTCCTGAAGTTGGTGAGCGGCGACATGAACTGGCGCGCCAGCGAGCTGTGCCCGAACTGGAGCTCCACGCCGTCGAACCCGCCTTCGCGCACGTGCACCGCGGAGAGGGCGAAGTGCTCGATGACCTCCCGGATGTCCTCCGGCTCCATCGCCTTGGGGACCTCCCGATACAGCACGTCAGGGATCGGCGAGGGCGCCCACACCGGCAGCCTGGAGAGGCTGCCACTGCACTGCTGCCCGTTGTGGTTGAGCTGGGCGAAGATGCGCGTGTCGTAGGCGTGGACGGCCCCCGTGAGCCGCCTGTACAGGGGCAGCACCTCGGGCCGGAAGGCCTCGATGAGATGCTCGTAGGCCCTGTCGGTCGGATGGACCGACTGCTCCTCGGTGATGATGAGGCCCGTGCCGCCGCGGGCGCGGGCCACCAGGTAGTCGGTCAGACGCTCGGTCGGCAGCCCTTCCGCAGCCAGGTTCGTCAGATGCGCCGAGAACGAGATGCGATTGGCGACGGTCACCCGGCCGATCGTGAACGGGCTGAACAGGTGCGGGAACTGCATGACCTAGTACCTCGTGGCATGAATCGGCATTACATCTCCTGAGGGTCGCCTGCGGGACCGACTCCTGCGCCGCTCGCTGACCGTGGCGGGAGTGACCGCGAACTGCGCGGCGATGGCGTTCGTACCCGCGCCCAGCGGTCACGAGAACGACGTGGCTGCGCAAGGCCAGGCGCTGCTCAGTGGTTGCAGCGCGCACGCTCTCCTCCAGCACCTTGCGCTCGTCGGTGCTGAGACGGATCGCCGTGCAGACGTGGGCCATGGGTCCCCCCCGCCGGGGTGGAGAGCTGACCGAGCAAGGACGTGACGTCACGGTTAGTTCTGCCATCAGATACTAGATCAATTGCTCGACACCCAGTCGCTGATGGGCGATCTTGTAGAACTCGTCCTTCTCGTCCGTGTGCCCTGGGCATGACCATGGCATCTCGCGCATGTTGCGCAGCACGCGGTCGAGGTGATGCCAGGGGATCGACACGATCTGCATGCCGGCCGGGATAGAGCTTGTGCATCTTCATGCCGTAGCAGACGCCGGTGGTGATGTAGTTGATCTTGCCGCTGACGTAGGGGTAGTTGAACATCCAGTTGCAACCCATCACGTAGGTCATGCGACTCTCGATGACATCGCCGGTGTCGTACTGGATCGCCCGCAGGACGCGCTCGGCCTGGTCCATGTTGTCGCAGGTCAGGATCAGCAGGTCCGGATCGAAGGTCAGCTTGGAGAGCGGCGCGAAGCCCGTGCTGTGCACGGAACCGACGGCCAGCAGGCTCAGCGAATCGTACACCCTGCGGTTGGCGCGCTCATCGGGATAGATGTGGAACGGCGGGCCGATGCGCCCGCCGCCGGCAATCGGATCGCAGGCGACATGCCCGGGCAGAAAGAGGCCGGGCTCGCAATACTGGTCATCCGCCTCGGCGTAGAACGCGTTGCCGTTCTGGGCTTCGGGCAGCATCTGACACCAGGCCAGTCGCTTCCCAAGCTTGTCGAGGCCGGGAATCTCCGGCGGCGTGTTGAAGAACTTGAAGCCGACTGGCTCGTACTTGAAATCGAACTTGTCCAGTATCGCGAAGTCATGCTCACGCAGCAGGTGGCGGTCCTCGTAGTGCCGTCTCATGAAGCCCCATCCCTTTCTTGGGTCTCTCTCTGGGTGTGGGTCCCGCTTCTCTCGCAGCGCTCGCTGAACCCCGGTGTGCGTAGTCTCTGCCATTGCGTACTAGGCCACCGCCTCGGCGGGCAGCAGCGAGCGGAGACACTCCGGGTCCGGCGAATCCAGCGGCGCGGTCAGGAAATAGCCGATCGCCGGACACCCGCCGTGGCACACAGTGAACCGGTCACACCCGTGGCAGCTCTCCACCTCGAGCTCCCGGAACCTCTCCAGCACGGGTGCGGCGTCAAAGATGGCGGACAGCGGATCGGCCGTGACGTTGCCGGCGAGGAACGCCGGGTCGCACAGAAAAGCGCAGGGGTAGACGCTGCCGTCGGGCGCGATGGCGCAGGTCATCCTCGCGGCGCCACACATGTTCAGCCCGAGCGCGCGCCGGCTCTCCGGTGCGAGGGCGAAGAAGGAGTCGCCGGTGGCGATCTCCTGGTGCTCGCCCAGGAATACGCTCAACTCGAGGAGCTGTTCGCGGCTGAGGCGGTACTCCTCCCAGCGTCCGCAGCCGGCGCCGGACGGCCGGAAGCGCGAAAGGCGCGTCCGCGCGCCATACCGGCGCGCCAGCTCGTGGAAGTCGGCCAGTTCACCGGCGTTGCCCGACGTGACGACCATGTTGAGGCTGAAGTCCGGGTAGGCGCGCTCGGCCAGCAGCCCGATGCTGTGGAGGATGCGCTCGAACGTCCCCGGGCCGCGGATGGCGTCGTTGGTCGCCGCGAAGGCGCCGTCGAGGCTCACCTGCAGATAGACGGGCGCCCTCATGCACAAGAGCTCGTCGACAAGATCCCCGTCGAGCACGGTCCCGTTGGTGCTGACGCAGGTCGTGATCCCTCGCCGGTGAGCGTGGTCCAGGATCTCGAGAAAGTCCTCGCGCAGGAAGGGTTCACCGCCGCCGACGTTGACCTGGAACACCTGCATGCGCGCGAGCTCGTCGATGACGTCGAGGCACTGCTCGAGGTCGAGCTCGCCGCGGCCCGGCGCACGCAGGTCTGCCGACAGGCAGTGGCGGCAGCTGAGGTTGCACGCCTCCGTGATCTCCCACGTGACGTTCACCGGCGCGCCAAGGAGCTGTTCACTCAGTCTCGGCGACAACGACCAGCCCTTTCGAGACGAGGTCCTGCAGGAGGCGCGAGAGCGCGGGCGGGACGCACTCGCGCCCGTCCATGCCCAGCACCCGCCGGGGGCCGGTGAACGGCGGCGCGACGAGGCTGTCGCCGGACCGCACGTAGGTCAGCTTCGTCGACCGCGTGTCGTAGAACAGCAGGCCGAAGCTCTCCTGCCGTACCCGTACCCACTCGGGGACGAGATACTCGCGGTCGCCCACGGCCTCGGTCGCTCGGGTCAATAGACTCCGCAGATGCCGTCCACGGCCAGGTCCTCGACTTCGATCTCCTCGAGGATCGCCGGCTCGTCGGCAGCTGCGCCGTCGGTGCCACAGTCGAAAGCACCGTGAGGTGACGCGTCCATACCTGTGTCCTCCCGTGGGGTGATTCCGGTGCTCAGTCCCACTCGCAGACCCAGCGACCGCTGAGCTCGCGCCGCTCCATCCTCTCGGCGATCTCGTTGATCTGGTCGAGCCTGAACTTGCCCTCGATGATCTTGTCGATCTTCATCTCGCCGGTGGCGAGGACGTCGATGAGCTTGGGGATGTCGTCCTGCACCGAGACCGAGCCGTACAGCCCTCCGAGGATCGACTTCTGCTGCAGGCTGAAGAACGTGAGCGGGAGCCTGGCCACCTCGTCCTGCGGGATGATGCCGATGGCGATAATCTTGCCGGCCATCGACAGCGCCCAGATCATCTGCTCGTAGGCGCCCGGCGACCCGGTGGCGTCGAAGCAGAAGTCCGCGCCACCACCCGTGAGCTCCTGGACGATGGGCACGGGGTCTTCCTTGGAGCTGTTGATGAAGTGCGTCGCGCCGAGCTCCATGGCCCGACTGCGACGAGCCTCCTCGAGGTCGATGGCGATGAGCGGGTTGGCCTGGCGCAGCTTTGCCGCGCGCAGGATGTTCTGCCCGATGCCGCCGATTCCCCAGATGGCGACGCTGTCGCCCGGCAGCACACCGGCGATCTTGGCGACGGAGCCCCAGCCGGTGGGGATGGCGCAACTCATGAGGCACGCCTGCTCGAGGGGAACGTCCTTGCGGATCGGGACGAGACCGCCCTCAGGCACGACGGTGTGCGAGGAGAAACCGGAGACGAAGTTCCCGTGCTGGACGGGTTTGCCCTCGGCGTCGGTGTAGCGGGTGGTGCCGTCGAGCATGGTGCCGGAGACGAACTGCGAGAACGTTCCCGTGCAGACGTTGCCGTGCCCCGCGCGACATTGGGGGCAGTGCCCGCACGGGATCATCCACGTGCCGACGACGTGGTCGCCGACCTTGACCCTGGTGACGCCCTCTCCGACGGCTTCGACCACGCCGGCGCACTCGTGGCCCGCCACCATGGGCAGCGCCATGCTGACGTCCTGCCCATCATGTTGCTCAGGTCGCTGTGGCAGTACCCGGTATAGACGTACTTGACGAGCGCTTCTCCCGCTCGCGGTGGCTCGAGCTCCAGCTCCTCGATGCTGTAGCCCTTGGTCACTTCTCGAAGGACAGCCGCCTTGACTTTCACGTGCGTTCCCCCTTGCAGTTCGCCGATGCCGTGGAAGTTGTCACACACCCCGGTGTTGTTCGCATAGCGAACATCGTTATCGCAATGCGAACGAGTCTACTCACGCCGCAGTGGCTGTCAATGCCCTGCTCAACGCGCGGTCATGTGTCATGCGCACTCCTCTCGAACCACCCAGTCGGGGGCCAGTCCGCCGGACGGATCGACCGGGAACGGGAACGAATCGCCCAGGACCTCGAGGCCCGCATTGCCGGCGACGTCGCCGGCCAGCGCTTCCGAGACGAGGATCTCCTCGAGCGCGAGTGTGTTCCGTATCCAGGCGACGCGGAACTCGGCCGGCGAGGCGGCGCCGCTGGTCGCATAGGCCGCCCCGAGAGCCTCCACATCGCTGTCGAACGCGAGAGGCGACCGCGCGACCTCGGGTGCCATCGCGGTGAGCGCGTTGATCGCCGTGGCATCGCGGTCGACGCTCGCGAGCAGGCGTGTCGTGGTGAAGTCGGCCATCCCGATGCCGATGGCGTTGCCCTCGCTCGCTGGCGTGAGGTCGCGCACGAAGATGCGGCGGATGTCGGGTCCAGCCGCCTCACCGTCGGCACCCGGCTTGCGCCCGATCACGTTGGTGTCCATGCCGCTGCCGCTGACGTCCTTGCCCATCTCGTCGACGACGAGGCAGTCGAGCCGGGAGAACGGCAGGGCCGGCATCAGACTCGCGCGCGCGGTGCAGGAGCGCGGGCTCGCGCACGAGGATCTCCGCGGCCGCGAGCGCGTGCAGTTCGGCCGTCTCGTCCAACTGGTTCTCGATGACGGCCAGCCCCCACACGGCCGGCAGCCGCGCGAGCAGGCAGCCCGTGTACTCCTCGAGCACCGCGCGCGAACCCATGGCGCACGAACAGGCGGTGGGCCTCGATCGCCCCGCGATGCTTCCCTGCCCCGATGACGAGCATCTTCGCGATGCCGCTCTCGATGGGGCCGGTGAAGTCGGTGTGCGGCTTGACACGGTTGATGACGATGGCGGCGTCCATCGAAAGCAGGTCGGTCGACGCCCAGATCGGCGAGCCGAACCGGCTCCGCCCGACCTCGACCGCCTCCATGGAGGAGAGCACCGGCGCGCCCATGCTCACCTCGTTCACGCCGAGATCGGCCAGGACCCGCGCCTGCCCCTCGGCCGTGGCCGAGCCGTGACTGCCCATGAACGGCACGATGAACGGGCTGCGCGCCTGCGCGCCGCACCTCGGTCACGACGGCGAGTACCAGCGATGTCAGGTCGGCGATGCCACGGCTGCCCACGCCGATGGCCACGCGGTCGTCCCGGCGGAGGCTGCGGCGCAGGCCGGCCTCCTGGAGCAGCGCCGAAGCCCGTGCCGGGACGTCGGCGATCCGCGAAGTCTCTACGTGCTGCCGGAGCCTCAGCATGCGCGGGAGCAACAGGCTCTCCAACCCTCCTGCGCCACACAGCTCAGACCGCATAGCCGGCACGGGCTCCTTCGCGCATGGCGTCGACGATCAGCCGCGGGTCGGCGGCGCTGCCGACGACGTGCGTCTCCCCGACCAGGCCGGCGAGCTTCTCGACGATCGCCGTGTTGGGGCACCAATCCTGGGTGCTCACGATGTGCTCGCCCTCGAGCACGTAGACGCGCTTGTCCGGAACGCGCACCTCGAGGCCGTCGGCGACGATCTCCTCGTACTCCACCGGCGCCCAGATGCGGCACGTGCTTCTGCTTCAGCCACGGCCACAGGCTCTCCAGGTCGTCAATGGTCATGCCGTCGCCCAGCTCGGACGCCGGACCATCGTGCGCCACCACGATCCGCCTGCCCTTCTTGGTCAGGAACTCCGCGAGCTCGCAGCCGTGCAGCGTGCCGCCCATGATGACGACGCTCTTCCCGACCGGCATCCAGACGTCGGAGAGCCTCGCGATCTGCGCCGGGGTGAGGACCTTGAGCGCCGCCTTGAGCATGCCGTGCAGCTTCTCGCTCGGGACGACCTTGGAGCCGGCAACGCCCGGGACGTCGAGCTCGGTGTGCGCGGCTCCGGCGCCGATGATGAGGGCATCGGGCCTGAGCCGCCGCACGAGCTCCGCGGTCACCGGCTGCCGCGTGCGCACCACTACGCCCTCTTTGCGGATCTGCCCCTCGAGGTAGCGCACGAGGTCGACAAGCTCCTGCGTCTCCAGGTCCTTGACGATCGCCGCCAGCGGGACCAGGCCGCCCAGGCGATCGTCCTTCTCGTAGAGCGCCACCTGGTGGCCGCGGCGCGCGGCCACCCGCGCCGCCTCCATGCCGGCGGGACCACCGCCCACCACGAGCACCTTCTTGGCGGGCCGCGCCGGCCGGAGCTGGAACTCCGGCATCGTCTCGCGGCCCAGCGTCGCGTTGACGCGGCACTCGAGCTTCTTGTTGCGGTTGCGCATGTCGAAGCAGTGCAGGCAGCCGGTACAAGGGCGGACGTCCTCCGGCCTGCCCTCGATGACCTTGTTCGGGAAGTCGGGGTCGGCCAGCAGGCGGCGGGTCATGCCGACGAAGTCGAGGCTGCCGCGCCGCAGGATACTCCTCCCCCAGGTCCTGGTCGAGCCGGCACGCCGTCCACACCGGGACGGTGACGCCGGCACGCTTGCAGGCTTCCGTCAGCGGGACCGTGGCGCCTTGCCGCGCCGGCTCCAGTCGAGGTCCGCCGGAAGGTCGACCGGCGGCTCCGGATAGAGGATGCGGTCGGGTTGGAGCAGGCCGCCCCGGTGGCCATAGCGCTCGGCGCGGCAGTTGATCCCGTCGGCGACCTCGCTGATCAGGACGGCCATGGCAGCGCCCTCGCGATGCGTCGTCGCGAGCGGGTGGTTGTACTCGGCGATGTTGACGAGCGTGTGCACGGCGAAGCCGGGTCCGCAGCGCCGCTTCGTCTCCGCGATGATGGCGCGCAGGAACCGGGTACGGTTCTCGAGGCTCTGCGGCCCGTACTCGTCGTCCCGCCGGTTCCACACGCGCGAAAGGAACGTGTTGCCCTGATGGCAGGTGCCGTGGTTGATCTCGACGGCATCGAAGCCCGCCTTGTATGCGCGCTCGGCCGCCGACGCCCAGAGATCGATCTGATCCTCGATCTCGGCCGCGGTCAGTCGCCCGGCAAGGCAGGAAGTCGGGGCCCGGGCAGGTCCTCCTCGCTCATCGCGGACGCGCACCTGACGTCGCGCACCGCCGGATCGCGCGGAAGGAGGCCAGTGGGGTTCCAGGGCCCGGCGTGCTGCAGCTGGATCGACACCGGGCAGCCCGCATGCGTGCACGGCATCGGTGAGGCGCGAGAGGCCCTCGATGAACCTGTCGTCGTCGAGGTGCAGCTGCACGCCCTCGTACTGCCGTCCTCGTAGTAGTGCACGTGCTGGATGGCCAGCGGATACTCGACGCCGCAGGACTCGACCACGAGGAGGCCGACGCCGCCGCTGGCAAGGCGCTCGTAGTACGCGACCATGAGATCGCCGACCGTCTGGTCGTCGACTCCATGAAGGAAGTCCCGTTGGCGGTCTTGATGAGCCGGTTACGCGTCTTCACCGGACCGATCCTGCCCGGCTCGAAGAGCAGCCGCGGGCGCATGGTCAGTCCGCTCCCCGGCCGGCATCAGCCACGTCCGATGAACTTGGCGCCCACACCGAAAACGACAAGGACGCCAGATCGAGTGCGGGGGACGTGGTCATGCTGCCGTTGGCGATGCGCCGATCGAACTCCGCCCAGACCGCGACCGGGTCCCCGTCCACCTCATACACGGCCACGAAGGCGTGGTCGGCCGGGTGTCTGCCCTCGACCGCTCGCTGCTCGTACAGGGTCGCCGTGGCGACGCCGGGTATGAGACGCGCATCCGCCAGATGGACGTCGTGATACCAATCACGGAGCTCGCCGGCGCGTCCCTCGACAGCGTTCGAAGCGACCAAGAACGCGCTCCTTCTGGTCATCTGCCACTACTCCCGGACGGCTTCGGACCGGACATGTTCCGCGGTTTCTGCACCTACGCGGCCGTCTCGGGACCTTCGGCCGATGTCGGCGACTTGTGCCAGAGTGCAGGCACCCTGATCGCGACTCCCATGATGCCATCGGGCATGAACAGCATGACGACGATGATCAGCAGTCCGGAGAAGACGGTCTGGTACCCGGAGAAGTAGACGTTGCCGTAGGCGAACAGGGCGCTCACGAGGAAGGCGCCGATGACGGGGCCGAACACGGTGCCGGTGCCGCCCAACACCACGATCAGGATCGGGTAGAAGAGCCAGTTCATGTTGAACACGTCGGGCGGCTTCACGTCGAAGAGGTAGTAGGCGTAGATGCTTCCCGCCACGCCGGCCATGAACGCGCCGATCATGAAGGCGATCACCTTGTACTTCAGCACGTTCACGCCGTGCGAAGCCGCGGAGATCTCATCCTCACGGATGGCCCGTAGGGCGAGGCCGATGCGCGAGTGGGTGACGAAGTACACGGCGAGCGTGGCCAGCGTGGCGACGGCCAGGCCCACCCAGTAGTAGATGAGCATGCCGTTGAACACGCTGGAGTCGAGCTGCACGCCGAAGGCGCCCCCCGTCAGGGTCCCCCCCTTGAGGAAGAGCACGAGGATGATCATCGAGAAGCCCAGCGTGCCGAAGGCGAAGTAGTCGCCGCGCAGGCGCGCGAGCAGGGGGAGGCCGATGACCGCCGCGAGGAGCGAGGGCACGATGCCGGCGGTGATCATGATCGCGAAGTCGAAGAAGAAGTACAGCCCGATGCCGTGGATCCACATGCCGGCGGTGACGTAGGCACCGAGTCCGAAGAAGGCGTTTTGGCCGAGGCTGACCTGGCCGGTGTACCCGCCGATGAGGTTCCAGCCCTGGGCGATGGTCAGGTAGATGCAGGTCAGGAAAACGTAGTAGCCGAAGTACGACACGTCGACGTTGATGACCATCGGGATGAGCGCGAGGACCGCGACGAACGCGATCGCAAGCAGCCAGAGGATCTTCTCTTTACGCGAAAGACCACGGATGTAACCGACAATGGCCATGCTCACACCTTCTTCACGACGGAACGAGCGCCGAACAGCCCCTGAGGCAGGAAGATCAGCACCAGGATGAAGACGGCGTAGGAGATGGCGTCCGACCAGCCGGCACCGACGTAGTACGCCCCCAGACTCTCGATGACGCCGAGCAGCAGGCCCGCCATGAGCGCGCCCCAGACGTTGCCGATGCCGCCGAGGGCGAGCACGACGAGCGCCTTGATGGCGAACACGAAGCCGTAGTTGGGGTCGAAGGAGTAAACGGAGGCCATTACGACCCCCGCAGTGCCGGCCAGGGCGATGCCGATGGCGAAGCTGATCCCCGCGACGAAGTACGAGTTGATCCCCATCAGGCGGGTCGCCTGCATGTCCACCGAGGCTGCGCGGAGGGCGGTGCCGAGGAGCGTGCGCCGCAGGAAGTAGTAGACGGCCGTCGCGGCGACGATGGCGATGACGAGGGCCATCAGGCGGACGAACGAGATGTTGATGGCGCCGAGGTGGAACGTGAGGTCCCCATAGGAGGTCTTCACGTACCGCGGGTTGGCCGTGAACGCCTTGAGCAGCAGGTTGTCAATCATGTACATAAGCCCGACTGCGAGCAGGAGCGACACGTTCTTGTCCTCGAGTGCCGAGGCCTTCTTGAAGAGCAGGTAGAAGAGCCCGAGACCCACGAGGAGCGAAACCGGGATGACGATGATCGCCGACAGGTACGGGTCGATGTGCAGGAGTTCGTGCAGCCAGTACACGAGGTAGGCGAAGAGGACGATCATCGTCCCCTGCGCGAGGAAGATGATGCGCATCGTGCCGAAGATCACGGACAGGCCGATGGCGGCCACGCCGTACATGGTGCCGAAGAGGATGCCGTTGATGATGACCTGAAGGAGGATGCTCATACGACCCGACTCCCACGCTTTCCGAGGTAGGCTGCGCAGACGTCCTCGTCCGCGAGCAGTTCCTGACCGGTTCCGCTCAGGGCGACACGGCCGTTCTGGAACACATAGCCCCGGTCACAGATGTTGAGGGCCATGTGGATGTTCTGCTCGACCAGCAGCACCGTGGTGCCCTGGTCGTGGAGGACTCCGATCAGTTCGAAGATCTGCCTGGTGAGCTTCGGGCTCAGGCCGAGCGACGCCTCGTCGATCATCACGAGGCGGGGCCGCGCCATCACAGCGCGCCCGATCGCGAGCATCTGCTGCTCGCCGCCGCTGAGCAGTCCGGCCTTTCCGTTCTCGCGGTCCTTGAGCACCGGGAAGAGGCCGTAGACACGCTCCAGCGAGTCCGACAACGCGGCGCGGGCCTTGGGCAGGTACGCGCCGAGGCGCAGGTTCTCGTAGATGGTCAGATCGGGGAACAAGCGCCTACCCTCGGGCACCTGCACGATGCCGAGCTCGACGCGCTGTTTCATCGAGTACTTCTGGAGTTCCTGCCCCTCGAACGTGATGCTGCCCTTCGACCGTGGCAGCAGGCCCGAGATGGCGTTGAGCAGGGTGGTCTTGCCGGCGCCGTTGACTCCGACGAGCGCAACGATGGTGCCTTCTTCGACCGAGAGCGAGGCCCCTGCGAGAGCGCGCACGTCCCCGTAGGAAACGCTCAGGTCGGTGACTTCAAGCAACTGGTTCGCCAAGGTATGCCTCGATTACTCTCGCGTCGCAGGCCACGTCGTCGGGACACGCGTCGGCGATCTTGGCACCGTAGTCCAGGACGCCCACGCGATCACAGAAATCGAGCACGGCATCGACCTTGTGCTCGATCCACAGCAGGGAGAACTTGCGCTCCTTCTTGGTCGCCCTGAGAACCTCGAACAAGTGGTCGATCTCGGTCGCCGTAAGGCCCGCCATCGGCTCGTCCAGCAGGATGAGGCTGGGCATGGAGGCGAGACTCATGGCGATCTCCAGGAGCCGGCGATCGGAGAGCGTGAGGTGCTTGGTGCTCTCGTGGGCCTTGGTGGACAACTCGACCAGTTCGAGCGCCTCAAGCGTGCGCTCCTTGGGTCCCTGCTCGAGGTGCCTGCCGCCGTAGACGGCGGCGGTCATCACGTTCTCGTAGGCAGTCATCTTGAGGAACGCGCGCACGAGCTGGTAGGTCCTGGCGATGCCCGCGTGGCAGATCTTGTGGGGCGCCATGCCGGCGACCTCCCGGCCCTTGAACCTGATGCTCCCGGAGTCCGGGGTGTAGATGGCCGTGACCAGGTTGAACACCGTGGACTTGCCGGCCCCGTTGGGCCCGATGAGACCGACGATCTCCTCTTCATCCACGCGGAAGTCCAGGTCGATGATCACCCTGAGCCCGCCGAACCGCTTGTTGACGTGGTCCAGGACCAGGAGTTCGTCGCCCGCAGCCACCTTCAGCGCTCCCCACGAAACAGCGGGAGGCTGCTGAGTCTTGCTCGCATTGCACTCATATGCGCTCCATTCTCAAGACCGGACCCGGGCGCGGGGTGGCGCTTTGGGCCCTTGACCGAGGCCGGTGGCGTGCCCCCTCCCCTCAGGAGAACAGAGGGGGCACGCCCGGCCTTCTCTCCCCGACGCCGGCGGCGCACTGCAGCCGCCGTCGGGGGTGGTCGTCGCTAGTCTGCCGTCAGCGCTGGTCCCACGGTACGAACCACTCCAGCGGCACGGACCCGCCCTCGACCGTCGGGACGATCAGGGCGCGCTTCTCGTTGAGCCACTCGTTGCCGACACCCGGCGTCGTGCAGATGCCCTTCGCGTTGAAGGTGACGTCGCCCATTGTCGTCGCGGTGAAGGTCTGGCCCCAGACCGCGTCGCGCACGGCGGTCGGGTCGGTCGAGTTGGCGTTGGCGATGGCCTGGAAGAGCACCTGCGCCGCAGCGTAGGAGAGGCCGATGCTTACGGAGCTGTCGCCATTGTGGTCGGCCGCGTACTTGTCGCCGAGCTCCTTGGCGCCGGGGTAGCCGAGGTCCATGTTCCAGAAGCCGTCATGGCCGAGGTAGTTGGCGTCCGCGCCGAGGGCCTGCGGGATCTGGGTCGGCCAGTAGCCCTTCCAGCCGAAGAAGAACTTGGGCGAGTAGTTGGCTTCCTTCATCTGCTTGACGAAAGTGACCGCGTCGGCCGGCGAGTTGAAGGCGCAGAGGCCGTCGACGCCGGCATTCTTGAGCTTGAGGATGGCGGCCGAGAAGTCCTTCCCGCCCGGCGTCATCGCCTGGGTCATGACGAAGTTGAAGCCCTTCGCCTTGGCGGTCGCCTCGACGCCGCCGGCGAGGCCCTGGCCGTCTGCATTGTCCTCGGTGAACATGCCCCACTTCTTGGGCCACTCGCTCTTCGGCATGGTTGCGACCATGTCGAACGGCACGGCGGCCGCGATGGCCGGGGTGAAGAACATATCGGCCACGTACTGGTAGTTCTCTTTCTCGATCCAGTCGGCCCAGCTGATGTTCATCATGTAGAAGGCTTTGTACTTGTCGGCCACTGTCGCTGCGGCCATGTTGATCGGCGTCACCTGGCTCGAGAGGATCAGCTTGAGGCCGTCGATCTTGATGAGCTGCTCCATGGCGGCGGCGGCCTGGCTCGGGTCGGACTGGTCGTCCGCGTACTTGAGCTCGACCTGGTAGTGCTTGCCGTTCATGAGGATGCCGCCGGCGGCGTTGGTGTCCTTGACCGCCTGGTCGTACGCCCACTTCTGCTCCGACCCACCCATGGCGCCGTCGCCGGTGGTGGTATTAACGGCGCCGATGGTGATGGTGCCTCCATCGAAGCCTCCGGTGGCCTGGTCGTTTGTGGTGCTCGACGTGCTACCGCCGGTGGCGCCGCAAGCCGTAAGAGCCACGGCCGCCGCCAGGACCACGAGTAGCACGAGCGCGAATGCGAGTGCACGCTTTCTTGTCACTGTTTTCCCCCTCGGTGCGGATGCTGGTCGAAAGACGCGAGATCCCGATTCCGGCACGGCCTCCGGACCTCAGCGTGCCGACTCCCTGCTCAGGGCGAGCCGCGCTTCACGAGCGCGTGATGGCTTGAGCCGCGGCGCACGGCTGGCGCGCCATCGGAAGCCTCGTCACACCGCCTCCCTCCTGGTTGGATATTGTTCCGTCGGGAGGGCCCCCTGATCGTGCTGCCCTCGCGACCCCGAATCGCCAAACACAAGGAGTGTCCACATATCGAACTACGTTATCGCCATGCGAACAATAGAGATGTGGGCCACAATAGGGACGTGCGGAATCCGTGTCAAGGGGCAAATGAAATGCTCATCCCACTTAGGCGCGAGTGCGAGCCTGAATATGGGAAGTGGCTACCAAACTAGCATGGAGCGGGACTCCGCCCGACGAGCCGCACGTGGGAGAGGAGAGGCCGGTCGACCGTGGCCGAGCCCAGTGACAGACCACCCGGACGTTCGTACAGTGTCGAAAGACGTCCGGGCCCGGGTGGCACCGGCTGCGAATTGGGAGGCGGCCCGTCGCGGAACGGGCGAGAGCCGGGTCAGAAAGAGTTGGCGGGCGCGGAGAGCGCCGCCTGCGCGGCGTCACGCGCGCGTACCACAGCAGCCACGATCTGACTCGTGGTTCGCGTCCCAGTGTTCCTTGGTCACGACGGCGGCGATCGAGACGACGTCGCCCATGACGCTGCGCACGTAGGCGCCGCACGCGCAGACGCCCAGTGTGTACTCTTCCAGGTCGTAGGCGAGGCCGGTGCGCCGCACCTCGGCGACCTCCGCCCTGAGCACGTCCCGGTCGGTGATGGTCTTGCCGGTCATGCGGATGAGCTCCTGCGGCAGGATGTCTTCCATCTCAATCGGTGAGAGCGAGGCCAGCAGGGCCTTGCCGTTGGCGCTGCAGTGCAACGGCCCGCGCGTGCCCACGTTGGTGATGGCCCGCATCACTCGGCGCGTGACGTACTGGTCGACGAACAGCACCTCGCCCGCATACAGCACCGCCTCTTCGGTGTGCTCGTCGATCTCACGGGCGAGTTGCTCGAGGAACGGCCGCATGTCGTTGCGGATGTCGCGGGTATTGGCGATGGCAACGCGCATGAGCCCCGGGCCGATCAGGATCCTTCCCGAGGGCAGCATGCGCACGAAATCCTCGGCGGCGAGCGCCTTGACGAGGCGGTATACCGTCGGGCGAGGGATGTCGCACTGGTCGGCGATCTCCTGCGGGGTCAGGCCCTCCGAATTGGCGGACAGCGCCCGGAGCAGGCTGGCCACCCGGGCGACCACCTGAATCCCATCCCGGCGCTCCTTCGGCGACGTCTCGATCATTTCGGCTCTACCTCACGACGAGACAGCGGCTGCCGATGACCGGCAACCAGGTGACTGTATTTTCGGCTCGCGCCGCGAGCCCGCACACTCCCGGCACGTCACAGATGACACCGAACCACGATCGGCGCCGCTCACCCCGGCGCAGGACGATTGCTGTTCGCATCATGGACATGAGTATCACGGTGTGCGCGCGTGTGGCAAGCGACGGCCGGCACAAACGGGGCGCCGCCGGCCTGAGCCGGGCGGCGCCCCTCACACGCCTCGCGGCAGCAGAACGCCGCGGGCTGCTGCGGGGATGGAGGGCAGGCGGGGGGTCGGCCCTCCAGGGGGCCCGCAGCGATCTGGGGGCCGGCGCCGCTCGAAAGCGGCGGCGCCGGCCGCTTCTCCTACGCCTTCTCCAGCACCACCGTCCCGGCGTTCAGGCTGGCGTCAACCTGCACGGTGAGCTCGGCCGGCTTGTAGCCGTCGGCCTCGATGCGCACGACGTACTCGTGGCCCGGCTCGAGGATAGTCGATGGCGACCTCGCCGAACAGGTCGGCGATGCCCTCGGCCGCCGATGGCGCCGTCGCGCAGCACGGTCACCGTCGCGCCGGCTCGGCGCACTCGTCGCTGTCGCCGAACACGACGCTGGCGCCGACGAACGCCTTCTCCCAGCGGTGCAGGTTCTTGTAGTACACGCGCGGCTTGGTGCCGAGGGAGTCGCGGTAGCGCTCGAGGCTTCTCCGTGGCGACCAGCGCCTCGATCTCCGCCTCCTCGGCGAGCACGAGCTTGATCGCCTCGGTCGGGCAGACCTGGCTGCAGCGCGTCTCGGTCCAGCCGTCGTCGAGCAGGTGCGCGCAGCCGGTGCACTTCTGCGCCAGTTCCTTCTCCTCGTTCCAGTAGATGGCCGAGTACGGGCAGCTGGCGACGATCTCCTTGCGGCCCTTGGCCTTGACCGGGTCGATGATGACGAGGCCGTCGTCGCGCTTGTACACGGCGCCGTCGGCGGTGAGGCAGGGCGCCTCGTCGCAGTGCATGCACGGCATGGGCAGGTAGGCGGTCTGCACCAGCGGGTACTGGCCGCGCTCCTTGCGCTTGATGTTCATCCAGCGGTGGCCGTGCCAGGGCTGGGCCGCCGAATACGGCGGGAACTCGTTGTCGACGAACTCGTCCTTATCTGCCAGGAAGCAGTCGTTGCAGTCGTGACAGCGGGCGACGTCGACGATCAGGTGCCAGCTCTTCATGAAGCCTCCCCCTCCCACTTCTCGACCTGGATCAGGCAGGAGTTGTTGGACATTGCCTGGGACGTCGGTGTGATCGTCCGCATGTTGGTGAGGATGTTGACGCAGCCGGCGATGTCGGTGGACTCTCCAGGCTCGCCGGTCGGCAGGTAGTCGGCGCAGCTCTCGTAGGAGTGAACCGTGCCCGGCGCCACCCGTTCGGTGAGCTGCGCCGAGAGGATCACGGCGCCGCGGTCGTTGTAGGCGCGGATGAGGTCGCCTTCGGCGATGCCCCGCGCCTTCGCGTCGACGCTGTTCAGGCGCATGATCCAGTAGCGGTGCCCGTCGTCATGGAGGATGCGGTGCTCCTCCACCTCGTTGAGCCACGTGCCCTTGGAATCGCCCATGGTGTGGAAGCTGAAGCGCGGGTGCGGGCTCACCATCTGCAGCGGGTACTTGCCGTACAGCTCGGTGGTGTGGTGCCCCTCCCAGCTGGCGATGAACTGCGGGCCCATCGCGGGACGCTCGGGGTCGACGACGTCCATCTCGAGGTTCTTGAGCGTCTTGCTCACGAACTCGATCTTGCCCGACGGCGTCTGCAGGCCCTGGAAGGCGACGGTGTCGCCGGGGCGCGGGCCCCAGTCGGGCGTGTCCCGCTTGCGGCCCTCGGCGAACCAGCGCATGGCCGGCGTGCTCTTGTAGTCGTCGGGGAACGGCACGACGACGTAGCCCTTCTTCTCGAAACTGCTCCCAGGTGGTGATCTTGGGGAGGTCGGTCGCGTCGAAGTAGGCCTTGCACCAGTCGAGCTCGTCCATGCCGCCCTCGGTGAAGACGTCGCCCATGCCCATGCGCTCGGCGACGGCGGCGAAGATGTCGTAGTCCGACTTGCTCTCGCCGAGCGGCTCGATGCACTTCTTCTGGAAGACGATCACCCGGTGGTTGGTCTGGTTGTGGTTGTCCGGGATGTAGCCCGAGCAGTTGCCGAACTCGCTCATGTCCCAGCGCTCGAAGTTGGTGCAGGCCGGCAGGATGATGTCGGCGAACTTGGCCTCGCCCTCCATCCAGATGGACTGGTTGACCACCGTGCGCACGCCGCCCTCCCGATACGCCTTCACGTAGCGGTTGGTCTGCTGCATGGTGCCGAAGAACGAGCCGCCGTAGCGCCAGTACATGGTGACGAACGGGTAGCCGGGCGCCGGGTACTGGTACTTCTGCATCTGGCTCTGGATGGACGGGCCGCAGAAGCCCTTGCCGCGCCACTCGAACTTCTCGTGCATCATCGCCTCGGGGATGCGCAGGCGCGGGATGGCGATGCCCTCGGTCGAGTCGTGGGCGTTGACCGTGGGGTGCAGCCCGGTGCTATGGGCGAAGATGCGGTACAGCATGCGGTAGCCGGCCGCCGACTTCTCCGGGTCGCCGGACATGCCGCCCTCGGCGTAGCCGGGGAACACGAACGAGCAGTCTGAGGGCGCGCCCTGCGAGGTGCCCCAGATGTTGACGCCCGGCTTGCCGTAGCCCTGCATCGCGGCGAGCGCGACCATGGTGCGCGCCCACTCGTTGCCGGTGGCAGAGCGGCAGGCGCCGCCCCAACCGCCGAGGCCGCCGGCGGCGAGCATGACCTTCTTGGCGCCCCACTCGCGCGCGAGGGCGCGGATCTGCCGGGCTGGGATGCCGGATTCGCGCTCGGCCCACTCCGGCGTCTTGGGGACGTTGTCGCTCTTGCCGAGGACGTAGTCCTTCCACTCGTCGAACCCGATGGTGCGCTCGGCGACGTACTCCTTGTCGTAGAGGTCCTCGGCGAGCCATGTGTGCGCGATGCCGAGGCCGAAGGCGACGTCGGTGCCCAGACGCGGCGCGAACCACTTGTCCGAGAAGAGTTCGGCCGTCGGATTGTAGTAAGGATCGACGAACACCATCTTGATGCCGAGTTCCTTCATCCAGTAGCGCCGCGAGGTGCTCTCGAAGGCGGAGTAGATGCCGCCGCCGGTGGACTCAGGGTCGGCCGACCAGAAGACGACCATCTCGGTGTGCTTGAGCGCGTCCTCGAGCAAGTCGTACTGCTCGGGGATGCCGAGGCGGTGGCTGTTGCCCCACATCGGCATGGCGCCCCAATGCCAACCCTCCCAGCTGTCCGGGTTGTGGGCCGTGTGGACCATCCCCATCAGGTTCAGGAAGCGGTAGTAGGCGCTGTGGCGATAGCCGAGGTTGCCCCAGAGGTGGTGCGAGCTGCAGGTGGTGAGGATCGCGCCGGGCCCGTTCTCGCGCTTCTCCCGGATCATCTCGGTGGTGACCAGATCGAGCGCCTCGTCCCAGCTGATCTCCTCGTAGCCGGAGATGCCGCGGTTCTGCGGGTTGCGCTCACCCTCCGGGTCCCAGTCCACGCGCTTCAGCGGGTGCAGGATGCGCTTCGGCGAGTACACCATGGACCGCTGCGCCTGCGCGTGCGGCGAGAGCGTCGTGCGGCGCGGGGGCGTGAACGTCCTGCCCCGCGCCTCGATCACCCAGTCGCCCTTGTCGTCGTCGGCCAGGTCGATCGGCGTCATGCGGACGATCTTGCCGTCCTCGACGTCGACGAACACCGGGCCGCCGGTGGTGCAGTTTGTGAGTCGCTGGACTTCGCCCATACTCGTGTGACCTCGCTTCCCAGGTGCTGCGTGCCGGCCGTACAGGCCGCCCGCGTTCCCCCGAACGCTGATTCATCCGCATCGCGGACACGCTCGCCCGCATCATGGGCATCGTATCGTCGTGGGACGGCAAGTCAAGCGCGGCCGCCGCTGCGGCCCGCCGCGCCACATGCGCTACACTGCATCCTCGCCATGGGGCCCCAGCAGACAGACCGGGAACGCGTGCGCATCGGCGTCCTGCTCGCCGGCGGAGAGTCGCGGCGCATGGGCCGCGACAAGCGCGGACTGCGCCTCGGCGGCGAGACGCTGCTCGCGCGCAACCTCGCCTTTCTGCGCGGCCTCTTCCCGGTGACCGGACTCTCCGTGCGGAGCGCCCTCCAGGCGCCGGCGGACCTGCCCGAGGACGTCGTCGTGATCCCCGACGAGGTGCCCGGATCGCCGCTCGCCGGCCTCGCGTCGATCCTCGGACGGTTCGACGAACCCGTCTTCGCCATGGCGGCCGACCTCATCGCACCCGAGCTCGGCGCTGTCGGGCGCGTCCTCGACGCGTTCGACGAGGTGGACGTCGCTCTCCCCGTCGCCGAAGACCACCTCGAGCCGCTTCACGCCGTGTACGGCCCCGGCTGCCTGCCGCACATGCGCCGGCTGCTCGCCGCCGGCGCGCACAGCATCCTCGACCTCTTCCCGCTCGTGCGCGTGGCGCGCGTGCCGTTCGCCGACACGGCGCCGTTCTTCAACGTGAACACGCCGGCCGACTGGGTCGAGGCGCAGCGCCGGCTTGGCGGCGGCGCGGAGCCGGCGCCCGACGAGCGGCCGGCGCGGAACGGCGATGGGCCGGTCGTCCTCGGCATCGTCGGCCGGCCCAACAGCGGCAAGACGACGCTCATCGAGAAGCTGATCCCCGAGTTCACCCGCCGCGGCCTGCGCGTCGGCGCCGTCAAGCGCGTGGCCAGGTTCGACATCGACATGCCCGGCAAGGACTCGTGGCGTCACGGGCAGGCCGGCGCCGCCGCCTACACGGTCGCCTCGGCCTCCAAGCTCGCCTTCATCGCGCGCCGCGACGAGGAGGCGACCCTCGAGGAGATCGTCGCGCGCTACTTCGGTGGCTTCGACGTCGTGGTCTGCGAGGGCTACCGCCGCGAGGCGCCCGACGTCGTCGAGGTGTTCCGCGCGGCCGCCGGCTATGAGTCGATGGTCTGCGAGCCCGGCGAGCCGTTGGCGCTCGTCACCGACGCCGGCCTCGCGCACCGGCACCGCTTCGGGCTCGACGACGCCGCCGCCCTGGCGGCGTTCCTCGTCGCGCGTCTCGGCCTCGCCGCGCGCGCGTAGTCTCCGCCGCCGCGGCGCGCGACCTGCTACGCGTCGGTGTCCATGATGTGCTCGAGCACCTCGAAGTGAGGCATGGAGACGTTGCCCGTCGCCCACTTGATCGCCTCGTGCAGCTCGAGTCCCTCGGCGTGCTCGCGGGCCTGCTGCGCGGTCTCGAACTCGAGGACGACCCTGATGTCGTTCGGGTCGCCGTCGACGTGCCACACGCGAGCGCCCTTCGACCCGAGGCGCCGACGGCGCTCCTGGTCGTCCAGGAAGACCTCCTTGAACGTCTCGTAGTCGCCAACGACGTGGTCGATGATCAACAGCGCCATCTCACTGCCTCTCTTTCGCCGGATGAGCGACGTCACAGTAGCGAACGTGGTCCGCTGTGAAAAGGGAATGCTGGCGCCGCCGCGGCCGCCGATGGTACCCTCTTCTCGTCCATCTCCAAGCCCTTCGCCCTACGGCAGCAGCTACGGGCGCTGGGCCGTACCACGGACAGACCGTGGGGCGGCGATGTGTGGTCGCCGTCGTGGGCCCGGGCGGAAACGCCCGGACCTCCCCGTGCTTGGAAAGGAGCCAGGGACATGACCATCCCGACCAATGGTGGTCGGGCCGTCGCAGCCGAGCCGACCGGCGAGGTACGCGTGACGACCCTTCCGTCGCACCACCCCTCTCGAGGCGCGCAGCGACGTGCCGCCGCCTCCGGCCGCCGCGGCGCGACCGCGCCACCCCGGCGACCGCTCGCGATCGTCGTCGCGCTGCTCGCGGCGCTGGCGCTCGCGGCCACGGCCTGCGGCACGGCGTCGGACACGACCGCCGGCCGGCCGCGCGAGCTCAGCGTCTTCGCGGCGGCGTCCCTGACCGACGCCTTCACGCAGCTGGGCAGCGACTTCACCGCCGCCCACCCGGACGTGAGGGTCAGCTTCAACTTCGCCGGCAGCAACGACCTGGTGACGCAACTGCAGCAGGGAGCGCCGGCGGACGTGCTCGCCACCGCCGACGACGCGAGCATGGAGAAGGCCGGCCGGCTCACCGGCCGGCCGCAGTCGTTCGCGACCAACAAGCTCGTCGTCGCCGTGGCGCCCGGCGACCCTGAGCACATCGCCGGGCTCGCCGACCTCGCGCGCAAGGACGTCAAGGTCGTGCTGGCTGCCCCGGAGGTGCCCGCCGGCAAGTACGCCGCGACGGTCCTCGGTGAGGCCGGAGTCAGCGTGGAGCCCGTCTCCCTCGAGGTCTCCGTCAAGGGAGTCGTGACCAAAGTCTCGCTGGGCGAGGCCGACGCCGGCATCGTCTACGTCACCGACGTCAGCGCCGCCAAGGGCGCGATCGACGCGGTCACCATCCCCGGCGATCAGAACGTGATCGCAAGCTACCCCATCGCCACGCTGAACAGCAGCCGGAATGCCGACGACGCGAAGGCGTTCATGGACTTCGTGCTGGCGGCCGACGGTCAGAAGGTCCTCGCCGACTACGGGTTCCTGCCGGCGCCGTGAGCAAGGGCGCCGACAGCGACCCGCGCGCGGACGCGCGCAGGAGAGAACCGGCGGGGAACCTGGCGGTCGTCGCCGGGGACGCGATCGCCCCCCCGGACCGGCCCGAGCCGGCGCCCTGGTGGGCCCCGGCCCCGGGGGCCCGGCGCGCCTCGCGTCCCGGAGGCGACCGGGCGCCGCTCGGCTTCGTGCCGCTGGCTGCGGTCGCGGTCGTGTTCCTGACCCTGCCGCTGATCGCCCTGCTCGCGCGCGCACCCTGGCGCAGCCTGCCCGGCGACCTGACGGCGCCCGGCGTGCTCACGGCGCTTCGCCTCTCGCTCATCTGCTCGGTCGGCGCGCTCTGCCTGTCGCTCGTGTTCGGCGTGCCGCTCGCCTGGCTGCTCGCGCGCGTCCCCTTTCGCGGCCGCAACCTGGTGCGCGCCCTGGTGCTCCTGCCCATGGTGCTGCCGCCGGTCGTCGGCGGCGTCGCCCTGCTGCTCGCTTTCGGCCGCAACGGCCTCGCGGGGCAGTGGTTGGACCGCCTCTTCGGCATCACGCTGCCGTTCTCGACGGCGGGTGCGATGCTCGCCGAGACGTTCGTCGCCATGCCGTTCCTCGTCATCACCATCGAGGCCGGCATCCGCGCCATGGACCGGCGGTACGAGGACGCCGCCGCGACCCTGGGCGCCGGACGCTGGCGGACGTTCCGCCTGGTCACCGTGCCGCTGATCGCGCCGGCGCTCGCCGCGGGAAGCGCCCTCTGCTGGGCGCGCGCTCTCGGCGAGTTCGGCGCCACCATCACCTTTGCCGGCAACCTGCCGGGGACGACCCAGACGATGCCGCTCGCCGTGTACCTGGCGCTGCAGAACAACGTTGATGCGGCGATCACCCTTAGCCTTGTCATGCTGGTGATCTCGCTGGCGGTACTCGTCGGTCTGCGGAGCCACTGGTTCCCGTCACGATGATGAGACTCACGACACACACCGCCGGAGCACCGGCGTGAGCCTTCAGGCCGCCGTCGGCCTGCGCCGGGGCACCCTGGACCTCGACGTCGAGCTGGTCGTCGCGAGCAGCGGAGTCGTGGTGCTGCTGGGACCGAACGCGGCGGGTAAGACCACGTTGCTGCGGGCGCTGGCCGGACTCGTGCCGCTGGAGCGCGGCCGGGTGACGCTCGACGACGTCGTCCTCGAGGACCCGGTGGCGGGCCTGCGCGTACCGACGGAGAGGCGACCGATCGGGGTGGTCTTCCAGGATTACCTGCTGTTCCCACACATGACTGCGCTCGAGAACGTCGCCTTCGGCCTGCGCTCCCGCGGCGCCGGCCGTGGCGCCGCAAGAGAGAGCGCCCTGGGCATGCTCGAGCGCGTCGGCCTCGCAGATCTGGCCGCAGCGAAGCCGAGGGCGCTCTCGGGCGGCCAGGCCCAGCGGGTCGCCCTGGCGCGGGCGCTGGCCACCGACCCGCGCCTGCTCCTGCTGGATGAGCCGCTCTCCGCGATGGACGCGGGTGCGCGCGCGGAGCTGCGGCGCGGCCTGTCCCGTCACCTCGCCGCCTACGAGGGCACCTGCCTCGTGATCACGCACGACCCCATCGAGGCCATGACGCTGGGCGACAAGCTGATCGTCCTCGAGGCCGGCCGCGTGGTGCAGGCGGGCAGCCCGGAAGAGCTCTCGTCTCATCCGCGCTCGCGCTACGTCGCCGACCTGCTCGGCCTGAACCTCTACCGCGGCCAGGCCCACGATCGGGCCATCGTGCTTGCCGACGGGCATCGCCTCATCGCCGCCGACCCCATGCCCGACGCCGGCGACGTGTTCGCCGTCATCCCGCCGCGAGCCGTAGCCCTGCACCGCGTGCTCCCCGAAGGCTCGCCGAGGAACGTCTGGAAGGGCGTCGTCGAGGATCTCGACATCGTGGGCAACCATGTGCGCGCGCACGTGGGCGGCGAGCTGCCGATCATCGCCGAGGTGACCCCGGGAGCCGTCGCCTCCATGCGCCTGGACGACGGCGGCCCGGTGTTCGTCGCCGTCAAGGCCGTCGAGGTCGAGGTCTACGAGGCGTGATCCCGGGTTTCCTCACGGCGGCTTCTTCGTTACGCTCCACGGCATGAACGAGCATCGCGAGACCATGACCGCGGATAAGCCCGCCCTCGTCGCCATCGTCGGCAAGAGCGACTCCGGCAAGACGACTCTCATTGAGAAGGTCGTGCCGGAACTCGTCAAGCTCGGCCTGCGCGTCGGGACGGTCAAGCACGACGCGCACTCCTTCGAGATCGACCACCCCGGCAAGGACTCGTGGCGGCACGGCCAAGCCGGCGCGGAGGCGTACGTCATCGCCTCTCCGGAGCGTCTCGCCTTCATCACGAAGCTGGACGGCGAGCTCCCGCTCACCGAGATCGTCGGTCGCTACTACGACGGTTTCGACATCGTCGTCGCCGAGGGCTACAAGCGCACCGCCCCGCACCGCGTCGAGCTCTTCCGCGTGGGCGCCGGCCACACCGAGCCGCTGTGCGCGCCCGGTGAGGCGATCGCCCTCGTCACCGACGCGGAGCTGCAGCACGAGCACCGCTTCGGCCTCGAGGACGGCGCCGGCCTCGCCGCGTTCCTCGCCGCCCGCCTCGAGGCCTTGCGCCAGTACTGAGCGCGGGGTCGACGAGCCAGCCTCCGGGAGAACGACGCGCCGGCTCGCGCGATCGGGCGCATCGCCCATCGGCCTCCTGCCGCGGCGCCTCTCTCTCCTCCCCCGGACCCCTCTTCGCGAACGGCGCATGGCGCTTGACTTTGCCCCCCGCAGCGATAGACGATGCCCGTGATGCGGTCGAGCTAATCCGCATTGCGGACTACCTTGGAGTCACGCGCGACGGCCATCGCGTCCGGCTCCGCGTCAGCGACCATGGGGAGGTGTGAGTATGGCGGAGGACATGAGCAAGACCGGAGCCTCCGGCGAGACGACGCTGATCAGGGACATCAGCTTCTGCGGCGTCCCGGAGAACGGCTCCAATGCATCGATGGTGGACGTGAAGGACGGCAAGATCGTCCGCATCCGCCCGATGCACTATGACTGGAAATACAAGAAGGCGGATCTCAACCCCTGGAAGTTCGAGGTGCGCGGCAGCACGTTCGAGCCCAGCATGAAGACCCTGATCCCGCCCTACAGCATCGCCTACAAGAAGCGCGTCTACTCGCCCGCCCGCATCCGCTACCCGATGATGCGCGTGGACTTCGACCCCAACGGCGAGCGCAACCCGCAGAACCGCGGCGTGAGCAAGTTCAAGCGCATCTCCTGGGACAAGGCGCTCGACATCATCACCAGCGAGATGAACCGCATCAAGGAGAAGTACGGCCCGACCGCCCTGCTCTACCAGTGCGACCAGCACGGCGAGAACAAGGTCGTGCAGGCCTGCCATGGCGCCGGCCGCAAACTGCTCCGCGAGTGGGGCGGCTTCACCCTGCAGATGCGCCAGCCCGACAGCTGGGAAGGCTGGTGGTGGGGCAACAAGCACTTCTGGGGCTGCGAGCCCGTCGGTCAGGGCCAGCAGAGCAACCTGCTCTGGGACATCTCCAAGAACTCCGAGCTGCTGCTGTTCTGGGGCTGCGACCAGGAGACCACCCCGTGGGGCTGGCAGGGCCAGCTCCCGAGCCGCCTGAGCTACTGGTGGAGTGAGATCGGCATCAAGCAGATCTACGTCTGCCCCGACCTCAACTACGCCGCCGCCGTGCACGCCGACCGGTGGATCCCGGTGCTCCCCAACACGGACGCCGCGATCTACCTGGCATCATGCACCGTGGTTCAAGGAGGGCACCTACGACAAGGAGTACCTCGCCACCCACGCCGTGGGCGTCGACAAGTACGAGGCCTACGTCATGGGCGAAGAGGACGGCGTCGAAGAAGACGCCGGAGTGGGCGTCGCCCATCTGCGGCGTCCCCGCGCGCGTCATCAAGGCCCTCGCCAAGGAGTGGGCGAGCAAGCGCACGACCGTGGTCATCGGCAACGGCGGCCCCGGCATCCGCGGCCCCTACGCCACCGAGCCGGCGCGCCTGCAGGGCATCTGCCTCGCCATGCAGGGCCTCGGCAAGCCGGGCCAGAACCAGGCCAAGATGATCGAGTGGGGCCTGTTCGACAAGCCCGACCAGTACGCCCAGCCCAAGCCGCTGCGCGTGCCGTACCTGCGCAAGCGCCTACACCGGCGGCCACCCGGACGAGAGCAACCACCCGTCCTTCATCCCCAAGACCTACATCCCCAAGGGCATCCTCGAGGGCGAGTGCGACTGGTGGGGCTGCGAGTCCGAGACCGCCGACCGCGCCAACCAGTTCGAGCACTACAAGTACCCGGCCGACGGCTGCTCCAAGATCCACATGGTGTGGACCGACTCGCCGAGCTGGATCACCTGCTGGAACGGCTGGCAACGACTACGTCAAGGCCATGCGCCACCCGGACATCGAGTTCATGTTCGCGCAGCACCCCTGGCTCGAGAACGACTGCCTGATGGCCGACGTCATCCTCCCCGTGAACACCAAGCTCGAAGAGGACGACATCGCCGGCGACATCTTCAGCGGCCAGTACCAACCTGCTCTATCCCCGAGCACAAGTGCATCGAGCCCCTCGGCGAGAGCTACAGCGACTACGAGATCGCCGTGCATGATCGCCGAGCGCCTCGGCCTCAAGGAGGAGTACACCGGCGGCAAGACCATGCCCGAGCTCATCAAGTACGGGTACGAGACCTCGCGCTGCGAGGACCTCATCACCTGGGAGGAGCTCAACGAGAAGGGCTACTACGCGGTCCCGACGGACGACGATTGGGAGGACATGCCCGCCGGCTTCTACAACTTCTACAAGGACCCGGAGAAGTATCCGCTGACCACGCCGACGGGCAAGCTCGAGTTCGAGGCGCGGGTCTCTCGAGCAACTTCCCCAACGACCTCGAGCGGCCGCCGGTACCCAAGTGGGTCGCCCAGGGCATCACCCACGAGGAGACCGTGGGCACCGAGCGCTCCAAGAAGTATCCGCTGCTCGTGTGCTCCAACCACCCGCGCTGGAGCGTCCACAGCCAGCACGACGACATCACCTGGCTGCGCGAGATCAAGACCTGCAAGGTCACCGGTCCCGACGGCTACCAGTACCACCCGATCTGGCTGCACCCCTCCGAGGCCGAGAAGCGCGGCATCAGCACGGCGACATGGTCTAGCATCTTCAACGAGCGCGGCACCGTGCTCGCCGGCGCCTACATCACCGAGCGCATCATGCCCGGCGTGATCTACATCGACCACGGCGCCAAGTGGGACCCGATCGTCCCCGGCGAGATCGACCGCGGCGGCGCGATCAACACCATCGTGCCGCGCGACACCACCTCCAAGAACGCCGTCGGTCACGCCGTGAGCGGCTTCCTCGCCGACATGCGAGAAGACCGACATGGAAGAGCTGAAGCCAAGTATCCGGAAGCGTTCGAGAAGCCGTTCCACCCGTGTGCCGGTCCCGGCTTGGAAGCCTGCATCTGGGGGAGGGCGTGATGGGCAAGGTCCTCGTCATCGATCTGAACATCTGCAACGGCTGCTACAACTGCCAGGTGGCCTGCAAGGACGAGCACGTCGCCAACGACTGGTCGCCCATCGCCAAGCCGCAGCCCGACACAGGGCAGTTCTGGAACAAGGTCACCGACCTCGAGCGCGGCCAGGTGCCCAAGGTCAAGGTCACGTACATGCACAGCATCTGCCAGCACTGCGACGACGCGCCGTGCATCCCGGCCTGCAACGTCGAGGCGATCTACAAGCCGCGACGACGGGGCCGTGATCATCGACCCGGACAGGTGCCGCGGCAACCAGCTGTGCCTCGAGGCGTGCCCGTACGAGGACGTCATCTGGTTCAACGACTCGCTGAACATCGCCCAGAAGTGCACGTTCTGCGCGCACCTCCTGGACGACGGCTGGACCGAGCCGCGCTGCGTGGACGCCTGCCCGACCGGGGCGTTCACGGTTCGGCGACGAGGACGAGCCCGGAGATCAAGGAGCTCATCGCCAAGGCCGAGCCGCTCAAGCCCGAACTGGCCGTCAAGCCACGCGTCTACTACATCGGCCTGCCCAAGCCGTTCATCGCCGGCGCCGTGTTCGAGCCCGACGTGGACGAGTGCACCGAGGGCGCCAAGGTCACGGCCATGAGGGTCGGCAACGGCAAGGTCTACGAGGCCGTCACCGACAGCTACGGCGACTTCTGGCTCCGCGACGTGGAGCCCGGCGAGTACACCGTGCTCGTCGAGAAGGAGGGCTACCTGCCGCAGAAGATGGGCCCCGTCGACGCCGCAAAGGACATCAACGTCGGCGACATCGCCGTGTGGAAGGCCTGAGTCAGGCCTGAGCGTCGAGCGCCCAAGGGCGCCTGCGTGCAACAGACCGGAGGGGCCGGGCCGCGAGGCCCGGCCCCTCCCCGTACGGAGGAGCGGGAGAGGCGACGCCCGCACCAGCTTGCCGGCCATCAGTGACGCCTCCGCGCTTGATTACCTCCGGAGCGAGCCTTACAGTGTGTCTAGAGAGCGCGTCAGCCGCTCCGCGACCCTATCGCGACCGCGTCGCGTTCACGGACAGGAGATTGCGACATGCCAAACCTCGGCGCACCAGAACTCATCATCATCGCTCTGGTGATCCTCTTGCTCTTCGGCGCCACCCGCCTTCCCAAGCTGGGCAAGTCGATGGGCCAGAGCATCAAGGGGTTCAAGGACGGACTCAACGACGCCTCGGAAGACGACGAGATCGTGGACGTCAAGCGCGACGCGACGGCCGACGACAAGGACGCCAAGGCTTCCTGAGCGCCACCAGAGAACGGACGACGACGGCCCGCCTGCAGGCGGGCCGTCGTCGTTAACGCTCCTGCAGCCACATCGCCCCACGGTCCGGGCTGGGCCCGCCGCCCGCGTCAGCGACTGAGCAGGCAGACGGCGTGGGCGGCGATACCCTCTCCGCGTCCCTCGAACCCCATGCCCTCGGTGGTCGTGGCCTTGACGCTGACGGCGTCGCTGGCGACGCCCAGGGCGGCGGACAGGTGCTCACGCATCTCAAGCCGATAGCCGGAGAGCCGCGGCCGCTCACAGACGATGGTCACGTCGACGTTCTCGACCTTCCAGCCGGAATTGGCGAGCCAGGCGATCACGCGCTCGAGCAGCGTCATGCTGGAGGCGCCCTCGAAGGCCGGGTCGGTGTCGGGGAACAACTCGCCGATGTCGCCGAGACCGGCGGCGCCGAGCAGGCCGTCCATCAGCGCGTGGACGGCCACATCGGCGTCCGAGTGCCCAGCGAGTCCCTGCGCGTGGTCGATGGGCACACCGCAGAGGACGAGCTCGCGCCCGTCGGCGAAGCGATGCGCGTCGTAGCCGCCGCCGACCCTAAACGTCGGTCTCGACCTCCCAGGAGAGCAGCGCGCCGGCCAGCGGCAGGTCCGCCGGCGTGGTGATCTTGACGTTGGCGGGCGTGGAGGGCACGAGGCTCACGGAGTAGCCGGCGCGCTCCAGAAGCATCGCGTCGTCGGTCGCGCCGTTGAGTTCGGTGCGCGCGTACACGTCGCGCAGGGCGTCGGCGCGGAACACCTGTGGCGTCTGCGCGGCCCAGAGGCCGGCGCGGTCCACGGTTCCCGACACCGCGCCGCGCTCACCCTCGCGCTTGAGCGTGTCGCTGACCTCGACCGCCGGCACGGCGCCTTGCGTGCGGCGAAGCGCCCCGAGGCAGGCCTCGAAGACGTGCTTGGAGAACAGCGGCCTGGCGCCGTCGTGGACGGCGATGACCGCCGCGTCGTCCGGCACCAGGACGAGGCCGGCGCGCACAGAATCAGGGCGCGTGGCGCCGCCTTCTGCGACGAGCAGCGGTTTGGCGTCGTCAAAGGCCACGAGTTCGTTGGCGAAACGCACCGTGTGAGACGGGTGCAGCACGACGACGATGCCGTCCACGCAACTCATGTCGAGCAGGCGGTGCACCGAATGCGAGAGGATCGTCTCGCCGCCGAGCAGCAGAAACTGCTTGGACTCCCCATCGGGCAGTCCCATCCGCTGGCTCTCGCCGGCGGCGGCGACGATGACCCAGGTCTCCCCGGCTTGTTGGTCCTCCATGTCCATCCCCTCCCGGTCAGTCCGCCCGCCGTGGGGCCCTTCGGGCCGGCAGGCGCTCAACAGCGCTCCGTACTCCTCGTGACACGACTAGCCCTAGTGCGCAGCCGGCGGTGGAGCGCTCACGCGGCTGAAGATCATCTTGCCCGAGGGGCTCTGCAGAACGCTGGTCACCTCGGCCTTGACGCGCGAGCCCACCAGGCTGCTGCCCGACTCCACGACGATCATGGTGCCGTCGTCGAGATAGCCGACACCCTGGTCGTGCTCGCGCCCTTCTCGCAGGATCTTGACTTCGATGACCTCGCCGGGCAGCACGGCCGGCTTGACCGAGTTGGCGAGGTCGTTCACGTTGAGCAGCTTGACGCCCTGGATCTCGGCGACCTTCTTGAGCGTGTAGTCGGTGCTGACGATCTGCGCCCCGGTGTCCTTGGCGAAGCGCACGAGCTTGGCATCGACGGCATCGATGTCCGCGTAGTCGGTGCCGTCGATGGTGACGGCGCCCGAGCTGTTCTGCAGACGCTTGACGAAGTCGAGTCCGCGGCGGCCGCGCACGCGCTTCTCCGCATCGGCCGAGTCGGCCAGCCGCTGGAGCTCCTCGATGACGAAGCGCGGCACGAGGAGCTCGCCCTCGACGAAGCCGGTGTCGATGATCTCCAGGATGCGTCCGTCGATGATGGCGCTGGAGTCGAGGAGCTTTGCGGGCGTGAGGCCCGGGATGACTTCGAACGCGCCGCGCACACCCAGGAGCCGCAGGATCTCGATGTGCTTCTTGGCGGCAAGATAGGCGGTGAAGTATCCGGCCAGCAGGTAGATAGGCACCGTGAGGTACGGACCCACGATGGGGATGCGGACGAGGGCGATGCTGATGAGCGTGGCGATGAAGAGGCCGACCACCACGCCGCCGATGCCGACGACGACCTCGGCGCCGGTCGCGCGCGCCATGACCTCATCGACGCGGTCGAGGCCGCGGCGCATGAGCCGCGAGATGACGACACCGAGCACATAGCCGAGCCCGAGGCCGGCGAACGTGAAGACGACCAGCCAGAGGATCTTGCCGTTCTGGTCGAGCGCCGGCGCGAACGTCGACTCGCGGATGCGGGCGGCGAGCTGGTAGCCCGCCAGGGCGCCCAGCAGGGCGAGCAGCCCGCGGATGGCGGGCTGCAGGACGCCGGCTGGCCGGCGCGGGCGGCCCGCCGGGCCGGGTTCAGACGACGGGGGCGGGCTCTCGGGAGTCGTCGGCAAGAGCGGCTCCGTCCACGTGGATGTCCTCGAGCACGGTCTCAAGGAACGCGTTCGCCTCGTCTTCGTCGAAGTCGCGCGCGTACATGAGCTCGCTGGCGAGGATCTTCTTGGCCTTGGAGAACATCTGCTTCTCGCCCGTCGACAGCCCCTTGTCGGCGTGGCGGATGGCCAGATTGCGGACCACTTCGGCGACCTCGAAGATGTCGCCGGTCTTGAGCTTGTCGCGGTTGTGCTTGTAGCGACGGCTCCAGTTCTTGGGCATCTTGGTGGGATCGCCGCGCAGGACGTCGAGGACCCGTTCGACCACGTCGGATTCGATGACCTTGCGCAGGCCGGCGCGGTCGGCGTTCTCCACGGGGACCATGACGGTCATGTCGTTGTGCAGGATCTGGATGGTGAGGTAGTCGCGCTGCTGGCCGAGCACTTCCTTCTGCTCGATCTTCATGATCTTGCCAGCCCCGTGGTGCGGGTAGACGACCTTGTCTCCGACTGAATACATCAAACCCCCCACTCGTCGTTCGTGGCCCCGGAGGCCGACCTGTCCGCGCCCTCGTGCAGGAGGGCGGCGAACGCCCCACGCAGATCGGCCGCGCCGGCGGCAGGGCCGCCGGTCTCGCGTGCATCAGCGGCCGGAACGACGATGCGGTCGAAGCCGGCACGACCGGCTTCGGCGACACGTCGCTCGCTCTGGCTGCAGGATCGAAGTCCGCCTGTCAGGCTGATCTCCCCGAACACCGCCGCCCCGGCGGGAAGCGGTTGGTCGCGCTGTGCTGAGGCGACAGCGAGTGCGACTGCGAGGTCCGCCGCGGGCTCGTCGATGCGAATTCCGCCTGCAATTGTAACAAAAATGTCGGAAGTAGACAACTTCAGCCCTGCATGCCTCCCGAGGACCGCCACGAGCATGGCCAGGCGGTTGCGGTCGAAGCCGACGGCGACGCGTCGCGGCATGGCCAGCTCGCTCTGGTTCACGAGCGCCTGTACCTCGACGAGAAAGCAACGCGTGCCCTCGACGGCGACGTGCACGGCGGAGCCGGGGGCAGGCGCCGCCTCGCTCAGGAAGAGAGCCGAAGGGTCGGGCACCGTCTTGAGGCCCGACCCGGTCATCTCGAAGATGCCGAGCTCGTTGGTGGAGCCGAAGCGGTTCTTGGCCGCGCGCAGCGTGCGGTAGAACCGGTAGCGGTCGCCCTCGAACTGGAGCACCGTGTCGACCATGTGCTCCAACACCCTGGGGCCGGCGATCGCGCCCTCCTTGGTCACGTGCCCGACCAGGAAGACGGCGGCGCCGGTATCCTTGGCCAGGCGGAGGAAGCGGCCCGCTGCCTCACGCACCTGGCTCACACTGCCCGGCGCCGACGTGAAGGAATCGCTGTACAGGGTCTGGACGGAGTCGACGACCACGAGCGCCGGGCGCGCCGCCGCCACCGTCTCGAGAACGAGTTCCAGCTCGGTCTCGGCCAGCACGTCGATGTTGCCGGCGCCCCTGCAGATGCGCTCGGCGCGCATCTTGACCTGCGCCGCCGATTCCTCGCCGCAGACGAGCAGCGCCGGCCGGTCGGCGGCGACGTTGTCGAGCACCTGGAGGAGCAGCGTGGACTTGCCGATGCCGGGCTCGCCGCCGACCAGCACGAGCGAGCCCGGGACGATGCCGCCGCCGAGGACGCGGTCGAGCTCGCCGATGCCGCTCGAGAACCGCTCGACGGCCGAGGAGACGACCTCGGACAGACGGACGGGGCCGGCGGTTCCTCCGCCGGCCCCGCCTCCACTCTTGACGCCGCGGCCGCGCCCTTTGGGCGCCGCCGCGACCATTTCTTCGACGAACGAATCCCAGGCGCCGCAGTCCGGGCAGTGGCCGAGCCACTTGGCTTCGCGCCGACCGCATTCACCGCACGTGAAGACCGTCTGCGTCTTCGCCACGGTCAGCGGCCTCGGCCGCGGACGCCCGCCGCCGTCACGACCCCTCAGGCGCCGGCGGACGCGCCGCCGGCATCGGGACCTTCGCTCTCGCCGCCGGACGGCGGCCCCGCCGGACCCACGCCCTGCGAGACCGGTTCGTCAAGCCCGACCATCGGCAACTCGACACTGCCACCGACGACCTCGCCGTTGACGGTGAGCACGGTGTCCTCGTTCTGCCCGTCGACCAGCACCACGGTGCCCTCGGGGAACGCGCGCTCGAGCATCGCGTCGCTGAGCTTGTCCTCGATGTAGCGCTGGATGGCACGGCGCAGCGGACGCGCGCCGAGCATCGGATCGTAGCCCTTCTCGACGAGCACGTCGCGGCCGGCGTCGGTGAGCTCGATGTCGACGCCGCTCACCTTGAGCTGCTGCCGCAGCCGGTCGATCATCAAGTCCACGATCGCGCCGATCTCCGCGCGCTCCAGCTTGTGGAAGACGATGACCTCGTCGACGCGGTTCAGGAACTCGGGCTTGAAGACGCGCTTGAGTTCGCCGGTGATGCGGCCCTTCATGTCGTCGTAGGTCATGCCCTTGCTGGCCGTCTGCGTGAAGCCGAGGGGCGTGTCCTTGGTGATCATGGAGGCGCCGATGTTGCTGGTCATGATGAGGATGGAGTTGCGGAAGTCCACCGTGCGGCCCTGCGAGTCGGTGAGCCGGCCGTCCTCGAGGATCTGCAGGAGGATGTTGAACACGTCCGGATGCGCCTTCTCTATCTCGTCGAACAGGATGACGCTATACGGCTTGCGGCGCACGATCTCGGTGAGCTGGCCGCCCTCGTCGTGGCCGACGTAGCCGGGCGGCGAGCCGACGAGGCGGGACACCGAGTGCTTCTCCATGTACTCGCTCATGTCGATCTGCACCAAGTGTTCCTCGTCGCCGAAGAGGAAGTTCGCCAGCGTGCGGGCGAGCTCCGTCTTCCCGACGCCCGAAGGGCCGAGGAAGATGAACGAGCCGGTGGGCCGACGCGGGTCCTTGAGCCCGGCGCGGGCGCGGCGGATCGCCTTGCTGACGGCGCGCACGGCAGGATCCTGTCCGACGAGCCTCACGTGGAGCTCCTCCTCCATACGGAGGAGCTTCTTGCTCTCGGCCTCGGTGATCTTGACCACCGGGATGCCCGTCCACATGCTGACGATCTCGGCGATCTCGTCTTCGCCGATGCTGGCGCGCATTCCCTCGTCGCTGGTCTTCCAGGCATCCTCGAGCTCGAGCTTCTTGTGGCTCAACTTGCGCTCCTTGTCGCGCAGGTTCGCCGCCTTCTCGAACTCCTGGGCCTCGATCGCAGATTCCTTCTCCTTGCGCACGCCGCTGATCTCTTCCTCGAGCTCGCGGTAGCTGGGCGGAGCCGTCATCGTGCGGATCCGCATGCGGCTGGCGGCCTCGTCGACGAGGTCGATCGCCTTGTCCGGCAGGAAGCGGTCGCTGATGTAGCGGTCGGCGAGCTCGGCCGCCGAGGTGAGCGCCTCGTCGGTGATGCGGATGCGGTGGTGGGCCTCGTAGCGGTCGCGGAGACCTTTGAGGATCTCGACGGTCTCCTCGACCGATGGCTCGGCCACCTTGATCTGCTGGAACCGCCGCTCGAGGGCGGCGTCGCGCTCGAGGTACTTGCGGTACTCGTCCATGGTGGTGGCGCCGACGGTCTGCAGCTCGCCGCGGGCCAGCGCCGGCTTGAGGATACTCGCCGCGTCGATCGCGCCTTCGGCGGCGCCCGCACCGACCAGGTTGTGGAGCTCGTCGATGAAGAGGATGGTGTCGCCCGTCTCGCGGATCTCCTTCATGACCTTCTTGAGGCGCTCCTCGAACTCGCCGCGGTACTTGCTGCCGGCGACGAGCGCCGCAAGGTCGAGCGTCCAGACCTGCTTGCCCTTGAGCAGTTCGGGGACTTCGTGGTTGGCGATGCGCTGGGCGAAGCCCTCGACGATGGCCGTCTTGCCCACGCCCGGCTCACCGATGAGCACGGGGTTGTTCTTGGTGCGCCGGCTGAGGATCTGCATGACCCGCTCGATCTCGGTCTGCCGGCCGATGCACGGGTCGAGCTTGCCCTCTTCGGCGAGCTTCGTGAGGTTGCGGCCGAACTGGTCGAGGACCTTAGCGGCGCGCTTGCTCTCGGAGGCGCCGGAGGCTTGTGAGCTGCGGCGGCCGGGGCCGCTGAGCGCGCGCATGACTTCGTTGCGGATCTTCTCGGGTTCGGCGTCGAGGTCGAGGAGGATACGCGCAGCCACTCCCTCGTCCTCGCGCACGAGGCCGAGCAAGATGTGTTCGGTGCCGATGTAGTTGTGGCCGAGACTCAGAGCCTCACGAAGCGCCAGCTCGAGGACCTTTTTGGCGCGCGGCGTGAAGGGGATCTGGCCCTGCGGTGACTCCTCGCCAGAGCCGACGATGCGGACCACGGCCGCGCGGACCTCCTCGACGGACACTTCGAGCCCGTCGAGCACGCGCGCGGCCACACCCTCCTCCTCACGGAGCAAGCCGAGCAGCAGGTGCTCGGTGCCGATGTAGTTGTGCTTGAGGGAACGGGCCTCTTCTTGAGCGAGGACCACGACTTGCCTGGCGCGTTCGGTGAAGCGTTCGAACATGCGGCCACTCCTTCACGATACGGAGGCCGCCCGGGTGCTCTGAGGGAACAGGGACGGCTTCCGGTGCTTGCTCTCAGTCTCCGGGATACCCACTCTCGCCCCGCCGGAGACACGACGTGCTTCTATGGTACCCGATTCACCAGACGACGCGACCCGTGGAGCTTGCCCCGCCCGGTATGCTTTGAGTCCTGGCACCGTCCTTCGACGAGAGGAGAGTCGCGCATGCGCCGCATCATCACGTGGTCCGTCCGCGGCAGACACCCCTGGATCGTCCTCGCCATCTGGGTCGTGATCGCCGGCGCCCTCTCCATGGGCCCCAAGATCCAGAGCGTGACCACCAACGACGCCTCCAAGGGCCTCTCCAACGCCGTCGAGAGCAAGCGCGCCGATGCCCTCCAGCAGCAGTACTTCCCCAACGCCAAGGGCACCCCTGTCATCGTCGTCTACGGCTCGGACGCGCCGCTCACCGCCGTCGACAAGGCGGCGATCACGCAGGGCGAGGCCTGGCTCAAGAGCGGCGCCGAGCCCATCAACAGCGCCAGCGTCCAGTTCTCGCCGGACGGCAAGGGGGCGCTCATCTTCGCCAGCCTGAGCGGCAACCCCGGAGATGCAGCCTTCCGCGACTCGGTGCGGGCCATCCGCGACCACTTCGGCGACACCGTGGGCGGGATGCAGGTTCGGATCACCGGCCCCGGCGGCCTCATCACCGACGTCTACGAGATCTTCCTGAACGCAGACATCAAACTCCTCGTGGGCACGGTCGTCCTCGTGCTCGTGTTGCTCCTGCTGATCTACCGCTCGCCGGTGCTGCCCTTCGTGCCGCTCATCGCCGTCGGGTTCGGCTACTTCGTCGCCGGCGGCATCCTCGCGCTCGTCGCCACGGCCACGGGGACGACCCTCTCGGGCCAGGCGACGTCGCTCATGGTCATCTTGCTGTTCGGCGCCGGGACCGACTACGGACTGCTCCTCATCTCCCGCTACCGCGAGGACCTGCGCCGAGAGGGCGACACTCGCGTCGCCCTCGCCACGGCGCTCGGCGAGACGTGGGAGGCGATCGCCGCCAGCGGCCTGACGGTGACTCTGGCGGTGCTCACGCTGCTCTTCGCGCAGTACGGCGACTACCGCTCGTTCGCACCCGTGCTCGGCGTCGGCGTCTTCGTGACCCTCATCGCAGGGCTGACGCTGATGCCGGCGCTGCTCGCGCTGCTCGGCCGGCGAGCCTTCTGGCCGCGGGTGCCGAAGCAGGGGGAGGAGACCCGCCACCGCTCGTGGGAGCGCGTCGCCGGGTGGGTGGCCGCCGGTCCGCGGCGGGCCGCGACCCTCGTCGCCGCCATCCTCGTCGTCCTGGCGCTCGGCTGCCTCTTCTACAGTCCGCGTTTCAGCTTCACCGAGGACTTCCTCAAGAACATGCCGTCGAAGCAGGGCTACACGCTGCTGGAGCAGCACTTCCCCAAGGGCGCCCTGGCGCCGACGACGGTGCTCATCAAGGCGCCGCAGGCGCCGCCCGAGTTCGTCACCGGCATGATCACCGGCGCGCTGAGCAAGAGCCCGGGCGTCGCCGCCGCCTTCCCCACCGGGACCGCCGACGACGGCAAGCTGCTCAGCTTCCAGGTGATCCTGAAGGGCGACCCGTACTCGAGCCAGGCACTCGAACAGGTGCGACAACTGCGCACCACGGCGCGCAAGGCCGCGGCCACGGGAGGAGGCGCCGCCCTCGTCGGCGGCCCCACGGCCATCCAGGCGGACACGTGGGCGCAGAGCAATCGCGACACGATCGTCGTCGCCGTCGCGGCCCTGATCGTGGTGGGCGCGATCCTCACGATCCTGCTGCGCGCCCTCATCGCTCCCCTGTACCTGCTGCTGACCAACGTCCTCTCGTACCTCGCCGCGCTGGGTGCGACCATCGTCATCACGGAGAAGATCCTGGGGTGGGAGCACATCAGCTACCGCATCCCGCTGTATATGTTCATCTTCCTGGTGGCCCTGGGCAGCGACTACAACATCTTCATCACCACACGCATCCGCAGCGAGGCGATGACGCGCGGCCTGCGGGACGGCGTCGTGAAGGCCCTCTCGGCCACCGGCGGCGTGCTCACCAGCGCAGGCATCATCCTGGCCGGCACGTTTCTGATCCTGCTCTCGCAACCGGTGAAGGACCTCGCCGAGATCAGCATCGGCGTGGCGCTGGGGGTGCTCATCGACACGTTCCTGGTGCGCACGGCGCTGGTGCCGGGGCTCACGCTGTGGATCGGCCCGAAGGCCGGCTGGCCGGGGCCGCGGTGGACGAATCGGGGCGCGGCAGGCAAGGCGTCCGCTGCGCGAGCGGACGAGCCACGGCCGTTCGCGGCGGGAGACGAGTCACTGGGGGACGAGGCCTAGCGAAAGAGCCGCGGCGAGCGCCCTCAGGGGAGCTCGCTACTCGGCGCCCCCGACGAGTCGGCTAGCTGCGCAGCGCCGGGAAGAGGATGACGTCGCGGATGCTGGGCGCCCCCGTGAGGACCATCACCAGCCGGTCGAGGCCCATGCCGAGGCCGCCGGTCGGCGGCATGCCGTGCTCCATCGCCTCGAGGAAGTCCTCGTCGAGCCGGTGCGCGGTCTCGTCGCCGTCGGCCAGGTCCTGCATCTGCTGCATGAACCGCTCGCGCTGATCGTCGGGGTCGTTGAGCTCGCTGAACGCGTTGCTCAGCTCCATGCCGGCGATGAAGCCCTCGAACCGCTCGACGAAGCGCGGGTCGTGCGGCGTCTTCTTGGCGAACGGGCTGGTCTCGAGCGGGTGCTCGGTGATGAACACCGGCTGGATGAGCTTGGGCTCGACGCACTCGCTGAACAGGTCGTCGACCTGGGCGCCCCAGGCAGGGGCGAGCGGCACGACGTCCTCGAGCCCCTTCTCCTTGATGCGCTCCTGCAGATCGCCCACTGTGCGCGCGTCGTCGGCGCCGATGTCGATACCGGTCTCGCTCTCGATGGCCCTGCGCATGGTCAGTCGGGGCCACGGCGGCGTGAGATCGATCTCGTGCTCGCGGAAGGTGACCTTGATGGCGCCGACGGCGCGAGCCGCCTCGGCGGTCATCTCCTCGACCATAGTCATGACGTGGTTGTAGTCGACGTAGGCCTCGTAGGTCTCGAGCATCGTGAACTCGGGATTGTGCTTGAAGCTCACGCCCTCGTTGCGGAAGTCCTTGCCGATCTCGTAGACGCGATCGATGCCGCCGATGATGCAGCGCTTGAGGTACAACTCGGTGGCGATGCGCAGGTAGAGGTCGCGGTCAAGCTCGTTGTGGTGCGTGATGAACGGCTTGGCAAGGGCGCCGCCGTAGAGCGGCTGGAGCACCGGCGTCTCGACCTCGATGAAGCCGCGATCGTCCAGGAACCTGCGGATCGCGGCGACGATCCGGGCGCGCTTGACGAAGATCTCGCGCGAGTCGTCGTTGGCGGCGAGGTCGAGATAGCGCTTGCGGTAGCGGGTCTCGACGTTGGTGAGCCCGTGGTACTTCTCGGGCATCGGGCGCAGCGACTTGCTGAGCAGCTGCCACGACGATACGCGCAGGCTGAGTTCGCCGCGCCGCGTGCGCATCACCGTGCCCTCAGCGCCGACGAAGTCGCCGAGGTCGATGTGCTCGAGCGCGGCGTAGCGCCCGTCGCCGAGGGCGTCGAGCTGGCAGAAGAGCTGGAGCTCGCCGCTCAGGTCCTTGAGGACGACGAAGGTGAGCTTGCCGTGCACGCGGCGCGCGACGACGCGGCCGGCGATGCGGCGCACGTCGGGAGAGTCCTGTCCGGACTCGAGAGAATCGTAGGCAGCCTGCAGCGACCCGATCTCGTCGCGCGGCTGGTACTGGGTGGGATACGCTCCCCCGGCCTCTCGCCAGGCGGCAAGCCGGTCACGCCGTTCGGCGAAGACGTCGCCGTGCTCAGCGTGCTGCTCGTCCACGGCGGGAGTCAGGCCTTCTCTATGGCCAGGACCTTGAACTTCTTGGAGCCCTGGGGCACGACGACGGAGACCTTGTCGCCGGGCTTGTGACCAAGGATGGCGCGGCCGACCGGCGACTCGTTGGACAGCTTGTGCGCCCCCGGGTCGGCCTCGGCCGAACCCACGATCGCGTACTGGACCACGTCGCCCCGCTTCATGTCCTGCAATGTGACCTTGGTGCCGACGCCGACGACGTCGGTGGTGATGCTGTCGGAGTCGATGACGATGGCACTGCGCAGGCGCTCCTCGAGCGCGTAGATGCGGGCCTCGAGCATCGCCTGCTCGTTCTTGGCGTCGTCGTACTCAGAGTTCTCGGAGATGTCGCCGAAGTCGCGGGAGGCACGGATACGCTCGGCTACCTCATCACGTTTGACGGACGAGAGATACTCGATCTCCTCCTTGAGGCGCTGGAAGCCCTCAGGCGTGAGGATGATCTCGCGGTCGACCACTGATTCCTCCTCTTCAACGCGGCAACGCGGCCCCGTGCGGAGCCGCGTGCCGAAGTGGCGAGCAAGTATAGGGCATGCCCCGCATTTGCGCAAACGGAGCGTGATCGCCGTCGACACAGGCTCCAAAGGACACGCTCGCGTGGCCCCAAGCGCGGGCTCACAGAGACTGTGCGCCAGGCCGCGGAAGGCGCCTCAAAGGCCGAGCAGCGAGCGGATCTCGGCCTCGTCCCTCGCCCGCATCAGCTCCAGCGACAGCGGCTTGTCAAGGACGCCGTGGCGACGGAACCTGGGCCAGAACTGGCGGAGGTGGCCGACGGCCCGGCCACCCAGATCGGCGATCGCCTCGGCCGCGAAGCGGCGGACCTCGACGAGCTTGTCGGCGGGCGCCGGCTCGGCCGCTCCCAGCACCTGCGCGAAGAGCCACGGAGCCCCCACCGCGCCGCGGGCGAGCATCACCGCCGCGGCGCCGCCGCCGAGAAGCCGCAGCGCCGCCTCCCTGCCGTCCACGTCGCCGGAGGCGATCACGGGGACGTCCAGTCCGGCGGCGAGCGCGAACGTCACCGCGTGGTCGGCACGGCCGCGGTAGAGCTGCGCCGCGGTGCGCGGGTGGATGCAGACGGCGGCTGCGCCGGCGGCGACGAGCCGGGGCGCCGCCAGGCGCCCGAGCTCGTCGCCGTCCCGCAGCCCCGCACGGATCTTCACGGTCACGGGCACGCCGCGCCCCGGCGCGGCGTCCGCAACCGCCTGCACGACGGCGGCGACGATGCCAGCGGCGCGGCCGGGCTCGGCGAGCAGCGCCGCGCCGGCGCCGGTCTTGACGACCTTGCGTACGGGGCAGGCCATGTTGACATCGACGAGGTCGGCGCCGGCGGCCACCGCCCGACCGGCGGCATCGGCCAGCACGTCGGCGTCGGCGCCGAACAGCTGGAAGCCGAGCGGATGCTCGTCCTCCCCGTGGGCGAAGTAGTCGAGCGTGCGCCGGTTGCCGTAGTGCACGCCGTAGGCCGAGATCATCTCGGTGAACACGAGGCCGGCTCCCCAGCGGCGCACGCTGCGCCGGAACGACGACGTGGTGAGGCCGGCCATGGGCGCCATGATGAGCCGCCGGTCCAGGGTAAGACCGCCCACGGCGAGCGGCCGAAGGAGCGGGTCGGAAGCGACCACGCCCGTCACGCCCGTCGCTTCAGCCCCGCTGCTGGCGCCGCATCACGATCTCGATGCCGCGCAGCGTGAGGAACGGATCGACCTTCTCGATGACGTCGGTGTGCCGCGCGATCATCTCGGCGAGTCCGCCGGTGGCGATCACAGGGCACTGCACGCCCAGCTCGGCCCAGATGGCGTGCACGACGCCCTCGACCTCGCCGGCGAAGCCGTACACCGCGCCGGACTGGAGAGCCTCGGTGGTCGACTTGCCGATCGCGTGCTCGGGCTCGATCAGCTCGACTTTGATGAGCTTGGCCGCCCGAGTGGTGAGCGCCTCAAGGGAGACCTCGATGCCGGGAGCGATGGCGCCCCCGAGGTAGTCGCCCTCTGCGGAGATGACATCGAAGGTGGTGGCCGTGCCGTAGTCGGCGACGATGCACGGCCCGCCGTACGTCTCGAACGCGGCCACAGCGTTGACGATTCGGTCGGCGCCGACCTCGGCCGGGTTGCGCGTCTTGATGCGCATGCCGGTGCGCGCGCCGGGGCCGACGACGAAGGCCGGGATGCCGAGGTGCTTCTCGCACATCTCCTCCCACTGCTGCGTGAGCCTGGGCACCACGGAGGCGACGCCGACCTCGTCCACCACTTCCGCGAGCCGGCGGCCCTGCAGGGAGAAGAGCCCCTGGAGCATCCCCGCGATCTCGTCGCTGGTGCGGTGCCGCACCGTGGCCATGCGCCATTCGTCGACCACGCCGCCGCCGTCCACGACTCCGAGGTGCGTCTGCGTGTTCCCGACGTCGACCACGAGCAGCACGGTCAGACCTCCAGGTCGAGGGCCAAGTCGATCCAGGGCGCGCGCGTGGTGAGCGCACCGACTGAGATGACGTCCACCCCTGCCTCGGCGAGCTCGCGCACGCGCCCGAGCTGTACGCCGCCGGAGACTTCGAGCACGGCGCGGCTGGCGACCCGTTCGACAGCCCACCGAATCGTAGCCGTGTCCATGTTGTCGAGCAGCACGATGGTGGCGCCGCAGGCGAGCGCCTCGTCCAACTGCTCCAGCGTGTCGACCTCGACCTCGAGCCCGTGCAGGTGCGCCACGCCGGCGCGCACCAGCGCCGTCGCGGCGGCGACGCCGCCGGCCGCGGCGATGTGGTTGTCCTTGATCATGGCGCCGTCGAAGAGGCCGAAGCGGTGCGGCGTCCCTCCCCCGTGCACCACGGCCTGCTTCTCGAGAGCGCGCAGGCCTGGCGTGGTCTTGCGCGTGGCGGCGATACGCGCCGGCGTGCCGGTCGTCTCGGCCACGAATGTCGCCGTCAGGGTCGCGACTCCGCTCAGCCGGCAGAGGAAGTTGAGCGCCGTGCGCTCGGCGGCGAGGATCGCCGCCAGCGGGCCGCGCAACTCGGCGATCACGTCGCCGGCGGAGAAGAGCTCGCCGTCGAGCAGGACGACCTCCACACTGAGCGCGGGATCGACCTGGCGCGCCGTCTCCTCGAGTGCGGCCACGCCCGACAGCACCCCAGCCTCGCGCGCGATCACGCGGGCGACGCCATCGCCGCTGAAGACCGACCCGGTGAGATCGCCGTAGCCGCCGAGGTCTTCGCGCAGCGCGCGCCGGACGGCCGTGCGCGCGGCCTGCCGGTACCCGCGCTCGCTCACCGCGCGCCCCGCGAGCCCGGGCCACCGGCACGGTCCTGCGCCGGCAGCCGCAGGGTGATGTGCCGCCGCCACTCGGCGTCGTCCACCGCCGGGAAGTCGTCGCGCAGGTGCACCCCGCGCGACTCCTCGCGCAGCAGCGCGCACTTGGCGATCTGTGTCCCCAGCGTGAGCATGTTGAGCACCTCGTACTCGGCCTCACCCAGCTGCGAGAAGCGCAGCTCCGACGTAAGGCCGTTCAGCTCGTCCAGCGCCGCCTGCAGTTCAACCTGGCGGCGCAGCACGCCGACCTTGTGCTGCATGATGTCGGTGAGGCGCCGGCGCGCACCCGCGACGTCGCTGTCCCCGTCGCTCGGCTCGCCCTCGGGGATGTCGAAACTGAGACGGCGCACGTCCTCCCCCAGCTTGCCGATGTAGCGGTCAAGATCGCGGACGACGCGGTCTGAGAACACCAGGCCTTCCAGCAACGAGTTGCTGGCGAGCCGGTTGGCGCCGTGCACGCCGGTGCTCGCCACCTCGCCGCTGGCGTAGAGGCCCGGGACCGTGGTGCGGCCCCACACGTCGGTGACCACGCCGCCGATGAAGTAGTGGCACACGGGGGCGACGGGGATGAGCTGCGTCGCCAGATCGAGGCCGTGGTCGCGCAACCCGGCGGTGACGCGCGGAAAGCGCTCCTGCAGCCATGCCGACTCGAGGTGCGTGGCGTCGAGGTAGACGTGCTCCGAGCCCTCCCGGCGCATCTCGGCGACCATGCCGCGCACGACGATGTCGCGCGAAGCCAGCTCGGCGCGCGGGTCGTAGGCGCTCATGAAGCGCTCGCCGGCGGCGTTGCGCAGATAGGCGCCCTCGCCGCGGAGCGCCTCGGTGATGAGCTGGACGGTCTGCTGCCCGGGCACGGCCAAGCCCGTGGGGTGGAACTGCACGAACTCGAGGTCGCGGATGGCGGCGCCGGCACGGTAGGCCATGGCGACGCCGTCGCCGGTCGCGACCGGCGGGTTGGTCGTGCGCCCGTACACCTGACCGGCGCCCCCGGTGGCGAGCACGGTCACCATGGCGACGTTGAGCGTGAGCCCCCCGTCGGCGAGGTTCAGAGTGAGCGCGCCGACGCAGCGGCCGTCCACCGTGAGCAGGTCGATGACGAACTCATCCTCGTACAGCTGCACCCGGCTGCCGACGCGGGCCGCCTCGGCGAGGGCGCTCGAGACCTCGCTGCCGGTGGCGTCGCCGCCGGCGTGCACGATGCGCGGCAGCGAGTGCGCGCCCTCACGCCCAAGCACGATCTGCCCGTCGACCTTGTCGAACCGCGGGCAGATCTCCATGAGCTCGCGCACGCGGTCCGGGCCCTCGCTCACCAGCACCCGGACCGCCTCCTCGTCGCAGAGGCCGGCGCCGGCCAGAACGGTGTCCTCGAAGTGGAGCTCCGGTGAGTCCTTCTCGCCGATGGCGGCGGCGATGCCGCCCTGAGCGAGAAACGTCGTCGTCTCCTCGAAGGTGGACTTGGTGAGGAGCCCGACACGCCAGCGACGGGCCGCGCCGATAGCGGCGGTAAGGCCGGCGATGCCGCCGCCGAGCACGAGAACGTCGAAGCTTCGCCGGTGCAGCGGCTCACCGGAGCGGACCGCTACGTAGGGACGGGTCATGGCTCCCCCGTCAGCGCCGGCTCGTGATCAGTCACCGCTCACCCTTCCGTGGCGTCGTACAACCTCACCTGCTGGGTGCGGGTGGTCGCCCGGCCCAGCCCGGCGACGTCCATGTCCGGCATGCCCTTCGCGTGCTCCCAGACCTCGGCGAGCGGCACGAGCACGAACGCTCGCTTGACCATTCGCGGGTGCGGGAGCGTGAGCTCAGGATCGTCGGACTCGGCGTCTTGGAAGAGCAGTATATCGATATCGAGCGTACGCGGGCCAAAGCGCAGCTCGCGCACGCGGCCGTGCTCGCGCTCGATGCGCTGGCACTCACGCAGCAGGTCGAGCGGCTGCAGGGCCGTCTCCAGGCAGACCACCTGGTTGAGGAAGGTGTCCTGGTCCGGCAGGTCCTGCGGCGCCGTCTCGTAGATGCGGGAAGCGGCGACGATGGTGGTCGCGGGCAGCGCCGCAAGAGCCTCGCGCGCAGCGCCGAGGTACGCCGTCCGGTCGCCGAGGTTGGAGCCGAGCGACACGAAGACGCGACTCCCCGGCGAGGCAGGGAGCGGCGCCCCTGCGGTGCCCCGCTCGATAGCTTGCCCACGACGGCCGGTCACGAGGTCCGCACCACCTCGACGCGCGCCGCGTGGATCGGCAGGGACACCGGCGGCGCGATCTTGCTTACCGCGACCTCGACCAGCACCGGGTCGAACTCGTCCCAGAGGCCGTCGCACAGGACGGTGGCGAGGCGCTCGAGGAGGTTGAATTCGCCGTTCTCCACCACGCCGCGCACGTGGTTCACGATGCGGCTGTAGTTGACCGTGTCCTCCAGGTCGTCGCTCTGGCCGGCGCCTCGCGCCTGCGGGTCGAGGCGCACGTCGATCGCCAGTGTCTGGCCGATGGCCCGTTCTTCCGCGGTCACGCCGCAGCGCCCCCGCAGCTGGATGCCCTCAAGGATGATCGACAGAGTTCGCGTCATGGTGCGGCCTCCTTGCCTCGCGACCGGCAGCCGGTCAGGGAACAGTGACGCCCTCGCGCACGGCGAGCGCGACCCGCAGCGCTTCGAAGTTGGGTTTGACGTCGTGGACGCGGAAGATGTGCGCGCCGGCGAGATAGCCGATCACGGTCGTCGCCACCGTACCGGTCACACGGTCGGCGGGCTCGACGCCGAGGATCGCACCGAGGAAGCGCTTGCGTGAGGCGCCCAGCACGACCGGACGGCCGAGCTCGGTGAAGCGCGCGAGACCGTCGAGGAGCGCGAGGTTGTGGGCGACGGTCTTGCCGAAGCCGACCCCGGGGTCGACCATGATCTGTTCCTCGCGCACGCCGTGGGCGAGCGCGAAGCTCATGCGCTCCTCGAGAAAGTGCAGCACGTCGTCGACGACGTCGTCGTAGCGCGGGTCGTCCTGCATCGTCTTGGGCTGCCCCTTCATGTGCATCAGGCACACGGGGCAGCCTGCCTCGGCGACCACGCCGGCCATCTCGTCGTCGAAGCGCAGAGCGCTCACGTCGTTGATGATGTTCGCCCCCGCGGCGAGCGCTCGTCGGGCGACCTCCGCCTTCATCGTGTCGACCGAGATCGGCACACCGACGCTGCCGGCGAGCGCCTCGACCACCGGCAGCACGCGGCGCAGCTCCTCGCGCGCAGGGACCGTCTCGGACCCCGGCCGCGTGGATTCGCCGCCGATGTCGACGATGGCGGCGCCCTCCCGCACGAGCGTGAGGGCCTGCTCGAGCGCGGCGTCGGCGGCGAGGAACCGGCCGCCGTCGGAGAAGGAGTCGGGCGTGACGTTGACCACGCCCATGATGGCCGGAAACGGCAGGTCCAGTGCGAACGTCGGCGCGACCGGCAGCATGGCTGGCCGGGTCAGTGCGGCGCGTTGATGAGGGCGAACACCTCGGCGCGCGTGGCCTCGTTGGTCTGGATGAGCCCGCGCACGGCGCTGGTGACGGTCTTGGCGCCCGGCGTGCGCACGCCGCGCATGCTCATGCAGAGATGCTCGGCCTCGATGAGCACGAGCGCGCCGGTCGGCTGCAGGGACAGCTCGATGGCGTCGGCGACCTCGCTCGTGATCCGCTCCTGCAACTGCGGACGCGCTGCGACCTGGCGCACGACGCGCGCCAGCTTGCTCAGCCCGGCGATGTGGCCGTGGTTGCTGGGAATGTAGGCGACGTGAGCGCGCCCGTGGAACGGCAGCAGATGGTGCTCGCAGATCGAGTAGAAGTCGATGTCCTTGATGAGCACCATCTCGCGATGGTGGTCTCCCGGGATCGCCCCGAGCAACTCCGCCGGGTCCGGCGCGCCGATTCCGGAGAAGATGTCAACGTACATGTCGGCGACGCGCTGCGGGGTCTTCTGCAGCCCGGGACGGTCCGGGTCCTCGCCGATGCCCTCGAGGATGAGGCGAACACCGGCCTTTATCTTATCGCTGTCCACGTGCTGGGAAGAGGGCCGCCGAAGGCGGTCAGGTCGCCTCGGGATTGACCGGGTTGACGTGCGCCGGCTTGGGCACCGGCGGCTGCTTGGCGCGCTGGCGCTTCTCAAGCTCCGGCGGCGGGCCCTGACGGCGTGCCGCCTCCTTCGCGTCCCGCTCGCGGAACACTTCGTCCTCGGGCAGGCCGTCGACGAGCGCCTGGAACTCGTGCGCCTCGATCGTCTCGCGCGTGATCAGGATCTTGCTCACGCGGTCGAGGATCTCGCGCTTCTCGACGAGCAGGTCCTTGGCGCGCTGGTGCGCCTCCTCGATGATGCGCCGGATCTCGTCGTCGATCTGCTTGGCGATCTCCTCCGAGTAGTCGGCCTGTTGCTGGAACTCGCGCCCCAGGAAGGGCATCGACTGGTCGTGGCCGAGGGTGCGCGGCCCGAGCTCCTCGCTCATGCCGTAGCGCATGATCATCTGCTTGGCGGTGCCGGTCGCCTTCTCGAGGTCGTTGGCGGCGCCGGTGGTGATCTCGCCGAAGACGACCTCCTCGGCGGCGCGCCCGCCGAGCGTCATCGAGAGCGTGTCCATGAGCTCCTGCTTGGTGGTCAGGAACTTGTCCTCGGTGGGCAGCGAGATCGTGTAGCCCAGCGCCTGGCCGCGGCTGACCACGGAGATCTTGTGCACCGGGTCGGTGAACTCGAGGAAGTGGCCCACGAGGGCGTGGCCCATCTCGTGGTAGGCGGTGATCGCCTTCTCCTTCTCGCTGATGATGCGCGTCTTCTTCTCCGGTCCCGCGAGCACGCGCATGATGCCCTCTTCGAGCTCGCTCATGCCGATCAGCTTCTTGCCGTGGCGGGCGGCCAGCAGGGCCGCCTCGTTGACCAGGTTGGCGAGGTCGGCGCCGGTGAAGCCGGGCGTCTGCGCGGCCAGGGCGTCGAGGTCGATGTCCTTGTCGATGGGCTTGCCGCGTGAGTGCACCTCGAGGATCAGCTTGCGCCCCGGGCGGTCGGGGCGGTCGACGACGATCTGGCGGTCGAAGCGTCCCGGGCGCAGCAGCGCCGGGTCGAGGATGTCGGGGCGGTTGGTGGCGGCGATGAGGATGATGTTGTCCTTCATCTCGAAGCCGTCCATCTCCACGAGCAGCTGGTTGAGCGTCTGCTCGCGCTCGTCGTGGCCGCCGCCGAGGCCGGCGCCGCGGTGGCGGCCGACGGCGTCGATCTCGTCCACGAAGATGATGCAGGGCGCGTTCTGCTTCGCCTGCTCGAACAGGTCGCGCACGCGCGAGGCGCCCACGCCCACGAACATCTCCACGAAGTCGGAGCCGCTGATACTGAAGAAGGGCACCCCCGCCTCGCCGGCCACGGCGCGCGCCAGCAGCGTCTTGCCCGTGCCCGGCGGGCCGTAGAGCAGCACCCCCTTGGGGATGCGCGCCCCCAGCTGCTGGAACTTCTTCGGGTTCTCGAGGAACTCCTTGATCTCGTGCAGCTCCTCGACCGCCTCGTCGGCGCCGGCCACGTCCTTGAAGGTCACCTTGGGCGCGTCCACGCTGACGCGCTTGGCGCGGCTCTTGCCGAAGCTCATCACCTTGGAGCCGCCGCCCTGCATCTGGTTCATCATGAAGAACCAGAATCCGAGGATCAGCAGGATGGGCAAGATCGTGAACAGGGCGCTCGTCCACCACGCCGACTTGGGACTCGTGGCATTGTAGGCGACGTTGTACTGGTTCAGGAACGCCGTAGTCGCCGCTGGGTCGGTGTAGGCGACGGAGTAGGCCTCCTGCTTGCCGTTGACCGGCTTGAGCGTGACCTCCATCGTCTGGTCCTTGACGTTGAGCACGACAGAATCGACCCTGCCGTTGACGACGTCGTTGGCAAAGCTCGGTTGGACCTGATCGGCAGCGGGCGGACTCACCGTGCCCGAGGACACCGTGAGGTCGGGATTGTCCGTCTTGATCTGCGGGGGCTGCAGCGCCATGTCCGTGATTCCCGTCACGTAGTACTGCAGCCCGCCGATCTCAGTCACCTTGGCCACCGTGGGGTCGCCGGTGTCGAAGACCACCGTCTGGACGACCCCGTTCTGGAGGTCGCTCTGCATCACCGTCTGTGTGGTGACGAACGGCGCGGAATAGATGGCCTTGGGCGTGGTGTTGGCCTTGTTGCCCGAGATGACCCACTCGATGAACATCGCCACGATGATGACGATGAGAATGGGGAACAGCGCACTGCGGATGAATCTGCTCACGGTGACCCTTCTCGACGGGTGCGGACCCCGGGGGCCGACTCGAGACCTCGATGTGCCTGCAAATCGACCGTCCGGTGACGGTAACATACCCTCCCGACTACAGCAAAGAACCCGCCTGGTCGACGATCTCGGCGGCGGCCTCAGGGGTCAGGACTCCTATGTAGTCTAGCGTGCGGAAGCGATCGGCGAGGTCGAGGCCGTAGCCGACCACGAACTTGTCGGGGATCTCGAAGCCGACGTAGCGGCACGGGATCTCCGTACGCCGCCGCGACGGCTTGGTGAGGAGCGCACAGATCTCCAGGGACGCCGGCTTGCGGCTGCGCAGGTTCTTGAGCAGGTAGCTCAGCGTGAGCCCGGAGTCGATGATGTCCTCGACGATGAGCACGTCCCTGCCGGCGATCTCCAGGTCCAGGTCCTTGAGGATGCGCACCACGCCCGACGAGTCGGTCGACGAGCCGTAACTCGAGACCGCCATGAAGTCGAGCGCCACCGGCACGTCGATGCGCCGCGCCAGGTCGGCCATGAAGAAGACGGCACCTTTGAGCACGCCGACGAGGAGCAGTTCTCTACCCTCGTAGTCGCGGGTGATCTCGACGGCCAGCTCGTCCACACGGGAGGCCAGAGCCTCGCGGTCGACGAGTACCTCAGCGATCGGCACGTTCACGTTCCCTCCTGGACGACGTGCAGTGTCAGAGCACTACTCTGGGCCACCCGGAAGGCCTGCGCAACCCTGCCGGGCCCGGCGCCCAGCCAGGCGGCGCGGCCGTCGACGTCGAGCAGCGGCGCCAGCGGGCGCTGCTCGGCGGGAACCCGCGCCGCCGCCAAGTAGCGGGCGACCGTGGTCTCGCCGTCCAGCCCGAGCGGGGCGAAGCGCTCGCCGCGGCGCGCGTGCCGCAGCGTCACGCGCCGCGGCGCGGCCGCTCAGACCGGCGAACGCCGCGCCGGCGAGCGCGGCCTCGCGGTCGAAGGCCGCGCCCGGACGAAGACGCAACCGCCAGACGCGAGCACAGAACTCCACCGCCAGGCCGGCCTCGCCGGCGGCCGCGAGAGCCGCCCCGTCCACGACCGCCTGCGGGCACACGTGGGCCGCGCCGACGGCGCGGATGCGCAACGCGCCGCGGCCGCGTACACCCTCGAGGCCGCGCCCGAGGCTCACCCGGCCGGCGTCATCGACGCGCTCCGCGAGACGCAGAAGCGCCTCGACGATCCGGCGCTCGACCAGCGCCTCCCCGCCCATCGCCTCCCGCACAAGGTCGTGCAGCACGAGCGCACGCAGGGCCGGTGGCTCGGCGGCCAGCGCGGTGAGGTCGACGACCACGAGGTCGCCCGCGCCGGGCGGCCGCACCACGCGCTCGCGGGCTCCGGCGGCGACGGCCGCCAGCACGTCGGCCTCAGCCGCCGCCTGCTCCGCCGCCGCCGCGAGCGTCTCGGCGAGACGCGGGTTCAGCGCCTCGAGCCGCGGCAGCACCTCGAGGCGCAGCACGTTACGCGCGTAGTGAGGCGCGGTGTTGGTCACGTCCTCACCGTACTCGACGCCGGCCGCGCGGCAGTACTCTCTGATCTCGGCCGCCCCCAGGCCCAGGAGCGGCCGCGCCAGGTCCCCGTCCCGCGGCCGCATGCCGGCCAAGCCGCGTGGCGAGGCGTACTTCGTCAGCCGGTACAGGATCGTCTCCGCCTGGTCGTCGCGGTTGTGCGCCGTGGCGACGACGCCGTAGCCGTGTTCGACCGCGAGCTGCCGAGCGAGACCGTATCGCTGCTCCCGGGCGCGCGCCTGAAAATCGCGACCGGCGAGCCGGCCACCCAGGCGCTCCACATGCAGAGGGAGGCCGGTCTCGCGGCACGCACGCTCGACGATCCGTCTGTCACGGTCGGAGTCGGCGCCGCGCAGGCCGTAGTCCACGTGCAGCGCGGCCAGGCGCAGACCGAGGCTCAAGCGCCGGTCGGCAGCGCGTACGAGAGACAGCAAGGCCATGGAGTCGGCCCCCCCAGAGAGCAGCAGCAGGACGTGCTCGCCCGGGCGCAGTGCGCCGGTAACGGAGATCGCTTCGGCGACGCGGCGCTGGAGTCGGAGACATGCGGCAGGGAGACGCACTCCGTCTACCCCGGAAGCGCCACGACGCGGTCGGCGCGGCGGCTCGCCCCGACACGTCCGTCGTGCTCGGCACGCGGCTCGCCCGCGCGGGTGAGCGGGAGAACGTTGTGTCGCGCCTCGCCGTCTCCGGGCACGGTGCTGACGACCGGCAGGACGGTCATGACTGCCTCCTTGACGCGGCTCGACCGGGCACGCACAAAGGGATGTGCGGAGCATAGCAGACGGTCCGCCGGGCCCTCTCGAAGCTGCGAGAGGAGGTGCGGCGTCTACCCCGCCGCCTCTCCCGGGCCTTCGACCTTGTCGCGCTGACCCGCCTTCACCTCGAGCAGGTAGCGGTACGCCAGTCCACCGACGACGCCACCGACGATCGGGAAGACGATGAACACCCACAGCTGGCTGAGAGCCCAGCCACCGACAAAGAGCGCCGGGGCGAGCGAGCGGGCCGGGTTCACTGAGGTGTTGTCCACCGGGATGCTGATCAGGTGGATGAGCGTCAGCGTCAGGCCGATGGCCAGCGGCGCCAGACCCGCGGGCGCTCTTCTGTCGGTCACCCCGTGGATCACCAGCAGGAAGGCGAAGGTGAGGAGCAGTTCGATGACGATCGCCGCCGCGAGCGAGTACCCCGCCGGCGAGTGATCGCCGTAGCCGTTGGCGGCGAAGCCGTCCGCAAGGCTGAAACCTGCCTTGCCCGAGGCGATCACGTAGAGGACCGCCGACGCGCAGATGGCGCCGATCACCTGGGCGACGATGTAGATCGCGACCTTGCCGCCGGGAAACCGCCCGCCGGCCCAGAGGCCGAGAGTGATCGCCGGGTTGAAATGGGCGCCCGAGATATGGCCGACGGCGTAGGCCATGGTCACGACGGTAAGACCGAAGGCCAAGGCGACGCCCATCCAGCCGATCCCGCTGTTCCCAACGGAAGCCGCAAGGACCGCGGCGCCGGTCCCGCCGAAGACGAGCCAGAAGGTGCCGAAGAACTCGGCGATCGCGGCTTTGCCGGTATTCATGTGCCACCACCACGAGAGTTTCCACTGTCGAGGCGGTGGATACCCGCTGGCCGCTATTCCTATCCTGTGGCTGAGTCGCCTGGCGAACGGCCGTGCCGGCAGGCGCAGCGGCAACAAAAAAAGGCGCCCGAACGGGCGCCCAGGAAGGTGATGGTAGCGGGGGCAGGATTCGAACCTGCGACCTTCGGGTTATGAGCCCGACGAGCTACCGGACTGCTCCACCCCGCGACGTTGGACGACAGATTGTATACGTAGTGACGGTCGAATGTAAAGTACCCGGCAGGGACTCCGCTCACGCGCGACGTAAAGAGCAGGCGAGATGTTCCGATACACTTCTGCGACGATGGTCCGACTCGGGGCGACAAGCAGGCGGCATTGGACGCTGGCGGCGATACTCGCGGCCGGCTTCTTCCTGTCGCTGCTGGCGTCGTGCCTGCTCGCGACGGCGCTTCTTCCCGCCGCCTGTCCGGCCTCGCCTACATCCGTCGATGACCTTCGCGCCCAGGCGCGCAGCGTTCGCCGTGACGTATCGCGTCTCGACCGTCGCGCCGAGGTGCTCACCGAGAAGTACAATGTCGCGCGCGCGGCGCTCGACGCCGTCAACGTGCGCCTGCAGGCGGCGCGGCGCGATCTCGAACGCTCGCAGGTCCAACTGGACGCCGCGCAGGCGCTGCGCGGCGCGCGGCTCGCGGCCATGTACAAGAGCGACACCTACAGCGTGCTCGACGTCATCTTCAATCTGAGCGACATCGGCGAGGCCGGTACGCAGCTCGGCTACTTCCGCTCCATCGACGAGGCGGACCAGGAGACCGTCACCCGCATCGCCGAGATGGAGCGGCAGATCGGGTCACTCGCGCGCCAGATCGACAAGGACCGCGCCGATGCGCTGGGTCGCGAGATGGACCTGCGCGACCAGCAGGTGGCGATCGAGGACGAGCTCGCTGCGCGCGAGACACTCCTTGCCGACCTCGACGCGCGCGTCAAGAAGATCCTCGCACAGCAGGCGCAACTGGACGCAGCGGCCTCGGCGCGCCTGGCCAAAGCCGCCGGCGTCGACCTTGCCACGGTCTCCGGCACGCCGGCGCAGATCGCCGTCGTCAAGGAGACGATGAGGTACCTCGGCATCCCCTACGTGTGGGCCGGCGCCACGCCCTCGGGCGGCTTCGACTGCTCGGGCCTCGTCCTCTTCGTCTACGCCAAGTTCGAGATCGAGTTCCCGCACGGAGCCACCATGCAGGCGCATATGGGCGATCCCGTGTCGCCGTCGCAGGCCCAGCCGGCAGACCTCGTCTTCTTCGGGACCCCGGCTTTCTACCACCACGTGGGCATCTACATCGGCAACGGCCTCTTCATCGAAGCGCCGCACACCGGCGACGTCGTCAAGGTGAGCAGACTGGCGGGCCGCGGCTGCTCCCTCATCTGCCGCTACCCCATAGGACTGCGCTGACCCTGCCCGTCCCACGCCATCCGCGCGCCGGCGCACTGTCGCCGTCGCCTCCGGCGCGGTAGACTGCCGTCATGCCTTGGTACGTACTGCTCATCGTCGCGCTCGCCAGCTTGGCGGTCATCCTCGGCGCGCTCGCGTCCGTCGGCCTCAAGGGGTGGCGGCTCGCCAAGCACGGCATGGCCGTCTCGAGGCGCCTCACCCCGCTCGTCGACGGTCTGAGCCGCAGGGCGGACGAGATCTCGGCGGCGGCGGAGCGCCTCTCCGCCGATGGCGAACAACTCACCGTGAGCATCTCGAGACTGCAGGTCTCTCTGGCCCGGATGCAGGTGCTGACCGACACCATCGGCGAGGCGATGGAGCCGTTCCTCCTCCTCACTGGGTGGCTGTCCGGCGACCGCGGCTACAACGACTGGCGCCGCTGGAGCAGCACACGCCCACGCTGAGCGGCTCGCGTTCTGAACACGGACGGGCCCGGGACCCTCTCTGCGAGCGTCCCGGGCCCGTCCGTGTGTGCCGCTCTCCTCACTGCTCGAGCGGCGGCAGCTCCGCCCAGCCACGAATCGTGTAGTAGTCCTGGAGCATGGCGGCCATCTCCTCCTGCGGGAAGGTGAGCCCCTCCTCGTCCTCCATGGGCTTCTCGGTGACCCAGTCCGGCAGCTTCTCCGACTCCCGGCCGATGCCCCGCGCGGCGTTGAAGTCGTGCGTCATCGTGGTGATGCGGTTGGCGATGCGATGCAGGTCCTCTTCGGTGTAGTCCGTACCGATGACCGCGTTGACGACCGCTGTGATGTAGGGCCACTGCACCAGGTCGCGGTAGAAGCGGCAGTAGACCAGGGTGTCCATGATCGTGAGGCGGTCTTCCCAGTCGCAGTAGATCGCGGCCTTGCCCTCGATCTCGCCGTAGGGAGTGACGCCCAGCAGCTCGGGCTTGTACATGGTGGCGCGCAGGTGGCAGGCGCCGCGCGGCGTGGTGGCGAAGCCGAGGCCCATGCCCTTCATCTTGCGCGGCTCGTAGCCGGCCGGGGCCATGCCCTTGGCGTGCACGGCCACGTCTTCGAGGCCGTACTCCTTGGCGACGGCGAGAAGGCCCTCGGCCCAGAGGTCGCCGATGCCTTCGCGCAGGCAGAGCTTCTCGAGGAAGGCGGCGACGCCGTCCGGGTCGTTCCAGCCGAGCTGGTCCTCGATGAGACCACGCTGGCTGCACTCGATGGCCAGCGCGCACAGGTTGCCCGCGTCCATGGTGTCGACGCCGAGGCGGTCGCAGATGTCGTTGAGCCACATGATCTCAGCGAAGTCGTCGATCTCGCAGAGGCCGCCGAACACGTAGGCGGTCTCGTACTCGGGGCCCTCGACGACGAGCCCTTCGTGGCGGCCCTTGAAGACGGTGTTGCGCTTGACGCACTTGAAGACGCAGGGCGGGCACGTGTGGTGGACGGTGCCGTGCTCGGCGAGCATGGTCTCGACGGTGATGCGCTCGAAGTTCTCCAGCGTGCCCTTGCGCCAGTAGCGCGTCGGGAACGCGTTCACGCCGTTCATGATGCGCACCATGTTGAGCGTGCCGCCACGCTGGTAGGCGGCGACGCCGGGGTCGTCCTTGGTGCGCTCGATGAGGTCGCGCACGACCGCCTTGAAGTCATCGGGACGCGCGACGTCGACCTTCTTCTCGCCGTGCCAGACGATGCCCTTTAGGTTCTTGGAGCCATACACCGCACCCGGGCCGCCGCGCCCGAGCTGGTGCCAGTAGTTGTTGTTGACGCAGGCGAAGCGCACGAGCTTCTCGCCGGCGGGGCCGATCACGCAGGCCTGAGCCTTGGGATGCGGCGTGCGCGCGAGGATCTCGTCCTCGGCCTTGAACGCGTCCAAGCCCCACAGGTCCGAGGCGTCGTGGAAGGCCACGCCCGCTTCGCTGACCTCCAGATACACGGGCGCGTCGGCCTTGCCCTCCACGATCACGACGCGGTAGCCGGTGCGCGCGAACTGGGGCGTGAGGTTGCCGCCCGAGTAACACTCACCGTAGCCGCCGGTGAGCGGTGAGGAGAAGTAGACGGCGTAGCGATTGCTGCCCAGCATGGTGGTCCCGCCCATCGGACCGACGACGAAGATGAGCTTGTTCCCGGGGCTCAGCGGATCGACCTCCGGGCCGATCTCTTCGCAGAGGTAGTGCGTGCCGATGCCCTTGGCCCCGATGAACTCCTTGGTCAGCCGCTCAGGAATGGTCTCCTCTGAGGATGTGCGGGTGGTGAGGTCGATGCGTAGAAGGTCGCCCATTCGTGCTCCTTTGTGCCGTGAAAGCCGCATCCCGGCCCTCCCCCCGCTGCGCCGCGGCCACCCTGGCCGGCGGAGCCCACCCTGGCGAGGTGCACGAGCACCTCGAACGGAAGGAGCCGCGTTCGGACGTGCGTCCGAACGCGGCTCCATTCAATCAGCTACCGGCCGCCGCGGCCAAGTGCCGCGGCGGAGCGGGATGCCGTCTCAGGCGAGCACTTTGTCCAGCGGCGTGTACTTCATCTTGTGAGCCTCGGCCACCGACGGGATGGTGAGCTTGCCACGGTACACGTTGACGCCGAGAGCGAGCACGGCGTCGTCCTTGACGGCCTGCTCGAGACCCTTGTTCGCGATCGCCAGGCCGTAGGGCAGCGTCGCGCCGGCGAGAGCCACCGTGGACGTGCGCGCCATGGCGCCCGGCATGTTGGCGACGCAGTAGTGGATGACGCCGTCGACGACGTAGGTCGGCTCCGAGTGCGAGGTGGGCTTGGAGGTCTCGAAGCAACCGCCCTGGTCGATGGCGACGTCGACGATGACCGAACCCGGCATCATGGTCTTGAGCATGCGCTTCTTGATGAGGTGCGGAGCCTGCGCGCCGCCCGGGAGCAGCACGCCGCCGACGACCATATCGGCGTCGACGATCTCCTGCTCGATGGTCGCCTCGGTGCTGAGCACGGTCTCGATGCGGCCGCCGAACACGTCGTCGAGGTAGGTGAGACGCGGGGCGTAGGTGTCCATCACTACGGTGCGGGCGCCCATGCCTACGGCGATCTTCGCAGCGTTGGTGCCGACGGTGCCGCCGCCGATGATGACGACCTTGGCCGGCGGGACGCCGGTGACGCCGCCGATGAGCACGCCGCGGCCGCCGTTCTCCTTCTGGAGGTGCGTTGCGCCGGCCTGGACGGCCATCTTGCCGGCGACCTCGCTCATCGGGAAGAGCAGCGGGTGCGCGCCGCTGGGAAGCTCCACGGTCTCAAAGGCGACGCCGCGGATGTCGGCTTTGAGCATGCCCTTGGTGAGGTCCTTGGCGTAGGCGGCGGCCAGGTGCAGGTACGTGTAGAGGATCTGGCCCGGCTTGAACATCGGCCACTCCTCCGGGAGCGGCTCCTTGACCTTGTAGATCATGTCGGCCTTGGCGAAGACATCCTTCACCGGCGCCAGGGTCGCGCCCGCGGCCTTGTACTCTTTGTCGCTGAAGCCCGAGCCGACGCCGGCGCCGGCTTCGATGATGACTGTGTGGCCGGCGCTGACGAAGTCCTTGACGCCGTTCGGCGTCATGCCGACCCGGTACTCTTCGTTCTTGATCTCCTTAGGACAACCGACGATCATGACTCCTCCTCGCTCCATCCCATGGTTGGGCTCAAAACTCGGATGTGCACACACATGTGCACGATTCGGCAGTCTACCAACATCCCAGCGCGCAGAAAACCCCAAAACGCAAGAAAACCGCCCAGTAGTGAACGGGTCGGGGGCCAACGATTCCGTAGGTTCCGATATCACGCTGCGATTCTTCGATATTGCGATATCAGATGGACCGTGCGTGCCGACCGCAGGGGTCGCGCGTGAGGTCTGGCCCATACCAGCATCGCTCGTATATCGTAGGCCGGGGTCACCGATGGGGGGTGCCGGCGTATGAGCGATCCGAGGGACGTCCACGACCGCCTCGCGGCGGTGACCGCGCGCCTGGGAGGTACGCTCGGGGTCGCCGCCCGCAACCTGGCGAGCGGCGCAGAGGTCCACGTCGCCGCCGACGAGCTCTTCCCCATGGCGAGCTGCTTCAAGATCCCCGTCATGGTGGAGGTCATGCGGCAGGTCGACGCCGGCGAACTCCACCTCGACGACCGGCTCACGCTGACCGAGGCCGACAAGAGCCCGGGCAGCACGCTGATCCACTGCCACCATGGCCTGCGTCCCAGCGTGCGCGACCTCCTCTACCTGATGATCACTTTGAGCGACAACACCGCGACCGACATGCTCTGGCGGCTCGTCGGTCTGCGGAGCGTGAACGAGACCATGCGGCGACTGTGCCTGGAGACGATCGACTGCCGTATCCCCAACCGCGAGTACTTCCTCATCGAGTGCGGCGCGGGCGACGAATGGGCCGGGCTGAGCGGCCGGGAGATCGTCACGCACTGGCAGGAGATCGAGGCGAGCGGAGGGTACGAGGAGGCGCTCCGCCTCGTGCTCGAGGAGAACGCGCGCCTCAGCGGCGCCGGTTTCCAGCACCTGTACCAGCGCCGCTGGGGGCGCGACGAATCGCGCGGCTACGAGGACTCGTTCGTCGTCGACCAGGCGCTCGACAACAGGTGCTCGCCACGTGACATGGCGAGACTCCTCGCGATGCTCGCCCAGAATCGCTGCGCCTCCGCGCCGTCTTGCCGGCTCATGCTCGAGGTGATGACGCAGCAGGAGTGGCGCGAGAAGATCCCGGCCGGCCTCCCGCAGGGACTGAGGGTGGCCAACAAGACCGGCGGCGTGAGCGGCACCAGCAACGACGCCGCGATCGTCTTTACGCCAACCGGGGCACCTGTGGTCATGGTCGTTTTCTGGAAGAGCCTGGATCAGCAGGCGAAAGAATGCGCCGACGAGGCGATCGCCGCGGTCGCCGGGCTGCTCTACGAGCACGTCGGGGAGCCGGCATGAAGGTCTCCGGCGCGAGGGTGCTCGTGGTCGGCGGCATCCGCCGCCTCGGCGGCGCCGTCGCGCTCGACTTGGCCGGCCATGGCGCCGCTGTCGTTGTTTCGACGCGCGCGCGCACGCGTGCGGCGGACGACCAGGTGGCGGCGCTGACCGCCGCCGGAGCGCAGGCCGCCGCGCTTGTCGAGGGCGACGTCGGACGCGCCGCGGGTGCGGCAAGCCTCGTCGCCGCGGCCGCGGCGGCCCTCGGCGGGCTCGACGCACTGGTCTACGCGGCCAGCGGCCCGTTCGTGCCCCAGCCGCCGCAGGCGATCGACGAGGAGGCGTGGGACGCCTCGATGGACACGATCGCCAAGGGCTTCTTCTTCAGTGCCTGCGCCGCCCACGAACGCCTCTCTCAGGGCGGCGCGATCGTGGCTCTCACCGACTATCTCGGGCTGCAACCCTGGGCCACGTTCGCCGCGCACGGCGCGGCCAAGGCGGCCGAGATCCATCTGGTCAAGGAGCTCGCACGCGCGTGGGCGCCCGACGGCGTGCGCGTCTGCGGCGTCGCGCCGGGCCCGGTGGACCTCGAGGACGACGAGCACCGGGCCGCCACCCTCCGCGCCGCCGCCAGAGTGGCGACCGAGCGGCTCGTCGCGCCGGCCGACATCGGCGCCGCCGTGCGCTTCTGCCTGGAGACGGAGGGCGTCACGGGCGTCAACGTCGCCGTCGACAACGGCTCGCTGGTCATGGCGTGAGGTGAGCCGCGCCGAGCGGCGCGGCAGAAGAAGGCGCGGCGACGCCGGCCGAAGCGTCAGGCGGGTGTCGGCTTGCCCTTCTTGGACTGGTCGATGAGCTCCTTGGCTTTGAGCGCCAGCCAGAACTCCATGCGATCCTGAGACTGGTCGAGGTCGCGGCCGGTGATCTCCTCGACGCGCTTCATGCGATAGCGCAGCGTGTGGCGGTGCACGTACAGCTTCTCGGCGGCGTCGCCCCAGTGGCCATTGGCCTCGAGGAAGCAGGCGAGGCTCTTGACCAGGTCGCTGGAGTTCTGTTCGTCGTACTCCTGGAGCTTGCCGAGGACGCTGTCGTAGAAGACCTCGAGCGACAGTGTGTCCTGCAGGCCAAGCAGCAGCCCGTAGGAGCCGAGATCGTCGAAGCTGGCGATGACGCGGGGCTCGCCCTTGAGCTTGCGGATCTTGATGGCGTAGCTGGCCTCGTAGTAGCTCTGACGGAGGTCGATGAGCTGCCGGTGCGGCCGGCCGATGCCGACGGAGACGGAGATCTCCGGCAACATCTCCGCGATGACGGCCTGCAGCTCCCCGGCCATCCTGATGATCTCCTCGGTGTCCCGCTTGCCCGGCTGCACCAGGATGACGACGGAGTCACTGCGCGACGCGCTGATGCAGAGCACGTCGCGTCGCGCCATGAACTCGTCCACGGTCCAGTGCAGGCGCTCCTTGATGTCCTGGGTGGCGGCCTCGGTGCGTTGTGCCGCCCCCTCGCCCTCGAGTACGTCGATGTCGACGAGCACGATGAGGTGCGGCGACTGCGGCTCGAGCCCGAAGAACGCGAGCCGCCGCGCGATCTCCTCCTCGTAGAGGTCGCTGGCGATGAGCTCGTCGAAGAAGTCGCCGGCGAGGCGCTTCTCCGTCTCGGCCACGGCCTTCTTCTTGACCAGCTCCAGCGCAGTCACCGTGACCACGTTGTGGAGGATGATGCGGTCGTACTCGCTGAAGTCGCCGCTGTCTTTGACGACGGCGAGGAAGGCGCCGATGCGGTGTGAGGCGACCACCGGGTAGACCTGTACGCCGGAGCCCACGCCGTCCATGCTGAGGGCGAAGTTCTGGCGGTCGGCGCGGCGGTCGCTGATGAGCCCCCACAGGTCGGCGACAAGCTCGGCGCCCAACTGGCGACGGTAGGCTGCCTCACAGAGCACCACGCCGTGGAAGTCGAAGAGGACGGCGGAGCAGCCGACGAGGGCCGAGAGCGTGGAGAGGATAGCCTCGAGGCCCTTCTCCTCCAGCACGATCTTGGTGAGCTTCTCGTGAACCGCGAGACTGCGCTGCAGCAGAGAGTACTGCTCGTTGACGATCTTGGAGGCCACGGCCTCGGTGATGGCGATGAACGGCACGTGGTACGGCACCTCGAACAGCGGGAACCCGTACTCCTCGGCGACCCCGACGAGAGCGGGTGGTACCTTGTCGAAGCTGAAGCCGGTGCCGAACCCGAGGCCGGAGATGTTGTGGTCGATGAGGCGCTTGATCTGCGCCACCTGCTGCGCCTCGTCGCCGACGAAGCTGTAGCCCGTGGTGAGCAGCAGCTCGCCGCCCTTGAGCCACTTCGTGGGATCGGGGACCTCGGTGATGTGGACCCAGCGCACCGGGTTACTCGTGGACTTGTGTCCGGCCAGCAGACGCAGGTTCAACTCAGAGATCTCCAAGATGTCCTGCACGGTGATCATCGCCGGGATTCTACACGATGTCCAAGTACAGCGCGAGGGCGCGCGACCTCGGGACGAGGGGGCCTTTATACGTTCTGGCAGTCTGCAGGCGCCGGCGGCAGCGCCGCTACCGGCGCCGCAGAACCTGCCCGGGCAGCGCCGCGGTAGGCTCGCCCTCCTCGAGCACGGGCACACCGTTCACCAGGACCCAGTCGATGCCCTCCGGGGCCGCGTGCGGGATGTTCTCGAACGGGAACGAGTGCGGGTAGAGGTTCGTGGCCCGGTCACGCACACGGTCGAGGTCGAAGACCACGAGGTCGGCCTTGAGACCGGGGCGCAGCGCGCCACGGTCGAGGAGAAGGAAGCGCTGCGCCGGGAAGGAGGTCATCTTGCGGATGGCCTCCTCGAGGCGCAGCACCGGCTCGTCGCGCACGTAGCGCTCGAGCACGCCCGGGTACTCGCCGTAGCTGCACGGCCAGTACAACGAGGCATCGTCGCTCTGGCCGGCCGGCGACATGACCAGCCCGTCAGACGAGATCATCGCGAGCGGGCTCTGCAGCAGGGCGCGGATGTTCTTCTCCTCGATGTAGTCGAAGAGGCCGATGATGTCGTCGTCCTCCTCGACGATGAGGTCGAGGAAGGTGTCGAAGCCGTCGGCGCCGCGCTCGGCGGCGATGTCGGCGACGGAGCGGCCGCGGAGTTCCGGATGGCGGCCGGCGTGGAACACGACCACGCGGTCGAAGCGGCCGTGACGGACCACGCCCGCGTAGCCGGCGCCCGGCAGCGTGTCCTCGAGCACCTCGCGTCTCAGCAGGGCGCGCCCTTCCGGGTCCGACAGCAGGAAGATCAACGCGTCGTGGTCAAGGTCGAGCACAGGCTGCGGCAGCGCCCGCGAGAGGCGCGGCGCGAGGTCGGTGTGCACGTCGTTGTCGGTGCTGGCGTCGAGCCCGGCGCGGCGAGCGTCCTCGATCAGCGCCAGGTTCGCCGACGCGTCCTCGGGAGCGCCCCACTTGGGCGCGTTGTGCGAGACCTCTACGGGGCAGCCGGAGGCGCGCCCGAGCTCGAGCGCCTCGGTGACCGCGGCGAGGATGGTCTCACGCTCGCCGCGGACGTGCGAGGTGTAGATGCCCTGGTGGCGGGCGACCACCTTGCACAGCCGCAAGAGCTCGTCCGTGGTCGCGAAGCACCCCGGCGGGTAGACGAGGCCGCTCGAAAGCCCGTGCGCGCCGGCGCGCAGGGAGGCGTCGAGCAGGCGCTCCATGCGCACCAGTTCGCGCTCGGTCACCGCTCGCTCCGCGAAGCCGACGACGGCGAGCCGCAGCGCCCCGTGGCCGACGAGCGGCGCGATGTTGATCGCGTGGCCGCCGCGCCGCAGAGCCGCGAGGTACTGGCCGAAGGTGCGCCAGTCCCAGGCCACGGTGTCGAGGCCCCAGGCGTAGTGCGCCCAGTTCTGGATGGCGTCGTCGCGGTGGGCCGCCGTCAGCGGAGCCGCCGACATGCCGCAGTTGCCGGTGACATGAGTCGTGACGCCCTGGCGCAGCGCCGTCTCTGCTTCCGGGTACAGCAGGATGGAAAGGTCCGAGTGCGTGTGCGGGTCGATGAAGCCGGGCGTGACGTAGCGGTCGCCGGCGTCGACGACACGCCGGCCGCGCAGCGTCCCCGGCGCGCCGATCGCCGCGATACGCTCGCCGCGCACCGCGATGTCGCCGCGGTACCAGGGGTTGCCGCAGCCGTCGACGAGGCGCCCCCCGGCGACGACGAGGTCGTGGATCGTCAACCCTCCCCCATCTCGAACGTCTCGTAAGGGTTCTCGCAGGGGGGACCGGCACAGGCATACATGCGGCGCTCATCGAGGTCGCAGATGATGCTTCCGACGGTCATTCCTTGATCCGCCGGCGCCTCGTCTGAGTTGGGATGCCCGCAGATGCACTGGTCGCGCGACGGTTCGTGCGTGCGGAGGACCCGGGCGACGAGGTCCACCGGGTCCTCAGCGACAGCGAGGCCCTCCGCGAGCATCCGTTCGGCGGTCGAGAGACGCACGACCGACTCCTCCGCGGCGCGCCCCTCGTAGGGCTGCATCTCCGGGGAGACGTAGTGGTTCGAGTGCGCCATGAACCCTGCTTGGGTGTGGTCCATGAGGGCGTGCGCGTTCGCCGACGTCTCGAGGTCCCAGAGGCGGCCGGCCGTGTCGGCAAGGAACTGGTTGGTGCCGCGGGCGCGGGCGGCGAGCAGGCCCTGGCCCCACGCCTCCTCCATCGTCCGCGCTTCGAGGGCCGCGCGGCGCACGAAGACGTTGGGCACGCCGATGCGATTGTCGTTGGAGTGCACCGAGTTGCTGACGTTGCCGATGCCGTGGCTGTTCATGCCCAACATCAGCAGGTACGGCGCCCCGGCGAGGCCCATGATCCGGGTGCCGTCCGGTCCGGTGAGATCGAAGAGGACGTTGTTGACGGCGTCGATGACGTACCAGTCCATGTTGTGCCCCACGATGTGGCGTCCGCCTGAAGCAACGGCGACGGCCGTGCAGTGATCGCCCGACCGTGGCGATCCCGACGGCGTAGAGACGGCCGGCTCCTCGGCGGTGAACTCCTCGCCGCAGTTCAGTACCAGCAGTCGGGACATGGGCACGTCGGCGCCTTCAGCCAGACCCTCCAGTTCCTCGACCTGGCCGGGCAGCCAGCGGCGCGCCTGCGCGGCGTAGGAGAGCGCCTCCCGCTCGGCCGCGGCGAAGGACAAGCGGCCGCCGGTCATGGACATGAAGTTCTCACGGAAGAAGGCGACCGAGGCCAGGACCTGCTCGCGCGCCGCCTCTCCGACGGCGCGACCGAGTTCCCGGTACGTGCCCCTCGCCTGAACGTGCACGAACGCGATACCCATACGGCCAGTCTACAGCCCGAGCACGCGGCGCGGGTCGGGGTGGCCAGTCAGTCCGAGCTCAGCGGCGCAGCGGGCGATGAGGGCGACGAGCTCGTCGAGCACGTCGTCCGGGAGGCCGACCGGCTCGCGGTCGGCGAGCTCGGCCGCCTTGTCCGTGGCGAGGTCGACGAGGCCCGCGCGCCCGGAGGCGAGCCAGTCGCCGAGTCCGCCGCGATAGCTGAGCAGGGGGCTGACGAACTCGCTGCGGATGTAGCGCCGCGTGTGCTTCGTGCCGAGGAACCCGCGCCCGGAGAGCACGCCGTCGACCATCGCGTCCACGTCGAGCGCGTCGATGTCCCACGGGCGCGGCGTGAGGGCGTAGCGCACGTTGTTGAGTACTTCGTCGTCGATGACGAGCGCCTCGAGGCAGCTGGCCACGCCGGCCTGGATCTCACCGACGCCGGAGAGCAGGCGCGGCTTGGGCGCCAAGCCCAGCAGGGCGTTGATCGAGCGCTCGTAGCCGAACTGCGCGTCGACGACTTTGCTGTCGCTGCAGGGCCCGTAACAGTCGCAGGCAAGGCCGCAGCGACGCGCCAGAAGCACCGCCGCCGCCGAGGCGACGCCCGTCTCCGGCGTGCCGCTGACCACCACGCCGCTGCGCGGGTCCACGGCGCTGAGACGCGGCCCATAGTAGACCGGCGTGCCCGCCGCCGCGGCTTGGGTGAGCACGACTCCGGCGAGCACCTCGGCGTGCTGCTGCGCGAGCGCCGCCGACAGAGCGCCGGGCGCCGTGGTGGCGGCGGCAGGGCAGGGCAGGATCTCGACGGCCACGCCTCCGCGGCGTGCCTGAGACGTGAGTGCATCCGAGACGTCGCCGCCGAGGATCAGCGGGCTCACCGGAGAGAAGGCGAGGTCGATCGCATACACGCCGTCCGCGCCGTCCGCGCCGGTCACCGCCTGCGCCATCTGCTGCAGGTACTGCGCCTGGAACGGATAGGAGATGCCGGGGCCGCCGATGGCCTTGTCGGTCTCGTAGGCGAGGATCAAGAACGAGTACAGCGGCTCGAGCAGATCGGGCACGTCCTCGGGCTGCCAGAGGGAGGTGACCTGCTCCTGGTGCACGAGGTTGTGCATGATCCTGGTCGCGAGCACCTGGTCACGCAGCGTCGCCCTGCGCCCCGCTCCCGTGCGCGGGTCGCTGACGTCGCGGGCGCCGCCCATGTTGTGGACGTAGGTCACGCCCGGGTCCGGATCCATGGCGAGTGAACGCTCGGGATCGCGCGCCGCGAGCACGTACTCGCGCGGACAGGCGGCGAGGGCGTCCGCCACAGCCTGCGGCGGCACGGTCAGGCGGTCCTCCCCGGCGGGACGACAGCCCGCCGCGACCAGCAGGTCCCGCGCGGCGGGCGACTCCACCCGCACGCCGGCCCGCTCCAGCAGGCCCAGCGCGGCGAGATGCATCGCCTCGATCGCTTCGTCGGGCCAGACGGCGGCGGGCTCGATCATGTGGCGTCATCCTTCCGGGTCGGTCGTGCCTCGTGCTTCGTCACGTGTCCGCCGCCGCCCTCTGATCGCCGGCGCAGGAGAGCAAAGATCAGCGCGCCGGCGGCGATGAGCGCGGCGATCACCAGCCACACCCAGACCCTGGACGCCTCCGGCGCCGGCAGTGAGGCGCCCAGCGGACGGAGCTTGATGTACGTCGTGCGCAGCTGGTTCCAGAAGGGGGCGCGGGCGCCGGCCGGCGCAAGCGCGTACCCCGTCCAGGTCTCGGTGCGGAAGGACTGCAGGTTGGCCTTGTACCACAAGACGATGGACGGATCGTCGCGATAGAGGACCTTCTGCATCGCGTCGACGAGCTCCTTCCGCCTCGCGCCGTCCTCCGGCGCCGCGGGGTCGAGAGCCTCGGCCTGCAACTCGTAGAGGCGGTCGTACACGAGGTCGGAGTACCGGGTGTCGCTCCAGTCCATGATCTGCCCGGTCGTGAACGTGCTGAGGATGAAGCCGGGGTCGACGTCGCCGCCCCAGCTCCAGATGAACAGGTCGTCATCGGCACGGTGATAGATGTCGTCGCTGATATCCGCGGTGCTCTTGACCTCGAGTCGCAGCCTGATGCCGATGTCCCTGCACCAGCGCACGATCATGCGCGCGGCCGCCTGGTCCTCCGGGTGCTCGGACGGCGCCGCGATGCGGAAGGAGAGCTCCTCCCCGCCGTCGTCCTCTCGCACCCCGTCCGCGTCGCCGTCGGTGTAACCGGCGTCTTCGAGGATCTGCTTTGCCCGTTGCGGGTCATACCGGTACTGCGCCGCCTCCGGCACGTCCCAGCGCCAGCCGCTCTGCGCGGGCGAGAGCAGTGAGGACCCGGGGACGGCCTGCGCGGCCATGACCGTCTCGGCGAGCTTCTTCGTGTCGATGGCCCAGTGCACCGCCCGGCGGATGGAGGGATCCAGCAGGAGCGGGTTCCCCTTGCTCCTCGGGCTGTGCCAACAGTTGAAGCCGAGCTCGTGGAATCCGATGGCGGGAACGGCCACCGTGGTGACTCCGGGAATCGCCGCCACGGCGTCGGCGGAGGCGGGTGGATAGTCGCTGATCGCGTCCAGCGCTCCGGACCGGTAGTCTCGCAGCATCACCTCCGGGTCCTGCTCGACGACGAACGTCAGTTCGTCGAGCGAGGGACGGCCGCCGAGCGCGGAGGGATAGTCCTGGTTCGCCTCGAGCCGCACGAACCGGCCCCTTTGCATCGTCGTGACGCGGAAGGGTCCGGACCCGACGAAGGGCTCGTTGTCGAACCACTTGAGCTCGTCGGGCCGCACCGTCTTCCAGATGTGCTCGGGAAGGATCGGGATCGCGACGCCGAGCATGTCCGCCTTGGGGCGCCGCGTCGTGATCATCACCGTGGCGTCGTCGGACGCCTCGACACGACTCACGCCGGTAAGGTAGTGGCTGTAGACGGGCTCTTGCGAGTCGCGGATCAGGTTGTACGTGAATGCGACGTCGCGCGCCGTGAGCGGCTCGCCGTCCTGCCACGTCATGCCCTCCCGGATGTGGAACGTCCAGACCAGGCCATCATCTGAGAGCTCCCAGCTGGCGGCGATGTCGGGCGCCGGGCGGTAATCGGAGTCGAACCAGGTGAGGTAGTCGTAGCCCAGCAGGAAGCACTCCCGAGACACGGGACTCCAGGCGCTGAACGGGTTCAACCCGTCGCTTGGCTGGCCGACGCCGATGCGGTACTCGACCGGCGCCGGCGACGGCGAGGCTGAGGCGGGAGCGGGCGGAGCGAGCGCCAGAGCGGCGACCAGGGTCAGCAACAGGAGGGCGCAGGCCGCGCTGCTCCGCGCAGGCGCGGCTCCAGCGTCACTGCGTCTCATCTCCCGGCTCCTTCGCATGCTCGAACGTGGGCCGGCCGGGGCGGTGAGCGCCTTGCTGCCTCACCGCCCCGGCCAGCCGCTCCTCCGCTACTTGATCCTGATACAGGCGGCGTAGTGGTCACCGCCGATGTGGACGTCCTCGGGATCGATCTGCTTACAGTCGTCGATCGCCTCCGGGCAGCGCGGGTGGAAGCGGCAACCAGTGGGGATGTCGACCGGGTTCGGGGTCTCCCCCTTGAGGATGACGTGCTCGCGCCGGGCCAGCGGGTCGGGCACGGGGATGACGCTGATCAGCGCCTTGGTATAGGGGTGCTGGGGGTTGGCGACTACCTCTTCGGTGTCGCCGATCTCGACGATGCGGCCAAGGTACATCACGGCGATCCGGTCGCTGATCACCCAGGCCAGCGAGAGGTCGTGGGTGATGAAGATGTAGGTGACGCCAAGCTTCTCCTTCTCCTCCACCATCAGCTTGAGGATGTCGTTGCGGATCGAGACGTCGAGCGAGGCGACCGGCTCGTCGGCGACGATCACGTCCGGGTCGAGCACCGTGGCGCCGGCGATGCAGACACGCTGCCGCTGCCCGCCGCTGAGCTCGTGCGGGTAGCGGTACAGATACTCGATCGCCGGCCTGAGGCCGGCCTCGTTGATGGCGGTGATGACCTTCTCTTCCTTCTCGCGCTCGCTCGAGCAGATGTTGTTGACCTCGAGGGGCTCGGCGACGATGTCGAAGATCGTCTGCTTGGGATTGATCGAGTTGTAGGGGTCCTGGAAGATGATCTGCGCCTTCCTGCGGTAGGCGCGCAGCTCCCTGCCGCTGAACTGCTGCACCGGCTTGCCCTTGTAGAGGATCTCGCCGCCGGTGGCTTCTTCCAGGCGCAGCAGGGTGCGGCCCGTGGTCGTCTTGCCGCAGCCGGACTCCCCGACCAGGGCGATGATCTCGCCCTTCTTGATCTGGAAGCTGATGTGGTCGACCGCCTTCACGAACTGCTTCTCGCTCGACACCATGCTCTTGAAGAAGCCCTGGTGAATGGGGAAGTAGACCTCCAGGTCCCTGATGTCGAAGAGGACGTCGCCGGTCTCGGGGGCGAGCTTGAGGTCCGGGCGTTCCGTTTGCTCCGTGGCCATCGTCACACCCCCTTCAAGTGCGGTGTAGCCCCGCCCGCCTCAACGAAAGCGTCATCACGCCGGGCCTTCGCGTGGACGCAGCGCACGAAGTGCCCGCGCTCCACCTCGGTGAGGCCGGGGTGCTCCGTCTTGCAGCTCTCGATCCTCACATCGCAGCGCGGCTCGAAGGCGCAGCCCGCGGGCGGGTTGATGAGGTTGGGCGGGTCGCCCTTGATCGAACTCACCATCTCGCGCTTCTCGTGGATGTTGGGGAACGCCTTGATCAGCTGGCGCGTGTAGGGGTGCGTGGCGTTGTTGAAGATGTCGGCGGTACTGCCGCTCTCGACCACCTCGCCGGCGTACATGACGACGCCCTTGTCGCAGGTCTCGGCCATGACCGAGAGGTCGTGGCTGATGAGGATGAACGACAGATCGAGCTCCTTGCGCAAACGCCCGATGAGCTCGAGGATCTGCGCCTGCACCATGACGTCGAGCGCCGTGGTGGGCTCGTCGCCGATGACCAGCTTGGGGTTGCAGGCCAGGGCCATGGCGATCATGGCGCGCTGGCGCATGCCGCCGGAGAGCTGGTGCGGGAAGTCCATGACGCGCTTAGGGTTGATGCCCACAAGGTCGAAGAGCTCGCGCGCGCGCACCATCGCCTGCTTCTCGCTGAGTCCCTCGTGCAGCTGGATGGGCTCGGCGATCTGCTTGCCCGTCTCCTTGACCGGGTTGAGCGCGTTCATCGCCCCCTGGAAGATGATGCTGATCTCCTTCCAGCGGATCTTACTCATGCCGAACTCGGTGCGCTTGACGAGGTTGCGGCCGTCGAACAGGATGTCGCCGCTGACGATGCGGCCGTTCTCGGGCAGCAGCTTGAGCAGGCTCAGCGCCGCGGTCGTCTTGCCGCAGCCGGACTCACCGGCGAGGCCCAGGCTCTCGCCGGGCTTGACCTGGAAGGAGACGTCCTGCACGGCCTTGACGTCGCCGATGCCGAGCTTGAAGTAGGTGGTCAGGTTGCGTACGTCGAGCAGACCTTCGTGCTCGATGCGCTCGGTCGCCTTCTTCTCGGGGCCGGCCTTGCCCTTGGCCTTGGGGGCGGTGGTCGCCATCAGTCCTCCCCCTTGTCGTCGTCTGCTATGTGGCCGCCGACCCAGCCGCCACCCTCGGGGCGGCCGATGGAGCCGCCGGCCGGCTTGTCGAAGTCGGGCATGGCGTCGTCGGTCTGCTGGCCCGGCGTGAACATGCCGGCGCTGCCGCCGAGGCCGGCGCCGCCGGCCACGGCGATCGCCGGCTCGCCGCGAGCCGTGAACCGGCTCTCAGTGCTGCTGTCCTCACGCTTGCGCAGCTTGGGATCGAGCACCTCGTCGTAGGCCGTGCCGATGAAGGTGAAGGCGAGGACGACGAGGATGATGGCGATGCCCGGCGGCAGCAGGTACCACCAGGCCGGCAGACCGGCGGCGCCGTTCACCCACGCGTAGTGGAGCATGGTGCCCCAGCTGAAGTTGAGCGGGTCGCCGAGGCCCAGGAACGAGAGCGTCGTCTCCGAGAGGATGGCGATGGCCACGACGAGCACCAGATTGGCGAAGATGAGCGGCATCACGTTGGGCAGCACGTGCTTGGTCATGGTGTGCCGGTTGCTGGACCCGATCGCCTTGGCGCGCTCGATGAAGCTCAGCTCGCGCACGCGCAGCACGTCCGAACGTATGACTCGTGCCGTGCCCGGCCAGCTGGTGATGCCGATGATGAGGATGATCATCCAGTAGTTCTGACCCCAAGCGGCGGCGAGCACCATCGCGAGCGGCAGCCATGGGATGACCAGGAACGCGTCTGTTAAGCGCATCCACCCCTCGCCTTGCCAGCCTCCGTAGAAACCGGCGGCGATGCCGATACCGGCGCCGAGGACGGTGGACATGAAGGCGGCCAAGAGGCCGACCATGAGCGAGATACGTGCGCTCCAGATGAACTGGGCGAGCACGCTCTGCCCCACCTGATCGGTACCGAACCAGTTGTAATAAGACAGGGTCGGCGGGTGATACGGGCCGTAGAGCTCGCCCGTGGCCGGATCCTTGATCTGCGCGTTGGGATCGAGCAGTGCGTGGTCGGCCAGGAACGGAGCCAGAAGCGCCATGAGCATGAAGACGACGAGGATGCCCAGACCGACCATGCCCTGCCAGTTGGCGCGGTACAGCCTCCACACCTGATGCGTGTTCCAGGTGGTGAGCTCCGCCCGCTCCGGGTTGCCCGCGGCCCAGAACCAGGCACAGGCGCCGCCAAGGACGACGGCCACCGTCTGCAGGGCCCAGTTGTAGGAGATCTCGTTGACGCTGCCCGACCAGCCTCCAGCTCCACTGGCGCCGGCAAGGTAGCCCCAGACGAAGAACACGACGGCCTCCGCGACGAGAAGCAGGTTCATGACCTTGGCCTTGGCCCTGCGAAGGAGCCCGATCGCCCCGCCAAGGAGACAGAGGAGGCCGACCAGGATCAGCGCCCATGCCGGGTAGGCGCCGACACTTGCGGAGAAGAAGCCCTTGATCACCTCGGAAAGGCCGCTGGCGAGGGGCACCGTCTTCGGATACGTGAGCAGCTCGAGGACGACCCAGACGACGATCGTCCAGAAGATCACCCAGTTCCGGAAACGACGGGGGATCATGCCTGCACCCTTGGGTCGAGGTAGTAGTACATGATGTCGGCGATGAGGTTGGCGACGATCACGGCGATGCTGGCGATGAGGAACACCAACTGCATGACCGGGTAGTCGCGCTTCTGCATGGAGTCGAAGGACAACAGCCCGAGTCCGGGCCAGTTGAACACGGCCTCCGCCAGGATCGCACCCGACATCACGAAGCCGAGGTTCATCATCACGATGGTCACCGTCGGCAGCATCGCGTTGGGCACCACGTGGCGCCAGAGGACAGCGTTCTCGCTGAGGCCTTTGGCGCGAGCGGTGAGCGCGAAGTCCTCCTTCATGACACCGGTGATGGAACTGCGCATGATGAGGTGGTACTCACCCACGTAGGCGATGGCGAAGGTGAACGCCGGCAGGAACAGGTGCTTCATCAGCGACTGGAAGGAGGCGAAGCCGGTGAGGTCCGCGCCGGGCTCCGCCATGCGGCCTGTGGGGAACCAGCGCAGCTTGGTGGAGAACAGCATGATCATCAAGAGGCCGAACCAGAACGTGGGCATGGCGTATAGGACCATCCCTAAGTTCGTCGACACCACGTCGTAGGTGCCGTTCCGTCTCCACCCGGCGAACACCCCCATGATCATGCCGACCACAGTGGCGAAGACGGTGCCCACCCCCACGAGCAGGACGGTAGGCCAGATGCGTTCTGCGACCACTTCGGTGACCGGGCGCTTCTCGGAGAAGGAGAGGCCGAACTTACCCTGCACCGTGTCGCGCCAGTAGTAGATGAACTGCTGCCACATCGGCTTATCGAGGTTGAAGGTCTTGCGCTGACGCTCGATGACCGACGGGTCGGTCTTCCCCTTGGGGAGAAGGAGCCGGGCGGGGTCGCCCGGGAGGATGCGGAAGAGCGCGAAGTTGAACGAAGCCACGAGGACGATCGTGAGTATCGCGTTCAGCACCTTGCGAATGAAGTAGCGTCGTTTGTCCACTGCCCTGCGGGTCGCCGAGCGCTCGGACCAGACCGCCGGCGGACCCTTGCCTCCTTCTCACATCCGTGGTTGCCGGACCCCTGACACTTGCTGTGCTGCCACTGTGGTGGAGGACCCGCGATGGGGCCTTGAGGATTTAGACGACGCGAGGGCAAGGTTCCGTCGACCGCGCCGAGGATCGGCGGCCGTGCCGGTGACGACGGGCCTGGGTGACGAGCGTCTCGCCGTGTGCAACCCCCCTGCCGGCCCGGAGGCCCGCGGAGCGCAGGGCCGGGCTAGGACGTCATCGTAGACTCCGCGCGGAGGCGCGGCAAGGCGCGGCTAAGCCCCCGGCAGACGCGCCTCGCGCCCAGCTCGCCGCAAGGCGCCGACCAGGCGGTCCAGCGGCAGCTCGTACGCCATGTTGCCGCCGCGGCCGATCGTGGTGGTCGCGGCGGTGAGCGCGTTGCAGACGCTCTCCGCTGTGGCGTCGACCGCCGCCTCGAAGAGCTCCGTCATGCGGTCATTGGAGACGCTGGTGAGGACGAGCGGCTCGTCCGCTTGTCGCGGCACCCGATAGGCGGTGGAGAAGGCGAGCATGATCTCGCCGCTGCCGTCCGAAGCGTAGGAGCCGGTCGCAGCCAAGCCAAGCGCACAGCGCTTGGCCATGCGCTCGCACTGCCGCGCACTGAGCGGCGCGTCGGTCGCAAGAACGACGATGCAGGAGCCCTCGCGGTTCTCCAGCGGCATGAGGTCGGTGATCTCCCGGCCCACCGGCACGCCGTCGACGCTGAGGCGGTGACGCACGCCGAAGTTGGTCAGCGCCAGCACGCCGACGGTCCAGGAGCGCCCATGGGCGGAGACGAGCCGAGATGAGGTACCGATGCCGGCCTTGAAGTCGAAGCACGTCATACCGGTACCGGCGCCGACGCATCCTTCAGCCACCGGCCCGTCGGAGGCGCCGTCGAGTGCGGCGCGCACGTGCTCATCCTTGACGTGCATGCCGCGCAGGTCGTTGAGGAACCCGTCGTCGCACTCGCCGACGACCGGCATGACCGCGTCCTCGACGCCGGCGAGCGGCTCGCGCTCCATGAGCCAGCGCACCGCGGCGTCGTAGACGGCGCCGGCGCTCTGCGAGTTGGTGAGCAGGACCGGCGTCTCCAGCAGGCCCCACTCGCGCACGGCGCTGATGCCGATGAGTTCGCCGACGCCGTTGGCCGCATACGCGCCGCCCACGACGCGCTGGTGCCAGAGGTCGTCTCCGTGCGGAAGGATCGCGGTGACGCCCGTGCGGGCGGGCCCGCTGCCGCACGGCAGCTCGGGCCCGCCCCACGAGACGGTGCAGTGGCCGACGCGCACACCCGGCACATCGGTGATCGCATTGAGCGGTCCGGCCGGCAGCCTGCCGACGGCGACACCGAGGTCGCGCAGGCGGCAGCGCTCCGGCGCCGTCACGCGGTTACTCCAGCATGCCGGCGCGGTGAGCCGTGAGGTAGCCGCCGCAGAAGTTGTCTTCGCCGCGCAACGCCTCGATGGCCTTGATCGTGGCTATCATCTGCTTGTTGCGCACGTCGAGGACGGCCCCATCGATGCCCAGGCCCGCGCACATCGCGACGAAAGTGCGGTTGAGCAGCGGACGATTCGGCAGACCGAAGCTCACGTTACTGAGGCCGCCGGTGGTGCGTACGGGAAGCTGCTCCTTGACCATCTTGAGGGTCTGCATGGTGACTGCGGCAGCCTGACCGTCGGCGGACACCGAGAGGACCAGCGGGTCGACCCACACGTCTTCGGCCGGCAGCCCCACGCCGGTGCAGAGATCGTGCAGATGCTTGGCGACGTCGAAACGGTCCTGAGCGGTCGGCGGGATGCCGTCCTCGCTCAGGCACAGCGCGATGACTGGGGTCTTGTACTTCTCGACGAGCGGCAGGGCCGCGTCGATACGCGCCTGCTCGCCGCTGATCGAGTTGATGAACGGCACCTTGCCGCCCTTGTCGATGATCAGTTTGACGCCATGCTCGAGGACGGAGGCGCTGGCGGAGTCGACCATGAGCTGCATCTCCGTGACGCTCATGACGGTCTCGATGAGCCACGTCATGTCGGCGATCTCATCGCCGCCGGCGACGCCCCCATTGACGTCGAGCACGGCCGCTCCGGCCTCGACCTGGTCCATGGCCAAGGTCTTGATGAACTCGGCATCGCGCGCTTGGATCGCCGCGGCGACCTGCTTGCGCGTCCCGTTGATCGATTCACCCATCAATAGCATTGAACAACCTCCACGACGATTACCCGGGACGGTACGACTGCAGAGTATAAGCGAAGGCTTGGGCAGCTAGGAAGCCGAGCCGCAAATCGGCGACGAGAAGAAGTGGACGGTACGTGGGAGGCCGGACGCGGGGAAGGTTCAGACGCCCTCGGGAGGCGGGACGATCCACTCGGGCCGACGCCGGCGACGGTCGCCGTCTCGCCGTTCACCGCCGACGATATCGCGCCCCTCCCGGCGGCGCTCCGACACGCGACGGTCGAGTCTGACCTGCACGTCCGCGCGTCCCTCGAAGAGCGCCGCGAAGCGCCGGTAGAGCCGCTCGCGCAGCGGTCCCGTCACGAAGAGCTCATAGCGACGTGTTTCGAGGTCGACAGCCATACAAGCACTGTACCCGTGAAGGTGGTCCCCCGACACGACCCAGGCGTAGCCGGAGCCGGCCAGCGCGCGTCAGCCGTAGGTGACGTAGACGGTCTTGGTACGCGTGTAGAAGTCGAGCGCGGCCGGGCCCTGCTCCTTGAACGTGTTGGCGCTCGACTGCTTGAAGCCGCCGAACGGCGCCTGCAGCGCGAGGCCGGTGGTCGGCTCGTTGACCTTGACCACACCGGCCTCGATGCGGTCGACGAAGGTCATCGCGCGGCGCAGGTCGTTCGTGACCACGCTGGCGGCGAGGCCGTAGCCGACGGCGTTGGCCTTGAAGATCGCATCCTCAAGGTCGCGGGCCCGGATGATGCCGATCACCGGGCCGAAGACCTCCTCCTGCGCCAGCCGGCTGTGGACGTCCACGCCGTCGAAGACGGTGGGCCGGAGGAAGTGGCCGCCGTCGCCGGCCCTGCCGCCGCCGGCGAGCAGCTCGGCGCCCTCGTCGCGGCCGATGCGCACGTAGTCGAGGTCGGTCGCCAGCTGGTCCCCGCTCACGGCCGGGCCCATCTGCACGCTGCTGTCGAGGCCGTCACCCACAGTGAGCGCGTTGGCCGCCTCGGCGAGCGCGGCGGCGAAGCGGTCGGCGATGCCGTCTTCGACGATGACGCGGCTGGTGGCCGTGCAGCTCTGGCCGGTGAGAGCGAAGCCGCCCATCACCGCCAGCTTCACGGCGAGCTCGAGGTCGGCGTCGTCGAGCACGACCGTCGGGTTCTTTCCGCCCATCTCGAGCTGGACGCGCGCGAAGTGCTCCGTCGCGCGCGCGTAGATGCGCGAGCCCGTGTCATGCGACCCTGTGAAGGTAAGCCCGCGCACCACCGGATCGGCGGCGAGGGCGCCGCCCACGACGGAGCCGGCGCCGGTGACGAGGTTGAGGACGCCGGCAGGCAAGCCGGCGTCCACAAGGCACTCGACCAGGCGCAAGGCGGTGAGCGGAGTCGCCGAGGCCGGCTTGAAGACGACAGCGTTGCCGTAGACCAGCGCCGGCGCGATCTTCCACGCGGGTATGGCGATCGGGAAGTTCCAGGGCGTGATCACGGCCACCACTCCGAGGGGTTCGCGGCGGCTGTAGAGCATGGCCGCGGGCGCGTTGGCCGGGAGGACGTCGCCGCCCAGGCGCCAGCCTTCGCCGCCGAAGTAGCGCAGGATGTCGCGCGCCCGGACGACCTCGCCCGTCGCCTCGGCGAGCGTCTTGCCCTCCTCGCGCGTGAGTGTGCGCGCGACCTCCTCGAGCCGCTCGCCGAGCAGCTCTGCCGCCTTGAAGAGGATGGCGCCGCGCGCCGGCGCCGGCGTGGCCGCCCAGGCCGGGAACGCCTCAGCCGCAGCGGCGGCAGCCTGCGCCGCGTCCACCGCGGTCGCGCTCGGGAACGCGGCGAGGACCTCGTCGGGGCGCGCCGGGTTCCTGGTCTCGAAACTGGCGTGGTCGCTCGCGCCGACCCACTCGCCGCCGATCAGATCCTTGCAGGTCTCCATCGTCCACCCCGCCGTCGCGATGTCACCGTCCGCCTCGCCACAACGATACTACGGACGGCGGCCACTCGACCGTGGAGGCGCCGGAGGTTTCAGGCGGTGCGGGGCAGCGGCACCAGCACGTGGTCCGAGAGGCGGAGCGTCTCCTCGTAGCCGGTCTCCCGCGCCAGGGCGATGGCCTCATCCCAGAGACGACCCACATGCTCGGGCTCGTGCGCGTCCGAGTCGATCACCAGCGGGATGCCGCGGGCGCGGGCCGCGCGCAGGATGGCCGCCGACGGATACATGACGCCGGCCGGATCACTCACCCGGTCGGTGTTGAGCTCGAGCGCGCCTCCGGAAGCGGCCAGCGCGTCGAGCGCCGCCCCGAGCTCGCGCAGCGCGGCCGGGCCCGGCTGGTCCCCCCACATGCCGATGTAGTCGATGTGGGCGAGGACGTCGAAGCGCCCGTACTCGGCCGCCCGCCGCACGGTGCGATAGTACTCAGCGAGGAACGCGTCGGGGTCGTGCCAGCGGGCGTCGCGGCGCAGTGAGGGCTCATCGAACGCGAAGCCGTCCACTGCATGCACGCCGAGCACGACGATCTCGAACGGCCAGCGGTCGAGGAGCTCGTCCAGCTCCGCCTCGCGGCCCTGGACGTACTCGGCCTCGAGGCCGAGAAGCACGGTGATGTCGTCGTGCCGGGCCGCCACCGCGTGGACCTCGTCGCAGTACTCCTCGATCTGATCCATCGCGACCCACCACTCCTCGTCCGGCCCCGGCGTCGCGGTGATGTGGTCGGCGATGCCGATCTCGGCGAGGCCGACCTCGAGCGCGCGCGCCACGCACTCGTCGACGGTCCCGGTGCCGTCCGAGAACGTCGTGTGGACGTGGTAGTCGCCCGGAAGGGCGGGGGTCCGACCGCCGCCGCCAGCCCGCGGCACGGCCGACGTCATTCCTCGACAGCGCGGCGCTCGCCGCGCCGCTTCAGCCACACGACCAGCGCGCTGCCGGCGACACCGGCGACGACGAGGCCGACCCACCCGATCGTCGACGTGCCGCCCCCCTTGGCCGCGGCTGCCTCGGCGACCTTGGGCCTGAGCTCGATGTAGCTCTGGCGATCGATCATGTTGGCCCAGACGCTGCCGCCGACGTACGGTTGCCAGCCGTCCCAGCGCGAAGTGTTGACGGCCTGCAGCACGTAGGGGTAGTCGATGACGATCATCGGCTGCTCCGCGTACATGATCGCCTGGCCCTGGTTGAGCAGTTCCATGCGCTTCGCCGTATCCATCTCGCGGTACTGCTCCACGGTGAGCCTGTCGTACTCCGCATTGGACCAGTTCATCTCGTTGTAGTTCTCGATCTGGTCGGTGGTGAAGCAGGCGGCGGAGTCGCCCGGGTCGAGGTAGCCCATGAAATCCCAGAGCGCGAGGTCGTAGTCGGGCGCGTAGGTGTCGCCCTTGTAGTTCCAGATGTCGTCGCCCAGCGCTCCCTCGTCGACCACGGAGTACTGGATGTCGAGCCCGATGCTCTTGAGCCAGCCGGCGACCAGCTTGCCCTGCACCTGACTCTCGGGCGAGATGTCGCGCGCGTACAGGCGCAGCTTGATGTCCTTGCCGCCGTGCTTGGGGTCGTTGCGGATGCCGTCCCCGTCGGTGTCCTTGTAGCCGGCCTCGTCCATGAGCTGCTTGGCCTTCTCGAGGTCGAAGCCGATGGTGTCTGCCGCCTCGGGCTGGTAGTACGGATCGGCGCTCATCGGCCAGCCCTTCTGTGGGAAGATGCCGTAGCCGGCCTGGGCGTAGCCGCTCCAGCCGAGGACGGCGCACTTCTCGCGGTCGATGGCCCACGCCATGGCGACGCGGAACTTCGGGTCCGTGAGCACGGGATTGCCGAGCGAGTCCGGGCTCTCGTAGCAGTTGACGTCGATGTACTCCCAGTTGTAGAGGGGGTAGGCGATCGGCTCGATCCCCGGCTCGCCCTCAAGGCGCTTGAACTGCTCCGGCGGGACGACCTGGGCGCCGTCGATGGCGCCGCTCTTGAGGTCCTGCACCATCGTGTCGTCGTTCGTGTAGTACTGGAAGATGACCTCGTCCAGGGTCGGCTGCTTGCCCCAGTAGCCGGGATTGCGCACCAGCTTCACGTAGTCGTCCTTCTTGAACTCGACCGTCTGGAACGGCCCGGAGCCGACGATCGGCACCGGGTTGCGAAAGGGGTTGTTCATCTGATTGACGCTCAGCTTGCCCCAGATGTGCTCCGGCAGCACGTAGATGTAGACCTGTGTGGTGAGCATGTTCGCCTTGGGCTCGGTGCAGTACACCTTGAGCGTCGTGTCGTCGACCGCGACGACCTTCTTCACGCCCTTGAGGTAGACGGCCAGGCTGAGGTCGTCCTGGATGATGGTGTTGAAGGTCCAAGCCACGTCCCGGGCCGTGAGAGGCACACCGTCCTGCCAGGTCACGCCGGGACGGATCTTGAAGGTCCACTCCATCTGGTCGGGCGAGAGCGTCCAGTCCTCGGCGAGCCCGGTCTCCTTGGAGGGCATCCCGTGCGCACCGATGCCGACGAGGACATCGTAGTTGAGCATCCAGACCTCGTAGGACGTGCTGTAACCGATGAACGGGTTGAGATTCAGCGGTCCCTCGTTCCAGCCGAGGCGCAGCGTGACCTTGCCGGCGGCCGACGACGGCGAACTGCTGGCACCGGCAAAGGACGTGCAGGCCGCTGCGAGGACGACCAGGACAGCGACGGCGATGGCGGCGATGCCGGCCCTGCGCCGTCCGCGTCCGACGGTGTGGCTCTGACTCATGTGACGCCCCCGATGCTGCATGTCGCGCCGCCGGACGAAGCCGGTGCGGCGCTCAGATGTGCCGCGACGCTACCGAGCGCGCGCGCGCTCCGTCAAGGTCCCGTGCGCCGATGCCCGACGCCGGCGCCCGGCATGCCCCCCGCACTCGTGGGGCACGTCCCACGGCCGCGGCTCCGTGAGCGGACGGACAACGGCGGCGAGCGGCCCCGAGATAGGCGAAGGCCGGCGGTGCAGTGCGCACCGCCGGCCTTCGCTGACGCGAAAGAGGCTGGCTCTTTCGTATGACTCGCGAGAGTCGGGTCTTACATCATCCCGGGCATACCGCCGCCGGGCATACCGCCTGGCATGCCGCCGCCGCCCTCTTCGGGCTTGTCGGCGACGATGCACTCGGTGGTGAGGATGTTCTTGGCGATCGACGCGGCGTTCTGGAGCGCCGAACGGGTGACCATGGCGGGGTCGATGATGCCGGCCTTGACCAGGTCCTCGTACTTGTCGGTGTCGGCGTTGAGGCCTTCACCGGCCTTGAGACCCTTGACCTTGTTGACCACGACCGAGCCCTCGAGACCGGCGTTCTCGGCGATCTGGCGAAGGGGCTCTTCGAGCGCGCGGGCGATGATCTGCTTGCCCGAGCGGAAGTCGACGTCGTCGGACTTCTTGTCGACCTTGATGGCGGAGATGGCGTTGACGAGCACGACGCCGCCGCCCGGCACGATGCCCTCTTCGAGAGCGGCGCGCGTGGCGTTGAGCGCGTCCTCGACGCGGTGCTTGGTCTCCTTCATCTCGACCTCGGTGGCCGCGCCGACCTTGATGACGGCCACGCCGCCGGCCAGCTTGGCGAGACGCTCCTGGAGCTTCTCACGGTCGAAGTCGGAGTCGGTGTTCTCGATCTCGCTCTTGATCTGCTTGATGCGGCCCTTGATGGCGTCGGTGTCGCCGGCGCCGTCGACGATGGTGGTGTTGTCCTTCGTCACGACGACCTTGCGCGCACGGCCGAGCTGCGAGACCTGCGTGTTGTCGAGCTTGAGGCCCATCTCCTCGGTGATGACCTCGCCGCCGGTGAGGATGGCGATGTCCTCGAGCATGCGCTTGCGGCGGTCGCCGAAGCCGGGGGCCTTCACGGCGACGCTGGTGAACGTGCCGCGGAGCTTGTTCACGACGAGGGTCGCGAGGGCTTCACCCTCGACGTCCTCGGACACGATGAGGAGCTGCTTGCCGGCCTGGATGACCTTCTCGAGGATCGGAAGGAGGTCCTGCACGGCGCCGATCTTCTGGTTGGCGATGAGGATGTAGGGATCCTCGAGCACGGCCTCCATACGATCGGGGTCGGTCACCATGTACGGGCTGAGATAGCCCTTGTCGAACTGCATGCCCTCGGTGAACTCGAGGTCGAGGCCGAAGGTGTTGCTCTCCTCGACGTTGACCACGCCGTCCTTGCCGACCTTCTCGATGGCGTCGGCGATGACGTCGCCGACGGCACGGTCGCGAGCGGAGATGGTGGCCACGCGGGCGATCTCCTCCTTGCCGGAGATCTCCTTGCTCTGCTTCTGGATGGATCCGACGGCCTCGTTGACCGCTTCTTCGATGCCGTGCTTGATGGCCATCGGGTTGGCGCCGGCGGCTACCATGCGCAGACCCTCGCGCACGATCGCCTGGGCGAGCAGGGTGGCGGTGGTGGTGCCGTCACCGGCGATATCGTTGGTCTTGGTCGCGACTTCTTTGACCAGCTGGGCGCCCTGGTTCTCGAAGACGTCCTCGAGCTCGATCTCGCGAGCGATGGTGACGCCGTCGTTGGTGATCGTCGGGGCGCCGAACTTCTTGTCGAGCACCACGTAGCGGCCCTTGGGGCCGAGGGTGATCTTCACGGCGTCGGCGAGCGCGTTCACACCGCGCTCGAGAGAGCGCCGGGCTTCGTCGTGATACTTCAGTTCCTTAGCCAAGATTCGTCAGCCTCCCCTCTTATTTTTCGACTACGGCCAGGATCTCACTGGCGCGCAGAATCAGCAGTTCGTCACCATCGGCGGTCTTGTACTCGGTGCCCGAGTACTTGCCGTAGATGACCTTGTCGCCCTTCTTGACGTCCATGGGAACGCGCTTCTTGCCGTCCTCGTCCCACTTGCCGTCGCCGGCCGCGACTACCTCACCCATCATCGGCTTCTCTTTCGCCGTGTCGGGGAGCACGATGCCGCTGGCGGTCTTCTCCTCTTCCTTGACCGCCTTGATGATGACGCGATCTTCGAGCGGCTTGAGCTTCATGCAGCAACCCTCCTTGATGTGTACACCGTGGTGTCTCTGACTTGGTTCTGGCACTCTCGGGGAGAGAGTGCTAAGCCCACACAGCTGCGTATGGTATGACCGGACCCGAGAGATGTCAAACCAACGGCGTGAGCCCACAGGACAGCCGTTCGGTGACGGAGGAAAGCACCCATATGCAGGGTAGGTTTCTGCCGTCTCACGGAGGATACAGGCCTGTCAGTCGAGCTCGCGAGTGCCGTTCCTGCTCGTGGCCGCGCCGACTGAGGCTAGGATGTCGGCAGGAGCAAAGGAGGCGCCAGATGAGAGTCCTGCTGCAGCGGGTGAGCCGCGCCACGGTCGCCGTGGACGGCGCAGAGACCGGTGCGATCGGCCGCGGCTATCTCGCCCTCGTGGGCGTCACCCACGAGGACGACGCGGCCGCGGCTCGCAAGCTCGCCGCCAAGACGGCGCGGCTGCGCGTGTTCGGCGATGAGGCCGGGCTCATGAACCTCACGCTCGGCGACGTCGACGGCGCCGTCCTCGCCGTCTCGCAGTTCACGCTGTACGCCGACACGAGCCGGGGCAACCGGCCGGGCTTCACCGGGGCGGCCCGGCCCGAGCAGGGGGAGGCCGTCTACGAGGCCTTCGTGGAAGCGCTGCGCGCCGAGGGCGCGCCGGTCGCGACCGGCGTGTTCGGCGCGCACATGCAGGTCGAGCTGATCAACGACGGGCCGGTGACGATCCTGCTCGAGGCGTAGCGGAGGCGGCGCGCCTGGCCGTCATCGTCCCGCCGCTCGGCGGCCGCGGGCGGATAGGACGCAAAGAGCGGGAACGCCCGGGCCCGCCTCGCGGCGGCCCAGGCGTTCGTCGTGACGCAGCTGGAGGCGACCTCAGCCGCCCATACCCTCGGCGTGCCGTGCGTCGACGAGCTTCTCGTCGCTCTGCGGCACGTTCTTGTAGGCCGCATAACCGGCGAAGATGCCGCTGATCCAGGCGAGCACCCACGGCGCGCCCCAGTAGTAGAGCAGCGGCGTCCAGCGGTACTGGCCGCGATTGAAGGTATAGACGAGGCCGACCATCGCGGCCACGCACACGATGATCGCGCCCACGCTCGGCCACTTGAAGGCGAGCAGGCCGCCGATGAGCATGATGATCCCGATGCCGATCAGCACGTGCACGCCGGACAGGTACTGCGAGTAGATCCCATAGAACTGCGGGATGCCGAAGACCGGCTGCGCCGAATGGGCGTAGAGGCCGGCGCCGATCGCCGACAGGCCGCCGAGGATGCCGGTGACGGCGGTGAGGTCAGCCATCTTCTGACCCTTCATGCCCCCACTCCTTCCACCTGGGCGCCGAACTCCGTGAGTTCACCGGTGGGCGTGATCGTCGAGCCCTCGAGGGCCTCGTCGGTGGTGCCCTTGTAGATGTTCTTGAAGATGAGGTAGGCGACCGGGCCGGTGAGCACGCCGATGAGGCCGCCGATCAGGTAGTCCACGCCGTTGACGAACAGCGCGATGATGGCGATCGCGATCGGGAACGCCACCCAGAGCAAGAGGCCCCAGTTGGGCAGCGGCACGCGGAACGACCGCGGCGTGTCCGGCTCCTTGTAGCGCATGATCACCACGGTGAGATAGATGAGCACGTAGGCGAACATGAGCAGGAAGACGTCGATGGTGATGAGCGCGTCGAAGGTCATGTTGATGAGCACGGCGTTGACGGCCCCCATGAGCAGGATGGCGACCCACGGCGTGCCCCAGCTGGCGTGGGTGATGCCGATGAAGCGCGGCAAGAGGCGGTCGCGCGACATCTGGAACTGCGGCCGCGCGCCGGTCGCCAGGTAGCCGGCGTACAGGCCGATGTTGGAGAGGATCGCCGAGAGCAGCATGAAGTAGGCGAACACGCCGCCGCCGAGGATCTGCGCGGCTTCGACGAAGTCGATGCCGCCGCCGCCGGTCCACATGTTCATCCAGCCGTCGGCCGCCGTCGAGTCGGCCACGCGGATGGCGGCCACCACCGTGAAGAAGTAGGTGGCGATCACCAGCGGCGTGCCGAGCATGAGCGCGCGCGGAATGATGCGCTGCGGGTTCTCGATCTCACCGGCAAGCGTGGACATCGACTCCCAGCCCGAGTACATCCACATCATGATGGCGAGCCCGAGGTTCAGCGAAGTGAGGAAGCTCTCACCGGGCACGAGCACCGGGCTGAAGGGGTTGCCCGAACCGGCGACGATGCCCCACACGCTGAACACGATCAGCGGCACCATCACGCCGACCTGGATGATGGTGAGCGACCAGCCGGTGAGCTCGAGGCCGCGGATGTTGATGAACGTGAACACGGCGACGATGGCGATGCCGATCGCCGCCCGCTCGGCGCGCCGAACCCCCACTTGGCCTGCATGTAGTCGAGCGCCAGCGCGACATAGACGGCCGAGTCGACGTACAGCGACAGCGTCCACCACCAGCCCGCCTGGAAGCTCCAGTACTCGCCCATGCCCCGGCGGATCCAGCGATACAGGCCGCCGGCCTCCGGGACCATGGAGCCGAGCTCGGAGGAGACGAACGCCAGCGGGACGCTCCAGAAGAACGGCAGCACCAGGATCATGATCAGCGTCATGCCCGGGCCGGAGGACGAGACGACGTCCTCCATGCCGAACGATCCCGAGCACGTGAGCGTGAAGACGAAGATGACGGCCGTGATGAGCCGCATCCGTACGCGCTTCAGCCCCTCGTTGCGAAGCATTTCCGTCATCCGGACCCCCCGAATACGTTGCCGACCTTTGGCAGGCGCGAAGCGCTGCGTCGCGCCGTAGTCTATCGAGAAGTTTGCGTAACTTCTAGGACAGAGCCTCAGGGGCAAGTTGCCACAAGTCGACCGCCAGCTTGTCGTTCTCACCGTAATCTATCGGCACGTCGATGACAACGGGTCCGGGGTGGCGGAGGGCGCGGGCGAGCAGGGGTTTGACGTCACCCGCCTTCTCGGCGCGGAACCCCTCCACGCCGAAGGAGTGGGCGAGTTCGACGAAGTCGGGATTGTCGAAGCGGGTCCCGGCGATGCGGCCATACTTGCGCCGCTGGTGCATCTCGATGAGGCCGTAGCCGCCGTCGCTCCAGACCAGGACGACGAACGGCAGACCGAGGCGGCGCGCCGTCTCCAGCTCCTGGACGTTCATCAGGAAGCCGCCGTCGCCGCTGATGCAGACGACCTTGCTGTGGCCGCGGCGCGCCAGCGCCGCGGCGATCGTCGCCGGCAGCCCGAAGCCCATGGCGGCGAACCCGTTGCTGATGAGCACGGTGTTCGGTTCGCGCGCCTCCCAGAAGCGCGCCACCCAGAGCTTGTGCGCACCGACGTCGCTGACCAGCACGTCCTCGGGCGCGAGCAGCTCGCGCAGGTCGCGGAGCACGCGCTGCGGCTTGATGGGGAAGTCCTCGTCGGTGCCGGCGTCGAGCACCCGGCGGAAGGCGCGCCGGTACGGGCGCTCTTCGACGCTGGCCACGTCTTTGCCCTCGAGGAGGCCGGTGAGCTGGAACAGGATGCGCGAGAGGTCGCCGATGAGCTCCACCTCGGGGATGAACTGGGCGTCGATCTCGGGCGGCACGGTGTCGATGCAGACGATGCGCTGCCGCCCCTCCGGGTTCCAGGCGGAGGGCGGCCACTCGATCATGTCGTAGCCGACAGCGACGACGAGGTCGGCCCGGCCCAGCACGCCCTGTGGGTAGTCCTGCCGGGCCAGCCCGGCGGTGAAGAGGAAGTGCGGGTCGGAGGCGTCGAGCACGCCCTTGCCCATGAAGGTCGTGATGACGTGCAGGCCGGTCTGCTCGCAGAACGCGCGCAGCGCCGGAGCGGCCTCCTGACGCACGACCCCGTTGCCCGCCAGCAACACCGGCCGCTTCGCGCTCTGGATGACCTCGGCGGCGCGCAGCAGGCTGACGGGGTCCGCCTCCACCATGGGCTCCGGGCCACGCGGCAGCGGCGCGCCCGTCACCACGGTCCCCATCACGTCCTCGGGCAGTTCCAGGTGCGTCGCGCCGGGCTTCTCGGCCGCGGCGATGCTGAACGCCTTGCGCACCGCCTCCGCGACCATGCGCGGGTGGTGAAGGCGGGTGTTCCACTTGGTCATGGGACGCAACATCTCGACGGTGTCGATGAACTGGTGCGTGGTCTCCTTGTGCATGCCGGCGAGGCCGGTCTGGCCGGTGAGCGCGACCAGCGGCGCGTTGTCCAGCGTGGCGTCACCGACGCCGGTGGCCAGGTTGCTGGCGCCCGGGCCGAGAGTCGCGAGGCAGACTCCGGGCCTGCCGGTGAGCCGCCCATACGCGTCCGCCATGAAGGCGGCGCCCTGCTCGTGCCGCGTGGGCACGAAGGTGATGAGCTGCGAGTGGTCGAGGGCCTCGCTGAGGTCGAGCGTCTCCTCGCCGGGGATGCCGAAGACGAACTCGACCCCCTCGTTCTCCAGGCAGTCGACGAAGAGGTCGGCGGCGGTGCGCTGGGAATCGCCTGCGGGCGCGGGTGGAAAGACGGAGTCTGGCCGGTGAGTCATGCTGCCCACGAGTCTAGCATTCCGCTGCTCGTCGGGGCGTCGCCGATCCGCCCGGGTCTTGTCTGTTCGGACAGACAGGATGTCGAGCGCCGGACGCGGAGACCCGGGCGAGCGCAGTGCCGGCGGGTCGCGGACCTCAGGCGGGCGGGCGCGGCGGGCGGAGCCCTTCGGCGGCCTGGCCGCTTTCGCCTCGGCGTCGCTGGCGAACGCGTCGAGGCCGAGGTAGTCCGGCCACGCCACCGCCGGCAGGAAGCCGGCCGCGAGGCCGATCATTCCGGCGTTGTCGGTGCACAGGCTGAGCGGCGGCAGCGAGAGTCGCAGGCCCTCGGCCTCACACGCGCCGGTCAGCGCCAGCCGGAGGCCGGAGTTGGCGGCCACGCCGCCGGCGACAGCGACGCTGCGCAGCCCCTCCGCGGCGGCGCCGGCCACCGTCTTCTCGACCAGCTGGCGGACGATGGCCGCCTGATACGACGCGGCGATGTCGGCGCGGTGCGCCGCGACCTCCACCGCATCGCGTGCCTTGAGATCGTAGAGCAAGGCCGTCTTGAGGCCGCTGAAGCTGAAACCGCGGCCCCTCGGCACGGCGCGCGGGAAGCGGGCGAAGCCCGGGTCGCCGCGCGCCGCCAGCTCGTCCAGTTCTCTGCCGCCCGGGTAGCCGAGCCCCAGCAGCCGGGCGCCCTTGTCGAACGCCTCGCCGGCCGCGTCGTCCATGGTCTTCGCGACGACGCGGTAGCGCACGCCCTCCTCGACGACCGCCAAGAGCGTGTGCCCCCCGCTCGCGACCAGGCAGATGAAGGGGGCCTCGACGCCAAGCGCGTAGTTGGCGGCGATGTGGCCCTGCAGGTGGTTCACCGGGATCAGCGGCAGTCCGCGCCGATAGGCCAGCGATTTGGCCGTCGCCAGCCCGACGAGGAGCGCACCGATGAGCCCGGGCCCCTGGGTGGCGGCGACGGCGGTGACGTCGTCCCAGCCGGCGCCGGCCTCGCTCATCGCCTCGGCGACCACCTCGTTGACCAGCTCCGTGTGGCGGCGTGAGGCCACCTCCGGCACCACGCCGCCGAACTGCGCGTGCAGCTCGTTCTGGGACGAGACGATGGACGAGAGCACGTCGCGCCCGCGGACCACGGCCGCACTGGTGTCGTCGCAGGACGTCTCGACGGCGAGGATGAGGCCGGCGGGCGAAGCCTCCCCGGTCCGGGCTCCCGTGCGGCGCGGTGCGCCTCCGGTACCCCGCAGGTCAGCCTCACCGCGACGGCCGCTCACGCCGAGTCCCCTTCCCAATCCTTCCACATGATGACGGCATCCTCGCGGTCGTCGCTGTAGTAGCCCGGACGGATGCCCGTGGACACGAACCCGAAGCTCCGGTACAGCTCGATCGCGGCGGCGTTGGAGACGCGCACCTCGAGGGTGTGGCCGCGGTGACCCTTGCGCTCGGTGATGGCGAAGTACGACTCCAGCAGGCGCGAGGCGACGTGCTGACGGCGCGCCTCGTCGGCGACGCAGAGGTTCATGAGATGCCACACGTCGACGAACATGTCGGCGATGAGATAGGCGATGATGTGGCCGTCGTCCTCGCAGACGAGGCAGATGCCCGCCTCCCGCGCCAGCTGGCCGCTGAAGATCCCCAGCGACCAGGGCAGCGTGAAGGTGCGCGCCTCGAGGGCCGCGACAGCCTCGAGGTCGGTGAAGTGCATGGGCCGCACGACGCGCTCGTGATGCCGGATATCGGGGACGGCCTGCAGGCTCACGGCGTCCCTCCGGCGGCGGGGGCGTCGCCCTGCCAGCGAGCGGCGTCGGGAGCGCGGCCGTAGATGGGCAGGACCGCGTCCGGGCCGCGCACGAGGCCGGGCGCGCCGCAGGCGACCGCCCGGCCGACCATCGCGGCCGTCGGCGCGACGATGCCTGGGGCCGGCTGCGCCGACCCAGGCAGGAGTCCGCCGTAGAGCACGGCGCCGTCGCCGCCCGTCACCACCTCGCCGCGAGCGGCGAGCCACGTCGCGAGGCCGTCGGCGGGAACCACGGCGACCTCCTCGAGTTGCCGCACACCGCCGTCCAGACGCTCGAAGACGGCCGCGAACACCTCGCGGCGGCGGCCGTCGACGAGCGGCACGATCCGCCGGCCGGGAGCCGCCTCAGGCGCAGCCGCCAGTGCGAGCGCCAGCGCCGCCAGGGTGGGCACGCCCGCGAGCCCGGCTCGTCCGTCCGCCTGCACCAGCGCGCGCGCCGTGGCGATGCCGATGCGCAGGCCGGTGAAGGCGCCGGGACCGAGGCCGACGGCGACGGTCGCGACGTCGGCCCAGCCGGCGCCCGCCTCGGCGATGATCTCCTGCACGAAGGGCAGCAGCAGCTGCGAGTGCGCCGGGCCGGCGAGCGAGACGCGCTCGGCGACGACGGCTCCGTCGGCGGCGCAGAGCGCCGCCGAGCATGCCATCGTCGCGGTCTCGAGTGCAAGGATCACGACGGGGCCTCGGCCTTCGCGGCCACGCCGATCTCCGCCGCCGTGCCGGCGACGTCCTGCTCGAACGCCGTCTCCGCGGAGATCCGCGCCGCGCGGCTGGACGGCGTCCGGTGCTCGAGCTCTATGCGCACGTCCGGAGCCGGCAACGCTTCGCTGCCCGCAGCCGGCCACTCGACGAAGGTGATCGCGTCGGGTCCGAGATAGTCGTCCCAGGCGAACAGTTCCGCGTCGGCGCCCCGGCTCAGCCGGTACAGGTCGAGATGATGCAGAAGCTCGCCCTCGCGACCGTGGTAGCTCTGCGCCAGAGTGAACGACGGGCTGGTGATGGCGCCGCGCACGCCGCGGGCGCGCAGCACCTCGCGGACCAGCGTCGTCTTGCCCGTGCCAAGGTCGCCCTCGACCGTGACGAGCGCCGGCGGGCGTAAGCGGCCGGCCAGCACGCGCGCGAGCTTCCGCGTCTGGGCGGGCGAGGCGAGGGTGAGTGAGATCATCTAGAAGAGGCCGAGCTGCTCCGGTTCGGCGGGCGCACCGACCTCGTGGTCCGGCGGGCTCGGCGGCTCGGCGTCCTCGGCGACGGAGGGTTCTTGAAGGGCCGGCTCGGCGGCGGGCTCCGGCGGCGACGCAGCAGCTGGAGCCTCAGCCGGCCCCGACCCCACGACCGCGTCGAACGCTTCGGCAGGCGGAGCCGCGTCGGGCACGGGAGCCTCAGAGGGCTGCGGCGCGTCGGCGAACGTCAGCGCCGGAGCCGCCTCTGCAGGAGCTGCCGGTCGCGACTGCAGACGCTCAGGCGGCTGCCAGGCAGGACGCTCCGCGGCCGGCGGCGAAGCCGACTCTTCCCCGGGCTGTGGCGCGACGTGCGCCAGGAGCTCGGGCAGGCGCAGGAAATCTTCTTTGAGCGTCGCCAGGTTGGCCGGCGTATACAGAGCCGCCGCCGGGTGGAAGATCGGGTACAGGTAGAGCCGGTGTCCCGCGATCTCCGTCGCCCGTGGCTGACCGTGGACCTTGGTGATGCCGCGCTGGTCGCCGCTCAGGAGCTTGGTCGAGAAGTTGCCCAGCGTGCAGATGACCTTGGGTCGGATGATCTCGATCTGCCGCCACAGGTACGGCCGGCAGGCGTCGATCTCCTCCGGGCGCGGGTCGCGGTTGTTGGGCGGGCGGCTCTTGAGGACGTTCGCGATGTACACCTGCTCGCGCGTCATGCCGATGGACGCGAGCAGTTGCTCGAGGAGCTTGCCGGCCTGGCCCACGAACGGCCGGCCCTGTTGGTCCTCGTGATAACCCGGCGCCTCGCCGACGAACATGAGGTCGGCGCCGGGGTCCCCCTCCCCGAAGACGGCCCTGGTGCGCGTCTCCGCCAAGATGCAGTTCGAGCAGCACTCTACCTCCCCGCGAAGGGCGTCGAGCGCGGCGATGACGTCGTCAGTGGCAGGTGGCACAGGAGGAGCTGGCGCAGGAGGAGCAGCTCTTGGTCGCTCCCTTGCCGCCGAGGTCGGTCGACGATGAGTGGACGGCGAACGTGGACAGCAGCCGACAAACGTCGCCGGAGTGACACGACGGGCACTCCGGCTTGACGCCGTTGCGGACCAGCTCCTCGAAGGCGGTTCCGCACTGGTTGCAGCAGAATTCGTAGATGGGCATGGCGGTAGTGTACCACCGGGGCAGGGAGCGCAGGCCTCGCGGGCGCGGGCCTGACGACCCGCGCGACGGCCGTTCGATTGACACGCGCGCACGCGAGGCCCTACCCTGAACCGTGGCCCGGCTCCGAGCCTCGGCAGGTGACCGGGACACCGCCTGTGCTGCACAGGCCTAGGGCAGGCGCGGTACCACCCCCACAGGGCGGACCGCAGCCGGAGAGGTCATAGGCTTGACGATCGACCAGCATCGCTTCTGCGTGATCGGTCCCGGACGTCTGGGATCGACCGTGCTCGCCGGCCTGCTTGAGGCACGGCTCACCCTCACCGCCGTCGGCGTCCACGCCGACGACGACACCAGCCTCTTCGACTTCGTGCCCCATGTGCGCGTGCGCGACGCGGCGCTCGAGGCCGACGCCTGGTGGCTGGCGGTGCCGGACGACGAGATCTACACTGTGGCCGGCAGACTCGCGGAGGCACTGCCGGCCATGCGCCGCCCCGGCGCGCCCCAGCCGCTGGCCATCCACTCCAGCGGCCTCGGCTCCGTGCACCTGCTCAAGCCGCTGTACGAACAAGGCGTGCGCACTCTCTGCCTCCACCCACTGCAGACGTTCGCCGGCGAGCCGGACGCCGGGCTGCTGAAGGACGTACCCTGCGCGGTCACCGCGCTCGAGGAACGTGACCTGCAGCTCGGCGAAGAGCTCGCCGTCCGCCTCGGCATGCGCCCCTTCCGCCTGGCCGACGAGCAGAAGACGCTCTATCACCTCTCGGCGGCGATCGGCTGCAATCTGCTGGTCGCGCTCGAGAGTGAGGCCAAGCGCCTGATGGACGATGCCACCGGTGAGGTCCACGGCCTGGATCACCTCTCTGCGCTGCTCGAGACGACGATGAAGAACCTGCTGCAGACCGGCGAGCCGGCGTTCGCGCTCACCGGTCCGGTGGCGCGCGGCGACATCGGCACGGTCCGCGCGCACCTGCGCCTGCTCGATCGGGAGAGCCCTCGGCTCGCCGGGACCTACCGTGCTCTGAGCCTCGAGGCGCTCACGCTGGCGGCGCCGCGCCTCGACGACGAGCAGGTCGCGACGCTGCGGGAACTGCTTGGGGCCGGAGAAGCCGGCGGCGGCCGCACGGGCCCGGCGCGCGCAGACGGCAGTCACTGGGCCGGAGGACAGCCGTGATCGTCGCGGGCACCGTCACCGAGGCGCGGGCGGAGCTGCGCGAGCTCCCGCGCCCCCTCGGTTTCGTGCCCACGATGGGCGCCCTCCACGCCGGGCACCTCAGCCTGGTGGAGGCGGCACAGTCGCGCTGCGCGAGCGTCGCCGCGTCTGTGTTCGTGAACCCCACGCAGTTCGGCTGCGGCGAAGACTTCGACCGATACCCGCGGGACGAGGCCCGCGACCTGCGCCTCCTCGAGGAAGCGGGCGTCGCGGTGGTCTTCGCACCGACGGCCGACGACATGTATCCGCGGGGCTTTGCGACCAGCGTCAGCATCGCCGGCGCGCTCACCGAGAGCCTCGAGGGCGCTTCGCGCCCCGGCCACTTCGACGGCGTCGCCGTCGTCGTCACCAAGCTGCTCGGCGTGATGCGGCCGGACGTACTGTTCCTCGGCGAGAAGGACGCGCAGCAGCTCGCCGTCGTCCGCCGCCTGGTGCGCGACCTCGACCTGCCGATCGAGGTCGCCGGCGTGCCGACGCTGCGCGAGCCGGACGGACTGGCGATGAGCTCGCGCAACGTCTACCTCACGCCCGAGCAGCGTGCCGTGGCACCCAACCTCTACCGCGCGCTGCTCGCCGGCGCCGCGGCCGCCGGCGGGCCCGGAGCGGCCGCGAAGGACGTCGTCGTCGCGGCCACCGGCGCCCTTCTGCTTCCGGACGGGCCGCTCGACCCCGATGCGATCGACGACGCTCTCGCCCGGCCGCGCTTCGAACTCGACTACCTTGCCGTCGTGGACGAGGACACGTTCGCCCCCGAGGGCGTCCTGGGGCCCCGATCCCGCCTCGTCGTCGCGGCCCGTCTCGGCTCCACCCGGCTCATCGACACCATCTCCGTAGCCAGCGCGTACCCCGCCAAGGACGCGACCGCATGAAAGGAAGGCCCACCATGGCGACCGTCTTCGTCAACGGCAGAGAACAGGACCACGTGCGCGAAGGCCTCGTGCGCGTCATCACCGGCTCCATCGAGTTCCCGAGCAACGGCGACGCCGACATGATCAAGATCACCGACGAGGTGGAGGAGGCCGTCCGCCAGACCGGCCTGACCGACGGCACCGTGACCCTGTTCGTGCCGGGCGCCACCGGGGCACTGACGACGCTCGAGTACGAGCCGGGAGTGGTAGAGGACGTGCAGAAGGCGCTCGACGTCATCGCCCCAGCCGAGCGCTTCTACCAGCACAACGCCAACCTCGGGGACGGCAACGGCCACTCGCACGTGCGCGCCGGCTTGGTCGGTCCGTCGCTGGTGGTGCCGTTCGTCGACGGCCGCCTGACTCTCGGCGTCTACCAGAACATCGTCTTCTGCGACTTCGACGCGCGCCCGCGCGAGCGCTCGCTCGTCGTGCAGGTGATGGGCGTATGAGCGCCGCCGGGACTCCTCCGGCCGGCGCCACCGACGACTGCGACCCGAGCAAGGAGCGCCCGCTCGTCCAGGTGGCGCTCGACTTCGTCGACCTGCCGCGGGCGATCGAGGTCGCGCGTGAGGCCGTCGCCGGCGGCGCCGACTGGGTCGAGGCCGGCACGCCGCTCATCAAGGCGGAGGGCCTGAGCGCCGTCAGGGCACTGAAGGCGGAGTTCCCGGAAAGGACCATCGTCGCCGACATGAAGACCATGGACGCCGGCCGCACCGAGGTGGAGTACGCGGCCAAGGCAGGCGCCGACGTGGTCGGCGTGCTCGGCGCCGCGTCGGACAGCACGATCAAGGAGTGCGCCGAGGCGGCGCGCAACTACGGCTGCAAGCTCATCGTCGACATGATCGAGGTCGCCGACCCCGTGGCGCGCGCCCTGCGCGCGCAGGAGCTCGGCGCCGACTACATCGGCATCCACACGGCCATCGACCAGCAGATGCGCGGCGAGGCGCCGTTCGAGACGCTGAAGGCCGTCGCCGAGGCGGTCGCGATCCCGGTCTCGGCGGCCGGCGGCATCAACAGCGAGACGGCGGCCTCGGCCGTGGACGCCGGCGCCGGCATCGTCGTCGTCGGCGGCGCCATCACGAAGTCGACGGACGCGGCGGCGGCCACCGCAGAGATCCGCCGCGCCGTGGACGAGCGCGTCTGCATCGAGACCACCCTGTACAAGCGCGCCGGAGCTGCCGACGTCCGCGCGGTGCTCGAGCAGGTCTCGACCGCCAACGTCAGCGACGCCTGGCACCGGCAGCCGAGCCTGCCCGGCGTGAAGCCGCTGCTGCCTGGCGCGCACATGTGCGGCCCGGCCGTCACCGTGCGTACGTACGCAGGTGACTGGGCCAAGCCCGTCGAGGCGATCGACGTCTGCAAGCCCGGCGACGTGCTCGTCGTCGACGCCTGCGACGCATCCCCGGCCATGTGGGGCGAGCTGGCCACCCACAGCGCCATGGTGAAGGGCCTCGCCGGACTCGTCGTCTGGGGCGCGATCCGCGACACGCCGGAGATCGCGCGCCTCGGCTTCGCCGCCTTCAGCAGCAAGGTCTGCGCCAACGCCGGGGAGCCCAAGGGCTTCGGCGAGATCAACGTGCCGATCGTGATCGCCGGCCAGACCGTGCGCCCGGGAGACTGGGTCGTCGGCGACGACGACGGCGTGATGGTCCTCCCCAGGGAGCAGGCCGTGGAGCTCGCCAATCGCGCCATGGACGTGCTCGAGAAGGAGAACCGCATGCGCGGTGAGATCGACGCCGGCAAGACGCTCGCCGAGGTCGCCTACCTGCAGAAGTGGGAGAAGGCGCGCTAGGAGCGACGTCTACTGTGCGCGGCGGGACGAAGATGGGCTCAGGCCGGAGCGGCGGCCGAAAGCCCGTACCGCCCCGTTCTCCGGCGCGCCGGCGGCGTGCGCCGCGGCCGCCAGGTCGCGGCGCAGGGGCCGGCGCGCGAAGCGCACGAGGTGGCCGGCGCAGCGGCAGTCGCCGGCGCCGAAGCGGCGCGGCAGACGCTCCGCGCCGGGCAGCGCCGCCAGAGCGGCGGCGAGACCGCACTCCCCCGCCGCCCCGTCCACCAGCCAGGCGTGCTCCGCCGGGAACGCCGTGAACAGGTAGTCGGCGTGCCAGCGGAGTGACTTCTCGCGGGCGAGGTGACGCGCGACGCGCGCGTCCCGCGCCCGCGCAGCGCTCCCCACGTAGGCGTACCAGCCGCGCTCAAGCTTCAGCCTACCGAGCGAGCCGACGACCAGCTCCGAGCCCCGCGGGACGCGCGTGAGGACGATGTACAGACGCGCCGCAGATGGGCGATCAGCACGGGCGCCGGGCGAGTCGCCGGATCCTGCGCGTGACCGGGCGCGCGGCTGGGCTGGCGCCCGCTCGCTCACCAGTCCGGCGCCTCCGAGTCGGCCGGCCTGGCCGAGCGAGGTGGGACGGTGTCGCCGAGGCGGCGGCGAGAGCCCGCAGCCATGCCGCCGCGGCGGGGCTGGCAGCGCGGGCAGTAGTGCGTGCCACGGCCGCCGACGACGGTGCGCTCGATGATCGTCCCGCAGGCGCGACACGGCTCGCCGGTGCGCTGGTAGACGTTCAGGATCTCCTGGAAGCTGCCGCGCCGCCCGGCAGGGTCGATGAAGCTCTCGATGCTGGAGCCCTCGTGGTCGATGCCGGCCTGGAGGGTCTCGAGAAGGGCCGCGTGCAGGCGTCGCGCCTCACGCGGCCCGACGCTCCCAGCCGCCCGCAACGGGTGCAGACGGGAGCGGAACAGCGCCTCGTCGGCGTAGATGTTGCCCACGCCGGCGATGCGCCGCTGGTCCAGCAAGAACGCCTTGAGCGGCGCGCGCCTGCCACGCAGCGCGCCGCGAAGGTACTCGAGCGTGAACTCGGGTCCGAAGGGCTCTGGACCCATCCCCCGCGAGGCGAAGAAATCGTCCTCGGCCGCCGCCTCCAGCGCCCAGAGGCGGCCGAACCGGCGCACGTCCTGGAAGTACAGCGTGGTCTCCGGCTCGAAGTTCCACAGAAAGCGCGCAGGGCGCGCGCCCGGCTCGGGCCGGAAGACAAGCTGGCCGGTCATGCGCAGGTGAATGACGGCCACGGAGGGGCCGGCGATGCCTTCTCCGGCCGGCCCACGTGCGCTGCCGGCCCGGCCACGGGTGCCGCCGGCCGGCTCGCTCCGGTGGGCCGGCTCCTCGAGCGCGCCGAAGTCCACGAGCAGATACTTGCCGCGCCGGCGCAGACCCGCGACCCGGCGCCCGGCGAGATGCTCGCGAAGCTCCTGCTCCGTCTGCACGCTCACGGTCCAGTCGTTCACGACGAGCTCCCGCAACAGCAGCCCGGGGAGACATGTGAGCAGGCGCCGGCGGACGGTCTCGACCTCCGGGAGTTCAGGCATCGTCCACCCCGGGCGCCCGGTCCGTCCCGGCAGCCCCATCACCCTCAGATCCCTCCGCCTCGTCGCGTCGCCACCACGCCGCCAGGAACGCGCGGGCGCCCTTCGCGTCGGTCACCTCGCCCGCCTCGATCTCTTCTTCGAGCGCGTCGAGAGCCTGACCCACCGCCGGCCCAGGCTCGATGCCGAGCAGCTCCATCACGTCGTCGCCGCTGAGCAGCTGCGGCGCCGGCGCCTTGCTCACCGCCGTCCACACGGTGCGCGCCAAGCGGTAGTGCCGGGCCATCGACGCGAGCGAGGTCTTCTCCCCGCGTGTGGCCAGGCGGTCGCAGAGCGACACGACCACGGACTCGAACACCCAAGGGCTGACGTCGTGCCGGTAGCGGGCCAGGGCCCGCCGCGTCAGCGGCTGCTCGCGCGTCAGGAACCCCAGCCGCAGGTGCTGACGCACGAGCGTGCCGACGTACTCGACGAAGCGCTTGCTGAAGTTGAAGCGCCCGCCGATGTCGGCGCACATCCGGCGCCCTGTCTCATCGTGGTGCCAGAAGATCACCCGCCCCTGGTCGTCGACGACGCGGACGACGGGCTTGCCGATGTCGTGGAGGAGTACCGCCCAGGAGACGGGTACCAGCGGCTCGACGCCGGGCATGCCGGCCTCAGCCGGAGTGGCGAGGAACCGTCGCCCGCCCAACTGGGCGACCACACCGACGACATAGGTGAGCGCCTCGAGCGTGTGCTCGAAGACGTCCAGGTGATGGTACGGGTTCTGCTCCACATCACGCAGACGGTCGACCTCGGGCAGGATCACCGCGAGCGCTCCCCACACGGCCAGGTCGCGGAGCGCCGCCGGCGCGGCGTGCGTGCCGAGGAGCGCGCAGAGCTCGTCGCGGACGCGCTCGCCGCTGGAGCGGGAGAGGCCGGGCGCGGCGCGGACGGCCGCCTCCGTGGCCGCCGCGTCGGGCAGGAGCTCGAACACGCGCGCGAGGCGCGCGAGGCGCAGGACGCGGAGCGGGTCGTCGTCGAGAGAGGCCGGCGAGCACAGGCGAAGGCGGCCGGCGGCCAGGTCGTCGAGGCCGCTCAGCGGGTCGACGATATGCTCGCCGTCCAGCGGCCGCGCCAGCGCGTCGACGGTGACGTCGCGCGCCCGGAGATCCGCCTCCAGACGCAGGGCGCGCGTCGCCGGGTCGGGTGGGCCGCCGGGCGGGCCGCCGCGCAGGGCGGCGATGTCGATGTGCAGGTCGCCGATGACGACACGCCAGCCGCCGAAGAGATCGGACGTCGCGTAGACACCTCCGCCGAGACGGTCGCCCACGGCGCGTGCGAGCGCCTCCGGGTTGCCGTCGAGCGCGATGTCGATGTCGCGGACGCGGCGTCCCAGGAGCTCGTCGCGCAGGCAGCCGCCGACGAGCCAGCCGGCCTCGCCCGGCCCCAGCGCGGCGAGCGCGGCCCGGGTCACCGCGTCGGACGTCGGAGGCGTGGCGGCGTACCGGGCCACGAGCGTCAGGCCGCGGGGCTCTGGCCGCGATAGCGGCGTGCCACCCGCGGCGCCATGTCGCACGCGACCTCGTAGTTGATGGTGTCGAGCAGCCGCGCCATCTCCTCGCAGAGGATGCGCGGTGTCCCGGGGGCGTCCAAACGGGGCCGGGCGGGCTCCGTCCAGGCAGCGGCGGCCCGGCCGGCGACGCCGTCGCCGGCCGGGCCGATCAGGACGACCTCGTCACCCGGCCGGCCCCAATCATCCGGCAGCCGCACCGTCATCTGGTCCATGCTGATGCGACCGACGATGGGACAGCGCCGCCCGGCGACGAGCACCTCGGCGCGGTTGCTGAGCGCGCGGCGCACGCCGTCGGCATAGCCCACCGGAACGATGGCCACGCGCGTGAGCTCCACCGCGATGAACGTCCTGCCGTAGCCCACCGACTCGCCCGGGACGACGTCGCGGACGCCGGCGACGTACGAGACGAACTTCATCGCCGGCCGCAGGTCGTCTTTGAACGGATCGTCGTTGGCCGGCGCGAGACCGTACATCGCGATCCCGGTGCGGACCATGTCGAAGTGGGCGCGCGGCCCGCGCAGCGTCGCCGCGCTGTTGGCCGTGTGGCAGAGCAGGCCGGGGTACTGCCCCTTGAGCTCCCCTGCCAGCTCGGCGAACCGCCCGAGCTGCTGCTCGAAGAAGGCCGTCTCGGCCTCGTCGGCCGTCGCGAAGTGACTCATGAGGCCGGAGAGGACGCCGCCGGCGTGGGCCTGCGCGCAGAGCTTGCGGACCTCGTGCGCCGACACGCCAAGGCGGCCCATGCCGGTGTCGAACTTGACGTGGACGCGGACGCCGAGGCGGACCGCCTCGGCGAGGAACGCCGGCGACCAGGCGACGACCTCGGCGCCGACGGCCGCGGCCCGCTCGAGGCCGGTGCCGGTGAGCGGGCCGAAGATCAGGATCGGCGCGGTGAGGCCCGCCGCCCGCAGCTCGTCGGCCTCGGGCGCGGTGGCCACGCCGAGCCAGGCGGACCCGGCCTCCAGCGCGGCGCGCGCCGCAGGCACCGCGCCGTGCCCGTAGCCGTTGGCCTTTACCACGGCGCAGTGGACCGCGCCGTCCGGCAGGTCGCGCATGAGGCGGCGGACGTTGTGGCGGATCGCCTCGAGGTCTACCTCGGCGACGGCGCGGTGTCGCCCGGCCAGCACTCAGAGCCCCAGGATCTTCATGATGTCGTGCCGGGTGACGATCCCGATCACTGCTTCGCCCTCCACCACCGGGACGCGGTCGAACTTGTGCCGCGACATCAGGGTCGCGGCGACGCGAGCCTCGTCGTCCGGAGCCACCGTCTTCACCTCATCGGTCATGAGCTGCCCGACAGTTGCTGCCGACGCCTTCTCGAGCTGCTCTTTGAACTTCTTCTGGCTGCCCAGGTAGATGATGCTGTCGAAGAGCTCGAAGTAGTGCGGCATCTGGATGTCGGCGTCCATCGCCATGAGGTCGCCCTCGGTCACGATCCCGACCAGCCTGTCCTCGTCGACGACCGGCACGCCGCCGAGCCGCTTGTCGCGGAAGAGCGCCGCGAGGTCTTTCACCGTCATCGTCGATGGGACGGTGACGACGGGGGTCGTCATGATGTCGCGGACGAGCGGCTCGCCCCCGGACTGGGCGTCAGTGGTCGTGCTCATGGCTTTCCTCCTGTGGACCGGCCTTGAGCCGCTCCACGGCGGCGGGCAGGTAGTGGAACAGGTCGCTCGCCACCATACCCTCCGTGCCCACCGCATCCTCGGCCGCCAGATCGGCGGCGAGACCGTGCAGGTAGGCGCCGAGGCAGGCGGCGTCTGTGGCCGTCAGGCCCTTGGCGAGCTGGGCGACGATGACGCCGCTGAGGACGTCGCCGGTGCCCGGCGTCGCGAGGCCGGGGTTCCCGGTCGGGACGACGTAGGCCCCTCCCGACGGATCGGCGACGATCGTCGCCTCGCCCTTCAGCAGCACGGTGGCGTTGGCGCGCTTCGCCGCCGAGCGGGCGCACTCCAGGCGCTGGGCCGCGACCTCGGCCGCCGGACGGCCGATCAGACGGCCCAGCTCGCCCTCGTGCGGCGTCAGCACCGTGGGTAGTGTGCGTTCGGCGAGCAGTTCGAGCCGGTCGCCGAGCGCATACAGGCCGTCGGCGTCGAGCAGCAGCGGCCGGTCGACGCCAATGAGCTCGCGCACCAGCAGCCGCGCCTCGTCGGCGCGGCCGAGTCCGGGGCCGACGGCGACGGCCCTGAGCTGTGCCGCCTGCTCGAAGAGTGCGGAGCGTGCGGCAAGCCCGAACTGGCCATCGCCGCCCGGCACGGTGACGGCGATCACCTCGGCGAAGGGCTTCTCCGCGCCGGCGCCGTCGGGCAGCGCCGCGTGGACGAGGCCGGCGCCGCCCCTGAGGGCCGCGAAGGCGGCCATGTGGGCGGCGCCCTCCATCCCTCTGGACCCGCCGACCACGAGCACCGTCCCGACCGAGCGCTTGTGGTCGAGCGACCCCTTGGGCACGACGAGCTCAGCCACGCCCGCTTCGGTCAGCAGCCAGACGTCGGCCCCGTGATCGCACAGCGCCGGGATGCCGATGGGCGCGACGACGACCTCACCCGAAAGCGCGCCCCCGGGTGTCACGAAATGACCGACCTTGCCCGCGTGGAGCGCCACCGTGAGGTCGGCCACCACGGCCGGTCCGTGCACCGCCCCGGTGTCGGCGCCGACGCCGCTCATGATGTCGACGCTGACCACAGCGCCGGGGGCCTCGTTCATCAATTCGATGGCCGCCGCCGCAGGCCCCTTGGCGGCGCCGGTGAACCCCGTGCCGAAGACGGCGTCGACGACGACGTCCGCCATCTCCGTGAGCACCATGGAAGACTCGCTGAGCTTCCCGGCCTCGTCCGTCAGGGTGCGCACGTCCACGCCCAGCGCCGCGAGGATGTCAAGGTTCAGCTTGGCGTCGCCCTTGTACTCCTCGGCCGGGGCGAGCAGGAACACGGTGACCTCGACGTCCGCGTCGAAGAGCTCGCGCGCGACCACGAAGCCGTCCCCGCCGTTGTTGCCCTTGCCGGCGAAGACCACTGCTTCCTCCGGCTCGTACCGCTCGAGGATCTCGGTCGCCACGGCGAGGCCGGCGCGCTCCATGAGGTGCCCTCCGGGGATGCCGATGCCGTGGATGGCGGTGGCGTCGACCTTCTGCATGCCGGCGGCGGTGTACAGGCCCAACAGCAGGGACTCATCCATCCGCGTCCTCCTTGAGTGCGGCGGCGACGGCGTACGCCATGCCGCCGGTGTGGCTCAGCGAGACCTCGACTCTCGTCACGCCCAGGCGTCGCGCGATGTCGGCGACACCCCCGTGCAGCGCGATGAGCGGCTTTCCCCCCGAGAGTACCTCGATGTCGCGCCACACGAACCCGATGATACCGATTCCGAGTGCTTTGCCGACCGCCTCCTTTGCGGCGAAGCGGGCAGCGTAACGCGGCCACGGGTCGGAGAAACCGTCACAGTAGGTACGCTCCTGCTCGCTGAAGAGCCGCTCGTAGGCGCGCGGCAGCCGCTCGAGCAGCCTGCGGATGCGAGCAGCTTCCGTCACGTCGATGCCGAGGCCGTAGAGCAGGCCGCCGGGCGGGATCTGCGGGAACCCCATCCGCCCGCCCGCTCCCTCTGTGCGCGCATCCTTCATCCCGTCATTGTATCCGCCGGTCCGTCAAGACTCCCCCGCGCCCACCTTGCGCCCTTCTGGGAATCGACGACGGAGACCGAGAGCCGCCGGACCGGCCACGCAAAGCCCGGCCCGACGGCCCCCGCACGGCCCGATCGGCCGCGGCTCGCGACAGCGAGTCGGCGTGCGGCGCACCACCCCCCGCGCCTCGCGCCGGATCGCCCTACTCCACGGTGACCGTCTTGGCCAGGTTCCGCGGCTGGTCCACGTTCAGCCCCTTGATGCCGGCGATGTGGTAGGCCAGCAGCTGTAGCGGGATCACGGTGAGGATCGGCGCGAGATGGTGGTCGGTCTTGGGTACCCAGAGCACATCCCGCGACAGGTCACCGATGACCTCGTTGTCGTCGGTCGCGACGGCGATGACGTCGGCGCCCCGGGCCCGCACTTCCTCGATGTTGCTGACGAGCTTGGGGAACACGGGCCCGTCGTCGGCAACGACCACGACGGGCGACTCGACGTCGAGCAGGGCGATCGGCCCGTGCTTCATCTCGCCGGCGGCGTACGCCTCCGTGGGGATGTAGCTGATCTCCTTGAGCTTGAGCGCGCCCTCGAGGCAGACGGCGAAACCCATGCCGCGGCCCAGGTAGAGGAAGAAGCGTTCGTCGTGGTAGCGCTCGGCGATCTGCTTGATCGCGCTCGGACGGGCGAGGAGCTGCTCGGCCAGCTCGGGCACCTGGCGGAGCTCGTGGCCGAGCGCCTTGAGTTCGTCCTCGCTCATCGAGCCGCGCGCCCAGGCGAGGCGCAAGGCGAGCAGGAGCATGGCGGCGACCTGGGCGGTGTGCGTCTTGGTCGCCGCGACCCCGATCTCCAGGCCAGCCCGCGTGTACAGGACGAAGTCCGCGTCGCGCGTCGCCTGGCTGCCCATGATGTTGGTGAGCGCGAGCACCGGCGAGCCGGCCTCTCTGGCGAGCCGCATCGCGGCGAGCGTGTCGGCCGTCTCACCCGATTGGGTGATGCCGATCACCAGCGTGTCGGGATCGAAGACCGGCTGGCGGTAGCGGAACTCACTGGCGACGTCGATCTGCACCGGCACACGCGCCAGCTGCTCGATCGCGTAGCTCACGATGAGGCCGGCGTGAAACGAGGTGCCGCAGGCGACGATGAAGACGCGGCGCAGACGACGCAGCATCTCGTCGCCGATGCCCACTTCGGAAAGGTCCACCGTGCCGTCCTCGCGGAGCCGACCGGCCAGCGTGTCGCGCAGCGCCGCCGGCTGCTCGTGGATCTCCTTGAGCATGAAGGTCTCGTAGCCGCCCTTCTCCGCTGCGTCGTCGTCGCCGGGAAACTCCGTCTCCTCGCGGACGAGGGGCTCGCCGGCGACGTCGGTGTACTCCGCGCCGCCGGCGCGGAGGGTCACGACGTCGCCATCCTCGAGCACGACCACCCGACGCGTGTGCGCCAGGAACGCGGGGATGGCGGAGGCGAAGAACATCTCGTCGTCGCCGACGCCGACGACGAGCGGACACTCGCGCCGGGTCCCCACCACGACGTCGGGCTCGTCGGCCGAGACGGCGCAGAAGGCGTAGTGGCCGTCCATCTCGGCGAGCGCGCCGCGCACCGCGTCGGCGAGGCTGCCGCCCGCATGCTCCTCGATCAGGTGTGCCACGACCTCGGCGTCGGTCTCGCTCCTGAACGTGTGGCCGCGCTGCGCGAGCCGGGCGCGCAGCTCCTTGTAGTTCTCGACGATGCCGTTGAGGACGATCGACACGCGCCCGCTGCAGTCGCTGTGCGGATGGGCGTTCTCCTCACTGGGCTTGCCGTGCGTTGCCCAACGCGTGTGGCCGAGACCCACACAGGCCTCGGAGGCGTTCTCGCCGACCGCCACGAACAGCGCGTCGAGGTTGCCGACGGCACGCACGGTATCGATGCCGTCGGGCTCGATGAGGGCGATCCCGGCCGAGTCGTAGCCGCGGTACTCCAGCCGTCTGAGGCCGTCGAGGATGATGGGCTTGCCCGGGCGTCGCCCGACGTAGCCTACGATGCCGCACATGCGTGCTCCCTTCGGTGAGTCAGGGCGCAGATGGGCAGGCTGCGGACGGCACCCTCGAATCGCTTTGTCTCCGCCGTTGCCAGCGGGCTTTGTCGACTCGATAACGACCGTGCCGGGCCGGGAGGCATCCGCCGAGTCTTTCGATGAACCTCCACCTCGTCACCCGCGCGGACCGCTCCAACGGAGCTCACCGCGCGGGCCAGGCGCTCAGGTTGCTGACGGGTGTCCGCGCCACACGTCTCTGCTCTGGTCCAGGGGCATTCTACCCCCTTGCGGCCGGGCAGGCCCCCGGAGGTCGTCCCGAGCGCGGTACGCAAGCAGATCGGGCGGTCGCCGACCGCGCCGCCTCGACCGTCGTCTACCAGGCCACCGGCGCGGGCTCCTCGTCGCGACGCTCGGCGATGTACAGAGCGGGCAGGAAGCGCGCCAGGTAGAACCACTCCTGCGACGAGTGCTTCATGAGGTTGAGCCCCAGCTGCAACGGCATCTCCGCCTCAAGCTCCTCCGGCGAGAGCGGCAGGCCGTGGCCCAGCCAGAAGTTGCTGCGCAGCACCAGGCCGAACGGCGTGTCGCGGCCGAGATGGACGAGCTTGCCGCCGAGGGGGCGCCCACGCTCGTCGAGCGGCGGCTCGGCGCCGAGGCCGATGTCGGCCAGCACCGCGGCCGAGATGTCGCCACGCTCCTTGGCCGCCGCAAACTCGTCTCCGAACGTCTCGGCGGGATCGTAGAAGCGGATCTTGAGGCTGTGCACGATGTCGTCGGCGAGCCGCTCATCGGCCACGTGCGTCGAGCCGATGCCGCTGCCGTCCTCCGGCAGGTCGAGCCACTCCGAGCCGACGTGGTCGACCGGGTTCCACCAGGCGTACTCGCGCGCGTTGGGGCCGGTGCCGAACCACCACTGGAACATCGCGCCGGTGCAGCCCATCAGGTACGTGCGCACCGCGACGTGCAGTTGACCGCTCGCGAGGCGTTCCACGCCCATCTCGAGCGGAAGCGGGTCTGGCGAGAGAAGGCGTGTCGCTTCGCTGAAGTCCATCGTCACTCCATTTCTTGACCGGGGAAGTACGTGTCCAGATCGACGTCCATGAACGTCGACCGTTCGAACCGCTCCCGGAGGTCCACCGGGACGGTGCAGTCGAAGATCGTCTTGCAGCTCTGCCCGGCGACGCGCAGCAGCGGGTTGAACTCCGGCGTCGCCGACGGATCGAGTGGGTGGCAGCGCACGCCCGGGATGAACGCCGTGCTCACGTCCCCCTGATAGCGCGTCGTCATCGCCCACAGCACGTCGTTCGAGTCGTAGAGGTCGACGTCGTCGTCGACGAGGATCACGTGCTTGAGCTCGGAGAACGCCGTGAAGGCCGTCAGGGCCGCCTGCCGCTGACGGCCCTCGTCCGCGGGGATGCGCTTGCGCACCTGCAGGACGGCGAGGTACTTACCGCCGCCCGCCGGGTGGCAGTAGACGTTGCGCACGAAGCCGGGCAGGGCGTCCTCGACCAGCTTGAGGATGCTGGCCTCGGTCGGCAGCCCGGCCAGGGTCGTATGTTCCTCGCCCGGGCCCACCAGCGTCTGGAAGATCGGGTCCCGGCGGTGCGTCACGGCAGTCACGTGCAGCACGGAAACGTCCGGCTTGGCGAGGCCGAGATACCCCGGGAACTCGGGCATGGCCCAGCCCTCGCCGGTGAGCACGTCCTCGCGCACGCGCTCGTTCGGATACAACTCGCCCTCGATGACGATCTCGGCCCGCGCGATCGCCTTCGCCGGCACGCTCACGCAGTCGACGAGCTCAACAGGCCGGCCGCGAAGTCCTCCGGCGATGGTGAGCTCATCGCAGCCCATCGGCGTCGTCGGCGCCTCGAACGATGACGCGACGTAGACGGCCGGGTCGAGACCGATGCTGACGGAGACGGGCAGAGGTTTGCCGGCCCGCTCACCCTTGACGCGGAACTGGTCGATGTGCCGGAACGGCCCTGTGAAGTTCACCGTCATCGTGTCGGGACCGATGAGGCACATGCGGTGGATGGTGACGTCGGACACGCCGGTCTCGGGGTCCTCGGCGCGCAGCAGCGCCATGTTGAGGAACGGGCCGGCGTCCCGGGCCGTGCTCGTCGTCGCCGGAAGGAGCGTCCTCAGGTCGAACGGCGGCTTGAGGACGACCTCGTGGCACGGCGCCTCGGCAGAGGGCACCATGACGGGAGAGAGGGGCCGCTCGAGTGCGGCGAGCAGGTCGAAAGCCAGCCGGTCGGGCGTCGTCCCCAGGAGCAGCGCGGTCCGCCTGCGGCTGGCGAGGACGCCGGCCACCACCTTCGTGTCGAAGCCCTTGACGTTCTCGAAGAGCAGCGCCGGTCCGATGCGCGTGGGCGGTGCGATCGGCGTGCCGGCGCCGACGCGCCGGTAGATGCCGGCAAGCTCGAGATACGGGTCGACGGCGACGGCCGTGCTCAGGAGCTGACCAGGCACGGTCGCGAGGAACTCGAGCGCTGTACGCAGGTCCACGATGTCCGCGGCCACGGGGGCGCCCCCTCCCTGGTCGTTCCTCATGACTGAGCCACCACGTCAAGGACCTCATCGACACTGGTCACCCAGCCGTACAGGTTCTCGATGTTCCAGACGGCGCCCTCGACGGTGACCGGCGGGCACTGCGAGAAGCAGGCGTCCTCCACCAGGATGGGCCAGTAGTCCAGGAAGAAGCCGTCCATGAGGGTCGCGGTGACACAGATATTGGTGGCTCCGCCGATGAAGAGCAGGTACTTCGCTCCGATCGTCTTGAGGACGTGGTCGAGACTCGTGCCCGCGAACCCGCTGTAGCGCTGCTTGCGCACCACAGGCTCGCCGGCGACGGGCGCCAGCGCCTCCACGACCTGCTCGTCCCACGTGCCCTCGGTGACGTACTTGCCCCAGGTCTCCGGGCGCTGCCGCATCAGCACCATCCCGGTCTCCTTGTGCCAGTTCGGCGAATCGGGGCCGCCGGCGTTGGACAGATCCGCGTCGTAGCTCATCTTCACGTAGACGACGCGGACGCCGGCCGCGCGCAGGCCGTCAAGCAGCCGCCGGCTCGGGGCGATGACGGCCTGGGCGCCGGCGATGGGCCAGCCGGAATCGTCGAACATGCCGCCCGGCGACATGAACGCGTTCTGCATGTCCACGACCACAAGAGCCGTCCTCGCAAGGTCGACGGCGACGGGTTCGGGACGAGCCTTCAGCGTCGCCACGCGGTCATTCGGGTCTGTGTTCACGAGCTTCTCGCCTCCGATCAGGCCCGGGGCACCACCGGCAGCACGAGGTGCGAGGGATGGTCGACGTCATGATGGTACGTGTCGCTGCCGACCTTGACACCATAGTAGTGGCCGCCGAAGTCGACTGCCGGTGAATCACCGCAGGCGACGTCGACGCGGATGCGATGCCCCTTCTTGAAGAGGTTGCACGTCGGCCAGACCTCGATCTCGAACGGGTAGACCTCGCCCGGCACGATGTGCTTCGGCTCGTCGTGCAGGTAGTACGGCCGGTCGGGCCTGCTCAGTTCCTTGCTCTTCGTCGCTGCGTGCGACGCCTTGAGCCAGCCGCGCGTCAAGATGTATCCCTTGGGCGGGAGGCCGGGGATCTGTTCTCCGTCAGGAGCCTGGTCCACGAGGCGGCAGAAGAAGTCGGTGTTGCTCTGGTCGGACGAGGCGTACAGGACGAGGACGATGTTGCCCGAGACCTCGAGGTCGTCCTCGAGCGGCTCGCTGACGAAGGTCGGGATGCGGCGCGTGAAGTGGACGATACCGTCCTCGATCGGCGCCGTGCCGCCGCCGGAGAAGTGCGTCCAGTTCTCATCAGGGTACGAGTACGTGAAGGAACTCTCCGCCTCGGCCGGCGGCTCCCACGAGAGCCGGCCGTCGTTCAGCGACTCGTGGCTCGAGGTGCTCGGGCCGGGGTGGAAGTACAGCTTGCTGTACTCGGTGCGGGGGATCGGCCAGCCGTCCTCGGGGCGGTACTCGTCGGCGCCGCGCACGAAGATGGTCACCGGCGGCTCGTCCATGAAGCCGGTGTCGTTGTCCTTGAGCCAGTGGTCGTACCAGCGCAGCATCAGCAGGCGCATCTCGGGCGAGTTGTAGATGGCCATCTCGTCGCCGTCCATGACGCCGTGGATGAGCATCATCTTCTTCGGCGTCCGCACCTCCTCGTAGCCGCGCACGACGCCGCGCAGGTGCAGGCCCACCTTGTGCAGCGCGCCGACGGTGAACACCGGCACCTTGATCTGCGAGAAGTCGGGGTTCCTGAGCTTCCAGAACTCATCGTAGGTCGGGTGGTTGATGACGTTCCACACGAGGTCCCAGCGCCCCGAGTCGGGATTCGCCGGCAGGGTATCGAAACGAGCCGGGAGCCCGAGCCGGTAGTGTCCGCGGATCTCCCACATGTGCCAGGCGGTCGGAAAGCCGACGGCCATCATGCCGCCGTGCCAGGCCACGTCGCGATACATGTCGGCGCCAGCGTCCCAGGGCAGGATGCAGGCGAGGTGCGGCGGCTGCTGGCAGGCAGCGAACCACTGCACCCAGGCCAGCAGCGACTCGCCGAGCATGCCGACCTTGCCGGTGCACCAGTCCTGCACGGCGATCCACTCGATCATGTCGTAGAGGTCGGTCTGCTCCTCCTGGCTCCAGAAGGCCCACTCGCCGTCGGGCGAGTGGCCTGTGCCGCGCGAGTCGGTGTGCACGAACACGTAGCCGCGGCTCACGAAGTACTCGATGTCGTTGACCTCGACGCAGTGGAAGATGGGCAGCGTCGGGACGATGTTCACCATGTCCTTCTGGTACGAGTCGGCCGCGTGCAGCGCCGGGAACGTGCCCGGAGCGTCCGGCCGGTAGATGTTGGCGGCGATCATGACCCCGTCGCGCATGGGGATCATGACGTCCTTCTCGACGATCATCTTGTACTGCGGCCGGCTGAGCTTCTCCGCCGGGAAGTCCGGCGGCAGCATGGTGCCCATGATCCTGGGGTCGAGCGTCTTGCTGTACATCGTGTCGCTCCTTGTGCGTCGCTGGAGGGCCGCGTGACTAGGCCGACGGAATCACCGGCAGGACGATGTGCGAGGGGTGCTCGCGGTCGTGATGGATCGTGTCGTTGCCCATCTTCAGCCCGTAATAGTGTCCGCCGAAGTCGAAGGCGTTGGAGTCGTAGCAGGCGAGGTCGATGCGCAGGCGATGCCCTTTGCGGAAACAGCAGGACGTCGCCCACACTTCGATCTCGAACCGGTAGATCTCCCCGGGCTCGATGGGCTGCGGCGCGTCGTGCCGGTAGTACGGCCGGTGCGGCAGGCTGCGCTCCTCATCCTTCGTGACCGCGTGCGACGCCTTCAGCCACCCGCGCGTGAGCATCAGGCCCCGCGGCGGCATGCCGGGCGCCTGCTCCGCGTCCGGGAGCTGGTCGGTGAGCCGCATGAAGAAGTCGGTGTCGGTCTGATCCGACGACGCGTGGAGCACAAGGACCATGCTGCCGATGACCTCCAGGTCCTCCTCGAGCGGCGGGGTCGTGAAGGTGAGGATCTTGCGCACCGGGTTCGGGACCCCATCCTCCATGACGGCGGTGCCCATGCCTGAGAAGTGCGACCAGTCGGGGTCCGGATAGGCGTATGTGAACGAACTGTCGTCCACCGCCGGGCTCTCCCACGAGAGACTGCCGTCGTTGAGCGACTCCACGGCGCCGCTGGGCCCCGCGCCGAGGTAGAGTCTGCGGTACTCCGTCTGCGGCAGCGGCCAGTCCTTCTCCGCCCGGTACACGTCCTTGCCGCGCACGAACAGCGTCACCGGGTCCTCGTCCATGAGACCGGTGTCGTTGCCCTTCAGCCAGTGGTCGTACCAGCGCAGCAGCAACAGCCGCATCTCGGCAGAATTGAAGATCGCCATCTCGTCGCCCTCGAAGTCGCCGTGGCAGAGCAGGAGCTTCTTGGGCGTCGTGAGCTCCTCGTAGCCGCGGATGTTGCCGCGCAGGTGGATGCCGACCTTGTGCAGGATGCCGATGCTGAACACGGGGCACTGGATCCTGGAGAAGTCGGCGTAGCGGAGCTTCCAGAAGTCGTCGCAGGTGGGGTGGTTGATGACGTGCCACGGCATGTCCCAATCGCCGAGCTTCGGATCCGGTCCGGGGCGGCCGAGACGGTAGTTGGCGCGGATCTCCCACATGTGCCAGGCGGTCGGAAAGCCGACCGACATGATGCCGCCGTGGAAGGCGACGTCGCGGTACATGTCAGCGCCGCCGTCGAAGGGCACGATGCACTTGAGGTGCGGCGGCTGCGTGGCCGCAGTGAACCACTGCACCCACGCCAGGTACGACTCGCCGATCATGCCGACGCTGCCGGTGCACCACGGCTGCGCGGCGACCCACTCGACCGTGTCGTAGAAGTCGTTCTGCTCCTCGCGACTGAAGAAGCGCCACTGGCCCTCGGCGGACTTGCCGCTGCCACGGATGTCCTGGTGGACGTAGGCGTAGCCGCGCGAGACGAAGTACTCGATGTCGTTCGTCTCGCGGAAGTGGAACGCCGGTATCTGCGGCAGATATGCGAGGTCCTTGTTGTAGGCGCTCGTGGCGTACAGCGACGGAAACTCGCTGGGCGCGTCGGGCCGGAAGATGTCGACCGCGACGCGCGTACCGTCCCGCATGGTGACGAAGACGTCCCTCTCCACGACCATCTTGTACCGCGGCTGGCTGAGGCCGTCCGCCGGAAAGCCCTCCGGCAGCAAGGTCCGCATGATCTCGGGCTTCAGGATCTTCGTGAACACGGGTCTCTCCTTGTCGCTCTCGGTCGCGGCCGCCGGTCGGCGCCCAGCTGGCCCCGGTGCCGGCGCGGCTCGGGCGGCGGATCAGTAGCGTCCGAACTCGCGCGCCGCTTTCACCAACTGGAACACGTTGACGGGCGGTGCAAGGGGCGGCACGTCGCAGCCGGCCATGAGCACGTAGCCTCCCTCGTGGTCCTTCGCGATCTCGATGCACTCCCTCGCCTGCTCGAGCACCTCCTCGGGGCTCCCCTCCTGAATGAGTGTGGGATCGACGTTCCCGGCGATGATCTGGCGGGGGAACGTGGCCATGGCGGTCTCCAGCGCGACTTCCCTGCCGACGCTGAGGATCGTGCGCTCCGGCAGCGGCACCTTCTGCCAGTGTTCGAGGTTCTTGTTCTGCTCGCCGCAGATGTGGATGAACATGGAGGACACGCCGAGCTCGATCACCTGCGTGTTGATCCGCTGATAGTACGGCAGCGCGAAGGCCTCGAACTGCTTGGGGGAGATGAGCTTGTTCGACTCGGTCGCGGCGCCGTGGAAGGCCATGAGGCTCTCGGCGCCGAACTCCACCACGTAGAGTTCGGCCACCTTGACGACGAATTCCGCGACCTTCTCGAGGACGCGGTGCACGAGTTCGGGCTTCTTGAGCATCCACATCATCATGCGGTCTTCGCCGAGGACCGCCCCCGCCCAGGTGAAGGGAGACCCGATCTGCAGCGTCACCGGCATCCCGTGCTCCGCCTGGAGCCGGGCGACCCCGAGGGCGATGGGCAGCGCGCCGGCCTTCGACACGTCCTCCGGTACCTCGAGAGCAAGGGCCTCTTCCTCGTTCGTCACCGGATGCCGAGTGACGACCGGCGCGCCCGAGTACTTCTTGTACGGGAACTCGATCTCGCCGCCGAACTCCCAGCCCCCCGCGGAGGCGTAGACGTACAGGGGTCCTCCGTCGTAGCCGTACATCTCCTGGCACAGCACCTGGCAGCGGAAGCTCTGCGCGGCGTCGTCGAACACGCGGGCGAGCGGCTCACCACAGACCAGCGCCGTGTGGCCGAAGATGAACGGGATGACCGGCACGCGGTCGGGCTGCTCGCCGTTCATGAGCGCGCCCATCCGCTCCGCGCTCGACATCGTCTCGTGCCACATCGGTCACGACCTCCTTCGGCGGTCAGGGTCAGTCATCGGGGCCGATGCCCAGGAGCTTCTTGGCCGCCCGGGCCGCGTCCATTGCGTTCTCGCCATAGCCGTCGGCGCCCCACTGGTCCGCCAGGTGCTGAGAGAGCGGGGCGCCACCGATGAGGACCTTCGTGCGCGGCAGTTCCTCCTTGAACCTGGGCATGAAGTCCTTCATCGCGACCATCGTGGTCGTCATGAGCGCAGACAGACACAGCAGGTCGGCGTCCAGCCGGCGCGACTCCTCGATGAACTCCACCATCTCCACGTCGCGCCCCAGGTCGTGCACCTCGAACCCCGCCACCTCCAGCATCAACCTGACGAGGTTCTTGCCGATGTCGTGCACGTCCCCCTGGACCGCTCCGATGACCACCACGCCCTCTCCGCGAGCGCTCTGTACGGACGCCGCCACCAGAGGGCGAAGGACGCCGAGGCCCGCGTAGAGAGCCTCGGCGCCGACGAGGAGCTCGGGCACGAAGCACTCGCCCGCCTCGTAGAGCCGGCCGAGCTCGTTCATTCCCGGGACGAGTCCCTCCATGATCGCTCTTTGCGGGTCGATGCCCGCAGCCACGGCCTCCTCGGCGGCGCCGGCAGCGATCACCTCGTCGCCGTCCTCCACAGCGGCCTTCAGCCGCTCGAGGACTCCCTGTTCATCCGTCACTGTGGCGCCTCCATCGACTGTCTAGTACCTTCCGTGCTCGCGGCACGCCTTGACCATCTGGAACACGTTGACGGGCGGGGCCTGCGGGGGGATCTCACAACCGGACATGAGCGCGTAGCCGGCTGCGTGGTCCTTGCCCTCGTCGATGCACTCGCCACACAGGGCAAGCACCTCCTCGGGCGTCCCTTCCTGGATGGCCACGGGGTCGACGTTCCCCATGACCACGTTCCGGGGGAACGCCTCGCGCGCCGCCGACAAGCTGATCTCGCGGCCGACGCTCACCATGCCGCGCCCGCCGTAGGCAAGCTGTGACCAGAGGGGGAGATTGCGGTTCTGCTCCCCGCAGATGTGGCTGAGGAAGATCGCCACGCCCATCTCGGTGAGCTTCTCGTGCACCTCCTTCAGATACGGGAACGAGAAGGTCTCGAACTGCCGCGGTGAGTAGAGCTTGTTGGTCTCGATGCAGAGGTCGAACGCCATCACGTTCTCAGGGCCGAACTCCCGCACCCAGAGTTCGGCCTTCTTGAGAATGAAATCGGTGACGACCCGGAGGACGTGGTGGACGACGTCCGGCTTCTTGATGAGCCAGAGCATCAGCCGCTCCTCGCCGCAGACCGACCCTGCCCAGGTGAGCGGCGAACCGACCTGGACCGTGCAGGGCAGGCCGAGTCCGGACTGCAGCCGGGAGAACTCGAGGCCGATGGGCACGGTCCCGGCCCCGGCGATGTCGTCGGGCACGCGCAGGTCCCAGGCGTCCTGCTCGCTCTGCACGGGATTCCGCTTCACCATCGGGGCGCCGGTGTAGTGGCGATACGGGTACTCGATGTCGCCGCCGAACTCGGCGCCGCCGGCGTTCGCCCACCCGTGCAGGATCAGGCCGTCGTAGCCATACAGCTCCATCGCGTCGCACTGGCAGGCGATGCTCGCGCGAGCGTCGTCGTAGATGGCGGCGATGGGCTTCCCGGCGACGACCGCAGTGTGGCCGAGTATGAACTGGAGGCAGGGGACGCGATCGAGGCGCTCGCCGCGAACGAGCGCTTCCCACCGCTCCCGGGACGACATGCTGTCGCGGTGCACTTCCGCTCCTTTCGGGGGAACCCGGCGCCTGCACGGTCACCTTCGGAGGAGGCCGGCAAGGCGCCTGGGGTCGCGGCTGAGGGAAGCGCCGGCGGCGAGGCGGACTGCCTCACCGCCGGCTCCTCCCCCGGCGAGCCCAGGCACGCCGGGCCAGGTCAGGGGCCGGACCACTCCCGCGTCCGGCCCAGGGCCGCGATCAGCTCCAGACGAGCGGTGTGACGTCCTGCTGGATCGTCGCGTCGGGCGCCACGGCGTTCGACACGATGACCAGGTCGAACGGGTACTTGGCGCCCTTGATCCACTGCCCGCCGGCCAGAGGCGTCGTGGCGACGTTGGGGACCGGGTTGCCGGGGCCGCCGCTCGAGAAGCTGATGTTTCCGGCGAGCGTGTCGAGGTTGGTGGCCTTGAGCGCGGTCACGATGGAGTCTTTGGACTCGATGTCCTCTGTGCGCTTGAGGGCGTCGGCCGCGATCTCGAACACGATGTAGTGCATGAGCGGCTGCGTCCACTGCTTGCCCGTCGACGTCTCCCAGTCGTCGGCGAACTGCTGTGCGGTCTCGCCGGTGAGCGAGGACTTGTAGGGGAAGGTCGGATGCCACCAGACTTCGGCGGTGAGGCCCTCACCGATGCTGCCCATGGCCTCGAGCTCCGAGGGGAACAACAGCGCCTTCGACATGGTGCAGAAGATGGGCTGGAAGCCCTGCTGGTGCACCTGCTTCCAGAAGTTGACAAAGTCCGGAGGGATCATCACGCCGGAGCAGATCTCGGCGTTGGCGGCCTTGAACTTGGCGATCTGCGTGCTGTAATCCTCGCTGCCGTCCTGATACCGGCCGCCGTCGATGATCTTGTAGCCGGCCGGCTTCCAGGCGGCCGGCTGGCCGGTCTTCGGGTCTGAGAGAGCCAGGCCATCGGCGTCATTCGGCCACATGGCCCCGATGACCTTGTTGTTCTGCAGTTTCGTCCACAGGTCGAGCTGGAAGGCGGCGTTGGTCTCGATGCCCCAGAACGCGTGGTAGGTCCACTTGAAGGCCTTGTCGGGCGTGCCGCCGCGGCCGAAGTAGAACGGCTGCCACGGGCTGTCGCTCGAGATGCAGGGAACGCCGAACGCCTCGGCCTGGTCGGCCACAGGGACCACCGTGTCCGAGGTGGACGTCACCATCATGACGTCGACGCCGTCGTTGGTCATCAGGTCGCCGGCGACGGTGGCGGCGCGGTTGGAGTCCGACTGCGAATCCCTCACGAGGATCTCGATCGGATGCGACACGCCGTCTGCGGTCGTGATGCCGTCCTTGACGGTCTCGGTCCAGCGCTTCACGCAGTACGTGTCGGCCTCACCGAACGCGGCCAAGGCGCCCGTCTGCGGCGAGACGAAGCCGATCTTGATCGTGCGACCGCCGCCGCTGCCGCCGCCGCTGTCGTCCGAACTCGAACTGCCGCACGCCGTCAGCGCGCCGCCGAGGCCGCCGCCGACACCGAGTGCTGCGGCCCCGAGGCCGGCCGTCTTCAAGAAGTCGCGACGACTGACGCGGCGGTCGCCGATGGAACTGTTATTGGACGGCTGATCTTGAGAACCCATCTTCCCTCCCAGACAGAAGTTCCCCACGGTCGGCCTGCCGGTTGCCGTCGTGCCCGCCACACCCGGCGAGCCACTCGACATGCGTGCCCCATCCCCCGACAGGCTCATGGTGTCGAACGGGCACGGACGGCGCCGTCCCACAATGCGGAACAGCCCTTCCACCATACGGGCATCGTACCGCGAGCACCCGCTCTGTCAAGGCCATTTGCCAAAAATCAGAGGGTGACGCCGAGTGCTGCTCCGTTGTCCTGGTACAGCCGGGTGACGTCCGATTCGCTGAGCCCGAGTCCGCGGAGGAACTCCATGCACTCGTTCATGTCCTCGTACGGGTGGTCGGTACCGAGGACGATCCGGTCGAGTCCCAGCGCCTCCCGAGTGCAGTCAAAGGCGGCCTTCAGGTAGTTGCCGCTCGTCGACACCCACATGTTGGTGCGCAGGTAGTAGCTCGGCGGGTGCCTCAGGTCCGGCACGGCGGCGCCGTCGGCCTTGATGTACGGCCGCACGAAGGGGTGATCGACGCGCTGCATGATGAAGGGAAGGCCTTCGCCGTAGTGCCCGAGGATGATCTGCAGACGAGGGAACGCGTCGAGGGCGCCGGAGAGGATGAGACGCACCATCGCGGTGGCCGTCTCGACGCCGAAACCGAACGCCGCACCCGCCAGCGCGAGCCCGTAGGTGCGCAGCTCGGGGATCATCGGCGCGGCCGGATGCAGGTAGACGGGGACGCCGAGCTCCTCCGCCTTGGCGAGGATCGGCCAATAGCGCTTCTCGTCGAGGAACGAGTCGCCGAAGTTCGAGTGGGTCTTCCAGCCCCTGAGGCCGAGCTCGCGGACGGCGCGCTCGAGCTCCTGGACGGCGCCGTCGACGTCCTTCGGATACAGAGCCGCGTACCCCAAGAAACGGTCGGGGTGCGCCGTGACCGCCGCCGCCACCGCGTCGTTCGACTCGCGCGCCACCCGGGTCCTACGTCCGGACCGAGCTGCTCGCAGCCCGGGCGCCGTCAGCGACAGGACCGCGACGTCCACGCCGGCCGCGTCCATGGCCGCGATCCGTCCCTCACCGAGATCGAGCAGCCTGTCCATCACGCCGAACGGTTCGAAGGCGTCGGCCTGGTAGTAGAGCCGCCACTTGCCGTCCGACTCGTCGTGCGTCAGCCGCGGATGACCATCGTTGCCGAGGAGAGCGTCGACCCATCCCTGGGTGATGAAGTGGTTCTCGAAGTCGAGCGTTCTCATGCTGTCCTTTCGTGAGCTGCTCCGGCCGCGGGTCAACCGCCCGCGATCGGTGTGAGTACGAGCACGTCGTCGCCATCGGCGAGGATCGTGCGCCGGTCGTCGAGAACGCCGATGTCGCGCCCATTGACCATGACGCGAAGCGGCGGGTGGGCGTCCGCTTCGACGGGGGCGGTGAGGTGGGCCGCGACCGCGCCGCCGTAGGTCTCGGCCAGGCGCGTGAGAAGAGCCTGGACGCTGCTGTCATCCGGCAGGTCCACTTCGAACTCCCCCTGCCGCATCAGGGACCTGAGAAGGCCGATCGTCCTGACGCGTACGATCACGCGAGGCCCAGCCTGTCGGCGGCGTCGCCCAGGCGGAGCTCCTCGAGCTTGGCCCGCGTGGGGACGCCGTCCGGCGTCCAGCCGCGGGCCACGTAGTACTCGTCGAGCATCAGGTCAAGGTCGGCCTGAGGGATCATGTGACCCTTGGCGGGTCCCTGCGGGATGGGCTCGGTCTTGAGACGCTCCGGCAGGTCGTCGTCGGCGCGCGTGAGGCCCGCGAGGGTGTTGAAGGCGCGCGCCAGGTTGTTGACGCGCTCGCCGACGCGCTGCACGTCGTCGGCGGTGAAGTCGAGGCCGGTGGCGCCCACCATGAGGCCGGCGGTGTTCTCGAAGAGGAACGGGGCCACCGACGTGTCCAGCATGAAGATGCACATCGTCGGGCAGTCGCCCACGGAGGTGCGGGCGTCCTGGTTCCACATCGTGAGGGCGCCCTTGCCCTTCACCTCGAAGCGGTCCACGGGGTAGGGGAACGGAAGCCCGAAGATCTCCTGGATGGCGTAGCCCTTGTTGTGGTCCGCGCCGGTGTAGGACGTCGCGTAGCCGAGGCCGTGCCCCTTGGCCCCTCGCACGTCGTAGGCCGGCAGCTCGAGGCCCTTGACGTGCATCGCGTACTTCTCGGAGCCCTTGCCGATACGCTCGGCGGCCACGCGCACCCCGTCGGAGAGCACGTCGCCAAAGCCCTCCCGCTCGCCCATGAGGCGGATCAGCTCGACCATGGCCTCGTGGTTACCGAAGCGCAGGTCGAGGCCGCCGGTGTCCTCCGTCGTGATGATGCCGCGCTCGAAGAGCTCCATGGCGAAGGCGATGGTGACTCCGGCCGACATCGTGTCGAGACCGTATTCGTCGGCGGCCCGGTCGGCGGCGATGATGGCGTCCGGATCCGTGACGCCGGTGGTGCCGCCGAACGAGTACAGCGTCTCGTACTCGGGACCCTCGGTCATGATGCCGGAATACGGCCCAGCCTGCGCGAGGCGCATCTGGCTGCAGGCCACCGGGCACTCGGCGCAGGCGGTGCGCCCCGCGCCCCGCGACGCTATCGCTCCGGCGCCGATCGTGCCCGCGTACTTCTCGTCCCCGGTCGTCTGCCAGTTGTTGGAGGGGAAGATGCCGAGCGCCGTGCAGTTCTCCACGTTGCCGGAGGTGCCTTCGTGGGCGAACTCCTTGTAGAGCACCGGGCTCTTCTTCATGGCGTCGAGCATGCGCCTGCGCGCCGCCTTGAACTTCTCCTGATCGGCGATGGCCACCTCGGCGTCGCCCCTGAGAGCGATGGCCTTGAGGTTCTTGGCGCCCATCACGGCGCCGAGGCCGCGGCGGCCCACCACTCGGCGCTCGTTGACGATGCAGGCGAGGAGCGAGCGCTTCTCGCCGGCCGGGCCGATGCACGAGATGCGCACGTTCTGGTCGTGCAGCTTGTCCTTGATGGTCTGCTGGGCGTCGGTGCTCTGCATCCCCCAGATGTCTTCGGCGGAGCGGAAGCTCACCTTGCCGTCTTTGATCCACAGATAGGTCGGCTCGTCGGCGACGCCCTCGACGATGATGACGTCGTAGCCGGCGCGCTTCATCTCGACGGGGAAGTGGCCACCAGTGAGGCCCACGCCCATGGCTCCGGTCAGCGGGCTCTTGGCGTTGATGGCCATGCGGCTTGCGCAGGGGGTCTTCGTGCCCGTAAACGGCCCAGGCGCGAAGATGAGCTTGTTCTCGGGACCGAGCGGGTCACAGTCGGCGGGGACCTCGTCGAAGAGATACTTGACCGTGAAGCCGGCGCCGCCGATGAAGTCGCGCGCCGTCTCCGCGGGCAGGACCTCCTCCGAGAACGTCTTGCTCGAGAGGTCGATGCGCAGGACCTTGCCGGTGTAGCCGCCTGAGTACATCTCGTCATCCTTGTCAGCAGTCATCGTGCTAGCTCCTCAGCCGTGTCCTGCGCACTCTACCGCTCATCGGCACCGGGGTGCAGCGGCAGCGTCGGGTACATGCGGTCGCCGACGCCGTTGGGATCGAACGCCGCCCTGATCCTCGCCTGAAAGCGGAAGACGTCGGGCTGCGGAGCGGCGGCCATGACCTGCTCGAAGCGTTCGTCGCTCCAGCCCATCTGCAGATATTGCCATTCCTTGCCCGGCGGGTAGCCGATGGAGGCTGCGTCCTTGACCGCGTCCTCCATGTGCAGATAGGCGGCGTGAGTCGAGGCCTCGTCGTCGGGGTCGTAGCTGACGAACTGCTCGAGGCCCGTGCCGCCGCCGCCCGGGATGCCGGAGCCGGAGCCCATCATCGCGTCGCCGCCGCACTGCACGAGCTTGCCGCCGGCGGCGTCGCGGCCGAGGCCTGCGGCGGCCGACCGGCACGTAACCCTTGACCCAGTCCGGCGTGCCGAACTGCATCCAGCTGCCGATGTAGCCGCCGGCCCAGACGAAGTTGATGTGCTTGTGGCCGAGCCGCTGCAGGTACATGTTGGTGAACTCGGCCATGTCCTGCTCGCAGAAGCGCTCGACCTTGTGGCCGCCGACCTTCTCGAGGATGTCGTCGAGGATCTTGTCCTGCAGCTCGATGTCGGCCTTCGGAGCGCCCGGCGAGGATGAGCTGGAAGCTGATGCGCAGCTCCTCGGTGAGCTCCTGAACGTCGGGCCGGGCGGCGAGCTCCGGCATGTCGCCCAACGTCTTCGTGGAGTCGTTGTACATCAGCCAGAACGCCGCCGCGAGGTCGCCCCCCGCAAGGTTGAACTGGCGGTGGAAGATGTAGCCGATCTCGTTGTCGTAGATCTCGTAGTAGGCGTCCGTCCAGGCGTCCCACGAAGGTACGGCGATGGTGTACGCGCGCTGCGTCTCCGCCAGCGGTAGCCGGTACGCGGGAAGCGTCCCGTTCACCTGCCACTCCTTCCGAGCCGAGGCTGGGGCCGAGCTTGATGGCGCACTTCGTATAGACCCCCATACCGCCGCGAGAGCCGATGGCGCCCCGGCAGATGCCGCGCACCGACGGGCCGGGCCCTTCGCTGCAGAACCAGCCGTCGCCCGAGCCCAGCGAGCCGGTGCGCACGATCTCGCCCTCAGGTGTGACCCACTCCATGCCGAGCACGTTCTCGGCGTTGCCGCCGAGAAAATACGAGAACGGCCCTTGGCCGGCGTAGGCGCAGGCGCTGGCGACGATGGAGCTGGAGCAGCCGACGCCGGGGATGTTGAGGTTGAGACCCCGCTTGAGCGCTTCGGCCTGCAACTGCGCGTGGATGACGTAGGGCTCGACGACCGCGTACATGTTCTGCTCGTCGATCTCGACGATGGCGTCCATGCGGCGCAGGTCGAGTTGCAGTGTCGGGTCGTCATCTTTGACCGCCGCGTTGAACAGGTACCAGCCAGTCCCATGCGGCTTCACCTTGAAGCCGTACTTGTTGGCCAGACGGACGATCGCCTGGACCTCTTCGGTGGAAGCCGGCAGGGCGACGGCCGCATGCCGGGGCATGTAGTGACTGTGCTCCGGCCTGATCAGCTCCGCAAGATACTGGAACGCATAGCTGTCCAGCACGGCGCCGTCGCGCGAGACGTTCTCGGCGCCGACGATGTCCTCGAGGGCGCGGTAGGCGTCGTCGGAGAGCTGGGCCGACTGGGCCGCCGTCTCCGCCGGCGTGGTGGGCTGGGCGTAACTGGGGCTCATGCGGGCTCCTTCCCGAGGCCGGCGGAGAGTGCGACCAGTTCGAGCACGTCGTGGACCGCAAGGTCGGCGCCGGGGCCGCCCGAGGCAGCGTCTGTCGCCACCGCCTCGTTGAAGTTGAGCTCGCAGCGCGAGCAGGCGGTGACCAGGGCCGCGGCGCCGGTCGATGCCGCCTCTTCGACGCGCTCGGCGGCGGTGGCGGCGGAGTAGGCGGGGAAGGCCTCGCGGCAGGCGCCGCCGGCGCCGCAGCACCAGGCGGCCTCGCGGGAGCGTTCCATCTCGCGGAGCTCGAGGCCGGGGATGGCGGCGAGCAGCTCGCGCGGCGGGCCGTAGACGCCCTGGGCGCCGTTGTGCCGCGGGCGCGGCGGTGAGTAGACCACCGCCTGGCCGTAGATCTTCTGCTCGACCCCCTCCCAGACCTCGTAGGGCTCGCCCTGGCGGCCGAGGTTGCAGGGGTCGTGGTAGGTGACGCGTCATCGGCACGGGCGTGGTGAGTTCCAGCCTTCCCTCCTTGACGAGCCGGTCGGTGAGCTCGACCGTGTGCAGCACCTCGGGCAGCGCCGCGCCGCCCTCGAGGCCCGGGTAGACGCGGGTGAAGACGTGGCGGCAGTCGGCGCAGGGCGTGACCACGGTCTTCACGCCGGCCTCGGCCCACTGCGCGAGCATGCGGCCTCCGGCCTCGGCGGCCTCGGCGCGGTAGCCCATCTTGTCGGCGAGGCCGCCGCAGCAGCCGTTCGCGAAGAGGCCCACGGAGAGGCCGGCTGCCTGCAGCAGGCGCGACCTGCGTGCGCACCGTCTCGCGCAGCGCTCTCCTCGAGCGAGTACCTGCAGCCGGCGTAGAAGACGACGTCGACGGGCTCGGCCGCCGGGTCGGCGAGGCCGAGGCCCTCGGCCCAGGCGTTGCGGCCCGCGGGCGTCACCGGGCTCTGACCGGCGAGGCCCGCCCGCGTCTTCGCGATCAGCGGGCGATACGACTCAGGCACGCGGTCCATCTCCACGAGGTGGGCGCGCAGCTCGCGCAGGGCGAGGATCGGTTCCATGTCGTAGCGGCAGAGCTTGCAGGCGACGTCGCAGTTGCCGCAGAGCTGGCAGCGGAAGGCGACGTCGACGACCTGGTCGCTGACCTCGCTGCGCCCGTCCATGAGGGAGAGCGCGGTGATCAGCTTGCCGCCCGCCGAGTAGGCGTGGAACTTGCCCGCCTCGACCGAGGGGCAGCCCTTGGCGAAGCGGTGGCTCTTGACCAGGTCGAAGGGGATCCACTTGCAGTAGGAGCAGCGCGTGCAGCGCATGGCGTCGGGGCGGTAGTCGGTGAGGCGCCATAGTCAGGCCTCCTTCGCGGCGAGGGCGCGGGGCGCTGCGGCGCGCCGAAGCAGAGCTTGCCCGGGTTCATGATGCCGGCGGGGTCGAAGACCGCCTTCACCTTGCGCAGGGCGTCGCGCGCGGCGGCGTCGCGGTTGTAGACGGGCTGCGCCCAGGCGCCGTAGGGGCGGCTGAAGTAGGCGCCGGCGGCGATGAGGTCGGCGGCCAGGTCGTCGGCGAGCTCCTGCGCGCCCGCGCGCGCGGCCGGGTGCGAGGGATCGTAGGGGAGGCTGAACTCGACGTGGTGCGTCACGCCCTGGTGCTGGGGTTGGATGTAGACGCCGATGGAGTCGGCCGAGAAGCCGTGCGTCTCAGCGGCGGCGCGCATGATGCCGAGATGCCCCGCGATCTTGTCGAGAGTCGTGAGGAAGAAGATGTCGGCGCTGCCTCCCGCGGCAGCGAGCTTCCAGTGGGGGGCAGGGGACACGCCGCGGAGCAGGTCATCGACCGCGCCGACCGGCACGCCCGGGAGCTCGCCGCGCACCTCGAGACCCACCTGCCCGGCCAGTTCTGCAGCGTCCTCCTTCTGCACGCGCACACGATCGGCAGACCGGAATCCACGACCCCCGAAGCCGACTACCAGCGTCCAAGCTTGAAGACCGTCGGCATCCGCGCCGACACCGGCGCTCGCGAGCATCCGGCCGAGATGGCCACGGTCGAAGAGCATCAGCTCGTCGCCCAGGCGCAGCAGGCAAAACGCGCGCACGAGGGGTACGAGTTCGCCAAGAGACCCCGCGGTGACAAAGCCCACCTCGTGCGCCTCGGGGAGCAGCTCGCACTTCACGCTCGCCCAGGTGACGATGCCCATCGTGCCCTGCGCCCCGGTGAGCAGGCGGTAGAAGTCGGTCTGCGCTGGTCCCTTCGCCTCAGCCTGCACGAAGCCGGCCTGCCACTGCGCCTCCAACGAGGTGGGGCCCGAGCCGGCCTCTCCGGTGAACAGGACCTCACCGCTGCCCCAGACCACGCCGCAGTCGCGCAGCGGCTCGGGCAGGGCGTAGTTGTAGCGGGGGATGAGCGTCGGCTGACGCTCGAGCAGGCTGGCGACGACCGATTTGTTCGCCCGCGGCAGCAGCGGCGGCGTGACGCGCATGCCCTCCTCGGCCAGCGCGGCCTGCAGCTGTGGGTAGGTGACGCCCGGCTCGATGACGACCATGCGGTTGCGCCGGTCGCTGCGCAGGATCCGGTCCATCCGGCGCAGGTCGAGCATCACGGCGCCGGGCACGCTGGGCACGGTGTCGCCGTGGAAGTGCGGGCCGCCGGAGCTGACCGGCACCAGAGGCGTGGCCGTCTCGTTGGCCCGGGCGACGATCTGCTGGACCTCCGCGGCCGTTCCCGGCCGGACGATGGCGACGGGGCGGCCTGGGGGCGCGTCGCTGTGGTCGAACGCATACTCGTCGAGCGAGGCGCCATCGTCCGCCACGTTCTCGGCGCCGACGATGGCGGCCAGTCGGGCTGTCCTCTGCTGCATTGCCATGCCTCTCTTCCGTCAGTCTTCGAGAGCGCGACGCTCGTGCGTCAATGGGCGATCCCGCCCACCGACAAGCGCACCCGCGCCACGGTCGCTGCGATGGTCATCCGTCGCCGCAGGAGTCGACGAGGACGGGGCACGGGCGACGAGCGCCACACCCCACCCATTCTGATTCGGATCTCGACCGACGACGAGCGCACCGGCGTAAGAGGAGTTCGTCGTCGCGGGGATGTTCGATCTCCGCCGAAGGGTGATGCACGTTGCTGCCCCTCGTGGCTCAAATCGGATGCACGGAGACCCAGCTCGCCTCACGCTTGTGGCGCGCCGCGACCGGGGCATGGATCGGCGAGACGTGGGGCGGGGCGGAAGCGGCCAGCCCCGCCCCACGCTGCTCTCGCCGTTCCCGCCACCAAGTGGACGAAGGCCATCGGGGGGTCTTCGCGCAGACTCGGGCGCCGGGATGTCCAGACTCAGTAAGCGATAGCCTTGAACTCCGCCGTCGTCGGGATGTCCACACCGAGCTGTGTCTTGGCCCACTCGCTGTTGACGACGTCGATGTTGAAGGGGTAGTTGGTGCCCTTGTTCCACTGGCCGCCCGTGAGCGCCGTGACGCACACGTTGTTGCCCGGGTTGAGCGGTGGGCCGGCAGTCCAGGTGATATGCCCCGCGATCGACTGGATGTCGGTCGCCTTGATGGCGTCCACGATGACCTGCTTGTCGTCCACGTTCGAGGTGCGCTTGAGGGCGTCGACGACGACTTCGAAGACCTCGTAGTGCATGATCGGCTGAGTCCACTGCTTACCGGTGGACGACTCATAGGCGTCGGCGAGTTCCTGGCAGGTCTGCCCGGTGAGCGACGACGTGAACGGATGGCTGGGGGACCACCAGACCTCGGACGACAGCCCGTAGCCGATGTCGCCCAGCGCCTCGAGCGCCGACGGGAACAGGAGGGCCTTGGCCATGGTGTTCGCCATCGGCTGGTACCCCTGCTGGAAGCACTGCTTCCAGAAGTTGGTGAAGTCCGGCGGGATCATCACGCCGCTGACGATGTCGCAGCCCGCAGCCTTGAACTTGCTGATCTGCGAGGTGAAGTCCTCGCTGAGGTTCTGGAAGCGGCCGCCGTCCACCACCGAGTATCCGTCCGGGTTGTAGTAGACGCGGAGGCCGGTCTTGGGATCGGCGTCCGACTGCCCGTCGGCGTCGTTGGGCCACATCACGCCGATCTTCTTGTTGGTCTTCAGCGTGTCCCACATGTTCAACTGGATGTTGGCGAGATCCTGGATGCCCCAGAACGCGTGGTACGTCCACTTGAACGCGTCGGGCGTGAACGGAGCGACGCCGCGACCGGCGTAGTACGCCTCCAGAGGACAGTCGTTCGACACGCACGGCGTCTGGAGAGCTTCGCACTGGTCGGCCACCGGGTTCACCGTGTCCGGCGTCGAGGTCACCATCATGATGTCGACGCCGTCGTTGGTGACGAGGTCGCCCGCCACCTGAGCGGCGCGGTTGGTGTCGGACTGCGAGTCCTTGATGATGATCGTGACCGGATGCGTCTGGCCGTCGCCACACTGGACGCCGTCCTTGACGGCCGCGTTCCACTGATCGACGCAGAACTGGTCCGCTTCACCAAACGCGGCGAGTGGCCCCGTCAGCGGCGAGACGAAGCCGACCTTGATCTCCCGGCCGGTGCCGCCTGAGCTGGCGCCGCTGCTGCTGTCGTCGCTCGAGCCACAGGCGGCGAGGATCCCACCGGCGCCGCCGGTCAGGCCCACTGCGGCGCCGGCGACGCCTGCGACCTTCAGGAAGTCTCGGCGGGTCACCTTCTTCCCGGTGATGCCGGTGGCTTCGCGCTCGTTCGATTCCATGTCTCCCCCTTGCCGTGGGCCAAGGCCCGTCGCGGCCGCGGCCGAACTCCCGCACGCTCATCGCTCTGCCCGAGCAGGTGCACCTGTCTCACCATCCGGGCAGTGACACTACGATACGGCATGATACGCTGCGTCTGACTCGTGTCAAGGTAGTCGAGAGAGGCTGGGCGGCGTGCCGCAAGCGGCGTGCCCAAGACGGTGCTCCGGCCTCCTTCCGATGGCCTCCCGGAGGAGTTGTCAGAGGCGCAGGGGCGACGATGACAAAGACCAAGGACGTGACGATGACCGGCAAGATCCAGGTCATCGCGCGCGCGGGAGAAATCCTTCGCGAGCTCTCGAAGACCGAACGCGGCACGACCCTCAAGGCGCTCGCCGCAGCCACGGGCTTGCCGCGTTCGACAGTCCATCGCATCGTCGTCGCTCTGGCCAGTGAGCAGCTCGTCGTATGGGACCCGGAGCGCGGCGTCGCGGAGATCAGCTTGGGCCTGGTCTCACTCGCCCTGTCGCGTCGCCAGCGGCTGCGCGACTCTGTCCATCCCTTCCTGGAGGCGCTGGCCAGGCGCGTCGACGAGACCGTCGATCTCGTCGTGTTGCGCGGGGAGACCTGCGTCTTCGTCGACCAGGTCATGGCCCATCAACTCCTGCTCGTCTCGGCGATGGGCGCTGTGCTGCCGGTGCACTGCACCGCCTGCGGGAAGGCGCTCCTGGCCGCGCTGCCGCCGGAAGAGGTCGAGAGCCTGCTTCCGGAGAAGCTCAAGATGTACACGTCCCACACGATCACCGAACGCGCTGTCCTGCTCGAAGAGCTCGCGCACATCCGCGCCACCCGTCTGGCCTTCGATCACGATGAGCACACCGAGGGCATCTCGGCAGTGGGTGCGGTGGTCCACAACGCATGGGGCGAGGCTGCCGCGGTCACGATCCCGCTGCCGACCCTGCGGCTCAAAGGTCGAGATCAAGAGCTCGGACGCGCCCTCCTCGAAACGTGCGACGAGCTCCGCGCCGCGATCGGTCGCAGCTGAACCGACCTACACCGACAAGACGAGGCCTCAGATGATCAGAACGACCGCCGCCATCGTGAACGCCGCCGGCGCCCCATTCCTGCTCGAAGACATCGACCTGGATGAACCGCGCCCGCACGAGGTGCTCGTGCGCCTGGTCGCGACAGGCCTGTGCCACACGGACCTCTCCGCCCAGGCCGGCCATCTCCCCTTCCCCCTTCCCGGCGTGCTGGGCCACGAAGGCGGCGGCGTCGTGGAGAAGGTGGGCTCCGCGGTCACCGCCGTCGAGCTCGGCGACCACGTCCTCGCATCGTTCAGCTCGTGCGGTGCGTGCCCCGATTGCCTGGCGGGACGACCCGCGTACTGCCGCCACTTCCACGCGCGCAATCTCTTCGGTGGCTCTCGCCCGGACGGCAGCACGACGATGCGGCGCGCAGGTGAGCCCGTCCACGGTCACTTCTTCGGCCAGTCGACGCTGGCGAGGTACGCGCTCATCGAGGAGCGCAGTCTCGTCAGAGTGCCGACCGACGCCCCGCTGACGACGCTCGCGCCGCTCGGATGCGGCATCCAGACCGGCGCCGGAGCCATCCTCAATGTCCTGCGCCCCGATCCCGAGGCGATGCTCGCCGTGTTCGGCGCCGGAGCCGTCGGCTGCGCGGCGATCATGGCCGCGGGCATTGTCGGGGTCCGGCGCATCGTCGCCGTCGACCTTGTGCCGGAGCGCCTTGCGCTCGCCCGGGAACTCGGCGCGACTGACGTGGTGGCGGCAGGCTCCTCGGACCCCGTCGCGGCCCTGCGGGAGCTGGGCGCCGGCGGCGTCGACTACGCCGTCGAAGCGACCGGCAGCACGACGGCGCTCACCAGCGCAATCCAGTCACTGGCGCCGCGTGGCACGTGCGCGATCCTCAGCACCTATCCCCGCGGAGCCTCGGTCCCGCTCGACGCCAACTTCATGATCGACGGCCGCCGCATCATGGGTGTCTCCGAGGGCGACAGCGATCCGCAGCGCTTTCTGCCGCAGTTGGTCGCGCTGTTCGACAAGGGCCAGCTGCCTGTGGACAAGCTGATCCGCCACTACCGCTTCGAGGAGATCGAGGAGGCGGCCGCCGATGCGCGCTCGGGCGCTACCATCAAACCCGTCCTGGTCTTCGACTGAGAGAGGTCGCCGCTCGAGGCGCCGAGCGAGCGCTGCGGGCGCGTGAGGCGCCCGAGGCGCGTCAAGCCAGGTGCTCTTCGACGACGGCGACGATGCGCGCGCAGACGGCGTCGACGTCGTCCTGCGTCGGCGCCTCGGCCATCACGCGCACCAGTGGCTCCGTACCGGACGGGCGCACGAGAACGCGGCCGCTGCCCTCGAGGCGGCGAGTCTCCTGGTCGACCGCCGCCCACACGGCGGCGGCGCCTTCCAGCTCGGTGAGATCGCGCACGCGAACGTTGACGAGCCGCTGGGGCAGCCGCTTCATGACCTTCGCGGCCTCGGCGAGCGGCAGGTCCATCTGGCGAAGCGCCTGCAGCAACAGGAGCGCGGTGGCCAGGCCGTCGCCGGTCGTGCTGACGTCGCGATTGATGATATGGCCGGACTGCTCGCCGCCAAGCAGGTAGTCGCCTTTGAGCATCTCGGCGACGACGTACCGGTCGCCGACCGGCGTAATCAGCACGCCGATGCCCTCGCGCTTCATGGCCAGGTGGAAGCCCAGGTTGGTCATGACGGTGGTCACCACGGTGTCGCCGCGGAGCTTGCCTTGGGCCTTCAGGTGTCTCGCGAGGATCGCGATGATGAAGTCGCCGTCCACGAGGTTCCCGGCGGCGTCGACGGCGAGCACCCGGTCACCGTCGCCGTCGAAAGCAAGACCCAGGTCGTAGCCGTCGCCTGCCACGACCCGCTGCAGCGCGCCGATGTGGGTGCTGCCGCAGCCGGCGTTGATGTTGGTGCCGTCGGGCTGGTCGAAGAGCACGGTCACGTGCGCCCCGGACTCCTCCAGCGCGAGCGGGGCGGCCAGATGCATGGCGCCGTGCGCGCAGTCCAGGGCTATCTTGAGACCGCTCAGGTCGAGCGGGATGCGCTTGACCAGGTCCCAGACGTAGCCCTCCACGGCGCCTTCGAGCTGCTCGGCGCTGCCGAAGTCGGCACCGGCAAGCGACTGCAGGTCGTGGTGCTGGATGTGCGCCTCGATCTCGGCTTCTTCCACGTCGCTGAGCTTGACGCCGGCGCTCGAGAAGAACTTGATGCCGTTGTCACCGAAGGGATTGTGCGAGGCGCTGATGACGACGCCGGCGTCCGCGCCTCGCTGATGGACCAGCGAGGCAAGCCCCGGCGTCGGGATCACACCGGCTATCTCCACGCGCGCGCCGCCGCTGGTGAGGCCGGCCGTGAGCGCCGCTTCGAGCATCGGCCCGCTGAGGCGCGTGTCGCGGCCGATCACGAAGAGCGGATGAAGGCCGGCATTCTGCGCCAGCACGACGGCCGCCGCGCGGCCGACCTGGACGGCGAACTCGGGGGTCAGCAGATCGCCGGCCACCCCCCGGATGCCGTCCGTGCCGAAATAGGCGCCCACGCCCGGACCCTCCGTCAGTCCGGCTCTCGCCGAGCCTTGCGGCAGACGAGTCGCTCTCCGGTTCTTCCGCTCATCAGTCCCAGCTGCCGAGGCTCAGGTGGACGCCGAGGAGCCTCGACGAACCCCAGAGGGCGAGGAACGCCACCACGACGATGAGGATGGCCAGCGGAAGGAAACTCCACTCCAGCGCGTGCAGGAGCGATACCACGATCATCGCGGCCAGCGGTGCCGACACCAGTACGGCGAGCTTCTTCCACAGCGGTGCCGTGTTGCGCCGGGGGCGCCGTCTGTTCGTGAACTGCGGGGTCGCTCGAGCCATCCACTTCTCCTCTTGGCCGCTGAGGTCTCATCCTAGCACCCATGTGCCGGCTGGGCGGCGAGGGAGGCGGGCGCGCCGGGCAGGCGCCCGTCGCGCCCGCCGACTCAGGCTCGTTTGCTGACGTCCACGCCCTTGAGGATCTTCAGGTTGAGGACGACGAAGCGGAAGACCTGGAAGATCTTGTTGTTCATCCAGAAGCGGTCTCTGTCGGTGATCTCCACGGGACTCCCCTTCACTCCGGAAAGAACCGCCATCCGACGCGGCCGCGGAGCTTGTGCATGAACGTGGTCTGGATCATGCGCTTCATCCAGGCGCCGGCCAGACCCACTATGTGCGGCACGGAAATCGCGGCCCGGCGGCGCGAACGCGATGGGGACAGCGGCGAGGATCATCGGGACTGCGGCCGAGCCGTCTCACAGACGAGGGCCATGGAGGCGCTCGGGCCGCGCGCATCTCGTCATGCGCTCGGCGTGGGTCATCGTCCCCGTCTTGACCAGGTCGATGATGTTCAGCGCCACGACCCGGCCGATGATGCCGGACACCATGCCGGTCCGCGGCGGCGCGGCGGCGATGGCCGTGCCGTTCGGCGTGGTGTGCGGCACGGAGATCGGGCCCGGCGGCGCGAACGCGATGCCGGCGGCGAAGATCTCGGGATGGGCCGGGTTCTGATAGACCGAGGGCCAGGCCTCGGGCTGCCGCACCAGTTCGTCGTAGGGCAGCCCGTACTTCGCGTCCACTTTGACGAGGCCGTTCGGCCAGGATGTCGGCCGAGAGGTCGGCGCCGTCTCCGTCCACGAATGCGAGGGGCTGCCCGAGGAACCGCGGGTTCAGCATGCTGAAGTCAAAGCCCGCCTCGCCCTTGCCGCCGTCGAAGTCCTCCCACGCGATCGCGTTCTCGGTGAGCCCCAGAACCCCCGTCTTCACCTGCGAGCGGATGCCATACTCCTTGAAGACCTCGCCGATGAACTCCTCGCTCGTAAGTACTCGCCCCTTGCGACGCACGCTCACGCCGCGCACGCCGAAGTCGCCCAGCGCCTGCTCGTTGGAGAGCCACAGCAGGTCGGCCTTGTCGCGCACCCCGCGGCGGAGCAGGTCCTTGTGCACGTTCGTGATGTATTCGAACGCCGCGCCCTGACAGGTGGCCCCGGGGTGTCCGGTGCCGATGACGAAGCGGCGACGCTCACCGGTCTTCATGCGCTCGACCTCTTCCAGGTACCGGTCGCGCGCGCGCACGACGTGAGGAGCGGTGCAGATGGACTGACTGAAGCCGTTCTCCGGGCCGAGCCCCTCGGTGCCTTCGAAGTCGAGTCTCGGGCCGGTCGCGATGATGAGATGGTCGTAGGGGACGATCGTCGTGCCCGCACCCCCGTCGCGTTCGACGAGCACCGTGCGCTCGGCGACGCGCACTTCCGTGGCCCGGCCGTGCACGAAGCGCACGTCGAACCGGTCGTAGACGGGGCCGAGCGGGAACGTGGTCTTCTCGACCGGCATACGCCCGATGCCCACCCAGACCCACGAGGGGACGTACGAGAAGTCCTTGAGCCGATTGATCACCGTGATCTCGTGCTCCGCACCCAGTGCGTCACCGAGGTACAGGGCTGCGGCCTGGCCGGCGAACCCGGCTCCGATGATCGCCACCTTCGCCATCCCGCTCCTCCTTGCGCCGCGATCGCACTCGCCCTGAAGCATGCTTTCACGCCGCGCAGCCGGTGAAAAGTGGCCGGACCGGGAACGACGACGGGCCGCCTCGCGGCGGCCCGTCGGAAGAGACTCGTCTATCGCTCGCCGTCAGCGCTTGCTGAACTGCGGCTTCTTGCGCGCCTTGTGGAAACCGGCCTTCTTGCGCTCGACCTGACGGTCGTCGCGGGTGAGGAAGCCGGCGCGCTTGAGCGGCGTGCGCAGGTTCTCGTCGGCCTCGCAGAGCGCGCGAGCGATGCCGTGGCGCACGGCGCCGGCCTGTGCGCTGATGCCGCCACCGTACACGTTCGCCTTGACGTCGAACTTGCCCGCCGTGCGCGTGGTCTCGAAGGGCATGAGCGCGATGGTCTCGAGGACCTTGCGGCCGAAGTACTGGTCGATCTCGCGGCCGTTGATGGCCACCTTGCCGACGCCCGGCGTGAGGATGACGCGCGCGACGCTGGTCTTGCGCTTGCCGGTCGCGCGATAAGTCACTGCATCAGCCACGCCTTACTCCTTGATCTCGAGCACTTCGGGATTCTGCGCCTCATGCGGATGCTCCGTGCCGGCGTAGATCTTCAGCTTGCGGAGCTGGGCGCGCCCGAGCTTGTTGTGCGGGAGCATGCCGCGCACGGCGTGGCGGATGACCTCCTCGGGGCGGCGGGCCTGGAGCTTGGCGTAGGACTCGCTCTTGATGCCGCCGGGATAGCCCGAGTGGCGGTAGTACATCTTCTGCTCGGGCTTGTTGCCGGTCACGACGATCTGCTCGGCATTGACGATGACGACGAAGTCGCCGGTGTCGATGTTCGGGGTGTAGATGGTCTTGCGCTTACCGCGCAGGCAGTCGGCGACGACGGTCGCGAGGCGGCCCAAGGTGTGACCCTTGGCGTCGACGACGTACCACTTCTTCTCGATGGTGGACGGCTTGGCGACGTAAGTCTTCATGCGCTCACTCGTTCGGTAGCAGGAAGCACGCCCGGCTCGGACGCGCGAAGGGGAACTATAGCGAATCCCGGCGAGCCGCGCAACACGGGGGCCGTCAGACGCGGACGCCCCCGGCGCCCCAGCCCGCGAGCGGTCGCGCCGAGATGCCTCAGCCGAGACGCCGCAGACGGACTTCGTCGCCGGCGTCGAGACCGAGGACTTCGGCCGCGGAACCGGCGTTGACAGCCACGGACGCCTGGCCGTAGCTGTCGATGAGGACGACGATGTCACTCGGGCGCACGGACGCAAACGTACGCGCCACTCGAGCGAGGTAGCGCTCGCCGCCGGTGAGCAGTTCGACCGCATCGGTGAGCCGCGCCTTCTCGAGGTGTCGCGCGCGCAGGTTGAGCGCGACGTTGCCGAAGCGGTCGACGAGCACCGCGATCGCCGTGAGGCCGTCGCGGTGCCGCTGTGGCTCGGGCAAGTCGATGCGGTCCAGGACGTCGACATTGAGCGGCTCGCCGACGGCCTCAAGCTTGAGACCGGCGGCGAGCCTGGCAGCCACGGGCGCAAAGATGTCGCGGCCGTGGAACGTGGCGGAGAGCGGGCTGAGCCAGAGCTCCTGGTTGCTCAGCTCCCTCGCCGCCGCCGCGCCCCCGTCGGCGTCGACAGCGTGCATGAGGACACCGTTGTCGGGACCGACGAACAGGCGGCCGCTCGCGCTCCGCAGGGCCACCGGCCGCCGTGGGCCGCCCACCCCGGGGTCGACGACGGCCAGTATCACCGCCTCGTCGGGCATGTAAGGGAGCGTGTTGCGCAGCACCACTGCCCCGGCGAGCACGTCGCGCTCTGGCAGACCGTGCGTGACGTCGATGACCCGGACGCCCGGCGCCAGCCGGGCGATCACGGCGCGGCACACCCCGGCGAAATCGTCGGTGGAGCCGTAGTCGCTGAAGAAGCAGATGGGCCTGTCCATGTCTCGAACCTACGACGAAGCCCCGCCCGGCGCAAGAGTCCGCCTGATGGAGAACTCCCTCCGGCGCGCCGGCCTGCCAGCCTTCGGGCCGCCGCTGCCCTATACTCGTCCATCAGGCACACCGATGGACCATGGCTCGTTCCCCAGATACGCGCGTGAGCGTTCTCCCGACTCGGCCGGCGCCGGATCACCAGTCGTCGGCGCCGTGGTGGCCGCGTGCATCGCCGGCCTCCTGGGCGTGCTGATTCTCACGGGAGCGGTCGCGACGTCCGCACGTGACGGTGGAGGCACGACGCTCACTCCCGCCGCCGACGCAGCGGCCGGCCCGACGCCCGCCTCGCCCTCGCCTCCGACCTGGAGGCTGGCCAGCTACCGGCGGGCCGGCTTCGACAAGAGCTTCAAGGCCGACCTCATCGACGAGCTCCCCTCCCCGCCCGAGCTCGTCGTGTTCGGCGGCTCCCGCGCCACGCGCTTCGAGCCCTCGTACCTGGCCTCACTGACCGGCCTGTCCACCTTCAACTGCGCCGTGCAGTGCTTCCGTCCCGAGGACGCCTGGGCGTACAGCGACTACCTGTACTCCCGCGCGCCCGACACTCGCCTGCGCTGCGTCATCGCCCTGCAGACGCGCACGTTCCACGACGACACCCTGCGTGCGGGCCTGCTGTACGACCAGCGGCTGGCGAGCGCGTTCCCGCCGGCTCTGGTCGCTCGCCAGAAGAAGGCGCTCGGGAGGCCACCCGTCAAGGAACTGCTGGGCGTGAATCGCTTTCTCGCCCGGGGGCATCTGGCCCGGAACCGGTACGACGTCGCGCGCGAGCGTCCCGGGTACTCGTTCGCCAAGCATCTCGACCTCTACGTCAAGCGCCTGTTGCCCAACCACCGCTGGACGGGGCCGCTCGCCGACGCCAGGTCACGCGAGTACTTCGAGAAGACGGTGCGGCTCTACAACGACCACGACGTCGTACCGCTGATCATCGTCATGCCGTATCAGCCCCGGGTCCTGCGAGCATTCAAGGCCGCGGGCTTCCAGAAGCATCTCGACAGGCTCACCGCCTACCTCCGCGGCGCGCAGACCCGCTGCCGGTTCCGCGTCCTCGACCTCACCGACATCCGCTCGTTCGGCGGCAGTCCAAAGGGGTTCTACGACGGCGCGCACGTGACGCGCGCGAACGCTCACCGGATCACGCGCTACGCCGTCGGCGCGGCGCCCGAGTGCTTCAAGTAGACGAGACGCCGCGGGCGTCCGCGGCGATGGCCGCGGCGAGGCCCGCGGCCGTGTACTCCCGGGCCTCGACGGCCACCGGGAGCCCGAGATCACGCAGCGTCTGGCTGGTGATCGGGCCTATCGAGCAGAGCCGGGCGCCGGCGAGCCGCTCCGCGAGCGGCCTTCCGTCGCCGTCGGCCTCCAGCAGCGCCGCCAGGCGCTTCACGGTGCTCGCCGACGTGAACGTGATGTAGTCGGCGGCTTCCACCCGCGGCGCCGGCACGGTCAGCTGCGCCACGGCCACCGTGTCGTAGATGTGCAGCACGTCGACGACGGCGCCACGCTCGCGCAGCGTCTCGGGGAGCACATCACGGGCGTCGCTGGCGCTCGGGATGAGGACGCGAGCGCCGGCCACCGGCGCCGCCTGCTCCTCGAAGGCATCCAGCAGGCCTTCGGCGACGTACTCATCGGGCACCAGATGACAGCCAAGGCCGTGCTGCTCGAGCGCGGCCGCGGTCGCGGGGCCCACGGCGGCCACGACGGGCCCCGCGGGCATGCCGCCGGCCTCCGTGCCGCGCGCCAGGTAGCCGGCGAACACGCGCACGGCGTTGGCGCTGGTGAAGACCACCAGTCGATAGGTGGCGAGCTCACGCAGGACGGCAGCGACGGCATCGTCGAGTGGTCGCGGCTCGATACGGATGGTCGGCGCGAGCACGACGGAGGCCCCGAGCGCCTCCAGGGACCCGGCCAGGGCGGCCGCCTGTTCCCGGGGCCGCGTCACGACGACGGCGCGGCCGGCGAGCGGCCGGTCGGGCGGGAGCGTCGCGTCCGGGCCGGCCCGGTTCACGGCGTGCGGATCTCGTCCAGGATCTCGCCGGCGCCGCGCGCGAGCAGGTCGGCGGCGAGGGAGGTCCCGAGCCCCTCGGGATCGTCGCCGAGACGCGCGGCCTCGCCGCGCACGCGGCGCGTACCGTCCAGCGAGCCGACATACGCATGAAGCACGATGGTCCCCCCATCCTCCTCGCCGCCCGCCTCCCAGCGCGCGTGGGCGGCGATCGGCACCTGACAGCCGCCCTCGAGCGTGCCGAGCAGGGCGCGTTCGGCCGTGACGGCCAGCGCCGTCGGCCGGTGATCGAGGGCGGCCCTCAGCTCCGTCAGGCGCGGGTGGTCCTCGCGCGCCTCGATCGCCAGCGCTCCCTGGCCGACGGCCGGAAGCATCTGGTCGAAGGCGAATGCGAAGCCGGTGACCTCGGAGCGGCCCAGACGTGAGAGCCCCGCCGCCGCCAGGATCGTCCCCGACATCTCCTCCTCCACCAGCTTGCGCAGGCGGGTCTCGACGTTGCCGCGGATGTCGACCACGTCGAGGTCGGGTCGCAGCGCGAGGAGCTGCGAGCGTCGGCGCAGGCTCGAACTGCCCACGCGCGCGCGCTGCGGCACGGCGTCGAGCGTCAGCGGCCCCGCATCCGCTCCCCGGCCTTCGAGCAGCGCGGGGTGCGGCACGAACACGTCGCGCACGTCCTCGCGCTCGGTGAAGGCGATGATCCGCAGCCCGTCGGGGATCGCCGTGGGCATGTCCTTGGCGGAGTGCACGGCGACATCGATGCGGTCGTCGAGCAACGCCGTCTCAAGCTCCTTGGTGAACAGACCCTTGTCGCCGATCTTGGCGAGCGGCGCGTCGAGGATCTTGTCGCCCTTGGTGTTGATGACCTCGATCTCCACGCGCAGGTCCGGATGGCGCTGCGCCACACGGTCACGGACCCACTCCGCCTGTACGAGGGCAAGGCGGGAACCACGGGAGCCGATGCGGATACGATCTGAGAGCGGTGCTTCCGCGCTGCCCCGCTCGACAGTTTGGCTACGACGGCTGTTCAAGCGTCCTCCGTCCCGGTGCCGGGAAGCTGATGGATGGTGCCGCCGGCGGCGCCGGACGATTCGTCGCCGTCCCCTGCCGCCGCAGCCGAGGGTCCGCCGTCGTGCCCGGCAGCGTCGTCCTCGCTCTCGTCGGCGTCGAGGTCGAAGAGCGTGCGCACCGCGTCCACGTAGAGATAGCACTGGTCCCGCCCGGCCACCTCCTTCATCTTCACGGTCGGCACGTGCAGGATCTTGTTGACGATGCTGGTGGTCAGCATGTCCACCTGGGCGCGCTGCTCGTCGGTGAGGTCGCTCAGACGGTTGCTCAGGCGCTCCAGCTCGCCGCGGCGGATGTCCTCGACCGCCTCGCGCAGGGTGGCGATGGTCGGCACGACCTCGAGACTGCGCAGCCAGTCGTTCACGCTCGCGAGCTCCTGCTCGACGATGTGCTCGGCGTGCTGCGCCTCCTTCTCGCGCTCGCTGCGGTTCTGCTCGACCACGTGCTGCAGGTCGTCGATGTCGTAGAGGTAGGCGTCACGCACGCGGTTGATCGCAGGGTCGAGGTCGCGCGGCACGGCGATGTCGATGAGGAACATCGGGCGGTGCCGGCGGTGCTTGAAGGCCCGCTCCACGCGCTCGCGGGTGATGACGTAGTGCGGCGCCGAGGTGGAGCTGATGACGATGTCGGCGGCGGCAAGGTGATCCTCGAGCTCCTCGAACACCACCGCCTTGCCGCCGACGCGCCGCGCCAGCTCCTCGGCGGCGGCGAACGTGCGGTTGGTGACCAGGATCTTCTCGATGCCGTGCGCCTTGAGGTGCGTCGCCGTGAGCTCGCTGGTCTCGCCGGCGCCGACGATCAGCACGACGTGGTCGCGGAGCTTGCCGAACACTTGCAGGGCCAGCTCGACGGCGGCCGAGCTCACGCTCACAGGGCGCTCACCGATGGCGGTCTCGGTGCGCACGCGCTTCCCCACCTCGAGCGCGTGCCGGAACAGCCGGTTGAAGACCACGGCGGTGCAGCCGCCGTCACAGGCCTGCTGGTAGGCGGCCTTGAGCTGGGCGACGATCTGCGCCTCGCCAACGACCATGGAGTCGAGGCTCGAGGTGACGCGGAAGAGATGGGCGATGGCGCCGTCGCCGGAGTACGAGTACAGGCTCGGCTCGAGCTCTCCCGGGGCGACGCCTGCGTGCCGCGCCAGGTGCGCCAGCGCCGCCTGGCGCGCCGCGAGCGAGTCGCTGCCGTAGAGATAGAGCTCGGTGCGGTTGCAGGTGCTCAGGGCGACGGCCTCGCAGGCCACGCCCTCGTCGAGCAGTTCCTGACTCACGCGCAGCGCGGCCTCCTCATCGAGGGCGAGACGCTCGCGAAGCTCGAGCGTGGCGGTCTTGTGGGAGATGCCGGCGACGACGACGTGCATGTGTCCTCAGCCTCCGTAGGTGTGGAAGCCGCTCAGGTACGGAACCGCGGCGAAGCGGATCACGAACAGCAGCACGAGTCCGGTCACCGCGAGCCACGACACCGTGCGGCCCGACCAGTCACCGCGAACGCGGCCGGCGATGAGCGCCACGTAGACGGCCCACGTGGCGGCCGAGAGCAGCACCATCGGGTCGGTGGGCCAGCCGGGCACCTTGAACGTCTCGGCGCGGATGACCCCGGCCGCCATGCCCATGGTGAGGAACGGCAGGCCGAGCAGCGTGGCGTGGTAGATGAGCCGGTCCAGCGCCGCCAGAGAGGGCAGGCGTCCAAGCACGCCGCCAGTCTTGCGGCGACGCAGGAGCGTCTCCTCGATCAGGTAGATGATCGCCGCGCCGCCAGCCACGTAGAGACAGCCGATGGCGACGAGCATCACGACCACGTGCACGATGACGATGTCGCTGCGCAGCGCCGGCACCATGCTGCGCGGCGGGTCGTAGGAGACCAGAGCGATCGTGAGCAGCACGAGCACCACCGGCATCACGTAGAGGCCCACGGCCTTGATCTTGGTGAACGACTCCAGCACGTGCCAGACGAGCACGATCGCCCAAGCCACCAGCACCATGGACTCGTAGAGGCCGACGAACGGGAAGTGCCCGGCGCTGATGCCGCGGAAGATGAGGCCCAGCGTCTGACCGACGAGGCCGGCGGCGGCCACGATCAGGCCGAGCCGGTTCATCCACAGCCGTTGCGTGAAGAAGCCGATCAGGAACACGGCAAAGGCGGCCGCGTACAGAAGGTACGCGAGCCAGATCAGGATGACGGAGGCCTGCTCCACCGGCTGGGCTCAGCTCGTCCGGCGCCCGATGTGAGGCCGGAGCGTCACTCCGCGCCGGCCCCGCCCGCGGGCGCCTGCAGGCGCTTCGCCTCGTCCTCGAGGAGCTTCACGTCGCGCTGCAGGGTCGCCACCCGACGGGCGCTCATGAAGTAGTAGATCACCAGGACGGCCAAGATGACGGCGTAGGCCGCGGCAACGTACTTGACACCTTCTTCGATCGTCATGAGGTCAGCCTCCCAGAGAGGTCTTGAGGTCGGTCACGTGGTCCTTGAGCTGTTCGATCTCGTAGTCGTGGCGGATCATCGCCGCGAGCAGCAGGGTCATGCCGAGCATACAGATGGCGAAGCTGATCGCCATGCTGCCTTCCATGCCGCCGCCCCCGGGGCCGACGACCACCGGGTGCAGTCCCTCGGGGAGGAAGCGCGTCGCGAAGAACGTGATCGGCACGTCGATGAAGGCGATGATGGCGAACACCGCCGCGTAGGTCGCCCGCCGCTGATCCTCGTCCACCACCGAGCGGAGCACCCAGTAGGCGGCGTAGAGGAAGCAGACGAGCAGGAACGTCGTGAGCCGGGGCTCCCAGGCCCACCACGTGCCCCAGGCCGCCTTGCCCCAGATCATGCCGGTGATCATCACCAGGATGCTGAACAGCAGACCGAGGCGCACGCAGACGTAGCCGAGGCGGTCCCACTTCATGTCCTGCGTGCGCAGGAAGGCGACGGCCGCGACGAAGGCGACGCCGAACGCCACCAGCGCGGCCTCGGCGATCGGCGCGTGGTAGTAGAGGATCTTCTGGCTGAAGCCCATCGACGACGAGTCGGTGGGCGAGTACCAGAAGGCGAGCAGCACGCCGACGACAAGCAGGATGCCGGCGCCCGCGAAGAGGGCCGGCGCACTCAGGAGCTTCTTCACGCTCACTCTCCTATGGCGAAGTCGTAGGTGCCCCAGGCGGCGACGAGGAAGATCGCGTCGAAGCCGAGGAGGAACAGAAGTCGAGCGACAAGACTACCGAACCCGGCGCCCTCGGCGAAGATGACCGTGGTCGCGCCGGTGGCGGCGATGAGCACGGGCACGATCAGCGGCAGGAACAGGATCGGCAGCAGCAGGTCGCGCGAGCGCGTGTTCATGGAGATGGTCGCGAGCAGCGTGCCGAGGGCGCAGATGCCCACGTCGGCCAGCAGCAGCACGGCGAGGAACGGGAGCAGGTCGCCCAGGAAGCTGCGTTCGATGAAGAAGAGCGCGAACACCGGCACCGCCACGGCTTGGATGATCAGCAGGAACACGAGGTTGCCGGCCGTTTTGGCGAAGAAGATCGTGACGCGGTCGACCGGGCAGAGCAGCAGGCCGTCGAGACAGTTCTCGTCCTTCTCCTGCGCGAACGAACGGTTGAGCCCGAGCAGCATGGCGAAGATGAAGGTCACCCAGAGCATGCCGCCCGTGAAGTACGTCAGGTCCGCCCCCTCCTTGACGGTGAAGGCGTAGTGGAAGATGACCATCGCCAGCAGCACGAAGAGGATCATGCTGACGATCATGTCGCGGGTGCGCAGTTCGCGGATGAGGTCCTTGCGCAGGATGGCCTTGAACTGGGCCCAGCCGCTGTTCAAACCACGCTCCCGTCATTGACGTGCTCACGATAGACGGCGCTGAACGCGTCGTGGTCCACCCCGGCCGCGTGTTCGTAGGCGATGCGGCCGCCCTCGACGATCATGAGCTCGGTCCCCCACTCCAGTCCCTTGGCGATATTGTGGGTGACCATGACGAAGGTGTGTTCATCGCGGATCTCTTCGAGCAGGCCGTCGAGGATGTCGACCGCGCGCGGGTCCAGCCCGGAGTGCGGCTCGTCGAGCAGGAGCACGCGCGGGCGATGCAGGATGGCCCGCGCGATCGCCAGCCGCTGGCGCATGCCCTTGCTGTACGTGCGCACGACGTCGTGGCGCCGCGCGGAGAGCTCGAGGCGCTCCAGCAGCTCCGTGATGCGCGTCTCCCGGTCCTCAACGCCGTACATGTCGGCGTAGAAGTACAGGTTCTCCTGAGCGGTGAGATCGGGATAGAGCATGGCGTTGTGCGAGATGAAACCGATCGCCTTGCGCACCGGCATCGGGTCCTCGCGCACGTCGTGGCCGGCGACCTTGATGCTGCCGCCGCCCGGCGTGAGCAGCGTGGCGAGCACGCGCAGGGTCGTCGTCTTGCCGGCCCCGTTGGGGCCGAAGATGCAGAGGAACCCGCCGCGCGGCACGCCGAACGAGATGCCCTTGAGCACCTCGCGGCGGCCGAACGTCTTGCGCAGACCCTCGACCTCGATCTCGAGGGGGGCCGCGCCGTCCTGCCGGTCGTGTTCGTCCGACATCGCGCAGCCTCCGTCAGGCGGTCGCGCCGTCCGCCCCGGCGGGTTCGATGACCCGAGCCTCCTGCTCCTGCTTCTGGCGCTTGGGCCAGAGGGAGACGACGGCGCCGGCACAGAGCAGGATCGAGCCGATCCACACCCAGCGGATGAGCGGGAAGATCACCATGCGCAGGGCGATGGTCTTGGAGGTGCCGTCGAACGGCTCGTCGGCGACGACGAACAGGTCCTCGAACGGACGGCCGAGGATGACGGCCCGCACGGCGGCGCCGTTCACGGGGAACACGTCCGTGTGTGGACCCAGAGTGCCGAGCGAGCGGCCGTCCTTGGTCACGTCGAAAGTCGCCACGGCGCGCGTCGAGCTCTGCGCGCCGGTGCTCTCGGTCATGTCCTTGTAGGTGAGCGTGTAGCCGTCGAGGCTCGCCGTCTCGCCGGGCTTGACCTTGACGATGGTCGACTGCTCGACCTTGTAGACGGTCGAGCCCAGCAGCCCCGCGACCACCAGCACCATGCCCAGGTGGACGATGTAGGCGGCCGTGCGCGAACGGCTGCCGGTGAAGGCGCGCCCGAGGCCGGACCAGAGGCTCTTGGTGGGTCCGGCCGCGCGCTTGGCCGAGCGCAGCACGAACTGGATGACGGCGCCGAAGGCGAAGCCGCAGACGAGGAAGCCGACGAAGCCCCATACGTTGGACTGGAAGCCCAGATAGAGCCACAGCGGGATCGACACCAGCATCGTCACGGTCGGCAGGATGAGCGTCTTGCGCAGTTGCGCCCCGTCGGTCTTGCGCCACGCGAGCAGCGGGCACACGGCGATCATGGCCAGGATGACGACGCCGAGCGGGCGGGCTACGGCGTCGTAGGTGCTCGCCCCCACCGTCCGGTCGAGGAGCAGCGGCACCGCGACCGTGCCGAAGGCGACGGCCACGGCGAACAGCGTGAGCAGCAGATTAGTGACGTAGTAGAGGAAGTCACGCGAAAGCCAGCTCTCGACCTCGTCGTGACTGTCGAAGCGGCGCCAGCGCCAGCCGATGAGCACCGCGCTGCCGACGGCCGCCACGACCAAGAAGGTCGAGAGGATCCAGATCAGCACCGGGTTCCTGCCGAACGCGTGGACCGAGCTGATCAGCCCGGTGCGCGTGGTCCACGTCGCGAGGATGGTGAACCAGAAGGTGGCGGCCGCCAGGCCGAGCGCCCAGCGCTTGAACAGACCGCGCGACTTGTAGAGCGTCAAGGAGTGGAGGAGTGCCGTCGCCGTGAGCCACGGCACCAGCGAGGTGTTCTCCACCGGGTCCCACGCCCAGAAGCCGCCGAAGCTGAGCACGACGTAGGCCCACCAGGCCCCGAGACCGATGCCCAGCGAGAGGAAGAGCCAGCCGAAGACGGCCCACTTCTGTGAGCGCTGCACCCAGAGCTTGTCACCACGGCCGAGCAGCAGCGTCGACACCGCGAACGCGAACGGCACGGCGAGACCGACGTAGCCGATGAACAGAGCCGGCGGGTGGAGCACCATGGCGGGGTGCAGGAGGAGAGGGTTGAGGCCGAACGGCATGGATCCGGCCTCGGCCGCGACGAACGGGTTGGACCCGATGTCGAACACCATCAGCGCGGCGAACACCGCGGAGATGATGCCCAGCACGGCGACCGCGCCGCCGGTAAGCCGCTCGAGGCGGTTGAGGTCGATGACGGCGATCACGATGGCGACGATCGCCAGAAGCAGGAGCCAGAGAAGGAACGAGCCGGACTGCCCGGCCCAGAAGCCGGCGATGCGGTAGAACACCGACAGCGTGGAGTCCGAGTTCTCGGCCACGTAGCCGAAGCTGAAATCCTTCTTCAGGAACGCCTGCAGCAACACCGCCGAGGCGATGACCGTGGCGAGGAAGAAGGCGTAGACGGCGTAGTACCCGTTGCGCTGGAAGTCCTTGCGGTCCCAGCGTAGACCGAGAAACAGAAAGACGACGCTCGCCAGTGCGAACACGAGGGCAAGCGTCAGCGAAAGCCGACCGAGGACGATCATGGACGCGACCTCACTGAGAGGTCGACTGGGCTGCCGGCGAGGCCGATCCCTTGTACTTGCTCGGGCACTTGGTCTGCAGCTGGTCGGCGGTGATCAGCGCGCCGTTGGAGGCGTACCTTCCGATGACCACCACGTCCACGCCGGCGTCGAACGTGTTCGGCATCTGGCCGCTGTAGAGCACGTTGACCTTGGCCGCCTTGCCGGTGAGGTCCTCGATCGTGAAACGAACGCCGGCGGCGTCGCGCTTGATGGTGCCGTCGAGCACCTTGCCGCCGACCTTGACGTTCTTGCCGTCGTACTGCCCGGCCGCGAGATCGGATACCTGGCGATAGTAGGCGCCCTGCTTCTGCACGAGGAAGACCACGCCGACGATGAACACGGCGACGATGACGCCGGTGGCGACGAGCAGTCGAGTGCGGGATTTCTTGTTCAAGCGGAATACCCCTGGTTGTATGGACTGGGAGCCCGACTAGTGTAGCCGACGAACGGCCGTCTTGCCATTTCCACTACGCCTGAGTGAGTATGCGCCGCTCCTCGTCGCGGCGCGACCCTCCCCGACCCCGGCCGCCGCACCAGCAGGAAAACTCTTGGCCGGCGGCGTAGCTAGCAGCATGCCCATCGACAAACGCCGCGAGACCAAGGTCATCGCCGTGGTGTTCGCCGACGTCCCGGGGGCGGGCGCCGCGGACCGCGACAAGCTGCGCGGCGCCTTGGAACGCATAAACCAGGTGTTCCTGCCGGCCATCGCCGAGCCGTTCGGGCTCGCCGGTGAGGACCGGCTGGACGGCGCCCTCGCCGATCCGGCGCAGGCTCCGCTCTGCATCAGCGTCCTGCGCGAACTCATCGCGCCGCTGCCCCTGCGCGTCGGCGTCGGTATCGGCACGGTCGACACCCTGCGGGACGGCACCGCGACCGACCGCGACGCCTACTCCGTCGCGCGCCGCGCCCAGCAACGCGTGGTGCGCGACAAGGGACTCACCCGCTACCTCGGAACGGGCGACGCCGGCGACGTACTGCTCGGTGCTCTCTGCCGCCTGGTCGACCCGCTCATCCGGGCGCGCACGCTCAAGCAGTGGGAGGCCATCGCCGCCTATCGCGAGCTCGGCCACCAGCGTGAAGTGGCCGATCGCCTGGGCGTGACCCGGCAGAGCGTCGGCGACCGTCTGGCGGCCGGCAACCGGCGCGCCGTGGAAGAGGCGGACGCCGCGATCGCCACGTACCTGAGTTACCAGCGCCGACAGCGGTTCGGCGTCTGAGGGAGCCGGCCGGCGCCACCGGCCGCCGGCCACGGCCGGGTCAGCCGGGGGGCGGCGAAGGCAGCGCGCAATCGCCGCCCAGGTCGAGCAGCTTCTCCACCCCATGCGGCAGCGCCTTGGCTATCATCGCGAACTGCTCGCGGCAGGCGCGCGGGCTGCCCGGCATGTTGATGATGAGCGTCTTGCCGCGGACGCCGCTCACGGCGCGAGAGAGCATCGCGTGCGGTGTGACCGCGAGCGAGCCCGCACGCATCGCCTCGGCGAAGCCGGGCGCCTGACGCTCGAGCACCGAGAGCGTGGCCTCGGGTGTGACGTCCCGGCTGGTCATGCCGGTCCCGCCGGTGGTCAGGATCAGGTTCACCGGCGTCTTGTCCGCCCAGCGCCGCAGCTCGGCAGCGATCTGGTCGGCTTCGTCGGGCACGATCGCCCGCTCTACCGAGGCGACGCCGAGGTCCTTGAGCGCCTCCTCGAGCGCGTCGCCGCTGGTGTCGTCGCGCTCGCCGCGCGAGCCCTTGTCGCTCACCGTGAGCACGGCGGCCGCGATCAGACTGTTCTTCATCAGGACGATGCCGTTGCCCGGCGTGATCTCGCCGCCCTCGATGACCCTCGCGAAGATGCCCTCACGCGGCATCACGCAGTCACCCGCCTGGTGGAAGATGGCGCAGCGGTCGTGGCACTCCTTGCCGATCTGGGTCACCTCGAGCAGCGTCTCGCCTGCGTACAGCCGCGTCCCGACCGGCAACTCGAAGAGCACCAGCCCCTCGGTGGTCACGTTCTCCCCGAATGCTCCGGGGTCCACCGTCGGGCACGCGGCCAGCATCTTCTCGATGCTCTCGTTGGCCAGAAGACTGACCTGGCGATGCCACGGCCCGGCGTGCGCGTCGCCCTCGACGCCATGGTCGACGACGAGGGTGATGGACTCCACGGGCTGCTTGCGCACGCCCTTACTCTCGGCGACGTTGACCGAGACGATGACGCCGTCGACCTGGTGGGGGCTCACTCTTCTCCTCCGGATGCCGCGGCCGTGCCGGCCGCGTGGTCTGTGTCGCCGACGCCCTCGCGGCGCCAGTGCCCGCTGCGGCCACCGCTCTTCTCGAGCACGTGCACGCCGGTGACCTCCATGCCGCGGTCCACCGCCTTGCACATGTCGTAGACGGTGAGCGCCGCCACCGACGCCGCGACCAGCGCCTCCATCTCGACGCCGGTGCGGCCGCGCAGCCGTGCCTCCGTCGTGATGCGCAGCCCGGGCAGCTGCTCGTCGGCCTCGATGTCCACCGCGACTTTGGTCAGGTTCAGCTGGTGGCACAGCGGGATGAGCTCGTGCGTGCGCTTGGCGGCCATGATGCCGGCCAGCCGGGCCGCGGCCACCACGTCGCCCTTGGGCGCGGCCTCGTCGACGATGATGGCCAGCGTCTCGGGAGCCATGACGACCGCAGCTTCGGCTCGCGCCACGCGCACGGTCTCGTCCTTGCCGCCGACGTCGACCATGGCCGCACGGCCGCGCTCGTCGAGATGGCTCAGTCCGTCGAGCGGTGCACCTGCGGCGCCCCGCTCGGCAGCATTCCTGGGGCCGCTGTTCATGCTCACCCTCCGATCTGGGACATCGACCGGTCGTTGCCCAGCGCCTCGCTGCAGCGGTCGTAGGTCTTGCCGGCGACCGCGGTCTCGATGGCGCCACGCAGAACCGCGGGGTCGCCGAGCAGTGGCCGGATGTCCACCTCGCTGCCCGAGAACAGGCAGGTGCGAAGGCGACCGTCGGCCGTGAGACGCAGCCGGTTGCAGCTCTCGCAGAAGTGTCGCGAGACGCCGGCGATGAAGCCGATGGTGCCCTGCGCGCCGGGGACCTTCCAGTACTGCGCCGGGCCGTGGCCGTAGGGGCCCTCGTGCGCGATGAGCACATAGCGTTCCATGAGGCGGCGCAGGAGGTCGCCGGCCGGCAGCAGGCGCCCCTCACCCCCGAGGTCGTCGCCGGCGACGCGCCGGTCGAGCGGCATGAACTCGATGAACCGCACGTGGATGTCACGCTCACGCGTGAGGTCGACGAAGGCATCGAGCTCGTCCTCGATGCCGGGCAACAGCAGCGTGTTGATCTTGACCGGCGAGAATCCCGCGGCGAAGGCGGCGTCGATGCCGGCGAGCGTCTGCTCAAGACGGCCGCCGCGGGTGATGCGCGCGAAGCGCACAGGGTCGAGGCTGTCGAGGCTCACGTTGACGCGCCTGAGCCCCGCTGCCGCGAGGTCGTCCGCGAACTTCGGCAGCAGCAGGCCGTTGGTGGTGAGCGAGATGTCGTGGATGCCGCTGGTGCGGCTGAGCATGCCGACGAAGTCGGCGCAGCCGAGCCGCACGAGCGGCTCGCCGCCGGTGATGCGCACCTTGGTGATGCCGACGTCCGCCGCGACGCGCGCAAAGGCGGCGAGCTCCTCGTAGCTCAGGATCTCGCCGTGGCCGCGCGCCTCGACTCCCTCGGGCGGCATGCAGTAGGTGCAGCGCAGGTTGCAGCGGTCGGTGATGGAGAGGCGCAGGTAGTCGACCCTGCCCTGTTGGCGCGGAGAGACGTCCAAGCGATCGGCGCTTCCTCGTTGCAGTGGCCGCGGCCACCGCGGTGGCCGGGTTCGGGAGGCAAGTGTACCGCCAGCGTCCACGCCCGTCACACGACCCGGACTGGTGCGAGGGTCCCGGAACCGGCGTTCCCGGCCGCCGCTCTGCGCACGCGCCACGTGCGCGCCGCCGGGAAGAGGCGGTCGACCGCAAGTCCGGATGGCCTGTACCCGGCAGGCCGCCGCGCGGCGGCCTGCCCAAGGCCCCGAGACGAGGCTCGCCGCCGTCTGGTCCCGGCGGCGCGGCGAGAGGAATGGGCGAGAGACCACCGCCGCACCGCCAGAGCCAGTCGACTGAGTCCGGTGCGCCGGACGCAGGGCTCTCCGATGGAGGGCACCGGACGCGACCGTGACTCCCAAAGCGGCGAGGCGCGGGACCCGCCGCGCCGCCCGGCGACGCGCGCGGAGCACCAGAAAGGGCCTTTCCGCGCGCGGAAAGGCCCGAAGGTCGCCTTCTCCCTTCCGCTCTGGGAGACACGGCGGTTTCCCGCCGTACCCTGCCGGCATCCGGCTCCATAGGCTGTGCCCGTAGGAGGCCGGCGCTCGGAGAAGCGACGCCATTCTAAGGAATCCTTTAGGGTCTCCGCAAGGACGCGCGGAAGAAGAAACGGGCCGGGGGCGGGGACAGGTGGTCCTGTCCCCGCCCCCGGCCCTTCGGCCTCCGTCGGAGACGCCTACTTGTCGATCATCACCTCGGTCGCCTTGATCACGACCTTCACCGAATCGCCCGCACTGAGGCCAAGAGCCTCGGCGGAGTGCCTCGTGACGGCCGCGGCTACCTCGTTGCCGGCGACGTCCACGACGACCTCGGCCATGACGGAGCCGAGGACGACGCTCTTGACCGTGCCGGGGAGCTGGTTGCGTGCGCTGAGCGTCATCGCTTCCTCCTGGGTTCGCTGCCGTCGGCCGCTCTGGCGGCGACGTCTGGTTGTGCCCTACCCGGTGACCCCCGCTAAGGAACACCATAGTAGGCAGACGCGAAAAGGGTGGCGGGCCGGAAGGCCCGCCACCCCATGTTTGGTGCGGCGCGCCAGTGCACCGCATGCGGCCTTCTAGCGCGCCGCACCTCGTAAGTCAGTCAATGTCGCGTACCTCCCTTCCTCGTGGCTCCCGGTCGTCCTGCGGCGCGCTTGCTTAGTCATCGCCGCTCCCGACCGCTTGCCCGTCCGAGCCCCTTGTGGGCCGTGCTCCCGGTGGGCCTTGCAGGCCCGCCGGCCCTCACGGCCCGAGCGGCTCGCGCAGGCAGGCGTCGATGGGAGGTCCGCCGGTCTGCCAATCCATCTCGCGGATGGCCACCATCTTAAGCTCCGTCATTTCCCGGATGGCGTATTTCAATCCTTCCCTGCCTATCCCGGAGCCTTTGATCCCGCCGTACGGCATGTGGTCCACGCGGAACGTGGGGACCTCGTTGATCATCACGCCGCCGACCTCGAGCCGCCGCGCCGCGTACATCGCCTTGTTCAGGTCGTTGGTGAACACGCCGGCCTGCAGGCCCATGTCGCTGTCGTTGCTGATCTCGATCGCCTCGCAGAGGTCCCGCGCCTTGAGGATACTGAGCACCGGCCCGAACACCTCCCTGGCGCAGACCTTCATCTCGCGCGTCACGTCGGTGAGCACGGTCGGCAGCAGACGGCCGTCCTCGCGCACGCCGCCGGTGGCCAGCGTCGCGCCTTGGGCCACGGCTTCGTCGATCCAGCCCTTGACACGTTCGACTTCGCCCTCGTTGATCAGCGACGCGACGTCGGTGGTCTCGTCGAGCGGGTCGCCCACCTTGAGCTCCTCGACCAGCGGGATGAGCTTCTCCATGAACGCGTCGTACACGGCCTGGTGGACGACGACGCGCTGCACCGAGATGCAGATCTGGCCGGAGTTGGCGAAGCCGCCGGCCACGACGCGCTGCACGGCCAGGTCGAGGTTCGCGTCGTCGTCGACGATGGTCGCGGAGTTGTTTCCCAGCTCCAGCGTGACCATCTTCATGCCGGCGTCGCCGGCGATCTGCCGGCCCACCGGCGGGCTGCCGGTGAAGCTCACCATGTTGGTGCGCTCGTCGGTGACCAGCTTGGTGCCGATGGTGCGACCGGCGCCGACCACTACCTGGAGCACGCCGTCCGGCAGGCCGGCCTCGGTCAGCAGTTCCGCCAGCCGCAAGGCTGTCAGCGGCGTGTTGGAGGCCGGCTTGAGCACGACGGCGTTGCCGCCGGCCAGCGCCGGCGCGACCTTGTGCGCGACGAGGTTGAGCGGGAAGTTGAACGGCGAGATCGCGGCGATCACTCCGCGCGGCTCACGGATCGTCCAGCCGAAACGGTGCTCGCCGCTCGGGTCGGCGTCCATCTCGATGAGGTCGCCGGCCGTCCGCTTCGACTCCTCACCGGCCCAGCGGAAGGTGCTGGCGCCGCGCTTGGCCTCTACCCGCGCATCCTTGAGCGGCTTGCCGCCCTCAGCCGCGATGATGTGCGCGATCTGCTCCGCGTTCTCCTCGATGAGGTGCGAGGTGCGCTCGAGGATGGCCGCGCGCTTCCAGGCCGGGGTCCAACGGTACGCCTCCGCCGCCACCCTGGCCCTGTCGAGCACGCGGTCGATGTCCTCCAGTGTCGCCGTGGGAATGTGCGCGAGCTCGGCGCCGTCCCACGGCGCCCGCAGCGTCATCTCTTCGCCGGTCCCGTACGGCCCCTTGATGACGAGGTCCGGCGCGACGATCTCGCTCACCCGAATCCCCGCCGCTTCCTTCGCGGTGGTGCTCATCACGATCCTCCCCCTCCTCCGCCTCACGCCGGCGACGGTCGCCTGGCTCACCGCCGGCGTGCTTTCCGGGCCGAGCCGGCCGGCTCACGCGCCGCCGCTGCGGCGCGCCTCCGGCCGGCCCTGCCGTAATCTCCAGAGGCGGGGCGGCGGCCCGTGCTCCGGCGTCCGGGGCCGGGGCCCTATCCGCGGCCGCCCCGCCAGGCCTGCGTCGTCACGGCCTGCAGTTCTCGCAGAACTGGACCCAGGCCTCGTCCGTGCGCGTCTCACCCTCGCGGAAGGGCCGCCGGTCGCTGAGAGGTACGACCCTGCCGCGACCGTTGCCCGCCGATGACGAACCGGCGTCCTTCTTGCCGCGCTGGTACACGCCCAGCGGCTGGTCAGTGAGGTCGATGTTGATCTGCTTGATCTCCGTGTACTCGTCCAGCCCGTAGCTGCCCAGTTCGCGGCCGATGCCGCTCTGCTTGTAGCCGCCCCACGGGGCTTCGCTGTAGGTCGGGTGGTACGTGTTGACCCAGGTGATGCCGGCGCGCATGCCCTTGATCACGCGCATCGCACGCGTGACGTCCTTGGTCCACACGGCGCCGGCGAGCCCGTAGATCGTGTCGTTGGCGATGCGGATCGCCTCTTCTTCGCTGTCGAAGGGGATGACCGCGAGCACCGGCCCGAAGATCTCCTCCTGGGCGATGCGCATCGAGTTGTCCACGTTCACGAAGATGGTCGGCTCGTAGTAGAAGCCGTTGCCGCTGAGACGCCGGCCGCCGGTCGCCAGGGTGGCGCCCTCTTCCTTGCCGATGGCCACGTACTTCTCCACCGTGTCCAGCTGCTGCCTGCTCACCAGTGGACCCATCTCACTCTCGGCGTCGAGCGGGTCGCCCACCCTGATCGCCATCGCGCGGCTGACGAGCTCGCCGACGAAGCGGTCGTGGATCGACCGCTCGATCAGGAGCCGCGACCCGGCCGAGCAGACCTCGCCGGTGCCGGCGAAGATGCCGATGAGGGCGCCGTCGATGGCCGCCTCGAAGTCGGCGTCGGCGAACACGATGTTGGGGCTCTTGCCGCCGAGCTCGAGGCCGATCTTCTTCACGTTCTCGGCGGCCCTGCGCATGATGTGCTTGCCCACCTCGACGGAGCCGGTGAACGCCACCATGTCCACATCCTGGTGGCCGGCGAGGTAGTCGCCGATCTCGCCGCCCGGGCCGGTCACGACCTGGAACACGCCCTTGGGCAGACCGGCCTCCTCGAACAGCTTGGCGAGCTCGAGATTGGTGAGAGGGCTCAGGGTCGCCGGCTTGAGGATCATCACGTTCCCGGCGGCCAGGGAAGGCGCGGCCTTCCAGGCCGCCATGAGCATCGGATAGTTCCACGGCGTGATGCCGACGGTGACGCCCACAGGCTCGCGCACGACCATGCTCATGGTCTCGCCCGGCACCTCGAGCGTCTCGCCGTGCTGGTCCTGGACCATACCGGCGTACAGCTCGAAGGTGTGGGCGGTGTCGACCATGTCCACGCGCGACTCCTCGAGCAGCTTGCCCATCTGCATGCTCTCGAGGCGGGCGAGGTCCTCGCCGCGCTCGCGCAACAGTCCCGCGGCGCGGTTGAGCACCTCCGCGCGCTCGACGGCCTTCATCTTCGGCCAGGGGCCGTTGTCAAAAGCGTCGCGGGCCGCGCGGACCGCCTCCTCGGCGTCGACGACGCCGGCCTTGGGTACTCGCGCGATCACCTCTTCGGACGCGGGATCGACGACGTCGTAGGTCTCGCCGCTGGCCGCGTCGGTCCAGCGGCCGGCGATGTACATCTGATAGTGCCTGACCTCGGGCTTGGGTACCACGGTCGCCATGATTCTCTCCTCATGTGCGCCCGGCCGGCGCCGGACACGATACCTGGATACGAAGGACGGCGTCCGTGCCTGCGTGCGCGTACGCCCCCTCCTCAACAGCTCACACCCGTGGAATTCCCCCATTTTCACGCGGTTAACCCAGATGGGGCAGGCCGAAAAGGGGAGTGCGACCGGCCGGAGGGGACGTACGGGAGCGCCGGGAGCGCCGCACGCTCGCCTCAGCGGCGGTCGCTCAGAAGCAGCCGAGCTGGCACTGCATCACCTTGATGCCCAGCTCGTTGCACGTGCGGCCGACGTCCGCGACTGGCACGTCGAGGTCGTGAGCGATCTTGAAGGCGTCGGCGCAGGCGAGGTGCTTGTCGGCGCCGGCCTGCACCTTCAGCGTCTCGATGAGCCGTGGGATGTTGCCCGGAGTCATGGCCGGAGTCTACGCAGCCCGGCGAGAGGCGGCAAGCGCAGGCGGGCGCACGATCGCGCAAGGCCCGAGACTTCCGTCACCGACGACGAGCGGCGCCTCCGCCGGCGCTCATGACCGCTCGCGCCCCCCCGGGGGCTTGGTCAGCTTGGCGAAGATGTAGACCGCCACGTAGATGAAGAGGAACAGCAGCGCGAACAAAAGGGTGAAGCCGAGCAGACGGGGTTGCGAGGCCGGGTCGGTGACGCGGCCGAGCAGCTCGTTCGCGAGCGGCCCGGGCCGGCGGACGAGGTCCCAGCTGTTCCAGCGCAGGAACCGGCCGAGATAGATGCCGAAGCTCCCGAAGCCGGCCGCCACCACCACGAAGATCCAGCCGGCCGCCATGCCCAGTCCCCGGGCGACGATCTCCTGCATCAGGTACAGCGAGACGACGCCGAGCATGAGCCCGGTCCAGGCGAACCAGTACAGCATGAGCACGTCGTACCAGCCGGGCACGACGTCCCCCATGCTGCCGAGGTGGAGGAAGTCGGTGAGGATGTACGGGGCGTTGGGGAAGAAGGCGAGCCACACGACGGCCGCCGCGGCGATGAGCACGTAGAGGATGGCGCGGTGCGCGGAAGCCAGCCTGTGGGCGATGGCGGCGAAGACGAAGGGCACCCACGCGAGGGAGAGGTTCCAGAGCAGGAACCAGTAGTGATAGGTGTGCGAGTACCACGTGCGCGCGACGATGAGGCCGACGCAGACGAAGGACGCCGCCAGCAGCAGGCCGACGATCGCGTAGGCAAAGCGGTGTCGCCCGGACGCCTTCGCCTGGGGGCGGACGCGGACCACCGTCGGCGAGGCGGTCGCAGGCGCCGGACGCTCCTCCCGCGCGCCGGACTCGCTCGCCGGAGGGCCTTCGGGCGCGCGCCGGACAGCCCCGTCGAACGGGTCCGGGTCGCCCGGCCCCGCGAAGCTCACCCGCCCCCCAGCGGCGGAAAGAGGGAGACCTCGTCGCCGGGACCCAGAGTCTGGTCGGGCAAAACGTGGACGCCGTTGACGAGGACGAGGCCGGCGGCGCCCGGCTCAAGGCCGATGGCCTCCGTCAGCGCCGCCACTGTGGTGATCTCGCGGGGGTCGAACTCATAGGACGTGCGCGGCTCGCGGGCGCGCAGTTCGAGGCCCGCGAAGAGCTTGACGCCGATCGTGCCGCCCGCGTCGGTCATGCCTGGAAGATACCACTCATCCCGGCGGCCTACCCTGCCGATACCGAGGGCGAGTGCGCGCCGGCAAGGCGCCTGCGCGCGGACGGACATGACTGAGACCCACGGCGACATCCCCGCAGCTCCCCCTCTCGAAGGAGACGGTCCCACGCCCTTGACACGCGGATTGGCCGCCGGCGCCGCGGACGACGGTGCCGCGGCCGACGGCCGCGACGCCGCGCTGCGCGCGGTCCAGGTCGCGCTGATCAAGGAGATCGACGCCTCGATCAGCAAGCTCGAGCGGGCCCGCATCGGCGAAAGCACGCGCGAGCACCTCGAGATCCTCCGCAGCCTGCTCAAGGCGCAGGTGACGGCATATCTCGAGCACTTCGTCGCGCGACGCGCGACCCTCTTCTCGCACACATCGGTCATGTACGCCGGCGAGGTGGGCTCACCCGGCGTTATCTCCACCACCTTCCGGGGGCTGCTCGAGTGCGGCACGCTCAGCGGCGGGCAAGGCGCCAAGCTGTCGCAGTTCCTCGGCGACCGACGCACGCTGATCATCTTCGGCGACCGTGCGACGGGGAAGTCGACGCTGCTCAACTCCCTCTTCGAGCTCGTCTCAGTGGACGACCGATTCGTCGCCGTCGAACGCGGGCCGGACCTGCCGGCACTCAAGGAGCGGTCGTTCTGCGTCCGCCTCGGCGTCAACGAAAGCACGGACATCCCGGCACTCTTCGCCAAAGCTCGGCGCATGGACCCCGGTCGCCTCGTGATCGGTGAGATGCACGCTGACGAGATCCGCGAGTTCTTCGGCTTTCTGGCCGCCGACCCACGCGTCGGCGGCCTCGCGACGCTGCGCGCAGAGACCGTGCACCGCGCCCTGGACGCAGTCGTTGAGTCATTCGGGGGCGACGGTGCCGCCGCGCGCGAGCTCGTGGCGCGCGTCAGGCCGGCCTTCGTGCACATGCACAGCGACGAGAAGGGCCTCCCGCGCCTCGCGGCGATCTGGAGCGTGGAAGGGTTAGAGGACGGCGAGCTCCTCCTGCGCGAGGTCCAGACGGCGCGCCCCGCCGCGAGCGAGCTGGTCGCCGAGACCTGAGCGGCGTCAACGTCACCGACTCTCCGCCGAGCGTCATCCTTGTTGCCGTCCGACAGCCACGCTACGGTTGCCGTCGCAGGGTCCGGGCTGCTATGGTGCCCGTTCACGGCGCCGCAAGGCGACTGTTCACCCCTGCTCCAGCATAAGGGCTGGGGCCGCACAGACCACAGGAGGTGATTGGGATAAACAGGTATGAGCTCATGCTCATCGTGAACCCGAACGCGGATGAGGATCGCCAGAAGGAGATCGTCGACCGACTTCGCACCAACGTCGAGAAGGATGGCGGCACCATCGCCGGCATCGACGAGTGGGGCAAGAAGAAGCTGGCCTACGAGATCAAGAAGGAATCCGAAGGCGTCTACACCGTCATCACGTTCACGGCGACACCCCAGACTCTCAGCGAAGTCGAACGCGTGCTCAGCATCACCGACGAGGTCCTGCGCCACGGGACCAAGCGGCTGAAGTCCTAGCGGCACGACTGAGGGAAGGGAGCCCACCGTGGCAGGGTCCATCAACAGCGTCGTCATCGTCGGCAACCTCACGCGCGATCCGGAGTTGCGGGCGACCCCGAGTGGCACCAGCGTGTGCAGCCTTCGGGTGGCCGTCAACGACCGGGTCAAGGATCCGACGACCGGCGAGTGGGGCGACAAGCCCAACTACTTCGACGTCGACGTCTTCGGCGGGCAGGGCGAACGGTGCGCGCAGTACCTCGCCCGCGGCCGTCAGGTCGCCGTCAGCGGGCGCTTGCGCTGGCGCGAGTGGGAGACGCAGGACGGCCAGAAGCGTCAGGCCGTCTCCATCATGGCCGACAACGTCCAGTTCATCGGTCCCCGAGACAGCGGCGGCGGCGGCGGCAACTTCGGCGGCGGCCAGCAGCCCCGCAAGGACAGCCCCGCCTTCAACGACACCGGCCTGCAGCCGCCCAAGGGCGACTTCAAGGAAGCCGGCGACGACGATATCCCGTTCTGAGACGATGAGATCGCGCCTCAGGGCGCTGTAAGGAGAGAGAACACGCATGCCCAGCTCCAAGCCAAAGCCGCGGCGCGAGAAGAAGGGTAAGGCCGGAGTGATCGGCCAGGCCCGGCGCCGCTACTGCCACTTCTGCAAGGAGAAGATCGAAGAGGTCGACTTCAAGGGCTTCTCGGCCCTTCGTCGCATGATGTCGGACAAGGGCAAGATCCGCTCGCGCCGCATCACCGGCACGTGCCGCCGCCATCAGAACCAGCTGTCCTCGTCGATCAAGTTCGCGCGCGAGATGGCACTGCTGCCCTACGTCAACAGCTGAGGAGGACACCATGGAGATCATCCTGCTCCAAGACGTCGAGAACCTCGGCGACAAGGGCCAGCTCGCCAACGTGGCCCGCGGCTACGCCCGCAACTACCTGATCCCGCGCAAGCTGGCTGAGCCCGCCACGCCGGGCAAGATCGTCGAGTTCCGCCGCCGCGAAGAAGAGCGCAAGGCTCGCGAGTCCCGTATGGCCTTGCAGGCCGAGGAGTTCACGGCCACGCTCAACAAGACCGTTATCACGCTGGCCGCCAAGGCCGGTGAAGGCGACCGCCTCTTCGGCAGCATCACCGCCGCCGACATCGCCGACGGCATCAAGGACGCGCGCGGCATCACCATCGACAAGCGCAAGGTGCTTCTCGAGGAGCCGATCAAAGAGATCGGTACCTTCATGGTCGACGTCGAGGTCGCCGAAGGCTTCGTCGCCACCGTCAAGACCATCGTCGCTCCCGCCTGACGGCGCACCGCCGACGACCACACTGCTGAGGCCCCGGGCGAGGCGCGCAGAGCGCTTCTCCCGGGGCTTCGCGCGTACGCCGACGTTCCATCACGTCCCGATTCGACAGGCAGGACCGGAGGTGGGCAGGCCCGCGCCGCGCGCTCGTCGCCTACTCTCACCCTCCAGTTGAGGATGACTGTTCGCTGAGGCTGGCCGCTCTCGTCCCCGCAATGGAACACGTCCGTCCCAGCGAGTAGACTGCTGGTCCACGCCACCACCGACCGCCCTCCGGGAGAGCTATGGCCGTCGAGCGCATCGAGCCACCTGCCAGTCCGCATCTGCCGCCGCACAACCTCGAGGCGGAGCAGTCTGTGCTCGGCGCCATGCTGGTCAATCCCAACGCGATCACCGTGGTCGCCGAACTGCTCACCGCCGACGACTTCTACCGCGACACGCACCGGCTCATCTTCCGTGGCGTGCTCACCTTGTTCGAGCGCGGCGAAGAGGTCGACGTGGTCACCATCAGCGCCCAACTCGAGCGTGAGGGCATGCTCGAGCGCGCAGGGGGGCGCGACTTCGTACACACGCTGGCGGAGTTCGTGCCGGCCGCGGCCAACGCCGCGCACTACGCCAGCATCGTGCGCGAGCAGAGCGTCCTGCGCTCGCTCATCCGCGTCGGCAACGAGATAGCCGAGCTCGGCTATCAGCACCCGGGCGATCCCAGCGACCTCCTCGACCGCTGCGAGCAGAAGGTGTTCGCCATCCAGCAGCAGCGCAGTTTCGCCGAGTTCGAGCACATCCAGCAGGTGCTGGTGCGCAACTTCGAGCACCTGGCCACCCTGGACGGCGAGCGCGGCATCACCGGCGTCGCCACCGGGTTCGAGGGCATCGACAGGCTCACCGGCGGCTTCCAGAAGGCCAACCTCATCGTCCTTGCCGCACGCCCCGGCGTGGGCAAGACGAGCCTCGCGCTCAACATCGCGCAGCACATCGCCACCGAGGGCGTGGCGCCCGGCGGCGGCAAGCGCGCGGTCGCCATCTTCAGCCTGGAGATGAGCGCCGAGGAACTGGGCGAGCGCCTCATGTGTTCCTCGGCGCGCGTCAGCTCCCACAAGCTCCGCACCGGCAGCCTCTCGCCGGACGACCACGCCAAGCTGGTGCAGGCGGCCGGCGTCCTCGAGAAGGCCGACATCTTCATCGACGACACCGCCGGCCTCAACATGTTCGAGCTCCGCGCCAAGGCGCGCCGTCTGCAGTCCAAGCAGCCGCTCAGCCTCGTGATCGTCGACTACCTGCAGCTCATGGCGGGCGACAGCCGCGCGGACAACCGCCAGCAGGAGGTCAGCAACATCTCGCGCGCCATGAAGCAACTGGCGCGCGAGCTTGCCGTACCTGTCATCGCCGTCTCGCAGCTCAACCGCGCGCCCGAGGCGCGCGCCGACCGCGAGCCCCAGCTCGCCGACCTGCGCGAGTCGGGCGCCATCGAGCAGGACGCCGACATGGTCATGTTTATCTACGAGGACCCCAGCGATCCGGCGTCCAAGGGCGTCGTCAAGGTCAAGATCGCCAAGCACCGCAACGGTCCCACGGGTCTGATCCGCCTCGGCTTCGTGCGTGACTACACCCAGTTCCGGACCTTGCGCCAGACCGAGGAGTACGGGTACGGCGACGACGAGTAGACTGGGGCGCATGACGCCGGCGGTCACTCGCTTCCAGATCCCCGAGCTCGACCCGGTCGCGCTGATCCGCGAGTTGGCGCTCGAGGGAGAGGCCCCTGTCGTGCTGCTGGACTCGGCCGGAGGCTCGCCGCGACTCGCCCGCCGGCACTACCTCGCCTGGGATCCCGTCTTCCGTCTGCGCGCCCGGCGCGGGATCGTGACCGTGGCCGCGGGCGCCGGCGTCCACCGCGAGGGCGGGCCGCAGGCCCGCGCGCTCGCGCAGCGGGCCGGCGCCCTCACCGCGCTGGCGCCGTTCGAGGCGCTGCGGCAAGCGACGCGCCTCGCGGCGCTCGCGCGCCTCCCGGACGGCCGCGACGTCTCCGAGGCGGCGAGCGACTCGCCCGCGCGCGACGGCGATCCGCCGCCGCTCGCGGACCTCCCCGAGGCGGAGGCGCTCCTCGGTCTGCTGAGCTACGACGCCGTGCGCTACCTCGAGCGCCTGCCCGACAGCGTGCGCGACGACCTCGGCATCCCCGACATCGACGTCTTCCTGCCGGGCAGGCTCCTGCGTTACGACATCGCCTCCGGCGAGGCTGTGCTGGTCGATCGCCTCGCCGCGGACGAGGGCGCGGCCGCGGCCGCGGCGGCGCGCGTGGAGGAAGCCTTGAAGGCCGCGCGCCGCCCCTCGCCGGCTGCGCTCCACGGCAACGACCTGCCGGTGTTCCGCAGCAATTTCACGCAGGCGGAGTATGAGGAGGTCGTGCGCCGGACGCGCGAGTACGTCTTCGCCGGCGACATCTTCCAGGCCAACCTCAGCCAGCGGCTCGACCTCTGCTACGCTCTGCCGAGCCTGCACCTTTACCACGCGCTGCGCACCGTGAACCCCAGCCCGTTCGCCGGCTACCTGCACTTCGGCGAGTACGAACTGATCAGCTCATCGCCGGAGCGCCTGGTCTCGCTCGACGGCGAGGGCTGGGCCGAGACGCGCCCCATCGCCGGCACCCGGCCCCGCGGTTCACTCACCCCCGAGGATCTGACGGATGAGCTCAACCTTGACCCCAAGGACCGCGCCGAACACATCATGCTGGTCGACCTCGAGCGCAACGACCTCGGCCGGGTCAGCGAGTACGGCACCGTGCGCGTCGACGAACTCATGGTCAACGAGTTCTACAGCCACGTCATCCACATCGTCAGCAACGTCCGCGGCCACCTGCACCCATCTCGCGACGCGGTGGACCTGATCAGGGCGATGTTCCCCGGCGGGACGATCACCGGCTGTCCCAAGGTGCGTTGCATGGAGATCGTCGACGAGCTCGAGACGGTGCGCCGCGGGCCTTATACAGGGTCGTTCGGCTGGATCGCGGCGCGGCGACTGGACCTCAACATCGTCATCCGCACGCTGGTGCGCAAAGGCGACCGTTTGTTCCTGCAGGCCGGCGGCGGCATCGTCGCCGACTCGGTGCCGGAGCGCGAGTACCGGGAGACGCTGCACAAGGCCGCGGGCATGCTCCGCGCGGTGAGCGCGAGCATCGCGGAACGCGCCGGCTGAGGCGTCACGGCGGGCGGCGCGAGGCTCAGGGGCGCAATCGACCGACGTGGCCGAGTCAACTGGCGGTGCGCCGAAGGCACGCCGGCTGTAGACTCTCGCCCGTGACCATGCTCATCCTCAACGGCGTGCTCATGAGCGAGGCCGAGGCGACGCTACCGGCCACCGACCGCGCGCTCACACACGGCCTGGGCCTGTACGAGACGCTCAAGCTCGTCGGCGGCGTACCCGTGTTCTTCGACGAGCACGTTGCCCGGCTGATCGGAGGGATCGCGGCGCTCGGGCTGGAGAAATCCATCGTGAAGCCCGAGCTGGCCGAGCAGATCTGCCGTCTCAGCGAGGCCAGCGACGTGCGTGACGGCGCCTGCCGGCTGCTCGTCACCGCCGGCGCACCGCACGGCGCGCCGGCGCTGCTCGTCCAGGCCGACCAGCGCTCGTTCCCGCAGCGGCCGCTGCGCGTCATCTCCTATCGCGGCGTACGCGTCAGCGCCCAGTACAAGGCGATGACCGTGATGCAGTCGTATCTCGCGCAGCAGGCGGCCACGACCGCCGGCGTGGACGACGCGCTGCTCGTCGACGGCGAGGGCCGCATCTTCGAGGGCGCGACATCGAACGTCTTCGTCGTGCGCGGCGGCGGCCTCATCACCCCTCCCGCCGAGGGCGACATCCTGCCCGGGGTGCTCCGCGCCCAGGTCGAGCGACTGGCGACTGCCGCCGGCATTCCCGTCGTGGAGGCGTGGGTGCGCGTCGCGGACCTGCGACCGGATGACGGCGTTCTGCTCACCAGCAGCGTCCGCGGCGTCGTCCCGGTCGACCGTGTCGACGGTGTGAGCCTCCTGGTGCACGAGGGCGAGCTTGCCACGCTCCGCGCGCTCGTCGCGGACGCCGAGGCGGAGAGCGTCGCCGGCTTCCGCGCGACCTACCTCTGACGCCGGGTCGCGCCTGCTGCCGGCGCCTGCCGGCGAAGCCGGTCCGGCCGCGCCGGGTTAGGCCCGCGGCGCGGAGCGGAATGACCCCACCATGCAGCGCTTCGTCGCCATCATCGCCGCCGCCCTCGTGCTCGTCGGTCTCGCCGCCCTCGTGCTCGTCGAGTCACCGTCCCCGGAGAACGCCGGAGCCGAGGCGCAGCGCGCGCCGGCGGCCGCCTCGCCGTCGGCGTCGCAGGCCGAGACCACGCGGGCAGCCCGCAGGCCGCCTGCGGTCAGGCTCCGGAAGCTCCGCTTCGCCTTCGACCAGCCCGTGTACGTCACGTCCCCGTCCGGCGACGCCTCGCGGTTGTTCGTCGTCGAGAAGACGGGGCGCATCCGCATCGTCAGGAACGGCTCCCTGCTGGGCAAGCCCTTCCTCGACATCTCGGGTCTGGTCTCGACCGGCGGCGAGCAGGGCCTGCTCTCCGTGGCGTTCGACCCGCGCTACGCGGCCAACCGGCGTTTCTACATCGACTACACCAACGTGAACGGCGACACACGCGTGGTCCGCTACCGCGCCTCGGCGTCGAATCCCGACGTCGCCGTGCCCTCGAGCGCCAGAGTGCTGCTCAGCGTCGCGCAGCCGTACGCGAACCACAACGGCGGCCAGCTCCAATTCGGCCCCGACGGGCGCCTGTACGTCGGCATGGGAGATGGCGGCAGCGGCGGCGATCCGCAGCGCCATGCCCAGGACCGGCGTAGCCGGCTGGGCAAGCTGCTGCGCATCAACGTCCGCGTCTCGCCGGTCAGGGTGCGCACCTACGCCAAGGGGCTGCGCAACCCATGGCGCTTCTCGTTCGACCGCAAGACGGGCGCCCTGTGGATAGGCGACGTGGGCCAGAGCGCCTGGGAGGAGATCGACTACCTGCGGCCCGGACGTCCCGCCGGGGCCAACCTGGGCTGGAACGGCTACGAGGGCACGCACGTGTACGAAGCCTCGGTGGCCGCGAGGCTGGACAAGGCCTCGCTGACCTGGCCGGTCGCGCAGTACAGCCACAGCCTGGGCGACGCCGTGACCGGCGGCTACGTGTACCGCGGCGCGACGATCCCCGCGCTCCGCGGGTTCTACCTCTTCGCCGACTTCGGCTCGGGGCACGTGTGGGCCAAGCGGGGGACCGGCGGCGCACGACGTACACTCTCCGGGGCCGACGGTCAGGTCACCCAGATCGCATCGTTCGGGCAGGACGCGAGAGGCGAGCTGTACGTGGTGTCGCTCGCCGGCTCCGTCTACAAGATCGTCCCGCGCTGAGAACGCCGCACGGCGGCGCGACGCGGCGCGCAGGCGCCTAGCTCAGCGCCGGCGTCCCTCCAGGAACCAGCTCGTGTGGTGGTGCGGCTGGCCGCTCGCCCGCGGCTCCTCGTAGCTGCGCTCGTCGAGATCGAGGATCTCGAAAGCCGGGAAGTCGCGCCTGAGCTCCTCAGCCGTGCAGAAGTGGAGGTACACCTTGTCCACCCAGCTGCGCTCCTCGCCCGACACCGGCTCGCCGACGGCGTAGTGCTGCGGGTCTCGTGGCGACATGGTGCTCAGGAACAGCAGGCCGCCGGGACGAGTGACGGCGGCGAGCGCCGCCGCGAACTCCCGGCGGCCGATCGGCCCCAGCAGGTGGTAGACGTTGCAGGTGAAGACGACGTCGTAGGGGCCGGCGTGCTCGGGGTCGGCCGCCAGGGAGACGACGTCACTCGCGAGATACTCGACCTCGTATCTGGCCTCGCGCGACCGGCGCAGCGCCTTCGCCTGCTCTTTGCGCGCCGCCTCGATCGCCGACGGCGAGCCGTCGATGCCGAGCGCGCCGCAGCCGAGCTCGGCGGCGAGGTACCGGGTATCGCGGCCGTACCCGCAGCCGACGTCGAGGATGCTGAGCTCGGGCGTGGCATAGGGGCGCAGGCGCGCGACGGCGAGGCGAGCGAGCTCGCTGGGTCCATCGCCCCACATGCGTTCGTCGGCGGCGTACCGCCGGTCCCAGTGCAGCGAGGCCTGCGGGACGTACGGCTCGGATGGGCCGAACGGCGCGCGACCCGAGCCGTCGTGTCCACCGGCGGCGCCGCGGCGGCTGTTCACGACTTGGTCAGGCGTCGCCATGCCTCGAGATACTTCTCCGAGGTCTTCGCCGCCACCTCCGGCGGCAGCTCCGGGCCGGGCGCCGTCTTGTCCCAGTCCAGCGTCTCCAGATAATCGCGCACGTACTGCTTGTCGTAGCTCGGCTGGCTCTTGCCGGCCGCGTACCCATCCGCCGGCCAGAACCGCGACGAGTCCGGCGTCATGATCTCGTCGATCAGGATCAGCTCGCCGTCCAGGACGCCGAACTCGAACTTGGTGTCGGCGATGATGATGCCGCGCTCCAGCGCGTACTCGGCGCCGAACCTGTAGAGCTCGAGCGCCACGTCGCGCACCTTCTCGGCCATCTCTCTACCGATCAGGCCGACCGTCTCGGCGAAGGAGATGTTCTCGTCGTGGTCGCCGATGGCCGCTTTGGTCGAGGGCGTGTAGATGGGCTCAGGCAGCCGGCTCGCCTCGACGAGGCCCTCGGGCAGCTCGATGCCGCACACCTTGCCGCTCTTCTCGTAGTCTTTGCGGCCGGAGCCGGTGAGATAGCCGCGGACGATGGCTTCCACGGGCAGCGCCTCGGCCTTGTGCACCACGATCGAGCGGCCGGCGAGGTGTTTGCGCTGCGCGTCGGTGCTGAACGGATCCGGATCCACGAGGTGATTGGGGATGATGCGGTCCGTCTGTTCGAACCAGAAGTTGGCGATCTGCGTGAGGACGACGCCCTTGTCGGGGATCGGCGTCGGCAGGATGACGTCGAACGCCGAGAGCCTGTCGCTGGTGACGATGAGCATCTGGTTGGGCGCGTACTCGTAGACGTCACGCACCTTGCCGCGGCTGAGGAGGTTCCAGGCGGTCTCGTTTGATTCGTACAGGGTCGTCATGATCGGCTCGCTCCTTTCGAGGCGATGAGGTCGAGAAGGGCGTCGGCGGCGGCGCGAGGGCCGGCGGCCTCCTGGCCGGGCAGCCCGAGCTGCGTGCGCAGCTGCCCGACGAACACGCCGGCCGCGAACGCCGCCGCGAACGTCGCGGCGGCCAGCGCCTCGTGCTGCTCGCGGCGCTGCGCCGGACCGAAGGGGTTCGCGAAGTAGCTGTTGGTGATGCCGACCTCGGTGGTCGTGCCCTTGCTCATGGCCGCGCCCTCGCGGAAGACGGCGAGCGCGGCCGCCTCGTCCTGGAGTTGGTCGACCACGGGGTGGCCGGCGTCGACCGCCTCGTGGTTGTTGGCGTAGAGCAGGAAGTCGACGGGGTAGCCGCGCAGCACGTCCTCGAGGGTGGTGACCGGGAGCACGACGCGCGCGTTGACCTTGTTCGGGCTCATGATGATGGAACGGTCGAGCTGGCCGAAGGCGTAGCCCTGCTGAAGGTCGTCGAGACGGACGAACGCGCCGATCTCGGTCCCGAACCCGAGCAGGCGGCCGCCGGCGCCGACCTCGAGTGAGCCCATGTCGTCGGCGATGATGCGCACGTCGCGGACGCGACGTTCGCCGGCAATCCGCAGCGCCTCCAGCGTCTCGCTCTTGCCGGTCGCGGTGTCGCCGATGAGGAGCACGGTGGCGCGCGTGCCGTCGTCGAGGGTCAGCCGGGCGTAGGCGCCGTGAAAGGGCATCACGCCGCGGTCCATGGCGGCCACGTTGTGCAGCGTGAGCACCATCTTCTTGAGATAGCCGAAGTAGCCGAAGCGGTCCTCCAGCGGGACCGCCGCCACCAGCAGGCGGCCGACGCGGTCGTCGTGGAACACGGTGGGCAGGTCGCCGAAGCGGGCGAGCGCCGCCGGGGGGACGCCGTACAGATACACGGCGTCGGGGCCGGCGGCGATCTCCTCGTCCGAGGCGACCTCGAACAGGTTGGCGAGGCTCAGGCCCAAGCCCATGAAGCGGCGGTGGAAGTAGATGAAGACGACCGTCCTTCCGGCGAGCGCCGGGTAGCAGAGCCACTCCTCGCGTTCCAGCTTGAGCCCGTCCAGGGGGTTCTGCTCGACTTCAGCGAACTGCCCGGTGCGCGTGTTCATCGGCGGGTCGAGCAGCAGCGGGGGGTAGAGCAGCAGGTCGTGGACGAAGGGGATGCCGGTGAGCAGCTCGCGGTAGCGAGCCGGCACCGGCCACTTGTGGCGCACAGCGTACACGCCGACCTCGGCGCCGGCCGCTACCTGGCGCAGCACGCGCGGCCGCGTGCCGGTGACGTTCTCGGCGACGTCGCGGTAGAGCGCCCGCACCAGCCGCGCGAGCGACTCCACGGTCTCGGTGAAGCCGCGCAGCGGGCGCTTGTCGCCCGGCGCCGGCGGCGCCTCGGCGCGCACCACGAGGAACCTGTCCCAGCGGCGCCAGAAGTCGTAGAGGCCCTCGATGAACTCGTGCAGTTGCTCGCGCCGCGACAGCAGGTCGCCGGGCGCGCAGACGGTGACGGACACGCGCTCGAGCGGGTTGTTGGCGAGCAGCCGGATCAGGTCGAGGAGAGTCTCGCGGTCCGCGAGGCCGAACTCGGCGAGCGCCCGCGCGTCGTGCGCCTCGAGCCGGTCCACGTAGAGGCCGAGCACACGTGCGAACGTGGCGCTCTCGACGAGCTCCTGCGTGCTCGCGCACACGGAGCCCTCCGAGTACATGACGGCCTGGCGGTCGTCGACGTCGAGTCGCTGCAGGGACATCCGGTCTCCGGGGGTCTTTCGGGCTCGCCGGCGCTGCGCCGGGCGAGCCCGGAGACTACCACAGGCGGGAGCGCTTGTCGGCTCGTGTCGATGCGGGGCGCGCCGTCGCTCTCCGCCGGAGGTCCTCAGGCCGAGGCGCCTGCCAGTGCGTCGTGCTGCTCCGACCCGCAGTGCGCACACTTCCGTGCCTTTGCCGGGATCTCGCTCAGACACTCCGGGCACTCTTTGGTGTCGGGGTCCTGTCCCCGCCGGCGGCGCTCGGCGAGGTGGTTCATCGGCACGATCACGACGTAGTAGATGGCCGCCGCGATCAGCAGGAACGAGACCAGCGCGTTGATGAACAGCCCATAGTGGAACTCGCTGCCGTTGATCGTGAACACCAGGTTGCCGAAGTTCGGCTGCCCGAAGAACGCAGCGATGATCGGCGTGAGGATGTTATCCACGAACGCCTTGACCAGCGCCCCGAACGCGGCGCCGATGACGACGGCGACGGCCAGGTCGACGACGTTACCGCGCATGATGAACTCGCGGAATCCCTTGAACATGGAGCCCCCTCTTGTGGAGTCGCGCCGCGTGGACGCACCGTCGTCGATGAGTCTACCCACGACGTCCGGCGACGATTGGCCCGGGCGGCGGTGGGCAAGCATCCCTTGCGCCGCGGGAGGCGCTTGGATACACTCTCGCAGCCCACGACCACCACGAATCCACGAGGAGGCGAACTATGACAGTCATCACCGCCAGCGGCACGACCGCATCGTTCCTCGTGAGGGTCCTGTTCTGAGCCTCCGCTCTCTCTGAGCGGGCGCTCCGGCCGGTCGCCCTCGAGGCGCCGGCTCCTGTGATTCATCCTTCGCTGTGGTGAGCCCGGCGCCGGACGATGCCCGGCGTGCGCCGGCACGCACACCGTTCACCCACGTTTCCGAAAGGACACACCAGCGATGGATCACGTACACTTACGGCAACGGCTCCAGGCCTTCGCCGGCCGTCTTCGGCGGTCGGAGGGTGCTGCGGCCGGCGAGGACAGCGCGCAGCGCGAACGCGCCGCTGCCGCGACCGGCAGGACCGCAGTCGGCCTGCGCGCCATGAACACGCTCGGCGCAGGCCGGCGGTGAGGAAGACCGCCCTCCGGCGCCCAAGGACCTTGCGTCCGGGGCGCCGGAGGGCCATACTTTATGGGTTGTGTCCCGCGAACCACGAGGAGGAATGTGATGACTGCCCCGTCCGTCAACGGCATCTTCGCGTCACCCCTCGTGAGGGCCCTCTCGTAGCGTCCAGGACCGTCTGAACGCTGCGATCACCCGGCCGCCCGCCTGGCGGTCGTGTTCGTTTCTCCTTCGTGTGGGTGACGCCCCGGGTGCTGGCCGGCGCTGCTGCGCGCATCGCCGACCCGAGCGCGACTCCGCGTCGCGCTTACCCCGCGCCCGGTCGTGACGGACCTCACCGGAAGGACTCATCCAGAGATGGACAAGAAGCAACGCAGACGACTCAACACCATGCTCGCCGAGCTCGACAACGGTGAGCGGCTCAGACTCACGAGACGGGCGACCAAGCTGCGTCGGGCGGCGCTGCGGACGCAGAAGCCCGGCGGACGGCGGCGGGAACTCGAGGAGTACCTGTTCGAGCTGGTCGCGCCGGAGCTCGACGAAGGATCGAAGGACACGGCGCTGCAGGCTGCTGCCGCTGCCGGCGCCGAACGAGCAGTGGTGACCGGCATCGTCGCCGGCGCCTGCACCGTGCTGCTCGGCGACGGCGAGGTCTCGGCCACCCTGTCGGCGGACCTCGCCGGGCGCCAGCAGAGCGATCTGGCCGTCGGCGACGAGGTGCTCGTGGAACGGCGGGACGACAGCTACCGCGTGGTTGCCGTGCTGCCCCGCCGCAGCCTGCTGACGCGCGCCGACCCGCACGTGGCGCAGCGGCGGCGCGCGATCGCCGCCAACATCGACCTCGTCGTGGTCGTCGTCGCCGCAGAGGAGCCGCCGCTGCACATTCGACTCATCGACCGCTACCTGATCGCCGTGGAGCACTCCGGCGCCCGGCCCGTGCTGGTCGTCAACAAGGTGGACCTGCTGGCCGAGGATCGGCAGCATGATCTCCTCGCCCGCCTGCAACCGTACCGTGCGCTCGGCGTGCCGGTGCTGCCGTGCAGCGTCGAGCGCGGTGACGGGATCGAGGAGATCCGAGCCGAGCTCGCCGGCAACACGTGCGTGTTCGTCGGGCAGAGCGGCGTCGGCAAGTCGTCGCTGCTCAACGCGCTCGACGGCGGCGCCGCGGCCAGGATCGGCGCCGTGCGCGCCCGCGACGGCCGCGGTCGCCACACGACGACGGCGTCGGCGCTCTACGACCTCACCGGCGGCATCCGTGTCATCGACACGCCGGGCATCCGCCGCTTCAGCGTCGAGGACTCGGACCCGGCAGCTCTCGCTGCCGGGTTCACCGAGTTCGCGCCGCTCGCCGAAGGCTGCCGCTACCGCGACTGCACCCACGTGCACGAACCCGGGTGCGCCGTGCGCCGCGCCGTCGAGGACGGCGCGATCTCGCACGGCCGCTACGAGAGCTACCTCAAGCTGCTCGGCGGCGACGGCGAGGCGCCACGCCGGCTCGAGACGCCGGGCTTCGGCCCGGCGTAAGGAGCGTGGGCGGCGCAGTCGCGTTGCCCGTACGCGACGAGGGCCGGCGGACCCACTGCGCATCCGCCGGCCCTCCGGGCCTGCCGACCCGCCGGCGCCGTGTCCCGGCCCGGCCGAGGTCGCTCCCGTCAGCTACTTCATCGCCGTCGAACTGGTGCCGTCACTTCGCGTTCGCCAGGTTCGCGTTCGCGAAGTCCCAGTTCACGAGCTTGTCGAAGAAGGTCTGCACGTAGACCGGACGCAGGTTCTGGTAGTCGAGATAGTAGGCGTGCTCCCACACGTCCACTACGAGCAGCGGGGTGACGCCGGGGGCCGCCGGCATCTCGGCGTTGGGCGTGCTGACGATCTTGCACTCGCCATTGTCCAGGACGAGCCATGCCCAGCCGGAGCCGAAACGGCCCGCAGCCGCTGCCTTGAAGTCCTCGACGAACTTCTCCCAGCCGCCGAGGGTCTCGATCTTCTCTGCCATGGGGCCCGTCGGCGCACCGCCGCCGCCCGGCTTCATGCAGCTCCAGAAGAAGGTGTGGTTCCACACCTGCGCGGCGTTGTTGAAGACCGCCTGCTTGTCCGGCTTGCCGGCCACGGCCATGATCACGTCCTCGAGGCTCTTGTCCGCGAGATCGGTGCCGTCAACCAGCTTGTTGAGGGTGTCGACGTAGGTCTTGTGGTGCTTGCCGTAGTGGAAGCTGATCGTGCGCGCCGAGTAGGCGGGCTCGAGCGCGTCTTCCGCGTACGGGAGCGGCGGCAGTTCGAAAGCCATCGTTCCTCCTGTGGTCGGGTGTGGCTCTTACGGTGCTGTTACGGCCCCGCGGGGCCGGGTGGTGGCGTCGTCATACGTCGACTTCGATGGCGCCGTCTCGCACACGCACCCCGTAGGTGTGCAGGTCGTGCACCCTGGTCTTCCACTGCAGACGCTTCTCCAGCTTGAACCAGCGCTTGACCGGCTCGGGGATGTCCTCCTCGGGCCCCATATCGTGGTCCAGGGGCCAGCTGAGGTTGGCGCCGCTGCGGATGTCGAACTGGCCGTTGTGCAACGGACAGGTGATGATCCAGCCCTCGAGCGCGCCATCGCTCAGCGGCGCGTTCTCGTGGCCGCAGCGGCGGCTCACCGCATAGATGGAGCCGTCGTACTCGCACAGGCAGATCTCACGGTCGCCCTCGCCGGCGCGCACGTACTTCATGCCGCCGGGGGCGATGTCGTCGAGCTTCGCTACTTCGTGCCACATGGTCAGACCTCGTCCGGCGGGAGCTGGGGCAGGCTGTCCGGGTCGGTGACGTCCAGATGGACGAACAGGCCGCACCAACAGCGCTTCATCGCGTCGAAGTGCTCGCGGTGGAACGGGATGCAGGGGCAGCAGATCTGCATGTCTTCGGCACGCACGCGGGTGCGTCCCTGGCAGGGGCAGAACGGAGCGCCGAGATCCCGCTCGGTCTTGGCCTCGGCCTCCAGCAGTTCGTCCACCAGTTCGTCGTCGGGCGAGAACTTATAGCCGAGCGGCTGGACGACGCGGTCGAAAAGGTAGCGCAGCGACTCCTTGCGAGCCTCGATGCTCACGCTCCACCTCCCCATCCTTTGAGGTGTTCGAGGAACTTGTCGGGGCTGTAGCCGACGACGACCTCGCCGTTGATGACGACGACTGGGTAGCGGCGACCGCCGCTGAGCTCATAGGCCTTGTCGGCGACGGCGTCTTGTTCGTCGTCCGGGAGCTTGTCGACGTCGACGAAATCGTAGGCGATCTTGCTGTCTTCGAACCACTGCTTGGTCTTGCGGCACCAGGGACAGGTGCTGAGCGCGTAGACGTACACCTCGTCGACCGCCGCCATCACACTCCCCCCACCTCGACGTGGACCTTGCCCTCCTCTACTTTGACGGGGAAGGTCGGAAGCGCCAACTCCGGGGCGTCGAGGAACACGCCTGTGCGGATGTCGAAACGCCAGTCGTGGCACGGACACGTGAGGACGGGCCCCTCCAGCTTGCCGCCGTCGAGCGGGCAGCCCATGTGAGCGCACTTGTTCGCCACGGCGAAGAGGTCGCCGTCGATCCGCGCCAAGAGCACTCCGAGACCCTTGGGATAGACGGCGACATACGCGCCGTCCCGGACTTTTTCATCGTCGATGGTCGGGACCCAAGAAGGTCCTGTCACGGCTCACCCCTTCGCTCCGCCTGCAACGTGACTATAGAGGACCCGTGGGGCGGGGCCTGTCTCGCCGGCGCCAGGCCGGAGGGCGGCACCCGCCGCGTCACGGGTCGAGTGGCAAACGTACCCGCGCTGCGCGCGAGACAAACTGTCGCGCCGGGCGTCGCGGGAACGACGGCGCGAGCCGCCGGGACGCAGAGCGCCCGCCGTCACCAGCGCTCGGTGTGCACACGGGCCGCGTCGTAGCGCTCAGATGGCTCCTTGTGCTCCTCCGGCCAGCCGAAGGGGACGATGGCGAACGGCACCACCGATGCGGGGATGCCGAGCAGCGCCCGAAGCGCCTCGACGCGCTCCGGCAGCGGGTGGACGCCCAGCCACACGGCCCCCAGGCCGAGCAGCTCGGCCTCGATCAACAGGTTCTCCGTGCAGGCCGCGCAGTCCTGATCCCAAAGCACGGCCCACTTGGCGTCGCCCGGGTCGCCGCAGACGACGATCGCGACCGGCGCAGACGGCAGCATGGCGGAGTACGGGTGCCACTCGGTGATTGCGCGCAGCGTCTCTCGGTCGCGCAGCACCACGAACTGCCACGGCTGCTGGTTGCCGGCGGACGGTGCGGCCATGGCGGCTCGGAGCAGCCGCTCGACCGTCGCCTCGTCGACGGGCTGGTCGGTGTACCTGCGGATGCTGCGCCGGCTGAGGACCGGGTCGTCCATGCTCACCTCGGGTCGTCGCGAACAGCTCGTCCTGCGAGGGTATCGACCCAGCGGCCGGGCTGGCAAGGCGCCGTCGCAACCCGGTCCGACGGGCGGGGAACGGGCGGGCGGCCCTACGGACCGCCCGCCCCGCCTCGTCCCCGCCCCCGCCGCGCCGTCTCCCCCCCGCCCGGCGCGGCATCCTCGTGCAGCACTGCCGGCACCTGCTCGATCGACGAGGGCGCTTCGCCGCGCCCTCGTCGATCCGTCTTCGTCGCTCAGTCGACGCTCTTGACCGTCACCGTCAAGTCCGGGCCGGCGCCCGGAGACGGCGTCTCCCAGCTTCTCGCGTAGGTGCCCACGAGGTCGGACTCGCCGGCCTTGGTCACCGCCAGCGTCACGATCTGGGCGCCGCCCCTGCCGGCCAGCTGGTCCGGGTTGGGATCCGGCACGTACTCACTCTTCTCGATCGCGAACGTCTCGCCCGCGGTGAACGTCCACTGGTACCCGGTCGTCTCGTTGGCCTCCACCGAGACGACCACCGTGTCCCCGACCTTGACGTCCACCGTCGTCCCCGTCTTCGCGGCCGGGGTGACATGGATGGTCGACGGCGAGCTCCCCTCCTCCGGCGATCCGCTGCCGCAGCCGCTGAGCAGCGCCGCGACCAGCGCGACCAGCGCCAGCACCGCCGCGCCTGCCACGAGCTCTCTGCGCCTGCCTCTCTCCACGTCGTCCTCCGTCTCCGCGCCGGCCCGGCCGCGTTCCGCCTCACGCACTCTGAGACGCGTGACGTTTGTCAGGCGTTCACGGCGCGACTATCATCCCGGAAAGGGAACTGCTCGCCCTTTCGTCGACCCTCCCCAACACCCGCCATGGATAGCGTACGCTCTCACTACGATGTGATCGTCGTCGGCGCCGGCCCGGCCGGCATCTTCGCCGCGCTCGAACTGGTGCACCGCAACGGCGCCAAGGTGCTGATCGTCGAGCGCGGCCCCGACATCTCCCGCCGTGCCTGTCCGGCGCGGAAGAGCGGCGTGTGTTCAGGCTGTGAGCCCTGCGACATCACCTGCGGCTGGGGCGGCGCCGGCGCCTTCAGCGACGGCAAACTCACCCTGACGCCCGACGTCGGCGGCTGGCTGGACCGCTTCGTCGGCAGGGAGCGGCTCACCGAGCTCATCGCGTACGTGGACGGCGTCTGGCGTGAGTACGGCGCGCCCGAGGAGGTCCACGGCGGCGGCAAGCAGTTCGAGAGATTCCGCAAGGAGGCCCTCCTCCACGGCATGACGCTCGTAGAGTCGCCGGTGCGCCACATGGGCACCGAGCGCTCCTACGACATCCTCACGCGCATGCGTGCGGAGCTCGAGACCAGGGTCGAGGTGCTCACCCGCAGCCGCGTCGACCGCATCCTCGCGGAGAAGCCTGCCGGCGAGAGCGAGCTGCGCGCCACCGGCGTCGTGCTCGAGGACGGGACGCGGCTCACGTCCGATGCCGTGGTCGCGGCGCCCGGCCGCGACGGCGCCGCCTGGCTCACGGAGGAGTGCAAGCGCCTCCACATCGCGATGCGCACCAACCCGGTGGACATCGGCGTGCGCGTCGAGGTCTCGGCGGCGGTCATGGAGCCCCTCACGACCGCGCTGTACGAGAGCAAGCTCATCTACTACACGCCGCGCTTCGACGACCCGGTGCGCACGTTCTGCATGAACCCCTACGGCGCCGTCTCTCTGGAGAACTACGGCGACGTCGTCACCGTCAACGGCCACAGCTACGCCGACTTCAAGACGGACCGTACCAACTTCGCCCTGCTGGTCAGCACCGACTTCACAGAGCCGTTCGACGACCCGATCGCTTACGGCAAGAGCATCGCACGACTCGCCAACGTGCTCGGCGAGGACATCATCGTCCAGCGTCTCGGCGACCTGCACCAGGGCCACCGCAGCACCATGGACCGCATCCGCCGCGGCACCGTGCAGCCGACGCTGCAGGGCGCCACCGCCGGCGATCTGGCCTTCGTGCTGCCCTACCGCCACCTCACCGACATCCTCGAGATGCTGGCCGCAATGGACAAGATCGCCCCTGGAGTGAACGGGCGCGACACGCTGCTGTACGGCGTCGAGGTGAAGTTCTACTCGGCGCGCCCGGAGCTGGACGATGGCCTGCAGACACCAGTCAAGAACCTGTACGCCATCGGCGACGGAGCCGGCATCACCCGCGGCCTGATCCAGGCCTCGGCCGCCGGCGTCATCGCGGCGCGCAGCATCCTCGGTATCGAGGAAGACGGAGCGCCGGGCGAGAAGGCCGCGGCCGGCGAGACGCCGGCCGGGCTGACGGCCTAGCCGACCCGGCCCCGGCGCGACCCGGGCTAGAGGGCCGGCAGCACGTCCGTCACGCGCCGGCCCAGCAGCTTCTCCACGTTCGCCTGCACCGCCTCGGCCTGCGCCTTGCGCCGGCGGATCGCGGCCAGCGCCGACGTGTCGTCGCGGTGACGCAGCAGGCGGACGGCGAAGCGTTCGTCCAGACCCACGACGCGCGCGCCTCGGACGAGCTTGTCGGCCAGGTACACCACCTGCCCCTCGTCCACGTCCGCGCCGTCACCCGCGGGGAGCTCCATGTGCCGGCGCACGACCGCGGCCACTCTCGGGTACTGCAGACGCTCCAGCAGGTCGGCGCCCGCGTCCGCGTGCCGAGGCCGGGCACGCGCTACGTCGTGCAGGAGCGCGCCCGCGTGTACGAGCTGTTCGCAGAGGTGCTGCCCGCGCGCGTCGAGGGCGGCGGCGAGCGCCACCGCCACCGCCGCCACCGCGTTCGAGTGTGCCAGCCGATCCTGGCCGACCCCGTTCTCCGCCAGCAGCTGCAGACAACGAGCCTCGTCCGGCAGGCCCTCGCCGGCGGCGCGCCCGCGGACCCGGACGAGATCCTCCTGGGTGTCCGCGTCGAGCAGGACCCCCGGGTCGCCGACCTCGACGATGGCCGACCGCTGGATGTGGTCCATCAGCAGCGCGCGCAGACCGCCGGCCGGCCCGGCCGGGCCGGCCGCAAGGATCTCCGCGCGCAGCGCGGCGGCGATGAGCGGCGGGTGGCCGGTAGCGCCGGCGACCGCCGGGTAGACCACCTCGGGCGGCGGCTCGTCGCCTGCGGAGCGCGACCCGCCGTCGCGCGCCAGCCTGCCGATGGTCTCCGGCCGCACCAGCGGCACGTCGGCCGGGAGGAGGAAGAACCGTGCGACGCCCGGATCCAGCGCCTCCGCCCCAGCGCGGACCGACGAGAACATGCCGGCGTCGAAGTCGTGGTTGGGGACGACGGCTGCGCCGGCTCGGGTGGCGACCGGCGCCACCTCGGCGCCGCGATGCCCCGTCACGACGACCACGTCCTCGACGCCGGCAGCGAAGAACCCGCCCATCGCCCACTCGAGCAGCGTGCGCCCCTCGACCTCGGCCAGGGGTTTGAACGCGCTCATGCGCAAGGAGCGCCCGGCCGCGAGCACGATGGCTGCGAGCCGTTCCATGCTCAGGCTTCCGCGCCGGACCGCACCTGGACGATCTCGGCGGCGATGCTCACCGCGAGCTCGGCCGGCGTCTCCGCGCCGATGGAAAGGCCGATGGGCGAGTGGATCCGGGCGACGGCGTCGTCCTCGTAGCCCTCCTCGCGCAGCGCGGTCTCCATACGCGTCCGTTTGGTGCGGCTGGCCATGAGACCGACGTAACGGGCACCCAGGCGGAGCGCCTGCTCGAGGACGTCCATGTCGTGTACGTGGCCGCGGGTCACGATGATGACGTAGGCGCGCTCGTCCACGCCGACGGCCGCGAGCGCGCCGGCAAACGGACGCACGGCCACGCGTGCGTCCGGGAACCGATCCGGCGAGGCGAACTCCCCGCGGTCGTCGACGACGACCACACGGAAGCCGAGTCGAGCAAGCAGCGGCGCGACCTCGGTGCCGACGTGCCCGGCGCCGCAGACGACGGCGAGCGCCGGGGGGTCCACGCGCTCGAGGAGCGCGGCGCGGCCATCCGGAAGTGTCGCCGTGCCGTGCAGCTCGGCGCCGGCGGTCAGGGCGCGCAGCTCCCTCGCCTCGCACAGCGCGGCGCCGATCAGGCGGCCGTCCTCGTCCAGCATGCAGTGCTCCACGACACTGGTGTCGGCGGCGGGCGCCGTGACGTACCAGGCGCGGCGCCCAGCGTCGCGCGCCTCCCGCAGCGCCGTGCACACGGCCTGCAGCTCGACGTCGCCCTCCGGCACGAACGTGATCAGCACCTCTGCCGAGCCGCCACACACCATCTTCTCGGCGCTGCGCAGGTCCACGCCGCTGAGGTCGGCGCTCATCCACCGCGAGCCACGCTCGGCGACGGCCAAAGCCGCGGCCTGCATCATCGCGTGTTCGAGCAGGCCGCCCCCGATGGTCCCCGCGATGGTGCCGTCCTCGCGCACCAGCATCTCGGCGCCGGCGGCGCGCGGCGTGGAGCCCCGGTCGGCGACCAGCGCGACCAGGGCGAACGGGCGCCCAGCGTCCAGCAGGGACAGCGTCTCATCAAGGATCTCGTACATCTCCACCTCCGCTCCCGATTGTACGGCGGCCGGGCAGTGCCGCGCAGGCGAGAGGAACAGACCATGCCGCTGCGGGCTCGCTCCACTCGGCCCGCGGAATTGTCAAAGCACGGCCGTCCTCCTATGATTTCGAAAAGGGATCATCCTTTTCTTCACCAACCCCCTCGGCCGCCACTGGGTCTCGCGCGTCCTGACGCGTACACTCCGGCGGCCGCAGCAGTCAAGCGAAGACGGAGGGAGACACCGTGCCCGGCACCGTCGTAGTCGGCGCCCAGTGGGGCGACGAGGGCAAAGGCAAGATCACCGACCTGCTGGCCGAGAAGGCCGACGTGGTCGCGCGCTTCCAGGGCGGCAACAACGCCGGTCACACCATCGTCCGCGACGGTGAGGAGTTCAAGTTCCATCTCATCCCGTCCGGCATCCTCTACGAGGCCAAGACCTGCGTGATCGGCAACGGCGTCGTCATCGACCCGCACATCCTCTTCGGTGAGCTCGAGGCCCTCCGCGGGCGCGGCATCAGCGGCGACAATCTGCGCGTCAGCGGTGATGCCCACCTGATCATGCCGTACCACCTGCTGCTCGACGGAGCCAACGAGCAGCAGCTCGGCAAGTACAAGATCGGCACGACCGGGCGCGGCATCGGACCGTGCTACGTGGACAAGTACAAGCGCATCGGCATCCGCGTACAGGACCTGCTCGACGAGAAGATCCTGCGGCGCAAGGTCAGGACCGCCCTGAAGGAGAAGAACTTCCTGCTGCAGCGCTACGACATCGGCGTACTCGATGCCGACCAGGTGACGGACGAGCTCCTCGGCTACCGCGAGCGCTTCGAGCCGTTCATCTGCGACGCGAGCCTGCTGGTCAACACTGCCCTGGACGACAACAAGCACGTCCTCTTCGAGGGCGCCCAGGGCGCTCTGCTCGACATCGACTTCGGCAGTTACCCCTTCGTGACCAGCAGCAACACGATCGCCGGTGCGGCGTGCACCGGAGCCGGCGTGGGTCCTACGCGCATCGACCACGTGATCGGCGTCGCCAAGGCGTACACGACGCGGGTCGGCGAGGGGCCGTTCCCGACCGAGCTCTTCGACGAGGTCGGCACGACGATGCGAGACGTCGGACACGAGTTCGGCACGACCACCGGGCGCGAGCGGCGCTGCGGCTGGCTCGACCTCGTCGCGCTCAAGTACGCCGTGCGCCTCAGCGGCATCACCCACCTCGCCCTCACCAAGCTCGACGTACTCACCGGCATGCCCACACTCCAGGTGTGCACCCGGTACAAGGCCGGGCGCAGCCTGCTGGACGACTTCCCGCTGCTGCAGACCGACTTCCACCACGCCAAGCCGGTCTACGAGGAGCTTCCCGGCTGGACGGAGGACCTCCGTGACTGCGAGGCGTGGCAGGACCTGCCGCAGGCGGCCCGCGACTACGTCCAGTACATCGCGGAGTTCACCAAGACACGCGTGAAGTTCATCGCCGTCGGCCCCGGACGAGACGAGACCATCATCCTGCCGCGGAGCATCGGCCGCGGCGGCGCCGTCTAGGCGAGACCCGGCCCCGGCGCGTCAGGCGGTCGTCACCGTCACCTGGCTGGCGCCGCCGGTGAAGCGGATCTCGTAGCGGTCGGTCGCCTCGGCGAACCCGCCGGAGGCGAGCACCGTGCGGCCACCGACCGCGCCGAGGCGCTGGTCGTCGAAGACGAGCTGGCTCGCGCCGCCGCTGACCTCGGCGCGAGCTTCGCTGCCTTGGGGGCGGCGCAGGGTGACCTTGCTGGCGCCGCCGGACACGCGCACCGGCACGGCGCCCACCGGCGTCGGCAGCGTGATGTCGATATCGCTGGCGCCGCCCGCGACCTCGAGACCGGTGACGCGCAGGACGCTGAGGTCGGCCACGAGCTTCCACATGCCGCCACGCAGCGAGATGTCCCACGGCACGGCGGCCGTCAGCGCGAACTCGGCCGACTGTGTCCGCCAGTCGAAGGGCCGGAACCGCCGCCGCTGCTGCACGGTGACCGTTCCGCCGCTCACGGTGATCTCGGGGGCCGGGCCCTCGAAGCTCGCCCGGTACAGTTCCAGCAACGACGCGTCGCCCCTGAGGTGGACCTTGGCGGCGCCCTTGGTGAACTCGAGGCGCCCCGTCGTGACCCCCGCGAGCGGGGCATGACTCTGCACGTCGGCGCCGTCGGCCGCGGCTTCGCCGGCACCCGGCGCCGCCTCCGCGGTGAGCGCGGCGATCTGCCCTTCGTACACGCCGCGCGTGCCGCGCAGGTAGTCGCGGATCACCTCGAGCTCCGCCGACTTGCGCCCCTCGAGCAGCTGCTGCGTCGCGAGCTCCACCTCGCCCTGGATGCGAGCGCCGATCTCGCGCGTCGCGGCCGTGGAGACGACGAGCACGCGGCGCCGGTCCGCCGGGTCCGGGACGCGGTTCGCGTAGCCGCCGCGCTCGAGGCGGTCGAGCACGGTGGTGATGGCGCCCGGCGTCAGGCCGCTCTCTCCGGCCAGTTCGCCGGCCGTGACCCGTCCGCGCCGATACAAGATGCCGAGACAGCGCAGGTCGGTGCGGTTGAGGCCGAATTGCAGCGCCACCGCCTCGTCGAGCTGGTCGCCTGCCCGCCGCAGTTCGCCGAGTTCCAGCCCTACCTGGTCGACGAGTCCTGCGTGCTGTGCTTCATCGTTGCTCATCTCTACCTCCCGGCGGAAAGCGGGAACACTCTCCTCAAGGTCAGCGGGCGGTCCGGCGTCGGTGAGCCAGAAGCGCCGCGGCTTTTGTTCACATGATGGGATGATACCACGAACTAATCATTTGACAATCTAATTATCACCGCTACACTCACTTCTGCTCGATCACTACGGGCGCCATGCACAGGTAGACGGCGCCGAGCAGGAGGAAGGACGGAAAGACATGGACAACGCGATCGAAGCCCGGGGTCTCGAGAAGACATACCGCGGCGGCGTGAGGGCGCTCAAGGGGGTGAGCCTCGCCGCAGCCGAGGGCACGGTGTTCGGCCTGCTCGGCCCCAACGGCGCCGGCAAGTCGACGACGGTGAAGATCCTGACGACGCTCTCGCGCCCCGACGCCGGCGAGGCGCACGTGGCCGGGTACGACGTCGTCAAGCAGCCCGGAAAGGTCCGCCTCGCCATCGGCGCGGTGGCGCAGAAGTCCGGCTTGGACCCGCAGATGACCGGCCGCGAGAACCTGGTGCTCCAGGGCCGCGTCTACGGCATGCGTGGCGCGGCCCTGCACGCACGGGCGCAGGAGCTCCTCGAGCGCTTCGGCCTCGACGAGGCCGGCGACCGCACGGTGCGCACCTACTCCGGCGGCATGCAGCGCAAGCTGGACGTCGCCGTCGGACTGATGCACCGGCCGCAGGTGCTCTTCCTCGACGAGCCGACGACCGGGCTCGACCCGGAGGCGCGCGTCGACATGTGGCACGAGATCGGCCGGCTCGCCGGCGACGAGGGCCTCACGATCCTGATGACGACGCACTACCTGGAGGAGGCCGACGGCCTCGCCCAGCGGCTGGCGATCGTCGACCAGGGCCTCGTCGTAGCCGAAGGAACGCCTGACGAGCTCAAGGGCGAGTTGCGCGGCGATGCGATCGCCGTGGAGCTCGAGGAGCAGACCCTCGACGGCGAGGTCCGCCGCGCCGTGGACAAGGTGCCCGAACTCTACGACGTCGCCGTGGAAGCCCGCGCGCTGCGCGCGCGGGCCGACAGCGGCGCCCGGGCCGTGCCGGCGGTGCTCGCCGCCCTGGAATCCGAGGGCGTCAAGGTCGCCTCGGTGACCGTGTCGCGGCCCTCTCTCGACGACGTGTACCTGCGGTACGCCGGCCGCGCCTTCAGTGAGGCCGACGAGGAGGCGAAGAAGCCATGAGCAACGCGTTCGCAGACACCTGGTTCATGACCCAGCGGCACCTGCGCAACCTCTTCCGGCAGCCGGCCTGGATCCTGATCTCGCTCGTGCAGCCGATCGTGTGGCTGCTGCTGTACGGGGCGCTGTTCCGCAAGATCGTCGAGATCCCCGGGTTCGGCGCCGGCAGCTACATCGACTTCCTGACGCCGGGAATCGTGGTCATGACCTGCCTGTTCAGCGCCGGCTGGAGCGGCATGGGTCTCATCGACGACTCAACCGCGGCGTGGTCGACCGCTTCCTGGTGAGCCCGGCCAGCAGGGGTTCCCTCATCTCCGGGCGACTCGTCCAGGGAGCCATCGTCGGCGTCATCCAGTCGGCGATCATCATCGTGCTGGGGCTGATCATCGGCGCGCAGTATCCGGGCGGCATCCCCGGGATCGTCGCCCTGACCATCTGCTCGGTGCTCCTCGGCACTGGCATCGGCGCGCTGAGCAACGGGATCGCGCTGCTCTCGCGCAAAGAGGAGACAATGATCGCGGTCAGCAACTTCGTGCTCCTGCCGCTCGTGTTCCTGAGCTCGGTCTTCATGGCTCAGGCGCTCATGCCCGGCTGGATGCAGAGCGTGGCGAAGTACAACCCGGTGAACTGGGCCGTCCAGGCCGGCCGCGAAGGCCTCGCCTCCGGGCCCGACTGGAGCCTCGTCCTCACGCGCATGGGCTGGCTGGCGCTGTTCACCTTGGTCTGCACGTGGCTGGCGACCCGCGCGTTCCGCGTGTATCAGCGCTCGATTTGACGCACGCGCAGCGGATCCGCTGCGACAGGTGGGCGGCGGCCGTCGCCGGTGAGCTCCGTGCCGGCGACGGCCGCCGCACGAGAGGGGCACGATGGGCTCGTCCCGAGACTCACCCGCACGCCCAGGATCAGAACTGCGGGTAGACCTCCACCTCGGCGATGCGATTGACGACGCCGCGCGTCGTGCCACCGCACTCAAGGCGGAGCCAGCGAGCGGTCCGCGGCGCGATGACCAGCGTCTCGAACCCCGCCCACTCGCCGCTCGTCATCGTCTGCGCCGCACGGCGCCAGTGCCTGCCGTCCATGGAGACGGAGATGCGCAGCACGGCCGCCCGGGTATCGCCACCGCGCAGGGCGACCCGGACGGCGCCCACCCGCTGCGTACGTGCGACGCGCAAGTCCAGGACCTTTCGTCCTCGCGACGTCCAAGCAGTGTCGAGGCGGCCGTCGATCGCCGCCGCCGCGGTACCTTTGACGGCGCGGGCACGCACGAGCCGGAGCGGAGCGACGCCGGGGTCGAAGCAGCGCAGGCGTAGCAGCGCCTCCAGGAGGTAAGCATCGCCGTAGGCGAGGCCGCGGTCCGTGACCCCGCCCAGCCAGGAATACGTACCGTGCAGGAGCACGGCCGGGTTGTTCCCCAACGAGGCGTACGCGTCCGAGATCAGACTGGCGAGCGTCGCCCGCGCGGCGTCCTCGTAGCGCCCGCCGCGCGCCGGGTCCGGCTCGAGCAGCGCGAGGTCGAGAAGGGCGGACGCGGCGATCGCGGCGGCGGACGAGTCCTTCGCCGCGAACGGCAGGTCCGGCGCCGCGAAATCCCAGTAGGGGACCATGTCGTCGGGGACGTTGGCGAGGTACCAGTCCGAGACCTTGCGAGCCGCGTCGAGGAACCCGGCGTCGCCCGTCTCTCCGTAGGCCGCGGCAAACCCCAGCATCGCCCACGCCTGACCTCGCGCCCAGGTCGAGTCCACCGAGTAGGCGGAGCCCTGCCCCCGGTGCGTGAGCTCACCGGTGTCAGCGTCGTAGTAGGCGATGTGCCATGTGCTCCCGTCGGGACGCACGAGATCGCGCGCGATCGTCTGCGCGTGCCGGAAGGCCATCTCGGCATCCTCGGCCGGCCCGCCGTTCTTCGCCGCCCACCAGAGAAACTGTGACTTCATCAGGCTGTCGATGATGACGTTGAACTCGTCGCCGGGTCGGGACAGCATCACGCCGACCTCCGGGTCGTACCGCCCCGCCATGGCCGCCGCCGCCCGCAGCGCCGTGGAGCGCAGCGACCGGTCTCCCGTCAGGGTGTAGCCGCGCGCGAAACTCGGGAAGAAGAGCGCCCCGAGGTTCGTCGATTCGACGGAGATGCCGGCGCTGCCGATCGGCGCCTGGCGGGCGACCGCGTGATCACGCCACCACGCCCGCCCCGTCAGCTGATAGCAGGACCACAGTTCCCCGGGGACGAAGCCCGCGGCCCACCCGGAAGGTCCCGAGTACTTCCAGACGTCACCCACCGTGTAGTAGGCGTACCGACGGCTCCGCGCATGGCTCTCGGTGTCGGCGACGCGGCGCTGCGCGCGAGACAACGCCTGCCGCGCCTGCTGCCCCGTCGGGCCGGCGGCGGACGGCGCGGCCAGAGCCGCCGGCGAAAGTGTCCCGCCGGACACGACCACGAATGCCGCCGTCGCGCAGACGAGCATGATCCGCCGCAACCTCAATCCCTGTCCACCCCTCCGCCTCGCTTCGCCTCCCTACCCTCGCGCACCGCAGCAAGCCAGGTCAACCGGAGACCCCGCCGGCCCTTCCCCGGCGCGCCCGGCACAAGTAGACTTGCGGGCGTCGGGCCGGGCCGGCGGCAGCGCCGCCCGGCGCCAGCGCTGACAGTACTCGGAGGCCTCATGCGCGTGCTCGTGGTGGGCGGCGGCGGCAGAGAGCACGCCCTCGTCCATTCTTTCGCCCAGTCCCCGCTCGCGGACGGCATCTTCTGCGCCCCGGGCAACGCCGGCACCGCCTCAGAGGCCGACAACATCCCCGTCGCCGCGCACGACCTGCGCGCGCTGCTGGACTTCGCCAGCCGCGAGGAGGTCGATCTCACCGTCATCGGGCCGGAGGCGCCGCTCGTGGTCGGCCTCACCGATCTGTTCGAGGAGCACGGCCTGGCCGTCTTCGGCCCCAACAAGGAGGCCGCGCAGCTCGAGGGCAGCAAGGTCTTCGCCAAAGAGATCATGGCCGACGGAGGCGTGGCCACCGGCGCCTACCGCCGTCACGAACGCCTGGAGCCGGCGCTCCTGGACGTGGAAGGACGCGACGACTATCCGCTGGTGATCAAAGCCGACGGTCTGGCCGCCGGCAAGGGCGTGCTCATCTGCAAGGACAAGGCCGAGGCGCGCGAAGCGGTGCATGCCTGCTTCGTCGCGCGCGAGTTCGGCGACGCCGGCGATGTGCTCATCACCGAGGAGTACCTCACCGGCTCCGAGGTCTCGCTGTTGGTGCTGTGCGACGGCTCCACAGCGGTCCCGCTTGCGCCGGCGCAGGACTACAAGCGCATCTTCGCCGGCGACCAGGGCCCGAACACCGGCGGCATGGGCAGCTACTGCCCCGTCCCGGGGTTCGAACAGAGAGCCATCGACGCCGCGATGGCGGACGTGGTGGAGCCTGTCGTGGCGTCGCTCCGCCGGCGCGGCGTCACCTACCGCGGCGTGCTCTACGCCGGCCTGATCGTGACCGACGCCGGCGTCAAGGTGCTCGAGTTCAACTGCCGCTTCGGCGACCCCGAGACCCAGGCGGTCCTGCCGCGGCTCGACTCCGACCTGCTCGAGCACTGCGCCGCCGCCGCCAACGGCGAGCTCGACGGCTCCGGGGTCCTCTGGAAGCCGCAGGACTGCGTCACCGTCGTGCTCGCCTCCGCCGGCTACCCGGCGAGCAGCCACAAGGGCGACGTCATCAGCGGTCTCGAGGACGCGGCCGCCCTGGACGGAGTGACCGTCTACCACGCCGGGACGGCGCTCCGGGACGGCCAGGTCGTCACGGCCGGCGGCCGCGTGCTCGCGGTGAGCGCGCTCGGAGACGGCTTCGCCGCCGCCCGCGAGCGCGCCTACGAAGGCGTCGCCAAGATCGCCTTCGACGGCATGCAGGTGCGGCCCGACATCGCCGAGCGCGCAGTCAAGGCGCGCGCCGGAGAACTCGACCTGTTCCCGGCCGGCTTCGCCGGCTGAGCCGCACGGAAGCGGATCGCGCCTCCAAAGGAGAGATGACGTGGAAGAGACCAGGACCGAGGTCGAGGCGATCCTGCAGGGCATCCAGATGGAGCCCGTGCTGGTGGGCATCGTCATGGGCAGTGAGAGCGACCGCGAGATCATGGAGAAGGCCGCTGCGGAACTCGACGAGCGCAAGATCCGGTACGAGATCAACGTGCTCTCCGCGCATCGCGATCCAGACAAGGTGGCGCACTACGCCAAGACCGCCCAGAGCCGCGGCATCAAGGTCCTGATCGGCGGCGCCGGCAAGGCGGCGGCCCTTCCCGGCGTCCTGGCCGCCTACACGAACCTGCCGGTGATCGGCGTGCCGATCAAGACCAGCGACCTGGGCGGCCTCGACTCGCTGCTCAGCATCGTGCAGATGCCGCCCGGCGTGCCGGTGGCCTGCGTCGCCATCAACGGCGCCCGCAACGCAGCGATCCTGGCGGCCAAGATCCTCGACCTCTGAGCTCGGCGCGGCGTCACGCCGCGGGCGGCCGTGCCGCATGAGGCGCCGCAGGGAAGACTCCCGACATGGGCAGATACGCCATCAAGTCGGCCATGGCGCCGGGCCCGCCCGGCACCGCCTCGCCCGGCATCTCGTCGGGCCACTTCGTCTTCGTCTCGGCGCAACTGCCGCTCGACGCGGACGGCGGACTGGCCGGAGCCACCGCCGCGGAGCAGGCCGAGCGAGCGCTTGAGAACCTCGCCCACCAGCTGCGCTCCACCGGCTTGTCTCTCGACGACGTGGTGAGCCTCGAGATCCACCTCGTCGACCAGGCTGACAGAGCGGCCGTCGACGCGGCGCTCGAGGCCCGGTTCACACCCCCGTATCCCGCCGTCACGCTCGCCGGTGTACCATGGGTGCCCGGCGGTGCGCGGCTTCAGGTCGCCGCCATCGCGCAACGCTACTGAGAGTCGCATGCCGAGAAACGACCAGCCGCCCAGCCCCAGGACCATCTCGGGCTTCCTCTACATGGCGGTGCTCGTCATCGCCGTCGCCCTCGTCTACGTCGCCGTGCGCGCGCTGTTCGCCTGACGCCGGCCCACACGAAAGGACACCCCCATGGAGAAGCAGGTCTTCGCGTCCCCCCACGGCGCGCCCGCGGTCGGACCGTACTCCGCCGCCGTCGGCGCCGGCGACTTCGTCTTCGTCTCCGGCCACATCCCGCTCGACAGCGACGGCAAGATCGTCGGCTACACGCCGAAGGACCAGGCGCGCAAGGCGCTCGAGAACCTGAGCGCCACACTCGAAGCCGCCGGGCTCACCCTTGGTCACGTGGTCAAGACGACCATCTTCCTCAAGGACATGGACGAGTTCGGCGCGGTGAACGACGTGTACGGCGAGTTCTTCATCGAGCCGTACCCGGCGCGCTCCACCGTAGAAGTGGCGCGCCTCCCCAAGGATCTGCACGTCGAGATCGAGGCGGTCGCGTACCGTGGATAAGACGCGCCGGAGCCGCCGAAGCCTGCGGCACTCCACCCTCGTGGCGCTCACCGTCATCGCCGCCACGCTCCTCGCGGGGGTCGTGCCCGGCTGCGGCGGATCGTCCACGGCCGGGGCGACCGATCCGCTCGTGGGCTACTGGGTCGGCGGCGGCAACGCCGGGCAGATGACGCTGGTGCACATCCAGAGGGACGGTGACACGTACACGGTGCTTGCCAACCCGGACACGCCCACGGGCGCCGTGAAGAAGGAGGGCGCCAGCCTCGTCGTCGACACCCACGCAGTGATCATGCGGTTCACGCCGCAGCCCGCCGACAGACTCACCCTGGAATTCACCGGCGAGATGTTCAAGAAGCCGGTCTCGATGACCCTGCAGCGCACGGACGAGACCGGTTACGCCGACGCGTCGACAGCCTACGGGCTTCTCGCAATCAGACGCGGGCTCGCCACGTGGAAGGCCGGCGGCGGCAAGACGTACCCGCCGCCCAAGGAAGTCACGCCGTCGGGCATGCTGGCGCAGATGATCCATTGGCCGACCAACCTGTTCAGCGCTCAGCCCATGCAGCCCGGCACGGACGCCGGCAACTACACGTACAGCCGCCTGGACGGCGGCAAGAAGTACTCGCTGATCGGTCACCTTTCGGACGGCAGCACCATCGGCAAGTGATCCCGACGGCGCGGCCGGGGAAGCTCCTCAGCCGCGCCGCTGCCGGTCGATCTCGCGCTGGATCTCGTCCTCGGTGATGGCGCGGTGGCCGCGCCCGTACGCGTCCCAGGCGTTGAAGGCGAGGCCGATGCCCCAGCCTGCCAGCACCCAGCCCGGCCAGAAGTAGCCGGCGCCGTTCCAGTACCAGATGACGACCAGGAAGACGTTGATGATGCAGTAGGCGATGAGGTGGTTCCAGAAGTCGCGCTTCCGCTTTATCGTCTTGATCGCCTGCTTCCGGACTTCCTCTTCGGACGCCATCCCTTCCTCCTCCTCGTCGTGGCCGGCGGCCGCTTCGCCGCTGCACACCGGATTCTGCATCGCGAGGGTGGCGCGCGCCAGAGGGCCCGCGCTTGACGAGCGGCTGGGCGACGGACAAGACGTGGCCGCGGCCGAGCGACGGTCCGCTCATCACGACGGGCGCCCGGCGCGGTCAGTACGTCCATCGCCCTCTGCGTCACGGGTGCCGTCCTGGCGGCCTCCCGAAGACGGGCAGGGCGCCATGAGCACCGGCACGGCCCGGTGACGGCGCGCGCCGGCTGATGTGAGAGAATCGCGGGCGCCACGACCACGGAGGACCCGCGATGATCGAGCGCTACACGCTCCCTGAGATGGGCGCGATCTGGACCGACGAGGCCAGGATGCAGGCCTGGCTGGACGTCGAGATCGCGGCCGTGAAGGCATGGAACAGGCTCGGCAAGATCCCCGACGACGCGATGCACGAGATCGAGACCAAGGCGGCGTTCGACGTGGCCCGCGTCAACGAGATCGAAGCCACGACCAACCACGACGTCATCGCCTTTCTCACCAACGTCGCCGAGCACGTCGGGGAGGCCAGCAAGTACGTCCACTACGGGATGACGAGCAGCGACATGCTCGACACCGCCCTGGCGCTGCAGATCAAACGCGCCGGCCTGCTCCTCGAGCGCGACCTGGTCGCGCTGGGCGAAGTGCTCAAGCGGCGCGCGTTCGAGTTCCGCGACACGGTCGAGGTCGGCCGCACGCACGGCATCCACGCCGAGCCGATCACCTTCGGCATGAAACTGGGCATCTGGGCGTTCGAGGTGAGCCGTCACCTCAAACGCATGCGCCACGTCACCATCAACGCCTCGGTCGGCAAGATCAGCGGCGCCGTGGGCGCCTACAACAACATCGACCCGCGCGTCGAGGACCTCGTCTGCGAGGAACTGGACATCGGCCGCGAGCCGATCAGCAACCAGGTCGTGCAGCGCGACCGTCACGCCGCGTTCCTGGGCGCCATCGCCATCGTCGGCTCCAGCATCGAGAAGTTCGCCACCGAGGTGCGCCACCTGCAGCGCACGGAGGTGCGAGAGGCCGAGGAAGCGTTCGGTAAAGGCCAGAAGGGGTCCTCGGCCATGCCGCACAAGCGCAACCCCATCCTCAGCGAGCGGATGGCAGGCTGTGCGCGCGTGCTGCGCGGCAACGCGCTCGTCGGCATGGAGAACATCGCCCTCTGGCACGAGCGAGACATCAGTCACAGCTCGGCCGAGCGCATCGTGCTGCCCGACAGCACGATCCTTCTCGACTACATGCTGCAGAAGTTCACCGCACTCATCGACAACCTCGTCGTGGACGAGGAGCGCATGCTGGCGAATCTGGGCCAGAGCTACCGCCTGGTCTTCAGTGGGGCGGTCCTACTGGCCCTGGTCGACAAGGGCATGCTCCGCGAGGACGCCTACCGCGTCGTGCAAGACTCGGCGATGCGCGCCTGGCGCGAAGGCATCGACTTCGGCCGGCTCATCAAGGAGAGCGACGAGGCGACGGCCGTCATGACGCCTGAGGAAGTCGACGCCGCCATGGACCCGGACCAGTATCGGGCGGGACGCGACGTGATCTTCGGCCGGCTGGAGAAGCTCGAGTTCTAGGCGCGGGCCGCCGGGCCGCCCTCGGCGCTCCATCCGCGGGGTCATGGCCGCGCGCACCTGAACCGATAGACTGAGCGTGACGGTCGCGCACGTGCATGCGCGGCCGGTAGGACCCGGCGTCCCTAGGGGGAACCCATGGCCGTGTGCCCCAACTGCAACGCTCCGCTCAAAGACGGCGACTGGACCTGCGGCAAGTGCGGGGCCCCCGTGGCGGGCGCCGACATGGCCGCCGCACCCGGCGGCGACTACCACTCCGCCTACGCCGGCGGCCACGACACTCCGCCGACCGGTACGGCCTCCCGCCGCCTGGGGCGGCGACTACCAGCCGCAGCCCGCCGCCGCGCCGGCGGCGAACGCCGACTCCACCGGCACGCTCAAGCTCGTCTTCATCATCGCCGCCGTCGTCGTCCTCGCCATCGTCCTGGCGTGGTTCTTCCTCCTCCGCGGACCGGCGACGACGGGTGAGGAGTTCCTGGGCACGTGGACAGCGAGCACGCAGCAAGGCATCGCCACCGCCGTCATCGCGAAGAAGGATGGCGCCTTCGAGGTCACGCTGAGTGGCAACGATGCCAGCCAGAAGGTCAGCGTCCCGGCGCACGTGGACGGCACTGAGCTGGTCATCACCGTGGACGACTTCTCGCAGATCGCCGGCGAGGCCAACGCCGAGAGGTTCAAGACGACGCTCAAGGCCCTCGCCGGCGACTTCAAGCTGATCATCAGCAGCGTCGACGCCACGCACCTTGACCTTCGCATCGTGGGCACCTCCGCCTCCGGGCAAGACTTCGACGAGACCATCCCGCTGGTCAAAGACGCGACCGGGACGGCGTGAATAGCCGCCGAAGTCAGGCTATCGAGCGGGGCGCCGGGGGGGCACCGCTCCGCGCGCCCAGCCGCATCCGGGCCGCGACGAGGGGCGACGCTCCCGAGATCGTCGACCTCCTCAATGCCTGCGATGTCGCCGAGGTGGGCGAGCCCGACAGCACGCTCGAGGACCTCGAGAACGACTGGTCTCTGGAGGGCTTCGATCCCGGGCGTGACGCCTGGGTCGCCGAAGGCGCCGCCGGCCTCGTCGGCTACGCCTACGCCGGCGACCAGTTCCGCACCGGCGAGTTCGAGGCCGATCTCTGGGTGCATCCCGAGCACCGCGAGCCCGAGCTCGGAGGACGGCTGCTGGGGCTCGCCGAACGGCGCGCGGCGGAGCTCGCCGTGCAGCGCGGCTACGAGGACGCGCGGCTGGACGTCTTCTGCGTCGTGGCCAACCGGGCCAAGCGGGACCTGCTGCGCAGGCACGGCTACGAGCTCAGGCGCACCGTTTACCGCATGACCGCCGACCCCGCGCACGCGGCGGTGGTACCTGCGCCCGAGGGTCTGGAGATCCGGCCGCTCACGCTCGGGGCGGACGAAAGGACGATGTACGAGACCATGACGGAGGCGTTCGAGGACCACTTCCGGCACAGCGACGAGCCCTTCGATGCCTGGAAGACCAGATTGCTCGGGCACGCGGACTTCGATCCCCGCTTGTGGTGGCTGGCCTGGGACGGCGGCAAGGCAGCCGGCGGCCTCATCGCCTACGACCACGGCGACCTGGGCTGGATCCAGGGGTTGGGAGTGCGCCGGCCATGGCGCCGTCGCGGCGCCGGCGCGGCCCTGCTGGGGCACGCGCTCGCCGCGTTCGCCGCACGAGGGCAGCACCGAGTCGACCTGGGCGTGGACGCGGAGGGCGAGACCAGGCCGCTGCGCCTGTATGAGCGCGCCGGCATGCAGGCTAGCTCGGCCTACGAGTTGTACACCAGGCAGCTCTCCGGCTGACGGACCGCACCCCGGGGCATCGCGCCGGGGAGCGGATGCTCTCAGACTCCCTGCTCGCCGGCCGATCCGGGCGGCCCTGCCGTCGCCGGCGGGCCGGCGCCGGCCGCGCCGGCCCCCGCCTGCGGCCGCGAACTCGCCTCGGCCGCCCGCCGCTCGCGCTCTTCTTCTTCCATGAGCGCCCTCGTCCGCGGCGAGAACCCGGCCTGCTTGCGCCCCTCCCACCACTCGTCGAGCGGCTCACTCTTGAACCGAGCCCAGAGCACGTAGAGCAGGACGACGGTCGTGAGCAGGACGACCTCGACGACGACCAGCGCGATCAGCCGCACCTCGAGGGACGGCGCCAGAGGGATGCCCTGGGCGACGACGGACGCGAGCGCGCTCATCACGGCGACGCCGACGCCGAGGGAGCGGCGGACGAGCCGCCGGAGAGCGGCAGCGGAGATGCCGCGGCCGGCGGCGGCAACTTCGTGGCCGCCGGGCCGTCCTCGACGTAGGGCAGGATGGTGTTCATCTGGTCCACGGACAGGATCTGGCCCCACGCCGGCATGAAGATGACGCCCTTCGTGCCTGGGTCGGGGATCGACCCCTCCATGAGCACTGAGCGCAGTTCGCTCAGGGGCACGTCGTCGTCCGGGTTGCGCAGAGCGGGCACGACCTTGTCCTCGGTCTTCGGGTTCGGGGCCGGCGACGGTGACGAGGTGCCGCCGACCTGGCCGTGGCAGTCGATGCAGGCGTAGGCGCTGTAGATATCCTCGGCTGTCGCCGGGTCGGGATCGTAGGTCGCGCCCGTGTTCGGGAACCCGGCGAGGATGTAGGCGGCGATCGCGTTCGCCTGCGCATCGTTGATGACGCCCTGCCACGACGGCATGTTGATCACGCCCGGCTTCTTGCTGAGGATGGCGCCCTCCTGCAGGACCTCGGTGATCTGCTGCGCGTTCTGGAACTGCTCGCTCTCCTCCCGGAACTGGTTGTTGAGCGGCGGGATCGTGCTGTCGCCGCCGACGTTGAGGCGGTTGGGAATGCCGCCGGAGCCGTTGGGCGCGTGGCAGCGCACGCAGGCGAGATCCACGTAGAGCTGCCCGCCGTCCTTGACCTGCTGGCTGACGTTGGCGACCGCGCCGGCCGTCGGCGAAGCCGTGCTCGGCGCCTCCGGCGTCGCCAGACTGCCACAGCCGGCGCCGGCCAGCGCCAGCCCGGCGAGGAGCGCGGGCAGCGCCCGCAGAAGGGTGCGTTTCATCGTGCCTCCTGTGCTCATGGCGTCACCGCACCCCAGATCGTGAGGACGACGAGGGCCACGACGACGACGACGGCGACCGTCGTCGTCACCGGCTTGCGGAGCGGGTTGCGCTCGGGACCGCGATCCACGAACGGCAAGATCACCATCAGCAGGATCACGACCGCCACGAGCACGAGCCCGGCGATCTCCGGGATCACCTTGATCAGCTGGAAGAGCCCCAGGAAGTACCACTCGGGCTTGATGCCGGACGGCGTCACCAGCACGTTCGCCTGCGACGCCAGGTCGGCGGGCCAGAGCAACGCGATGCCCCCGATCACGCCGAGCAAGAGGAAGAGGATCATCGCCTGGGATGTGAGTTCCTCCCAGAAGTACGGGATGTAGCCCTGCCCCGGGTCGCGCCACATCTCCCAGTAGAACCGCGGCGGTTCGTTGGTCGGGTACTGTCTGGCTGTCTTCTTCTTCGCCATCACACCTGCCTACAGCCGCCCGGAGATGCCGTGGCGGCGGATCATCCAGAAGTGCCCGACGAGCAGCACCACGATCACGGCCGGCAACACCAGCACGTGGAGATCGAAGAAACGGCCGAGCGTGGCGGCGCTGATCTGCTCGCCGCCGCGCAGACTCACGAGCAGGAAGTGGCCGATCACCGGCACCGAGCCGGCGATGTCGGTGCCGACCTTGGTCGCCCAATACGCCTTCTGGTCCCAAGGCAGCAGGTAGCCGGTGAAGCCGAAGCCGAGGGTGATGAGAAGCAGCGCCACGCCGGTGAGCCAGTTGAGCTCGCGAGGCGCCTTGTAGGCGCCGGTGAAGAACACGCGCAACAGATGGATGAAGACCAGCAGCACCATGCCTCCGGCCGCCCAGCGGTGGATGGAACGGACCCACCAGCCGAACTGCACGTGCGTGGAGATGTTGAGGACGCTCTGGTAGGCCGTGTCCGGCGTCGGCTCGTAGTAGACGGCGAGCAGGATGCCGGTCACCGCCAGGATGATGAAGAGGACGAAGGAGACCCCGCCGAAGCAGTAGATGTAGTTGGTGGCGTGCTTCGGCACGATGCGGTTGTACTGGTCCTCCATGGTGGCCGTAAGCCCGAGACGGCGGACCAGCCACGGGATGACGCCCTTCTCGGCCGGCGCGGGGGATGGCGGGGGGACGGGGGGGATGCCCTCGGCGGTGCTCATCCGAACTCACCCGTGTACCAGGCCGGGTACTTGGCGCCGCTCAAGTCGATGGGGCCTACGAGGAGCGAGCCGTTCTGGGTCTGGGAGTGGTACGTCGGTAGCGGCAGGGTGGCGGGCCCGTGGGTCACGGTGCCCGTGGCGGAGAACTCGCTGCCGTGACATGGGCAATTGAACGTGTCGCCGTTGAGGCCGACGACGCAGCCCAGGTGGGTGCAGATCAGCGAGTACACCGTGTACGTGTCGTTGAGGTGCTGGACCGCGGCCGGTTGGCCACCCACGGTCACAGCCGTGAGCTGTCCGGCCGGGAACGCGTCGAGAGTGCCGACGTTCACGACCTGCCCGATGGCTCCGGACACGGCGGCGGGAGGCTTGAGGAACCGCGCGATGGGATAGAGCACACCGGCCAGCGAGATCACGCCGAAGCCGGCGATGAGCCACTTCAAGAACCCCCTGCGCGTCAAGTACGCCTCCCGGAGGGATGATCGCACCAGCTACTCTCGGACGAGTATGGCCTTCTTCGCCGCTGAGTCAACGTCGACGGTGAAGAAGGGGCTCCTTTGGAGGCCGGAAAAGCATCCGCAGCCCGGCTGGGGTTGGCTCCGGTCGAGAACGGCGGACTCCGGCGTGCCGTCGTTCGCCGGACGACTCCCCCAGGCGCGGATCACGGCCCTGGGCCGGCGCCTCGTGAACGAGCTTCAGCGCCGCTGCGGTATCATGCGGGCGATGACCGCCGCCCGCGCCAGCCGCCCTCGCCGCATCGGCCCCGCCACACCCGGGCTCGACGCACGTGTGCGCGTGCCGGGCTCCAAGAGCGTGACCAACCGCGCCCTGGTGCTCGCCGGTCTGGCGACCGGGCAGTCCGTGCTGCGCGGGGCGCTCGAGGCCGGCGATACGCACGCCTTCGCCGCCGGCCTGCGCAGCTTGGGCGTCGCCGTCGAGCGGCGCGGTGAGGCCCTGGTGGTCGCCGGCGCGGGCGGATGCTTCCCGGCGGCCGAGGCGGAGGTGTTCTGCGCCGAGGCCGGCACCGCCGCCAGGTTCCTCTTGGCCGCCGCGGCGGCCGGCGAGGGCGTCTACCGCTTCGACGCGGCGCCGCAGCTGCGGCGCCGCCCGCTCGGCCTCTTGCTCCAGGCGCTGCGCGCGCAGGGAGCGCGGACTGAGCCTGGCGACGCGACCCGCCTGCCGCTGACGCTGCTGGCTCGCGGCCTCGCCGGGGGCCGCCTGCGCCTCCCCGGCGACACCTCGAGCCAGTTCGTCTCGGCGCTGCTGCTCGCGGCGCCGCTCGGCCGCAGGCCTCTGGACCTGCGCGTCGACGACCTCGTGAGCCGGCCGTACGTCGCCATGACCCTGCGCATGATGGAGCGCTTCGGGGCCGACGCGGAGACACGCGGGGACGATCACTACATCGTCAGCCCTGGAAGCTACGCCGGCCGCGAGTACGAGATCGAGCCCGACGCCTCCACGGCCTCCTACTTCTTCGCCGCCGCGGCCACCGGCGGCAGCGTCCTCGTCCTGGGCCTGCACCGGGCCGAGGCCCTGCAGGGCGACGTCGCGTTCCTCGACGTCCTCGAGGCGATGGGCTGCACCGTGACCGACGAGCCTGAGGGCGTGCGCGTGGCCGGCCCGGCTGCGCTGGCCGGCCTCACCGTCGACATGGCCGACATCTCCGACACGTTCATGACGCTGGCGGCCATCGCGCCACTGGCTGCTTCCCCGGTGACGATCACCGGCATCGGCAATGTGCGCCTCAAGGAATCGGACCGCATCTCCGCGATGGAGGACAATCTGCGCCGGACCGGCGTCAGGACGGAGTCCGGCGCGGATTGGCTGCGCGTGTTCCCGACCACGCCTCGTGGCGCGCTCATCGACCCGCACGGGGACCATCGCATCGCCATGGCGTTCTCCGTGCTGGGACTGCGCGTCCCCGGCATGACCATCGAAGATCCGGGCTGCGTGGCCAAGACCTGCCCCACGTTCTTCGATCTCTGGACCAAACTGGAACAGGGAACCGGCTGAGTTGGGCAAAGTAGTAGAGTCGACTCACTGAACGCAGACCAGCGTCACCCGGCGGGGGAGGCCGAGCATGGACGACGAGACCACGGGCAGACTGCCCGATGACGACACCGAGTTGACCCGGGTGACGCCTCCAGACCAGCCGACGCAGGCGATGCCGCCGGCCGGTGAGGACGAGACGCAGGTCATGCGCGGCGCCGGCGCCGACGAGGCCACGCGCGTGATGCCGGCGGCGGGCGCGGGCCAGCCGGGCGCGGGCGCCGGCCAGCCGCCGCCGCCCTCCCAGCCCACGCTGCTCATGACGCATGGCCGCAGCTCGGGCGGCGGAGGCGGCGTGCCCTGGTGGGTCTGGCTCATCGTCGTGCTTGCCGTCGTGGCCGCCGCCGCCGCGCTCTGGTTCTTCTACCTGCGCCCGCAAGACACCAAGACCACGGCCGGCGACGTGTTCGTCGGCAACTGGTCGCCCGAGGCCGGCACCGGCGGCGGCCTGGTCATCAAGCAGGCCGGCGAGCAGTTCAAGATCACGCAGTACGACCCGCAGCTCCAGCAGGTCGGCTCGACCAACGCCGATCTGGTGGGTGAGGAGCTGCAGGTGTCGGTCAAGGCGTCCGCGGTCGGCCTCACCGAGATCACCGGCAGCGTCAACGGCACGCTCACGCACGACAGCGCGAACGACACCCTCACGCTGCAGTTCTCTTCGGGCGGCCTGACGATGCAGCCGATCGTCTACGTACGTGTCGACGTCCTCCTCCCGGCGAGCGCGAGCCCCACCCCCTCCCCCACCGCCTCACCGTCGCCGACGCCGTCGCCGTCGCCGACCATGACGGCCAGCCCCAGTCCCAGCACCTCGACCTCGCCGACGGCGGACCAGCAGGTGGTGGCGGCGATCGCCAGACTGCAGGTGGGCATCGTGGCCTGGGCGGCGGACAACAACAACCTGTACCCGCCGCCGCAGGACGTCGTCGAGGGCGGCGGCATCTCCCAGTACGTGGACCCGTGGCCGACCAACGCGTTCACCGGCCAGCCCATGGCGCCCGGCACGGGGCCGGGCAGTTACGTGTACGAACAGCAGAGTGGCGGACAGGGGTACAGGCTCACCGGCTACCTCAGCAACGGGCTCACCTATTCGGTGCCGTGACGGCCGCGCGGAGGCGGCGGCCCGCGCTGACACCGGCGAGCCGCCCGCCCCGGCGGGCGGCCCGCACGCAGCTGTAGAATCGGCGCACACGAGCGTCACGACGCGCTGACGACGGATCATCGCCGCCCCGGCGTCTAATCTCTCAGCAGGCCCACAGCCGACGGCAGGGGCCAGGATGCGAGCCCGTGACCTACGATCCGGCAGAACGCGAGATCGACGAGCAGACCGTCTCCGCCGCCCGGCGCGGCGACGGTGAGGCGTTCGTGCGCATGCTCAAGCACTACGACAGTCGCCTGCGCGCCCTCGCGTTCCGCATGCTTCGCGACCCCGTGCTCATGGACGACGCGCTCCAGGACGCTTCCATCAAGGCCTACCAGGCGCTGCGCACCTTCCGCGGGGACAGCGAGGTCGGCACGTGGCTCTACCGCATCACGTACACCACGTGCCTCGACTACCTGCGTCGCGAGCGCCGCTTCCAGCTCCTGACGACCGAGGACGCCCTGGTCGGCATCGCCGGCGACGACGATCCCTGCGACATCGTCACCCGCTGGACGGACCTCGAGGACGCGCTTGACCGGCTCCCGGTGGAGCAGCGCGTCCTCGTCGTCCTCGTGCACCAGTACGGCTACGGCTACCGCACCGCGGCGGAAGTCGTCGGCATCCCCGAGGGAACGGTCTCTTCGCGTCTCGCCGCCGCCAGAGTGAGGCTGCGCAGCCTTCTCGGCGAGCCCGCCTACGTCCGGGAGCAGACCTCTTGAACGATCGTCGCAAGAAGAGCGTCGAGCGTGACGCCAACGAGCCCGGGAACCGGCTCGGATGTCGAAGACCAGGGACACCCCTCCGCCGCTGGGACGACGACCTCGGGCGCGAACTGCGCGAGTCGCCGGTGCCGGCGCACGCGCCCGACCACTTCGAGCGCGTCCGCGCGCGCATGCGTGCGCTCACCGGCCCCGACGGGCGCCCGCCGGCGCCTCCCGGCCGCGCCCGGGCGCGCCGGGTGCCTCCGGCGCCGCCGCGCCACCGCCGTGGCATCCGCCTGGCCGCCGTGGCCGCAGTGGCCGCGGCGATCGTGGCCGCGGTGGCCATCACCTGGTCCGGCGTGCCGGGCATCCGCCAGGCGACGCCCCAGCCGGCCACTGCCGACACCGTCCTCGCCCGTGTCCAGCACGCGCTCGCCAACCTGAACAGCATCAGCGGCGACGTCGTCGAGTACGGCTCGGCGCGCGGCCGGCCCTTCTCTCGCCGTGTGGGTTCCTTCACCTTCACCTCCCGCGGCGACTACCGCATCGTGCAGAGCAGCGATGACGTCGCCTACACCTACGACGCCGTCAAGCGCGTGGCCCGCCGCTACGTGTTCCGCGACGGCGAGGCCCTCTACTCCGACGTCGCCCGCGACCTGCCCGACCCGGGACCGTTCTTCAGCCCGTGGATGGGCGCGTCGCAGGTGCTCGACAGGAGCGTCGCCGCGTACGCCCGCGCCGTGATCGCGGAACTCGACCCGGACGTACCGGTGACGCCGGTGACGTGGGAGGGCCGTACGGCCTGGTCCATCACCGTGCCCGAGCCGCTCGCGGGCGGCGGGGACGACGGCACCGCCCGCATCGTCGTGGACGCCGAATCCGGCTACCCGCTCGCGGTGGAGCACTGGACCAGTGACGGCGACGTGAGCGGCACGCGCATCGAGAACGTACGCGTCGGCGGAGAGGTGCCCCGTAGCAGGTTCCATCTCGCCGTGGACGTCCAGGACAAGCTGCTGCCGATGAGCCAGCGTTTCCGCCGCGTCACGCTGCCGCAGGCGGCCGCCCTGGGCCGCCGCGCGGCGACGCCGTTCACGCCCTACCGGGGGACCTGGATCCCGCGCGGCTACCGTCTCAGCGCCGTCACCGGCGCGGTCAACGGCGCCTTCCTGGGCGCGTACCGTCCGATCCGTGACGGAGAGATCGGCTCGCTCACCGTCGTCCTCACCTACCGGCGCGGGTTCGACCGCTTCTGCATCGTCAGCCGCTGGCGCGCCGACAACCCGCCCGGCTCGGATGACCCCTTCGACGAGAACTCCGTGGCGCTCAGCGAGTCCACGCGGGTCCGGCTCACGAGCGGCAGCCTGCGAGGCGAGACGGCGAGCCTCGTCCTGGGCCTGCCGGACTGGCCGCACATCTACGTCAGCACCGGCGCCGACCACCGCGTCTCGGTGAGCGTGGCCGGCGATCTCACCAGGGACGAGCTGGCGCGCATCGCCGGGTCCCTTCAGCCCATAGGAGACTGAGCCATGCGCGCGGTCCGCGTCCACGAGTTCGGCGACCCCGACGTCCTCCAGCTCGAGGACCTGCCGCAGCCCGAACCCGTGCAGGGCGAGGTGCTCGTCCGCGTGCAGGCGGCGGGAGTCAACCCCGCCGAGACGTACGTGCGGGCGGGCCGCTACATCGACTTGCCCGCCCTCCCGTACACGCCCGGCTCCGACGGCGCCGGCGTCCGCGTGGACACCGGAGAACGCGTCTACATGACCGGTTCGCTCAGCGGCACCTACGCTGAGTATGCGCTCTGCCTCGCGGAGGACGTCCGCCCGCTGCCCGACGATCTCTCCTACGCGCAAGGCGCGGCGATCGGCGTCCCCTACTTCACGGCGTACCGTGCGCTGGTGCAGCGCGCCGTCCCAAGAGCCGGGGAGCGTGTCCTGATCCACGGCGCCAGCGGCGGCGTCGGCATCGCCACCGTCCAGCTGGCCGTAGCAGCCGGGCTCGATGTCGTAGGGACGGCCGGAAGCGAGGCGGGCAGCGACCTGGTCTCCGCTCAGGGCGACGTCCGCGTGCTGGATCACAGGGACCCCTCGCATGTCGACACCGCGCTTGAGCTGACCGAAGGCGCGGGATTCGACATCATCATCGAGTTCCTCGCCAACCTGAACCTGGGGAACGACCTGAAGCTGCTGGCCCAGCGCGGCCGCGTCGTCGTGGTCGGCAGCCGGGGCCTGGTGGAAGTCGACGCGCGCGACCTCATGAACGCCGAGGGCACGGTGCTCGGGATGCGGACGCCGAACGCGCAGCCCGGCGAAGTCGCCGCGGCGCGCGCCGCCGTGGACGCCGGTCTGCGGAGCGGCGTACTGAAGCCGGTGGTCGGCCGCGAGCTCCCGCTCGCCGAGGCCGCGCGGGCTCACGACCTCATCATCGAGCGGCCGGCGCTCGGAAAGCTCGTGCTCGTCCTGTAGGTCGCGCGCCCGGTCCGCCGCCGCTCACGACCGCGGCGCCGCCACCCGCTCGACGGTGGCCAGCCACGCTTTGCGACCGACACCGTCGAGATTCGTCGCCATCTCAGCCGCCACGATGGCGAGCACGCTGAAGGGCGGCACGTCGAAGGCCTCGCGCAACTCGGCCTGCGTCACGCGCCGCGGTCCGCCGTCCAGGTGCTCGTGCTCGCTGAAGCAGAGGATGAACACCCGCGCCCCGAGGGCCGTGGCGGTCGCGAGCGACGCCACATACCTCCGCCGCTCGTCGTCGTCGAACGTGTGGAAGAGCCCGGAGTCGACCACCGCGCCGAAGCGCCGCCCCAGATCAGCGAGCGCGAGGGCGTCGTGGACGAGGAACTCGGCCTGCAGGCCGCGCGCCTCCGCTTTGACGCGCGCGGCCGCGACCGCCGCCTTCACGGCGTCCACGCCGACCACCTCGAACCCGCGAGCGGCGAAGAACAGGGCGTTCTCGCCCGTACCACAGCCGGCGTCCAGCACCGGGCCGTTCACCAGCCCGGCGTCGGCCACGCGTTCGAGCGCCGGTTGCACCCGGCCGATGTCCCACGGCGGCGTGCCTTCGTACGCCGCGGCGAACCTGCTCGCGCTCATCGTTCCCGCCTCCGCGCTTACCGCTGTCGCCTTCAGGGCGCGTCTTCGTCGCCCTCTTTGTTCCACTGAGCAAACCCGATGGGTCCGCCGTCGTTGACCGATTTGCTAGCATCGCCGTACCCTCCAAGGAGCCCGACATGACCGACTATCGCGCGCGCAGCATGTGGCTCGACGGCGTTCCCGGCAAGCTCATCCCGCGGCCCCCGCTCCCCGGCCCCACCGAGGTCGATGTCGCCATCGTCGGCGCCGGCTTCACCGGCCTCTGGACCGCCTACTACCTCAAGAAGGCCGACCCGCACCTGCGCATCGCCGTCCTCGAACGCGAGATCGCGGGGTTCGGCGCCTCCGGACGCAATGGAGGCTGGTGCCACACCACATTCCCCGGGTCACGAGAGGCGGCGGCCAAGACGCACGGGCGGCGCGCGGTCATCGACCAGCAGCGCGCCCTGCATCGGACGGTGTACGAGATCGCGCGCGTCGTGGACGAAGAGAGCATCGACGCGCGCTTCCACCTCGGCGGCCAGCTCGACCTGGCGCTGACGCCCGTGCAGTTGCTGCGCCTGCGCGATGCGGTGGAATACGAGCGTTCCTGGGGCTTTGGGGAGGACGACTACGCCCTGCTCGGGGCCGCCGATATGCGCAAGCGCATCAGGGTGGCCGGGTGCCTCGGCGCCGGCTATACGCCGCACGGCGCCGCAGTCGACCCGGCCCGCCTCGCCCGGGGGCTCGCCGGCGTCGTGGAGGGACTGGGGGTGCCCATCTACGAGCGCACCCCCGTCACCCACCTCGAGCAGCACGTCGCGGCCACGGCGTCCGGTGACGTGCGCGCCGAGGTCGTGGTGCGCGCCACCGAGGCGTTCACCCCCGAGCTGCCCGGCTACGAGCGGACCGTCGTGCCCATCTACTCGCTCATGATCGGCACCGAGCCACTGCCGGACGCATTCTGGCAAGAGGTCGGGTGGCAGGACCACGAGGTCTTCGGCGACTTCCGCTTTCTCATCTTCTACGCGATGCACACCGCCGACGGCCGCATCGCCATCGGCGGCCGCGGCGCCCCGTACCACTTCGGCTCACGCCTCAGCGAGAGCTTCGAGCGGGTGCCCGGCGTGCGCGACCACCTGCGCACGCTGCTCAGAGAACTCTTCCCGGCCATCGGCGACGCGAAGGTCACGCACCACTGGGGAGGGGCGATAGCCGCGCCGCGCGACTGGTACACCTCGGTCGGTCTCGACCGGAAGACAGGCATGGCCTGGGCCGGCGCCTATATCGGCGACGGAGTGTCGACCACGAACCTCGCCGGGCGCACGCTGCGTGACCTCATCCTTGGGCGGGAGACGGAGCTGACGGGCCTGCCCTGGGTGAACCACCGCTCCACGGCGTGGGAGCCGGAGCCGCTGCGCTGGATCGCCGTCAACGCTGCCCTGCGGGCCATGGCGCGCGCCGACGACGTGGAGCAGCGCACCGGCCGCCCGAGCAGGAGGGCGACCTGCGTCAAGAGGATGATCGGCGCCTGAGCCTGCCGCCGGGCGCTCCGTACGCCCAAGGCCGCGGCGCCCCGCGCCCGGCCAGCCCTCGGCTCACTCGAGCAGGTCCGCGGGCGCGCCCGTGACCTCGGGCACCGGCGTGTACGCCGGAGCTGGGACGAGCGACGGCGCCGGAGTCGCGCTAACGCTCGGTGACGGGCTCGGCGTCGGCGTCGGCGCAGGCGGCGGCACGCGGAAGCATTCGGGCGCCTTGCGGACACAGTACCTGAGCAGTAGCCGCGAGTTCTCGAGCGTGAGGTGCGCGCCGTCGTAGAACCCCGAGGCCGTCCCGCGGAACGTGCGGATGTCCAGGCAATTGAGGACGCGGAACTTGTAGCCGTGCTGCTGCAGCTTGCGCAGGTAGGTGCGCAGCCAGCGCTGCTTGTAGCCCCATCCGACCGAGAGGAACGTCTTCAGCGCCTTGGGCTGGTACGGCATGATGACGATCAGCGGCTTGATCCCGTTGCTGTTGAGCAGCCGGATCGTACGCGTGAAGTACGCCTTCGCTCTCGTTTTGCCGGGCACCTTGCGGTTGCCGGCCCTGGCGAGCATGTCGGCATCCAGGTAGTTGCGCAGCGACTTCTGCAGGGTAAGCCCTGCCTTGCGCTTGCTGTCGTAGCTGTTCCACAGCAGCAGGCCGTCACGGCGAAAGCGTCGCCCGGAGAGGAGGTTGCGCACCGGCCGCTTCATGGCGGCCGGCATCTCCGCGTCGATGAGGTCCTGCGGGAACGCCTGGGACAGCCGCTCGTCGACCACGAGCCCAGGAGCCAGGGGCACATCGGCGAGCGTCGTCGCCTGGAGGCACCAGACGACGGCCGGCGGTTTGTCCGGGTGCTGGTCGATGAGCCAGTCGGTGACAGCCCAGGCGTCTTCGGGGCGGCCGTTGTGGAAGGCCATGTTGAGGCCCCAGAGGCCGGTCGCTCGCCGGATCGTGACGGGGTCCATGCGGAGAGCTCGCGAACCGCCGTAGACGACGACCCGCGGTACTCTGCCGTACTCCTGCACGAGGTCGCACTTGAAACTGCGGTCCCAGCCCCGAGTGCGATAACTGTGCAGCTGCCACGTCGGAGTGGAGTCGCCCCCGAGGGCGATGGGGATCGAGACGCCGAGCAGGCACGCGACGCCCAGCGCCACGAGCACGAGTCTCACACGCCATCCACCCTTGGAGGATCCCACCACACCAGCCCCTTTCGTCCGTCTAGGGTAACAACTGGTCAGGGAGGCCTCAAATCAGGGCGCCGTGTACGTACTCCCGTCGGAGAGGTTCACCGCCAGGGTGTACGCGGTGCCGGCGCCGGGCGCGTAGACGTAGTCGCCCGCGCCCTTGCCGGGCTTCATAGGCGCGCCCGAGAAGGGGTTGGTCGGCCAAGGGCTCACAAACCCGCCGAGGGTGGCCTGCGAGGCGTCCGCCGGCGCGGCGTCGCCCGTCGCGATGTACGCCTGCACGCCGGTCTTGATCATCAGCAGCTGAGCCTTCACCGCCGCGTCCTTGGCGACGTCGATCTTGCCCGTCGTGTTCTCCACGGCTTTCTGCTGCAGCCCACAGCCGGCGACCGCGGCGGCAAAGCCGAGCACCAGCATGGTGACGAGCGCCGCGCTCATGACTCGCTTCATCTCGCGTGCCTCCAAGGTCGATGCCACCTCTATCGGCAGCCTTCCACGCAGCCTCAAGCGCTCCTCGCCGTGCTCAAGCCGTGCGGCGGATCGGCGATACTGGAGGCATGAAGCGTCAGCACCGTCTCGAGCGACCGCGCCTCCAGCGCCGCGACTGGGTCGGGGACGCCATCCTGACGCTTCTTGCCGGCGCCGTGCTGATCGCGGCCGTCTTTCTGCCATGGGCCAACGAAGACGTCCCCGGCCGGGTCAACTTCAACTTCCGCGGGACGGAGGAGCGGAACGCCGTGCTGCAGACGCGCTGGGGCTGGCCGGCGCTCGGTCTGGCCATCGCCGTGCTGGTGACGGGCGCGGTCATGGTCTTGACGCGCCCGCGCCGATCCTCGAGCCTGCTCGGCGCGCTCGTCGCCGCACTCGGTGTCGCGGCGCTCGGGGGAGCCCAGGACGCCGCCGCTCACCTCAGGTTCCTGGACCCGGGAATCGGCATGTACCTCACGACCATGGTCGGCGTGCTGCTCGTGCCCATAGGGATCGCGGCGGCCATGGTGGCGTGGATCGTCGCGCGCGCGGAGGGGCGGGCGCCCGACGACCCGCCCGCCCCCGCGCCTGCGGCTACAGCCCCGCCAGCTCGCGAAAGCGCTCCACCGAGCTGATCGGCACACCGAGCAGCTCGGCGATCCTGAACTTGGCCGTCATCGCGTTCGGCTCGCCGGGGTGCAGATTGGAGTGGTCGAGGATCCGCCCCAGTCCCAGTTCGCCGCGGATCTGCTCCATCGCGTAGCTGTCGCTGAGATCGCGGACCGTGCAGCCGAGCCGGTCCGCGACGTACTGCTTGGCCTCTTCGAGGCGCATCCCGCGGGCCATCTGCATGCGCGCGACCAGGTCTCCGGCCGTGCGCATCCCGCCCATGCCCGCGGCGAGCGCGTGGGTGACGTCCATGCCTCTGGAGTCACCGGAGCCCACCTACAAGCCGTCGCACTTGAGGATGTCGACGTGCGCCTTGGCGGCGCGGGACGTCGCATCCTCGGGCGGGTAGCCGTTCACGGGCACGCCGCCGACGCCCTCGCCGACGTTGGGATGCACCGGGATGCGCGCCACGTCCATGCACGGCTTGGTCACGGTGATGGAGTACGCGGCGTTCCAGGCGCAGCTCTTGCCCGTGCGGATGTTGACCGCCGGCCCGAAGATCGTGGCGCCGGCGTCCTGGCAGACCGCGAGCTGCTCCCGCGGCCACAGACCCGCGAGCCGGCGGCCGTCCCACTCGAGCTCGCCGTGGACGCCGATCACGAACTCGCCGGCCATGCCGACCTCGATGCCGGCGTCGGGGTACTTCTGGCGCAGGTGCCTGACCGCGCGGAGGGTGCTGAAGAAGTCGGCGTCGCCGGCGCCGCCGGTGGTGTCGAAGTCCATGCCGTCGGCGCCGGCGTCCAGCATGCCCTCGCCCACGTAGATGAAGTCCTTGGTCGCGTGGTCCATGGCCTCGTCGATGGCCGCGCGGGCGCCGGCGATGTCGCCGCGCGGCAGCAGCTCGAACCAGTTCTCCGCGGGGCCGTCGGGTTTGCTGTAGAAGGCCAGATTGGGCTGCGCGCCATACTGCACCGGCGCCGTCATCATCAGCTGGCAGTTCTGCATCACCTGCTGCTGGAACGGCAGGATCGTCTTGATCGCCTTGTAGCTGTACTCGATGTGCCAGAGCTCGAGGATGTCCTGGCCGAGGCGCTGCTCGCTCTCGAGCAGGTCGAGGAGGTCGGTGCCGGTCATCTTGCTGCCGCCGCCGTCGCAGCTGAGAACGACCTGGTCGCCGATGTCGACAGCGGTGAACGCGGCGCGCGAAGCGTAGATGTCGAGCAGGTGGTCGAGCTCGTCCTGGCCGAGCGGCGGGACCTTGGCCTTGGTCGCCGCGGCCTGCGTCGCGTCCTCGAGGTCGGCGCGCAGCTCGCTGCGCGTCAGCTCGACCATGAAGCCGTCCCCCATACGGGTCGGGATCTTCGCTTCCACCGGCATCTCCTCGCCTCAATAGTGTGCGCCGGCCGCAGGCCCCGCGGCGCTCGGAGCGAATCGTATCAGCACAACGCCGCGTGGCGCGGCCGGCGCACGGTTGACCGCCTCCTCGGGCAAGACCAGACTGGGATCGGAAAGAAGGGGCTCACGAACACATGATCCGACGCACACTCATCCTCGGCGCCGCGCTGCTCGCGGCCGTCTGCCTTAGCGCGGGCGCCCCCGCGGCGGCCCGCGCCGGCTCGCCCAACGCCCAGATGCGTGACGGCGTCATGGCCCTGCGTGGCCTCATCGACCGCGCCGGAGCGGAGCGCTACTTCGAGTACCCCAAGCGCTCCACCGTCCGGCCCGGCCATCTCGGGGACGGCTGGTGGCCCGCAGACCCCTGGACCGGGTCGCGCATGCGCCCCGGTGTCGGGCGCGGCCACTACCTCTACAAAGTCACCCAAGACCGCCGGCACTACCGCCTGATCGGCTATCTCGACGGTCGCGTCATGGTCGTCAGAGGAGGCATGCCACACTCCATCATGCTGGCATACGACCACCGTAGCGAAGAGGGCATCAACCTCGTCCGCCAGTACATCGAGGATTACGCCGCCGCCCACGACGGCGTCTACCCCCTCCCGACCGAGGTGAGCGATGTCGGCGCCGTGGGCAGCGAGCCCCGGCACCGCTACTGGCCGAGCAACCCTTGGGACCACTTCAACATGACGCAGCGCGCCGACCACGGCTCCTTCTCCTACACGGTGGCGGCCGACCGCGCCTCGTACACGCTGCGTCTGCACCGTGCCCTGAAGAACGACTACGTGCTCACCGGAACGACCGCGACCAGCCCCTGGCAGCAGCTGCTGACGAGCCTCGAGGACGAGATCCTGCGGCGCAGCGGCAAAGTCCTGGCCGGCTACGTCGGCCAGTGGGCTCTGCAGCACGAGGGGACGCTGCCGGCGGTCGCCGAACTGACGCCGGCGACCGCGGTCGGAGCCGAGCACGGCGACTGGCCGCGGGACCCGAGCAGCGGCGTCGCCATGCAGCCCGGTACCGGCCCGGGCGCCTACACCTACGCACCGGGCGCCGCCGGGGCCTACACACTCACCGTCCATCTCCACTCCGGCGATTTCCAGGCCGGCGGCGTCGCGCCGTCGCTCTCCGCGCCGGCGCGCAGCTCCGCCACGGCGGGGCCCTGACCACCTCAGGAGGCACACCCCGTGACCAGACACAGGATCGTCGTCCGCTCTGGCGACCGCAACCCTCGCCCTGCTGCTCGCAGTGGCCGCTCCGCGTCCGGCTCAGGCCGTCAGTTTCGTCGACAAGCAGGTGCAAGCCGGCGCGCTGCTCATCCAGAACTACGTCAACACGTACGGCCAGGCGCACCAGTTCGTCTACCCGCCCAAGAAGATGGTCAAGAAGGGCGGCGGGCTGCCCAGCGCGACCGTGATCTGGCCGTCCAATCCCTGGACCGGCAGGATCATGGGACCGGGCTCCTCGCGCGGCACCTACACGTACAAGCTCGGGACGGGCGCCATCAGCTACCGCCTCATCGTGCACCTCTCGCGCGGGAACTACGTGCTCAAGAGCGCGATGCCTTCATGGCTCAAGAGCGAGAGGAACACGGCCGCGCTGCAGGACCTGCTCCTGCTGCAGCGGTATGTCGAGGCCCATGCCGCGGCGCACGGCGGCACGTACCCGGCGCCGGCCGAGGTGACGGCTGCGGCGTTCGGGGCGAGCTACGTCTGGCCTGGGAACCCCTGGACCGGCGCCGACATGGCGGCCGGCGCGGCGCTGGGCGACTTCTCCTACGCACAGCTGTCCGGCGGGACGAGCTATTCGCTCAAGGTGATGCTGAGCAGTGGATGGAGCGCTGCCTTCCACCCGGTCTCCTTGCTCGGCAGCCTCACGGTGACGCCGGGCGGCTGACCGGTCTCCCGTCGTCGGCCGCCTCGTGCTGCACGCCGCGTGCGCCCGGTTGACCGCCTTCGCGCGGCCGACGTACCCTTTCCGAGTGCCGCTTCGCCTCTTCGGGAGGGCGCCGAAGGTCAGACATCGGCGAGGACGCGACGCCGTCGGAGGTGGGTGACACGGAGGGGCTGGTGAGGCAGACAGGCACAACGCAGCGGAGGGCTCGTCACCTGCTCTGGATGCTCGCCGCCATCGCTCTCGCCACAGCCCTCGTGACGGTGGCTGCGGCGCCGGCGTCCGCGGCCGATACGCGCGCCCTTCGCGCCGACTCCACCGCCGATTGGTCTGCGCAGGACCTCGTATCTCGTGCCTACACGCTCCGAGGTGCACGGCGGGTCAGCGATTGGGACCACGTGCGGCAGGTCACCGGCTGGCTGCGCTATCGCAAGCCGCCCCGCCGAGTCGTCTACCTTCTCGGCGGCTCCGCCCCCAGGGAGTCGGTGGTCAGCGAGCACCGCTGGTCGGCCCAGCTCAGTCACAAGTCGGGCAGGTCCGTCGCAGCTTACGTGCTCTCGTCGAGTTGCCAGACGTTCGTCGAGGACAAACTCATCATCGACTCGCTGCCCAAGGGGCGCGGCGTGGCGCTGATCAGCCTCGGCGTGACCCGCTTCAACATGGTGCACCAGCCCGCGACGCTGCCTCGGTGCGCAATCAGACGGAACCGCCCCGGGAGCTGGTATCAGCACCACTACGACTCGAGGACGAGCCTCCCCACCGCCCGGAAGCGCCGCATCGTGCGCGGCTGGGTGCAGGACCACTACGACGACTTTCAGGCTCGCTATCCAGCCCGGCTGGCCGAGCTCGACGCTCTGATCCACGCCTGCGAGGCCCGCGGGATCCGCCCGGTCCTCCTGGACATGCCGCTCAATCTGGCGGTCGTCGGCCATGACTTCGACGAAGCCATTGCGACCTATCAAGAAGGCTGCCTCGCGCTGGCGCAGGAGCACGGCCTGACCTACCTGCAGTTCGTCTCCAGGATCGGCCTGAAAGAGACCGAGTTCTACGATCTCTGGCACCTGCTACCCGCGGGACGCGGCAAGTGGCAGGCTCGGCTTTCGAACGAACTCGTGCGCAACAAGGTCCTCTAGCCGCTCGACGCTATCCGGCGCTCGTCAGCTCGCGGCACGCTCCCGGTCGGCCTTGTCGACGATGCCGCGGATCTGCTTGAGCACGTCGTCGGGCAGCGGCTCAGGCCGGTGCGTCGCCAGCAAGTGGCGCGCCTTCTCGAGCGCGCGCGCGTACATGTCGGTAGAGCCGCGCGCCTCCCAGTCCTCGCGCACGCGGCGGTCGATGAGCTCCGGCTGCGACGTGTCGCGCATGTGCCGCATCGTCGCGTCCAGGCTGAGGAAGTCGCCGAACGACCCGACTGCGGCGATATCGTCCACCGCCAGCGCCTCGTCGTCGACGCGCACGCCGCCGACGACGTATTTGACCATCCCCGCCATCTCGTTGTCGATGACGAGCTGCGCGTAATCGAAGGTGACGCCCGACTCGATCATTCCCAGGCCGTAGATCAGGTTGGTCCCTGCCAACGCTGCCATGAGGGCCGTGAGGGTCTTCTCGTGACCGGTCTGCACGTCACTGAGCTTGGAGTCTGCCTACGCACCGGCGATGTAGCTCGGCAGACGATACTGTCTGGCGAGCTGGGCCGCGCCGGCGCTGATCAGCGCGCACTCCGGAGTGCCGACGGAGGCCGCCACCAGACGGAGGTCCAGGGCAGTCGTCGACGAGCCGTACAGCTGCTTGCTGCCGCGCTCCGTGAGCTGGCCGAGGACGATGCCGGCCAGCACTTCGGCGTTGTGCGTGACGAGCGTGCCGGCGAGCGTCACCGGGCTGGAGCCGCCCGCCATCGCCATGCTCAGCACGCAACTCGGCAGGCCGACGCGCGCCGACTCGATGACGATCTCGCAGAAGTCCTTGACGAGCTTGAGCGGACTCACCGGACAGGTGCCCATGACCATCATCGGGCGCTGACGCACGGCGTCCCTGCTGCCCTGGACGGCGGCGAGCATGTCCACCGTGCGGTGGACGGCGTCGCCGTCCTGGGCGCCGCCCGAGATCGGCTTCGTCTGGTTGACGATCGCCGCCTCGTGGTTGTGCAGGGAGAACGACTCCGGCGGCTGGTCGCTGGAGACCACGGCCATCTCGAAGACGTCGACCTCCGGGAGGGCGTCGACGAGGCGCGCGATCTCTCCGAGATCGTGCTTGGTCGACGCCCGCAGGTCGCCCGTTTCCGGGTCGATGACCTTGATGCCCTCGCCGAAGTTGCTGAAGCCGACGCGGCCGGGCTCGAGCACGATGTCGTTCTTCGGGTCACGGCCGCACAGCACCACGCTCGGCGGCGCGCTCGCGATCGCGTCCTCGACGACATGCGGCGGGATGCGCACCATGTGCGCCTCGCGGTCGACGACGCAGCCGCCGTCGCTGAAGATGTCGAGTGCTTCGTCGAGCTCCACCCACACGCCGGTGCGCTCGAGCACCTCGAGCGTCGAGAGATGGATGTCCTGGATCTCGTCTTCGGTGAACACGTCCAGCTTGAGGCCGCCGCTGCGACGGCGGCCGGCGAACAGATTGCGCTTCACGGCCTGGCTCCTGGTTGCCGGTGGATGGGCAGCGCTACGTAATCACAGGCCGCCCACACGATGCCACCGGGCGGCGGGCGGGCCGACGGCGGTGGCTTGCGCTGCGGCGGGCGTGCGGGCAGGGTAGATGCATGTCCTCCCGCACCTGGACACTCCTGCTCGTCGCCCTGCTGATCGCCGCGCTGACGTTCGTCGTCTCGCGCAAGTTCGGGTTCACCCTCCTGCTGCTGCCCCTGTTCTTCGTCGGGGGCGGCCGGTCCGGAGGCCGATGACGCCGGTCCACGCGATCCACGCACGTCACCGGGTGATCGAGCAGGCGCGCGTCACCGTCCTCCTGGACGACCACGGCGCGGCGACGGGGCTCGCGCACGAGCACGGCCTCTCCCTGTGGATCGAGGCCGACGAGAGCGCGCTGCTGATCGACACGGGCGAGACCGAGGCGTTCGTGCGCAACGCGGCCGCGCTCGGCGTGGACCTCGCCTCCGCGAACGCCGTCGCGCTCAGCCACGGCCACTACGATCACAGCGGCGGATTACCGGCGGCGCTGCGCGCGGCGCCGGAGGCGCGGCTGTACCTGCACCCGGCCGCGCTGCAACCGCGCTTCGCGCGGCGGAGGCGCGGCCGCCCCGAGCCGATCGGGATGCCGGCGGCCTCGAGAGACGCCGTGCTGGCCGTCGCCGACCGCACCGGCTGGACGGAGACCCCGACGGAGATCGCGCCGGGAGTCTGGTGCACCGGGCCCGTACCGCGCGACCTCGCGCGCGAGCCCGGCGATCCCGGCTTCTTCTTCGACCCCGGGTGCACCATGCCCGACGCGGTGCCCGACGACCAGTCCTTCTGGCTCGACACGCCGGACGGACTCTGGGTGATCCTCGGCTGCGCGCACGCCGGCGTGCTCGCGACGCTCGAGTACATCGACGACCTCAGCGGCGGGCGCCCGCTGGCGAAGCTGATCGGTGGCACCCACCTCGTGAACGCGACTGCCGACCTGATCGCGCTGGTCGCCGGCGACCTCGTGCGGCGGGCGCCGGCCACCCTCGCGCCGTGCCACTGCACGGGGCGCATGGCCCACACCCGCCTCAAGCGCACCCTGCCCGATGCGGTCCTCCCCGTGGGCAGCGGCGCCGTCGTCGGGTGACGCCCATGATGGCTCCGTCTGAGAGAAGGAGTCGCGAGATCCGCTCGGCGCGGGCGAGACGCCGCCCGCCGAGCTTCGCCGCCACACTGGTCGCGCTGATCATCGTGTTCGGCATCGCGTGGGCCTTCTTCGTGCGCTCGGGCCCGTCGGCGTCCGCTCCGGTCGTCAACGGCGTGCAGGGCACGTACACATGGCAGCCGGGAGCCGGCTCGATCGGCCTCAAGGGCACGTTCGGCGCGGCCGCCGACGGGGACGCCGGCGGCTCGACGCGCCCGGACACCCAGAGTCTGGGCACGACGCCGACGCGGTCGGCGTATCGGGCCGGCTCGAGGACGGAGAGCACGCTCGCCGGCCCCGGCGCGCCCCAGTACCGGCGCATCGTCGGCGAGTGGCCGCCGGCCTGGCGAGTCGCGACCCACAGCCCTCTCGACTACCAGGGCCTCGCCGCCATCGTGCGCACGGCCGTCGAGGACGGCGACGTCTCCGTCGGCACCAAACCCGTCAAAGACGGCGACCGAGCCGCCTGGCGAGCGGCGATGGCGCTGGGCGACCTGCAGGTCGAGCTCGTCGTCGACCAGCAGACCGGCATCGTGACCTGGTACAGCGATGGACGCTCGACCTTCACCGCCACCGTCGACTGGGCGTCACCGCCGCCGCCGGACACGACGTACAGCATCGAGACCCGCGGCATCAAGGCGACGACGACGGCTGCGGAGGTCTCTTACGAAGACTCGCCGGCGGCCGCGGGCAGCGCGGTCGGCTACGCCCCGCTGGTCTCAGGCCTGGCGCCGGACGGTTACTCCCTCAAGGCCGTCGCCACCATGCGCGCCGACATGCGCCCGCTGAGCTGGATCAGCGACAAGGTGTTCAGCCTGCCCGCAGGCCCGCGAGGCAGCGCGGTCCTGGAGCTGTACGCGCGCGGCCTGTCGCAGTTCACCGTCGAGCAGGTCGGACCACCCACGATGCGCTTCTGGGCGTCCGTCCCTGACTGGGTGGGCGCGGCGACGCCGGGCAGGCTGTCCTATCAGGAGACGACACTGCAGTACGGCGCCCTCAAGGGCGCGACGGCCTCCACCTGGTACCAGGAGAGCGGGCCTTCGCTGTTCGTCGCCGGAGCGCGCCGGGCCGTGTTCGTCACCGGCGCGCTCACCCGGGAGGAGCTGATCTCGTACGCCGAGGGCCTCAAGCCCGTCCCCTCGGCGAACTAGCTGCCGCCAGACAGGGACGCCCGCGGAGGGTGCGTCGGGCGGGCGGGGTCAGCCCAGCAAGCCCTCGATGATGAGGTCGGTGGCCGCGTCCTCGTCGAGCCCGCGGCTCATCAGCGTCTGCAGCTGCTTGCTGTCGACGCTGCCGATGGCGGCCTCGTGGGTCACGTGCGCGAGCGGATGGCTCACCTCGACGATCGGCACGGCCTTGGCGACCGCGTTGCCCTGCACGATCTCCTTGCAGTCGACGTGGCCGCGCGCGTGCGCCGCGCTCGCCGTGAGCGTGTTGTAGATCTCGGCGGAGGCGTCGTCGCGCAGCGCGAGGTGCGACTGCAGCACCGCCTTCGCGCCCTCGCCGTTCAGGTGGCCGGTCTCGTTGATGCGGATCTTGTCGTGGCCGCGCCCGATGATGCGGGCGATCATGTCGAGGGTGCTGAAGGCGTCGCAGTCGACCTCGTAGTCGAAGTCGATCACGCCGGCCATGCCCTTGATGAGCTCGAACTCGGTCTTGAAGCGACCGCCATCCTTGATGTGCACCCTGGTCTTGGGCACCACGATCACGCCGCCCTCGGCGCCGTGCAGGTGCCGCTCGAAGTACTCGTAGGTGGCGCCCGGACCGACAGTCACATCGGCGTCCATCTTGTGGGTGATGTCGACCGCGTTGGGGAAGGTGCAGTGCGCCTGCACGCTGGCGTAGCTGTCCTCCTCCGCCTCCACGTGCATGACGATGTTCTGCAGCCCCTCGGTGGGCAACATGCCGAAGCACAGGTGCACGGGTTTGGCGAGGCGCACGCCCTTGTCCACATGGATCCAGGCCTCGATGCCGTCGTCGAGCTCGTCGACGTCGACCTGCAAGCCGGGGACGAGGTGCGAGCCGACGACCTCGTTGCCGTGCACCTCGAGGTGGGCGATGTCGTCGCCCTTGCTGTGGCCGCCGAAGTCTCCGAGACTGGCGAGCAGCTCGCGGGCGGTCTCGACCTGGTCCTTCGTCGGCGCGCTCACTCGGTCACCACCGCCATCTCGTCCTCAGTCGGGAGATTGGCGTGATCGCAGCAGGCGCAGTTGTCGCCGAAGTAGTCGTCGATGCGACCCACGGCGCCCTTGTCGATGATGCGCCCGTCGCAGAGCAGAAAGGCGTGCTCGGCGTGCTTCAGGACCTCTTGGCTGTGCGTGATCATGATCACGGTGGCGCCCCGCTCCTTGAAGTCGGCAAGGGCATCGAAGATGCGCGTGAGCGCCTCCACGTCGATGCCCGAGTCCGGCTCGTCCATGAGCACCACGCGCGGCTGCATGGCGAGGATGCTGGCGAGCTCGACGCGCTTGCGCTCGCCGCCGGAGAGCGTCTTGTCCACCGCGCGCGCCGCGTACTTGCCCGGGTCGAGACCGACCCGTTCGAGGACGCGGCGCACCGTCGTGCTGCTGCGCTCCTTGGCGCCGGCGAGGATGAACTTGTCCACGCGCAGCCCCTCGAAGCGCGCCGGCTCCTGCCAGGCGAGCGTGATGCCGCGGCGGGCGCGCTCGTCCACGGGAAGGTCCTGGATGGGCTCGCCGTCGAGCAGGATCTGGCCCGTCATGTGCCGGTAGTCGGGCAGCCCCATGATCGCGCCGGCCAAGGTGGACTTGCCGGCCCCGTTGGGTCCGATCAGGGCGTGCACGTGCCCCTCCCAGAAGTCCACCGTCAGGCCGTTCAGGATGCGCCGTCCGCCCAGTTCCAGCGTGACGTCCCTCAGCTCAAGGACACCCATTTGCTCCCCATCTGTGGTCGGATACTTGCCAGCTGCCAGACGGTCTCTCAGTCCGCGAAGACTTCGAACTCTGACTTCTCCACGCCGCAGTCGGGGCAGACCCAGTCGTCGGGCAGGTCCTCGAAGGCCGTACCGGGCTCGACGCCGTTGTCGGGATCTCCCACCTCGGGGTCGTAGACGTAGTCGCACACGGTGCAGATGTACTTGGTCATCCTCGGCCTCCTCATGGAGCGACTGGTCGGTAGCGCGGACGGGTCGGCGCGGGCTCCAGTGTAACGCGCCGGACGGCTCGTCACCGCCCGCGGGGGAAGGTGCCCGCAGGCCGCCGCGCGCGAAACCCGTGCCCCCACCGGCACGAGCACCGCCCGCGCCCGCCTCCTGAGGTCGTCGTTCGATGATCGCCTGCCCTGAGGACGGCGGGAATCTTCTGGCCAGGGGTGGCGGGAGCCCTTCCCGAGGCTCAGCCGCCGGGGATCGGCGCGTCCTCCGGGTAGCCGTTGGCCTCCCAGTACCCGGTCTGGATCTGGTCGCTGAGCTCGATGCGCTCGACCCACTTCACGTTCTTGTAGCCGAGTTGCACGGGGACGACCAGGCGGAGCGGCCCACCGTGCTTGGTCGGCAGTGGCGCATCGTCCAGGGAGTCCGCGAGCATGGTCTTCTGGTCCCGGACCAGATCGAGCGGCAGGCTGCTCTTGTACACGCCGCCGTGGGCGTGGAAGACCGCGTACCTGGCCTCCGGCCTCACGCCTGCCTGGTCGAGGAGCACCGACGGCGCCACGCCGCTCCAGCGCACGTTGTCCACGCCCCAACCCTCGACGCAGTGGAAGTCCGCCGTCTCGTTCATGCGCTGAAGGCTCGTCCACGTGGTGCGATCGATGGTGACCGGCGTGTCCACAAGACCGTCGACCTTGACGACCCACTGATCAGGCGGGACATCGGGCTCGGACTCGACGCTGCGCACGGGGAACGGGCCAAACTGATCGGTGATGGCGCCACCGACCTTGTCGACGGCCTGCCCGCCGAACGCCTTGACGCCCGCGATGACGGCGGCGACCCCGGCGACGAACGCGCCGCCCAGGATGAGCACACGGCGGCGCGTGTAGCGCACAGAGCCGTAAGCCGGCCCGGCTTCGGGCGCCGGCCCGGCTTGGGGCGCAGACTCCGCCGCGCCCGCAGGTTCGCCGGCGGCTGCGCCGGGCCCCGGCTCGCCGCCCGGCGTCCGCAGACGGTCGTCCGCTCCGCTCTGCTTGTCGTCCGCCATGGGGACCTCGTCCTCCACGCGCTTCTACAGAAGGAGTGTTCCCAGTCAGAAACGAGGAACGGAGTGGGCGGGCCGCCCTGGGTCACCCGCCGCGCACGGGCGCGTCCTCGGGATAGCCGCGCTGCTCCCAGTACCCGGGCACGAGCTGCTGGGTGACCTCGATGCGCACGACCCACTTCACGTTCTTGTAGCCGAGCTGCACCGGGACGACCAGGCGCAGCGGACCACCGTGCCCGGCCGGGAGAGGAACGCCGTCCAGCGTGTCGGCGAGGAGCGTGTCCGGCGCCAGGACGAGGTGCATCGGCAGGGTGCTCACGTATTCAGAGCCCGCGCGGCCGAGGGCGTGGAACGCCACGTAGCTGGCCTCGGGGCGCACGCCCGCCTGTTCCAGCAGCACCGAGGGAGCCACGCCTCTCCACCTCAGGTTGTCCACCGACCAGCCCGTGACGCAGTGGAAGTCCTTGGTCTCCATGAGCCGCTCGAGTCGGGACCAGGTGACCCGGTCGATGGTGAGCGGCCGCTCGACCAGCCCGTCCACCTTGAGGACCCAGTCGGCGGGCTGCACGTCTGGCGGAGGCTCGACGCTGAGGACGGGGAAGTCGGTGACACCGCTCCCCGAGCCGCCCGATCCGCCGGAGTCGCCCCAAGCGCGCAGGCCGACTATGGTGGCAGCGCCGGCGGCCGCCACGCCCCCGGCGATCAGCAGCCGGCGGCGCGTGAAGCGCATGCGCCGAGGCGCGTCGCTGATGGCGACACCGTCTGCGTCGTGGACGCGCGCCGCGTGGGCGGGCTCCGTATCGCCCGGTCCGCCCGTCTGGTCCTGCGCCGCGTGCTCTCCAGACTCTCCCGGCCCGCCTACCCCTGTCCGTGCGTTCGGCATGCCACTCTCCTCACACTCCTACCGGGAGAGTTCCCACACCGAAACCGGCGCGGTTCACCACGGCGGCACGCCGCAGCAGATCGACCGACGGCAGGGCCCGCACATGAAGACGATGACGGACGCAAGCCCAGGCCGTCGGCCCACGTCGGCCGGGAGCGCCTTACTGCTTCTCGAGCAGTTCGTCCTCGTACACGTCGCGCACGACGCGCGCCGGCACGCCCATGAGCACCTTCCGGGCCGGCGCGTCCTTGGTGACCACGGCGCCGGCGGCGATGAACGCCTCCTCGCCGATCTCGATGCCCGGGCAGAGCACAACGCCGCCGCCGATGCGGGCGCCGCGGCGGATGGTCGCGCCCTTGATGAGCTCGTGGCGCTTCTCCGTGCGGCCCATGAAGTTGTCGTTGGTGGTCTGCACGCATGGGGCGATGAAGCAGCGGTCCTCGATCGTCATGTAGGCGGTGATGTAGACGTTGGTCTGGATCTTCGTGAAGTCGCCGATCACCGTGTCGTTCTCGACCACGCTGCCGCGCCCGACGACGACCTTCTCGCCGAGCGTGCAGCGCTCGCGCACGCCGGCGTAGTCGCCGAGGATGCAGTCCGGCGCCGAGCGTCCGTGCCGCGGTAGGCCACGGCCCCGGTGCTGACGACGCAGCCGGGGCCGAGCACGAGCGGCGCGAGCTCGCCGCGCTTGGCGGTGCTGGTCGGCGAGAGGCTCGGCACCTTGCCGAGCACGGCGCCGTCCTGGATGAAGCAGCCGTCGCCGATCACGGTGTCGTCGTGGACGACGACGTTGGCGCCGAACACCACGTCCGCGCCGACGACGATACGCCCTCGCCGAGGAGCAGGTTGTGGCCCAGGTCGCTCGGCGTGCAGGGCCACCGTCACAGCTCCGCGGTCTTCACGGGGCGCCCGCCCTCGCGCAGGCTGACCTCCATCGCGTCCAGGACCTTGACGACGTTGAGCGCGTCACGGCCGTCGCTGCGCGGCTGTTCGTCGTTGACGATGCAGTCGACGAAGTGCTGGGTCTCGAGGCGCAGCGGCTCGTCGTTGCCGATCTTGGGGATGTGGATGTCGCCGAAGTGCAGGGTGACGAACTCGCCGTAGGTCTCGAACTTGGTGCGCGTGGTGGTGGCGCCCTTGTCGTAGACGGTGATCTTGCGCTCCGACTCCATGTCGTCGAACACGACCATCTTCTTCTCGCCGACCACGGTGATCTTGCGGCTCTTGTGCGGGTCGAGCCAGCTCACGTGCAGGTGGCCGACGACGCCGCTCTTGTACTTGATGTAGCCGAAGACGACGTCCTCGACGTCGTCCTGCAGGTAGCACTCGCCGCGGGCGCTGACCTCCACCGGCTCGTCGCCGGTGAGGTAGTTGAGCACCGAGATGTCGTGCGGACCGAAGCTCCAGAGGGCGTTCTCGTCGGTCCGCACCTTGCCGAGGTTGAGCCGGTTGGCGTAGGCGTAGAACACCTTGCCGAGCTCGCCGGAGTCGATGAGCTCCTTCATCTTGGCCACGGCCGGGTGGTACTCGAGCAGGTGGCCGACCATGAGCTTGACGCCGTACTCGTCCGCCGTGTCCAGAAGGTCTTTGGCGTCGGCGGCCTTGAGCGCGATGGGCTTCTCGATGAAGGTGTGCTTCGCGGCCTCGAGCGCCTTCTTGCCGAGGGCGTAGTGCGAAGGCACCGAGGTGGCGACGACGATCGCGTCGAGCGCGTCGTCGCCCAGCAGCTGCGCGTAGTCGTCGGTGATGATGGCGTTGGGATACAGGCCGCGGGCCTTGGCCAGGTTGGCCTCGTCCAGATCGCAGCAGTAGGCGAGCTCGGCGCCGGGCAGGCGGTCGAAGTTGCGGGCGAGATTGGGGCCCCAATAGCCGAGCCCGACCACGCCGACGCGGACCTTGTCAGCAGTCACGGGTGTTTCTCCCTCTCAGAGTTTCCAGACGTTGCCGGCGCTGGGGATGCCGGCCGTGGCGTTGCGGAAGTCGACCACCAGGTCGGCCTCGTGCACGATCGTGCGGTAGTCCAGCGCCGAGTGGGCGGTGACGATGACGACGGCGTCGTAGCCGGCAACGCGCCGGTACTCCTCGAGGTCGATCGACTCGAGGCCGAACTCGGGCAGCGCGGCGCAGTATGGATCGTGGTAGTCCACGTCGGCGCCGTGCTCGCGCAGCAGGCGGATGACCTTGAGCGCCGGCGACTCGCGCAGGTCGTCGATGTCGGCCTTGTAGGCGACGCCGAGCACCAGCAGCTTGGCGCCGTTCAGGCTCTTCTGCCGCGTGTTGAGCGCGCGGTGGAGCTTCTCGACGCAGAAGTACGGCATGTTCTCGTTGACCTTGCCGGCGAGCTCGATGAACTCCGTCCAGAAGTCGAACTCGCGCGCCTTCCAGCTCAGGTAGAACGGGTCGATGGGGATGCAGTGGCCACCGAGACCCGGCCCCGGCTGGAACTTCATGAAGCCGAAGGGCTTGGTCGCGGCCGCGTCGATGACCTCCCAGACGTCGATCTTCATGCGGTCGCAGAGCATGGCCAGCTCGTTCATGAGCGCGATGTTGACGCTGCGGAAGATGTTCTCGAGCAGCTTCGTCATCTCCGCGACCTCGGGAGTGCTGACCGGGACGACGTTGTCGAGCGCCGGCCCGTAGACCTCGAGCGCCCGCGCCGTGCACGCAGGCGTGAGCCCGCCGACGACCTTGGGCGTGGACTTCGTCGTGTAGTCGGTGCGCCCGGGGTCGACGCGCTCGGGCGAGAAGGCGAGGTGGAAGTCGACGCCGGCGGTGAGGCCGGAGCCGGCCTCGAGGATCGGCGCCAGCTCGTCGCGCGTGGTGCCGGGGTAGGTCGTGCTCTCGAGGGTGACGAGCTGGCCGCGCCGCAGGTGACCGGCCAGCTTCATGGTCGCGTCCTTGACCAGCGTGAGGTCCGGCTCGCGGTTGGCGTTGAGCGGCGTCGGCAGGCAGATGATGTCGGCGTCGCAGTCCTCCGTGGCGGCATAGTCTGTGGTGGCGCTGATGAGCCCCTTGTCGACCATCGCTTTGAGCGCGTCGCTGCGCACGTCCTGGATGTAGCTGCGGCCGGCGTTGATCTGGTCGCATCGCGCGGCCACGGCCTCGACGCCGACGACCTCGGTGCCGGCCTCAGCGAACACCATCGCCAGCGGCAGGCCGACGTAGCCCAGGCCGATGACTGCGATCTTCACGGGGAGCTCCTGTGTGTCGCGCGGCGGAGCCGGCCGGCCCCGCCATCGAGTATGGGATTCTATCGTACTCACTGCGGGCCCTTCGAACGCGCGGCCGGTCCGCCCTCCTCTCGCAAGCCGCGGCTGCCGATGCAGAGGCGGATGGGTAGAATCGAGGCATGAGTCTGATGGAGCGACCAGACGTCGAGAACATCCCGAGCGACCTCGACCGGTTCTTGGGCAACTTTTTCAACCGCCGCGGCTGGCGCAGCGAACTCAAGTACGACCCGGCCGAAGACCGCCTGTACCTCGATGTTCGCCTGGCCAGCGCCAAGCTCTCGTCCGACGACCGCTTCTTCTCCCTCGTCGAGTACTACACCCGCGCGCAGGACAACCTGTTGCGCCAGCGCGTGGGCCTGCCGCTCCAGTGCCGCGTGTACACCGCCGACGGCAGGGACCTCACCGGCACCCTGCACTCCCGCGGTTCGAGCTACCTCGACGACAACGAGCGCGGCAGTGGCATGCGCCGCCGGCTGCTGTTCCTGAGCTTCCGGCGGCGGTTCCTCGCCCAGGTGCTGCCGGGAGCGCTCCTGTGGGCGGCCGTCTTCGTCTTCCTGGTCGCGATCGTCGGCCTGTCCCCCGACATCGTCCTCATCGTCGCCATCGCCGCCCTCGCCGTCCAGGCGCTGGTGCTCCGGTCCACGTCGGGCCGTCGCCGGTGACCTCGCCCGCGGCGCCTCACGACGACGCACTCGCCGTGCTGGCCGACGTGGCCGAGCGCCTGCAGCGCCGTCTGCTGCCACCGGCGCCGCCCGAGCTCCCCGGCCTCGACATCGCCTTCACCTACCGCTCGGCCAGCACCGGCGTGCTCAGCGGCGGTGACTTCCTCGACTACTACACGCGGCCGCCGTCCGGCGGCCTCGCGTTCGCCATCGGCGACGTCGCCGGCAAGGGCGTCGACGCCATGGCCACCACCTTCGTCACCAAATTCATGTTGCGGGCCGCCGTGCACGGCGGCCAGCTCTCCTGGCCGACGCGCCCGGGCGAGGCCTTGCAGGAACTCCGCAACGGGCTGCTCGAGCAGCCCGACTTCGACCCCGAGACCGATCGCTTCGTCACCGTGCTGTTCGGCCAGCTCAATCCGCGCACGGGGTTGCTCCACCTGTCCACCGCCGGCCACCCCACGCCGTTCCTGGTGCGTGCCGGCGGCGTGGAACGCCCGCTGCTGATCGTCGAACCCGCCATAGGCGTCGAGCTCGACGCAGCCCTCGAGCCGTACCCCACGGAGGTCCTGCAACTCGTGGAGGGCGACCTCGTCGTCGTCTTCACCGATGGCATCACCGAGCTGCGTGACGCCACCGGCGAGTTCTTCGAGTCGAGGATGGCGGAGGAGCTCGCGGGCTGCCACGGCAGCCCCGCCGCCGACGTCGTCAGGAGGCTCGTGGAGGCGGGCGAGCGGTTCTCGGCGCGCGCGCCCGCCGACGACCTCGCCGTCCTCTGCATCCGCCTCACCGCCCGGCTGGAGTAAACTGTTCGCGCTCCCCGCCGATACAGGGGGCATCACGGACGGCGAAAAGAGGAGGTACCGTGTCGCAGCGCTCACGCCTGAGCAGTCAGGACGGCTTCATCCGTGAGGTGCTGTGGATCGCGGTCATCCTCGGCATCATCGCGCTCGTCATCCTCGACGGCATGGCCATCTTCAACGCCTACCAGACCGCCGGCGACGGCGCCACCGACGCCGCCGAACAGGCGCATACCCAGTACGCCCAGACGCTCAACGTCGCGGCCGCCAAGCTCGTCGCCGAGCAGTACCTCGCCAAGAAGGGCCTCGAGCTGGTGGACTTCAAGGCCGCCCAGACCGAGAACGGCACCGTGATGTTCACGGTCACGGCCAAGGCGACGGCCGACACCTACGCGTTCAAGTTCCTCGGGGCGATCCCGCCGCTCAAGGACTGGGTGGAACACAGCACGCATCCCGTGGAGACCGGCACCGCCGAGTAGCGCGAGCGGCGCCTAGCTGTGACCCTAGCGCGCCATCTTGAGCCGGGCGAGCCGCTCGTGGCGCTCGAGCCCCAGCCGCACGATCTCCTCGACGAGGGAGGCGCCGTCGATGCCCGACGCCGCCCAGAGCCGCGGAAAGCCGCTCATGGCGGTCATGCCGGGGATCGTGTTGATCTCGTTGAGGATCACGCGGTCGCTGGCCGCCTCGAGGAAGAAGTCGCAGCGCGAGAAGCCACTCGCGTCGATGGCCTTGAAGGCGGCCACGGCGAGCTCCTGGACGGCGCGCAAGTGATGCTCCGCGACGTCCGCGGGGATCCTGAAGGCCATCTTGCCCTCGGTGTACTTGGCCTCGAAGTCGTAGAACTCATTGACCGGGATCACCTCTCCGGGGATCGACGCCCGCGGCTCGTCGTTGCCGAGGAGGCTGCACTCGAGCTCGCGGCCGTCACAGGTCGCCTCGACGACCGTCTTGCGGTCGTGGACGGCGGCCAGCTCGAGAGCCGGCATCAGCTCCGAGCGGTCGTGAGCCTTGGTCATGCCCACGCTCGAGCCCAGGTTGGCCGGCTTGACGAACACGGGGTAGTCGAGGCGCTCCTCCACGGCGGCGACGGCGTCCGGCCCTGTGGCCGCGCCGTCGCGCAGCACCAGGTAGTCCATCTGCGGCAGGCCGGCGTTGGCGAAGACCGCCTTCATCAGCTCCTTGTCCATGCCGACGGAACTGCCGAGGACGCCGGAGCCTGCGTAGGCGATACCGGCCATCTCGAGCAGCCCCTGGATGGTGCCGTCCTCGGCGAAGGTGCCGTGCATGATCGGGAAGGCGAAGTCGAGAGGGTGGAACGACCCGTCGGCGAGCTGGAGACCGGGACGCGTGGGATCGGAGACGAGGTGCGCGACCTGCGAGTCGACGGCGTCGAGGCCGGCGCTGGTAGCCGCGTCGAAGTCCGCCGGCACGACCCAGCGTCCCGCCGGCGTGATGCCGACCGGGATGACCTCGTACTTCTCCCGGTCGAGCAGGGAGTGGACGAAGCGAGCCGAGGCCAGAGAGACCTCGTGCTCGGCAGAGCGGCCACCGAAGATGAGCGCCAGCCTCAGCATGCCGGAAGCCTAGTGGCGTGCCGGTGGGGGCGCAACCCACCGGCAGCGTGACCAGCGGGCGCCGCGCAGCCCGGGACTCACTCGCGCTCCGGGGCGCGCGGGCGAGCGTCGAGGACGGCTGCGACGAGGCGGTCGATGAAGGCGTCCGCGGCCTTGACCTGCTCGAGCGTCTCGGCGAACGAGGGCAGCTCGCCGAGCACCAGGGCGTCGAGGAGGACGTCGACGATAGCCCCCCGCAGGCCCTGCAGAGCCATCGCCAGGTCGACGGCGGTGAACCCCAGGGACATCCTGTTGGAAGCGTCGACGGCGACCCGCTCGCAGGCCTGGCGGAGCTGCGCCGGCGCCTGGTACTCCTCCGCCTCGCTCCAGGCGATGAGGTCGTCGACGAAGGCGCGCACGAAGCGCTCACCCACGGGACTGCTCATGATCTCCTGGTAGTCGGCGACTTCGCCCAGCGAGTCGGTCCAGCCCCGCCACAGCTGCTCGCGGTGGTCGCGCAGGACGAACGGAACGGCGGTCATCCGACGGCGCCGCGGGCGATGAGCGCGGCGGTGGCGCCGGCGCCGACGCCGTTGTCGATGTTCACGACGGCGAGACCCGGGCTGCAGCTCTGCAGCATCCCCATCAGCGCCGCCTCGCCGCGCCCGCCGAAACCGTATCCGTTGGAGGTGGGCAGGCCGATGACCGGCACCGAGACGAGGCCGGCGACGACCGTGGGCAGCGCGCCCTCCATGCCGGCGGCGACGACGAGCGCACCGACGCCCGCGGCGCGCATCTGATCGAGCGGCGCCGAGAGGCGGTGCAGCCCCGCGACGCCCACATCGAACGCGGTCAGGGCGTCGACCCCCATGGCCCGGATCATCGCGACCGCCTCGCCGGCGACCGTCACGTCGCTGGTGCCGGCAGCGAGGACGCCGACGGCGCCGCGCACCTGCGGCGGCGGCGCGTCCGCCCGGCGCGCGACCACGACGCGGCTGCGCGGATCGTGCTCCACCGAGCCGTCCACGCCGCCGCTGAGCGCGGCCGCCTGCTCGTCGGAGACACGACTGCACAGCACGACGGCGTTGTGCTCGAGGAACCGGCGCGTGATGGCGAGGACCTGGTCGACCGACTTGCCCTCGGCGTAGACGACCTCGGGCACGCCCTTGCGCACCGCCCGAGAGACGTCGAGGAGAGCGAAATCACCGACCGAGACGTAGCCCAAGCTGCGTAACCGCTCGGCACCGTCCTCAGCGGACAGCCGGCCGGCGGCGACGTCGGAGAACAGGTCGTCAAGGGAACGGTCCATTCAGCGAGATTATGCGCGTCCGGCCGCAATCCTGCTTGCGTGCGCCTGACAGGCACCGCCGGCGGCCATCGATCGCAGCCTTCTTTTCACCGCCGCGCGCGGCGAGCTCTCGCGCGGGACTGACCGTTCGTATCAGGCAATCACTGGGGAAATACGAGGATAATGCCGATGCCTCCTGTATAATGCGGAGCAGAATCGTCCAGGAAGGGGCCCGTGCCGGACGCCACGTATCACGTCTATAGAGCCGAACCACGTCGCCGCCGCCGTTGGCCGTACATCGTCATCGCGGCGGTTTGTGTGTTCGCGGCCGTCGTCGGCTGGCAGCTCTACGGCGTCCCCCGCGTCTCGGCCGTGACGCCGGGGCCGGACGCGTTCGTCAAGACGCCGTCCACCACCCTCGTCCTCCACGTCAAGGGCCTGCCCAAGCTGCAGTCCATCACCGTCATGCTCGACGGCAAGGACGTGACCGCCGACGCCAAGCCGGACGGCGATACGCTCACCCTCACCACGGGCGCGCTGGCCGACGGCGAGCATGCGGTCGCCTTCAGCGCGGAGAGCTCCAACCTCTTCCGTCACGACGTCCGCGAGGACTGGCGCTTCACCGTCGACACCAGCGTCCCGACGCTCAAGCTCGACGGCGCCGCCGACGAGGGTCGCATCAACACCGACCCCGCCACCTTCAGCGGCAAGACCGAGCCCTACGCCACGGTCACCGTGGTCGACGGAGCGATCAAGGCGAGCGGCACGGCGGACTCGTCCGGCAGGTATGCCGTCAGCATCAAGCTGCCGGACGGCGCGTCGGACGTGGCGATCACGACCGCCGACCGGGCGGGGAACGCGATGACCAAGAAGCTCCACGTCTTCGTCGACGCGCTGCCGCCCGCGCTCAAGGTCACGCAACTCGACAAGACCATGAAGAAGTCCGGCATCTCCGTGCGCGTCAAGGCCACGGACCAGCTCGGCGTACCCACGGTCAAGTTCGTGCTCGACGGCGAGACACGCGAGCTCACCGGCCCAGCCTCGAAATCCAAGTTCAAGGCGGTCAATCTCGCCCAGGGCAAGCACGTCATGGTCGTGACCGCAGCGGACAAGGGCGGCAACCTCGTCACCAGCAGGCAGGTGTTCACCGTCGACAGCACCGAGCACTTCGGCCGCGTCACGATGTGGCCGGGCGCGCGCGGCAAGGACGTCAAGGAACTGCAGTCCAAGCTCATCAACGCCGGCGTCTACTCCGGCAAGAAGACGGGGTTCTACGACGGCGACACCGAGACCGCTGTGCGCAAGCTGCAGGCCAAGTACGGCCTCGAGGTCGACGGCATCGTCAGCGGCAATGTGCTCAACGCTCTCAGCGGCCAGATCGTCGTCGACATCGGCGACCTCCGCCTCTATCTGTACCGCGGCGGGTCGCTCATCAAGAGCTATCCGGTGGCGACCGGTCAGCCGGCCTACCCCACGCCCACCGGCACGTACTCGATCGTCAACATGCAGAAGGATCCCACCTGGCTCCCGCCCAACTCCGACTGGGCGAAGGAAGCGAAGCCGATCCCGCCGGGCGCCGAGAACCCGCTCGGCACCCGCTGGATGGGCACCAGCGCGCCGGGCGTGGGCATCCACGGCGTGCCGCCGAGCGAAGACGGCTCCATCGGCAGCTACGCCTCGCACGGCTGCATACGCATGCACAACTGGGACGCCGTCGACCTCTTCGATCGCATCGTGATCGGCATGCCGGTCATCCTCCGCCCGTGAACTGTGCGCGGCGGCCCACCCTTCGCTGACCGGCCCACCCTTCGCTGACCGGCCCACCCTTCGCTGACCGGCGCACCCTTCTGTGACGGGGCGCACCCCTCTCCGCGCCCCCCGCGCAGCCGCGTGACCCCTCGCCGTACCCGTCTATACTTGCCCCACGCATGAACGAACATGGGGCGGCGCCCGTCGTCGCACCCGCTCACGGGAGAACGATGGCCGACATCTCCACCTTCAAAGGCATCCGCTACCGCGACGACGTCGCGCTCGACGACGTGGTCGCGCCGCCCTACGACGTGCTCTCGGCGGCGCAGGCCGCGGAACTGAGAGCGCGCAGCCCGTACAACGCCGTGCACGTCGACCTCCCGGTGCCGCCCGGCGCGCCGGCCGACGAGGAGGCCTACCTCCGCGCCGCCGCGACGTTCCGCACCTGGCGCGACGAGGGCGCTCTTGTAGGCGACGAGTCGCCCGGCATCATCGTCGTCGACCAGACGTACACCGGGCCGGACGGCCTGAAGCGCACCCGCCGCGGCTTCATCGCGCGACTGCGCCTGGCCGACCTGGATGAGCGGATGGTCCTGCCGCACGAACGCACCCACGCGGGCCCCAAGGTCGACCGGCTGCGTCTGTACCGGGCCACCCACGCCGACGTGAGCCAGATCTTCCTGCTGTTTCCCGACGACGACGGCGCCGTGGGCGCGAAGCTCGACGCGGCCGCAGCGGCGCTCCCGACGGCCGCGTGGCGCGAGGCCCATGACGGCGACGGCAACCGGCACCAGGCTGCGACCCTCGCCGGAGCCGCCGCGGAGACCGTGGCCGAAGCGCTCAGCGGCCGTCCCGTATACATCGCCGACGGCCACCACCGCTACGAGACCGCCCTCGCCTACCGCAACGAGAGGCGCGCCGCCGGCGACCACAGCGCCGACACGCTGATGGTCTATCTCTGCAGCCTGAGCGACCCCGGGCTGACCGTGTTCCCCACGCACCGGCTCGTGCGCGGCATCACGCCGCTCTCGCTGGACGCCCTGGTCGACCACGTGCGGCCGTTCTTCGACGTGGTCGGCGAGCCGGTGCCCGGCGTCGACGCGTGCCGCGCGGCGCTCGAAGCCCTGCCGCAGCAGGCCGACGCCGCAAGGACGTTCGGCCTCTACCTGCCGCGCGAGAAGTCATGCATCACGGTCAAGACGCGTGAGCCGGCCGCTGCCGAGCGGCTCACGGCCGCAGGATTCTCTGCGGCCGCCGCCGGTCTTTCGGTCACGATCCTGCACGAGTTGCTGTTCCGCGAGGCCCTCGGGCTGGAGCACGACGACGCCGAGCGCCACGTCGACTACGCCAAGAACGTACCCGACGCGCTCACCACGCTGCAGCACGGCGGCTACGAGCTGGGTGCGTTCCTCAACGCCACCCTGGTCGACCAGGTGCGCGCGATCGCCGACCAGGGCGAGGTCATGCCGCAGAAGTCGACGTACTTCTACCCGAAGCTGCTGACCGGCCTCGTGTACGACGCGCTCGGCGACTGACGCCGCGGCAGATCAAGCAAGCCCGCTGCCGCCGGCAGAGGCGAGCACTCATGGGGCCGGGAGATCAGGAGGCGGCGTCGGCGCGGCGCTGCAGCGCCGCGAGAGCCGCCGCCTGGTCGTCGCTGTAGGGCAACGAGACCTGATCCGCGAGAAGCTGCTCGACGCGCTCGCCGGCGGCGGCGAGGGTGGTCGGTGACCCCGCCGCCCGCCACGCGTCCCACGTGGCTTGCACGCCGAAGTCGCTGAGCGACCACTCCCCCGTGCGCACGCCGGTGCGTGTGGAGCGCTCGCCGATGAACGAGCCGCACGGTCCCACCTGATCGAGCACCTCATCGAGCCAGAGGTCGTCCCTCACCGGCACGCCCGCGCGCGCCCGGCGCGCGATGCGGATGAGCTCGACGTCCAGGACGATCTGCTCGAGACAGAGGATCGTGGCGCCGCCGAGCAGGCCGGGACCGACGAGGACGTCGGGGTCGGAGAGCGTCGTGAGCAGCGCGCTGTTGGACTTCTCCCAGGCGGTCTGCAGGTCGGGCGCGTAGGTCTGTGTGCAGAGGCCGGAGGACTCGGCCGGCAGGCCGTAGTAGCGGGCCATCTCCGTCCCCGCCGCGCAGAGTACCGCGTGCTCGACGGCGCCGGCCGCGTAGAGCCCCGTGCGCGGGTCCATCGTGGCGAGCACGGGCGCGTAGAAGATCGGCGTGCCCGGCGCCGCCGCCTGGACGAGACACAGCGTGCCGATCGTCTCGCAGTTGGCGGCGAGCAGCGTCCCGAGCCGGCTGCCCGGTGAGGTGGCGCCCTGGAGCGGCATCGGCATGACGGCCACCGGCAAGCCGTAGTCGCGCAACTCGAGCCACGACCGGGTGTAGTCGGCTTCGATCGTCAGCGGCGACGTCGGGGTGATGAGGAACGAGAGCGGCATGCGCTCGCGCACCTGCTCCGGCCCGCCGAACACGACGTCGAGGACCTCCTTGAGCCACGGCGTGAGCTCCGGCGTCCCGAACGACTCCTGCACGTGTTTGCCGAACGTCGCGAAAACGTCGCTGAAGTAGCGCACGAAGCCGCCGGGCCGTTCGAACTCAGGGGCGTACTCGACGGGGCACCAGTACAGGCCGACGTCGTCGAGCCCGTCGAGCAGACGCGTGGCGGCCAGCCAGTCGGCCCGCGTCGTCGCGCGACGCTCGCCGCTGGCGACGTCGAACGTCGTCGTCGCGCCGCCGTCGGCCAGCAGGGTGAACTCGCCGGAGCCGACGGGGAAGCTCCAGCCCGGCCGGCGGCCATGCACCGCGAACGACCGCGGCGCCTGCGCCAGCAGGCTCTCGACCAGCTCCGCCGGGAAGCGCACCCGGCGGGTCGCCTCGTCGACGTCGGCGCCCGCGGCCGCAAGGATCCGGCGCCCCTCGGCGGCGTCGCAGCGTATGCCGACGGCGCCGAGCACCTTGAGGGTGCGCTCGTGGACCTGCGCCTTCTCCTCTTCCGAGAGGATCTGGATGTGCGTCTGCATCAGGCCGCGTCCTCTGCCGCATCAGCCTCGGCGATGGCGATCGCCTCGTCGCCGGCCTCGTCGGGCGGCGTCCTCGGCCCACCATAGATGGCCCCGAACACGGAGTACAGCAGCGCGCCGGAGGAGAGCGCGGCGACGCGCTGCCCCCGCCTGAGCCTGCGGATGGACGTGCCGGTGGCGGCTGCGACGCTCATGGCGCTCCCCCTGCGCTCAGTGGTCTCCGCGAACGGCCGCGGACCGCATCGTGAAAGGGTGTCCGCGACCCGCCCTCAAGTATGAGGATTGAGGCCCCGCGCCGCCACGGCCGATTCCTCGCCAAAGTTGACGCGGCCGCTTGGGCAAACCTCGAAGCCGCCGGCGAGGAGCAGGGCGCGCAGCGCCCGCCGGTCGCCGGCGCCAAGCTTGCGGAGCACCGCGCGGCAGTGCGTGCGTGCGGTGCTTGGGGAGACACACAGGTGCGCGCCGACGCCGTCTGTGGTGAGCCCACGCAGCAGGAGCACGAGCACGTCCGCCTCTCGGTCGGTGAGCCCGGCGGCGGTGATCGCATCGGCCGCCGGGAGGTGCGCGAAGCGTGGCCGGCCGGCGGCCGCCGTGAGACGCACCACGACGTCGGCGCAGCGGTGCGCGCGGTGCGCCGAGAGCAGGCCGGGGACGCAGACGCCGTAGCCGACGACCAGCGGCGCGGTCACACCAGGCGCCGCCCGTCGCGCCTCCGCGCAGGCGCGACGGCAGTCGTCCGCCTGCTCGAGCGGGACGAAGACGGCCGAGGGCGCGAGTCCCGCGCCGCAGGCGCTCGCGCCCGCAGCCACACGAAAGCCCAGCGCCTCCGCCGCCGGGACCGCGAGCAGCCGCACCAGCGGATCCGGCTCGAGGACGAGCGCTGACTCCGGACACGGGAGTCCCCGCGCCGGAGAGGGCTCGAATGAGACCCAGGCAGTCGCCTCGCGGACTCCCCGGCGCGCGTCCGCCTCGGGGAAGACCCGGCCGGCGGCCCGCCGGAGCGGGCCGCCGGCCCCCCTGGGGAGGTGGGGGATGGGGGATCCGGCGATCATCTGATCACCATGCTCAGGCGGGCGGGCAGCCGGGCAGCGCACCGCGCAAACCGAACACGCCAGCACCGGGAGACCCATGCCCGACGTCGCGCGCTCGATCGCCGCGGGTGCGATGGTCGGGGACGTCCACCAGGAGTGCCATCGGGGAGCTCGCCGAGATGCGCGGCTGAGCAGCACGCGCGGGACGCCACGTATCGCATCGTCATCACCTCCCGACCGCTGGGCCGCCTGACACGTCGGCCCTGATCGCCGCCTGCGCGGGCCGCGCGGGGGGCAGGTGATCGTGGCGCGGCCAGTATAGGCGGCCCGGACCGGGCCGTCGTCATACCCTGGGTGGAGGTCACGGCGTGTGCGGGGTGACACTCCTCGCGCTAGACTGGGGCCGCGCGTGGGTCGCGCTCCGCTCCCGGAGACACGACCCCGGAGACCGTGGGGCACAGAGATCGGAGGGCTCACCCGTGGGAACACCACTCATCGAGCAGTTGTCCGCGACGCCCGCGGTGGGACAGGACTACAGGCCGTACGACCTCGCGCCGCGCGGCGACGCGCTGGCGTTCGAGTGGTACCGCGACGGCGACTGGCAGGTCTTCGTGATGAACCTGCCGGACGGTGAACCGATCCGCGTCGGCAACCTCGCCGACCGGTGCGGCTGCCCGCAGTTCTCGCCCGACGGCCGTTCCATATACTTCACCTGCGACGACCGCGGCTCGGAGTGCTACGACATCTACTGCTACGACATCGACAGCGGCGCGGTGGTCAACCTGCTCCCCGACACGCCGGAGCTCGCCCCCCTGCCCGACCCCGATCTCTCGCCGGACGGCACCCGGCTGGCCATGACGGTCTCCCACGGCGCCGGCTACGCCGTCGCCGTCATGCCGGCGCAGCCGAGCCCCGGCGGCGGCACGCTGCGCTACCTCACCGAGCATCCATATACGGAGTGCTCGCCGCGCTGGTCGCCGGACGGGACGCTCCTGGCCGTGACCACGGGGACCCGCGGCCAGGACACGGCCATCGTCGTCATCGACGTCGACTCCGGAGAGACGAGCTTCGTCGGCGGCTCCGACGCGTTCTTCGCCGGCCAGCTCGCCTGGTCGCCGGACGGCCGCCGCATCGCGTTCGCCGGCGGACCGGGTGACCATGCCGCCATCGGCGTCTACGAGCTGGCCACCGGATCCGTCACCTGGGCCTGGGAGGACCACCACGTCGACGCCCACCACCCCGTGTGGGCGCCCGACGGCGCCGCGCTCGCGTTCCTCGTGGACCTGGAGGGCGAGACTGGCCTGCTGCACCTGGACCTTCGCGACGGCGAGATGACCGAGTGCAGCATCGGCGCCGGCAACCACTACGCGCCGTCCTTCACCCCCGACGGCGCCGCCCTGGTGTGCGTCCTCAGCCGCCCTGACGCTCCGCCCGATCTGTTCCGGGTCGAGCTGGCGGACGGCGCGGTGACGGAGCTCACCGACTCAATGCCGGAGGATCTGCGCGAGACGCCGTTCGTGTCGGGGAGCCCCATCTGGTTCACCAGCCGGGACCACCTCGCCGAAGTGCCCGGCATCCTCGTCGAGCCCGAAGAGCCCAACGGCGCCGCCGTCGTCATCGTCCACGGCGGCCCGACGTGGCACCACTCCAACGAGTGGGACCCCCTGCGCCAGGCGTTCGTGGCCGCGGGGCTCACGGTGCTGCACCCGAACTACCGTGGCAGCGACGGCTACGGCCGCCGCTGGCAGCTCGCCAACCGCTGGCTCATGGGCCAGGGCGAGGTGCTCGACGTGGCAGCCGCGCACGAGTTCCTCGTGCGGCGCGGCTGCGACCCGGCCAGGATCGCGATCACGGGGCGCAGCTGGGGCGGGTTCCACACCATGGCGGCCGTCACCCAGTTCCCCGAGCTCTGGGCCGCCGGCGTCGCCGGCGTCCCCTTCTTCGACTTCATCGACAGCCAGCTCGACCCGGCCATCCGAGAGGACCTGCGCTGGTGGGACCGCGAGAACACCGGGGACATCGAGCGCGACCGGGCCAGGCTGGAGTTCTACTCGCCGATCAACCACCTCTCGGCGGTGCAGGCGCCGCTCCTGCTCCTCGGCGGCGCCCTCGACCCCCGCTGCCCGCCGCGGCAGATCGCCGAGGTCGCTGACGCCCTGCGCGCGCACGGCCGGATCTGCGACTCCTTCGTCTACCCGGACGAGGGTCACGAGATCAGCGGCCTCGAGCACAGGGTCGACTACGACCGGCGCACCGTCAGCTTCATCCTGGAGCACACCGGTTCGGCCTGACGCGGCGCGCGCGGCGGCCGCGCCAAGCCGTCCTTCACCGCTGCGAGATCAGGTAGTCGAACGCCGCCAGCGCGGCCTTCGCGCCCTCCCCGGCGGCGATGACGATCTGCTTCTCCTTGGTGGCCGTCACGTCGCCGGCGGCGAAGACGCCGCGCACGCCCGTGTCGCCCCACTCGTCCACGAGCACCTCGCCGCGCCGGTTGGTGCGGGCCAGGTCCAGCACCAGGTCGGAGTTGGGTGAGAAGCCGACCTCGATGAACACGCCGTCCACCTTCAGCACCCGCGTCTTGCCGGTCTCGACGTCGCGGATCACGAGCCTGTCGGCGACCTCGTCCCCGAGGATCTCGACCGGCTCGTAGCCGACGAGCTGCCTGACGCCCGGCGACGACCGGGCCTTGTCCCTGAGCCACTCTTCCCCGCTCCAGGGCCCGCGGCTGACCACGTGTACCTTCTTGGCGATGCCGCTCATCTCGACCGCCGCCTCCAGAGCCGAACTGCCGCCGCCGACGATGGCGATGATCTTGTCGCGATAGAACGGGCCGTCGCAGGTGGAGCAGTAGACCACTCCCTTGCCGGCGAACTCGTCCTCTCCGGGGATCTCGAGCCGGCGCTTCTGCGCGCCGCTGGCGAGGATGACGGAGCGCGCCTTGACCTCCTTGCCCGAGGTGAGCTCGAGGACCTTGGCCCGGCCGTCCACGCGGATGTTCTCGACGCGCTCGCCAAGCAGACGCTCCAGCCCGTACATGTACGCCTGCTCGAACATGAGCCGCACGAGCTCAGGGCCCTCCACGACCGGCAGACCGGGATAGTTGGTCACCAGATGGGTGATGCCCACCTGCCCGCCCAGGTCCATGGCGATGAGGATGGTGGAGAGGTTCTTGCGGGCGGCGTACATCGCGGCCGTCAGGCCGGCCGGCCCGCCGCCCACCACCGCCACGTCCCACACCTTGGCGAAGTCCACGGTCGACTCGATGCCGAAGACCTGGTCGAGCGTGCCTGTGGCATTGAGGTAGGCGAGGTTGTCGTACCCGCCGATCCACTGATCGTCCAGGAAGAACTGGGGCACGCCTCGCTGACCCGTCCGTTCGACCATCTCCATCGCGGCGTCTTCGTCGTTCGTGACGTCGACTTCGTCGTACTCGATGCCCTTGGCGCCCAGCAACGCCTTGGCCTTGGCGCAGTACGGGCACCATTCCATCGAGTACATCTGTACTCGTGCCATCGCCACCCCCGTGGTCTGGTGATTGGTTGTCCTGGCATGGCTATTCCCGCTGGCAAACGTCCGGGCACAGAACGGTTTTGCGCCAAGGCAGCCGGGAATCGGCTTAGAGTGCGTCAGCACACGTACCCTGTGATCCCAACCGGCATCGGAGGTTAACGATGACCCGGTCAGACATCGAACGTGAGATCGAACAGACCTTAGGCCAGGTCCCCCCGTTCTTCAAAAGCATGCCCGACGAGACGCTGGAGCGTCACTGGGCGGATTTCAAGCAGTTCCAGTTTGGTGACACGGTGCTCTCGGCGCGGGAGAAGCAACTTATCGGGTACGCCGTCGCCGCCGCCATCCACTGCCCGTACTGCACCTACTTCCACCGCACGGCGACGCAGTTGATGGGGACGACCGATGACCAACTCGAGGAGGCGGCGAGAGTCGCCGGCGAGACCGCGATGTACAGCGCGTACATCCATGCCCAGAGCACCGACTTCGGCGAGTTCCAGCACATGACCGACGAGATCGCCGCGCACTTCCGGCGCCAGGCCCAGGAAGCTGAGAGCAAGGCGGCCTGAGCCCCCCGGAGGGCCGCCCGCAAGGCCGCCCTCCCGCTGCCGACGGGTGGGGCGGGGCGTCTGACGCGCCCTGTCCCACCCCCATCTGCGATAGACTCGGACCTGTCCCCGCACACATTCTCCGGGCAGGTGAATCGATGAACGTCCGTGTCTACGTCGTCCCGAAACAGGGCATCCTCGACCCCCAGGGAGCCGCCGTCGAACGGTCGCTCCCCAACCTCGGTTTCGAAGGCGTGAGCGGCGTCCGGATCGGCAAGATCATCGATCTCACCATCGACGGCGCCGGCCTCAACGAAGAAGCCGCCCGCGCTCAGGTCGACGACATGTGCCGCAAGCTTCTCTCCAACCCGATCATCGAGGACTACACCTTCGAGATCGAGGGGTGACGCGACGATGACCGCTGCTTCTCCCCTGCGCATCGGCGTCGTCGTCTTCCCCGGCATCAACACCGACGGCGACACGCACCACGCACTCGAGACGTTCCCCGGCGTCGGCGCCGAGTACCTCTGGCACAAGGACACCGACCTCAAGGGCGTCGACGGCATCGTCATCCCCGGCGGGTTCAGCTACGGCGACTACCTGCGCTGCGGCGCCATCGCCCGCTTCAGCCCGATCATGCAGTCCATCACCGACTTCGCCGCGGACGGCGGGCTGGTGATGGGCATCTGCAACGGCTTCCAGATCCTCATCGAGGCCGGCCTCCTGCCCGGCGGCCTCATCCGCAACACGGGGCTCAAGTTCGTCTGCAGGTACGTCAACCTGCGCGTGGAGACTGTGGACACGCCGTTCACCAGCGCCTGCGAGCAGGGCGAGGTGCTGCGCATCGTCGTCAAGCACAACGAGGGCAACTACACGGTCGACCCGGCGACCTTCGAGAAGATGAAGGCCAACGACCAGATCGTCGTGCGCTACGTCGACGCCGCCGGCGAGCGGGCAGAGGGCGCCAATCCCAACGGCGCCCTCGACGACATCGCCGGCGTCTGCAACGACACCCGCAACGTGTTCGGCATGATGCCGCACCCGGAGAACTCCGTGGAGGTCGCGCTGGCCGGCGGGGCCGACGGCCGCGTCTTCTTCCGCTCCATGATCGACGCCCTGCGCGGCGCGGAGGTGACGGCATGAGTCAGAAGTACGTGAACCGCACGGCCGACCTCGCCGCGGCGATCAAGCTCGGCCTCACCGAGGACGAGTACGAGCACATCAAGCGCATTCAAGACCGCGAGCCGACGTATGTGGAGCTCGCCATCTACTCGCTCATGTGGAGCGAGCACTGCTCCTACAAGCACTCGCGGCCCATTCTGGGGCGCTTCCCCACCAGCGGGCCGCGCATCCTGCAGGGACCGGGCGAGAACGCCGGCATCATCGACGTCGGCGACGGCTGGGCCGTGGCCATGAAGGTCGAGAGCCACAACCACCCGTCGGCCGTGGAGCCCTTCCAGGGCGCGGCCACCGGCGTCGGCGGCATCGTGCGCGACATCTTCACCATGGGCGCGCGCCCATGCGTGAGCATGGACTCGCTGCGCTTCGGCGAGCTCACCGAACCGCGCCAGCGCTTCCTGCTCGACGGCGTCGTCGGCGGCATCGCCCACTACGGCAACTGCCTCGGCATCCCCACCGTGGGCGGCGAGATCTACTTCGAGCCCAGCTACGAGGGCAACTGCCTCGTCAACGCGTTCAGCGCCGGCCTCATCCGCACCGACGGCATCGTGCGCGCCATCGCCAGCGGCGTCGGCAACCACGTGGTGCTCATCGGCTCCAAGACCGGCCGCGACGGCATCGGCGGCGCCAGCGTGCTCGCCAGCCAGGAGTTCGACGAGACGCTCGAGGAGAAGCGTCCCAGCGTCCAGGTCGGCGACCCGTTCACCGAGAAGAAGCTCATCGAGGCGTGCCTCGAGCTCATCCACCGCAAGCTAGTCGTCAGCATGCAGGACCTCGGGGCGGCCGGCCTCACAAGCTCGAGCTCTGAGATGTCGAGCAAGGGGCACGTGGGCCTCGACATCCACGCCGACCGCGTCCCCCTGCGCGAGGCCGACATGGAGCCGTGGGAGATCATGATCAGCGAGAGCCAGGAGCGCATGCTGGCGATCGTGACCGAGGAGCAACTGGCCGACGTGCGCGAGGTCTGCGCGCGCTGGGACCTCGACTGCACCGTCATCGGCGAGGTCACCGACAGCAAGATGCTGCGCATCTACTGGCACGGCGAGCGCGTCACCGACATCCCCGCTCGCCGCCTCGCCGACGAGAGCCCCGTCATCCGCACGCCCTCCGTGAAGCCGGACTACATCGTCGACGAGCCGGTGGCCGTGGACGACGCGAGCTACCCGCAGCCGGCGGACCTCGGCGCGGCGCTCACGCAGCTCCTCGCCGCGCCCAACATCGCCAGCAAGCGCTGGGCCTGGGAGCAGTACGACTACATCGTCCAGGCCAACACCATGCAGATCCCCGGCTCCGACGCGGCGGTGCTGCGCATCAAGGGCACCGACCGCGGCTTCGCCTTCAGCAACGACTGCAACGGCCGCCACTGCTACCTCGACCCGTACCGCGGCGCCAAGGCGGCGACGGCCGAGGCAGCGCGCAACCTGGCGTGCTCGGGCGCGCTGCCCGTCGCCGTCACCGACTGCCTCAACTTCGGCAACCCGGAGAAGGGCGAGATCTACTGGCAGTTCGAACAGGCGATCGAGGGTATGGCTGAGGCCTGCGAGGCTCTGGACACACCGGTCGTCTCCGGCAACGTGAGCTTCTACAACGAGAGCTTCGGCCAGGCCATCTACCCCACGCCGATGGTCGGCATGCTCGGCGTCTTCGACGACGTGAGCGTGCACATCGACGGCGCCTTCAAGGACGAGGGCGACGTCATCGTCTTCCTCGGCGACGACGCCGCCTGGATGGACGGCGCCGAGTACCAGAAGGTCGCCTACGGCAAGGTCGAGGGGCGGATCCCCGACCTCGACCTGCAGCTCGAGGTCGAGCTGCAGAAGAAGCTCCGCGCGGCCATCGAGGCGCGCCTGCTCAAGAGCGCCCACGACTGCGCAGAGGGCGGGCTCGCGGTCGCGCTGGCCGAGTGCTGCGTCTTCAGCGGCTCCAACGGTGGCGCCCAGTTCGGCGACCCGGAGGCGCCGCGTCCCGGCCGCTCGGGCCGCTGGCTCGGCGCCGACGTCGACCTCGGCTCCGCCGCGGCCGTGACCGGGGCCGCCGGCCGGCCGGACCTCGCCCTCTTCGGCGAAGCGCCGACCAGGGTCGTGGTCACCTGCGCGCCCGACAAGGCCGCCGAGCTGGAGACCATCCTCGGCGACCTCCCCCACCGTACGGTGGGTAGGGTTGCCGGTTCCGACCTGCGGTGTACCATGGATGCGAAGGAGCTCTTCGCCGTCCCGGTGAGCGAGCTCCATTCTGCTTATGAGTCGCTCCCGCAGCGGCTCGCCTGAACGATTCGAGCGCTTTGTACGACGATCGTCTCCACGACAGCTGTGGCGTCTTCGGCATTCACGCGCCGGGGCTTGACGTTGCGCGCCTGACCTTCTTCGGGCTCTACGCCCTGCAGCACCGCGGCCAGGAGAGCGCCGGCATCGCCGTGGCCGACCACGGCCAGGTCATGGTGATCAAGGACCTCGGCCTCGTCAGCCAGGTGTTCAACGAGCAGATGCTCCAGAGCCTGAGCGGCCAGCATGCCATCGGCCACGTGCGCTACAGCACCACCGGCTCGAGTCACTGGTCGAACTCACAGCCCCTGGTCCGCAGCCGCAACGGCGACGTCATCGCCCTGGGCCACAACGGCAACCTCGTCAACACCACGGAGTTGCGCGACGAACTGCTCGCGCAGGGCGTCAAGTTCTCCGGCACCACCGACACCGAGGTGATCACGGCGCTCATCGCGCACGAGGCGGGAGGCGATCTGCTCAGCGCCGTGCGCACCGCCGTCAGCAAGATCCGCGGTGCGTTCTCGGCGGCCGTCATGAGCGGCGACGCGGTGGTCGGCTTCCGCGATCCCTACGGCGTGCGCCCGCTCTGCCTCGGCGACTACGAGGGCCACCCGGTGTTCAGCAGCGAGACCTCAGGCCTGGACATCATCGGCGCCCAGTTCGTGCGCGAGATCCAGCCGGGCGAGATCGTCATCGCCGACAGCGAGCACGGCCTGCGCAGCGAGCGCGTCGAGCTCGAGGGCGCGCGCCCGGCCCTCTGCATCTTCGAGTTCATCTACTTCGCCCGGCCGGACAGCGTGATGAACGGCAAGACCCTGCATGTCGTGCGCCAGGAGATGGGCAAGCACCTCGCGATGGAGGCGCCCGTCGAAGCCGACCTCGTCGTCCCCGTCCCGGACACGGGCATGCCGGCGGCGATCGGCTACGCCGCGGCCTCCGGCATCCCCTACACCGAGGGCCTCATCAAGAACCGCTACGTGCACCGCACGTTCATCCAACCCGACGACAACCTGCGCCAGGTCGGCATCCGCATGAAGCTCAACCCGCTCACGTCGGTGATCAAGGGCAAGCGGCTGATCGTCGTGGACGATTCCATCGTGCGCGGCAACACCACGCGCCGGCTCGTGCAGATGTTGTTTGACGCCGGCGCTGCCGAGGTCCACCTGCGCATCAGCTCGCCGCCCATCCAGTGGCCCTGCTTCTACGGTATCGACATGGCGACGCGCACCGAGCTCATCGCCGCCAACAAGACAGTGGGCGAGATCCGCGATCACGTCGGCGCCACCAGCCTGCACTACCTCACATTGGATGGCCTGCAGGCCAGCACCGGCCTGCCGCGCAGCCAGTTCTGCCGCGCCTGCTTCGACGGCGACTACCCCATCGCGGTGCCCGAGGAGTACGCGATGTGCAAGATGCGCTTCGAGAAGGGCGCGACCGCAGCCGCCTGCGAGCCCTGATCGAGAGCGAGGGCTAGTCCGCCGCCTGTGCGCCGGGCAGCCGCTTGCGCACCGCGCGCGAGGCGAGCGCCGTGCCCTCGCCGACGGCCATGCCGACCAGCGACCCCACGACGACGTCGCCGGGATAGTGCACGCCCGAATGCACGCGGGAGTAGGCCACCACGGTGGCCAGACCGCGCAGCGGGACGCCGAGCGCCGGGATGGCCTCGGCGACCCCGGCCGCGAACGCGAACCCCGAGGCCGAGTGCCCGGAGGGGAACGAGGTCGACGTGGGCATCTTCACGTGCCGCGCCTCCTCGAACCGGACGACGCCGCGCTCGGGTCGAGGGCGGTGGCCGGCGGACTTCATCGGCACGTTGACGACGAACGAGTTGAGGCCGACGGCGGCCATCCCGGTGACGGCCGCGCGGCGGCCCTTCTTGCCGCCGACGGCGAACAGCAACGCGGCTATGCCCGCGTACAGCTTGGCGTGGTTGGCCGAGTTCGAGAGACGCCGCAGCGGCGCGTCGATGAGCGGCGTGGGCGTGGCCTCGATCGCCTGGTAGACGGCGGTGTCGAGCACCACGAGCTCGTGGAACACCTCGCGCGCGATGCTCCCGATGTCCCGCTTGTCCGTCGAGTCGGCCACGGTCAGATGCTACCATTCGTGACCGACCGGTAAGGCAAGGGGTCCCGGGTGGCGACGAAGGCCGAGACGAACGAGGGTGGCTCGAACGAGAAGAGCCGGCTGAGCGCCGCCGTGCCCGGAGTCGGCATGCTGCTCACGTACAAGCCGGCGTGGCTGCGCTTCGACCTCGTCGCCGGCATCGTCCTCGCAGCCCTCCTGGTGCCGCAGGGGCTGGCCTACGCGGAACTGGCCGGGCTCCCTCCGGTCACCGGCCTCTACACGACGATCGCTTGCCTCGTCGTGTACGCGCTCCTGGGGCCGTCCAGGGTCCTCGTGCTCGGCCCGGATTCCGCGGTCTCGCCCCTGATCTTCGCCGCCATCGTGCCGCTCATGGTGACCGACGACCCCGCCACGGCCATCGCGCTCGCCGGGATTCTCGCGATCATGGTGGGTCTCATCGAGATCGGCCTCGGCCTCGGCAAGCTGGGGTTCATCGCCGACCTGCTCAGCAAGGAGGTCCAGGTCGGCTACATGAACGGGCTGGCCATCACCATCTTCGTCGGCCAGCTTCCCAAGCTCTTCGGCTTCTCCACGGACGCGGAGACCTTCGTCCAGGAGGTCAGGGCGTTCTTCTCGAACCTCGACCAGACCAACACCCCCACGCTGCTGGTCGGCCTGGGCACCCTGGCGCTCCTGCTCGGGCTGCCGCGGATCTGGAGGAAGATCCCGGCCGTACTCGTCGGAGTCGTCGCCGCCACCGTCGTCTCGGCCGTCCTGGACCTGGCCGCGGAAGGCGTGAAGACGGTGGGCACGCTGCCGCAGGGGCTCCCCGTCCCTTCATTTCCGTGGACGAGCGCAGGCGACCTCACCATGCTGGCCGCGGCCGCGGTCGGCATCGTACTGGTCTCCCTGACCGACACGATCGCCACCTCGTCGAGCTTCGCCGCCAAGCGCGGCGACGAGGTGGACGCGAACCACGAGATGATCGCCGTGGGCGCCTCCAACGCGGCAGCCGGCCTCTTCCAGGGCTTCGCGATCTCGGTGAGCGCCTCCCGGACGGCCGTCGCCGACAGCGCGCGCGCCAAGACCCAGATGACCGGGCTCGTCGGCGCCGGCCTGGTGATCCTCATGCTCGTCCTGGTGCCGTCCCTGTTCGCCGACCTGCCGCAGACGGCACTGGCCGCCGTGGTGATCATGGCGGCGGCGTCTCTGATGGACCTGGCCGCTCTGCGGCGCTTCGCCCGCGTGCGCAAGACGGCGCTCGCCCTCTCGATCGTGGCGACGATCGGCGTCGTCTTCTTCGGCGTGCTTCAGGGCATCCTCATCGCCGCCATCCTCTCGATCCTCCTGTTCTTCCGCCGGAGCTGGTGGCCGCCGGGCGCGGTGCTCGGCTACGTGCCCGAGCTCAAGGGATGGCATGACGTCCAGCGCTACCCGGAGGCGGAACAACAGAAGCACGTCGTCATCTACCGCTGGGAGGCGCCGCTGTTCTTCGCCAACGCCGGCATCTTCCGGCAGCAGATCCGCAAGCTCGTCATCGCGCGCAAGCCGCGCTGGATCGTGCTGCAGTGCGAGGCGATCACCGACATCGACGTCACCGCGGCGGACGTGCTCAAGGACCTGGACCGCGAGCTCAACGATCAAGACATCCACATCGCCTTCGTCGAACTGCGCACGCGCTTGCAGGAGCGCGTGGAGACCTACGGGCTGTTCGCCGAGCTGGACCGCGAGCACTTCTTCGCCAAGATGAGGGCCGCGCTCAGAGACATCGAGGCGCACGACCCCGATTCAGACGACGCGCCGCACCGCTGGGTCGAGGCTCTCGATCAAGACGGCGCCTCGGCACCGGCGGGCCTGCGGCATCTCGAGCCGCCGGACGAACCGCAGGACTGAGCGCCCGCCTCAGGCATCGATGCGCACCGGCCGCCCGAGCACGACGCGCCACAAGCCCAGCAGACCCCTGACCCCCGTCGCCCTCGCAGCCGGCGAGTAGCCGATGGCCCGCAGCGGCAGCCGCAGGCGGAGCACGCCCGGCCGCGAGCTGAACACGAGCGGCGGGTCCATCTCCAACGACTCACCATCGAGCCCGACGGCGATGGGCGCCCCCGAGGTCACCTCGAAGAGCGGCGCCTCCCAGCTGAGATAGCCGTCGTAGAGAGCCGGCTCGGCGGTCGCGAGCGCCGCGATGGCGCGCGTCGCGGCGACGGCGTCCGGCACGACCAGCGAGAACAGACCGAGCCGTCCGGTGTCGAGGCGAGGACGTGAGGTGATCCCGCCCACGGTGGTGCCGTAGGGGCCGTTGGACACCTGGATCACGTGCGCGCCCTCGTGGCTCACGCCATCCGGCCCGGTGAAGCGCAGGTCGAAGGGTTCGGACCCGGGACCGAGCATCTTCGGGAGCGCCGCCAGCGTCGTCTCGCGCTTGGCTTCGCGGTACTCCGGCGACTCCACGATCGTCGCGTAGAGGCCGAGCGAGACGTTGTTGACGAAGATCCGTCCGTTGACGTCGGCGAGGTCGACAGTCTGCTCGCGCGCCTCGCCGTAGGCGTCGAGCGCGCCGACGACGTCGTCGCGGTCGAGGCCGATGTCGAGGGCGAAGTGGTTGCGCGTGCCGGCGGGGACGACGACCATCGGCACGCTCCGCTCGGCGGCGACGCTGGCGACGAGCGCCTGCGAGCCGTCGCCGCCGGCCATGCCGATGACGTCGGCGCCGCGGTCGATGGCGTCGCGCGCGAGCTGGAGCAGGTCGTCGCCGCGCTGCAGGACGACCGGCTCGATCCCGCGCGCGCGACACTCGTCCTCGAGACGGAGCTTCTCGGCCTTCCCGCCGCCGGACTTGAGGTTCATGATCAGTACGCCCCGACGGGCGGCCGGCACGGGCATCCCCGGCGTCTCGCTGCGCTTGAGCGAGCGCACGTCGCGCGCCAGCGCGTAGCGCGCGAGCAGGAGCGCCACTCCCAGGAGCGCGAGACGCACCAGCAGCGAGAACACGTACCCATCGCCGCCCGCGACCTGGATGGCCACAACGGCGACGGCCGCCACGGCGGCGACGGCGATCCAGACCAGGCGCGCCGGATGCTTCCTCGTGAGCGCGTTCCACACGGCGAGGACGATCACCGCCAGCAGGACGAGCTGGACGACGATGTCGAGCGGGCGATCGAGGACGATGATCACCGTCTCAGCCACGACGGCGATGACGATGACGATGGCCGCGACCGCGGCAAGCCGCCGCGCGGCGCCGGGCTTCAGTGGTGCGCTCTGCTCCGTCACGCCTCCTTCCCCTCGTTGTCGGCGGACATGCCTTCGTCCCCGTGCACCGCCGGCGACATCGTGTCACGAGAGTGGTCGTGCTGCCAGGCCGCCAACGCGTGGGCCTGAGGACGCGTGGCGTCGGCGAGCTCCCGGAACCAGCCGTAGAGCTCCTCATACTGGGGCGCCGTCTCGGGACAGGGCTCGACGCGGACCGCCGGCTGCGGCCATGTGGTCTCCAGGGTCGCTGCGCCCACGGCGACGGCCGCGAGCTGCGCGGCGCCGACGCCGGCCCTGGAGGGGCCTTCGCGCACCTCTTGTCGCAGCCCGGTGACGTCGCTGACGATCTGCGGCCACAGGGCGCCACCTGCCCCGCCGCCGCTGCTGAGCAGCCGCGCGACGGTCGCGCCGGCCTCGCGCATCGTCTCCAGGTTCTGGCGCACCGCGTAGGCGGCGGCCTCCATGAGCGCCCGGAAGAGGTGCCCGCGTCCATGCGCGGCCGTCAAGCCCAAGACCGCTCCCCGCAGGTCGGGATCGAACAGCGGCGTGCGCTCGCCGGCGTAGTAGGGGAGGGCGACGAGGCCGCCGGCGCCCAGGCCGGCGGCAGCGGCCTCGGCGTAGAGGCGGTCGTAGCCCACGCCCCCGGTCAGATCGCGCAGCCACGCCGTGAGTGCGCCGGCGGAGGCGACGCCGGCGGCGATGTTGAGCGACCCCGGCGTGAACCCGACGGTGCTCCAGAGCCTGGGGTCGGAGTGCGCCGGGCTGTCGACCTCGACGAGGAACATGCTCGTGCCGTACACGAGCAGCCCGCGGCCGGGCCCGCGCAGTCCCGACGCCGTCACCTCGCACCAGGAGTCCACGCTGCCTGCGGCCACCGGGGTGCCTTCACGCAGCCCGGTCGCGGCGGCGGCCTCGCGGCTCACCCTGCCGCACTCCTCCTGCGGCCAGACCAGCCGCGGCAGCCGGACTCCCGGCGCCGCACTGTCCTTCCACTCATCGATCCACGCGTTGCGGTGCACGTCGTAGAGGGGCGCCCAGTGGCTGGCACTGTGATGATCGAGGACGTACTCCCCGGTGAGGCGCGCGACGATGAAGGACGTCGCAGCGAAGACGCGTCGCGTTGCGGACCACACCTGCGGCTCCTCCTCCACGAGCCAGCGGATCTTGGGCCCCGCCGACTGGCTCGACAGCTGTGAGCCGCAGCGCGCCAGGATCTCGCTTGAGCCGAGCTCGGTGGTCAGCCGTTCGACCTGAGCGCTGGCGCGCGAGTCTATCCCGTAGAGGATCGCCGGCCGGAGTGGGCGCCCGTCCGCGGCGGCAGCAAGGACGCACGGGCCGAGCCCGCTGACGGCGACGGCCGCCACGTGCGCGGCGCGCCCGTCGAGCACGCGCCGGCACGCCTCGACGACGCCTCCCCACCAGTCACGCTCCGCGTCCTGCTCCGCCCAACCCGGGCGTGGTCGCGAGATGTCGTGCTCGAGCCGCGCGTCGGCGACGACGGCGCCGCCCGCGTCCACGAGGACTGCCTTGGTGCTCGAGGAGCCGATGTCGAGGCCGAGGAACAGGTCCGCCGTCACCGCGTCACCCTCTCTCTGGCTGCGAGTCGGCCCGCCTCACACCTCCGCGAAGATCTCGTGGGAGAGCATGCCGCCGGACACGACGCGCGCCCTGAAGCCATTCTGCAGGAGGATGCGTGCTGCGTAGTAGGCGCGCTGACCCGAGCGGCAGATGACCGCGATCTCCCGGTCGCGAGGCAGCTCATCCAGGCGCGCGCGGAGCTGGTCCACCGTGATGTTGACCACGCCGGGTAGCGCCTCGGCGGCGAGTTCCTCCGGATGGCGTACGTCGAGCAGAAACTCGCCGTCCAGGTCGCCCCAGTGCCCGACGGGCATGTCCCCGCACAGCACGCCGGCGGCGACCATGCCGGCGAAGTTGGCCGGCGACTTGGCGCTGCCGAACTGCGGCGCGTAGCACAGTTCCGCCTCTTCGAGATCGTGGATCGTGCCGCCGAACTGGATGGCCAGGGCGAGCGAGTCGATGCGTTTGTCGACGCCGTCGCGGCCGACGGCCTGCGCCCCGAGGAGGCGCCCGTCGGACTTGCGGAAGATCACCTTCATGGCGATCGGGGCGGCGTCGGGGTAGTAACCGGCGTGCGAGTTCGGGAAGAGATACACCTTCTCGTAGTCCTCTTCTCCGAGTCGCTTCAGCGTCTTCTCGCTGACGCCGGTCCACGCGAGGGCGCCACCGAACAGCCCGACGATGGCCGTACCCTGGATGCCGCGGAAGCGCGAATCGCGGCCGGCGATCACATCGGCCGCGACGCGGCCCTGCCGGTTCGCGGGACCGGCGAGCGCGACCAGCGTCCACTCGCCGGTGGAGAGATCCCACTTCTCGACGGCGTCGCCGACGGCGAAGATGTCCGGGTCGCTCGTGCGCAACTGCTCGTCCACGCGGATACCGCCGCGCTCGCCGAGTCCCACGCCCGCCATCTTCGCCAGCTGCGTCTCCGGGCGGACGCCGATGCCGAGGACGACGACGTCCGCCGGCAGCGTCTGGCCGGACGTCGTCTGCACCTCGAGCGAGCCGTCCGCCGCCTGCGCGAAGCCAGCCGCGCCGTCGTTCAGCAGGACGTGGACCCCGTGCTTCGTCAAATGCCGCTCGACGTAGCGGGCCATCTCGAGGTCCACCGGCGTCATGAGTTGGTCGCCGCGCTGCACGACGGTGACGTCCAGCCCCAATGCGACGAGGTTCTCGGTCATCTCGAGGCCGATGAACCCGCCGCCGACCACGACCGCCCGCCGCTGCCTCCTGCGCGCTTGCGACCCGGTGTAGGAGTCCAGGCCGGACGGCTCGGCGAGGCTGCGGTCGACCCACGCCCGCACGTCGCAGGCGTCGGGTACCGTCCTGACCGGGAAGATGCCCGGCAGGTCGATGCCCGGCAGCGGCGGCCGGATCGGCGCCGCGCCGGGCGAGAGTACGAGCTTGTCGTAGTTCTCGGTCGTCAGCGCGCCGGTAGCGCGGTCCCTGAGCTCAACGGACTTGTCCTTCGCGGAGATGCCGACCACCTCACAACCGGTACGGCAGTCGATGGCGAACGTCTGGCGAAAGGTGTCCGGCGTCGCCAGCAGCAGGCTGGACTCCTTCGCAATCACGCCGCCGACGTAGTACGGCAGGCCGCAGTTGGCATAGGAGACGTAGGGTCCCCGCTCCACCAGGACGATCTCCGCCTTCTCGTCCAACCTGCGCAGGCGGGCGGCGCACGAAGCTCCGCCCGCGACTCCTCCAACGATGATGACCTTCATGGATATCCCTTCCACGCTCGGGGTAGATTGCCGACCGCCGCCGTTACCGGCCGCTCGTCTTGCGCTCGTCCGTGGGCCGCTCGACCTTGGCCGCATGTGAACCACTGGGGCACGACGCCGCGCCCCGTCCCCACGACCGCGACTCGCCGTTCGGGCGGCCACGCGTCGCGTCTGCGGTCCGGCCGGCAATCTACGATGCCGTTCCAGATGGTGAGGCCTGGCATGCTCACGGCTTCCTGCTCGTCTCCTCGGACGTCCGCCGGCGCGGCGGGACGAAGCGCACGGCGAGGCCGCTCTTCGCGACCTCCACGACGGCCACCGTCGGCCCGTCGTCTTCTTCGTCCGGCGAAGCTGCCGTGCCGGGATTGAGCTGCAGTTGGCCCTCGATCCAGATCACCGTGGGAGTGTGCAGGTGACCCCAGACGACCAGATCCGGGCGGACATGGTCCTCGCCGACGGCGATCTTGCCGGCGGCAAGGCGCTTGTGGAGCCGTTTCGGCTTGTGTGCGACCACAAAGCGGACGCCCCTGACCTCGCCGGTCGCCTCGGTCGGCAGGTCGGCAGTGGGGCCGGTGACGTCCAGGTTACCGGACACCGCGGTCACCGGCGCAACGGCCTTCAGCGCCGTGAGGATGCCGGGGTCCATGACGTCGCCGGCGTGGATGATGTGTGCGACGCCTGCGAAGATCTCGAGGACCTCGGGGTCGAGATAGCCGTGGTTGTCGCTGATCACCCCGATCCGCACTGACGGGGTGGCGCGAACGGCGGCGCTCCGACGGGAGGACCCCTGCCCTGCCCCGGCGCGCATTCCGTCGGCTGCAGCCACTACTTGTCCGACCTCACCGCGACCAGGCCGATAACGATAAACACGTACAGGGTGATCAGCAGGATCGACCAGACGGGGTAGACCGGGAGCCAGAGGAGCTCGGAGATAATGGCGATGCCGGCGGCGACCACGCCCACCCAGCGGCCCCACGCCTGCCCGTTCAGCACGGCCCAGCCGGCGAAGAACAGGATCACCCCGACGATCAGGTACCACCAGGCGAGCGCGCTGATGTCGACGAAGTAATAGCCGGTGAATCCATGCACGAGCCACTGGTCGTTGAAGAGGCCGATGACGCCCGAGATCGCCTTGAAGCCGCCGAAGATCAGCATCAGGATGCCGCCCGTCGCCGCCCAACCTTGCCACTTGCCGTTCATTCGTCCTCCTCGATTGTCGTCGGCGCACGCGCGCGCCCCCGCAGCCCGGTCCACGGGTGCAGGCTGAAGACTAGCCGGAAGGCGGAGGGCCGTGACCTCGGAAAATTACGAGGCTCATGGGGCGAGCCCCTGGACCACGAGCCGCGACGGCGGTTGGCGCACACCCAACGGTCGCCTGCGTCTGCGCCTGTACGATCGGCCGCAGTCGACGCGGCCGGCGCTGGCTCCTGCGCGTGTGCAGGAGGATGGAGTCCAGCACCGCGCCATACACGTCGTGCCGGCGTTGGTGAAAGGCCCCGTTGCCGGTGCGGACGGGACGCGTTCCGGCATACCTCACAGCTCGTCGATGGTCGCTTGATGGCGGGTGGACGGCGACGGCATCGCCGCGCTCTGGCGGCGATCTTCTCGAGGGCCGCCTTGTGACGTCTGGGCGCTCATCCCTTCTTCGTCTTCTCGGGGTCGATCACGCCCAGCTGGGAGCGAGTCCGCGGCCGCTTCTTCTCCACGTCCACGCGGCCGCGCCCGAAGGCGTCCATCCGGCCCCAGCGGCCGGGGATGTCGAGCAGCTCCAGACGACCGATCCCGACCGGCAACGCCGGGTCGACGATGAGATTGTCGCCGGTCGGCTCCAGCCCGAGCATCGTGCGCACCAATAGCAGCGGCGCGCCGGTCGACCAGGCCTGCGGGCTGCAGGCCGTGGGGTACTGCACCGGGTACTTGGTCAACTCCCGCGGGTAGCCGCCAAACGCCTCGGGCAGGCGGCCGTCGAAGAACTCGGCGGCGTCCAGAATACCGGCGGCGATGCGCGCCGCCTCCTCCTTGAACCCGTAGCGGCGCAGGCCCCAGGCGACGATGGAGCTGTCGAACGGCCACACCGTGCCCACGTGGTAGCCGATCGGGTTGTAACGGGCCGCGCTCATGGCCAGCGTCCTCACACCCCACCCGGAGTACATCGCCGGCGACATGAGGTGCCTGGCGACGGCCTTCGCCTTCGACTTGTCGACGATCCCGCTCCAGAGCAGGTGGCCGTTGTTCGAGGCGAGCGCGTCGACCTTGCTCCCGTCGGCCTCAAGCGCCAAAGCGTAGTACTGCCCGTCGGCCACCCAGAAGTCGCGGTTGAAGCGGCGTTTGAGGTCCCTCGCCTCCTTCTCGAGCCTGGCGGCGAAGTCCGGATCGTGCCAGATCTCCCGCGCCAGCCTGGCGCCGCGGACCTTGGCGTCGTAGGCGTAGCCCTGCAGCTCGCAGGTGGCGCGAGGGAAGCCGGGCAAGTGCCCGTCCCGGTACGAGATCGAATCCCAGGAGTCCTTCCAGCACTGGTTCTCGAGCCCCGAGTGCTCGTTGCGCCTCTGGTAGGCGACGTAGCCGTTGCCCTGCAGGTCGGCGTAATCGTCGATCCAGGCCAGGGCCGCACGCGCCTGCTGCTCGAGGGACCGGACCAGCTTCGTGTCGCCGGTCCAGCGCTCGTACTCGTCGAGCAGCACCACGTAGAGCGGCGTCGCGTCCACGGAGCCGTAGTACGGCGAGTGCGGCCGCTCCTCGAACGCGGTCATCTCGCCGAAACGCAGCTCGTGCAGGATGCGACCGGGGTCCTCGTCGCGGAAGTCGTCGCAACGTGACCCCTGCCACATCCCGAGCGCGACCAGTGTGGTCTTGGCGAGCTCGGGCGTGAACGGCAGGGCCTGCAGGCTGGTGAAGATGCTGTCGCGGCCGAACATGGTCATGAACCAGGGGAGCCCGGCGGCCGGCAGGTAGTGGCCGGGCAGCGACACCGGCGAGAACCGCAGCGCCGCCAGGTCGACGAGGCTGCGCTGGTACGTCCGCTTGAGCGGCTCCCAGTCGCAGGCGAGCGTGGGAGCATCGTCCAGCCACCTTTCGAGGCTGCGCTCCATGATGGGCAGCGGGTTCTTGGCGTGCCGCTCGTACTTGGGCTCGGCGATGCTGAGCCCCGCGGCTCCGCGCCCCGGCGTCACGTGCAGGTCCGTCGTCCACTCGCCGGCCGGCTCCACGTGGACCTGGAAGGTCAGGCCGTGGTCGTCGATCGTGCAAGCCTCGGTCGCCGACACCCAGGTCTCGCGCACGTAGGTCTCGCGCCTGTACCCGAGCACCAGCCGGCCTTCGTCGACCTGCGTGTAGTACTCGCCCGTCTTCTTCAGGGCGTCCTTGACCTCGAACAGGTCGGCGAAGTCCGAGGCCGCCTCGATGCGCACCTCGAGGTCGACCGCCTGTTCGTCGTGGTTCAGAATCGTGAGCTCCTCGTGAAAGCCTCCGCCGACCGCCCGCTGGCGGATGACCGACGTCTTGGCGTCGATGTACACGGTCCCGGTGCCCGGCACCAAGAAGAACCGGGTCTCGAAATACTGCAGGTCGTCCACCGACAGCGGGTTGAGCCGCTGGCCGTCGACCGTGAGCACCCACGTGGAGAGATACCGCGTGTCGAACGAGAACAGGCCGGTCGGATCGGCCGGCGACGCCTCGATGTCGCCGTTGTCGGCGCTCACCACGAAGGTGTTCCCGTCGAGGATCTTGACCTCGGCGCTCATGATCGCCTCCTCGCGTAGCCGGCCTGCGGCTTCTCGGGGATCTCGCACGATCCGGGGAAGAGCCGCTGCAGCGCGGTGAGCAGAACGACCTTGCCCTCCATGCGGACGGCGCCGCGCAGCACGGCGGCCATGGCGTTCACGTGGCCGGAGAGGATCTCGTCGAACGTGCCGATGTCGGCGCTGAGGACGCAGTCGGCCTCGCCGTCGTCGTGCGCGACAGCCACGTCGCCCTTGCGGATGTGCAGGTACCAGTGCTCGGTGCGCTCACCGTCGGCGATGTCGAAGCGCACCGTGCCGGTCATGCTCTCGAGCATCGGCTGATGCTGCTCGGATAGCCTGGTGAAGAACGCTCGCGTGGGTTCCGTCATGGTCGCCGCTCCTGTCGCGTGTGGTCGCGGGTGCTCTACAGTCCCTTGTTCCAGCGGGCCATGCCGCCGTCGATGTAGTAGGTGCTGCCGGTGACATACGCTGCCTCGTCCGAGGCGAGGAAGACGGCCACGCCGGCGACCTCGTCGGGCTCGCCGAGACGACCGCTCGGGATGACCTGCTGGAGCGCGTGCAGCAGCTCCCCGTCCCCGAGCGTGCGCTTGTTGATCGGCGTCGCGATCGCGCCGGGGGCGATGTCATTGACGGTGATGCCGTGAGGCGCCAGCTCCTGGCAGATCGTGCGCGTGAGCATGCGCATGCCGCCCTTGGATGCCGCGTAGGTGGCGTAGTGGAGGAAGGCGACGTCCTCGTGGATCGAGGACACGTTGACTATGCGCCCGCCGCGGCCGGCGTCGATCATCAGCTTCGCCGCGGCCTGGGCGGCGAAGAACGCGCCCTTGAAGTTGACGCCGAGCACCAGGTCGTAGTGCTCCTCGCTGACGTCAAGGAAGGGCTCGCGGATCTCGACGCCGGCGTTGTTCACCAGGATGTCGAGGCGGCCGAGCGCCGCGTGCGCATCGCGCACGAGCCCCTCGGCCTCTGCTGCCACGCCCACGTTGGCGCCCAGCGCGACCGACTTCCTGCCCAGCTTCTCGATCTCGGCCGCGACCCGGCGCGCTTCGTCGCCGCCGTGATGGTAGTGCACCGCCACGTCTGCCCCTTCGCGTGCGAAGCGCAGGGCGATCGCCTCTCCGATGCCGCTGGAGCTGCCGGTCACGAGCGCTGCTTTGCCCTCAAGTCTCATGTGGTTCAGCCTTTCTGCGGTCAGCCCGCGAACGCGTGCGTCGGAAGGCCCGCCACGCCGACGTCCAGGCGCAGGAGCGCGCCCGCCAGCGGCTGAGCTGCGAGCTCGCTCGCGCGCAGGCCTTCCCGTCGGGTGGTCACGTACAGGTCGCGCAGGTCGGCGCCACCGAAGCCGCAGCTGGTGACGCGTGCGACCGGAAGCTCGACGACCGCCGCCAGTTCGCCGTCCGGCGCGTAGCGGTGCAGCCCCCATCCGCCGTGGAGCGCGACCCAGACACCGCCCTCTGCGTCGACGGTCAGTCCGTCGGGTACGGCGCCCTCGACCTCGACGGCGGCGAACGGCCGCCGGTCCTCGAGGGCGCCCGTCTCCGGGTCGAAGTCGAACACGTCGATGCGGCGGGTGGGGCTGTCGATGAAGTAGAAGCGGTCCCTCGATGGACTCCAGCCGAGCCCGTTCGAGATAGTCGTGCCGGTGAGCATGGTGGTGACACCCAGATGGGAGTCGACCCGGTAGAGCGCCGCGACGGACGAGCGCTCGTCGAGCGCCATGGTGCCGACCCACAGGCGGCCCGCCGAGTCGCAGGCGCCGTCGTTCGTGCGCGTGTCATGCCGATCGGGCTCGATGGCCGCGATCAGAGGCGCATCGTCGCCGTCCAGCAGGTGCACGCCATCGGGGAGCCCGATCACGATACCTCCGCGCCGACGCGGCAGCGCGAGACTGACGACGCCGGGAACGGGCCGCACGACGTCCTTGCCGGTCACCGGGTCGTACCGGTGGACGGTCTGCGCCGGAATGTCGACCCACAGCAGCGTCCCCGTGGGCGCGTCCCAGCGCGGACCTTCGCCCAGCTCCGCGCCGGCGCCCACGGCAACCTCGAAGTCAGAGAATCTCGCCTGGGTCATAGCGTCTCGATTGTAAGGGTCCCGCGTCAGCGCTCTGCCGTTCCGCCCTCGCCGCCGGCAGTCGCCGTTGGGTGGTCTTCGCGACGGCCGGCAGCAGATCGGTCGCGATCGACCGCTTGAGCACGAATGCGTCGGCGCCCGCTTCCAGCGCCGCCTCGCGCACCGAATCCTCGTCGTGGATACTGATGACGATCACCCTGAGGTCCGGGCAGCGGCGTCGCACCGTCCGCAGCCAGCCCAAGCCGTGGTCGCCGGCCAGAGACAGGTCCACGACTGCGACGTCCGGCCTCAGCCGGCTCGCGCCCTCGAGGAGCGACGCCTCGTCGGCGACCATTACCACGGTCCCGAACGCCGTCTCGAGCAACCCGCGCACGCCCTCGGTGAGACCATGGTGACGGTCCGCCAGCAGAACGCAGCCTGGTGGTCTCTCGCTCATCGACGCGCACATCCTTCTCCGCGGCTGAGACCGTTCGCCGGCCGGCGAGGTCTCGCTGGAGACTAACCACTATCCGGAGGGCTGTGACCTCGGGATATTACTGGCTCGTCGCCGTGGGCGTGCGAGTCCCCCGGATGGTGTACCGTCACCGTGTGGCAGCCGACGAGACACCCCGCTCCGAGGAAAAGGAGAGCCTTCTCGAGTTCGAGACGCTGATCTCCGAACTCTCCTCCCGGTTCATCAATCTGCCGCCCGCCGAGGTGGACAGGGAGATCGAAGAGGTGCAGCGCCGCGTCTGCGAGGTCCTCGGCGTCGATCTCTCGGCACTGTGGGAACCAACTGGGTCCGACGGTCCCCTCACGCTCACCCACTTCTACAGCTCCCGCGAGGATCTGCTCCCCCCGATGCGCGGCATGAGCTCGCAGGAGTACTTCCCTTGGCTCGAGCGAGAGATGATGGCCGGCCGAGTCGTCGCGGCCTCCTCGCTCGACGAGCTCCCTGAGGCGGCCGCCCACGACCGCGACAACCTCCGCATGTTCGGCGTCCAGTCGAATCTGACCCTGCCGCTGACGGTGGGAGGCGCGTCGCCCGTCGGCGCCTTGGGCTTCAACGCCACCACAGTCGAGCGCGATTGGCCCGGGCCGCTGGTGAAACGGCTGCAGCTGGTCGCGCAGGTGTTCGCCAATGCGCTGGCCAGAAAGCGAGCCGATGAAGCACTGCAGGAGAGCGAGGAGCGCCTGACCATGGCCGCGGACTCTGCCGGCGCGGGGCTGTGGATCCTTGAGTACCACACCGGAATCTTCTGGATCACGGAGCAGACTCGAGCCGTCTTCGGCTACTCGCCCGACGAGGTCGTCGACCTGGACCGTTTCATGTCCGTCATCCATCCTGACGACCAGGACCTCGTGCAGAGAGCCATGGAGCGCGCCAAGTGCGCGACGGAACCCGTCACCGTGGAGTACCGCGTTCTTCGTGAGGGAGACGGACCGCGCTGGGTCGTGTCCCGCGGGCGCGCCCGCTTCTCGGCGACCGGGGAGCCGGATCGGTTGATGGGGGTCTCGATGGACATCAGCGAGCGCAAGCGCGCCCTGGAGGCGTTGCGCGCGAGCGAGGCTCGCCTTGAGACGGGGGTCGAGCTCGCCGGCCTCGCGTTCTACGAGGTGGATTTCCGTCAGAGGGTGGCCTATGTCGACGAACGGTTCCGCAGTCTCTGCGGCATCCCCGCCGATCGCGAACAGGGCCTTGGCCCCCTGGAGTTCTGGACCGAGCATCTGCACCCCGACGACCGCCAACGGGTACTGGACGAACGCGGCCGGCTGCATGACGGCACGCTGCAACGGCTCTTCATTGAGTACCGCTATCTGCATCCGGCCCAAGGGCAGAAATGGATCCAGCACATCGCCGTGGCCGCTGCGCGTGACCCCGACGGCCGCACCGTCACGACGTTCGGCGTGCTGCGCGACATCACCGAGCGCAAGCGCAGCGAGGAGGAATTGCACGATCTGAGCCGGCGCCTGATCGGGGCTCACGAGGAGGAGCGCGCCCTTCTCGCGCGCGAACTGCATGACGACGTGAGTCAGCGACTTGCTGTCCTGGCCATCGATGTGGGCCGCGCAGAGACCGCCGCCGAGGACGAGGCCCAGGCGGAGGCGATGCAGACAGTGCGCGAGGGACTCGTGCGCCTCAGCGAGGACGTCCACTCCCTCGCATACCAGCTGCACCCGTCGATCCTCGAGGAGCTAGGTCTGGCCGAGGCCCTCCGGGCGGAGTGCGAGCGTAGGAGCCACAGAGGCCGGCTCGATCTCTCGGTAGACGTCGATCCGCTGCCCGATGTCGTGTCCAAGGACACGGCGCTCTGCCTGTTCCGCGTGGCTCAGGAGGCGCTGAGCAACGTGGCCCGTCACGCCGACGCAACAGCCGCCAGCGTCAGGCTGCGCCGAACGGACGAAGGATTGCTCCTCGCCGTCGCCGACGACGGTGTCGGATTCGACCCGGACGTTCTCGTCAGAGGAGGGCATCTCGGCCTGGCGAGCATGCGCGAACGCGTGCGCCTGGTGAGCGGGACGCTCGACATCGAGAGCGCCCCCGGCAGCGGCACCACGGTCATCGCCTGGGCGCCCGCCGAGGGCGGCTCGCGATGAGCCTTCTGCAGCGTCCGCGCGTGCTGCTCGCCGACGACCATCTTTATGGTGGCGGAGGCACTGACGAGCCTCCTCAGCCCCGAGTTCGAGCTGGTAGGCGTGGTGGAGGACGGCCGCCAGCTGATCGAAGCGGCGAGCCGACTGCGGCCCGACGTGATCATCGCCGACATCACCATGCCCCACCTCAACGGGATAGACGCCTTGATCCGCTTGAGAGAAGAGGGCGACCAGGTACCCGTCGTATTCCTCACGATGCACCGCGATGTGACCTTCGCCCGCCGCGCGCTCGACGCCGGGGCGTCGGGTTTCGTGCTCAAGCACTCTGCCTCGGTGGAGCTGGTCGCCGCTCTGCGCGCCGCGCTGGCAGGCAAGACCTACCTCACTCCGCAGCTCGCAGAGGACATCCTGGAGGCCATGAAGCAGGGGCCGGAACGAGCCGCCGATCCCGTGGATGCGCTGACGCCACGGCAACGGGAGGTCCTGCAACTCCTGGCGGAGGGCCGCGCGGCGAAGGAGATCGCCACGAGCCTCTCGATCTCGACCAGGACGGTGGAGTTCCACAAGTACCAGATGATGGAGACGCTGGACCTGCGCACGAACGCCGAACTGGTCCACTTCGCCATCAAGCACGGCCTCGTCGAGTTCTGACGCTGGGCGGCCACCGGTTCCCCGGGGTCGAGCCCCGTAGTTTCCCGAGGTCACAAGCCTCCGCTTGCAGTCTAGTCTTCGCTCGCCATCGTTCTGGCAAACAGGGCGGACCCCTGTCAATCACGAGTGGGAGCGACTGAATGAACTTCGACAGCACCGGCGGGATCCTCTGGACCATGATCGCCCTCTTCTTCTGGATGATGATCATCTGGATGTTCATCGCGGTCTTCGCCGACATCTTCCGACGCAACGATCTCTCAGGCTGGGGCAAGGCCGGCTGGATCCTTCTGGCCTTCATCGTGCCGTTTCTCGGCATCCTCATCTACGTCATCGCACGGCCCAAGATGACCGAGCAGGACAAGGAGATCCTGATGAAGGCGCAGGAGCAGCAGCGTCGCGCCGCCGGCTATTCGGCAGCCGACGAGATCGCCAAACTCTCGGCGCTCAAGGAAAGCGGCGCCATCACCGACGAGGAGTTCGCGACGATGAAGCAGCAAGCGCTCGTCGCCGTCTGAGAGAGCGCCACCACGCAGACCAGGTGTGTGACGAAGAGGGCGCCATGCCAAGGACCGTCGCGGAGATGATCGCGCCCTCTGGTTCCTGGCGACTCGCTCGAGTTCGCAGCCGACTTGGCGAGCCCCGCGGCGAGGTCGCTAGACACTTGTGGTGCGGTTGACCGTCTGGTAACTTGCGCCCATTCATCCAGCCCATCGAGACATGGGTGGCGAGGCCGGGACGAGAGACCCCGACCCCGTCCCACCCCACAAGATCGGAGTATCAATGTGCTGTCTGTTCTCCACGCTGTTCCTGTTCGGGCCTCGCGCCGGTGTGGTCATCTGGTGGATCATGGACCCCACCCGCTGGAACCTCGCCTTCAGCAGCTGGCTCTGGCCGGTGATCGGGTTCTTCATCGCACCGTGGACGACACTCATGTGGGTGATCGTGGCGCCGTACGGAGTGAATGGTCTGGACTGGCTCTGGATCGGTTTGGCCGTCCTCCTCGACGTCGCCACGTGGTCCGGCGGCGCGAAGTCCGGCGTCGACCGCAGGTCCGGCGCCGCCGCCTGAGAGGTGACTGGAGAGTCGAGCGGGACTGGGGTACCGCCGGCGCTGATCGCGGGCGCTGGTGCTCGTACCGCCCGCAGGGCGCGGAGGAAGACAACTCGGGGGTGAGGGTCAGGCGACCCTCACCCCCGTCGTGATCGTGGACCGCGGGTAGACTGCGGGCACAGGCTGAGGGAACTGAGACTCTACGAGCGGAAGGGGTCAAGACATGGCCGACCTGAGAGCAAAGCGCATCGCCGAGCTCGTCGAGCCACTACGCGTCACACCGGGACGGCGAGTGACACTCGGGAAGCACTTCGACCCCGGCTACAAGGCCGGGTTCCTCGACAAGGAGCAGGGCGCTGAGCTTCTGGCACACGGGATCGGGCTGCTGAGCGAGTACCAGGAGCGGCTGGCGGCGCAGGACACGCACGGCGTCGTCGTCGTGCTCCAGGCGCTGGACGCCGCCGGCAAGGACGGCACCATCCGCCACGTCATGAGCGGCGTGAACCCGCAGGGCGTCTCCGTACACTCGTTCAAGGCGCCCTCCTCCCTCGAGCTGGACCACGACTACCTCTGGCGCTTCGCCTCCAACCTGCCTCGCCGCGGCGAGATCGGCATCTTCAACCGCTCCTACTACGAGGAGGTCCTCGTCGTGCGCGTGCACCCCGAGATCCTCCACAACGAGCAGCTGCCCCGGCAGGCGCGCGGGCGGGACGTGTGGAAGAAGCGCTACCGCGACATCAACGCCTGGGAGCAGTACCTCACCGACAACGGCTTCACGGTCGTGAAGCTGTTCCTGAACCTCTCCAAAGAGGAGCAGCGCACCCGCTTCCTCCGGCGCATCGACCTGCCGGACCACAACTGGAAGTTCTCGGCCGCCGACGTCAAGGAGCGCAGCTACTGGGACGACTACCAGAAGGCGTTCTCCGAGATGCTCTCGAACACCAGCACCGAGCACGCGCCCTGGTACGTCATCCCCGCCGACCACAAGTGGTTCGCGCGGCTGTGCGCGGGCGCCGTCATCGCGAACGCGCTGATCAAGATCGACCCGCGCTTCCCCAAGGTGGCGCCGGAAGCGCACGAAGCGCTCCAGGAGGTCAAGGTGCAGCTGGAGGCCGAAGCCCCCGACGGCGCGGCCGCCGACCCGTTCGAGGCCGAGCAGCTCAAGAAGAGTGCGCAGGCCGACGGCAAGGACGACAAGAAGGGCAAGAAGAAGCACGGCAAGAAGACCAGAAAGTCGAAGTAGCCGCCGACGGCGCCTGCGAGGGAGACGGGGAGTAGCGATGGCAACGACTGACAAGGCATCCGCCGGGACGGCCGAGCGCTGGTATGCGCTCTCGGCCGATGACGTCGCCGGGAGGTTCAACGTCGACCCGGCGAACGGGCTCGCCGCGGCGAAGGCCGCGGAGCTGCTGCAGAAGGACGGCCCCAACACGCTCCCGGTAGAGAAGAGCGAGCCGGGCTGGCGGCGGTTCCTGGACCAGTACCGCGCCTACATGCAGATCATCTTGCTCATCGCCGGGGCGGTGTCGTTCGCCATCGGCCAATGGAACACCGGCCTGGTGCTGGTGGCACTCACCGTGTTCAACGCAGTGACCGGCCTGCGCCAGGAAGGGAAGGCCGAGAGCGCGATGAACGCCCTCAAGTCACTGATGAAGCAGACGGCTCGCGTACGCCGCGACGGGACGGAGTCCGAGATCCCGGCCGAGGAGGTCGTGCCCGGCGATGTCATACTGCTCACCGCAGGCGACAACGTGGCCGCCGACGGCAGGATCATCCAGGCGAGCTCGCTTGATATCGACGAGTCGGCGCTCACCGGTGAGAGCGTGCCGGCGTCCAAGACGACCGATGCGCTCGACGACACGGATCTCGGCCCCGGCGACCGCACCAACATCGCGTTCATGAACACGCCGGTCACCCACGGCAGCGGCGTGATGATCGTGACCGCCAGGGGAGCCGACGCCGAGGTCGGCAAGATCGCCGGCATGCTGGCGGCGACCGCCAAGGAACAGACGCCGCTCACCCGGCAGCTGAACACCATGACCTTGTGGATCGGAGCGGCGGCGCTGGGAACGATGATCGTCATGTTCGCGTTGGGGCTGTCTCGCGGCCAGAACGCGGAGAGCCTCTTCATCACGGCCATCGCCCTGGCCATCGCGGCCATCCCGACGGCGCTGCCGACCGTCCTCCAGGTGATCCTCTCCGCCGGCGCCAAAGAACTGGCCGCGGAGAAGGCGATCGTCAAGGACCTCGTGTCCGTGGAGACTCTCGGCTCCACGTCGGCCATCAACTCAGACAAGACCGGCACGCTGACGATGAACCAGGTGACCGTGGTCGAAGTGGTAGATGCGGTCGACCGCTACACCGTCTCCGGGATCGGGTACGGCCTCGAGGGCCAGGTCAAGCACGCGGCCGGCGCCTCCCTCTCCATCGACGACGCCATCCTCCCCTACGTCATCACCAACGACGCCAAGCTCGAGGGCGGCAAGGTAGTCGGCGACCCCACGGAGGGTGCCCTACTGGTGCTCGGCCACAAGGCGGGCCTGGATATCGAGGCGAGCCGGGAGCGCTTCCCCCGACTGGCAACGCTCCCGTTCGATCCCGTGTATAAGCTCATGGCCGCGTTCACCTCGGCCACCGACGCGTCGGGCAAGAGCATGGTGCGCGTCTTCGTCAAGGGCGCGGCGCCGGCCGTGATGGCCCGGGCCTCGAGCGCTCTCGCCGGCACAGAGACCGTGCCCTGGGACGACGCCCTCAAGCAGCGGGCGGACGAAGTTGCGGCGCGCATGGCGAGCGCGGGGCACCGCGTCATGGCCGCCGCCGTCCGCGACCTCGACCCCGCCTCGTTCGACCCCGAGGGCGATCTCCTCGGCTACGTGACCGACCTCCAGATGGCGTCGCTGGTCGCCATGGTCGACCCGCCCCGTGAGGAGTCCAAGGCGGCGGTCCACGACGCACAGCGCGCCCACATCCGGGTGCGCATGGTGACCGGCGACGACGTCACCACGGGCGCCGCCATCGCCAAACAGATCGGCATCCCCGGCGAGGCGATGCTGGGGACGGAGTTCGCCGCGCTCAGCGAGCAGGAGCGTCTGCGGCGCATCGACGACATCGGCGTCGTCGGCCGCGTGGCGCCCGAGCACAAGGTGCTCCTCGTCGAGACGCTCAGGAAGAAGGGCGACGTGGTCGCAATGACCGGCGACGGGGTGAACGACGCCCCGGCGATCAAGGCAGCCGACATCGGCATCGCCATGGGGACCGGGACGGAAGTGGCCAAGAGCGCCGGCCGCATGATCCTCTCGGACGACAACTTCGCGACCATCGTGCGCGCGGTCGAGAAAGGCCGCGCGGTGTACGACAACCTCAACAAGTTCATCCGCTTCGTGATGCTTGAGCTCGCCGCCTACATCATCACGTTCCTCGGGGCGAGCATCCTCAACATCGCCGCCGGGGAGCCCTTCTCGGCGTCACAGATCCTCTACATCAACTTCCTCGTCAACGCGCCGCTCGGCATCGCCCTCGGCATGGACAAGGAGACGCCCGGCCTGATGGAGCGCGCACCGCGGCCGCGCGACGCCACCATCATGACCCGGGGGCTGCTGACCACCGCCGGCCTCGTCGGTCTATTCATGGCCGTCACCACCCTGGCCCTGATCAACTACGGAGCGACGCACTACAGCAGCCCAGCCGTGGGCACCTCGATCGGACTGACGGCGTTCTCGCTGATGATCGTGGCCGCCTCGTTCCAGGCGAGGAGCGTGACCGGCACGGCCCTGGCCAACGAGACGTTCGACAACAAGCACCTCAACTGGACGGTGCTCGCCGAGATCGTCCTCGCCGTGCTCATCACGCAGATGGACATGCTGCGGCGGATCTTCGGCACCGAGCAGATCACGGCCACGCAGTGGCTGCTCGCGCTGGTGCCGGCCATCGCCTTGTTCTTCCTCTGGGAGCTCGGCAAGGTGATCGCGCGACGCGAGACCGAGCCTGCACCGGAGCCCGTCCCCGCAGAGGAGCCCGCAGCCTGAGAGCAGCACGGCGCGAGGACGCGCCGGCCGGCCCGCGTCCAGTGTCAGGAGCGAGGCCGGCCAGCGTCGGAAGGAAGGATGCGGACCCGGGCGAGGGGGCAATGGTCCGCTGCGCACGCTCCGAGATAGAATCGGCTGCCCGTCGCGAGGGCAGGCGAGCTCACCGCTCTCTTTCAGACGACCTCGCACCCGGATGGAGGACCTATGGCGACACCGATCCCACTCGATCAGCCCTGGTATCGGGAACTCCTGGTCGTGGCGGCCGTCGTCGGCCTGGTCGTCGGTCTGCTCGGCCTGGTCTACCTCGGGGCCACCGGTGCACTGTCGGACGCGCTGTTCGGCGATCCTCGCTTGGAGGCCTGGTCGGGTGAGTGGTGGTGGATCCCGCTCGTGGCCGCGGGCGGTGTGATCGTCACCGCACTGCGCGCATGGTGGCACGCCCCCGAGCACATTCCCGGGGGCGTCGCCGTGATCGAGTCGGGCGTCGTCAACCACCGGGCAGCGCCCTCGTGGGTGGGGCTCGCCTTCGTCTCGGCGGTGTTCGGGGCGAGCCTCGGCCCCTCGTTCGCCCTGGTGATGATGGGCGGCGGTCTCGCCTCGTGGATCGCCTCCCGCCGCTGGGCAGGCAACGAGGACGCCCGTCTGGAGGCCTCGATGGCAGGCATCGCCGGCGCTCTCGGGGGCTCGTTCACGTCACCGCTCCTCGGAAGCCTCATGGTCAGCGAGCTCGCTCCCACACCGCGGCCCAAGTACGTCGAGGCGTTCATCCCGCAGCTGATCGCCGCGACAGTGGCGTTCGCCCTCTACTTCGGGGTGGTCGGCACCACGTTCCTCGACAGCTTCAAGATCCCCGTCGAGGATTTCGCCCCCTGGCAGCTCTTGATCGGCGTCGCGCTCGGCGCCGCTTCGAGCGTGGTCCTGCTGGTGTTCGTGATCATGGTGAAGGTCGTCCAGCGCTTGGCGGGCAGACTGCCGCACCCCTACGTGCGCGGCGTCATCGGTGGCGGCCTCGTCGGCTGCCTCGCGTTCGCGCTCCCCCTGACCGTGGGAGCGGGCAACAGCCAGCTGGCCGCGGTGATCGACAACTCCGCGACGATCGGCGTCGGACTGCTCCTCGCGGTGCTGCTCGGCAAGATGCTGGCGATGGCGCTGAGCCTGTCGGCCGGCTTCATCGGCGGCAACGTCCTCCCGATGCTGTTCGTCGGGGGCACGGCGGGCGTCGTCGTGCACCTCCTCTTCCCCGGCATCCCCTACGCAATCGCCGTGGGATGCATGTTGGCTGCCGTGCCCGGCGCCTACATCAAGGCCCCCATCGGCCTCACGGCGATCGCCATGCTGTCGATCGGGCTGGGTCCGGTGACGACCGCGCCAGTGGCGATCGCCGTCGTCACGGCCTACCTGCTCACGGCGGCGATCCTGGCGATGGTCCGCGCCCGCCGGGTCGCTGTGGCGCCTGTGCATGCCTGAGACGTTGCGCGGCGCCGGCCGAAGAGGGCCGCGGCCCCGTGCCCGCAGATGCTGAGGGCGGCGTCTACCCCACGCGCCGTTGTCGCCGGTGCCGGCGCATGCCGAGCAGCGGGATGATCAGCAGCGAGGTGCTCGCCACGAGATAGAGGCCGGCGGCGACCTGCGGGGCGACGACGGCCACGCCGATCGCCACGCCGTTCAAGCCGATCGAGGCCCAGCGCTGCCGGGCCACGCGCCGCAAGGTGGCCTCGTCGAGGTCGTCCACGAGCAGGCCGGGCTCGCGCGCCGAGGTAGAGGATGAGCAGGCTCATCACCAGCGAGGCGAGCAGCACGTCGACGCCGTAGAGCAGCGTCGCGAGCCCGGCGTCTTCCCCGCGCAGGCGCGTCACCATGAGGGACGTGGTGAAGGGTAGCAGTCCGACGAAGAGCAGCAGCACGAGGTTCAGGGCGTAGGCGGCGCTGTCTCCAAGCTTCATGAACTTGGTCACGCCGGAGTGGGTGATCCAGATCCCGCCGATGAAGGCGAAGCTGATGTAGTAGCCGAGAAAGTCAGGCCACTGCTCGCGCAGCGCCGTCAGCAGCGGAACGCCCTCCGGCGGCACGGCGATCTCGATCGCCAGCAGCGTGATCGCGATGGCGAAGACGCCGTCGGAGAAAGCGTTGAAGCGGTCGAGGGGCAGGGAGCGGGTGCCGCGCTCCACGGCGCTGCCCTCTTCAGACGTCCGTTGTGACTCGCCGCTCATGACGGTCTCCCTTGTCCCAGGACCCTAGCGGGCTTGTTCGGCGAGTGACGTCGCTGCCCTCCGTCCCGAGGTGGGAACAGCGCGAGGGGCGGAGGAAGGAATCCTCGCTCCGCCCCTCGCGCCGAACGCGACCGCTGCCGTCAAGCCGCAGCGGCCGTCTGCGACTCCTGCTTCTTGGCGCTGGCCAGGCTCTTCTTGAGCTCGTCGGCGGTCTCTTTGTCGGCCTTCTTGAGCGCCTTCTTGTCGGCCTTCGCCAGCTGCCGCTCGACCTCGTCGACCCAGATCTCCTCGAAGACCGCGATCACACCGGAGGTGCCGGGCGGGACGACGTCCTCGACGTCCTGCGCGATGCCCTTCTCGTCGTGATGCTTGGCGAGCTTGCCCACCAGGCCGCCGATGAGGCCGCCGACGACCATGGCGCCGAGCAGCGGCGGCGCGAAGAGGCCGACGACGAGGCCGCCGGCGACGCCCACGGTGGCGCCCTTGAAGACGTCGTGGTCGCCGCTCTCCTTGACGTGCATGGTGCCGTCGGCGTCGCGGCTGATGAGCACGGCGCCGTCGATGAAGACGATGCCCTGGCGCTGCGCCTTCTTCAAGGCGTCGAAGTCCGTCTTGGCCGCGGTCGGGTCGTCGTATCCGGCGATGTACAGATCGAGTGGTGCGTCGCTCATGATCCTTGCATCGATTCCTACCTTAGGCACTGCCGGCATGCCTGCGGCAGCCGCGCCCGGCAGAAGACGCGGGAGTGTCGACGTCCGCGAACAGCCGCGCTCCGCGCGCCGCTCTCAGGCTCTCTTCCGGTACAGTCGAGTCACGTCACGGAGCGGTATCGCCAGATAGATCGCGATGAGCAGGTAGATGATGATGCCGAGGCGCGGCGACAGCAGCCCCAGGGCGCCGCCCGCGATGTAGGCGACCAGGCCCGGCAGCAGTTGGTACTTGACCCGGGCCTTCTCCTTGCGCTCGTCGTCGAGGTCGTCGCCGAACAGGCCCTCGTTCTCGGCGTGCCGGCCCATCACCAGCAGCATGAGCGTCATCATCAGCAGCACGACGCCGTAGAGCACCACCGCCACGCGCTCCCCCGGAACGTCCTGGGCGTACTCGCTCATGATGCGCGTGGGGAACGGAAGAAAGGCGCAGAAGAGCAGCAGGACTAGGTTGAGGCGCATGAAGACACCGTCGATGTGGTCGAGCGCATCCACCAGCGCGCTGTGCTCCATCCACACGGCGCCGATGGTCATGAACGACACGAAGTAGGCGAGGTAGACCGGCCACTCGTGCACCAGCTCTCCGAGCAGCTCCTCGCCCCTGACAGCCGGCACGGCGATCTCGAGCACGAGCAGCGTGATGGCGATGGCGAAGACGCCGTCACTGAACGCCTCGAGCCGGTTCTTCTTGTGCTTGATCTTCGCCGGCTTGTGCGACTCGGCCATGTCGACTCCCCCATGCGCGCCGGCCGGCTCCCAGCGGGGCCGGCGCTGTTTCTCCGAAGAACCGACGGCGGGCGGGCTCCCTGTTCGGTAGCCCGCCCGCCGACGTTCTCTACACTCGCGATCGCCCCGTGATCAGGCGGCGTCGTCCTTCTTGTGCTTCTTGGCGCCGAAGGCGTGCTTGAGCTCCTGCTCCTGCTCCTGCGTGAGGTTGGAGCGAACGAGGGTGGCGTGCGTGCCCTCGATGGCGGCCATGAACTTGTCCTCGGTCACCTGCTCGATGACGAGGAACCAGCCGGCCTTGCCCGGGGGCACGGCGTCGTGCATCTGCTCGAGGACCTGCTTGTCGAGGCCCGTCTTGGCGCCCTTTCCGAACAGGGCGCCGAGACCGGCGCCGATCGCCATGCCGAGGAACGGCATGAAGAAGAGCAGGCCGAAGAGCATGCCCCAGAAGGCGCCGCCCATGGCGCCCGCGCCGACCAGACCGTGGCCGTGCTTGACGTGCGGCTTGCCGTCGGGGTCGCGCACGACCTCGGCAGCGTCACTCAGCTGCACGATCATGTCCTTCTGCAGCTCCGCGAGCTTGAGGCCGAAGCGGTCGGCCTCCATCTCGTTCTCGAAGCCGAGGACCATCATCTCGCTCATACGCTCTCCTCTTTGGTGAGTTGGTGGTGGATCGCCGGAAACGACAGTATGTCATGCTTGCCGACGCGCTACGCCGCAACCTTCCGCGAAAGGTTACCAAGCGGTCATCAAGCATTCTTCAGGGTGCCCGGCCCTGCGTCAAGCGCGGGGCAGCAGCGTGGACACGCGCGCGGAGGCAGGGCTAGGCTAGCGGCGGCAGAGCACCAACCAGGAGGCCGGCGTGACACTGATCGTCATCATCGTGGTCGTTCTGGCCGTCCTCGGATTCGGCTACCTGATCTACCGGCTGATGCGCAGGAGCCAGGAAGAAGTCCCCCGGTTCACCGACAGCGACGACGCGAAGCATGATCTCGTGGTCGGGATCGACGAGCAAGGACACGAGATCCGGGCATCGCAGGAGCCGCAGGAGCCGGCGCGCGACGAGGCGTCGTTCGACGCCCTCCTCAAGGACGAGATCCACGACCTCGGCCGCGAAGAGCCGGCCGCGGACGACGAGGGCTGACCGGACTCGCTCGTGGGCACCACCGGGTGGATCGTCGTCGTCCTCGTCGTCGGCGAGCGCTTGGCCCTGCCGCTGCTGGTCCCGTACTTCCCGGTTCCGGCGCTGCTCGCGTGCCTCATCCTCGACTCGGTCGACCAGAGCATCTTCCAGTAGTTCTACGAGGAGCACGGGGGACTCGCCATCGTCGCCTGCCGGTTCCTCCCCTTCGTGCGCACGCTGGTCCCGTTCGTCGCCGGCGTGACCCACATGGAGTTCCACCGCTACCTGGCGTTCGCCGCCCTGGCGGCCGTCGTCTGGGTGACCATGTTCCTCAGCGCCGGCTACCTCTTCGGCAACATCGCCTGGGTGCAGGACTATCTCGCCGTCGCGCTGGCAATCGCCGTCGCCGCGTCGGCCATCCCGGGCTTCATCATCTGGGCCATCCACCATCTGAGGCGAGGTCGGCGCGTGTCGGGCTGACCACCCGGTCACGCGGCGTCTGAAATGTGACACAATGCCTGCGCACCGGTGCACGAAATGGGGGAACTATGATCGCGAGCTCAGCCACGGTGTTGGTGGGGTCGGTCTTCACCAACCGCTTCTTCAGCCTGGGGTTCTGGGCCATCGACATCATCCTGTTGCTGGCCATCGCCGGCGTCGTCATCGTGCTCGCCACCGACGACCGTGACCCCAGCACGGTGCTGGCCTGGCTGTTCGTCGTGCTGCTGCTGCCGGTGCTGGGCCTCGTAGCCTACTTCTTCATCGGGCGGAACTTCCGCCGCGACTCACCGCGCCGCCGCAAGATCATGGCTCAGATGGACGCCGTCGCCGCAGAGTCGTTGGCGCCCGTGCAGGACGCGAACACGGAGTTCACCGAGGACGCCGTCGCCGACCTGGCGGCGACCCCCGGCGCGCGCGTCGAGGCCGTGGGCCGCACCGAGGGCGGCGTGGCGCCGTTGCCGGCCGACACCGTGGACATCTACACGGCCGGCGCGCAGAAGTTCCCCGCCCTCCTCGAGGAGATGGCGACCGCCGAGCGCTACATCCACCTCATGTACCTCATCTGGGAGCAGGACGAGCTGACCGCCAAGGTCAAGACCGTCCTGCTCGACCGCCTCAAGGCCGGCGTCAAGGTGCACATCCTCTACGACTGGCTGTCGTGCATCAGCTACAAGAAGGACGAGCTGAACGAGCTCGCCGCCGCCGGCGCCGTCGTAGCCCCCTGTTTCAAGCGCCTGCCCCACCTCAACTACCGCAACCACATGAAGATGGTGATCATCGACGGCAAGAGCGTGTACAGCGGCGGCATGAACATGGGACAGGAGTACATCGACGGCGGCCCGCGGTTCGACGTCTGGCGCGACACGTCGTTCCGCCTCAGCGGACCGGTGGTCGCGCCCTACCTCATGCTGTACGCCTCCACCTGGCTCAACAACGGCGGCAAGGAAGACCTGGCCACCGACTTCATGCCGCCCGTGGCGGAGCACCATCGGCATGAGGGCACGGCGGTCCAGGTGCTGCACTCCAGCGTGCAGACCACGTTCAAGACCATCCGCGACGTGTTCATCACTGCTCTGGCGAACGCACACGAGCGCATCTGGATCCAGTCGCCGTACTTCGTGCCCGACGAGCCGCTGATCACCGCCATGTGTGCGGCAGCGGCGAGCGGCATCGACGTGCGCTTCATGATGACCGGCATGCCGGACAAGAAGATCCCGTTCTACGCGGCGTACGCGTACTACCCGCAGCTCCTGCGCGCGGGCGTCAAGGTCTACCAGTACAAAGCCGGCTTTCTGCACGCCAAGACGGTCACGGTGGATCACCAGTTCTCGATCATCGGTACCTGCAACTGGGACATCCGCAGCTTCATCCTGCACGACGAGGTGGTCTCGATCTTCTACGACCGCGGCAGTCGCGACGAACTACGCCGACCAGTACGAGCGCGACATCCAGGACTGCATCGAGATCACCGCCGCCGATCTGGCCAAGCTCAGCCGCGGCGAGCGGTTCCGCAACTCGTGCTACCGGCTGTTCTCGCGCCTGCTCTGAGAAAGGTGGCCGCTCCGCGGTGCATGCGCGGCGCGGGAGGGGGTATGACCGCGTCGTGAGCGCCGAACCGCAACGATCCGTGCCGGACGAGGCCGAGGCCCCGGCCATCGTCCCGTATCCCCGGGGCCTCTACCTTCACGTCGTCGTCGTCTCGCTCATCGGCGGCTTCGGCGTGATGGGCTGGTTCGTCGTCTACGAAGGGCTCAACAAGCTCATCTGGGACAATAGCTTCGTCACCGACAACGCCTGGATGTTCGCCGTCATCTGCCTGCCGTTCTCACTGCTCGTCGGGCTGCTGGTGAAGTACGCCACGGCGCCGAGCAATCTGGACGGATCGATGCTCGACAGCATGACCGGCGACGTGTCTCATCTGGACTGGCGCGACCTACCGGCGACGGTCGCCACCTCGCTCGCCTCCTTGTTCTCGGGCGCCGTGCTCGGCCCCGAGGGCGCCATCGGCAACATCGCCGCCAAGCTCGCCGCCCTGTACTGCGACCTCTTCAAGATCCCGGCGGACTGGCGTCCCAAGCTGGTCTTCGGCAGCGTGGCGTCCGGCTACAACGGCCTGCTGGAGAACCCGGTCTTCACCGCCGTGCTCGGCACCGAGGTCGCCGAGACCAGGAAGCAGGGGCTGTCCACACTCCCGGCCGCGCTCATCGGCGGCGGCGTCGGGTACGGTGTGTTCCTGCTGCTTCACGAGGCCGGCTTCGCGAATTTCCTGCACCTGCCGGCCGTCACCAGCTTCCGTCTCCTCGATGCCCTCGTGATGGTGCCGCTCGCCCTGCTCGGTCTGGTGCTCGCCGTCGTCACGGCCGCATTCATGAGGGCGGCCGAGGCGTTCTTCGGCCGCCTCAAGGAGCACGTCGTGCTCCGCGCGCTGGTAGCCGGCGCGGTCTTCAGCCTCGTCGGGGTGTTCGCGCCCGTCCTGATGTTCTCCGGCGAGACGCAGGTGCAGACGGTGATCAAGGGCGCCGCCGGTTACGGCATCGCGGTGCTCCTGGTGATGGCGGTCGCCAAGCTCGCGCTGCTCGCGGTGGGGTTCAGGAGCGGGTTCCTCGGCGGACCGACGTTCCCGCTCGTCTTCGCCTCGGTGAGCGTCGCCCTGGCGATCAACATCGTCTTTCCCGGCATGCCGATCGCTATCCTCGTGGCCGGCGTCATGAGCGGCGCCGTGTATGCGCTGTTCCGGACGCCGCTGATGGTCGTGCTGCTCACAGCGTTCATGCTCGACGCAAGCTTGGACCTGCTGGCGCTGATCGTGCTGGCGGTGGCGACGGTGATGATCGCCGCGCCGCCGTTGCAGCAGCGTCTCAATGCGCGACAGGCAAAGCGGGACAGTGCGCGCGGCGGGGCTGCGGCCAAGGACGCTCCTCGGCCCTGACCTGCGCCGGCGGGGCCAGGTCGCGCTGCCCGGGTCAGGCGCCCGCCGGCTCCGCGGCGACGATCAGCGCGGGCGACCCGTCCCCGAACGGCGAACGGTCGTAGTCGCCGTGAAGAGCGACGAGGCGGAAGCCGGCACGCACGAGCAGGTGCTCGAGCTCGTAGCGGAAGGTGTAGCGCAGCGAGATCGCCTCGCTGATCCGCCGCGCCGCGCCGTCTTCTTCGATAATTTCGTAGGTCACCTCACACTCGTTGACCTGAAGCAGGCGATCGTAGCCGACCACGGTCATCCACCAGCGGATCCGTCGTCCCTCCGTCCACTCGACTACCTGAGCGGTCTCTTCACCGTCCGTCGCCTCGTCCCGTGCGTAGGAGGCCGGCGCAGGATCTGGATTGGGCAGGTCGAGCACGAGTCTGCCGCGCGGCAGCAGGTGGGCGCGGCAGCGCTCCAGGCAGGCGAGCTGCAGCTCCACCGTGCGCAGTTGCTGGAAGCCGGCGAACGGGCACGTGATGGCGCCGAAGCGGCGCCCGAGGTCGAACGACGTCATGTCCGCCATCACAAGGCGCACGCGTTCGCGCACCTCCGGCGGCTGAGCGTCGACTTTGGCGCGACAACGCTCGAGCATCGGCGCCGAGAGGTCGAGACCGGTGATCTCGTGACCGGCCCGCGCGAGTGGAAGCAGGATGCGGCCGGAGCCGCAGCCCAGCTCGAGGATGGGGCCACCGTCCGCCGCCGCGGCCACGGTCAGCCAGAAGGCGGTGTCGTCGCGGCCGGCGTAGATGGCGTCGTAGATCGCCGCGAGCTCGGTGCTTCGGCTGTCGTCGACATTCATGGCCTGTCTCATTTCGCCCGCAGTCGCTCGGGTACGCCGCAGATGGTACAGGAAGCGCCCACGCCGCCGGGCCACCAGCCTCAGGATGAACGACTGGACATTCCTTTTACCGCATGGTTACCATGGCGAGCCAGGCAGGTTACTCGGCGCAGGCCGGGGGTATCAGGCATCTAGCTGGTGCGCGGGCGACCGTCACCGCGAGACTGTACGGACCGAGGAGGAGAGCATGCCATTTCTTTTGCGCGCTGCCGTCGTGGGGGGAGCTGCCTACCATGTAGGCAAGAGAGTCCAGGGAGGGCGTGACCAGGACGCCTCGCAGCAACAGCAGATCGACGAGCTGCAGGCTCAGCAGGCACAGCAGCAGTATCAGGCGGCTCCGCCGCCCGCTCCCAGCCAGGAAGACAGCATGGCCAAACTGGCGCAGCTCAAGTCCCTGCTCGACCAGGGGGTGCTGACGCAGGCCGAGTTCGATGTGCAGAAACAGAAGATCCTGATGAGCATGTGACCGGTCAGGACCCGACTCACCCCTAGGAGGAACGATGGCATTTGGTCCTGTACAGCTCCTGACCGTGGGCTTCGAGGAGCCGAACTTCACCGGCGCGGCTCTGGACGAGCTCAAGCGCCTGCGTGACCACGATATCGTGCGCCTGATCGACCTGCTGGTCGTAGCCAAGGACGATGACGGGAACGTCACCAAGATCGAGATCGCCGACCGGCCGGAACTCGCGGAGTTCGGCGCGCTCGTGGGTGCGTTCCTGGGCCTCGGCGCCGCAGGCGAGGAGGGCATGATCGCCGGCGCAGAGGCCGGCGCCGAGGCGATGATCGACGGAAAGATGTACAGCGAAGAGGACGTCTGGGTCCTGGCGGATGAGATCCCGCCCGGCATGACGGCGGCGATCTGCGTGCTCGAGCACCGCTGGGCGGTCCCGTTGCGCGACGCGATCGAGGACGCCGGCGGCGTCGTTCTCGCCGACGAGTGGATCCACCCGGACGACCTCGTGCGCTACGGCGCCGAGGCGGGCGCGGACTGAGGCACACAGCAAGGCGCGCCGCCGGGAGACCGTTCCGGCGAGCATTGAAGAGAAAGAGGGGCGGGGCGCCATCGGCGCCCCGCCCTCTTTCTTCGGCGCCGACCGCGGCGCGGCCGCCCACCAGTCGCCGCAGCGCCCGCCTACTCCGAGTCGGTGCTCGCGCCGCATCCCCGCGAGGCCGGCCGGGAGCTGGCGCCGCCGGCGTGGCATCGTCGCCGGCGCTGCCTCCTCCGCCTGCGGGTTCGCGGCGGCATGGGCCTCGTACCAGCGCCGATAGGCGGCGACCAGCGGCACCGACGTCAGGCCGTGCAGCACGACGCTGAGCGACACGGTGACGACGACGGTCGTCAGCACGACCTCACTGTCGGGGACGCCGCGCTCGAGTGCGAGCAGCGCGAACACGATCGAGGCGAGTCCGCGCGGACCGAACCAGCCGATGAACGCCACCGTGGGGCGCCCGATCCCCCGCCCTGCGAGCGCGATCGCCACCGGGATCATGCGGACCACCGTCAAGCTGAGCGCCGCGTAGAGGACGACCTGCCAGGTGATGTCCGGGATCACCAGCGTGAGCGCCAGCGCCCCGAAACCGATCCAGGTGACGGCGGCGACCAGGCCGCCGGCCTCTTCCGTGAACAGGGTGACGACCGACCCGCGGACGCGCGAGGTGCGTCCGAACGCCATGCCACCGACGAAGGCGGCGATGAAGCCGCTGCCTCCGAGCAGCAGCGCGAAGGCGTAGGCCAGCAGCGCCACCGCGAGGGGGACGATCTGCCACCACTCGCCGCCGATCCAGCCACGGCGATCGGCAAGGCGGAACAGTGACCCGCCGATGACGCCGGCGACGAGGCCACCGGCCAGTCCCCAGCCGATCTGGGCGACGGCGTTGCTGACGACGGCCCACGTGACGCCAGTCTCGAGCTCGGCATTGGCGATGTCGAGAGCGACGAGGAAGAAGGGCACGGCGAGGCCGTCGTTGAGGCCGCTCTCCACATCGAGCGCTTGCCGCACCCGCGCCGGCACCGACGTGTCGGAGACGACCTTCTGGCCGAGCGCCGCGTCGGTCGAGGCCAGCATCGTCGCGAGCAGCACGACAGACGCAAGCGCCACGCCGGGAAACACGAGCGCACCGGCCGCGACTCCCGCGATCATGGTCAGCGGCAATCCGATGAGAAGGAGGCGACTCGGCCATCCGAGTTCGTGGCGGAGCGCGCGCAGGTCGAGCCGAGCCGCGTCGCTGAAGAGAAGGAGGACGAGCGCCACCTCGGTGATGCGCTCGGCAACGGCGGACTCCACGGCGACGTCGAGCCAGCCGAGCGCCGATGCTCCGACGGCGAAGCCTGCGGCGGTGAAGAACAGAGCCGAGGTGATCCCGCGCCGGTCGAGCGGTGTGGACAACGCGCTCCAGATGATGATGATCACCGCGATCGTCGCCAGCGCCGCCATGCGCCTCCCGCCCTGCACTCGCGTTGCCCGCCCCCCGGCGGCTCGCGGCCATCTTACAGGCGTCCGCTGAACGGTTGGGCCGTGGCTCGATGTGGGTAGCTACGGACAAAGTCGTGGCAGCGCAGCACGAGCGCGCCGCCGGCGCGCGTCGGGCCACGACGGGGCCGGCCGTCAACCGGTCGTGCCCTTACCTCGAGTCAAGGAGTCCTCGCATGGCAGATCAGTCGGTATTCCTGTACGTCGGCGTCTACGACAACCCGGTCTTCGCGCGTGAAGACCTCGAGGTGGTCCGCGACCTTCACGCGGCCAAGATCATCGGCACCTACGATGCGGCCGTGGCCACCAAGGAGGCCGACGGCAGGGTGACCGTGAGCAAATGGGAGAAGCCTACGCAGCACGGCGCCTGGACGGGCATCGCCGCCGGCGCCGTCGTCGGCATCCTGTTCCCGCCGTCGATCCTCGGCATGGCCGCCCTGGGCGGCATCACCGGCGGCCTCATCGGTCACTTCCACGGCGGCATGTCGCGCAAGGACGTCAAGGAACTCGGCGAGCTGCTCGATTCGGGCGAGGCCGCGCTGATCGTCGTCGGCCGCGACAAGCTCGACGAGCAGCTGCAGAAGGCGGGCCTCAAGGCACAGAAGCAGATCGAGAAGGAGCTCAAGATCGACGCCAAGGAGCTCGACAAGCAGCTGGCCGCGGCGGAGAAGGAACTCGACAAGGGCTGAGTTACTTGAAGGCACGCACCCTAGTTCAAGGAGTGATGCAGGATGGCGGAGCCATTCAAGGGCCTC
>CAVXJO010000008.1:0-277263 GCA_963762125.1 uncultured Thermoleophilia bacterium
TCCTCGAGACGACCGACTGACTTGCCCTCCGGTCGGTCGGAGGCGCCTCTGATCACGCTCTCCACGACTGCTGATCGCCGGGAACTCGTCGCTTCTGGCGCTGAAGATGAGCGCCGGGCGTGAGCCGGACGGATACAGGTGATACTCTTTGTCGTAGAATCCAGAGTACTCACCTGTGCACACAGTTCGGAAGGGACACGAATGCCGAAGAGCAAGAGTCAATCACGCACGCCCAGGAAGGGTCGCCCCATCGACCCGGCGAGACGTCGCTACTGTTCCTTCTGCAAGGACAAGATCGACGAGGTCGACTACAAGGACATCACGGCCCTGCGCCGCTTCGTGAGCGGATCGCGGCAAGTATCAAGACTCGCCGCGTCAGCGGCGCCTGCCGCCGTCACCAGGCCCAGGTCGCCACAGCCATCAAGTTCGCGCGCGAGATGGCTCTGCTGCCGTACGTGGTCTCTGTCAGCGGGGACGAGAAGCGCGGCGGGCGGCGCGGCCGGAACTGACGGTCGGCTGAACATGCTCCTCTGCCGCCCCGGGTCGCCGTCTCAGGTTCTGGCTCCGGCAGCCGATAGAATGCAGCGATGCTTTCCAAGCGACTGCTCAGGCTCAAGCACGACCGCATCGAGATGGGGTTCCTCACCGCCTCCCTGAGCGAGGAAGAGGCCGGGCGGGAGCCGTACTGGACGCTGCGCGTGGAGTCGCCGGCGAGCACGGAGCAGTTCCGCGTCCACCTCACCGACGGCTCGTGCATGTCGCTGAGCATGCTCACGCGTGACGGGTCGCAGTTGCGCGGGGAGGCCTACGTCTCGACCATCAGCGACGGCGGCGACGTCGCCACCGTGGTCACCCTGGCCGGCACCGGACCGCTCAACCGGGTCTGAAGCGGGAGCGGGCCGCCGGCCGCGGGTCAGTCCGGGAACACCTCGTCGCCGACCAGTTCGCGCACGCGCAGCATGTCGAAGACGCCGCGCACGGCGGGGGAGAGGTTGCGCGCCACCAGCGGCGTGCCCTGGCTCTTGAGGTCGAGCGCGAGCCGGACGAAGATGCCGGTGCCGGAGGAGTCGATGAACTCCACGCCGGCGAAGTCCAGGGCGACCATCTGCGCTCCGCGCGCGGCCTCGGTGACCGCCTCGCGCAAGGTGTCGGCGCAGTCGAGGTCCATCTCCCCGGCGAGGTAGACGGTGGGCGCGGGGCCCTGGGCGATCGAAGTACGCAGCATGGGATCTCCTGCCTCAGTAGGTCGCGCGGTCCAATAGTAGCGTAGTGCCCGCCGGTCCGGTGTGCAGCGCGACGGCGTCGAGGTAGTCGAGGATGATCTTGTAGCCGTAGCCCATGGACGCCTGGCCGCCCTTCGACGGTGGCTCGATCCAGTTGAGGAACCGCAGCCCGGGCCCGTCGTCGGCGACGAGGACGCGCACGCGGTCGGGGAGGCGGCGGACGACCATCTTGCCGTGGCCGCCGCCGTGCAGCAGCGTGTTGGTCACCGCCTCGGAGATGCACAGGATGGTGCGCTGGCGGTGGATGTCGTCGACGCCGGCGTGCTGCAGCACGCCGTCGACCGCCTCGCGCGCCTGCTGCAGGTCCGTCGTGTCCGCGATCGTGAACTCCGCCACGAGGCGGCCCTGCCCGCGCTCGCGGCGAGCTCGTCACGGTCGAGGATGCGCAGCTTGCCGCAGGCCACCGCGGCGGCGAAGTTGTTGAGGATCTCCACGAGGCTGCGGCGGTGGTCGCCGTGGTGCCGCTGCCAGCCGTTGGTGCGGATGCTCAGGATGTCGCAGCGGTCGCCCTGCGGCACGAAGCAGAGCTCGTCGGCGACGAAGTCGTCGGGCTGGGAGACGGCGTAGCACATGAAGGTGTCGCGCTCGAGCGCCTCGGCGGCGTGCGCGACCAGGTCCTCCTGCGGCAGTTCGGGCTCGAGGCTCGCCGATGACCGCCTCGACGCGGTCCGCGCCGGCCCGGTAGCGGTACACCTGCAGCGATGCGGGCATCGCGCTGGTCTGGTCGGCCATGGCCCCCTCGACCTCGTCGTTGGTGATTGCCCTCCGCGTCTCATGTGAGCCGTGCCAGCAGGAGCGTCGCGTCGTCGGTGGGGGCCCGCTGGCCGCGGAAGTCGGCGACGTCGCCCCACACGCCGTCAAGTGTGTCACGAATCGGCCCGTCCTGGCAGCGCTCCAGCGAGAGCTCGAGCCGCTCGAGCCCGAACAGCGCGCCGGCCGGGTCGCGCGCCTCGGTCAGGCCGTCGGTGTAGAGGGCGAGCGTGGCCCCCTGCGGGAGCGTGAGCTCGTCCTCGGGGAACTCCAGCCCGGTGCGCACGCCCAGCGCGGCGCCGCGCGAGGGCACCTGGGTCACGCGCTCGCCGTCGGCGATCAGCACGGGGTTGTGGCCGCCGCCGGCGATCGCGAGGCTGCGCGTGGCGGGGTCGTAGACGGCGAGGGCCAGCGTGAGGAAGTACGGCAGCCGCTGGCCCTCGAGGTCGCGGGTGAGGCCGTCGTTGACCTCGGCCAGGACCTCGGAGGCGCGTTTGCCGGGGGCGATGGCGTCGTGCAGCAGGCTGCGCGCCATCGCCATGATGAGCGCCGCGGCGAGCCCCTTGCCCATGACGTCGCCGCACACGATGCCCAGCCGGCCGTCGCCGAAGGGGATGTAGTCGTAGTAGTCGCCGCCCATCTCGCCCAGGAACTCGATGCGCTGGTCGAGCGTGAGCCCCTCGACCTGCGGGACGGACGTGGGGAGGAGGTCGGTCTGGATACGCCGGGCGCGCTCGATCTCCGCCGCGACCTTGAGCTGGGCCGCGCGGAGCTCGTCGTGCAGCGCCACAGAGGCGGGAGCTCCTGGTGGAAGCTGTCGCGCTCGGCGTCGAACGACACCTTCTCCTCGCCCGCTTCACGTAGATGTCGTAGGAGTAGTAGATGAGGTACAGGGGCGGGATGCCGAGGAGCATGCCGGCGATGCCGAGCCACAGGTAGAGGGCCGCGACCAGCAGGGCGAGCGTGGAGCCGGCCAGGTACCCGGGCAGGGCCCACTGGTAGTTCTGCCGCCACACCGACGGCGCCGCCCTGCTCGGTGGAGAGCGCGATCACGCCGGCGAGCAGCGCCGTGTGCACGACGAAGTCGACGATCGCGCCGAACGTCGGCAGCACCTTGGTCATGAAGGCGCCGTCTGGTGGCGCCCGGGCCAGGTACACGAGTCCGGCGAGGGAGGTGGACAGGACGTAGTTCCGACGTTGAAGACGATCTTGAGCGGGTCCCGCGTGACCCAGGCCGCCGTGATGCCGCTCACGGCGGCCACGGCCATCGCCGGCCAGAGCCCGAGGGCGATGAGGCAGGCGAGCACGGGTACGAAAGAGAGGGTGACGTCGCCGACCCAGGGCAGCTTGATCTCGCGCAGGTCGGTAGGGCGGCGAGGATCATGAACGCGACGATGTTCAGGTGAGCGAGGCCGGGTCGGTCACCCGGCGAGCCGCTACGGCGGCCGCCGCCACCGCGCCTACGAAGAGCGGACGGCCGTGCGTTTCCGCGCGGCCGTCTCATCGTCACCCACAGTGTCCGCTGCTAGGCCTTCGCAGGATCGTCCACCGGTACTTCGTCCAGGATCGTCCAGCGGAACTTGGCCCAGTCGTAGTCGGTCGTCCAGCGGAACTTGGTTGAGTCGAAGTCCCTCCAGCGGAACTTGGTCCAGGCGTCCGGCGGCCGCGGTCCAGCGGAACTTCGCCCAGTTGACGTCGTCCACCGGAACTTCGTCCATTCCACTCTCGTCCACCGGAACTTCGTCCAGTGACGGGTCGACTCGTCCTTGGTCCAGCGGAACTTGGTCCACCGGTACTTCGTCCCTTGAGCACGGAACTTCGTCCAGCGGAACTTCGTCCATCCGTATTTGGTCCATGCCATCTGGTCCCAGGCGGCGTAGTCGTCCTCGGTAAGGATTGTCGTTCCGTCGCCCACATCCTCTGAGAGCGCATAGCCGTCGGCCGGGCGCGTCGCCGAGCGCCTCCGCGGCGTCGATGAGGCCGGCGCCCTGCTGGAAGCGGGTCGCGCCGGCCACCGGGTCGGCGGTCCCCATCAGGCGCACCTTGACGTCGTCCGGGCGGAGGCTGGGATCTCGCTCGAACATGAGGGCGGCCACGCCCGCGGCCACCGGGGCCGACGTGCTCGTGCCCGAGAGCATCAGGTAGTCTGCTCGGTCCTTCGGCGCCGCCGGCGCGTAGCTGGCCACGCGATGAGGTTTTCGGGTAGTTGAGGTCGATGTAGGAGTCCCGCACGCGCAGTGAGATCACGCCGGTTGCCGGGAGCCACGAGGTCGGGCTTGGCGTATTCGTCCCAGAGCGTCGGGCCGACGGAGCTGTAGTAGGTGACGGCGTCGTCGCTGAGCTCGGCGACTGGCGCGTGTCGGTGGCGCCCACCGTGATGACGTAGGGGCTGTTGCCGGGGGAGAGGATGCCGCCGGGGCCGAACTCACCCTCGTTGCCGGCCGCGCAGACGACGGTGATGCCGTGCTTCCAGGCGAACTCGACCGCCGCGCGATCGGGTCGAAGTCGACGGCGCGACCGGGTTGCTGCCGATCGAGAGGTTGAGCACGCGGATGTTGTACTGGTTCCTGTGGGCGACGGCCCAGAGGATGCCCGCCATGACCGCGGACGACCGTCCCTGGCCGGAGCCGTCCAGGACCTTGATGCCGACGATGTCCGCCTGCGGCGCGACGCCGCGGAACTGCATGTCGGCGTAGCCGCCCTCCTCGATCGGCAGGGACGCGGTGCCGTCGCCGGCGATCAGGCCAGCGACGAAGGTGCCGTGACCGGCGTCGTCGTACGGGGCCTTCTGGTTGTTGACGAAGTCCTTCCAGCCCGATGATGCGGCTGGCGCCGAGGTCGGACGTCGTGGCGACGCCGCTGTCCAGGACGGCGACGCCGACGCCGGCGCCGGCGGGGCCGCCGTCGGCCGGCGGCGTGACCTTGTCGAGGCCGATCGCCAGGTTGGTGATGTCGAGCGAGCTGGCGTAGTCGAACCCGAAGACCGGGTTGTCGGCGACGATAGGCCGACGGAGTCCTCGCGCGAGCGCGTCGATCTCGTCCTCGGTCAGATAGGCGGCGAAGGCGTCGAAGGCGGTCAGGTCCGTGGTCTCGACGCCGGCCGGGACGGCCGTCGGCCGTGACGGTCTGCGCCGGGCGTCGTGTACACGATGACGGGGACGGCCTCGTCGTTGCCGGTGGCTCGAGGACGGTCGTGACGCTGTCGTCGATCTTCTCCGCGTTGCGCTTGTCCTTGGCCAGTGCCGTTGCGGGCAAGGCCAGGAGACAGAGCAGCGCGATCGCGAGGAACAGGGTACTTGGCTCGCATCTTCATCGCCTCCACACCAGCGCTCCTTGGGCCTGCCGACTTGCTCAAGGCCGGCGGACATTGCTCGGTCGGTGTCTCGAGGGCGGGACTAGCGAGAGGCGCTCGTCGCTGGAATCGAGATCCGCGACTGCGAATGTCTGGTTCGGCAACCGAGCTATCTTGATCATCCAAGACCTCTGGCTTTGCGTCCCTGCCTCACGACAGGTTTGCCTTTATCGTTCGAGATGGGTATCGGCGGGTCGCGCGCGAAAGTTGAGCGCTTCGTAGACGGATTGGCAGAAGAAGTGTCTCCAGCGCGGCAACAGGGCCCGCGAGGGAGAAGCGACCCCCGCGCCGGTGTGGAGCGATCCGGCGCGGGCGTCGCCGGCCGGCCTGGATCGGAGGCGCTCAACGGAGGAGGTCCGTCTCCGTCTCTGAAACGGAGCAAAACCTTTCGCGCGGGGAGCGGCGCGGAGATTTCTTTTGCGGGCAACGCCGGAACGACCGGCTCGGCCCGGTGATAGACTGGGCTCACACCATACGAGACCGTCGGGGGAGCCGACGCGTCCAGGCGGCAGCTCTCGGTGTCGATGCCGCGGCACCTCCTCTCCGGCACCACGACTGATCAGTCGCGCCGCCCGGGATGCGGGCGCGCGACGACAGAAGGGAGGAGATGGATGAGCCGTACCGGCGGCCTCTACACTGCCGCACAGCGGCAGGTGATCAACCAGATGCTCAAGCTGGCGTCCAGCGACGACAAGAAGAAGATCGTCAAGGCGTTCCAGCTCGCTGAGAAGATCACGCCGGACCAGCACAAGGGCTCAGTGCGCTTCGTCGCCGACAAGGTCAAGGACGACCACCCGGCGCTGCTGATCGCCAAGCACGTCACCTCGAAGCTCAGCCCGCGCTGCCGCGATGCATTTATCGAATGTCTTATCGTGAATACACTTCTTCGCGGCGTCGACAAGCGGAAGAAGCTCGTCGAGACGACCGGCAACAACGCGCCGACGACGATCCTCATGAGCCCCACCATGCGCTGCAACCTCACCTGCGAGGGGTGCTACGCAGCGGAGTACTCGTCAGACCAGGACCTCGACCGCGGGCTGATGCAGAAGATCGTGGACGAGGGCAACGACATGGGCGTCTACCTGTTCACCCTGCTCGGCGGCGAGCCGTTCATGTGGGACGAACTGCTCGACTTCGCGCGGGAGAACAAGGACGCCTACTTCCAGGTGTTCACCAACGGCACGCTCCTCGATCACGACACCATCGACGAGCTGGCCGAGGTGGGCAACATCGCCCCCATGCTGAGCCTGGAGGGCTCACCCGAGCTCACCGACGAGCGTCGCGGCGAGGGCGTGCACGACCAGGTCATGGACATCATGGACCACCTCGGTGAGGCGGGCGTGCTCTTCGGCTACTCGTCCACCGTCACCCGCAACACGTGGAAGGCCATCGTGAGCGACGAGTTCGTCGATCCGCTCATCGCCAAGGGCGCGCTGCTCGGCCTGGCACTTCCTCTACATGCCGGTCGGGCGCGACCCCGACACGAGCATGATGCTGACGGCGGAGGAGCGGAACCAGTTCCGCATCGAGATCCACCGCATCCGCGACACCAAGGCGCTCTTCCCGGTCGACTTCTGGGGCGACGCGCCGTGGGTCAACGGCTGCATCGCCGGCAAGCACTACATGCACATCAACAGCGGCGGCTGGGTGGAGCCGTGCATCTTCACGCACTTCGCCACCGACAACATCCGCGACGTCAGTCTCCTCGAGGCGTTCAACTCGGACTTCTTCCGGGAGATCCGTCGCCGGCAGCCGTTCAACCACAACCTGCTCATGCCCTGCATGTGGATCGACAACCCGACCCAGTCGCGCGAGATCATGGCCGCCACCGGCGCCAAGCCGACGCATCCGGGCGGCGACGTCATGATCACCGACCTGCAGGACGAGCTGGACGAGTACGCCAGCGCGGTCGACCGCCTCTACAGCCCCATCTGGAGCTGCCTGAGCGCCGAGAAGGAAGACGACGGCCGACGGCACGCCAAGACGGCCGCGATCGTCGAGGCGGCGCAGCGCGACGAGGCGCCGCGTGGGCTGAGGTCCGAGGTGACGCGCGACGACGACGGGCGGCGGGGCCGACGGCCCCGCCGCCCGCTCTCGTCGGGTGACGGGGCCCGCCGGGCGGCCGCGGTGGCGCCGGCGCCGGCCGGCTGAGGGTTCCGTGGTAGGCTGTCGAAACCTGAAGTCAGCCGAACGGGCCCATGGCGAGATCTCATCCCCACAACCGTGCCGCACATCTCGCGGCGACTCCATCCTGTCCCTGCTCGGGCGGTCGGCGGCCGTCTGGGCCGCTCCGCGGGTCAGCGGGGCGCGCGCGCGTGGATCAGCACGCCGCCGGTGGAGCTGCGTTCCGCGGCGCTCCCGGCGGCCCGCGCCTGCAGCCGGCGCGGCGGCGACGGACGCCGGTCGCGCGCGGCCGCGAGCGGCGCGCCGACCGCCGCGGGCCGGGGCGGTCACCGTGGACCCCGGCATGCGGTTCACCATGGCGGCGTCACCTGCGCGCCTCCGGCGCGGACGGCGAGGTCCAGGTGCTGCTGCGCACCAGCGAGGACGGGCAGACCTGGAGCCGCTGGTACGAGGTCGCGCTCGAGCGCGCCGCCGAAGAGCGGCGGCGGGGAGAGGGCGTTCACCGAGCCGATCTGGACCGGCGCCGGCCGCTACGTGCAGGTGCGCGCGCACGGGCGGCGGGCGCCGGCGCCGCACCCGCGCGCCTGCGCGACGTGCGCGTCGTCGCCATCAACAGCACCGAGGACGCCGACACGGCCTCCGCGCTCGTCGGCGTCGTGCGCCGCGCCGCGGCCACCGTCGCCGGCTTCCACCTGACGTCGCCGGCCGCCGCGATGACGACGAAGCCGAAGATCGTCACGCGCGCGGAGTGGGGCGCCAACGAGTCCTGGCGCTCGGGGTCTCCCGACTACGCGCCGGTCAAGATGGCGTTCGTCCACCACACCGACAGCGGCAACAGCTACACGGCGCTCGCAGGCGCCGGCCATCGTCCGCGCCATCTACGCCTACCACACCAGGTCGCTGCACTGGAGCGACATCGGCTACAACTTCCTCGATCGACCGCTACGGCACCATCTACGAGGGGCGCTACGGCGGGGTCTCGCGCGGCGTCATCGGCGCCCAGGTGCTCGGCTTCAACACCGGCAGCACGGGCATCTCCGTCATCGGCACCTTCACCGACGCCACGCCTCCGTCGGCGGCCGTCACCTCCCTGGAGCGGCTGCTCGAGTGGAAGCTCGACGTGCACCACGTCGACCCGCTGGGCACAGGCGACGCTGGTGTGCGGGTACGGGCAGAAGTACGCCACCGGGCAGCAGGTCAGGTTCCCGGCGATCGCCGGGCACCGCGACGCCAACTACACCGACTGCCCCGGCGGCCGGCTGTACGCGCAGCTGCCCAACATCCGCAAGGTCGTCGCGCGCACGGGGCAGCCCAAGATCTACGGCTTCATCGCCGGAGCCCCGGCCATCAGCCCCAACGGCGACGGCGTGCGCGACCGGGTCACCTCGGGTTCACCGTCTCGCAGACCGGCGGCGTGGACGCTGGAGATCCGCGACGCCGCCGGCAAGCTGGTGCGCCACATGGGCGGCGAGGGCAAGGTCGTGGAAGCGACGTGGGGCGGCAGGGACGACGACGGCGATGCGCTGCACCGGACGGCGTGTACACGGTGCGGGCCGGCGCGACCAGCGCCGCCGGCGAGGCGCGCTCGGCCACGCGACACCTGCGCCTCGACACGGTCGCGCCCGGGCTGGAGAGCGCGACCGTCGCGCCCGACCCCTTCAGCCCGAACGGCGACGGCCAGGACGACGAGCACCACGCTCGCGCTTCCACGCCGTGCGAGGCCGGGCCCGCGCGCGCTCTCGGTGGTCGACGCCGACGGCGCGGTGCTGCGCCGCGTGACGGGCTGGAAGGGCGTCGCCGCCGGCCGCCCACGAAGGTGAACTGGGACGGCCGCATCGGCGTCCGGCTCGGGCCTCGCGCCGGCGCCCGAGGGCGAGGCGATGCTGCTGCTGGAGGTCCGCGACGCGGCCGGGCAACACCGCCACCCTGCGGCGCAAGGTCATCGTGGACCGGACGCTCGAGCTGACCTCGGTCTCGCGCAAGACGTTCTCACCGAACGGCGACGGCGTGCACGACAAGGTCACGCTCTCGTTCAGGCTCACGCGGGCGGCCGACGTGGCCGCCGCGGTGGTCCGCGCCGGGTCCACCGTCCGGACCATCGAGCTCGGCCGTCTCGCCGAGGGTGCGCAGTCGGTCGACGTGGGACGGCAAGCTGGACGCGCGGCGGGGCGGCGACGAGCGGCGCGTACTCGCTCAAGGTCACCGCGACGGCGCCCTCGGGCGTGACGTCCGTCGCGCAGCCGCTGACCGTCGACCTCGCGGCGCCGCGGTGACGGCGCCGCGCGACGCGCGTCGGTCGACCTATCGGCAAGACGGCGAAGCTCGCCTATACCGTGCGGGACGCGTTCAGCCGCTCGTGAAGGTGAGCGCCACGATCACCAACGCGAAGGGAGGGTCGTCGCCACGGTGCGCTGCGGCTGGGTCAAGCAGGGTGTGAGGCACACCTGCGCGTGGAAGCCAAGCGGCGCGGCGGACCTACACGGTGACGTTCCGGGCGAGTGGACCTCGGCGGCAACCGGCAGGCCACGCCGGGCGATCACGTCGTCAGGGTGCGCTGACGCTCCGGGGTCGCGGTGACGCCCGGTGGCATCGAGGCCCGGAAGGACGACCGCGGAGTACGCTCGCCCCGGTCCCGTGGCGCCGGACCGGGGCGAGTGAGTTCGCCGCGCTACTTGCGTGCCGGCGCGCCGGCGTGCTGCACAGGCTGCTTCGGCGCGCGCAGCGTGCGCGACGATCAGCACGACGACCGCGACGAAGCCGACCACCAGCGCGATGCGGAACACATAGAGCAGCACCACTGCCGCCCAAGCCAGGATCTCCCAGAACATCTCGACCCCTTCCTCCGCCCGCGCGGATCGCTGTTGCGGCCCTCGTTAATACTCTTCCCTGCGAGCGTGCGCGGCCTATAGGGGTTAGTCCCTAGATGACTTCGGGTGAGTGAGGGTAGATGCGGCGACGGCGGCAGGTCGGAGATCGCCCGCCGTCGCCGCATACTTCGCCGCTCGCTCAGGCCTCCGCGTGCTCCCGCCGCCAGCGGCAGTGGGGCATGGGGCAGGCGGCCATGCGCGCGGCGTCGCACACCTCGCAGCGCTGGTCGGCCATGCTGACCGGGAGGTCGAAGCAGCCGTCCGGCGACTCGCCGAGACGCAGCACGGCGTGCAGCGCGCGCGAGACGGCCTTCATGTCGGCGAAGGTGTCGGCCTTCTCCGGCAGGTCCACGAGGCCCATGCGCACGGCGCGCTTGCGCACCCGGCCGTCCGGGACGCAGGCGAAGCGGTCCAGCGCCTCGTCGTCCCAGAGGCCGTAGCGGCGCATCTCGCGGACCGCCCAGAAGGCGCGTGACTTGAGCGCGCCGCCGGAGGCGGCGTGCAGGACGTCGACGGCGACGTCGGGGTCCGGCGGCTGCGGCAGCAGCCGGCCCCAGGTGTCCCGCGTCTCGGCGAGGCGCACGAAGTCGATGATCTTGCCCTTGCTGTCGTTGCGCGACACCGGCGGGTCGAGCGCGTAGCGCTTGAGGTCGAACTCGCCGGCGAAGAGCGCGTCGACGACGCCGGCGTCGCTGAGGCGGCGCCAGTCGGCGTCGACGACGGACTCCGGCGCCGGCTGGGCGGCCAGCGCGCCGTAGCAGAGCAGCGTGTAGAAGAGGCGGTCCTGCTCCGACTCGTCCGGAGGTGAAACGGTCGCGCTGCTCGGCGTCGAGGATCTCGGCCGGCAGCTTCTGGGCGGCGAGGAACGCCTGCCCGAGGAACGCCACGTTCTCTCGGCGCTCGCGGTTGGTGAGCGTGGTCGATTCGTTCACGGATGCCCCCACGGAGTGAGGTGATGTGCAGAGGGCGGCCGGCCGGCGCGCCGCAGGAGCATGCTAGAGGCGCGCCGGCCGGCCGCACAGGCTCACGAAAGCTCGGCCGCGGGTGACGCTCGACCGGCGCGCGGGGTCACGTTCCGCCGGCGTTCGCCGCGCGCCGGCCGGCGTGCCGCGTTGACGACCATAGAAGACTGCTATAGTCTTCTTTGCACCCGCGGTTTGCTCCGGGCGCACGCGAACGGTAGGCTTTGCAGTCGGCGGGGCGGTTCCGCCCCCCGGAGGAGGACCCTGTCTCACACCCATGACCACGCTTGGCATCGACATCGGCTGCATCAGCCTCAAGGCCGCGCTCGTCGGCCGGGCTGACGATCAAGACCTCTTCCGCGAACTTCTCTCGCAGCACCCCGGTCTCTTCGAGGCGCCGCGCGACGGCCTGACGCTCGTCGACGACGCGCCGGTGCTCGTGGCTCAGTACCGGCGCATCAAGGGGGGCCCGGCCGAAGCGACCGAAGCGCTCCTCGGCGAGCTGCTGGCGGTGCTGCCCGAGGGCTCGCTGCACGGCGCCCGCGTCACCGGCTCCGGCGGCCGCCTCGTCGGCTCCGCGCTCGACGCCGCCTTCGAGAACGAGTTCAAGGCCATCACGCGCGGCCTCACCGCACTGCATCCCGAGACGCACACCATCTTCGAGATGGGCGGCGAGACCTCCAAGTTCATCCGTCTGGAGCCGAGCGACTTCGGCTGCGCCGGCATCGCCGACTACCAGACCAACGGCGACTGCGCCGCCGGCACCGGCTCGTTCATGGACCAGCAGGCGAGCCGGCTTGCTCTACGACATCGAGGACGTGGGCGACATCGTGCTCGGCGCCGGCAAGGCCGCCAGCATCGCCGGCCGCTGCAGCGTCTTCGCCAAGAGCGACATGATCCACGCGCAGCAGAAGGGCTACGAGCCGCCGGAGGTGCTGCGCGGCCTCTGCGACGCCGTGATGCGCAACTTCAAGGGCACCATCGCCAAGGGCAAGGTCATCGAGCCGCCCGTGGCCTTCATCGGCGGCGTCGCCGCCAACGACGGCGCCGTGCGCTCGCCTGCGCGAGGCATTCGGCCTCGACGACGGCCAGTTGTTCATCCCCGAGTATCACGCCAGCATCGGCGCCATCGGCGCGGCGCTCATCGAGGCCGACGTCGAGGCGGCGCGGGACGGCGCGGTGCTCGGCCTGGACGTCGAGCGCCTCCCGGCCGCCGAGTTCCCGCGCACGGAGCCGCTCTCGATGGAGCGCGTGGTCCTGCTGCGCGACATGGCCCGGCCGTTCGAGTTCGACGGCGACGAGCGTGTCATCGACGCCTACATGGGCATCGACATCGGCTCGGTCTCGACCAACCTGGTCGTCATCGACGACGAGGGCGAGGTCGTCAAGGAGATCTACACCAAGACCGACGCGCGCCCCGTGGAAGTCGTGAGCAAGGGGCTGGCCGAGATCCGCGACGAGATCGGCGCCCGCATCAACCTGCTGGGCGTGGGCACCACCGGCTCCGGGCGCGAGCTCATCGGCGAACTCACCGGGGCCGACATCATCACCGACGAGATCACCGCCCACAAGACGGGCGCCGACTTCATCGGCCGCAAGATCGACAAGCAGTGCGACACGATCTTCGAGATCGGCGGCCAGGACAGCAAGTTCATCAGCCTGCAGGACGGCATCGTCGTCGACTTCGCCATGAACGAGGCCTGCGCCGCCGGCACCGGCTCGTTCCTGGAGGAGCAGGCGGAGAAGCTCGGCATCAGCATCGTCGGCGAGTTCGCCGAGCTGGCGCTGGGTTCCTCGAGCCCGGTCCGCCTGGGCGAACGCTGCACCGTGTTCATGGAGCGCGACGTCATGGCGTACCAGCAGCGCGGCGCGCGGCGCGACGACCTCGTCGCCGGGCTCGCCTTCAGCATCGCCACCAACTACCTCAACCGGCTCGTGCGCGAGCGCCACATCGGCGACGTGATCTTCTTCCAGGGCGGCACCGCCTACAACGACGCCGTCGCCGCGGCGTTCAGCCAGATCCTCGAGAAGGACGTCATCGTGCCGCCGCACAACGGCGTGATGGGCGCGCTCGGCATGGCGTTGCTCGCCCAGCGAGCGCGTGCGCCGTACGGGCGAGCCGACGGGCTTCCGCGGCTGGGACCTCACGCAGGTCGACTACACGGTGCGTCGACTTCGTCTGCAAGGCCTGCTCCAACGAGTGCGACGTGCGCCAGTTCACCATCGAGGGTGAGAAGACGTACTGGGGCGACAAGTGCTCGGACCGCTACCGCAAGCCGGCGAAGGTCGACAAGGAGCCGGTGATCGCCGACCTCGTCGCCTTCCGCGAGGAGCAACTGCTGGCGCCGTACGAAGCGGCTCGCGCGCGCCTGCCCGAGTCGGCGCCCACCGTCGGGTTCGCGCGCGCGATGTACACCTACGACCGGCTCCCGTTCTGGGCGACCTTCTTCGCCGAGCTCGGCATGCGCCCCGTGCTCTCGCCGGAGAGCGACAAGCAGATCCGCGAGGCCGGGGTGGCGCTCACCGTCGCCGAGCCGTGCTTCCCGATCCGTGTCGCGCACGGTCACGTGCAGTGGCTGTTCAACGAGGGCGTGGACTGGGTCTTCGTGCCCAACCAGGTCAACGAAGAGACCGAGTTCATGCAGTACAACTCGCACGCCTGCCCGTGGGGCCAGACGCTGCCGTTCGTCGTCAAGCACGCGCCCGGCCTCCAGGCGCACAGGGACAAGATCCTCGAACCCCGCGTGCGCTTCCGCGACGGTCGCGAAGGGCTGCTCCGCGACTTCGCCGGCATGATGCGGACGCTCGGCCTGAGCAAGGCGCAGCGTGCGCAGCGCGCTCGACGCGGCCTACACGGCGCAGGATGAGTTCCGCGACAAGCTGCTGGGCGCCGGCGCGGAGGCGCTGGAGCGCCTCGAGCTCGCCGGCGAACTCGGCGTCGTCCTCGTCGGACGCCCGTACAACATGTACGACAGGGGCATCAACATGGACATCCCGCGCAAGCTGCGCAAGTTCTACGGGGTGAACGTGATCCCGCTCGACTTCCTGCCGATCCGCGGCATCGACATCGACCCGATCGTGCCCAACATGTACTGGAACTACGGGCGCAAGATCCTGCAGACCGCCACCTACGTGCGCGACAAGGACCATCTGCACCTCATCTACATGACGAACTTCAAGTGCGGCCCGGACTCGTACATCAAGCACTACGTGCGCGAGGCCTCGGGCAAGCCCTTCCTGACGCTCCAGTTCGACGAACACCAGAACGACGCCGGCGCCATGACGCGCTGCGAGGCGTACCTGGACAGCAAGGGCTTCCTCCGCTGGTGGTCGAAGGATGCGGCCGACGAGGCTCGCTCCTGTCGCGAGGAGGTGGCCGGTGTCACGCCCTGAGACCGTCCAGGACGAGCGCATCAAGCAGGCGATCAAGGACTTCGGTCTCGAGGGCCGCCGCCTCTACCTGCCGCAGATGCCCTACGGGGGCTCGTACCTGCTGGCGGCGGCCATCCGCTCGATCGGCTTCGACGCGTGGGTGACCAGCGACTCGGACGAGCGCACGCTCGACCTCGGAGGACGCGTCACCTCGGGCGACGAGTGCTACCCGCAGAAGATCACCCTCGGCGACTTCCTGCGCATCATCGAGGACGAGGGTCGCGACAACGTCGCCTTCCTCATGCCGCAGGCCAACGGACCGTGCCGGTTCGGCCAGTACCTGCATCTCATCCGCGCCAAGTTCGACGAGCTGGGGTATGGGGACGTCCCCGTGATCAGCATCACCTCGAACGACGGCTACTCGTCCATCGGGGCGTACTCGCAGAACCTCATCCGCACGGCTTGGCGTGCGGTGCTCGCCGGGGACATCCTCATGAAGATGCTGCTCAAGACGCGCCCCTACGAGCGCGAGAAGGGCACGGCCGACGCCGCCTACCAGACGAGCCTCGAGGAGGCCGGCAAGGCCATCTCGCGCGTCGGCATCTCGCACAAGGAGCAACTCGCCGACCTCGTCCCCGTGATGGTGCGCGCTCGCGACCGCTTCCGCGCCGTCCCAGCCGACTACGACGCCACGCGGCCGCTCATCGGCGTCGTCGGCGAGATCTTCTGCCGCCAGAACACCTTCTCCAACTTCGACCTCATGCGCGTCGTCGAGGAGCAGGGCGGCGAGTGCTGGCTGTCGGACATCGGCGAGTGGGTGTGGTACACGGACGACGAGCATCGCCGCCGGCTCATCGACGAGCACAAGACCATCAGCAAGGACGGCGCCATCCGCTTCATCAAGAGTAAGATCATGCGCAGGGACGAACACGCCATGCTCGCGCCGTTCCACGACGACTTCGTCGGCTACGAAGAGCCCGAGGACGTGCGCGAGGTGCTCCAGATGAGCCTGCCGTACCTGCCGTACACCGGGGCTCTGGGCGAGATGGTCCTGAGCAGCGGCAAGTCGATCTACATGTACGAGAAGGGCGCCGACGGCATCATCGACATCAGCCCGTTCACCTGCATGAACGGCATCGTCACCGAGGCCGTGTACCCGAGTCTCTCCAAGGACCTGGACGACCTGCCGATCCGGGTCTTCTACTTCGACGGCACCCAGGGCGACCTGGAGCGCGACGTCGGGATCTTCATCGAGCTCGCGCGCACCTACCAGCGCCGCAAGCACAAGACCCGGCGCTATCCCGCGTATTTCGGCGGCTGAGCGCCGCTCGCGCCGGGACGCGCCGAGCACGCGATCTGTCGTCCGCGGCGTGCCCGGGCTCCTGCGCGATAGCGGCGGCCGTCCACGGCCGCGGGCGGATTCGTCCGGCGCCTCGCTCACAAAGGAAAAGGCCCCCCGCCTGTTCCCTGGGGTTCTGGGCCGGAACCAGGGAGGCGAGGGGCCTTCTGTCTACCGTGTCTCGACGAGGGGGGCGTCGAGACCGGGACGGAAGAAGCTTGGGTCAGATCAGGTCAGCGCCCGACCCAGCGCCGGCCGCTCGAGACGTCGAACATCGTGTCGATCGGCACGTTCATGTGGCCACGGGCGTCGCCCGAGGGAGTACTGATCACCGATCCGGTGCCCTCGAAGAACCGTCCGATGGAGCGAAGAATACGATGCTGCATGCTGCTCACCCCTCTCAGGTCAGCGCCCGTCGCGATCGGCGCCGTATGTCAGGTCGTCGAGCATGAAGTCCCTGCCGCGCAGAGGACCTCTGGTTCCGGGATGTGGAGTCGTCACAGTGCTCACTGCTACCTCCACCAAACGCTTGATGCTGGCGAGTCCGTCAGCCATGGCGACCCCCTTTCCGGGAAAATATGTCTATATTGTGGAATCCGGCACAAAGTATATGACCGAGCATGCGTTCTGTCAAACACGTACCGTGACTGACGAAGGTCAAGGGCGGAGGGGCGAATACCGGGGTACGTTCGCTGCAGGAAGCGCCACCGATCCGGGAGGACAGCATGGACGCAGCGACATCCGTCGTCGCCGACCTGGAGGCCATGGTCGACGTCGCCGAACAGGGCATCGTCAGCAAAGCGATCGTCGAGAACGAGCACCACAAGATCATCCACTTCACGCTGGCCGCGGGCCAGGAACTGAGCGAGCACACGGCGAGCGTGCCCGCCGTCATCCAGGTCCTGCGCGGAGAAGGCGTCGTGTCGCTCGGCGGGGAGGAGCACGAGGCTCGGCCGGGGATGCTGTACTACATGCCGGCCGAGCTCAAGCACGCCGTCGTAGCGCGCGATGACCTCGTCTTCCTGCTCACGATGTTCCGCACCTGACGCGAGCGGCCGGCCGGCGTCAGTCGTGCGCCGGCCGGGTCAGCCGGCGTACGGCAACTGCACCCGGGTGACGTACTGCTCCGGCGGCACGCCGTCCGCGCGGGTCACCTCGTAGACCTCGGTGACCGGACCCGCCGGCGCGCAGCCCGCCGCGGCGCACGCCTCGCGCACGGCCGCCCACGCGTCCTCCATGTGGTCGTGCGGGCCGCGGTGCACGGCCTCGAGGACGCGCTGGAGCGGCTGCCACTCTCCGCGTGCCTGGCCGACGGCGTCGGGGACGGAGCCGTGGGCGCGCGGGTGGACGGCGACGGCGACGTCGTACTCGGCGTCCTGCCCGGGCGCGGCGTCAGCATAGAACCGCGCCATCATGGGGCTCGCCGCCTCCAGACCGGCCTCAGCCAGCAGCCCCCGCAGCCGCCGCATGGAGGCGCCGATGTCCGCGAGCGGCCCGTGGCAGCGTAGGGAGACCACGGGCCGGGCCGGCACGGTGACGATGTCGACGTCGTACATCGAAAGCTCAGTCTGGGCACGCGACGGACGTCACGCCACGCTCACGGTGCCGCCGGTCTCGGCGACGAGGCCGTCGCGGCGCAGCCGCTCGACGAGGTCGGCGGTCTCGTCCAGGGGCAGCGCCAGGGCGAGCGCGAGGTCTGCCAGCGGTCGCGGCCCGTCGTCCAGCAGGCGCTGCAGGAGCCGGGCCCGCTTCTGCCGCCGCGACCCCTCGAAGGTGGTCTGACGCGTCCGTGGCGCGATGCCGGTGGCGCGCGCCGTCAGGACCAGAGACCCGTAGTCCATGAGCGCGTTGTGCCAGTCGCGGCTGCGCCCGCGCGGGAGCACCGCGTCGGCGACCGCCTGCAGTTCCGCGCCGCTGAGGTCATCAGGAAGTCCCAGTTCGTGCGTGAGGACGCGGCGCACGTTGGCGTCCACCGCGGCCAGGTCTTCGTTATGGGCGAAGACGAGGATGGCGCGCGCCGTGTACGGGCCGATGCCTGGGAGCGCGCGCAGACCGTCGAGCGTGCGCGGCAGCTCGGCGGGCCGGGCGGGCGCCGCGGCCGCGACGGCCGCCGCGGCGCACTCCTGCAGACGCCGCGCCCGGTTGTTGTAGCCGAGTCCCTGCCAGCGCCGCAGGACGTCGCCGAGCGGCGCCGCGGCCAGGCTTTCGAGGTGCGGCCACTCGTCGAGCCACTCGAGGAAGCGAGGCGTCACGCGCACGACCTGGGTCTGCTGCAGCATGACCTCGCTGACCAGGATCGCGTAAGGGTCGTCGGTGTGCCGCCACGGCAGGTCCCGCCGGTTCGCGGCGTACCAGGCGAGCAGGCGCGTCTGCAGTGCGCGCGCTCGCCTCGGGGCGGGAAGGGGAGGGGTGCCGGCGGCGCGCATGTGTCGTGCTCCGGGATGAACCATCGGCAGAAGCGTAGCAGAAGGCGTCCGGCGCGGAGGGTCTGCGTCGCCTCGTGCCCTCAGCTCCGGCGTGGTCAGCCTTGTTCGTCGACGAGCTTCTCCCAAGCGGCGTACTCGCGCTGCAGCCGCGCCTCCACAGTGCCGCGTTCGTCGAGGAGCCGGTTGAGGACCGCGCGATCGGCATACGTGTCCGGCTCGGCGAGCTCCGCGTCGATCTCGCCGAGCCGCTTCTCCGCCTTGAGGATGCCGGCCTCGGCGCCGCGCAGCCGGGCTCGCCGGCGGCGTGCCTCCTCGGCGCTCTCCTTGCCGCGTGTGGCGGCGGCGCCGGCGGGCGCGGCCTTGCCGGCGTGCTTTCCGCCGCGGCCGCCGCCCGCAGTCGTGGGAGGCTCGGGGCTGATGCCGAGTCGCTCGTTGCGCGCCTCCCAATAGCGCGTCGCGGAGAGGTGGCTGAGCAGGCGGCCGTCGTGGATCTCGAGCACGCGCGTCGCCACGCGGTCGATGAGGTGTCGGTCGTGGGTGACGAGCAGGATCGTCCCGGTGTAGTCCTCGAGCGCGTCGGCCAGCGCCTCCACCGAGCCCATGTCGAGGTGGTTCGTGGGCTCGTCCAGCAGCAGGAAGTTGGCGTCTCCGACGAGGAGGGTGAGCAGGCGAAGACGGCTGCGCTCGCCGCCCGACAGCATCTCCACGCGCTTCTCCACCTCGTCGGCGCCGAACTGGAAGCGGCCGAGCAGTCCGCGCGCCGCCTGTTCGTCCTGACCGACGAGCGGCAGCACCGTCTGCAGCACCGTGTCCTGCTCACGCAGCTCCCGGCCCTGCTGCGAGTAGTAGGCCGGGCGCACGTTGTGGCCGAGGTGGGTGGCCCCCGCGGCAAGGCTGCGGAGGCCGGCGACCGTCTCGATCAGCGTCGTCTTGCCCGAGCCGTTGGGCCCGAGCAGGGCGACCTTCTCGCCGCGTTCGAGCACCACGTCGACGTCGCGCACGAGGGTGTGGGCGCCGGCCAGGTCGTCGGCCGAGCCGACGCTGACGGCCGGCGTCTTCAGCTCCAGCACGACGCGCGCGGAGGGTTTGGGCTGCGGCAGACCCAGCTTGAAGTTTCGCTTCTGCTTCGGGGGCTCCCGCAGCCCGGCTTTGATCCGTTCGATCTGCGTGAGCTTGGCCTTCGCCTGCTTGGCCTTGTCCTTCTTCGCGTGGAACCGGTCGTAGAAGCGCTGCAACTGCTCGATCTTCTCGAGGTCCTGTTCGTACTCGCGGCGCATGAGGTCGAGGCGTGCCTCGCTCTCCCGCAGGTACGTCGCGAAGTCGCCGCCCTGCGCCTCGACGTGCTCGTGTTCCACGGCGAGGACCCGGCGCCCGACCTTCTCGAGCAGGCGGCGGTCGTGCGTCACCAGCATGAAGGCGCGCTCGTAGTCCGAGAGGAAGGTCTCGAGCCACTCCACCGAGTCGATGTCGAGATGGTTGGTCGGCTCGTCGAGCAGCAGCAGGTCGGCGTCGGCGAGAAGCGCTCTCGCCAGGGTGACGCGGGTCAGCTCGCCGCCGGACAGCGAGAGCAGGCCGCGCTCGAGCATGTCGTCGGGGAGTCCGAGGCCCTCGACGACTCCGCCCAGGCGATCGCGGTACGCGTAGCCGCCGGCTGCCTCGAAACGCCGCTGGAGCTGCTGGTAGGACTTCATGGTGTCCCGCAGTTCGGGGCTGTGCTCCGCGAGACAGGAGAGGCGCTCCTCGGTCGAGCGCAGGGCCGCCTCAAGCTCGACGGTCTCGCCGAACGCCTCGAGGAGGTAGTCCCGCACCGGCCTGTCCCGTTCCAGTTCCGGGGTCTGCTCGTGGAGCCAGATCCTGCGGCCACGCGCGCGTGCGATCGTCCCCGAGTCCGCGTGTTCGTCGCCGGACACGAGCCGGAGGAGGGTCGTCTTGCCGGTGCCGTTGCGGCCCACGAGCACGGCGTGGTCGTGTCCGTCGATGGAAAACGACACGGTCGTGAACAGGCGCTGCCCGGCGAAGGACTTCTCGATGTTGTTGAAGGTGACGATGCTCATGGCGTGGCCGCCGTCGGCTGCGGGAGAAGGACGGGAGCGGCAGGATACACCGGGCGCGCCGGGCGGGCAACGTGTGCTCGCGTGCCCCTCCCTGTTACCCTTGCCGGGCCGCGGACGCAGGGGGAGGTGCCGCTGCATGAGCGTCGGGCGTGCACAGGACATCCTGATCGGACCGCGCACCACGGTGTGGGCGCTCCTCCAGGCGTACCCCTTCCTGGAGGCGTTCCTGCTCGCCCGCGTGCACGGCTTCGAGACTCTGGCCGACGAGCGCGCGCGCACGCGATGGGCGAGAGTCATGACCATCGACGACGTCGGCGTGAGGCTCAACTTGCCCTGGCAGCAGCTCGTGCGGGAGATCGCCGCCGAGGTCGAACGCGGCGTGGGGCGGCCGCCGAGGGTCGCGGACGCGCCGCGCCGCATCGTCGACGACGAGCGGCGACTCGGCGAGCTGCGCGACATCGTCGGCGGCCTCGAGGCCGGCGGCTCTCTGCTCGATCTGGCGGCCCGCTGGAGCGCCGCCACGGCCGACCTCGAGCAGGCCGAGGCGGCGGCGCTGGACGCGGCGCTCTCCGAGGCGGCGGTCGCGGGGCGGGCGGCCGGGATGCCTGCCGTGAGGGCCGCGGCCGAGGCCGGCGGCGGGAAGCAGGCGCCGTTGCCGGCGGGCCACCCACTGGAGACGCTCAGGCGGGAGGCCGGTCAGGTCCGGCGGCTCAGCGCCGGACTCAAGGGCGAGCTCGAGCGATTGGGCGGCTCGCCCCCTCGCCGGCGCTGGCACCGGCAGAAGCCGCTGGTCGCGCGGCTCGCCGAGCGGCTGTCCGCGGTAGAACTGCGTTTCCGCCGCGAACAGCAGGCGTGGTTTCCCGCTCTCGACGTGCACGCCGTCGAGGGGCCTCAAGCTCTCCTGGCGACGCGTCAGGCGGAGGCGCTCGAGACGCTGCGCCGGTTGCGCCTGGCCGTGGAGCGTGACGACGCGGCCTCGGTCGCCGAGGCCGGCGCCCGCCTGGTCGACGCTCTCGAAGACCTCCTGGCGCAGGACGAGCGGCTTCTCGAGCCGCTCGCGGTGCGGCACTTCTCCGCGGGGGACTGGGCGGCCGTGCGCGAGCTGGAGGACGGCGTCGGGTGGGGTCTCATCGCGCCGCCACCGGCGTGGCCGAATCCCTGACATTCGGGGGCTTCTGGGACGGACGTACCGGGCAGCAACGGGCCATGGACGCGCTGCAGCTTGGAGACGGACTGTTCGAGACCCAGGACCTGATGGCACAGGAGGGCCGGCGCATCGTCGACTCGGCGAGGCGAGGCGGGGTGCTGTTGCGCCTGCTCGGCGGCTTCGCCGTGCATGAGCACTGCGCCGGTATGCCGGTGTGCCGGCGAGAGCACCTCGACATCGATCTCGCCGGTCTACGCAGGCAGACCGGCGCAGTGATCGAGGTCTTCGGTGATCTCGGCTACAAGGAGCGCCTGCACGTGCGCATGGCCACCGGCACGGGACAGGCGCAGTTCGTCCGTGAGTGTGTGCACGTCGACGGCGACGGCGCCCCAGTGCACGCCAAGGACAGCGTGGACGTCTTCTTCGACCGCCTCAAGCTCGACCACACCATCGACCTGCGCTCACGGCTGGACCTGCACCCGTACGCCCTCCCGATCACCGACACACTGGCGATGAAGCTGCAGATGCACGCCCCCGAGCTCCGTGACGTGCGCGACGCACTCACGCTGCTCGCCGCGTCGTGCGCCCGGGGCGCAGGGACGGGGGACGTCGACGCGGACTACCTCGGTTCTCTGTGCGCGCGGGACTGGGGCCTCTTCTACGACGTGGCCCTCAACCTGCGGCGCTTGAGCGAGGCGCTGCCGGGGAGCGGGCTCGATGCGGAGCAGAGGGACAAGGTGGCCGGCGCTGCTTGCGCGCCTCACCGGAGCCGTCGACGCGGCGCCCAAGACGCTGGCATGGCGCCTCCGGGCCGGCGTCGGCACGCGCCGTCGCTGGTGGAACGACGTCGAAGAGCAGGAGGGTGCGGCTGCGTGAGGCGCGCTGGTCGGCGTTGGGCCGAGGGCCGACGCAGGGCGTCGGCCGGGGGCGGCGGCCCCGGGCGGACGGCAGCCCGGCGCTCAGCCGGCGGCCCGGCCCGTCTTGGTGCGCACGGTGGGTGACACCTCCTCCGTGCGTCCGCCGAACTGCTCGTCGACCTCGGCGTACCAGCGCACACGCTTGCCGATACGCGCGCGCAGGCGCCAGCGCAACGTCTTCGCCTGCTCGGTCATCATGTCCTGCGCCAGTTCGAGCGTGCGCCGTACGCGGGCCGCGTCCCGAGGGCCGAGATCGTAGTCGGCGACGTGCTCGATCACCGCGTCGATGTTGTTCATGACGTCGATGTACAGGCCCCAGTCGGCGGCGCACACCAGGGCCACGTGCTGCAGGTCAAGCACGCCGGGGTGCGGCTGGAAGTCCACGTAGACGTCCTTGACCAGCGTGATCGCGTCGTGCACGTCCTTCTCGTTCAGGTTCACGATCTGCAGCTTGCTGAGGAAGAGGTCCGCGGGGTCGATGGCGTAGGTGTTGATCTCGAGCCGGTCCCGGAAGTCCACCTGGTGGTCCATGCGCATGGCGTCGAGAAAGACGTCGATGTGGTCGCTCGGCGGCACGTCGGCGAAGACCGGCAGGTCGCCGGACCGGGCGCCGGCGGCGCCGTCCGCTGCGGACGCGGCCGGGACGAAGAACTGAAGCTGGCTGTTGCCGGTCGCCATGCACACGTGGCGGTTCTCGACGTACCCGAGGTCGCGCAGGACGTCGCCCACGGACACGACCTGCCGTTTGAGGCCGATGAGGTCGATGTCGCTGTACTCGCGTTCGGCGAACTCGAGGTCGATGGCGTAGTGACGCACGGCGAGCCCGCCGGTGAGCCGCAGGACGACGCCGCGCTCGTTGCCGGCGTCGACGATCGCGTGCGCCTCGGCCATGAGGCGCTCGTGGCGACGGATCGTGGCGTCGAGCGCCGCGTCGTGCAGGCGGGAGGTGGTGTGGACGTCCATGCGGATCCGACCCGGGTCCGGCCGGCGGAGTGCGGGTCAGCCCCTGACCGTGCGCACGTCGACCCTGTCGAGGTCCATCTCTCCGAGACCCATGTCGTAGGCGGCCTGCACGTAGGGGATATCGGCCCCGGTGAGGTCGAACAGCGTCGCCGCGAACGAGTCGGCGGCGACGATGTCGGCGCTCGCGAGCACCGTGTCGAGCCGTTCCACGTCGGCCAGGTCGCCACCGGTCGGTCCGTTGGCGGTGAGCACGCGGACGGCGTCGATCACGGTGAGGGTGGGGCGGCACACGCTGACGAGGTCGGCCGTGCGCTGGCCGATGTTGGTGTGCATGTCGCCGGCGTCGAGGATGACTCCGAGCAGGTTCTTGCCGCCGAGGCTGAGCCGGGTCGTGCCGTGGTCCTTGGCGATCGGCACGTCGATGAGGACGTCGCAAGACAGCACGTCCGAGTAGATCGGCCAGGACGCGAGGTCGAGGCCGTCGGGGATGTTGTAGGTGCGGAATCCGGCGGGCGACATGAGTTGCATCTCACCGCCGGCCTTCTGCACGCGTCCTGGATGCCGCTCACCCTGTAGGCCTCCTCGGCCGGCCCGCCGAACGGGAGGTCCATGACGCGGACGCGGCCGGCTCCGGCCCGACGGCACAGGGCGACCAGGGTCCCGACGACGTCGGGGTTGGTCGTGGCGGCGTACTCCGGACCGTGGTACCCGGTGCAGATGTTGGGCTTGATGATGACGTCGGCGCCCTTCTTGACGAACGCCTCCATGCCGCCGACGGCGGCGACCGCCGCCGCGGTGATGTCGGCGGGGCTGGCGCCCCGCGCGACGGCAAGGACCGGCTGCGTGCGTTTGCCGTTCGCTGAGGTCGGGAGTGGGGAGGACAGGCGGCCCTCCCGAGGCGGGTCAGTCGCGGGCTGCGTCCCGCAGCCCGCAGCCGTCAGCGAAATGCCGGCGGCCGCCATGCCGGCCATCTTGAGGAACTCCCTGCGGGTCCAGTCACGCATGCCTGAGGCAAGGGTAGCAGGGGGCGGGCGTGAACACACGTGCCGCCGCTTCCTAGTGCAGCGCCTTGCGCAGCTCCATCCAGACGCGCGGATCCTCCTGGCCCATCTGCCAGGCGTAGACGCCGCGGATGTGCGGGTGGCCGGTCAGCAGCATGCGCAGCTTGGCACGAACGGCTGCGGCGTCGGGGAAGAAGGCCTGGTGCGCGGCGCCGTCGCGCCTGTAGCTGAGAACGAGCTCACCCGAGGCCGCGCGCTGCTCGCGCGGCTTGTGGTCCGCGCGGATCGCGGCGACATCGCTCCAGATCAGGTCCGTGGTCCGTGAGCCGCGCCAGTCGCGGCCGTAGAAGCCGAGGCCCATGACGATGCGCCGCGGCGCCACCTGGGTCTCGGCGAACGACAGCACGCGGTCCATCCACCGCGGCGGCGAGAGCGGCCCGGGGCCGGACCAGGAGCCCGAGTAGTTGTAGGTCATGACCCGGAACTGGTCCACCGCGCGCCCGAGGCGCGCCCAGTCCTGTGCTCGGGGGCCGTCCCAGCCTCCGGGCTCCTCGAGCTTGGGGTAGACGTCGACGGCGATGAGGCGGTCGTCGCGGTGCAGCCGCTGCGCCAGTTCCTCGACGAACGCCGAGAAGGCGTCACGTCGCGAGCCCTTGACGGCCTCCCAGTCCACGTCGACGCCGGCGACGTCGTGGGCCTTGCACCAGGCGGCCACGGCGTCCGCGTGCCGGCGTCGCGACTCGGGCGTGACGAGGATCGCCGCCGAGATCGCCGCGTCGAACGTGTGCTGCGCCTCATCGTAGTCGGTGAGCGTGACGAAGACGCGGCAGTCGGCGTGCTTCGCCGCGGCGATGAAGGCGGTGTCGAGGCGCGGCGCGGCGACGCTGCCGTCGGCGCGCGACTGCAGCCAGTCGACGCTCACCTCGTCGATCGCGCCCGCCTTGACCGCGGCGTCGAGCGACGGGCGGTCGCCGAAGGTCCAGGCGCCGATCAGGTACGGGCCGTGTGGCCGGTCGTCGTCGAGCGCGCTGGCCAGCGCGAAGGCGGCGGCCACGGCGACGATGCCGGCGAGGACGATGACGAAGAGGGCGGAGCGACGCCGCCGCCGGGGCCGGCGGGCGCGGCGGCGTTGCGTGCTTTCAACGTCCGAGGGCATGCTGCAATGATGACGGCTGGGCGCGGCGGACGAAACCGTGGGGGGATGCGGGCGCCCAGCGCCGGGGCCCGCCGGGCGCCGGCCCCGGGCGCGCCCCGGCCGAGCCCCTTCCGCCGCCGATTACGCTCCGCCCTCCCGGGGGTATGCACCGGGCACACACCGGATACCACGACCAGCGAGGTCACCGTGAAGGAGAAGCTCGGCTCCACCAACGCGCTTTACCCGCTCATCACCGCCATCGTCGGGGCGACCGTGGAAGGCGCCCCCGACTTCGCGACCATCGCCCACGTCGGCATCGCTCACCTCAAAGGCATCACACTCGGCATGGGCAACACCCACCTGACCAACAAAGGCATCCTCGAGAACAAGACGTTCAGCGTGAACCTGCCATCGCAGGACATGGTCGCCATCACCGACCACATCGGGATGGTGAGCGGCACGAAGGAGGACAAGGGCAGGCTCTTCGAGCTCTTCTACGGGGAACTCGACACGGCGCCGATGATCGAGCAGTGCAAGGTGACGATGGAGTGCAAGCTCATCGAGCACATCAAGCTGCCGACCCACGACCTCTTCGTGGGCGAGGTCGTGGGGACTTATGCCGACGTCGACGTGCTCACCAACGGCGTCGTCGACATCGCCAAGCTCAAGCCGCTGCTCTTCGACATGGCGAGCAAGAAATACTGGGCGCTCGGCGAACCGGTGGCCAAGTGCTGGAGCGTGGGCAAGGAGTTCGCGCCGGAGGGCTGATCTCGGAACTGGGGCAGCCCGGTCCGGCTGTCCGGGCCCGGAGAGGCGTCTTCCACGCCGGAGAGGCGTGCGGCGCCCCTCCGCGTCAGCCCTGCGCCGCCAGCGCCGTCGTGATCAGCGAGCCGACCTCGGCCTGCGACGGCACCTTGCCGCTGAGCACGACGGCGCCGTCGATGACCAAGGCCGGGGTCGACATGACGCCGTAGGCCATGATCTTGGGGAAGTCCTCGACCTTCACGAGCTCGGCGTCTTCGATGCCGAGCTCGTGCACGGCCGCCTCGGTGACTGCCATCAGCTTCTGGCAGTTGGCGCAGCCGGAACCAAGGATCTCGAGTTTCAAGGGTCTCTCCTTCACTGTCGGGTACTAGGAGGCGGCGCGAACGTCGCGCTTCTGTCTCGTCGCGCAGCCCGATGCCGGGTCGACGACGGGATGCGGCGTGTTGCGGGCTCTGTCGACGTAGGCGAGGAAGCCGGCCAGGTCGGCGTCGAACCGTTCCCAGTCGATGGAGTAGTAGGTCCGGGCGCCCTCGTCGCGCGCCCGCACGAGTCCGGCCTCACGGAGCAGCGCCAGGTGATGCGAGACCAGCGGCTGGCTGACGTCCAGCGGCCCCGTCATCTCACAGACGCAGCGTTCGCCGCCGAGCAGGAACTCGATGATCAGGGCGCGCGTCGAGTTGCAGAACGCCTTGAAGAACGGGGTGAAGTCCTCGATCGTGGTGTGATCGTCGGGCGTCGTCATGTCGCCTCCCGTGTCGATGAGCGTCCGTCCAGGGGATCGCAGCCGACTTCCTCGCACCCGGCTGCGACCGCGGCCGGGACGGGCGCGTCGGTCATCCCCCAGTACCTGCGGCCCATCCAGAGGGCCACGTTCACGAGACCGATGAGTACCGGCACCTCCACCAGCGGCCCGATCACCGTGGCGAAGGCCTCGCCCGAGTCGAGGCCGAAGACGGCGATGCTGACGGCGATGGCGAGCTCGAAGTTGTTGCTCGCGGCGGTGAACGAGAGCGTCGCCGTCTTCGAGTAGTCGGCGCCGATGCGCCGTCCCATGAAGAAGCTCACGAAGAACATGATCACGAAGTAGAGCAGCAGGGGGATCGCGATGCGCACGACGTCGAGCGGCAGCTTGACGATCAGCTCACCCTTGAGGCTGAACATCACGAAGATCGTGAACAGCAGGGCGATCAGGGTGAGCGGGCTGATGCGCGGGATGAACTTCTGCTCGTACCACTCGCGGCCCTTGTACTTGAGCCCCAGATAGCGGGTGAGCATGCCGGCCAAGAACGGGATGCCGAGGTAGACGAACACGCTCTTCGCGATCTGGCCGATGGAGACGTCGACCGCCGCGCCCTGAAGCCCGAACAGCGGCGGCAGCTTGGTCACGAACACCCAGGCGAACACGCTGTAGAAGAGCACCTGGAAGACGGCGTTGAAGGCCACGAGGCCGGCCGCGTACTCGGTGTCGCCCCTGGCCAGCTGGTTCCAGACGATCACCATGGCGATGCAGCGCGCCAGGCCCATCATGATCAGGCCGACCATGAACTCCGGGTAGTCGTGCAGGAAGACGATCGCGAGCAGGAACATGACGACCGGCCCGATGACCCAGTTCTGGACCAGCGAGAGGCCGAGGATCCTGTAGTCGCGGAAGACGTCGCCGAGCTCCTCGTACTTCACCTTCGCCAGGGGCGGATACATCATCACGATGAGGCCGATGGCGATGGGGATGTTGGTGGTGCCCACGGACCACTTCTGGATGAACTGGGGCAGGCCGGTGAACGCCCAGCCCAGACCGACGCCGACGCCCATGGCGAGGAAGATCCAGAGTGTCAGGTAGCGGTCGAGAAACGAGAGTCGCCTGGTCACCGCCTCGGCCATGCTGCGTCTCCTTGTCGAAGGGTCGGAGCTTCCCGACTTTACATTGACATCCGTTTATGGTCAAGATAGCTTGATATAAACGCCGGTCGATGAAAGGGACCACCAGGTGCGCACACTTCAGGTCGATACACGGTTCGCCGTCTTCAGCGACGTGCACGGCAACCTGCCCGGGCTGGAGGCGATCCTCGCCGACATAGAGCGGCGCGGAGTGCCCCTGACCATCAGCCTCGGCGACCTTGTCGGCTACGGTCCCTCCCCCAACGAGGTCGCCCTGCTCGTGCGCGACCGCGGCATACCTTCGCTCATGGGCAACTACGACCAGGGCATCGGCTTCGAGGCCGGCGACTGCGGCTGCGTCTACAAGACGGACGAGCAGCGCGCCGAGGGCGCCGCTTCGCTCGCCTGGACGAGGGACGTCGTCACGGGCGAGGTCAAGTCCTACCTGCGCACGCTCGACGACCACTTCGTCCTGAAGGGGGCGGAGGGCGAGATCCTGGCCGTGCACGGCAGCCCGCGGCGCATCAACGAGTACCTGTTCGAGGATCGCCCGGCCTCCGCCATGGCGCGCATGGCCGGCGAGTACCCGTATCCGGCGATCCTCTTCGGGCACACGCACATCCCGTACGCCAGGCCGATCGGCGAGACGACGTTCGTGAACGTCGGTAGCGGCGGGCGGCCCAAGGACGGCGACTGGCGCGTGTGCTACGCGATCGTCGACCCGGTGCGGCTTCGTGCGCCGGGGTTCGTAGAGTTCGTGCGCGTCCCCTACGACTACGAGCGTCTGCAGCGCACGCTCGCCGCGACGCCGCTGATCACGAGCTTTGCCGGCCCCGACGAGGACAGGCAGTGATGCGGCATGAGTGAACAGGTGCTCGAGGCCGCCCAGACTGCGGCCGCCGAGGAGGGGATCACTGCACCGGGCGAGACGCCGCTGGTGCCCGCGTGTGCCTGCTCGCCGGCGACGACCCCCGGTTCGGGACTGGAGCCGCCCGCCGCGTCCGGCAACTTCCTGGCGCGTGCCTGGATGAGCCTTCCTCTCTGGCTCCGCCTCATCCTGGGCGTCGGCCTGTGGGCGGCCGTCTACCACTTCTGGCTGCCCTTCAATGTCTGGCTCTTTCACGACGTCCTGCACCTCGGCGCCAGCCGCTGGGCCTCGGCCCTCGAGTTCTTCGTCTACGACAGCGTCAAGGTCTTGCTGCTGCTCACCATCGTCGTCTTCGGCGTCGGTGTGGTGCGCTCGTTCTTCAGCCCCGAGCGTACCCGCGCCCTGCTTCGCGGCCGGCGCGAGGCCACCGGCAACGTCATGGCCGCGAGCCTGGGCATCGTCACGCCCTTCTGCAGCTGCTCGGCGGTGCCGCTCTTCATCGGGTTCGTCGAGGCCGGAATCCCGCTCGGCGTGACGTTCTCCTTCCTCATCGCGGCCCCGATGGTCAACGAGATCGCCCTGGTGCTGCTCTACGGCCTCTTCGGCTGGAAGGTCGCGGCCCTGTACATCACGACCGGCCTGCTCATCGCCATGGTCGCCGGCTGGGTCATCGGGCGCCTCAAGATGGAACGCTACATCGAGGACTGGGTGCTCGAGATCAGGATGGGCGAGGCTGCTGCCGCGAGCGAGCAGCTCGCCTGGGCGGCTCGCGTCAGCTACGCCTGGCAGGCGGTGAAGGACATCGTCGGCAAGGTGTGGCCCTGGGTGCTCGCCGGCATCGCCGTCGGCGCCCTCATCCACGGCTACGTGCCGCAGGACTTCATGGCCGGGATCATGGGCGCCGGCACGTGGTGGAGCGTGCCGCTCGCGGTGCTGTTCGGCATCCCCATGTACTCGAACGCCGCCGGCATCATCCCCATCGTCCAGGCGCTGCTCGAGAAGGGCGCGGCGCTCGGCACGGTGCTCGCCTTCATGATGTCGGTCATCGCGCTCTCGCTGCCCGAGACGATCATCCTCAAGAAGGTGCTCAAGTGGCAGCTCATCGCCGTGTTCCTGGGCGTGGTCGGGGTGGGGATCATGTTCGTCGGCTTCCTCTTCAACGCGGTCCTGTAGGGCTCGCCTTCCGCGAAAGGTCTTCCGTGAACGTCAAACGACTCATCGTCGTCCTCGGCCTTGCCGGCTTCATCGTCATGGCCGACAACTGGGTGGTCTCGCCGCTGCTGCCCTCGATCGCCCACGACCTGGGCGTCCAGCCCGCGCGCGCCGGCATCCTGATCGCCGCCTACATGCTGCCCTTCGGCCTCTTCCAGCTGGTCTACGGGCCGCTCGCCGACCGTTTCGGCAAACTGCGCATCATCGGCATCAGCCTCGTCTTCTTCACCGTCGCCACAGGACTCTGCGCGGCCGGGGTCGGGCTCGGCGACCTCACCGCCTTCAGGGCGCTCACCGGCATCTTCGCCGCCGCGACCATGCCCGTCTCGCTGGCGCTGATCGGCGACCTCGTGCCGATGAAGCAGCGCCAGCAGGCGATCGCCTCGTTCATGGGCATCGCCTTCCTCGGCCAGGCGACCTCGATGACCATCGGTGGCACCGTCGCCGCCGTCACCAGCTGGCGCGGCGTCTTCATCACCTACGCGGTCGTCGCCGTCGTGATCACCGTCGTGCTGCTGGTCACGGCACGCTCGTTCGCGAGCGAGCTCCACGGCGATCCACACAGCCAGTTCGTGAAGCCCTATGCCCGCCTGCTCGGCCACTGGCCCAGCCTGCGCACCTACCTGGTCGTGTTCTTCGAGGGCATCCTCATCCTCGGCTCGTTCTCGTACCTGGGGGCGTTCTCGGCCAAGAGCCTCGGGCTCGGCACCTTCGAGATCGGCCTGCTGATGGCCGTGTTCGGGGTCGGGGTCGTCGCCTCCGGCCGAGCCTCCGGGCGGCTCGCCGAGCGGATCGGCCGTCACCGCCTCGTGGCCCTGGGCCTCGCCTGCGCGGCCGCCGCCGACCTGGTCGTCGTGGCGGGGTCCACACACCTCGGCGTGGTGGCGGTCGGCGTGCTCCTGCTCGGCCTCGGCTTCATGTTCGCGCACTCGTCGCTGCTCACCACGGCGACGCAGTTCGCCGCCAAGGCCCGCGGGACGGCGATGTCGCTGGTCGCCTTCGCCTTCATGGTCGGCGGCGCGTTGGGCACGGCGCTCGGCGGACGCGTCATCGAGGCGTCGAGCTACCGTGAGTTCTACCTCATCGGCGGCTTGGGCCTCGTCGTCCTCACGCTCGTCGCTCTGGTCGCCGTCCCGCCCCAGCCGAGCCTGGAGGAGATGCCCCTCCACGCGCGGTTGCAGGGAGTCCCTGCAGACCATCTCGGCAGCGACCTCGCCGGATAGGACGTCCGCCGGGGAAGAGCGGATACCTCAAGACCAGCCAGTCGTCAGCCCCCAGAGAAGGAGTCACGATGCTCGACCAGGACCTGCTCGACCTCGGCCTCAAGTTCCACGGCCACAAGTGCCCCGCCATGCCCATGGGCCTGCGTACGGGCCTCGCGGCCATGGAAGCCCTCGGCGTCGAACACGCCGCCGATGGCCAGCTCGTCGCTCTCGTCGAGATCGACGAGGGCCACTGCGCGACCTGTTTCGCCGACGGGGTCCAGGTCGCCACGGGCTGCACCTTCGGCAAGGGCAACATCCGCCGTCTCGGCTACGGCAAGTTCGGCCTCACGCTGGTCGACAAGCGCACCCAGCGCGCCGTGCGCGTGGTCCCCAAGGGCAGCGTGATGATGAAGAACCGGGAGTCCGAGTTCATGAAGCTGCGCAGCGCGGGCACGCCCGCCTCGCAGATCCCCGCCGAGGTCGTCGACCCGCTGATCGCCAACGTCTCCGCGGCGCCCGACGAGGGGATCCTCGACATCGGCGAGGTCACCGCCTACGAGTGGCACGACGCGCCGCACACCTTCGAGGCCTTCCTTTGTCCCGAGTGTGGTGAGATGGTCGTCGAGCGCAACGCGCGCGTCAAGGGCGGCGTCGCCGTCTGCCAGCCCTGCTCGGAGCGTTAGGCCGACCGGAAGCGTGCGCCGTGACCACCGTCCTCATCGCCGCGCTCGTGACGCTGGCCTTCACGGTCGTGCTCACCGTCGCCGGCCTCGGGGCGGCCTTCATCCTCGTGCCCGTCTATCTCGCGCTCGGGGTGGGCATGCACTCGGCGCAGGCGACGGCGCTCCTGCTCAACGCCATCGCCATGGCCTTCGCCTGCGCCCGCTTCATCCCGGCGAGGCTGGTCGACTTTCGCATCGCTGTGCCGATCGTCATCGTGGCGACGATACTCTCGCCGCTTGGGGCCTACGTCAGCTCCTTCGTCCCGGTGACCACGCTGAAGTGGCTGTTCGTCGGCTTTCTCGTCTTCGCCGGCGCGATGATGCTCTTCTACAGGCCGAAGCCGCATGAGGTGGCCGGCCGGGGCGAGGTGGTCGGCGTCGGCATCGGCGTCGGCAGCGCGGCCGGTTTCCTCGGTGGGATGCTGGGCGTCGGAGGCGGTAACTTCGTCGTGCCCGCGCTGGTGTGGCTCGGCCTTGACGCCAAGCGCGCGGCCGGCACGACCGCGTTCGTCGTCGTCTTCGCCTCGTTCACGGGGTTCCTCGGCCAGGCCTCCGTGGCCACCATCGATCGCTCGCTGCTCGCGTGGACCGCGGCCGCCGCGATCGTCGGCGCCTTGATCGGCTCTTGGCTCATGCACCGCAAGCTTCAGGCGGCCCAGGTCAAGACGTCGATCGGCGTGCTCCTCTTCTTCATCGCCGCGACCATGGCCTACAAGCTGCTGGCCTCATGACGATCGCCGAGGTTCGGGTGGCATCGCAGTATGCGGTGTTCCGCTACCTGGCCCGGCGCTTCGACTTGCCCGCATGCACGGACTGGGGCTGCGAGCTGGACGAGACGGACGAAGAAGACCCTCGTGGTGATCGGCGGCCGGCGGGCGGCGAAAGCGGTTGGTGAGCACGTACACGTTCATGCGCCACGAGAGGAAGCCCCAGGCGATGCGCATGCCGGGCACGAGGAAGACGAGCAGGAGCCACCAGACCCAATTCGCGTCCGGCAGCCACCACACCCTGAGGAGGATGATCAGCGCGAGCACGACCGCCGCGAACAGGATCCACTTGATCATCTCGGCGACGAAGAACACCCAGTGATGGCGCTCGGTGCAGAGGACCCTTTCGCTCGCGCCGAGCTGCTGCCGGACGTATTCGATACTCACGGGCCCCTCCTCCGCCGCGGTGTCGTGAGCACCCAACCACGGCTATACTGGGGCCCGCACCGACAGCCATCCGGGGGTGTGCTCGTGAGTGTCCGTCCTTCCAATCTCCTCAGTCTGGTCCGGCGCGCGCATGCGCGACGCCGGCCGTCGGCGACAGCGCCGGCGCTGCTCGTCCTCGCCTTCGTCCTCGTCCTGGGAGCGGCCGCGGCGCTGCCGCAGGTGGCCGCCGCATCCGCGCCCGTGCGCTGCTACCGCGGTCTGGGGACGTGGGTCGACATGTACGACGCGAAGGCGTGGGACGATCCCGCCGCGGCCGTCAAGGACATGGCTGCGCATGGCGTGGGGACGCTCTACCTCGAGACGGCCAACTACCACTGGCCGTCCGCGCTCAACCGTCCGGCGGCCCTGGGGGCGCTGATCGAGCAGGCGCACGCGCGCGGCATCAAGGTCGTCGCCTGGTACCTGCCCGGGTTCAAAGACCTGGCCAAGGACTATAGACGGTCCATGGCGGCCATCCGCTTCCGCAGCGCCGGCGGCCAGAAGTTCGACTCGTTCACGCTCGACATCGAGGCCAGCATCGTCAAGGACGTCGGCGTCAGGAACAACCGCCTGCGCACCCTGTCCAAGCGCATCCGCGCGGCGGTGGGGTCCAGGTACCCCCTCGGAGCGTGCATCCCCTCGCCGGCCGGCATGGCCATGCACACGAGCTACTGGCCGGGGTTCCCCTTCAAGATGCTGGCCGGCGTCTACGACGTCTTCGTGCCCATGGGCTACTACACGTACCACGGGGACGGCTACGCCAACGCCTACCGGGACACGCGGGACAACATCCGCATCATCCGCGAGAAGACCGGGCGGCCGAGCATCCCGATCCACGTGATCGGCGGAGACGCCGCCAAGTCGTCGGGGAGCGAGACCACGGCCTTCGTGCGCGCCCTGCGCGAGAACGGCGCGCTGGGTGGCAGCATGTACGACTGGGCGACGACCGACGCCGCCGGCTGGCGCGCGCTGCGCAACGTGCGCTTCAACCCGCGCCAGACTCTGACGCTGCCGCTCGCGCTGCCGTCCACGGCGCGGCTCGGCTACTTCGGCAGTGACCGCACGCACCCAAAAGAGGTCTTCTACCAGACCGGCGGCCAGAAGGGCGACCGGGTGCTGCGGTTCCGCCTCTACGACGTGCAGGCCTATGAAGTCCGCCTGGTGGTGAACTGGCATGACGCCGGACCGCTCGCCGCCGGACCGCTCAAGAGGTGGAGCGGCACGCGCGCCGTGACGATCCCGGCGTCGATGCTCAAGCCGCGGGCGCGCAACGTCATCGGCTTCGTCGCCCGCGGCGAGTTCCCCACATGGCAGCGCTGGGGCGTGCGCAGCGTGAGGCTCAGCGCTCCCTGATGATCGCCGCCGCCGGCCGCCACAGCGGTCGGCGGCCCACACCCGGCGCCTCCTTCCGTGGTCCGCGCGCGGTCTGCTAGGCTGCGCGCATGGATCCGGGCCCGGTGGTCGTCGGTATCGACATCGCCGCGAGCAGGCCGTGCGTGGCCGTCGCGGTACGTTGCGGGCGCACGCTCGAGGTCGTCTCGTGGGCCGAGGCGGACGAGCACGTCGCCGGCGACCGCGGACGCCTCTTCGCCTGGCTCGACGACCTCCACGCGATCGCCGTCGGCGTCGACGCCCCGCAGCGTCCGCGCCGGGCGCGGGGCGCGGCCGCCACACGGCCGCGCGCCTGTGACGCCGCGCTCGCGCACCGCCGCATCTCCATCTATCAGGTGCCGACGCGGGCGGCGGCGGCGGAGGCCGGCGGTATCTACGCCTGGATGCAGGCCGGCTGGGAGTACTTCCGCGAGCTCGGCCGGCGCGGCTTCGAGTCGCCGGCGGACGGCACGTTGGCGGGGGCGCTGGGTCAGGCGCCGGCGGCGCTCGAGGTCTACCCGCACGGCTCGTTCGCGACCCTGCTCGGCGGCACGCCGCCGCCCAAGAGTTCCCGTGCCGGGCTGCGCGTGCGTGTCGCGACGCTGCGCGCCGCCGGGATGGTCTGGGACGAGTACTTCGACCACGACTCGCTGGATGCGCTCGCCGCGGCGCTCACGGCCTGGCGTTTCGTGCAGGGCCGCGCCACGCCGGTCGGCGACGAGCGCGACGGCTTCATCTGGCTGCCGGTGACGGAGCACGACCTGCTGCCCTCGTACGGCCGGCTGCGCGAGCGGGAAGCGCTGGCGGCCGCCCGCCGGCTCGCCGGCTGACTGCCTACAGCACGATCTTGTTGAGCGGGAACTCGACGATGCCCTCCGCCCGCGCCTCCTTGAGGCGCGGGATGATCTCGCGCACGACGCTCTCCTCGAGGATCGTGTTCACGGCCAGCCAGCCGGCGTCGCTGAGGTGCGAGATGGTGGGCTTGCGGAGGGCCGGCAGGACGGCGAGGACCGCCTCAAGGTCGCCGGTGCGCACGTTCAGCATGAGGCCCACCTTGTCGAGCGCGTTCATGGCCCCCTGCAACAGCATCGAGATGTCCTCGATCTTGCGCCGTTTGTCGGAGTCCTGCCAGCTGTTCTCGTTAGCGATGAGCTGCGTCGTGCTCTCGAGCACGGTCTCCACGACGCGCAGCTTGTTGGCGCGCAGCGAGCTGCCCGTCTCCGTGACTTCGACGATGGCGTCGGCGAGCTCCGGCAGCTTGGCCTCGGTCGCGCCCCAACTGAACTCGACCTTGGCGGTCACGCCGCGCTCTGCGAGCCAGCGCCTGGTGACGCCGACCAGCTCGGTGGCCACGATCTTGCCCTCGAGGTCCGCTGCCGAGCGGACCGGGGAGGAGTCGGGCACCGCCAGCACCCAGCGCACCTTGCCGAAGCTCTGCTTGGCGTAGACGAGGTCGCCGACGGTGTGCACCGTCGCCTCGTTCTCGACCACCCAGTCCCGGCCCGTGAGGCCGCAGTCGAGGGCGCCGTCCTCGACGTAGCGCGCCATCTCCTGGGCGCGCACCATCATGCATTCGATCTCCGGGTCGTCGATCGCGGGGAAGTACGAGCGTTCCGCCACGGTGATGAGGAACCCCGCGCGGCGGAAGAGGTCTATGGTCGCATGCTCGAGGCTACCCTTCGGCAGGCCAAGCTTGAGTGTCATGTCGTCCTCCTTCCGTCGGTCGTGCGGCCGGCGCCCGTGCGCCGGCCGGTCGGAGCGTGAGGGCGAGTCTATCGCAGGCGGGCGCGAAGCCGCGCCGTGCATGGCGTACCGCGCGTAAGTGTTCGAGTGGGACGGTGGCGCGGGGACGGGGCGGAGCCGTCGGTCGGCGCCGCCCGGCGGTCACTCGGGGATGACCGCGAGCAGTTCGCCGACCACGTCGCCTGCGTTGTCCTTGATGGGCGGCCGCGCCAGGCGGCGCAGCTCGTCGCTCATTGCCTCGGCTCCGACCACCGCAGCCAAGGCGGCCAGCCCGGCCGGCTCGTGAGCGCGGTTCGCGCCGTCGACGACCTTGACGGCGAGGCCGCGCCCGTCCGGCAGCGAGAAGCAGCTGAGCCCCTCGGCGCCGCATTTGCTGGTGGCGCCAGGCAGGGAGCGCATGACCTCGGTGTCGATGAAGCCGGGGCCCTCGACCAGTCCGGGGTGGGCACGCATGGCGGCGCTGATCTCCGGGAGCAGCTCGGGGAGCAGCGCGAACGTGGCGGCGGCCACCGTCACCGGCGTCGCGTAGCAGACGATGCCGCAGCCGTCCACGCCGGTGGCCAGCGCCGCTTCGTCCGAGCCGGTGATGGCCGCGAAGGCCTTGAGCGCCGCCTGCTGCGCCGGGTGGTCCGGACGCTGGTAGGTGGGCAGGTCCCAGCCGTGGCGCACGCAGGCGGCCAGGAACCCGGTGTGGTTGCCGGAGCAGTTGTGGCGCGCCTTGAGCGTGGTGTCGCAGCGCAGGTCCCGCTCGCTCAGGCCGAGGTCGGCCAGCATGCGGCGCACGAGGTCGGCGTGGAAGTCCAGGCCCTCGTGCGAGGCGCTCATGATGGCGAGCTCCTCGGCGCCCCAGCCCCAGTGCTCGACCGTGCCGTCGGCGAGCCACGCCTGCGCCTGCAGCGGCTTGGCGGACGACCGCCAGAAGGTGACCATGCCCGGGTCGCCCCAGCGCTCGACGATCTCGCCGTCCGGTCCGGCGAGCGCGGCGCAGGCTCGGTGGAGGCTCTCGACGGTCCCGCCGCGGCGGGCCTGGACGAGGATCTCGGGGTGCTGGACGGGCTTGGGCATGGCGCTGCTCCTCGGGAAGACTGCGGCTGAGTCTACAGCTTTGTGCTTTTGCGGCAGGGCCAGTCGACGCCGCACCGTGCGTCAATCGGGTAGCATGACCTCATGCAGTATCGCGACTTCGGGAAGATCGACTTCAAGCCCTCCGCTCTGGGCTTCGGCGCCATGCGCCTTCCGGTGCTCACCGACGACGAGGGCAAGCCCGACTTCAAGCGCATCGACTACCCCTTGGCCACGGAGATGCTGCACCGGGCCATCGAGGCGGGCGTCAACTACGTCGACACCGCCTGGATGTACCACGAGGACACGAGCGAGATCTGGCTGGGAGAGGCGCTCAAGGGCGGCTACCGCGAGCACGTCAAGGTGGCCAGCAAGATGCCGGTGTGGAACGTCAAGAAGCCCGACGACTTCGACCGCATCCTGGGCATCCAGCTCGAGCGCCTGCAGGACGATCACATCGACTTCTACCTGCTGCACGGACTGGACGCGGAGCACTGGCAGACGGTCCTGGAACAGGGCCAGCTTGAGTCTGCCGAGCGCGCGCTGGCCGACGGCCGGATCCGCCACCTTGGTTTCAGCTTCCACGGCCTCTACGAGGACTTCGAGACGATCGTCGCCGCGACGGACCTCTGGGAGTTCGTCCAGATCCAATTCAACTACATGGACGAGGACTTCCAGGCCGGCCGCAAGGGCTTGGAACTGGCGGCCGGCAAAGGCCTCGGCGTCATCGTCATGGAACCGGTGCGCGGCGGCGCCATCGCGCGCAACGTGCCGCCGCAGGTGCAGGCCGTGTGGGACGAGGCGCCGGTCAAACGCTCCCCCGTCGAGTGGGCGCTCCAATGGGTGTGGAACGAGCCGGAGGTGTCGTTCCTCCTCAGCGGCATGAGCACCATGCAGCACGTGGAGGAGGATCTGGCGTTCGCTGACCGTTCGCGGCCGGGGCTCTTGACTCCCGAGGAGCTCGCGCTTGTGGCGCGCGTGCGCGACCTGTACCACGAGCTCAGCCCCATCCCATGCACGTCGTGTCGCTACTGCGTGCCGTGTCCCCAGGGTGTCGCCATCCCGGAAGTCCTCGGTCTCTACAACGACACTCACATGTACCAGAATCCCGAGCGCGCGCAGTTCGTGTACCGCGTGTTCTGGAGCGAGAACGAGCGCGCCGACCAGTGCACGGCCTGCGGCGAGTGCGTGGACAAGTGCCCCCAGGGCATCGACATTCCCGTCTGGATGGAGAAGGTGCAGGCGTTTCTCACCTCCTGCTGAGCGCGGCGGCCGCCTGACGGTCGCGCCGCCGCTCCCGGAGACGCCGCGGTGACCCGGCGCCGCCGGAGCGGACACCGGCACCAGGCCGACGGCGTGGGCGCACGCTTCGCGCTCAGGGGAAGCGTGAGGCGAGGGGGCCGGCGTGACGGTCAGGATCCTGTTCGTCGAGGCGCCGCGCCCGCGGGTGCGCCACGGTGGCAGAGGCGTGGCTCGATCGTCAGAACGGCGGCGGGAGCAGCAACAGCCCGCCGGCCTAGGGCACGCGCGCGCCGTAGATGTGGATGTGGCTGAGGACCCGCTGCGCCGGCCCGGACTCCCAGACGACGCGGTGCCCGCTGATGGCCGGGAAGAGGGAAGTGAGGTTCTTCTGGGCGATGACGACCGTGCTGGCGCCGCTGACGACGTTGCGCACGTAGATCTTCGCGCCCTGGACGTATGAGGTCACGAAGTCCCCGCCGTGGCCGCCGCCGTCCCAGGTGACCAACTGGCCGTCGACGCGCGGCCGGGAGCCTTTGTGCACGAACGAGCGCCGGTCGGTCTTGAGGTCGCGCAGCATGACGCGCCCGCCTGACTCCCACCAAACGACGCGGTTGTGGCTGATGTCGGGCATCCATTCGAACGTGCTGCGCTGCGAGATGACGAACGGGCGGCCGTCGGGCACGTTGCGGCCGCTGATGTTCCCCTTGCCGGAAGTGTAGACGGCCGTGTAGACCTTTCTCGAACCGACCGTGCGGCGGTCGATACCCACGGTGCTGAGCACCCTGCTCGTGGCGAGGGTGTAGGTCGCCCCCGCATCGAGGTCGCGCGCCCTGATCCGGTACGGCCCGGCGCCGTCGTCGGCTTCGACCCAGACGACCCAGTGATCGACGATCGCGGGGTACCACTTGATCGTGGCTCCTCCGACCACCTTGAACACCTTGCCCGCCTTGATGTCGCGCCCGTAGATGTCGCTGGATTCGCCGGTCGGGTGGTTGCGCTTGTCCACCCAGACGGCTACGTAGTGGACCTTGCCGGCCACGACGGACCGGGTCAGCGCCGGATTGTCCTGCTGCGCCTTGTTGGTGCAGACGGCGTAGTTGCGGCCCGTGCTGAGGTCTTTGCCGTAGATGTCGAGGTTGCCTTTACGATTGTCCGTCCAGACCACCATCGATCCGGCGACCTCAGGCCCCGCCTGCCCGCCCATCTGGATGCAGATCGAGAACGGCTTGGGGGCGGCTGAGGCGGCGGCCGGCGCCAGGAGGGTCGCCGCCGCGGCAGCGAGCACGACGAGCACACCGAGCGCCGACCGTCTCCGAGCCGCTGTGCGTGACGTCGTCCCCTTGGTCATGAGCGCCCCTCCTCGTCGACCATCACTGAAGACATAGTACCCCGAACGTCCAGTCACGGGCCCTTCGGGCGCGCGCCGACCATCGCCGCGTCAGGAGGGAGGCGCCTCGGAGCGGGCGACGGCCAAGAACGCGACGTGGACGTCATCATCGCTCTCGGCGCCGAAGTACGGCGACAGTTCGAGCAGCAGGTGTGCGAGGTCCGGCTGCGCCGCGCAGGCATCGTCAAGGGTGCGTCCGGCGGCTCCCGCTGAGGCGGCGGCGTCGTCGTGGGCCGCACGGAGCGCCGCTACAGCGTCCGTGAGCGTGAACCAGGCGCTCACGTACTCGTCGGAATAGGCCCTCGCCGGGTCGTCGCTCCCGGCGGCCAGCTCGCGCTCGGAAAAGCGCAGATAGCTGTAGTGCGCGCCGCGGGTGGCCAGTGCAGCCGTCTTGAGCTGCCTGAGGGCGTCTGCGAGAGGAGCAGGGCCGGCAGGGGCCGCCACGGCTTCGGCTGCGGGCCAGGCGCCGTACGGGGCCGCGACCGGTGGCGCGGCAGGCGCCGGTGGGGCAGGCGCGCCGAACGCGGACCGGCCTTGGGGCGGCACACCGTGCGGCGACGCGCCGGCGACCGTCGTCCGGCTCCGCCGGACCACCAAGGTGGTCGCGGCGTGATCGCCGAGCCGCTGGCGCAGCGGGCTTGCCGCACAGGCGATGCCGGCGGGGATGTAGAAGAACGCCGCCTCCGGGATGCGGATGAGGTTGCGGACGACGACGGCGACGCCTGTGGGCCGCGAGCCGTCCAGCATGGTCACCCGCATGCCGCACACGAGCTTGCCGACGCTGGCGGCGAAGATCGACTCGAGGATCAGGTAATACAGGAACAGGGACCCGAACACCAGGGTGTAGAAGAGGAGACTCGAGTCGCCCAGCTGCTGGCTGTAGATCTTCTGGGCGATCTCCTGGCTGAGTTGCTGTGCCGCCGCGGGGTCGCTGGCGTTGAGGTTGCTCTGCCCGATGAGCACCATCATGTCCACGATCAGCGCGCCGATCCAGATGCTGACGAGCACGGCAGTATCGACGAGCACGGCGGTGAAACGCCAGCCGAGGCTGGCGTACTCTACGTGCTCCTGGACGGTGACGGGTTGCATGGCGGGCCGATTGTACACGTCCGGGCCCGGGCCACGCGGCGGCGGGTACGGAAGCGCCCTCTGCGCCTCAGGATTCGAGCACCGCCTCCAGCAGGGGCACGAGTGGCGGCAGGTCGCCCTGGACCGTCTCCCAGAGGATGGCGTCGTCGATGCCGAAGTACTCGTGGACGACGACGTTGCGCACGCCGCGCATGGCGCGCCAGGGCACCTGCGGGTGCTCGTCGAGGATCACGTCGGGGATCCAGCGCACCGACTCGCCCATCGTCATGAGGTTGCGCACCACCGCGTCGCGGGTGCGCGCGTCGGCGACGAAGCGCGCGAAGGTCATGCCGTCCGTGTAGGCGACGGCCGCGTTCACGGCGGCGAGGATGTCGCGCACGCGGAAGCGCCAGTCGCGAAAGCGCAGCTTGGTCTGCCGTTCGTCGTAGCCGGGACCCCGGAAGCGCGCGTCAGAAGGCACGGATCGCCTCCGCCACGATCTCATCGCGCATCTCGACGCGCAGGGCGCCCGGCGTGGCGAGGTCGATGCGCGTGTCCATGACGTCGGAGAGGAAGTCGAGGAGGCGCACGTAGGCGAAGAGGCCGACGGGCGCCTCGGGCTCGAACTCCACCAGCAGGTCGACGTCGCTGTGGGTGGTCGCCTGGTCTCGCGCCGTGGATCCGAACACGGCGATGTGGCGCACATGGTGGGTGCGCAGCTTCTCGCGGTTGCGGTTCAGGCGGCGGAGCGCCTCGCGGGACGTCATGGTCGTATGGTAGCGGACGCCGGCGCCCGCGCCGAGCGCCGCCGCCGCCGTCGGTTGCCGATGAAGAGGCCGCGGGGGATGCTTCCCAGCATACGGGTACCCTCGGGAGACACATGCCCCACACACCGCCGACCGTCGAGGACCTCTACCGTGCCATGGGTCGCACGCTCGTGCGCTTCTACGGCCGCACGCCCGGCTCGAGATGTGTCGTCGCGTCGCACGCGCTCCTCGGGTGCAGCGGGCTTGGCAGCACATTCCTGAACTGCGGTGTGATCTTCGGCGACGGCCAGGCGGGTGAGGACTCCGCCGAGGGCAGGCTGCGGGAATTCACGGCGGTCATCAGGGAGCGGGGGATCGGTGGCTACCTGTGCCTGAGTGAGGTGATCCAGCGCCGGCTCGAGCAGCTCGCGCGCGAGCTGGGGCTCGAGCCGCTTCCGTCCATCCCCCTCATGATGCGGGCGCCCGAAGGTGAGCTCCCGCACGAGGGCAGTGCCGCGGACGGCGTCGTGGCTTCCCCGACCGTGGAGCGCGTCGCCGACGAGGTGACTCTCGCCGAGTTCCTCGCCGTGAGCGAGGCGGCGTTCGATCTGCCGGCCGACCTCTACGGTCGCGTCGTGACGCCCTCTCTTCTTGAGGACCCCGCGCTCGCGGTCTATCTCAGCCGTCTGGACGGCGCCGCCGCCGCCGCCGCGTGCGTCGTGGAGGACGAGGGCCTGGCGGGCATCTCGGGCATGGCTACGCTGCCGGTCCTGCAGGGAAGGGGCATCGGGGGCCGGCTGCTGACGCATGTGCTCGAGGCCCACAGCGGTCGTGCCCGGGCCTTCTACCTGACGGCGAGTGCGGCCGGGCTGCGCCTCTACCGCCGGTACGGGTTCGAGACGGTGGATGCCGCCACCGCGTGGGTCGTGCCGCCGGGCCGACCGGCGGCCTGACCGCGTCCCGTGCGACAGCCGGGGGTCAGGCGAGCGACGCGCCGCGTGCCTTGCGCAGGCGGCCCAGGAATCCCTTGCCCAGGTAGCTCTCGTCGCCGAGCGTACAGAGCCGCGCGAACAGCGGCAGGGTGACGGTGAACGCGAGGACCTCACGCGGCAGTCCGTCACGCATGGCGATGTCGGTGCCGCCGATCACCGCCTGGGGCGCGTCGAGGTCGCGGAACGGCACCACGAGCTCGGAGCAGCCCGACCCGAAGGGCACCGTCACCGGCTCGGGCTCATCCCACGCGTGGTGGTGATAGGCGCCGTGCTGCAGCACGCACAGCTGATCGGCGTTCACCCAGAACGTGATCGTGCGCAGGTACGCCGCCAGTTCAGGCTTGAGCGGTCCGACCATGACGTTGGCGTGATCGGGGTGGTAGGTCGGCGCGTTGTCGACCCACGCGGCCATGAGTTCGCGGCTCGCGCGCAGTCCTTCGTCTCGCCAGAGGAAGTCGATGAAGTCGTCACGCTCGCGCACCTGGACGCCGAACAGCGAACGCCCGCAACCGCCGCAGCCGAACCTGTCTGCGGTGAGGTGCAGCGTCTCGCCCTTCGTCCAACGGCGGTAGTAGTTGAACAGGCACGCCCCGCGGCCCTGCCCCGCCGAGGGTCTCACCAGGGGCGCGAACAGTCCGGGGTCGGGGGCGTCGTAGAGGCCGATCAGCGGGGTCTGGAGGTCGAGTTCCCGGAGCAGGCGCGAGGAGTCAGGGAGCGAGGCGCGATCGGCGGACATGGGACCTCCAGCGAGCGGCGTGACGGGCATCCCGATTGTACGCCCTCATGCCGGCGGCGCCGCCGGCGGGCGGGGCCAGGCGCGCGGAAGTCCGCGCCTGGCTCAGAGGAGCGTGAGCACCAGCGACGCCGGCTGGCCGAAGTCCCGCGGAGGCGCGCTGGCGCCGCCCCAGTCGATGCACAGGACGAGACCCAAGGCGAAGAGGACCACCGCCGTGAGGGCGATGAGCGTCAGGACCAGCGCTGCGTGTCGACGGTAGACGTACACGGGCGTTGTGTTCCCTTCCCGGCCTCAGACCACTCAGGGCACGCGGAACTCGGCGCGGCTGCCGGACTTGCCCGCGGTGACTTCGAGCTGCGCATACCCGCGCTCTCGCAGTTCGCTCACGTGCGAGATGATGCCGACGAGCCTGCCGCCGGCTTTGAGGCTCTCGAGCGCAGCCATCGCGAGGTCGAGCGACTCGTCGTCCAGTGACCCGAAACCCTCGTCCACGAAGACCGTCTCGAGGCGGATGCCGCCGGCGAACGCCTGGACGACCTCGGCAAGGCCAAGGGCCAGTGAGAGGGCGGCCATGAACTTCTCGCCGCCGGACAGCGTCGACACGGCCCTGGCCACGCCGGTCCAGGCGTCGTAGACCACGAGGTCGAGGCCGGCGCTCTGCCTGCGGCCGCTGCGCTCCTCCGTGCGGTCGAGCGCGTAGCGGTTCTTGCTCATGAGGCGGAGGCGCTCGGAGGCTGCTACGAGGACGTCGTCGAGGAAGGCGCCGAGCACGTAGCTCTGGAACGAGATCCGGCGTCCGTTGCGGCCGCCGGCGACGTCGGCGAGGCGTCCGATGCTCTCGTAGCGCACGGCCACGTCTTCGGCCTCCTCGTCGAGGCCGCGCAGGCGCTCGAGTTGCTTCTCCGCCGCCGCGGCGTGCGCTTTGAGGGTGGCCGCCGCCTCGTGGGCGGACCCGGCCGCGGCCGCAGACTGCGCTGCCTTCTGCTCGAGGCGATCGAGCTGAGGAGGCTCGAGCCCCGCGGCGGCCTGGTCCGCGACTCGCTGCCGCTCCGCGGCCGTGAGGGTCGCGTCCTCGTGCGCCTTGACGAGCGCCGTCAGCTCTTCGATCACCGGCGTCGAACGCGTGGCCGTGCGCAGGTCGTCTCGACCTGAGAAGCCGCACGACTCGAGGCGCTGTGCGAGGAGCTCGTCGGCTGCTGCGGCGCGCTCTGTCGCCCGTTTGAGGGCGGCGGCGGTAGCCTCGCGCTCCGCCGCCTTGCCCGATGCGGCGACTTCGCAGGCGTGCGCCGCCTTGACGGCCGCTTCATGCGCCTCCGTCAGTCCTTTGGCCCGTACCCGTGCGGAGGCGAGTGCGATGGCGAGCGCTCCGGGGTCGGCGAGCTCGGGTGGGATGCTCTCCGCGCGCTCGACGGCGCGGGCATCGGCGGCGGCGTGTGCCGCCTCCGCCGCGCGCAGGGACTCGCGCGCGGCGTCGCGTCGTTCGAGCGCGGCCGCGGCGGCCGCACGCGCCTCCTCGACGTCGTCCTGCGACGGCGCCTCGCCGGAGAGCCGCGCCGGGGCGGGATGCTCCGTCGATCCGCACACCGGGCAGGGTCGGCCCGGGGCCAGCGCCTCGGCGAGGAGTCCGGCCTGCGCCGCGCCCCAGAGCTTCTCGAGGGTCGCGAGGCGATCTCGGGCGGACGTCCAGTCCGCATCGGCTTGGCCGGCATCGTCGCGGCAGGCCCCCAGTGTGCCGGCGGTCCGGTCGCACAGCTTGCGTGCGCCGGCGAGTGCGTCAGCGCCGTCCTGGAAGCTCTGCAGCCGGCTCACCTCGGCCGCCGCCTGCTCGCGCTCGCTCGAGCGGGCCTCCTCAGTCCGGAGTTCAGCCTCGGCGGCGGCAAATGCTGCTGCCGCCGCCGCAGCGGTGGCTTGGGCTTCGTCGGCGGCCGTGCCCGCCGCGCCCAGGTCGGTCGCCGCCTGGGCGGCCTGGCGGGCTACGTCCACCACCTCGGCGGCCCGCCGGGCGGCCTCGAGTTCTTTGCTCTGCGCCTGCACCTCGGCGTCGCGGGCGGCCAGCGCGGCGACCTCGGCAGCCGCGGCGTCACGGTCCTTGAGCTTGCGCGCAGCCTCCCTGCCGGCGGCCAGCGCCTGCTGCGCGGCCATGTCGTCGCGCGCGGCCTGCTCGGCGAGCAGGCAAGCGTCGGCGTGGTCGACGGCGAGGCGGGCGCAACGCTCGGCGAGAGTCTCCACGTCGTCCGCCTCCGCCTGGCGCAGCACCTCGTCACGCTGCGTCGTGATCTTCTCGGCCGAGCGCTTGAGGTCCAGCGCCTCGTCGTGCAGCGCCCGCTCGATGTCCGCGTAGTGCCCGGTCTCGAAGAGCGCCCGCAGGATCTGCTCGCGCTGGCCGGAGTCGGCCTCCAGGAACTGCTGGAACCGGCCCTGGGGGAGCATGACGACCTGACGGAACTGCTCGGCGCGGAACCCGAGGATGTCCTCGGCTTTGGCAGTCACCTTGCTCCAGCCGCTCGCCAGCGGCGCCCCGTCCGGCGTGAGGCCGCCCGCCCCGTCGCGGCGCAGTCGCCAGAGGGTGGCCTCCTGCAGGTGCGTGGTCGTTCCCTCGCCGCGGACCTTGGGGCGCTGCTGCTCGGGCGTCCGTTCGACGCGGTACAGGTGCTCTCCGAGCGAGAAGTCGAAGCGCAGCCGGGTGAGCGTCTCGGGGTCGGCGTGGTCACTGCGCATGGCGGCGCCGCTGCGCGCGCCGTCCTTCTCGAGGCCGCCGCTGGTCTCACCGTAGAGCGCGAACGACATGGCGTCGAGGATGGTCGTCTTGCCGGCGCCGGTGGGGCCGGTGATCAGGAAGAACCCGATGCCGCGCAGGTCGGCGAAGTCCAGTGTCTGGAGGCCGGTGAAGGGGCCGAACGCCTGCATCGTCACCACGAGAGGCTTCATCCGCCTGCCTCTCTGCGGCGGCGCTCCAGCGCGTCGATGACGGTGGCCAGCTCCGCCTGCTCCCCGTCGGAGAGGTCGTCGCCGGTGGCGTAGCGGAAGAAGGTGCCGAAGAGCTCCAGGTCGCCGACGCTGCCCGGCTTGGGCCGGCGCTGCTCGCCGGCACCGACCGCCTCGTACAGCGGCCGCTCGATGGAGAGCGCGTTGGGGTAGACGGCGCGCAGCTGGCCGATGGGGTCGAGGAGAGCGCCGCGGTCGAGGAGGGAGGCGAGGACGTAGTCGTCCTTGCGCGGGTCGGAGGGCCCGTGCTCGAGGAGGTCGGCGAGCGTGCCCTCGACGCGACGCACGTCGCGGCGGGGGCTGAGCGAGACGGTATCGACGCTGATGGCGGCGCGCCCGGCGCGGCCGGCCTCGCCGGCCGCGCTGCCGGGCGCGCCGATGTCGACGACGCTGACCGACTTCTCGTGCGCGTGCTCGGCGAAGGAGTACTTGAGGAGCGAGCCTGCGTAGCGCGCCGCGTTCGAGCCGCAGGTCTGCGGCCGGTGAAGATGGCCGAGCGCGACGTAGTCGAACCCGGCGAAGGTGTCCACAGCCACCTGCTGGGCGCCGCCGACGCTGAGCGGGCGCTCGCTGTCGCTCTCGAGCCCTCCGGCGACGAACGCGTGTGCGACCAGCACGCGGCGCTCGCGCTGCTCGCCGGCGGCGAGCGCCCGCGCCACGCCGGCGGCGGTGACCGCCTGCTGGTCGTGGATGTCCGGGTCGCCGTAGAACGGACGCGCCTCAGCGGGATCGGCGTAGGGGAGAGCGCTGATGCGGACGGGGCCGTGCTCGTCACGCAGGACGATGGGCGAGGCCGCCTGCGGCAGCTCGCCCACCAGGTGCAGCCCGCGTTCGCGCAGGAGCATCGAGGCGAAGCCGACGCGCACGGCGCTGTCGTGGTTGCCGGCGATCGCGATGACCGGGATGCCGAGGCGATCGACGAGCTCGGTGAGCACGTGGTCGAGAAGGTCGACGGCCTCCGTCGGCGGCACGGCGCGGTCGTAGAGGTCGCCGGCGACGATGACCGCCGCGGGGTGCACCTCTGCGGCGAGCGCGACGAGTTGCTCGAGCACGTGCGCCTGATCCCCGGTGAGATGCTGGTTGTGGAACAGCCGGCCGAGGTGCCAGTCGGCCGTGTGGATGAGCCTCATGGCGGCGACCCTACCACAGCTCCGGGACGGCTCCCGGGCCGCTTCGGAGGCTCGCCGGCTCGCGGCGGGATACAATGGTGAAAGTGCGCACCTTCCGCCTCTCCAAGTCACGCGTCACCGCCGGCCTGCAGTGCGGCAAGCGTCTCTGGCTGGCCGTGCATCGCCCCGAGCTCGAGGACTACAGCGCCGACACCCAGCGCCGCTTCGCGGCGGGCCACGGAGTCGGCGAGGTGGCACGCGAGCTGTATCCGGGCGGCGTGCTCATCGGCGACGGCGCATCGCTGAGCCAGGCGCTCCGTGAGACGGAGTACGCCCTGGCCCAGCCCGGCGACGTGACGCTCTACGAAGCGACGTTCCGGCATCGCGGCGTGCTCATCCGCGCCGACGTGCTCGAGCGGCGCGGCGACCGCTACCGCATGGTCGAGGTCAAGTCGGCGACGCGCCTCAAGGAGTACCACCTTCAGGACGTCGCCATCCAGGGCTGGGTCACGGAGGGAGCGGGCGTGCCGCTGGACGGGCTCAGCGTCGCCGTCATCGATACCAGCTACGTGTACCCCGGCGGCAGCGACTACCGCGGCCTGCTGCGGGAGATCCCCGTCGCCGACCAGGCCCGCCCGCTGATGGCGCACATCCCCGGCTGGGTGCGCGGTTTCAACGAGCTGCTCGCCGGACCGCTGCCGGCCAGGCGCACCGGTGCCCAGTGCCGGCGCCCGTTCGAGTGCCCGTTCGTCGCCTTCTGCGAGGGCCAGGAGGGCAAGACCCACTGTGAAGCGGGCGAGGAGCGCGAACCGGGCGGCGCCTGCGCGCTGCCGCCCGACCCCGCCCTCGGCAGGCTCGACCCGGCGGCGACGGTGTTTCTCGCCACGCTGCCGTACCCGCGCTACTACCTCGACTTCGAGACAGTGCAGTTCGCCGTGCCCGTCTGGGCGGGCACGAGCCCGTTCCAGCAGGTCGTCTTCCAGTGGTCGTGCCACGTGGAGCGCAGGTCCGGCGAGATCAGTCATCGGGAGTTCCTGGACACCAGCGGCGAGGCTCCCATGCGCCAAGGCGCCGAGGCCCTGCTTGAGGCGCTCGGCGATCAGGGCCCCATCTTCGTGTACCACGACTTCGAGAAGTGGCGGATCATGGAGATGGCCGTCATGTTCCCCGATCTCAAGCCGGCGCTCGACGCCGTCGCCGGCCGCCTCGTCGACCTTCTGCGCCTGACGCGCGACCACTACGAGCATCCCGCCCTGCACGGCTCCTACTCGCTCAAGACGGTGCTGCCGACCGTGGACGCCGAGCTCGACCACGCGCTGCTCGAGGAGGTCCAGGACGGCCTCTCCGCCCAGGCTGCCTACCACGAGGCGTCGGACCCGGCGACGACGGACGAGCGTCGCGAGGCGCTGCGGCGGTCGCTGCTCGAGTACTGCTCGCTCGACACTCTCGCGCTCGTCCGCGTGGCGCACCGGTTCGCGGCTCCGGACGCGGCGGCATGAGCCACCTCACGGAGATCCAGGTCGACGGCCTGCTCGTGCCCACCCTCGCCGATATCCTGCCCGAGAAGGGTGCGCTGCGGGCGCTGTTCGTCGGCAAGACACCGTCGCCGGCGAGCGTCGCCGTCGGCCACTACTTCGAGGGCAAGATGGGCAAGGGCCTGTGGAAGCGCCTCGGGGAGGCCGGCATCCTGAGCGCCTCGCCCGACGGCTACCCTGACGACGCCCTGTTGGGTGAGGGCTTCGGCGTCACCGACCTCTGCAAGGTGCCGCGGCCGTTCGGCGACGAGCCCGGCCGCGCCGAGTACGAAGCGGGCTGGGAGCGCGTGACCGCCATCGTCGCGCAGTTCCGGCCGCGGATCCTCGTGTTCGTCTACAAAGGCTCGCTGGACAAGGTGCTGCACTTCTCCTTCGGGTGGGAGCACAAGAGCGGCTACGGCTTCAACGACGATCTGGCGCGGACGTTCGGTCGTCGCGTGTTCGCGTTCCCGCTGCCCGGCGTGTCCTGTACGGCACGCGAGGCGCAGCGACACATGACCGACCTCGCGCACGCGCTCGAGGTGCTGTGAGGAGGCGATGAAGTGAAGGTGGTGGCGTTCAACGGCAGTGCGCGCAAGGACGGCAACACGGCGGTCCTGGTGCGCAAAGCGCTCGCGGAGCTCGAGGCCGAGGGCATCGAGACCGAGTTGGTGCAGCTGTACAACAAGCCCTTCCGGGGCTGCAGCGCGTGTCTCAAGTGCGCCGAGACCCAGGACAACACCTGCTCGGGCCTGAAGGACGACGGGATGAACGCCTGCATCGAGAAGATGCTCGCCGCCGACGGCATCATCATCGCCTCGCCCACCTACTATGCGAACTGCACCGCGACCACCCAGGCCCTTCTGGAGCGCGCCGGGTACGCGACGCGCAAGAGCGGCAATCCGCTGGCGCGCAAGGTGGGCGCCGCCGTGGTCGCGGCAAGGCGCGGCGGGGCCATCCACGCGTTCGACAGCATCAACCACTGGTTCCAGATCAACGAGATGCTCGTCGTCGGGTCGAGCTACTGGAACGTCGGCATCGGTCTCGCCAAGGGTGACGTCGAGCGGGATGACGAGGGCATGGAGACCATGGTCACCCTCGGCCGCAACATGGCCTGGGCGCTCAAGAAGCTCACCGCCTGACGGGTCTCTGCGAGGGCCGGGAGAGCATTGAAGGTCGTGGCGTTCGACGGCAGTGCGCACAGCGGTGGCTCCATCACCGGCCTGCTCGAGCGTTTGGTGGCAGAGCTCCGGACGCAAGGCATCGAGACGGAGCTGCTGCACCTTGAGAAGAACCCCCACACCGGCTGCAGTGTCTGCGGGCAGTGCGCGCACAGGCGCGACCTCAGCTGCTCTCGCCCGCCGGAGGACGGGCTGCGTCGCTGCGTGCGCAAGCTGCTCGCCGCGGACGGTCTCGTCATCGGCTCGCCGGCGTACTCGGCGCGCTGCAGCCCGGCGGCCCAGTCGCTCATGATGCGAGCGTCGCAAGCCAGGCGCGCCGGCGACGCCCATCCGCTGGCCTGCAAGGTCGCGGCGGCGGTCGTCGACGTCCGGTCCGCCGGCTCCGCCGGCACGCGGCGCACGCTCACTGACTGGTTCCTCGCCCACGAGATGATCGTCGTCGGCGCGACCTCGGCCGCGGCCGCGGCCGACGGCGGCGGAGCCGAGGCCATGGCCGACCTGGGCCGCACCATGGCCTGGACGCTGCGGCGCCTCAAGGGCTGACGCCCCCGCCGTCGCTCCGGGGCGGGAACGCCCGGTCGACGCGACCCCGTGCGTGACGCGGGCCCGGCGATCCTGCGACCGCCGGGCCCTCTGCACGCGACCCTCGCCGGCGAGCACCTGTCGCGGCTACGACTTTCCGTGCCTTATCTCGCCGATCCGGGTCGCGGGATGGTGCATCGTCTTGTTGGTCCAAGCTTGCGGGGCCTGCGTCGTCCCGCGCGGGTCCGGCCGGTGTTCGTGCTGATGCTTGGCCTTCTTGGCTGGACCCTTGTGACTGCGGTCGTCCGGTCTCATCTGCCGACCTCCCCTGACGACGGCCATATCGAGTGTCTACCCGTCCCCGGGCGGCGCTAACGCGATGAGTCAGTTGGAGCTCTTGGGCAGATACGGCACCAGCCAGCTGACGAACGCGCCCTCACTGCGCGTCTGCATGAAGAAGGTCCCTGGGCCGGTGAGGGTGGCCACGAAGCCCTCGCCGGAGAAGATGAGTGACTTGAGGCCGCCCACCTTCTGGATCTGGATCGGCATGGCCTCGTGCCAGGCGACCAGGTGTCCGCTGTCCACGATGTACTGCTGCCCGGCCTCGAGGTCGACGCGCCGCAGGGCGCCGTAGGTCCCGAAGACGACCTTGCCCCGCCCCGAGCACTTGACGACGAAGAACGAGGACGCCCCGAACGCGCCTTTGAGGCCGCCCCACTTGGTGTCGAGGTCGATGCCCATCTCGCAGGCGACGAAGCCGTCGCGGTGGTACAGCCACGTGTCGCCCTGCTGGTCGATGTACGACATGTCGCCGGGCAGGGCGTGAGCGAGCACGATCTCGCCGCCGCCGGACGGAGCGGTGAAGGTGTTCATGAAGAAGCTCTCGCCGGAGAGCGAGCGTTTGAGGCCCTTGAGGATCCCTCCCTGCGTCGACGTCTCGATCTGGGTGCCGGCGCTCATGCTGAGCATCGCGCCGCCCTCGCAGCGGATCTGCTCGCCGGCCGCCATCTTGGCCACAGCCACGGTGAAGGCGGGAGCGTTCTCGAACGTCACGTCCATGCGTGTCCTCCTCGGTGTTCGCCGGAGCCCGGGGTGGCCTCGGCGCCGGACGGCCGCGCCGCCCCTGAGATTCACCGGCCACCGTACCCGCTCGGCTTGAGCGGCAGACCTGTTGCGTGCGCCGGCGCGCTTTCTCCCCGCCCGCCGGAGTGGCATACTCACTCCCTGACGGCCGCCCGCCGCGCGGGTGGTCTGCCGGCAACACTGCGAGAGGGGAACTCATGAGATCGAGAGTACTGCTCGGGGGGTTCTTCGCGACCTTGGGGTTCTTCGTCGTCGCCCTCGTCCTCCTCTTCGGCATCTTCACCCTGGTCAGCTACCTGGCGGGCCCGGTCGGCGGCTGACGCTGGCCGGCAAGGGCGCCCGGGGCTGAGGCTCCGCCCGCTTGCGCCCGAAGCCCGGCGCAGCGGCCCGGTCTGCCCGTGCCCGAAGCGCGGCGCAGCGGCTGCCGGGCCTGAATGGAAAGGGACTTGCGTGGCCCGATTCGTGGAACGCGACCGGCACGACTGGTTCGGCACGATCTGGAAGCTCGCCATGTTCATCGGGGTCGTGCTGTTCGCGATCCTGGTGATCTATCCGTGGAGGGGCTTTCTTCCTACGTTCGTCCTCATCGTCGCCGGCCTGTGGATGTACATCAGCCTCCTCTCGCGCACGTCCGGCTATGTCTGCGGCAAGTGCGGCAAGGCGTTCCAGGTGCCCACCACCGTGAACTTCTTCACCACCTCGAGCGTCGGCAAGAACCCCGACGGCACCTACTTCAGCTACAAGAACCTCACCTGCCCTCACTGTGGCCAGCGGAGCAAGGCGCGCCTCGTCAAGCGCGTCGGCGCCGCGCAGGCCAAGGGGAGTGGGAGGATGCTCAGGTAGGAGGAGCGAGGCGCCGCAGGTGGTGGGCCACCACCGCGGCCACGTCGGCCGGCGCCGCCTCCACCACGTCCATCTCGGGCAGGCTGGCGAGGAAGTCGCGCCGGTAGGCCTTCTGCGTCAGGCGGTGGTCGAGCACCACGATCACGCCGGTGTCGCTCTCCGTGCGGATCAGCCGGCCGAACCCCTGCCGGAACTTGAGCACGGCCTCCGGCAGGTAGAAGCGTTCGAACCAGCGTTCGCCCGCCTCCTCGCAGGCCCGTCGGCGGGCGCGGAAGAGCGGATCGAGGCGCGGGAACGGCAGCTTGGCGATCACCAGGCAGGTGAGCGCGTCGCCGGGGAAGTCCTGGCCCGTCCAGAGCGTGTCCACGCCGAGCAGGATGGTCTCGGGGTGGGTGCGGAACTCCTCGGCCAGGCTGGCCGCGCTCCCGTGCAGACCCTGGGCGAGCACGAGGACACCGTCGTCCTCCACGTGCTCGCCCACCGCCGCGGCGACGCGGTGCATGTCGCGCTTGTTGGTGAACAGCGCGAGCGTGCGCCCGCCCGTGACCTCGGCGATGCGCTTGAGGCGCTCGCCCTGGCGTGCCGCCAGCTCGTCGGGCCGCCAGGCGCCGCCGGGGTCGTGCTCGAGCACGAGCACCGCCTGGCGGCGGTAGTCGAACGGCGACGCGAACACGCGCTCGCGCGCATCGACGTCGCCGGTGAGCCCCGTCATGTCGCGGAAGTAGGCGAACGAGCCGGCCACCGTGAGCGTCGCACTCGTGAGCACGGCGCTGCGCAGCCGGTCCCAGAGGATCTCGCGGATGCCGCCCGCCGGCGTCACCGGCGCGCGGGTGAGCGCCCAGTGCGGCGCGCCGGCGGCGCTGCGCGTCGCAGTCCGCGTCACGCTCTCGAGCTCCGCCCAGGCGACCGTCTCCGGGCCGCCGCCCTCGGGCACGCCGGAGAGCAGTTCCGCCGTGACGGCGGTGTCGTCGGAGAGCGCCACCAGGACCGCATGCTCGCGGTGGTCGTCCGGCAGAGCCTCGGCGCCGGCGGCCGCGGCGCCGGCGAGCCTGGCGAGGCTTTCCGCCAGCAGGCCGGCGTGCGTGAGGAAGACATCGTGCTCGGGCAGGTCGCGCAGGCCGGGCGTGAGCCACACCGTCGTGGTGTACTCGTCCGCCTGCCTGCCGCCGCCCTCTTCGTCGCGGGCGGAGCGCGCGGCCGCGGCGGCAAGTCCCGCGACCGCGGCGCCGAGCGCGCGGCTGAGCGCGGGAGCCTCCTCGGCCGCACGCTCACAGGCGTCCGCGGCCGCTACGAGGATCCTCGCCTCGTCAGGCGGGAGCTTGCGTGCCGCCGCTCGCAGCCGTTGCGGCAACGGGCGCTGGCGCTGGCGGCCGCGCAGGTCGGCGAGCAGCTGGTCGAGCGACCGTGCGTCGACGCGGTCGCTGAACGCCTCCGTGGCCTCGTGGTACAGCAGGTGCGCCTCGTCGATCACCACATCCTCGAACGCCGGCAGCATGTCGCGGCCGGAGAGGAGGAGGGCATGGTTCACGCACACGAGGTGCGCCGCCTCGGCGCGGGCGCGCGCCAGCCGCCAGTGGCAGCCGCGTCGCGCCGGGCAGTAGCGGCCCAGACAGGTCGCGCGCGACGAGCGCAGTTCGCGGGCGAGGTCCGGGAGCGCGGGGAGGACCTGGGTGGCTCGGAACGGCAGCGCCGACAGGTCGATGTCGCCGCGCCGCGCCCGTCCCACGAGGTAGGCGAGGGCGAGCGTGCGGTCCCGGTCGGGCAGCGTCTCGCCCTCGGCCGCCACGGCCTCGTCGAGCCGTCGGCGGCAGAGGTAGTTCTCGCGCCCCATCAGCAGCGCCCAGCGCCATCCGGGCGGCAACCCGGCGGCGATGAGCGGCAGTTCGGTGCGGGCCAGCTGGCGCTGCAGCGCCTTGGTCTTGGTGCTCACGAGGATGCGGCGGCCGGAGGCGGCTCCGGCGTAGGCCGCCGGCAACAGATAGCCGAGGCTCTTGCCCATGCCGGTGCCCGCCTCGAAGACGCCGATGCCGCCGCGCGCGAAGATGCTGGCCGCGGCCTCGGCATAGGCCACCTGACCCGGGCGCCGGCGGAATCCTGGCAAACGGGCTGCGAGGCCGGCGGCTGAGTCGGCGGTCTCATCCAGCTCGCCGCGCCAGGCGCCGGACTCCACGGGCAGGACGGCGAGCGGTCCCGGGCCCTCCGGCGGCTCGTCGGCGACGAGTTGCGGCGGGGCTTCTTCGGGGCGCGCGGCGCACGCGTCCAGGACGTTGAGCGGCGCCCAGGAGACGCTATCGAGCAGGCGCCGCTCCACGTCGGCGAGTCCGGCCGCGCGCCGGGCGAGGTGTGCGAGTACGGCCGCAGCCGCTTCCGCATCCGGCAGCGCCCGGTGTGCGGGCCAGGAGAGTCCCAGTTCCTCCACGAGCACGGGCAGCGCGTGGCGGTCCAGCTCGGGGCACAGGAGCAGCGCCGCCTCGAGCGTGTCGAACCAGTCCGCCGTCAGCGGCTGCGTGCCGCTGCGCCGCGCCGCCGCCGCCAGATGCTCGCGGTCGAAGGCGGCGTTGTGACCCACGAGCGTCGCATCTCCGGCGAACTCCCGCAGGCCCGCCAGGGCTTCGGCGATGCGCGGCGCGCCGGCCACGTCGGCGTCGGAGATGCCGGTGAGCCGCGCGACGAACAGCGGGATCGCTCTTCCCGGGTCGACCAGGGTCGTGAAGCGGCCGGTGACGGCGAGGTCCTCGTCCAGGCGCACGGCGCCGATGTCGATGATGCGGTCGTCCTGAGGGTCGAGACCGGTGGTCTCGGTGTCGATCACGACGAACCTGGGGCGAGGCCGGGGCATGGGCCGAGGATAGCAGAGCCGGCTCGCCTGCCCGCCAGCCGGGGAGCCGGAGGGGTGACCTTAGGAGTCGCCGCGCCGGATGGCCCCGGCGGCCATCGTGGCGATGAGGCCGAGGAGCTCGGCCTGGCCGTCTCCGGCGTCGCCGCCAAGCGTGAGCGTGAGCGTCACTTCGCCGTCGCCGCACGGCGCCGACGAGACGATGACGTGCGCCGCACCCGTCTGGGCGAGCGCCTGGGCGCCGGAGCGCAGCCCCGAGGCTCCGGCGCTCTCGCCGCCGCAGTTCGCGACGCAGGAGATGGCGCCGAGCGCCTGCGCGGAGACGTCGGCGGCGGCCTGCAGCACCCCCGCGGTCGTCGTCTGCGAGTGCAGCGGGCCGTAGCCGGTGGAGATGGTATCGATCGCGTGTCGCAGCGCCAGTACGTCCTGGTCGCTGCGCTTGAGTTGCGCGAACACGGTCGCGTTGTGGAGCGCGACGGCGGCCTGGGCGGCCACGGCGTTGGCGAGGCGCATCTCCTGGCGGCTGAACTTGCGCTCGCGCTGGTGGTCGAGGACTTCGATGAGGCCGATGCTCTGGCCCTGGTGCACCATCGGCAGGATCAGCAGGCACTTGTCCCCGTCGCGGCGCATGATGGCGACCTCGGCGGCGTCGGCGTGCGGGTCGCTGACGTTGACGGTGATGCTCTCGTGGTCCTCGATCGCGCGGCGGGCCATGGGGAACTGGCTCAGCGTGTACTTCATGGTGTCCTGGCGGCGATTGCCCCGATCGTCGTACTCCGCGCGCACGCTGACCGTGCGTGTGACGGGCTCGTAGTCGGAGATCACGCAGAGGTGGGCGTCGAGCAGGGTGGTCATCTGCTTGGCGATCTCGCGCAGCAGAGCGGCGGCGTCGAGCTGGCTCGAGACGGCGATGGCGGTGGCGACCAGCGTCTCTAGCTCGCGCTCGCGTGCCAGCCTCGCGGCGAGGTGGTTGCGGCCGCCGATGAGGTGCGACAGCTCGTCGATGTCCTCCTGCTTGATGCGCCGGTGCCCACCGGCTGTGCGCGTGCAGGGGAGGAATCCGGACGCGGTCCAGCGCCGGATGGTGTGGGGCGAGACGCCGAGCCGCCGCGCCGCGAGTTGGACGCTGAGGTACATCCGCGAACCGTATCGCCGTCCACGGCAGCCGTCAACAGGCGCGAACTTCCGGCGCTGGTGGCCTGCGAAGTTCGCTCCCGCGCAGTCAAGGCAGAACATCCCGCAAAACGGCGGAATCGCCAGTCAGAAGCGCACGTCACGCGTGCAGGTTCTCGACCGCGAAAGCGGGAGCGGGGTGGAGGACTGCCGGGCGAGCGTCAGCGCAGGACGACGGCCGCGGCGATCGCGGCGACGAAGTCGAGCAGCTCGGCCTGACCCTCGCCGGGAGCGTGGGGCAGCGTCACGGCGAGCGTGAAGTCCGTGTCGCCGGAGGGGTCGCGCGCGACGACGAGGTTGGCATTGGCGCCGCGCTCGTCGCCGTCCTCCGCGGCGGTGACACGGCCGGCGCCGAACGCGCCGGCGCTCTCGCCGCCCATGCTGGCGACGCACGAGATGGCGCCGAGCGCCTCGCAGACGGCCTTCGCGACCGCGTTCAGGGCGTCGCTCTGGCTGCCGCTCGAGCCCAGCGCCGGGACGTGCGCCGAGAGTCTGGCCAGCGCCTCGCGCAGGCTGGCGATGTCCTCGTCGCTGCGCCGTCTCTCGGCGAACAGCTTGGCGTTCTGGATGGCGACCGCCGCCTGACCGGCGATGGCCTCGGCGAGACGGAACTCCTGGCGCGAGTATTGCCGCGAGCGTTTCTGGTCCACGACCTCGAGGAGGCCGAGGCTGCGCCCTTGCACGACGAGCGGCACCATGAGCAGGCTGCGGTCACCCTCCCGGCGCAGCTCCGCTACCTCCGCCGGGTCGGCGTTCGGGTCGTCGACGTTGACGACGGCGGTGGTCTGCTCGCCGAGCACGCGCCGCGTCAGCGGGAAGTCGCGCAACCGGTACGGGCTGGCGTCGGGCAGGCGCTGGCCGGCGTGATCGTACTCGGCCAGCGTCCGTACCGCATCGGAGTCGGGGTCGTACTCGGAGATGGCGCAGAAGTGACAGTCGAGCAGGCTGGTCATGCGCATGGCGATCTCGAGCAGCAACTCGGTGAGGTCGAGCTTCACCGCCAGCGCCGTGGACGTGTTGATGAGGACGTCGACCTCGCGCTCGCGTGCGAGCTGCGCGGCGAGGTGGTTGCTGCCGCCGATCGCCTTGGCGAGATCGTCGATGTCGTGCTCGTCGATGCGCCGGTGGCCGCCCGCGGTGCGGGCACAGGGCAGGAAGCCGGTCGCGGTCCAGCGGCGGATGGTCACCGGCGAGACACCGAGCCGCCGCGCCGCCTGCTGCACGGTCAGATACATGCCGACGAACCTAGCGGCTGCCGTGCGGCAAGTCAATGCTCGAGCAAGTTACCGCACGGAGGTTGAATAAGTTCGATGGGAAATGTTCGCTGGAAAGGGGCCGTTTGGTCCGTCAGGCTTGTGGCAGTTTGCGAACAGGAGGAGAGCACATGCGCATCCTGCAGCTCGGCGTCGGGGCGGTCGGCGAAGTCACGGCGCGGGTCGCCGCCGCCGAACCCGCGGTGGACAAGGTGATCCTGGCCGACGTCGACGAGCGCCGCCTCCACGACGTGGCCGCAAAGCTGCCGCCGGGCAAAGCGGCGATGCGCGTCGTGGACGCGGCGGATCGGGCGGCGCTGGTCGCGGCGGCCAAGGAGGCAGACCTCGTCCTCAATGCCTTGGCGACGGCGTGGGACATCGCCGTGATGGAGGCCTGTCTCGACGCCCGCCGGCACTACCTCGACATGGGCACTGGGGGGCCGCGCGAGATCACCGGCACGGCCGACCTTGACGAGCAGTTCGCCCTCCACGACGAGTTCCTCGCGCGCGACACGGCGGCCATGGTCTCGTTCGGGATCGACCCGGGCGTGAGCGACGTCTTCGCCCGGGCGCTCTACGACCAGTTGGACACCGTCGAGAAGCTGCTCGTGCTGGACGGCGACAACGCCACTGTCGAGGGCTACGACCTCGCCTGCTCGTTCAACGTCGAGACGATGATCGAGGAGTGTCTGCTCCCGCCCACAGTCTTCCGGGACGGGCGGGAGGACCGCAACGAGGCGCTGTCGGTGTTCATGGACTTCGAGTTCCCGGAGCCGGTCGGCAAGCTGACCCTCTGCAACGTCGATCATGAGGAGTCGCAGCTCATGCCCATGTTCCTGGCGGACAAGGGGCTGCGCGACGCGACCTTCTTCATCGCGCTCGACCCGGCGTTCGTCGACACGCTGCGGGTGTTCAGGACGCTGGGGCTGAACCGGCGCGACAAGGTCGAGTTCGAGGGCGCCGTCTTCTCGCCGATCCGCTTCATCGCCTCGCGCTTCCCGCGCCCGGTGGACCTGGGCGGCAAGCTCCACGGAGAGGTCTGCGTCGGCGCCCTGGCGGAGGGCACGAGCGGCGGCAGGCCCGTGCGTCGCTACCTCTACCAGATCACCTCCCACGATGTGGCCTGGAAGAGGTGGGGCGTGCAGGGCACGGCGTGGCAGACGGGCGCGTCCGCCGCCTGCGCCGTCACGCAGTTCGCGCGCGGCGAGATCGGCCTGCGCGGAGTCGTCGCGCCGGAGCAACTCGACCCGAGGGCGTTCCTCGCCGAGATGGACCGCGTCGGCCTGTCGCACGCCTCCGTGGACCTGCCGGCGGGCTGAGCGGCTCTGGGGCGGCGGGAGCGGCGAGCCACGGGGCGGGCTCGCCGCCCGCAGTCGCCGCTCAGATAGCATGGCGGCATGCTCACCCGTCCCAAGAACTTCCTGCACGGCCTGCGCGCCTTCCCGCGGCAGTTCTGGGTGCTCACCGCCGGCATCTTCATCTACGTCGGTGCGGCCGCGCTCGCGTTCCCCTTCGAGGCCATCTACCTGCGTCAGAACCTGCACACGTCGATGACCATGATCGGCGTGGTGTTCGGCCTGGTCCCGCTCGCCGTGATGCCGGTGCAGTTCTGGGGTGGGCACCTCACCGACAAGCTCGGACGCCGCATCGTCATCATGCTGTCGGTGCTGGTGGGCGTGGTCTGGTTCATCGGTTTCGCGTTCGTCACCGAACTCTGGCAGGTCGCCGCGCTCGTCGCCGTCGAGAGCGCGTTCGGCTGGCCGCTCTTCCAGACGGCCAGCAACGCCATGATCGCCGACCTCCTTCCGGCCGAGAAGCGGCAGGAGGGCTTCGGCGTCACGCGCGCAGCCATGAACTTCGGCGTCGTCGTCGGCCCCGTGCTCGCCGGCCAGGCTCTCGGGCTCGGCGTCAGCTACCGGGTGCTCTTCCTCTCGGCCGCCGCCGGCTGCACGCTGATGGTGGTCATGATGGCCGTGTGGATCCGTGAGAGTCGCCCCGCCAGCGCCCGGCAGCCTGTGCGCCGCGTCGACGGCGAACGCCGCGGCGGCTACCGCACCGTGTTCCGCGACCGGGTGTTCATCGTCTTCTGCCTCGCGGCCATCCTGCCGGTCTTCTGCATCGGGAACTTCGGCTCCATCTACGCGGTGTACATCACCAGCTTCCTGGGCCTGCCGAGCAGCGAATGGGCCTATCTCCTGACGCTCAACGCCCTCATCGTCGTGCTGGTCCAGATTCCGCTGGTCGCCGCGCTGAGCGGGCGCAACCGCATGGTCCTGCTCGCCGTCTCCAGCGCGCTGCTCGCACTCGGCGTCGGCGGGTCGGCGTTCGCCGGCCCTCTGTGGTCGCTGGTGATCCTCATCGTCGTCCTCAGTCTGGGGGAGACGCTGCTGTCTCCGGTGGCCTCAGCGGAGGTCGCCGACCTCGCACCGGAGGCGCTGCGCGGACGCTACATGGGTGTGTGGACGGTGGTGTGGAACGGCGGCGCCGCCCTCGGTCCGGCCTTCGGCGGCTGGGCGATGGACTCCTTCGGCGGGCGCCAGGCCTTCATGGCGCTCCTCGTCGTGGGGCTCGCTGGGGCGGTGGCGTTCCTGGCGCTCGCGCCGGGGTGGCGGCGCCGGCGCACCGCGAAGACGGCTGAGGCCCGGGCGATGGCGTAGCGCCACGCCCGGGCCTCAGCAGGTCACTCAGCGGTCGAGCGCGTCCTGCAGGTCGCGGGCATGCTCTTCTTCGACGATGAGGATGTCCTCGAGCGCGCGGCGCAGGCCGTATTCCTGGAGCATCTCGGCCTGGGCGATGCGCTCGCGGTAGCGGGCGATGGCGTCGAGTTCGCCGTCGAGGTCCTGTTCGAGCATCACCTTGGCGTCGGCAGAGATGAGCGCCTGGGCGACGTCGACGCCCGGCACGCCGCCGAGGAAGTCGATCTGGTCGGCCAGGGAGATGGCGTGCGCATGCTCCTCATTCGAGTGCACGACGAGCTCTGCTTTGATGGCGTCGTACTGGGGACCGGTGATCGCGGCCGCGTGCTGGACGTACTGCACCAGCGCCTGGAACTCCTTGGCGAGGTCGTTGTTGAGTTCGTCGATGAGCTGGGCGCGGGTGAGCTCGCGGGGGGCGTACCGCTCCATGTCGGCGGCGGTCCGCGGCTTCTTCGCGGCGGTCTTGCCGGTGGGCCTCTTGGCGCTTGGCTTGGCCACTGCTTCTCCTCTCGTCGTGCCTTCCATCGGGCCGGGGCTGATCCGCGGCCGCTGACTAGACAGTATCGCAGGGCAACGGCGCCGTCCGGCGGGCGGAGGGCCCTCCGGACGGCGCCGTCGTCGCTACGCCGGCCGGCCTCGCGCGTCAGTCGGCCGGCGCCGGCTCCGGCGTGAGCGCCGTGTAGTCCTCTTCGTCCTGGGCGTACGCTCCCGCCGGACGCAGCCGGTCGAACGCCAGGTACAGCACGGGTACGAGGATCAGGGTGAGGAACGTCGAGGTGAACAGGCCGCCGATGACGACCACCGCGAGTGGGGTCGAGAGGAAGCCGCCCTTGCCGCCGATGCCGAGCGCCATGGGGATCAACGCCAGGATGGTGGCGATGGCCGTCATCAGGATCGGGCGCAGGCGCCGCCGCCCGCCCTCGATCACGGCGGTGCGCGCGTCCATGCCCTTGCGGCGGAACTGCTCCACGAGGTCGAGAAGCACGATCGCGTTGGTGACCACGATGCCGATCAGCATGAGCAAGCCGACGAGGCTCGGCATGCCCAGGCTCGTCCCGGTGAGGACCAGCGCCAGCACGGCGCCGACAGCGGCGAACGGAATGCTCACCAGCAGGATCAGCGGGTTCAGCAGGCTGCGGAACGTCGCCACCATGATGATGTAGACGAGCAGGATGGCGACGAGCATCGCGATGCCCAGCGAGCGGAACACGTCGTTGGTCATCTGGGTGGCGCCGCCGAGCTCCCAGGTGGCGCCCTCGGGAAGCTGCACGTCCTTCAGCGCCTTGTTCACCGCGGTGGAGGCCGCCCCGATGTTGTTGTCGACCGAGGTCGCCGTGATGCTGGCGGTGCGGGCGCCGTCGACGTGGGTCACCTGGATCGGCGCCTTCACCTCGACCACCTTGGCGATGTCGCCGAGCGGCACCATGCCGCTGGTACCGGCTACCGGCAGTCGCGTCAGCATCTGGCTGACGGCGCCGGGGAGCGGCGGCACGGTGATCGCGCCCACGGTGAGCTGCGCCGTGAGCGTCCCGGCGGTCGTGGGCACGGTGCCCAGCGGGTAGCCGTTGAGAACGAGTGTCGTGTACTGGCTGAGCGTGGTCGGGGTCACACCGGCAGCGGCGGCCTTGGCCTGGTCGACGACGATGGTCGCCGACGGCCGGCCTTCGCTGAGGTTCGAGCTGACGTCGGCGAGTCCGTCCACGGTCTTGACCTTGGCGAGCAGGATGTCGTTCGCCTTCTTGAGCGTGAGCGGATCGCTCGCCGTGACCCGCACCTCCATGAGCGACATCCCGCCCATGCCCGACGAGGAATCGTCGCCGGTGACGGTGATGGTGCCGGCGTTGTCGAGCTGGGCCACCTGCGCGCGGATGTCCTCGATGATGGCGTTCTTGTCGGCGTTGGGATCGGTGGTGATGGCGAACGTCGCCTGGCTCGAGGAGGCGGTGGTGCCGCCGCCGGCGCCGAAGAGGCTGCCGGTGCTGCCGGCGGTGACCTGGTAGATCTCGACGCCCTTGGTGTCGCCGAGGATCGCCTCGACCTTGGAGGCCGCCGCCATGGTGGCGTCCAGGCTGGTGCCGGGATCCAAGGTCTGCGTGACGCTCATCGTGTTCTGCCCGGAACTGTCGAACAAGTTGGTCTTGAGCAGGGGACTCAGCATCATGGTGCCGGCGAAGATCGCAAATGCCGCCACGAGGGTGACGATCTTGTGGTCGACGGCCCACTTGAGCGCCGGCAGGTACGCGTTCTGGAGGCTGGTCAGCTCCTTCTCGTCGCGGTGTCCGACCTGGCGCTTCGAGAGCAGCCATGTCGCCACGACGGGAACCACGATCAGCGCGACCGCGAGGCTGCAGAGCAGGGCGAAGGTCACGGTGTACGCGAACGGCCGGAAGAACTCCGAGGCGAGTCCGTGGACGAGGCCGAGTGGGAGGAACACGGCGACCGTCGTCGCCGTGCTCGCCGTGATCGCGCCTGCGACCTCCCGGGTGCCGGTATAGGCCGCGCGCCTGATGCTGTCGCCCTCCTGCAGGTGGCGGTAGATGTTCTCGATGACGACGATCGAGTCGTCGATGACGCGCCCGATGGCGATGGTGAGCCCCCCGAGCGTGAGCATGTTGAGGGACTCGCCGCGACTCCACAGGATGATGAGGGCGCCGACGACGCTGAGGGGGATCGAGAGGCCGGCGATGACGGTCGAGCGCCAGCTGCGCAGGAACACCCAGATGACGATGATCGCGAAGATCGCGCCGACTATCCCTTCCTGCAGCAGCGAGCGGATGCTGTCCTTGATGAAGATCGACTGGTCGACGACGGTGGTGATCGTCGCCTGGCCGCCGAGGTCGCGCGTGATCGCGGGGAGCTCGGCGGCTACGGCGTTGGCGATGTCGACGGTGTTGCCGCTGCTGGCCTTGCTGACCGAGATGCCGATCGAGGCCTTGCCGTTGGTCCGGGTGATCGCCGTGAGCGGCGCCGGGGCGATCTTGACCGTGGCGACGTCGCCGAGCGTGACCGCTGACGTCGCGGCGGGCGCGGCGCCGCTTGCCGCCGCGGCCATCGCGTCGGCCGAGGAGGAGCTGCTCGCGGCCGAGCCGCCCGGCGAAGCTGCCGCGGCGGCCGTCGCCGAGGATGGGAGCACCAGCGCTGCGAGCGCCTTCTCCGTCTGCGCCTTCGCGCTGACGGTGATGGGGTAGACGATGCTTCCGGACGTGACGCTGCCGGCGCCGGTCGTCACGTTGGCCTGGGTGACCGCGGTCATGATCTGTGTCGGCGTGACGCCGAGGGCGGCGACCTTCTCGGGCTTCAGCTGGATGTTGAGCTGCATCTGCTGCACGCCCGAGAGGGTGACGGCCTGCACGCCGTCGATCGCCTGCAGGCGAGGTACGACGCGCGTGCCGAGCAGCGTCGCCAGCTGCTCCGGCGGGAGCGACGACGACACGGCCAGCTGCACGACCGGCATGCTGTTGAAGTTGAGCGCCGCGACCTGCGGCGCCATCGCCGTGGCGGGCAGCATCTGCTGCACGCCCGACACGGACTGCTGGACCTCGGCCTCCTTGGCCTTCATGTCCGTGCCGAACTCGTACTGCACGGTGATGATGCTCAAGCCGTCGTTGGAGAACGAGTCGAACTCCTTGATGCCGCTCGAGGTCTTGAGCGCCTGCTCGATCGGGGTCGTGACATCGCGTTCCACGTCGGCCGGCGACGAGCCCTGGTCGACGGTCAGCACGGTGAGGTAGGGGAAGGTGAGGTCGGGGATGAGCTCCTGCTTGAGCGAGGTGATCGCGTAGGCGCCCACCACGAGGACGGCCAGGATGGCCAGACCGACGATGGAGCGGTTGCGCAGGGACATCTTCGTCAGCCAGCTCAAGTGGTGCCTCCAGTGTGCAGTTGAGAACGGCCGCCGTCGCCGGCGGCCCGTGTCTGGGACGTGTTCGCCGCGCGGCGCTCACGCCAGCGGGCGAGCAGTTCGGGCAGTTCCGCCTCGATGAACGCTGTGAACTCGAGCAGGTCGCGCATCAGCGCATAGTTGGACTGTGACTGGTCGCGTCCGGCGACGGTCTGCAGGCCGTGTGCGATCAGGCGGTGCATGGTGCGTATGTGGTCGATAGGGAGGATGTCGTCGGGGTCGACGGGCAACGCGCGGTAGAAGTCGCCGCGCTGCCCGGGCTCGCCGACGCGCTCGATGAAACGGCTCCGCAGCAGCAGGCGGGCGGCGCCGCTCACGGCGGCCTTGCTCACGCCCAGCCCCTCGGCGATCTCCGTCAGCGACTGGACGGGCGGATCGGCCAGGAGCAGCCACCCGGAGACCCGTCCGGTCATCCGCGTGCCTCCCATCTGCTCCTGCAGCAACCCGAACTCCTCGATGAGCTCGCGTTGCTCCGTGGACATCTCGGCGTGCATCGGCGGCCGTCCTCCCCTACCCTGCTCGACAACAAGAACGTAAACTATAGAGTGAACGGACTGAACACAACCCGCCGGCCGACGGGAAGGAGGAGACGAACGACGGGGAGGCTCAGCCCGGGTAGGCGAGGCCGGCGAGGCGGTCCGCGACGGCGGTCACCCGGTCGCGGACAGTGAGCCCGTCCAGCCAGCGCGCCGGGATGCCCGACTCTCCGTAGACGGCGCCGGCGAGCGCGCCGGTCACGGCGCCTGCCGCGGTGGCGTCGTTGCCCATGTTGACGGTGATGGTCACCGCGTGCTCGAAGTCGGCGGCGTGGAGCACCGTCCAGAGGGCGGTCTGCAGGGTGTCGAGGACGAACGACGAGCTGACGATCTCCTCGGCCTCTGCGACCGGGGTGTCGCGGAGGATGGCGCTCACACGCTTGTCCTCTTCGTCCAATGTGTGCGCGATGGACGGGATGTCCTCGACGAGTTCGCCGGAGACCGCCGCCGCCAGCAGGTCGTTGAACGCGGCACACGACCAGCCGGCGAGCTGATCGAAGTGCGTGAGCGTGGACTCGCGGTGCGACACCTCGTGGCGCAGCTCCGCGTGGCCGCAGTAAAGCAGGCCGACGGGGGCGCAGCGGATGAGACTGCCGTTGCCTGCCGTGGGACCGCCGAGGATCTCGAAGGCGCGACGTGAGGCGACGTCCCAGTGTGTGCCCGAGCGGTAGCTGATGAGCGCGGCGCGCACCGTGAGGCTCACGTGCCGCGGCTGGCTCTGCAGCCAGGCGCCGTAGCGCGCCATGATGTCCTCCGGCTCGAAACGGCCGTTGTCGGCGAGGCTCTCCGCCAGGCAGAGCATCATCTCGGTGGCGTCCGTGACCTCGCCCGGGGCGACGTCGTAGACACCTCCGCCGAGCATCTCGGTGATGACGCCGTACTTCTCGACCACCTGGTCGGCGGTGAGGAACTCTGCCGGCGCGCCCAGCGCCTCGCCGGCGGCGAGGCCGAGCAGCGCGCCCCGGAACCGGTCGCGGATGGTGTCGGTCGCCGCCGCGGGGCTCACGAGAGCAGGTCCATCACGAGCCGTTCGAAGAAGTGCGCCTGGTAGGTGACATCCTCGATCATGATGCGCTCGTCGGGCTCGTGGTCGCGCCCGCCGTCCATGGCGTGGAAGCTCTCGGCGAGGAAAGGCGCGAACCCATAGGCGACGCACTCGGGGAACGCCTCGCGCACCCAGCGCGAGTCGGTGAAGCTGCCCGACGTCATCGGCGCGAGGACCGCGTCCGGGACGTCGCGGCGCAGGACGCGCTCGATACTCGCGGCGAACGATGTCTCGGACGGCGAGGAGTTGGGCGTGGTGACGTCGACCCACTCGAACTCCCACTGGATGCCGAGCGGGTCGAGGACGCTGGCCACGTAGGCCGGCACGTCCTCGTGCGTCATCTCCGGCAGGATGCGGCAGTCGATACGGGCCTCCGCCCGCGTGGGGATGACGTTCACCGCCTGGCCGGCGCTGAGGACGGTCGGGGTCAGCGTGGCGCCGAACAGCGGCTCGATCAGGCCGGCCACGACCGGGTCGAGCCGGCGGAGGTCGGCGCCGGCGGCACGCGCGCTGGCCGGGTCTTTGAGGCGTGCGGCGAGCCCCTGGTCGGGCACGAGCACGTCGATGAAGCGCGCCGTCGTGCCCGAGACGATCGCCGGCGGGTCGGCGAGGCCGAGTGCGGTGACGGCGCGTGCCAGGTCGATCACGGCGCTGTGTTCCTTCTCGGGCACCGACCCGTGACCGCCGCGACCGCGAGTCCGGATCAGGAACTGCGCGAACGCCTTCTCGCCGACGGCGAGCAGGAAGACCTTGCGCCCGGCCACCGGCAGCCAGAGGCCACCCATGCCCTCGTTGATGCAGAAGTCGGCGCGCAGCGCGTCGGGGCGATGCGCGCAGAGCCACTGTACGCCGCAGAACTCGCCGTCCTCTTCGTCGGCGGTGGCTGCGAACTTCACCGTGCCCGAGAAGGAAGCGCCCGAGCGTTTGAGCCGGGCGAGGGCGACGGCTTCGGCCGCCACCTGGTTCTTCATGTCCGTGCTGCCCACGCCCCAGACGAACCCGTCCTTCACGACGCCGGCGAACGGCGGCACGCTCCACTCGACGGCGTCGGCGGGGACCACGTCGAGGTGTCCCATCATCGTGAGGGTGTGGCCCGGCCTGTCGCCGTCCAGCCGGGCCACGAGGCTCCGGCGGTCGGCAAGCTCGCCGTCGAGCTCGGCGGCGATGTCGTTCTCCGCCAGGTACGCCTGCAGGAGAAGCGCCGCCTCGGTCTCGTTGCCGTTGGTCGTGTCGACGCGGAGCAGCGCGGTGAGCAGCCCGACGACTTCGTCCTCGAGCGCCTGCCAGTCATCCTCGTCCAGGCCGTACCTGACCACCGTCATCATCCTCATCAGAAGGGGGTGGAGCGACTTCCCGCACCGCATGATAACCGTCTGTACTTCGCCCCGCGAGTCTCATAGGCTCGGTGGCAGGCAGGGCACCGTCTGAGGCGCGGGAGGGGAAGATGAAGATCGCCGTCGTGGGCGCGGGCGCCATGGGCCGCTGGGCCGTCAAGGAGCTGGGGCTGAGTCCCGAGGTCACCGAGGTCGTCGTCGGCGACTACGAGGAGGAACGTGCCCGCGAAGTAGCCGCCAGCCACGGCGCCGGCAAGGCCGCGGGTCGCTTCGTCGACGCGCGCGATCAGCAGAGCGTGCAGACCGTCATCGCCGGCTGCGACGCCATGGTCAATGCGACGCAGCACTTCTGGAACATCACCGTGATGCACGCGGCCGCTGCGGCCGGCGTGCACTACACCGACATGGGCGGTCTGTTCCACGTGACGAGGCAACAGGTGGAACTGCACGAGGAGTTCCGCCGCGCCGGCGTCACCGCCGTCATCGCCATGGGCGGCGCCCCCGGCGTCACCAACGTCCTCGCCAAGTACGGCGCCGAGCGTCTGGACGTGGTCGAGGAGGCGCACGCGCTGTGCGGCAACGTCGACGACACCGACTGGAGCGCCTACGACGGCTGGGTGGTGCCGTACTCGCTCGAGACTCTGTGCGACGAGTTCAGCGTCGTGGCTCCCGAGTTCGTCGACGGGCGCTGGGTGATGGACATCAACGGCGGTGAGGGCGTCGAGGAGCTCGACTTCGGCGGACCCGCGGGCATGCTCGAGGCGCACTACACCATCCACTCCGAGCCGTTCACCTTCTGGCACACGTGGAAGGATCAGGGTCTCAAGGCCGCGAGCTTCAAACTCTCCCTGCCGGCCGAGTTCACCCGGCAGATGCGCTTTCTGAGCACCATCGGCATGACGCGTACCGACGAGCTCGAGGTCAAGGGCACACGCGTGCGGCCGCGCGACGTGCTGCTCACGGTCGTCGGCCAGATACCGGGGCCAACAGACGTGGTGCTCGACGACGTCGATTATCTGCTCGGCGTCGTGCGCGGGCTCAGGGATGGGCGCCGGGTGGAGTGGCGCGTGCGCGCCACCGTGCCGGCGCACAAGGAGTACGGCAGCGGCGCCCGCGACGTCGACACCGGCATCCCGCCCGCCATCGTCGCGCGCATGCTGGCGCGCGGCGATATCGCCGGGCCCGGCGTCTTCGTGCCCGAGCAGATCGTGCCCTGCGAGGCGTTCTTCGCCGAGTTCACGCGCTGGGGCGCGAGCGTGGACGCGCAGATGCGTGAGCTCCTCGCCGCGCCCGGCTGATCCGGCGCCGGCGACGTTCGCGCCGCGTCTGAGACGCTCGCGCCGGGGGCCTCAGCCGAGCTCGAGCTGCGCCTGCGGCGGCTGCATCTCCGCGCCCAGCAGGTGCGCCATGCGGCGCGCGTTCTGCATGCCCCAGTCCTCGTAGTTGTTGTTGAAGAGGACGTGCACCGACTGCGCCTGGGTGGCGAGCTCGCGGACGCGCGGGACCCATTCTTCAAGTTCACCGTCGCTGTACAGGTACTTGAAGCGGTCGGATGCCGCACCCGTCCTGCTCTCCCACGTGGCGGCGTTGCGTCCGTGGAGGCGGACCACCGCCAGCGCAGCCGTCACCGCGGCCAGCGGGGGAACGCTGTTGTCGAACCCCTGCGGCTCGTCGACCGCCACGTAGGTGAGCCCCGCGTCTTCGAGCAGGCGCAGAGAGTCTGCCGCGGATCCGTCGTCCATCCAGCCGCCGCCGCGGAACTCGACCGCCAGCGGCCAGCCGGGCAGGCGGTCCGGCAGCCGGCGCAGGTAGGCGCGGTTCTCACGCGAGCGTACGAACCAGGGCGGGAACTGGAACAGGACCGCCCCGAGCTTGCCGGCGGCGGCGAGCGGCGCGAGCGCCTCGCGGTGGAGCTGCCAGACCTGGTCGAGGACCGCCTCGGAGAAGTCCTTCGCGTAGGCGTTGCGTTTGCCGCGTGTCTCCTCAGGCAGCGCGTCGCGCAGCCAGTCGGGCAGACGCGCCACGACCGCGGGATGGTGGGTGAGCAGTCCGAACGCCTTGATGTCGAAGACGAAGCGCGCGGGGGTGCGCGCCGCCCAGAGCTCGCTGTTGCGAGGTGAAGGCGGCGCGTAGTAGGTCGAGTCGACCTCGACGATGTCGAACTGCTCGGCATAGTAGCGGAGCCGCGCCTCGGGGCTGGTGACGCCCGGCGGGTAGAAGCGCCCGCTGGCGATCAGCGTGGGATCGGTCCAGGAGCAGCTGCCGACGAGGATGCGTGCGGGCATCGTGGCCTCCGGTAGAAGTCGTTGCGCGGTGTAGCAACGTTGTACCACCCCGCGGCCGCGCCTATACTGCGGGCGAAAGCTCAGTCGGCGCCACGGTCTCTGCAGACCACGGCCTCGTGCTTCTGGAGGCAGATGAAGGGGGCGCCGCCGATGGGCGGGCTGCAGGACGAAGGCCCGCCCATCGTCATGAGCGAGGCCGGCCGGGCGCGCGTTGACCGCTCGGCTCGGGACCGCCTATAATCGCGGTCCCTCAGTGTCGGAATGGCGGAATTGGTAGACGCGCTAGGTTGAGGGCCTAGTGAGGGTATAACCTCATGGGGGTTCAAGTCCCCCTTCCGACACCATCCTTCTTCCCGCCTTCTCGCCCCCGCGAGTACGCGTCGCCGTCAGGTCAGAGGCCGCGCCACAGCGGCAGGCCGGTGACCTCGTCGAACTCCCGCTCCAGCGGCGCGCCGACGAGTTCCTGCACGATCAGCTCGCAGGCGAAGATCACGCAGCCCGGCGCGACGTGACCGCCGACGCAGGCGCCGTCATGACCGGCCAGGGTGGCGTGCGCGTGCACGGCGGTGGCGCCGTCGCGGCGCGAGACGTTGCCGAGGAGTCCCACCAGTTCGACGGGGGCGTCGACGGCGAATTCGCCGTACTCGTGCGTCGCCTGGTCGTAGAAGGCGAGGCGGGCGGTCTGCAGCGCGCCGATGGCGCGCAGTTCCGCCGCCTGCATGCCGTGCGCGTCCGCCACGGCGGCGATCTCCGCCAGCAGGTCGCCTCCGTGCGGCAGCCGGGCAACGACGCGGCGTCCGCGGTCATACTCTCGTGCTCCCATCGTGCGACCTCCCGGCGTACGCGAGCCGGCCCGCCGCCGGCTCCCGGCGAGAGTGTACAACGAGGTCGGCGACATCGGCCCCGGCGGGTCGCGGCTCGTGTCAGGGGCACGTGCGGAGGGTATGAGCGGGTAGGAGCATCAAGACCAGCGATCGAGAGCATTCTGCGGAGGCATGAGCATGAGCGAGACCCGCGATCTTCGTCATCCCGCGTCGGGAGAGGTCGAGCAGTGGCGCGCCGACTTCGACGAACTGGAGCTGCGCATGGACGCACTGCGGCAGGCGTTCACGGAGGGAGTCCGCTCCTTCACGATGACTGACGAGATCGTGGAGCGCATCCACGCGCGCTTCGACGACGTCGGCGAGCAGGTCCACCAGATGCACTGCGAGTACCCGTTCGGCGGCTGGCCCGGGCAGGAAGAGTGCCGCTTCGAGCCGCCCGTCGCCTACGACAGCGACGCCCGGTCCGGTCAAGGCTGATCCGCGTGACCCGCGGGGACCGGCAGGTCAACATGGAGGTACGCGGCGAGACCTGCGTGATCCGCTGCGGCGGCATCGACGGCGGGCGCCTCGCCGCGGAGTTGCCCGACGAGGTGAAGCGCTGTCTGGGTACCGGGGTGTCCGCCGCCGTCGTCGACCTGGACCCTTGGGCGTCCGTCGACGACGAGGGGCTTACGGCGCTGCGCGCCGCCGCGACCGCGTTCGAAGCGGCGGGCGGCGAGATGGTCGTGGCCGTCGAAGAGCCTGAGGCTCGCGCGGCACTTGCCGGGGCCGGGCTCATGCGCGCCGAGCCTCCGGCGCCCGGACCACCGGACGGAGACGACGACGGCCCCTTTCGCGCCGGCGTGCGACCGCGCTGGGAACACGAGTTCACCTTTCCCGCCACCACGCGGCAGCTGCGTGCGGCGCGCCGCCGCGTCGCCGCGTTCGCGGAGGTCGCCGGTCTGGACGAGGCCGATCTCTTCGAGCTCAGCGTGGCCGTAGCCGAGGCCCTCGCCAACGCGGTCGTCCATGGGTCGCCACACGGGGCCGCAGACGACGTGCACGTGCGCTTCTTCTGCTATGAGGACGAGGTCGCCGTGGAGGTCGTCGACAGCGGCGAGGGGATGGCGGTGTCGCCCATCTGCGCCGCGCCCGAGGTGGCGACGAGCGGGCGGGGGATCCACTTCATGCGCGCGCTGGCCGACGCGGTGCACTACACCTGCGGGCCGTTCGGCACACGTGTGCTCCTGGTCAAGAAGCGTTCGTAGAAGCGGCGCCGGGTCGACGAGGGGCCCGCGTCTGGGGCAGGCAGACGCGGCGCGCGCTGAGCCGCAACCGCATCGCCAACCGCGTGGACGTCGTGGGCGACGGCGCGGAGGCGCTGGAGTACCTGTTCGCGACCGGCAGCTATGCGGGACGCGACTCGAGGGACGCTCCGAAGCTCGTGCTCCTCGACCTGAAGCTGCCCGAGGTCGGCGGCCTCGAGGTGCTGGAGCGGCTTCGCGCCGACCCTCGCACGCACCGCCTGCCTGTGGTCGTCCTCACGTCCTCGATCGTCGAGGGCGACCTGGGGCGGTGCTACGACCTCGGCGCCAACAGCTACATCCGCAAGCCGGTGGACTTCGCGCAGTTCATGGAGGCGGTCAAGCAGCTGGCCCGTACTGGCTGGTGCTCAACGAGGCTCCTCCCTGCGGCGATCAACCCGGGCCGTCGTGCTCCGCCGGCCGCGACGGCGCGGCGGTTCTTGCCGGAGCCCCACCTTGTCGCCGCGCCGCGCCGATCGCAGGGCCCGCTCCGCGCGGCGGTCCCCGCAGCTCTCATCGGCCGCGTGACGTAGAATCGCGGCATGGCCGACCCGCGTCTCCACGACCGTCTGTTCCTGCTCGACGGCAGCAGCCTCGCCTTCCGCGCCTTCTTCGCGCTGCCCGAATCCATCTCGACGCGGGCCGGGCAGCCGACGAACGCGCTGTTCGGACTCAGCCAGATGCTGCTCAAGGTCGTCACCGAGTATCGGCCCGCCTGCATCGTCTGCGCCTGGGACGCGCGCGAGAAGACCTTCCGCGACGAGCTCTACGAGGAGTACAAGGCTCAGCGTCCGCACATGCCCGACGGGCTGTCTGCGCAGTGGCCCCTGCTGCCCGAGCTCATGGAGGGCTTCGGCATCGTCAACCTGGTCAAGCCCGGCTACGAGGCCGACGACATCCTCGGCACGCTCGCCGAGGAGGCCAAGCGCCAGGGAGTCGGCTCCATCGTCGTCACCGGCGACCGCGACGCCATGCAGGTGGTCGACGAGGACATCTGGGTGATGAGCACCGGACGCGGCGTCACCGACGTCAAGATCTACACCCCGGCGGCCGTGCTGGAACGGTTCGGGGTCACACCGGCGCAGATCCCCGACTACATCGGCCTCAAGGGGGACTCGTCGGACAACATCCCCGGCGTGCCCGGCGTCGGGGAGAAGACCGCGGCCCAGCTGCTGCAGCAGTTCGGGTCCATCGACGAGCTGTACGCGCGCCTCGACGAAGTGAAGTCGGAGAAGCGACGCGCGCTGCTGAAAGAGCACGAGCCGGCCGCGCGTCTCTCGCTCCAGCTTGCGACCATGGTCCTGGACGTGCCGCTCGAGCACGATCTGGTCGAGCTCGTCACCAGCTGCGGCTACCGTCTCCCGGCAGAGAAGATCGACGCCGTCTTCGAGCGCTTCGAGTTCAACAACCTGCGCCGCCGCCTGAAGGAGATCTCGGGAGCGGCGGCGGCGCCTGCTGAGGCCCCCGGCGCGGCCGCCGTGGCCGGAGGGCTCGTGCGCCTGGCGGCGGAGCCGGACGTGGGCCCCGTCGCGGCGCTGCTCGAGAAGGGGGAGGCCGCGCTGGCCTTCGAGCCCCGCGGCGACGAGGACGGCCTCACTGTCGCCGTCCACGCGGGTGGCGACGCCTGCCTGGTCGCGCCCGCCGACGCCGGCCGCGCGGCGTCGCTCTGGCTGCTGGCCGGCCACGTCGTCGCGCACGACGCCAAGTCGCTGCCGGGTTTCGTGAACGCCCCCGCCGGGCCGGCGTTCGACACCGCGGTGGCCGCGTACCTGCTGGCGCCCGAGCGGCCGGAGAAGGAGCGCACGCTGTTCGCCCTCGCCGGCGCGGACGACGGAGCGCAGCTCGTCGAGGGTGCGGCGGCCGAGGCCGCCGCGGCCACGCGTGCCACGCTGACGTGGCGCGTGGCCGAGTCGCAGCGGCCACGTCTCGTCGAGCTCGGCCTCGAGCGGCTCTTCCGCGAGGTCGAGCTCCCGCTCGTGCGCGTCCTCGCGCGCATGGAGGCCGCCGGCGTCAAGATGGACCCGTACCGGCTGGGTGAGATCACGGCGCGCGTGCGCGACCGCATCGACGAGCTGTCCGACGAGGTCGTCCGTCTGGCCGGCGGCGCGTTCACCATCGGCTCTCCGCAGCAGCTCGCCGAGGTGCTCTTCACGCGGCTCGGGCTCGACCCGGGCAGGAAGGGCAAGACCGGATACTCGACCGACGCCAAGGTGCTGCGAGGTCTGCGCGACCAGCACCCCATCGTGCCGGCGGTCGAGGAGTGGCGGGAGCTCACCAAGCTGCTCAACACCTATCTCGAGCCGCTGCCCGCTCGCCTCGACCCGGTCAGCGGCCGCCTGCACACGACGTTCAACCAGCTGGTCGCCGCGACCGGCCGGCTCTCCAGCTCCAATCCCAACCTGCAGAACATCCCGGTGCGCACCGAGCTGGGGTCGGAGATCCGCGCCTGCTTCGTCGCCGAGGAGAGCCGCAAGCTCCTCGTCGCCGACTACTCGCAGATCGAGTTGCGCCTCATGGCGTCGCTCTCCGGCGAGCCGGCGCTGCTCGACGCCTACCACCGCGGTGAGGACGTGCACCGCGTGACCGCGGCGGCGGTCGCCGGTATCCCGGTCGAGGAGGTCACCAAGCGGCAGCGCGAGCGCGCCAAGGCGACCAACTTCGGCATCATGTACGGCCTGTCGGCGTTCGGGCTGTCCGAGCAGGTCGACGTGCCGGTCGAGGAGGCGCGCGCCTTCATCGACGGCTACTTCGCCAAGTATCCGCGCGTCAAGGAGTTCCGCGAGCGCGTCATCGCCCAAGCCACACAGGACGGCTACGTCACCACGCTGTTCGGGCGCCGGCGCGCGGTGCCCGAGCTGCGCTCGTCCAACTTCCGCAACCGCTCGCTGGGCGAGCGCCTTGCCGTGAACACGATCCTGCAGGGCACGGCGGCCGACATCATCAAGGTCGCGATGGTGTCGGTGAGCCGCGAGCTGGAGCGCCGCAAGCTCGCGTCGCGGCTCGTCCTGCAGGTGCACGACGAGCTCGTCCTCGAGTGTCCCGCAGGCGAGGTCGACGAGTGTCTGCCGATGCTCCGCGACGCCATGTGCGGCGCGCTCGACCTCGACCCGCCGCTCGAGGTCGACACCGGCGTCGGCGACGACTGGGTGACGGCCAAGGCCTGACCGTCCGGCGGTCTCGCGGGCCTGTCCGCCGCCGTGCTATACTTCTGTAGTTTCGGCCCGCTGCGGTCCGCGGGCCTTTCCCTTCTGTAAACGACGGACCGTTACGTGACCGGGAGGCAACGACACCACATGGCAGACAAAGCGATCGACACCCAGCTAGAGGCAGCGAACGACCCCAGGATCGTCGAGGGCAGCGAAGGCTACCTCATCGAGGTCGACGGCGAGATCGTCCCCAACTACGACATGACGCTGACCAACTTCAGCGAGGGGGACATCGTCACCGGCAAAGTGGTCCGCATCGACAAGGACGAGGTCCTCGTCGACATCGGCTACAAGTCCGAAGGCGTCATCCCGGTCAACGAACTCAGCATCCGCAAGAACGTCAACACCTCCGAGGAGGTCGCTCTCGACGAAGAGATCGACGCCCTCGTCATGACCAAGGAAGACGCCGACGGGCGCCTCATCCTCAGCAAGAAGCGCGCCAAGTTCGAGAAGGCCTGGAAGCGCATCGAGGGCGCCTTCGAGAGCGGCGAGCCCGTCACCGGTACGGTCATCGAGGTCGTCAAGGGCGGCCTGATCCTCGACCTCGGCGTGCGCGGGTTCCTGCCGGCATCGCTGGTCGATATCCGCCGCGTGCAGGATCTCCAGGAGTACGTGGGCCAGGAGCTCAACTGCCGCGTCATCGAGATGAACCGCAACCGTAACAACGTGGTCCTCAGCCGCCGCGCCGTCCTCGAAGAGGAGCGCAAGGAGGTCCGCCAGCAGATCATCGACGAGCTCAACGTCAGCGACATCGTCGAGGGCACCATCAGCAACATCGTCGACTTCGGCGCGTTCGTCGACCTCGACGGCATCGACGGCCTCATCCACATCAGCGAGCTCAGCTGGACACACATCAACCACCCGTCCGAGGTGCTGCAGGTCAACCAGAAGGTCAAGGTCAAGGTGCTCGACATCGACCGTGACCGCCAGCGCATCAGCCTCGGTCTCAAGCAGACCCAGGAAGACCCGTGGCAGAAGATCGTCGCCCAGCACAAGGTCGGTGACGTGGTCGACGGCCGCGTCACCAAGATCGTCGCCTTCGGCGCCTTCGTCGAGATCTACGAGGGCATCGAGGGTCTGGTTCACATCAGCGAGCTGGCCAACCGCCACGTCGAGCGTCCGGACGAGGTCGTGTCCGTGGGCCAGCAGGTCAGCGTCAAGATCATCGAGGTCGACTCCGAGCGTCGTCGTCTCAGCCTGAGCATCAAGCGCGTCGACGGCGACAACGTGAAGCCGCTGCGCCCGCTCGCCCCTGAGCCGGGCGACGAGGAAGAGGCCGAGGAGATCGCCGAGATCGTCGAGGCCGCCGCCGAGGTCGAGGCCGAGGCCGAGATCGTCGAGGCTGCCGCCGAGGTCGCGGAGACGCCCGAGGAGGTCGAGGCCGTGGCCGAGGCCGCCGAGATCGTCGAGGCCGAGGCCGAGATCGTCGAGGCTGCCGCCGAGGCCGTCGTCGAGGAGCACGAGCCCGAGCTCGGGCTGAGTGACGACGTCTTCCCGGCCGGCGCGGCCGCCACCGACGAGGAGCCCGCGGCCGAGGCCGCCGAGGAGTCTTCCGAGGCCTGACGCCTGGGCCGGGGGCGGCGGAGGCGCATTGGCGTCTCCGCCGCCCCCGGCTTGCGTCAGGGATCAGAATGACCACATCAGGAACGCACATTCCGCTGCTCGGACTGACCGGTGGCATCGGCTCCGGCAAGTCCACGGCGCTCGCCTATCTGCACGAGCTGGGCGCGGCCACGATCTCCAGCGACGACATCGTGCACGGTCTGTACTCGACCGCCGGTGTCGTCGACCGCATTCGCGCGCACTTCGGCGACGCCGTCGTCGACGGGGCCGGCGGTATCAGCCGGCCGGCGCTGGCCGGCATCGTCTTCGCCGACGAGGCCGAGCTGCGCTGGCTCGAGGACCTCCTGCACCCCTTCGTGCGTGAGGCGGTGGCCGACTGGATCGAAAGCCAGCAGCGTGCGCATCCGCGGCCGGCGCTCATCGTCGTCGAGGTGCCGCTGCTGTTCGAGACGGGGTTCGAGCAGCGCTTCGACTACGTCATGCTGATCACAGCGCCGGACGACGTGCGTCGCAAGCGCCTCACGGCCAAGCTCACCGATAGCGAGTTCCGCCGCCGCCGCGCGCAGCAGATGCCGGAGGAAGAGAAGATCGCGCGCAGCGACTTCGTGTTCGACAACACGGGTTCGCGCAAGGACTTGAGGGAGTTCGTGGGGCAGACGGCGGCGAGCATCCTCGCCGGTGAGCGACCCGCCGTGGGGGACGGCGCCGGCGAGAGCGCCTCGTGAGGCGCGCCCTCATCGCCGTCGTCCTGGTGGTGGCCGCGCTTGCGGCCGTGATCGGGGTGGCCCGCTGGGCGGCGCCGCTGCTCGGCGCCGGCGGGCCGTCGTGGTACACGAAGACCGTGTACCCACTCGAGCACGCCGGGGCGATCCGCGACGGCGCGCACCGCTACGACCTCGACCCGGCGCTCGTGGCCGGTGTCATCTACGCGGAGAGCAAGTTCGACGAACACGCGCGCTCGTCCCAAGGCGCCGTCGGCCTCATGCAGATCCTGCCCGAGACTGCGGCGCAGATCGCCGACGAGTCCGGGGGCGTGACCTTCGTCGCCGCCGACCTCGAGGACCCGCGCGTCAACATCCGCTACGGCTGCTACTACCTGCGTCACGCCCTGGACGCTTACCGACGGAGACGTCCGCGCCGCGGTCGCGTCGTACAACGCCGGGATGGGCGCGGTCGCCGAGTGGCGCGCGGCCGCGGCGGCCCAGGGGCACGAGCTGCGTCTTCGGGACATCCCGTACCCGGAGACGAGGGCCTACGTGAAGAAGGTCCTCGAGGCGCGCCGGGTATATCGAGAGACATACGGCGAGAGCCTGCGGCGCTAGTCGTCCGTCGCCTCGGGCGCAAGCGACGGTCCTTGCGAACACCTGTTCGCATTGGTAGAGTCGAGGACGCATGACCGAGTTCACCATTCAGGCTTCGTACAATCTCACCGGCGACCAGCCGGAGGCCGTCGACGCTCTCAGCGAGGGCGTCCGCCGCGGTGACCGCTACCAGACGCTCCTCGGTGTCACCGGCTCCGGCAAGACCTTCAGCATGGCCAATGTCATCAAGAGGGCGAAGAAGCCGACGCTGGTCATCGCCCACAACAAGACGCTGGCCGCCCAGCTGTGCAACGAGTTCCGCGAGTTCCTGCCCGACAACGCGGTGGAGTACTTCGTCAGCTACTACGACTACTACCAGCCCGAGGCCTACGTGGCGGCGCAGGACCTCTACATCGAGAAGGACTCGTCCATCAACGACGAGATCGACCGCCTGCGACACGCCGCCACGACCTCGCTCTTCCTGCGCCGCGACGTGGTGATCGTCGCCAGCGTCAGCTGCATCTACGGCCTGGGTTCTCCGGAGGAGTACCTCGAGAAGATGGTGCTGCTCCAGGTCGGCCAGACCGTGGAGCGCGACGAGATGCTGCGCAAGGCTCGTCGACATCCAGTACGCGCGCAACGACTTCGAGCCCGCGCGCGGCAAGTTCCGCGTGCGCGGCGATTCCGTCGAGATCTGGCCCGCCTCCCAGGACACCGCCATCCGCGTGCAGCTCTGGGGCGACGAGGTGGAGCAGATCGTCTGCTTCGACCCGGTGGGCGGTGAAGTGATCGAGAAGCCGGAGCACGTCGCCATCTACCCGGCGACGCACTTCGTCACCAACGACCCGGCCATCGAGCGTTCCCTGGTCGAGATCCGCGGCGAGATGGAAGAGCGCTGCGCCTGGTTCGAGGAGCACGGCAAGATCCTCGAGGCCCATCGTCTGCGCCAGCGCACCCAGTACGACATGGAGATGCTGCGCGAGATGGGCTACTGCAGCGGCATCGAGAACTACTCGCGCATCCTGCTCGGCAAGGAGCCCGGCGCCACGCCCAACTGCCTGCTCGACTACTTCCCCGACGACTTCCTCTGCTTCGTCGACGAGTCGCACATGTCGCTGCCGCAGATCCGCGCCATGTCCGAGGGCGACAAGTCGCGCAAGCAGCAACTCGTGGACTACGGCTTCCGCCTGCCGAGCGCGCTCGACAATCGGCCGCTGCGCTTCGACGAGTTCCTCGAGAAGGTACCGCAGCTCATCTTCGTGAGCGCCACCCCGGGCCAGTTCGAGCTGTCCAACAGCGTCAACATCGCCGAGCAGATCATCCGCCCGACGGGCCTCATCGACCCTGAGGTCGAGGTGCGGCCCACCGAGGGGCAGATCGACGACCTCATGAACGAGATCAGGCGCCGCGTGGACAAGGACCAGCGGGTCCTCATCACCACGCTCACGAAGCGCATGTCCGAGGACCTCACGGACTACCTCCTCGAGAACGGCTTCAAGGTGCGCTACCTGCACAGCGAGGTCGACACGCTGGAGCGCATCCAGATCGTGCGTGACCTGCGGCTGGGCGAGTTCGACGTCCTCGTCGGCATCAACCTGCTGCGCGAGGGGTTGGACCTCCCTGAGGTCACCCTGGTCGCCATCCTGGACGCCGACAAGGAGGGCTTCCTGCGCGGCCAGACGAGCCTCATCCAGACGATCGGCCGCGCCGCCCGCAACATCGACGGCAAGGTCATCATGTACGCCGACAAGATGACGGCGGCCATGGAAGTCGCGATCGGCGAGACCGACCGCCGACGCACCCGCCAGACGGCGTACAACACGGACCACGGCATCACGCCGGTCAGCATCATCAAAGGGGTCAGCGACATCTCGACGATGATGAGCGACGCCGCCGCTGTGCCCACCAAGGGCCGGCGCGCGGCCAAGGCCGTGGCCAAGAAGATGGCCATGCCGCGGCACGACCTCGAGAAGCTGCTCGCCAGTCTCGAGGCGGAGATGTTCGAGGCTGCCGATCAGCTCAAGTTCGAGTACGCGGCCAAGCTGCGCGACGAGATCAAGGAGCTCAGCAAGGAGCTCACCCGGAGAGGAGAAGCAGTTGGCTGACGCCATGCACCTGCAGACGCTCATCGCCGCGGCCGAGGACTTCGGCGCCGACAGAGCGGCGCCGCTGCCGGCCGTCGCCGTCGTCGTGGACGACCGCGTGAACCTCAAGTGCCGCGTACCGCTGTGCTCGGGCTACGGCCACAACCTCATGTGCCCGCCGGCGGTCATGCCTGCCGCCGCGACGCGGGACGTCCTGCGCAAGTACGGCGACGCGCTCGTCGTGCAGCTGGACATCCCGATCACCCAGGACTGCGTGGACGAGCAGCTGGACGGCAAGACGTACGCGGACTCCAGGAGCGACGCCGATCAGATCGAGGGCCTCAAAGAGAGCCAGAACCGCTTCGCGCACCTCATGACCGACCTCGAGCGCGCCGCGTTCAAGCTGGGCTACCGCTACGCCGCCGCTTTCTCCGGAGGCGAGTGCGTGCTCTGCGACGAGTGCGTGGGGCAGGGCTCGGGCGAGAGGTGCCGGCACCCCTTCGAGGCGCGGCCGTCCATGGAGGCCGTGGGCATCGACGTCGTCGCCACGGCCGAGGCGGCCGGCCTCAGCGTCGAGCTGCCGGCCACGGATCATCCGTCCTGGACGGGCCTCCTGCTCATCGATTGAACGATGTGGTCAGATCGACGTACGGGGCATCAAGGAGCTGGGGGATCGGCTCGGATGCCACGGACCAGGCGCCCGGCACACTGACCCCCGGCTTGCCACCTCTGCCAGACTGAGAGTATGACCAGCGACCTCGTCATCACCGGCGCGCGCGAGCACAACCTCAAGGACATCTCCCTGAGGCTGCCGCGCGACCGCTTCATCGTTATCACCGGGCTCTCCGGCTCGGGTAAGTCGTCACTCGCCTTCGACACCATCTACGCAGAGGGCCAGCGCCGCTACGTCGAGAGCCTCTCGGCCTACGCGCGCCAGTTCCTCGGCCAGATGGACAAGCCGGACGTCGATTCCATCGAGGGCCTCTCACCGGCGATCTCGATCGACCAGAAGACGACATCGCGCAACCCGCGCTCCACCGTCGGCACCGTCACCGAGATCTACGACTACCTGCGCCTGCTCTACGCACGCGTGGGGCACCCACACTGCCCCAACTGCGGGCGGCCCATCTCCGGCCAGAGCGTGCAGCAGATCGTCGACCACATCTGTGAGATCGACCAAGGTACGCGCTTCAGCGTCGTCGCCCCCGTCGTGCGCGGGCGTAAGGGCGAGTACGGCAAGCTGTTCGAGCAGCTGCGCGCCGACGGTTTCACCCGCGCCAAGGTCGACGGCGACGTGCGCGAACTCGAGGAGGACATCGAGCTCGACAAGAGGTTCAAGCACGACATCGCCGTCATCGTCGACCGGCTCGTGATGAAGGAAGGACTGAGGCGGCGCCTCACCGACTCGGTCGAGACGGCCGCCGCCCTCGCCGACGGTCTGGTCGACGTGGAGCTTGCCGACGACGGCGGCACGCTCACCTTCAGCGAGAAGTTCGCCTGCGTCCACTGCGGCATCTCGCTGCCGGAGATCGAGCCGCGCATCTTCAGCTTCAACAACCCGCACGGCGCCTGCCCTGCCTGCCACGGCCTCGGCTTCACGCAAGAGATCGACCCCGGCCTCGTCGTGCCCGACGGGTCCATCAGCATCGACCAGGGGGCCCTGCTGCCTTACGGCCAGCTCTCGTTCGGCTGGCTGGAGCAGGTGTTCGAGAGCATCGCCAAGACCTTCGGCGTCGACACCAGCGTGCCCTGGGACGAGATGTCCGAAGACGACCGCAGCCTCTTCCTCTACGGCACGGGCAAGGAGCGCATCCCGCTCAGCTACCGCAACTACCAGGGGCGGATGCGCCACTACAATTCCAGCTTCCCCGGCATCATCAAGCACCTGGAGCGGCGCTTCACCGAGACCGAGTCGGAGCAGGTCCGCCAGAAGATCGAAGAGTACATGGCGGACCGGCCGTGCCCGGAGTGCAAAGGGGCACGGCTCAAGCCCACGAGCCTCGCCGTCACCGTCGGCGAACGCAACATCCACCAGTTCACGCTGTCCAGCGTGCGAGAGGCGCTGGAGTTCCTCGGCGACCTGTCCCTGACCGAGACCGAGCGCCTCATCGGCGGCCGCGTCATCAAGGAGATCGCCGAACGGCTCCGCTTCCTCAACGACGTGGGCGTCGGCTATCTGACGCTGCAGCGCGCCTCGGCCACGCTCTCGGGTGGCGAGGCCCAGCGCATCCGCCTGGCCACGCAGATCGGCTCGGCGCTGGTCGGCGTGCTCTACATCCTCGACGAGCCCAGCATCGGGCTGCACCAGCGCGACAACCGCCGCCTCATCGACACCCTGCTGCGGCTGCGCGACCTGGGCAACACCGTGGTCGTCGTCGAGCACGACGAGGAGACCATGCGCCACGCCGACCACATCGTCGACATGGGGCCGGGGGCCGGCGAGCACGGCGGCCGCGTCGTGGCCCAGGGCACGCCGGACGAGGTCATGGCCGACCAGGGATCGCTCACCGGGGACTTCCTCGCCGGGCGCCGCCGCATCGAGCTGCCCGGCCAGCGGCGCATGCCGCTGCAGTGGTTCACCGTCCGCGGCGCGCGCATGCACAACCTCAAGGACATCGACGTCTCGTTCCCCGTGAGCGCCTTCACCTGTGTCACGGGCGTCTCCGGGTCGGGCAAGTCCACGCTCGTCAACGAGATCCTGCACAAGGGCATGGCGGCGCGCCTCAACCGGGGCACCAAGCTGCGCGCCGGCGACCACGACGGCATCGACGGCATCCGGCACCTGGACAAGGTCATCGACATCGACCAGTCGCCCATCGGGCGCACGCCGCGCAGCAACCCGGCGACCTACACCGGGGTGTTCGATCACATCCGCCAGCTGTTCGCCATGACCCCCGAGAGCAAGCTCCGCGGCTACAAGCCCGGCCGCTTCAGCTTCAACGTGAAGGGCGGCCGCTGCGAGACGTGCAAGGGCGACGGGCAGCTCAAGATCGAGATGCACTTCCTGCCCGACGTGTACGTGCCCTGCGAGGCGTGTCACGGCAAGCGCTACAACCGCGACACCCTCGAGGTCCGCTACAAGGGCAAGAACATCGCCGAGGTGCTCGAGATGAGCGTGGAGGAGTCGGTCGAGTTCTTCGCCAACGTCACGCGCATCGCGCGGCGCCTCAGGGCGCTGGACGAGGTCGGCCTGGGCTACGTCAAGCTCGGCCAGCCCGCGACGACGCTCTCCGGCGGCGAAGCCCAGCGGGTCAAGCTCGCCAGCGAGCTGAGCAAGGTGGCCACCGGCAAGACGCTCTACATCCTCGACGAGCCCACCACCGGCCTGCACTTCCAGGATATCGACAAGCTGCTCGAGATGCTGCAGCGCCTGGTCGACCAGGGCAACACCGTCGTCGTCATCGAGCACAACCTCGACGTCATCAAGAGCGCCGACTGGGTCATCGACCTCGGCCCCGAGGGCGGGGACGAGGGCGGGCAGATCGTCGCGGCCGGCACTCCGGAGGAGCTTGCCGGCCTGCCCAAGCTCTCGCACACGGGCGAGTTCCTCGCCCGCGCGCTTGCTGCCCAGGCGGCACGGCCGGCGGCCCTGAATGCCGCGACGGCCGCGCGCCCGCCACGGCGTGCGCACAGCACCCGGGTCTCGTGACCAGCGTGCCGTATCCGATGGTCGTGGCCGAAGACCACTGACCCCGTCTGCGGCCGATGCCGCGCCTGCGCTCACCTCTGACGCCCTCCGGCGCGCGCAGAGGCGGGTCGCCGACGTTTTCTCCCCCGTCCCTCGGGGACGATTAACGCACGAAGGCGCCCGTGGCGGCCATTGCGAGGCGCCGTGCGACGGAGGAGAGTCTGCACATGAGCGTCACCAGCGGCGCGGTCATCGAGGTGAGCGACCTGGTGAAGATCTACGGCGCTGACACCCCTGCCGTCGATCAGGTGAGCTTCAGCGTCGATCGCGGCGAGCTCTTCGGCTTCCTCGGCCCCAACGGCGCCGGCAAGACCACGACGATCCGCATCCTGGGTACGCTGCTCAGGCCGACATCGGGCACGGCTCGAGTGGCCGGCCACGACGTGGTCGGCGAGGCCGGAGAGGTGCGCAAGCGGCTCGGCCTCGCCATGCAGACGCCGACCCTTGACGCGTTCTCAACCGGGCGCGAGACGCTGGAACTTGCCGGCCGATTGCATCGCGTACGCCCCCGTGAGATCCGACGCCGGACCGATGAACTGCTGCAGCTCATGGGCCTGGAGGCAGCCGCCGGGAAGCTCACGGGCAAGTATTCCGGCGGTATGAAGCGCCGGCTCGATCTCGCAGCGGCGCTGATGCACCAGCCCGAGGTCCTGATCTTGGACGAACCTACCGAGGGCCTCGACCCACAAAGCCGTACGGCGCTGTGGGAAGAGCTCGAACGGATCAGTGGCGAGGGCACGACGATGCTGCTCACCACTCACTACATGGAGGAGGCCGACCGCCTCTGCTCGCGCGTGGCGATCATCGATAGCGGTCACGTCGTCGTCGAGGGCAGACCTGAGGCCCTCAAGGCCGGGGTCGGCGCCGACACCGTGCTCGTCCAGTTCGGCCAAGGGGGCCGTGACGCCGCGTCTGTGGCCGTGGGCGGGAAGATGCTCCTGAGCGCCGGCGGGGACGGCAGGGACGGCGCCGGCGAGGATGAGCGAAGGGCGCTGCTCTGCCGGCTGCTCGATGGCATGGTGCCCTGCGAGGCAGTGGTCTCCCATCCCGACGGCGTGATGCTTTCGGTCCCGGACGCCGGGGCGGCGATCCCCGGGCTCCTGCGCCGACTGGACGGCAACGGGCTCGACGTCTCCGGCCTCCAGATGAGCCAGCCGACCCTTGACGATGTGTTCCTGAAGTACACCGGCCGCCGCATCCGCGAGGAGGCGGCCGACCAGCCGATCATCATGGGGTTCTGACGATGAATGGGATCACCGCCTTTGCCTACGACACGTACTGGCTGGGCCTGCGCACGACGAGACGGTTCGTGCGCGTGCCGTCCAATCTGATCAGCATCATCTTCTTTCCGCTGATCCAGCTGCTCGTGTTCAGCCAGCTCTACAAGGACATCGTCCAACTGCCGGCGTTCGGTACCGGGAGCTACCTCGCCTATCTCGCGCCCGGTCAGGTCGTGTTCGCTTCGTTCCTCGCCGTCGGCTGGGCCGGGTACGGCATGCTTGTCGAGTATCGCAGCGGCTATCTCGACAAGCTGCGCTCCACGCCGATCGCGCGGTCTTCCATCCTGGCTGGTGAGATGGTGCCGCTCTTCTTCGAGGCCGGCGCCATGGCCGGGGTGCTCCTCGGGGTCAGCATCCTCCTGGGCGCCACGCTCGCGACCGGGGTGGGGGGGCTGCTGCTCATCCTCGCCCTCTCTGGGGTGTTCGGTATCGCTTTCGCCGGGGTGAGCTTCACAGCCGCACTGCTCACCAAGAGCGAACAGGCGACGAGCGCGATCTCGCTGCTCATGTTCCCCGTGGTGTTCATCTCCACGGCCTTCGTGCCGGCCGAGCTCATGCCGGGATGGATGCAGAGCTTCAACGACTGGAACCCGGTCACGTTCCAGATCGAGGCGATCCGCTCCCTTATGACCGTCGGCTACGACTGGAGCGCCATCGGCAGCGCACTTGTCGCCGACGCCGTCGTGGGCGCCGTCCTGCTGGCGGTGACGCTGTGGGCGTTCCGGAGGCTGGCGAAGTAGAGGCGACCGGAGCCGGCGCTGCGCCCTTCCGAGGGCCCGGGCACGCGCCGGCGGTACAATCGGAGTGATGAGCAGCCAGCCGCAACGTCGAAACCACCTCGACGACCTCCGCGTGATCCTCAAGCGCATCCCCAACGAACCCGGTGTCTATCGGTTCCTGAGCGCCGAGGGCTCCGTGCTGTACGTGGGCAAGGCCAAGGCGTTGCGCAAGCGCGTCGCCAACTACCTGCGCCCGGCGGCGACGCCCCACGGGCGCACCGGCGAGATGCTGTCGCAGGCCGCCGACATCGACTGGGTGGTGACCGGCTCCGAGTCGGAGGCGCTCCTCCTCGAGGACAACTTCATCAAGCAGGAGCGCCCGCCCTACAACTTGAGACTGCGCGATGACAAGAGCTTTCCGTCGATCGAGGTCACCCTTAAGGAGGAGTGGCCGCGCGTGCGCTTCTTCCGCGGCCGCCGCGTGCCGGGCAACCTGTACTTCGGGCCGTTCTCGAGCGCGCGCAAGGTGCGCGAGACGCTCGAGCTCATCGGCCGCATCTTCCCCTACCGCAAGTGCCGCGGCCCCCAGCCGGGCCGCCCCAGCGGGTCGCCCTGCCTGCAGTACTTCATCAAGCGGTCTCTCGGGCCGTGCGACGAGCGCTGTACGCACGACGAGTACATGGGCGCCGTGCACCAGGCGATCGACTTCTTGCGCGGCCGCCTCGGCGAGGTCGAGAAGGACATCGAGGGCGAGATGGCCGCCGCCGCCCGGGCGCAGGAGTTCGAGAAGGCGGCGCTCTTGCGCGACCGTCTTGCGGCCGTCCGTCACGTGCACGAGCGCCAGTCGGCGCGCGTGGACGAGCGCGAGGCCTTCGACGTGGTCGGGCTGTCGCTGGCGGACCCCGGCGCCAACGTGCAGGTGTTCCGCGTGCGCGACGGCGCCGTCGTCGACCGCCAGGCCTTCTATCTGGAGAACGCCGCCGGGCGCGAGCCCGCGGAGGTGCTCGAGGAGTTCCTCCTCGAGTTCTACTGGGAGGGTTCGGTCGTGCCGCCGGAGATCGTGGCGCCGCTCCAGGACGGCGACGGGCTCGGCGCGGTACTCGGCGAGCGGCGCGGCTCGAAGGTGGCCGTGCGCGTCGCCAGGCGTGGCTCCAAGCGGCGGCTGCTGGAACTCGCCCAGCACAACGCCGACTTGGCCGCGCTGACCGAGTCCGAGCGCATCGCCCGTAAGTCGTCCACGCGCATCGAGGGTCTGGAGCGGCTGCGCGACGGCCTGGCGCTCGATCGCCTGCCGCTGCGCATCGAGTGCTACGACATCTCCAATCTGGGCGAGCAGCATCCTGTCGGCTCCATGGTCGTGTTCGAGGGAGGCGTCCCCAAGAAGGCGCACTACCGCAAGTTCTCCGTGCGCGACGCGACCGGGCAGGACGACTTCGCGATGATGAACCAGGTGCTGCGGCGCCGCTTCGAGCGTCGCAGTGACGAGGCCGGACGCTACGATGAGAGCTTCGCGACGCCGCCCGATCTCGTGGTCGTGGACGGTGGCAAGGGGCAGCTCTCCGCCGCCGTGGCGGCGCTCGCGGACGCCGGCGCCGACGTCGATGTCGTCAGCCTGGCCAAACAACGCGAAGAGGTGTTCGTGCCGGGGCGCCGCGACCCCCTGCCGCTGCCGGCCGACGATCCCGGGTCGCTGCTGCTGCAGCGCATCCGCGACGAGGCACACCGGTTCGCGGTGACGTACCATAGACAGAGGCGCGACGCCGATCTGCGCCGCTCACCTGTCTTCGACGAGCTTCCGCAGGTCGGCCCCGTGCGCCGGCGGCGCATCATCGAGCACTTCGGCAGCCCGGAGCGGTTCCTGAGCGCCAGCCGGGAGGAGATCGAACGCGTGCCGGGACTGCCGAGCAAGGTCGCAAGGGAGATCTATGCGCACCTCCATAAGACCGGATGAGGTGGCCGGCCTGGGCCGGCTGACCGAGAAAGCCTACGTCTGCGATCTGGGCGTCGGCCACGTACTGCTCGCCGGCGACCTGCCGATCGCGCTGGAACTGCCGCGCCGGGACGTCCGCGCGCCCGCCGGCTCCGGCGATCGCGACCGTTGGGTGACCGCGCTCCAGCGCTACTTCGGCGGCGAGCGCGTCGGCTTCGATCTCGACGTCGACGCCTACGCGGCCGTGCACGGCTTCACCGACTTCGAACGCGACGTGTACCGCGCCCTGTCACGGGTGCCGTACGGCGAGGCGCTGAGCTACCGCGACCTCGCCGCTGCGGCAGGCCGTCCCAACGCGTACCGGGCCGTCGGATCCGCCATGGCGCGCAACGCACTTCCGGTGATCCTGCCGTGTCACCGGGTCATCAAGAACGACGGCCGGCTCGGCCACTACGGCGACGACCCGGCTTGGAAGGAGCGCCTGCTGGCGCTCGAGGGCGTGCGCGTGGTCGAGGGGAGGGTGAGGTGACCGAGGCGCTGCAGTTCGTGATCATCACGGGCCTCTCGGGGGCGGGCAAGTCGCAGGCGATGGATTCGTTCGAGGACGCCGGCTGGTTCTGCGTCGACAACCTGCCGCCGGAACTCGTGCCCACGCTGGTCGACCTCTTCCGCCGCGAGGGCAGCAAGGTCGAACGCGTCGCCGTCGTCAGCGACGTCCGCGGCGGCGAGTACTTCGGCGCGCTGGAACAGCTCCTGGACGAGCTGCACGAGCGCGGCGTGGAGTACACGCTCGTGTTCCTCGAGGCCTCCAACGAAGCGCTGGTCAGACGCTTCAAGGAGACCCGTCGCCGGCACCCGCTGGCGGCCCGGGGCAGCGTCATCGACGGCATCCGTCTGGAACGCGGGCGCCTCGCCGGCCTGCGCGAGCGCGCTCACCTCATCATCGACACGAGCGACACCTCGATCCACCAGCTCAAGGCGCGTCTCAACGAGGACCTCATCAATCACACGCGCCGCACCAACATCGTCTTCGCCGTGGTGTCGTTCGGCTACAAGTACGGCATCCCCATCGACGCCGACCTGCTGTTCGACGTGCGCTTCCTGCCCAACCCGCACTACGATCTCCGCCTGCGCCAGCTCACCGGGCTGGACGAGGAGGTCAGCACGTTCGTGCGCGAGTCGCCCGGGACGAGCGAGTATCTCGAGCGCCTGTTCCCGCTGCTGGACTTCCTCTTCCCGCGCTACGCGGCGGAGGGCAAGGCGCACCTGACGATCGGCGTGGGCTGCACCGGTGGGCGCCACCGGTCGGTGACCGTCGCGGAGATCATCGGCCAGCGCTACGAGAAGCAGGGCTACTACACCGTGGTCCGCCACCGGGACCTCACCCGAGACTGACCGAGTGATGCGCCGATCGCTGGAGTGGCTCGTCCCCGGGCTGGGGCTCAAGCGCTGGATCCTGCTGGCGTTCGCCGGCGGCGTGCTGCTGGTGTACTCGGTCATCTTCGCCGTCGGCGTGCTCTGGTCGCCGCAGCTCATGCGCGGTCTCGGCATGGGCTGGCTCGAGGACCGGCACTGGGCTGCGGTGCTGCTCGCGGTGGACGGCATGGCCGTCGGCTTCTTTGCGCTGCTCTACGGAGGGCGTCGCGTCTGGCTTTTCCAGAGGACGACGCCTGAGTCGGCCGGGGAGATCCGCGCGGCCAGCCGGCTGGCGCGCGGGCCGCGCGTCGTCGCCGTGGGCGGCGGTAACGGGCTCGCCGCCTTGCTGCGCGGCCTCAAGACGCATACCAGCAACCTCACCGCCGTCGTGACGATGGCCGACGACGGCGGCAGCTCTGGCCTTCTGCGCCGGGACATGGGCATGCCACCGCCCGGCGACCTGCGCAACTGTCTGGTCGCGCTGGCCGACGACGAGTCCATGATGAGCCGCTTGTTCAAGTACCGGTTCCCCGAGGGCGGCGGCCTCCAGGGTCACAGCTTCGGCAACCTCTTCATGGCCGCGCTGTCCGAGGTCACCGGCGACTTCGAGCACGCCGTCCGCGAGGCGACGCACGTCCTCAAGGTGCGCGGCCGCGTGCTGCCGTCCACGCTCGACGACGTGGTACTGCACGCGCAGCTCGAGGGTGGCCGGCGGGTGAGCGGCGAGAGCACCATCACGGCCGCGGAGCGGCTGCCGCGGCGCGTCTGGCTCACGCCGGAGGCGCCCCGCGGCGTGCCGCAGGCAGTCGCCGCGATCGCCCGGGCCGACCTCGTCGTGCTCGGCCCCGGCAGCCTGTACACGAGCGTCATCCCCAACGCGCTGGTACCGCAGATGCGCGAGGCGCTCGTCGGCACGCGCGCCTGGGTCGTTTACGTCTGCAACGTCATGACCGAGCCCGGAGAGACGGACGGTTACTCAGCCGGTGACCACCTCGACGCCCTCCATCGGCACGGCCTCGCCGGTGTGATCGACGCCGTCCTCGTCAACGACGCGTCCGTCTCCGGGGAGATGATCGCCAGCTACGGGCGCTTTGGCGCGCGGCCGGTGGTCGTGGACGAGGACCGCCTCAGAGCGGCGGGCGTCAAGGTGGTCCGGGCGCCGGTCGCCACAGAGATCGGCGTCGTCCGTCACGACTCCGAGCGACTCTCACAGGCGCTGCTGCGCCTCGTCAGGTAGCCGACGTGGGCTTCACCCAGGATGTGAAGCGGGAACTGGTGACCGTGATGCCAGCGGCTGATCACTGCCGGCGGGCGCAGCTCTCCGGTCTGCTGTTCGGCGGCGGCGTCTTCGAGATCCTTACCGGCGGTCACTACGGCGTGCGTGTCTCGACGGCGCTTCCGGCGGTAGCCCGCCACCTGCTCGCGCTGCTCAAGCCCTTGCATGTGGACGCTTCGGTGCGCACCGCGGACAGCGCGCCCATCGGGTTGCGCTACGAGGTGATCCTGGGGGACGAGGGCCGTGACCTGCAGATGCTCAACGAGCTGGGCGTGCTCTCCGACGACCTCACGGTGCAGATGACGGTGCCGCGCCGGCTCGTCCAGCGCCGCTGCTGTCTCGTCGCCTTCTTACGCGGTCTCTTCCTCGGCTGCGGCTCGATGTCCGCCCCCGGAGCGCCGGTCCACGCCGAGTTCACGGTAGAGGACGAAGACTTCGCCGGGCAGGTCCAGCGCCTGCTCGCGCGGCTGGACCTGCCGTTCTCGCTGACCGCCCGCGAGCGCAACGTCGCCTGCTACACCAAGCGCGGACAGACGGCCGCCGACCTGCTGGCCGTGCTCGGCGCGCACGACTCGTGCCTGCGCTGGGAGGAGCACGCCGTACTCGGCACCGTGCGGGAGAGCGCCAACCGGCTCGCCAACTGCGATGCCGCCAACGCGCGCCGGGCGGCGGCCGCCGGGAGGCGGCAGGCCGCCGAGATGCGCGCGCTCAGGGCGTCGCCGCAGTGGGCCGGACTGCCGGCGCAACTCCGCCAGGTCGCCGAACTGCGCATCGAGTATCCCTACCTGAGTCTCGCGGAACTGGCGGCGACGGCCGACCCGCCTCTCAGCCGCTCGGCCCTGAACCACCGCCTGCGCCGGCTGGCCGCCCTGGCGGGCGAGCCCCCGGCCTGATCACATGGCGCGCGCGGCGCGTATGGTGAGTTCGCCGAGCCGGTACGTGTAGCTGCCCATCTCGTTGTCGTACCAGCCGAACGCCTTGACGTGGGTGAGCGGCACGCGCACCGTGGCCGCCGCGGCGGCCTCCTCCGTCGGACGCGGCGGCACGCGCAGGTTCATGAAGCCGGTGCGGGTGTGCGTCTCCGCACCCTCGATGACCACGGCGGCGTCCTCGCCGAGCAGGTCGGTGGAGACGTTCTGCTCGTCGGTGTACTTGAGCAGCCCTCGGGCCTCGCCGGCTGCCGCCTCCCTGTAGATGGCGTTGATCGCGTCGCGCTCCACCGACACCGACCCGTCGGGCAGGGTCTCACTCTGGAAGGTCACGTTGAGGATGATCAGGCTCACACTCTGCGTGGGCACGCGTACCGAGTCGGCCATGAAGCCGATGGTGCCGATCTCCGGCATGACCTGCTCCAGCGCCGCGGCGGCGTTGGTCGACGTGAGGACGACGTTGCCGAGGGCGCCGCGGGTCTTGCGCAAGTCGGTGGCGCCAGCCTTGGGTACGGCGTCGAGCACGGGCTGCGAGTTGGTGACCGCGTGGATCGTGCTCATGCCGGCGGTGATCATGTCCTTGGTGAGGTCGCGGTCGAGCAACGGCCGGATCATGTGCGCCAGCGCGGTGGTCGTGCACGACGCCGCGGAGACCAAAGTGTGCCGGGCCGGGTCGAACTCGTAGTCATTGATGCCGTGGACGAGGATCGCCGCATCCGGCGGCAGTGGCGCCGTCTTCTGCTTGCTCTTGAACGGTGAGCTCTGGACGACGACCGCGGCGCCCGCGGCGAGGTGCCCGCGCAGGGCGCCGCGGGCCGAGTCCGCCTCGGCATGCGGGTCGCGGAAGGTGCCGGTGGCGTCCACCACGAGGGCCACGCCGTGGTCGCGCCAGGGGATGTCCTTGGGGTTGCGCGCCTCGCGCAGGATGACGATCTCCTTGCCATACGCGCTGATGAGGCCGCGCTGCTCGTCCACGACGCTCATGTCGCGGACACCCGAGCGGCCGAAGAGGAAGCGGTGGAGCGGGCCGTAGGTGCTGTCCTTGGAGAGGTACTGGACGACCGACTCGAGCGAGCTGCCCACGGGGCGCCCGGTGTTGACGACGAAGCGGTCGAAGTCGTCGCGCCCGAGATGGTGCCAGAGCGTGAGCTTGCCGATGCGCCCGATGCCGTTGATGCCCAGGGTGCGTTGTGCGGCCATCCCTGCGGTACCTCCTGTCGCGACGCCGGAACCTCCCCGTCGGACGGGCCTCTCCGGCGGCCGCTCGCGTATGCGGTCGGCAGCATCCTATCGCAGTCGTCGGCGACCGCCGCGCGGTATCATGGCCTCGTGAGGACTTCGCCAGTACCGCTCGACTCGGACGCCCTTCGCGCCAACCTCGCGACGACGGCGCAGGAGGTGGTCATCCCCGACCGCTTCCTGCCGCTCCTCGCTGCCGTGGACGGGCTGCACGGCGTGCGTGCGGCGCTCGCCGAGACCATGAACGAGTACTTCCACACGTTCCGCAGCGCCGAGCTGCTGGTCGATGGGTTCCAGACGACCCTGCTGCGCAACTGGTCCTACTTCGAGCGTGCCGACGACCGCGAGGACCTCTTCGGCCTGCTTGGCGAGTTGGTCGTCGGCCTCCTCGAATCCGAGCTGCCCCCCGACCAGTTCTCGCTGCTGCTCAGGGCGCTGCTCACGTGGTCGGCCGACGTCCTCGGCGGTGCACACGCCGGTGAGTACGACGCGCCGCTCGCGGCGCTGTCGGCGGCTCTCGTGCGCGTCCTGCCCGAGCACGAGGCCGAGTTCCTCGAGCGCGACACGCTGCTGCGCAACCTCACCGAGCGCGCCGCCGCGCGGCCGGCGCTCGCGCCTGGCTACGAGGCGCTGTTCCGCGCCGTCCTCGGCGCCGGCTACCGGCGCGTGCGCGACCACCTCGACGTGCCGGCCTGGGCGCTCTCCCAGGGCGAGCACCTGACTGACCCGGGCGCCGTCGCAGGGCAGTTCGCGTTCCTCACTGGACGCCGCGTCTCGACTCTCCTCCGGGCGCTCGATGCGGCTCCGGACGAGCGCCTGCTCGGGCCGGCCTTCCCTGTCTTCACGACGGTGCTCGGAGAGGCCATCGACGCCCTCTTCCGCGTCGAGAACCTGGAGGACCGGTTCGCCGTCTGCCTCTTCTTCCTCAAGGACCAGACTCTCGGCTATCGCCAGAAGGAGGTCATGGCCGACCTGCTCGGCGTGGTCAAGCAGATGATGCAGCCCGACAGGCACACGGACGCGATCCGCATCCTCGCCCGGCTCACGGCGTTCTTCCGCGACCGCGACAACGAGTTCCTGCTGACGCGCTTCGCCTGTTACGAGGCGATCGGGGTGGCCATCGGAGAGGCCGGCAACGTCAAGGCCGCCGACCACCTCATCGAAGACATCCTCTATTGGAAGTTCCAGTACCCGGACATCCGCGGCGCCACCGACGAGTGGGAGACCGTGGTCAACCCGTACCACCTGCCCAAGATCCGCTGCTGGATGCACATCATCGAATCCAATCCGGCGCTGTTCGAGCGCCTCGCCGCCGCTCTCAATGTCCAGCTCAAGCTGGGCGGCGTCTTCATCGCCGACACCGACCTCTTCCAGCGCGACGTGACGCGCTTCCTCAACGCCGACATCAGACCCATCTACTTCGTCGCCAAGCAGCTGCTGCGCACCTTGCCGGTCTACTTCAACGAGGTCGGGGCGGAGGGGGAGCTGCGCGCCGTCTCCACGCAGATCGACGAGATCTGCGGCCGGCGAGACACGCTGATGCACTTCCTGCGCAAACAGGTGCACGCGGAGTCGTCCAACCGCATGGTCGCGTTCAGCTGGGAGGTGCTGCGCTACTGGCTCACGCTCGACACCGCCGGGCTCGAGCCGTTCGTCTCCGCCAACACACTCGAGGCGATCCGCGGGGAGCACACGTGGGCGCGGGGGCCGCACGAGGTCCTGGCCGCGCTCGCCGCAGCCGCGGGCGGGCCGGAGGAGGCGCTCAAGGAGCTCGTCGCGCTCACGCCGGACGAGCTGCGGGCGCGGCTCGGACTCGAGCAGCGCGGCGCTCGCGACGACCGCACGCCCGCCGCGATCGCCGGGCGCCGCGTCGCGCTCCTGGTGCGCACGCACCAGTTGCTGGCGCACAAGTACTCCCTCGCTGCGGACGACATCGGCACGACCGTGGCCCGCGACCTCAAGCTCGAAGGGCGCACGCGGCGCCGGTTCGGGGCCGCGCTCGCCCGCTGGCAGGCGCGGCCGGGGCGCCGCACGCGGGACGCGCTGCTCGACGCCTGCCTCGTCGTGCTCGAGGCGCTCAAGGCCATCATCCTCGACCCGGCGGAGGCGTCCGCGACCGAGAACATCTACCAGAAGCGGCACATCGCCGCCGGCATCCCGTCCATCTACGGCAACTACAGCGAGCCGCGCTTCGACGCCCTGGGGCTCTCGTTCCGCGTCGAGAACCTCGTCGGCCGGCTGCTCGACGACGTCGTCGCGGAGGGTGTCGAGCACTACGTGACGCGCGCGTCCCTGCGCCGCATGCAGGAGGCCCTGCGGCGCTTCGAGCGCGCGCTGGCCGCCGACGGGGTCGACTCGCGCGCGCTGGACGCCAACCTCGACATGCTCGAATCGAGCTTCGCGCTGCGCAACTTCACCTTCCGCCAGTACCAGAACGTCTTCCAGTTCCTGGCGAACAGCGTCACCGAGTTGTCCTCCACCTCGGTCCTCAGCCACGAGCAGGTGCTGCACGCGGTGCTGGTCAACGACCCGCGGCAGTGCGAGGCGCGCGGCCTGTCCGTGGACGCCGTCGCCGAGCTGGTCCTGCGCGAGGTGCTCGTCTCCGGCCTGGGTCTGCAGGCCCTCGACCGCTACCTGTCGGCGGCCCTGCGCCAGATCTCGATGCTCAACGGCCGCCTCGACAGCCGCGGGCTCACGCGCATGATGAACTACGATCCCGAGCGGCTGGTCTCGCCTATCCACAAGGCCAAGCGCGGCACCGACGACCAGACGACGCTCGGCTTCAAAGGGCTCGGCCTCAAGCAGATGACCGCCTACGGTCACAGGGTGCCGGAGGGCTTCGTGCTCAGCACCGAGCTCTTCGGTGCCATGCCGGCGATGTCGTACCCGCCGCTCTACGACGACACCATCCAGCGCGTCCACGAGGCCGTCGGCGCGCTGGAACGCCAGATCGGCCTGCGCCTCGGCGACCCGCGCCGGCTGCTGCTGCTCTCCATCCGCTCGGGCGCAGCGATCTCCATGCCCGGCCTCATGACCACGTTCGTCAATGTCGGCCTCAACGACGAGCTCGTCGAGGTGTTCGCCGGGCGGCCGGAGACGTCGTGGGCCGCCTGGGACAGCTACCGCCGGTTCCTGCAGTCGTGGGCCATGTCCTACGGCATCGACCGCCACTTCTTCGACGCGATCATGACCGAGTTCAAGTCCCGCTACGGTGTGGGGCAGAAGTTGGACTTCACGTCCGCGCAGATGCGCGAGATCGCCTTCGCGTACAAGTCTCGCGCCCGCGACCACGGGGTGGTGTTCGTCGACGACCCCTTCGCCCAGGTCGTCGCCTGTATGCGCAAGGTGCTGGAGTCGTGGGACTCCGCGCCGGCGCGCGTGTACCGGCAGTACATCGGGGTCGCCGAGGAGTGGGGGACCGCGGTGGTCGTCCAGCGCATGGTCTTCGGCAACCTCAACCGGGAGTCCGGCTCCGGCGTGACCTTCACCAACAACCCGCTGGAGCCGCACAGCCGGCAGGTCCGGCTGTTCGGCGACTTCGCCGTGCGCAGCCAGGGCGAGGACCTGGTCGGCGGCCTCGTGTTCCCGTGGCCGATCTCGGAGGCGCAACGACTGGGCAGTCCCACCTACCGCGGCACGGAGCACTCACTCGAGCGCGACTTCCCCGACATCTACCAGCAACTGCTCGCCGTCGCTCGCGACCTCGTCGGCGAGCGCGAGTTCGACCCGCAGGAGATCGAGTTCACCTTCGAGTCGCCGGCGGCGTCGGACCTGTACATCCTCCAGAAGCGCTCCGCCGTCCAGGAGCAGACCCGCGACGCCGCCTACTTCGACACGACCTCGCCCAATTACGGGCCGCCGGTCGCGGTCGGCATGGGCGTGGCCGGCGGCGCGTACTCCGGGCGCGTCGCCGTGAGCGCCGAGCAGATCGACCGCCTTGTGGCGGAGGGGCCCGACGAGAATATCGTCCTCCTCCGCCCGGACACCGTGCCCGAGGACATCGGCATGATCACGCGTGTCAGCGGCATCCTCACGGCACGCGGCGGCACCACCTCGCACGCCGCCGTCACCGCCAAGCGTCTGGGCAAGACGGCGGTCGTCGAATGCGTCGACCTCGACGTGGCCGAGAAAGAGGGCACGGTGCGCCTGGCCGGGCGTGAGCTCGCCGTCGGCGATTGGGTGTCCATCGACGGCCGGACGGGCAACATCTTCTTCGGGCGCATCCCCACGACGGAGCAACCGCCGCTGCGGCCCGCCCGCTGAGGGTCGGCCGCGAGCGGCCAGAGGCGCTTCGGGGCGCGCCGCCCCATGAACCGCGCAAAAGTGAACAATTAACTCCTCAAGCGGACGCGTGCCTCTGGTAAGCTGTCCGCGACAATCAATCGGGAGGACGCAATGACTGTACGGGTAGGCATCAACGGCTTCGGCCGCATCGGCCGGCTCGTCATCCGCGCCGCGCTGCGACGCGGCGCGGACGTCGAGTTCGTCGGCATCAACGACCTGACCGACTCCAAGACGCTTGGTCACCTGTTCAAGTACGACTCGGTGCACGGCGTGTACCCGGGCACCGTCGAGGTCGAGGAGGACGCTCTCGTCATCGACGGCAAGCGCGTCCGCGTCACCGCCGAGACCGACCCCGCCAAGCTGCCGTGGCGCGATCTCGGCGCCGAAGTCGTCGTCGAGTCCACAGGCCGCTTCACCGAGCGCGCCGACGCCGCCAAACACCTCGAGGCCGGCGCCAGCAAGGTCATCATCTCCGCGCCGGCCAAGGGCCCCGACGTCACCATCTGCCTCGGCGTCAACGAGGAGATGTACGACAAGGCGGCTCACGACGTGATCTCCAACGCGAGCTGCACGACCAACTGTCTCGCGCCCATGGCCAAGGTCCTGGTCGACAACTTCGGCGTGGAAAAGGGCTTCATGACCACGATCCACGCCTACACCAACGACCAGAAGGTCCTCGACTTCCCGCACAAGGACCTGCGCCGGGCGCGCGCCGCGTCGCTCTCGATCATCCCCACGACCACCGGCGCCGCCCGCGCGGTCGCTCTGGTGATCCCCGATCTCGAGGGCAAGCTCGACGGCTTCGCGCTGCGCGTGCCGACGCCGGACGGCTCGGCCACCGATCTTGTCGCCGAACTCAAGACGGAGGTCACGGCCGATGAGGTGAACGCCGCCATGAAGACGGCCGCCGAGAGCGGGCCCATGAAGGGCATCCTCCAGTACCAGGAGGACCCCATCGTCAGCATCGACATCGTCGGCAACAGCCACTCGTCGATCTTCGACCCGGCGCTCACGATGGCCAAGGGCACGCTGGTCAAGGTCGTGTCCTGGTACGACAACGAATGGGGCTACTCGTGCCGTCTCGTCGACCTCGTGCAGCGGGTCCTCTGACACTGCGGACAAGGCCCGGGAGGCTGACAACGCCATGAAGCGCTCGCTCACCGACTATCCGCTCGCGGGCAAGCGTGCGCTCGTGCGCGTCGACTTCAACGTGCCGCTCGAAGACGGCCGCGTCGTCGACGACACACGCATCCGCGCCGCCATGCCGACGATCGCCTACCTGCTCGACCGGGACTGTTCGATCGTCCTCATGTCCCACCTCGGCCGGCCCAAGGGGCAAGTGGTCGATGGGCTGCGCATGGCGCCCGTGGCGGCGCGCCTCTCCGAGTTGCTCGGCCGCCCGGTCGCGACCGCGGACGACTGCGTCGGCCCCGCGGCCGCCCAGGCGGCGGCCGCGCTCAGGCTTGGGGACGTCCTCCTGCTGGAGAACCTCCGCTTCCACGCGGAGGAGACCAGCAACGACCCCGGGTTCGCGAAGCGGCTGGCGGTCCTCGGGGACGTCTACGTCAACGATGCCTTCGGCACCGCTCACCGCGCGCACGCGTCCACTGAGGGCGTGACGCACTACCTACCCTCGGTGGCCGGTCTGCTCATGACCAAAGAGCTCGAGGTCCTCGGTCGCCTGCTGCGCGAGCCGGCGCGGCCCTTTGTCGTGGTCCTCGGCGGCCTCAAGGTCTCGGATAAGATCAGCCTCATCCGGCACATGCTCAGCATCGCCGACACGGTGCTCATCGGCGGCGCCATGGCCAATGCGTTCCTCGCCGCCAAGGGCTACGAGGTCGGCGCGTCCAAGGGCGCCGGCGATGAAGTCGCCATCGCTCGCGAGATCCTCGCGGAGGCCGGCGGCGCGCACGGCGCGCTGGTCGTGCCCACAGATGTGGTGGTGGCGCGCGAGGCCGTCGCCGGCGCGCCCTCGCGCATCGCCCCCGCCGACGGCATCGCCGCCGACGAGATGGCGCTCGACATCGGCCCCCGGACGACGGCCGAGTTCGTGCGCCAGCTGGGCGGCGCGGGGACCATCTACTGGAACGGGCCCATGGGGTTGTTCGAGATCGGGAGATTCGCGGCCGGCACGCGCGCCGTCGGCGAGGCCATCGCCGCCGGCGTCGCCGTGACGGTCGCCGGCGGCGGCGACACCGTGTCGGCCGTCCGCGCTTTTGGCCTGGAGGGCCGCCTCACGCACGTGTCCACCGGCGGCGGCGCCTCCATGGAATTCCTGGAGGGCCGGGCGCTGCCCGGTGTGGAGGCGCTCATGGATCCGACCACAGCTGCGACCACGGCGGGTCGCCGCCCGCTCATGGCGGGCAACTGGAAGATGTACAAGACGCCGGCGCAGACCAAGGAGTTCTTCAACGCCTTCCGTCCCCTGGTGGCCGGCGTGGACGACCGGGACGTGCTCATCTGCCCGCCGACCGTCGACCTGCACGCCGCGAAGTCGTGCGCCGTCGACTCGAACATCGTGGTCGGAGCGCAGACGATGCACTACGCAGCCGAAGGCGCCTTCACCGGCGAGACAGCCCCGGTCATGTTGGCGGAGATCGGCATCCCCTACGTGATCCTGGGGCATTCGGAGCGCCGCCAGTACTACAACGAGAACGACGCCGACCTGGCGCGCAAGGTCCGGGCGGCGCTCGACGCCGGTCTGCGTCCCATCCTCTGCTGCGGAGAGACACTCGAGGAGCGCGAGGCGGGCCGTACGGAGAGCAAGGTGGGAGGCCAGCTGGACGCCGACCTCGCCGAGATCAGCCCTGCGGAGCTCGCCACCGTGGCGGTCGCCTACGAACCCATCTGGGCCATCGGCACCGGCGTGACCGCCACGCCCGAGCAGGCGCAGGAGACCGTGGCCTTCGTCCGTCGCCGTCTGCGCGAGCGCTTCGGCGACGCCGCCGACGGCGTGCGCATCCTCTACGGAGGGAGCGTCAAGGCCGCCAACATCGACACACTGATGGCGCAGCCGGACATCGACGGCGTGCTGGTCGGCGGCGCGAGCCTCGATGCGCAGGAGTTCAGCCGCATCGTCCGCTTCGTGGAGCCCGCGTGACCCATCCGGGTGCCGGCGGGGCGGTGCCTCGCCCGGTCGTCCTGATCGTGCTGGACGGCTGGGGCGTCGCCACGCCAGGCCCGGACAACGCCGTGAGTCTGGCCGATACGCCGGTCTTCGACCGCTTGACGGCTCAGTATCCACACGGCGTGCTCGACGCCTCGGGCCTGGCTGTGGGACTGCCGCCGGGCCAGATGGGCAACTCCGAGGTCGGACACCTCAACATCGGCGCCGGCCGCGTCGTCTACCAGGATCTCACGCGCATCAACCTCGCGATCGAGGACGGCAGCTTCTTCGAGAACCGCATCCTGCGCCAGGCCTGCGCCAAGGCGGTGGGGAGGGGCAGCAGGCTGCACCTCATGGGCCTCGTGTCCGAGGGCGGCGTCCACGCCGACATGGGCCATCTCGAAGCCTGCCTCGAGCTGGCCCGGCGTGAGAAGGTCGGCGACGTCGTCGTGCACGCGTTCCTCGACGGTCGCGACACGCTGCCGCAGAGCGCCAAACGCTACCTGGCCACTATCGAAGCGGCGATGGACCGGCTGGGAGTCGGCCGTTACGGTGTGATCAGCGGGCGGTACTACGCCATGGACCGCGATACCCGCTGGGACCGCGTCAAACTCGCCTACGACGCCTTGGCCTACGGGCAAGGCTTCTTCGCCGCCGACGCGCAGGCGGCCGTCGACGCGGCCTACACGCGCGGCGAGAACGACGAGTTCGTGCGGCCGACGATCGTTGCGCCCGAGCACGACTCGCGCGTGCGCGACGGCGACGTCTGTCTGTTCATCAACTTCCGTCCGGACCGCGCGCGAGAGCTCACGCGCGCCTTCACCGAGCGCGGATTCGGCTCCTTCGACCGTGGCGCCCACCCGCCGGCCGTCGACTTCGTGACCATGACGCAGTACAAGAAGGAGTTCGCGCTGCCCGTCGCGTTCCCGCCCGATCATCCGCTGCATGTGCTCGCCGACGTCCTCGCCGAGCACGGGCTGCGCCAGCTGCACATCGCCGAGACCGAGAAGTACGCGCACGTCACGTTCTTCTTCAACGGCGGCGTGGAGCGGGAGGTCGAGGGGGAGGAGCGGGTGCTCGTGCCGAGCCCGCGCGACGTCCCGACCTACGACCACAAGCCGGAGATGAGCGCCGTGGGGGTCACCGACGAGCTTGTGGCGCGCATCGAGACGGACGCCTTCGACTTCATCGTCGTGAACTACGCCAACGCCGACATGGTCGGCCACACCGGTGTGATCCCGGCCGCGATCAAAGCGGTGGAGACGGTCGACGGCTGCCTCGGCCGGGTGGTCGCCGCCGCGCTCGTCCGCGGCGGCGTGTGCCTCGTCACCGCCGACCACGGCAACTCCGACCACATGCTCGAGCCGGACGGCAGCCCCAACACCGCGCACAGCACGAACCTGGTGCCGTTCGTGGCGACGGTGCCGGGCGCGCGCGTGCGCGCTGACGGCCGGCTGTGCGATATCGCGCCCACGATCCTGGCGCTGCTGGGCGTCGAGCAGCCGGCCGAGATGACGGGGCGGGACCTGCTGGAGCCGGCGAGCTGAGCTCCGAAGGTCCGGACGGCCTCGTGGCCGCCGCGTCGTGTGCCTCGGCGGCGCCCACGTTTGGCGGGGCCCGGCTGAGGTGTAAGAATGGTATGCTCGCACACGTCCACGCCCGCCTTCAGGGGGAGAAGAGTCTTGCTCAACGCCATCCTCGTCACCGTCCAGTTCATCCTCGCCATCCTCGTGATCGTGCTCATCCTGCTGCACTCCGGCAAAGACGCCGGCATGGCCAGCGTCACCGGGTTCTCGTTCGCCTCCTCGGCGAGCGTCATGGAACGCAACCTCACGCGCTATACCATCATCGTGGGAGTGCTGTTCTTCCTGAACACGTTCGTCCTCATCTGGAGAATGGGCTGACGCCGACCGCGGGAAGCGCTCCCTGTCCGGGGGCGTACGCGCGTGTGGCGCTTCGTCGCGCGCGCATCCGGACGGGCTGCGCCGCGGGCGGAGGTGTGCCCGCCTTCATCCGCTGATGCCACTCCGTGCCCCCAGGCTCGTCGTCCTGCTGCTGATGGCCGCCCTTCTCGTCGCCGGGGCGGCCGTGCTCGCCGCCTGCACGTCCGGGTCGCCGGGCGGCGGCGCGACCAGCGACGAGGGTACGCCCAAGCCTGGCGGCACGTTCACCTTCCCGCTGCCCGGCGAACCACTCTCGATCGAGCCGCTCAACGCCCAGGATGCCTCCGGACTGCAGGTCGCCCACCAGGTGTTCCAGGGATTGACGAAGTGGGTCCTCACCAACGACGGCGTGCTCGCCACAGAGCCGGACATCGCGGAGTCGTGGGACTCCGCCGACGCGCAGACCTGGATCTTTCATCTCAGGGCCGGGGTGACGTTCCAGCCACCCGTCAGCCGCCCGGTGACGGCCCAGGACTTCGTCGATTCATGGACCCGGGTCACCGATCCGCAGAACCAGTCCTACGTGGCGTACATCCTGGCGCCCATCGAGGGCTGCGACGATCGCGGTTACCAGACCGACCCGGCGCAGGGCCTCACCGGCGTCACGGCGATCGACGACCAGACGCTGCAGGTGACCCTGCGCTACCCCTTCGCCGACTTCCCCGCGACGCTGGGCCACCCCGTCGCTGCGGTCACGCCCGTCGACTACGTCGACCAGGTCGGCGCGAAGGCGTTCGCCAAGAAGCCTGTGGGCACGGGCCCTTACGCCGTCAAGGCGTGGCGCCGCGGCCGTGAGATCCAGCTGGTCAAGGATCCCACCTACTGGGACACGGAACACCCCGGGTGGGTCGACCAGGTCGATCTGCCCATCTACGACGACGTGGGCACCATGTGGTCCGCCTTCCAGAGCGGCGATCTCGACTGCTCGCAGGCGCCGCCCGACCAGGTGCGGGCCATCACCGCCGGCAGCGAGGTCAAAGACGGCGCCTGGACGGCGCGCTCGTGGCCGGCCGCGGCTCTCTACTTCGTCGGCATGAACATGACCGACCCCACCCTCGGGTCCAGCCTCGAACTGCGCCAGGCGGTCAGCCAGTCCGCGGACGCCCAGGCGGTCGTGGACGGCATCAGCCCGGGCGTGGCCGAGATCGCCGGCGGTTACGTGCCGACCGGCATCCCGGGCTACAAGGCCACGCAGAACCCGTACCCATACGATCTGGAGAGCGCCACCAAGCTCGTCACCGAGTCGGGAAGCGTTCCCGCGCTCAACTACTGGTACGACACCAGCGAGGATCACCGCCTTATCGCTGAGGCGCTCGTCGCCGGATGGAGCCGAGCCGGGCTCACGGTCCAGGCGAGCGACTACGAGTGGGGGACCTTCCTCGACAAGCTCTCGCGCGGCGACAAGGGCAGCGGCAGCCAGCTGTTCCGCGTCGCCTGGATCGCCGACTACCCGGCGATGGACGCGTTCCTGTACCCTCTCTTCCAGTCGGACCAGTCGCGCACCGGCAGCTACACCTTCTACTCGAACCAGGGTGTGGACGACTTGCTGCAGAAAGCGCGCGCCACCACGGACGCCCAGCAGCGGCACAATCTGTATGCCCAGGCGGAAAAGCTCATCCTGGCCGACATGCCTGCGGTGCCCTTGTATTTCTACCGGTACTTCCGGGTCGCCGCCGGACGGGTGCACGGATTCACCGTCGACCCCATGGGGACCACCGACATGCGGGCGGTCTGGCTGGAATAGGGCCTGCGTCTGCAGCTGATTGCATATGGGAGTAAAGTTGACAAGTTGGCGCTGAGAACGGCACAGTGCCCACCGGGTAGGGGAGGTGCGTCGCAGAGGCAAGTCTGGCCGCCGCTCAACGCAGGGCGGTCGCAAGGGACTCCGGGGGGAGTCTGGCGTTGTCAGCCATCAAGGAGGTAACCGTGAGAAGACCCACGAGGAGGCAGAGTGGCCTGTTGATCATGGCCACGGTCCTCATCGTCGCCGCGCTTCTGTTGGGCGCGTGCGGCAGCAGCAGCCCGTCCACCAGCAGCAGTGCGAGTTCCGGGGGCACGCCCAAGGCCGGCGGCACTTACAACTTCGCGATCGGCGCGGAGCCCATCAGCATCGAGCCGCTGAACACGCAGGAGTCTGAGGGCGCCGAAGTCGAGCACCAGGTGTTCCAGGGCCTCTACATCCTGCAGCTCCAGCCGGACGGCACAACCAAGGCCGTGCCCGACCTGGCCGAGAAGACCGAGGTCAACGCGGACGCGACCGTGTTCACCTTCACAATCCGCCAGGGCGTCATGTTCCAGGCGCCCGTCAGCCGCGAGGTCACGGCGCAGGACTTCGTCGACTCCTGGAGCTACAACGCCCAGGCCAAGAACAAGTCCGCCACCACGTACATCATCGCGCCGATCAAGGGCATGGACCCGAACACCGGCTACGCCGATGGCCCCACCTTGAGCGGCCTCCAGGCTCTCGACAAGTACACGCTGCAGGTCACGCTTCAGTACCCGTTCGCTGATTTCCCAGCGACGGTGGTGCACCCGATCACGCACGTGTTCCCGGTCGACTATGCCAAGCAGATCGGCCGCAAGGCCTTCTTCGACAAGCCGGTCGGCACGGGGCCCTACATGGTCCAGGAGTGGAAGCACAACCAGTCGGTGACGCTCGTCCAGGACGCCAACTACTGGAACAAGGACAGCGGCTCGCCGAATTCAGCTGGTCCTGGATACGTCGAGACCATCAACTGCCCGATCTACACGGACGTCAATACCGAGTGGCTCGCCTTCCAGAAGGGCAGCGTCGACTACTCCACGATCCCGTCCGGGAACTTCAAGGCCGCACAGAACAACCCCAGCACCAAGGACGGCACCTGGACCGTCGAGGCCTACCCGAGCACGGCCGTGTACTTCATCAGCGTCTCGATGAACAAGCCCACGCTCGGCGGCGACGCCAACCTCCCGATTCGCGCTGCCCTCAACATGGCCGCCGATCGTGAGGCCGTCTCGAACATCGTCAACGAGGGCATCTCGATCCCGTCCGACGAGATCGTGCCGGTCACCATCCCCGGCTACGTCCCGAACCTGAACCCGTATCCGTATGCTCCCGACCAGGCGCAGGCTGAGCTCGACAAGTTCACGGGCACCCTGCCCCAGAACATCCCGTACTGGTTCAACTCTGGTGCCGGCCACGACAAGATCGCCCAGGCCCTGATCGCCGGCTGGCAGAAGGCCATGCCGTCGCTCTCGTTCAAGCTGAACGGCATCGAGACCAACAGCTACTGGACGCAGGCCGGCGAGAACAAGGCCCCCGCGCTCCTGCGCATGGGCTGGATCGCCGACTACCCGTCAATCGACAACTTCATCTACCTGTTCACGACGGACGGCGGCAAGTACGGCTCGTACAGCTGGTACAGCAACCCCGAGGTGGACAAGCTCTTCAAAGAAGCCCGCAGCACCACCGACGAGGCCCAGCGCTTCAACCTCTACAACGAGGCGCAGAAGGTCATCCTCGCGGACGCTCCGTGTGTCCCGGTCTACACGTACCGTGACGCCCGCGCGAGCAACAACCGCCTGGGTGGTTTCAGCTACAACTCGTTCGGTCTGGTCAACATGTGGGAGGTGTGGGTCAAGTAGGCCCACGACAGGTTGCCCCGTACCGGGGGCCTGAGTAAACTCCACGCAGTGATACACGCGAGACGGTCCGTGGCGGTCGCCACGGACCGTCTCGCGTAGCGAAGAGCGCCCGCGTCTTTCACCACGCAAGGGGTACCACCCGAGTGAGCGCAGTCTCTTGATCGCGTACATCATCCGCCGTCTGCTGCAGCTCGTCATCGTGCTGTTCGGCGTCACGCTCATCACCTTCGGCATGCTCAAACTGGTGCCCGGCGACCCCGCGGTCGCCCTCGCCGGTAAGAACGCCACACCCGAGAAGATCGCCTTCATACGCCACGAACGTGGCCTCGACAGGCCCTTCTATGTGCAGTACGTCAAGTATCTGGAGCGGCTGGCCCATGGCGACCTCGGCGAGTCGCTGTACACCGCGCGCCCCGTCGCCGCGATGATCCGCGAGGCCGCACCCGTGACGATCCAGCTGGCCGTGGCCGCCGTGCTCATCGAGCTCCTGGGTATCCCGCTCGGCGTGTACTCCGCGCTGCGCCAGTACTCGTTCTGGGACACGACGCTCACGACGGCGGCGCTCATCATCTGGGGAATCCCCGTGTTCGTGCTCGGCTATTTCGCCATGTACATCTTCGGCCTCAAGCTCAACTGGTTACCCATCGGCGGCTTCGGACCCACGGTGCTGGGCATCATCCCGTCCACGTGGGAGAGCTGGCAGACGCTCATCCTCCCGGCGCTCACTTTGGGCCTCATCGAGGTGGCCTACATCTCGTACATGCAGCGCGCCTCGATGCTGGAGGTGTCGCGCTCCGACTTCATCCGCACGGCCCGCGCCAAGGGCCTCAGCGAGCGCAGGGTCATCTGGGGGCACGGCTTCAAGAACGCCGTCATCCCCGTCATGACCATTGCCGGCATCGACCTCGGCGCACTCATCGGCGGCGCCATCATCACCGAGACCGTGTTCAACCGACCCGGCGTCGGCCTGTTGATCTACCACGCCATCAACCAGCGTGACACGGCGGTCATCGCCGGCGGCGTGTTGTTCGCCACGTTCTTCTTCGTGTTCGCCAACCTGCTCGTCGACCTCGGCTACGCCTGGGTCGACCCGCGCGTCCGTCTCGAGGACTAGTGCCAGACTGGGACGACAAGCCGCGGGAGGAGCGGGACACCTATGGCTCGGCGTGGGTCACCGAGGCCGACTCCATCGATGCGCGGCGCACGGAAGAGGTCGTCGAGGAGTTGGTCGAGGAGCAGGGCAAGCCGCTCAGCCTGTGGGCCGACACGTGGCGGCGCCTCAAGCGCAACAAGCTGGCGCTGGTCGGCCTCGGCATCATCATCGTGTTCATCTGCATCGGAGCCGTGGAGACCGTCTTCTACCAGGCGCACTGGCACGTTCGCGCCAGTACCGAGGCCACCGCCTCCAACGCGCCGGGCTACCTCGCCCCGTACGACCCCAACATGGTCAACTACGACCTCTCGCCGGCGGGCCTCGGGTCGCCGCCGTCCTGGTCGCACCCGTTCGGCACCGACTACCTGGGGCGTGACGTGTTCTCGCGTACGCTCGTCGCAACTCGCGTCGCCATGCTGGTCGGCATCATCGCCGTGGCTATCGCGCTCACGCTGGGCCTGTTACTGGGGCCGGTCTCGGGCTACTACGGCGGCGCGGTCGACTCCATCATCATGCGCGCCGCGGACATCTTCTTCGCCTTCCCCTACATCCTCTTCGTGCTGCTCATCATGAGCGTGCTGGGGCAGGGGTTCCAGAACGTCTTCATCGCCATCGGCGTGCTTGGCTGGGCGACGTTCGCGCGGGTGGTGCGTGGTCAGATCCTGAGCGTCAAATCCATGGAATTCGTCGAGGCGGCGCGCGCCCAGGGCGCAAGCGACCTGCGCATCATCTTCCGCCACGTGCTGCCGAACAGCATGGCGCCGGTCTATGTGGCCGTCGCCATGGCCATCGGCGGCGCTATCGCCACCGAGGCGGCCCTGAGCTACCTCGGTATCGGCATCCAGCCGCCGAACTCGTCGTGGGGCCTCATGATCTCCGAATCCGTGAACTACCTGGCCGGCGGCAACTGGTGGTGGCTGCTGTTCCCCAGCGTCGCGCTGGTGACCACCGTCTTCGGCTTCATCTCGTTCGGCAACGGCCTGCGTGACGCCACCGACCCAAAGCTCAAGGAATAGGCATGGGCGAACGCCTTCTCACGATCAAGGACCTGTCCACGCACTTCTTCACCCACGCTGGAGTGGTCAAGGCCGTCAACGGCGTGAGCTTCACGCTCGACCGCGGCGAGACCATCGGCATCGTGGGCGAATCGGGATCGGGCAAGACGGTCGCCGCGATGTCGCTCATGCGGCTCATCCCCGACCCGCCGGGAAAGGTCGTCGAGGGTTCACTCATGCTCGGCGACAAGGATCTGCGCACCCTCAGCGACGACGAGATGCGCGCGGTCCGCGGCAACGACATCGCGATGATCTTCCAGGACCCGATGACGAGCCTGAACCCGGTGATGAAGATCGGCAAGCAGATCGCCGAGGCGATCATGCTTCATCAGGACAAGGGCAAGAAAGAGGCGTGGCAGATAGCCGCGGACCTGCTCGCCCGCGTGGGCATCCCGGACGCCGACAAGCGCGTCGACCAGTACCCGTTCGAGTTCTCCGGCGGCATGCGTCAGCGGGCGATGATCGCCATGGCGATCAGCTGCAACCCCGACGTGCTGATCGCCGACGAGCCCACGACGGCGCTCGATGTGACCATCCAGGCGCAGATCATCGACGTGGTCCGCGAGATGCAGGCCCAGTTCGACTCCGGCGTCATCCTCATCACCCACGACCTCGGGGTCATCGCCGAGATCTCCGACAAGGTCATGGTGATGTACGGCGGCCGCACCGTCGAGTACGGCCCCGTGGACGAGATCTTCTACAACGCTCACCACCCGTACACGTGGGGCCTGCTCGCGTCGCTGCCGCGACTCGACGAGACCGAGAAGATGCGGCTCACGCCCATCAAGGGCCAGCCGCCGAACCTCATCACGCTGCCTCCGGGCTGCCCGTTCACGGCGCGCTGCCCGTACCGCCGCGCGCAGTGCCGTGACAACTGGCCCGATCATGAGACCGTGGGTCCCGAGCACGGCCTGCACTGCTGGATCCCTGTCGAGGAGCGCGTCGCCATCCGCGCCGACCTTCCCCAGTTCAAGGAGCCGGCGGCATGAGCCTTCTCGAGATCCGGGACCTCAAGAAACACTTCCCGATCCGCACCGGGGTCTTCAAGCGCACGACCGGTCACGTCTATGCCGTGGACGGCGTCAGCTTCAATGTGGAGAAGGGTGAGACGATGGGTCTGGTGGGGGAGAGCGGCGGCGGCAAGTCCACCGTCGGGCGCACCGTGCTGCGCCTCACCGAGGCGACAGGGGGCGACGTCACGTTCGAGGGCATCGATGTGATGAAGGCCTCGCGCAGCCAGATGATCACGCTGCGCAAGGACATGCAGATCGTGTTCCAGGACCCGTACGCCTCGCTCAATCCGCGCATGCACGTCCGTGACATCGTGGGTGAGGCGCTCAAGATCCACGACATCGGGACCGAGGCCGAGCGCAAGAAGCGCGTCGCCGAGCTCCTCGAGACGGTGGGGCTCACCGCCGAGCACGGCGAGCGCTATCCGCACGAGTTCTCCGGCGGGCAGCGCCAGCGCATCGGTATCGCCCGGGCGCTGTCTCTCAACCCCAAGATGATCGTGCTGGACGAGCCGGTGAGCGCGCTGGATGTCTCCATCCGCGCCCAGGTGCTCAACCTGCTCGAGGACCTGCAGGACGAGTTCAGCCTCACGTACCTGTTCGTCTCGCACGACCTCTCCGTGGTCAAGCACATCTCCGACCGGGTGGCCGTCATGTACCTGGGCAAGATCGTCGAGATCAGCGACAGCGCCGTGCTCTACACCATGCCGCAGCACCCGTACACGGAGGCGCTGCTCTCCGCCGTGCCGATCCCGGACCCGCACACCGAACGCTCGCGCCGCCGCATCGTGCTCGAGGGAGACGTGCCCAGCCCGGCGAACCCGCCCAAGGGGTGCGTGTTCCACCCGCGGTGCCCCCGGGCGCAGGAGATCTGCACGACGGCAATGCCGCGGCTGGTCACCACCGGCGACGCCGGCCCGCGGCACGAGATGGCCTGCTACTTCCCGGCACGGTTCACCGACGGCAAGCGCGTGATCTCGGACAAGCCTTACACCGACGCGCTGCCCGAGTCCAAGGCCTGAACGCGCCGCGGCGCGGTCGCGTCACCCTTGTGAGCATGAGCAGGTCCCGCACTCCTCTTCTGGTGGCGATGCTGGCGCTGACGATGGCGCTGGGCGCCGCCGTGCTCGCCGCCTGCGGCGGCGCGAGCGGCGGCGCTCCTTCCGCCTCGCCCTCGGCGGCGCAGGACCCGGTGGTGCTCCTGGTCGACGGCCGCCCCATCTATCGCAGCGCCGTCGATGCGGTGCGCGCCGAGTTCCGTCTCGGTGGGACGGCCGCTACCGAGGCCAGGGCCGAGAAGGAGGCCGTGCGCCGGGAGCTGGTCCGCCGCGAGGCGGAACGGCTGGGCGTCGTCGCCGACCCGGCGGAGGTCGCTTCTCGGCGGTCGGCGATGATCGACCAGCTTGGCGGCGAGCAGGCGCTGGCGTCCGCGCTCGAGCGCGTACCGATGACCGACGAGCAGCTGCGCAGCGGCCTCAACGACGGCGTGCTGCGGGAAGCGCTCCAGGACACCAAGTTCAAGAGTCTCGCGGCCCCTTCCGCGGCGGCCCGCGACTACTACGACGGCCATCGGGCGTCGTTCCGTCAAACGGCCTCCGCTCACCTGTGGGGCATCCAGGTCGCGGCGGAGCGCGTCGCGGAGTCGGCGCTCCGGCGCCTGCGCTCCGGACACTCCTTCGCAGAGGTCGCGCGGCAGTTCTCGAGCGATCCCGAGTCCAAGGCGCAAGGCGGCGACATGGGGGTCGTGGCGCTGTCGTCGCTGCCCGCGCCCCTGCGCAAGGCGGTCGAGGCGACGCCGGAAGGAAAGGTCAGCGATCCGGTGCAGGGGCCGGGCGGCTGGTACCTGCTCAAGGCCACCGGGCGGACGTCCGGCGGCAGCCTGCCGTTCTCCGCGGTCGAGCAGCAGATCCTCAAGGAGCTCACCAGACGCAAGCGCTTCGCCGCGCTGGAGGCCTGGCTGGACGCCGCCCGCGACAAGGCCGCCGTAGCGCGACCCTGACGCCCGTCGTGTCGCGGGACGTGGCGGTTGCTATACTCCGCGACGACAGAGACTACCGGAGGTCCCCCGTGCGCAACGCTCTCATCCTTCTCGCCGTCGTCGCGCTGCTCATCCTCACGGTTGGGGCGCTGAACAACGGGACCGTCTTCGACGTGGACTACATGGCCGGGACCGCCAACGCGGTGTCGCTGCTCTGGGTGTCGGCGGTGATCGCGGCCCTCGTGTTCGTCGCGGGTCTCGCGGCCGCCTGGTTCGCGCAGGCTGCGATGACAGGCGCGAGGCGCAAGCTCGAGGCCGAACTCCAGACCACCTACCAGCGGTTGCGCGAAGCTGAGGCTCTCGCCGCGCGGCCGGCTCCGGCGGCTCCGGCGCCCGCCGTCGAGGCGGTCGCTCCGACGGAGCGGGAGCAGGCTGCCCCGGCGGAGACCGCCGAGGCCCCCGCGACAGCCGACGAGGCGGCGACTGTGGTGGGCGACGCGGCCGTCACGGTCGTCGAGTCCGGCGAGGCTGTGACCGTCGTCGTCGGCGAGGAGTCCGTCGCCGGTGACGAGCCGGCCGAGCCGGCCGCTGAGGAGCCGGGCATCGAGCCCGCCGCCGGCGAGCAGACCGCCGTCACCGCGGCCGGCACATCGCCGGCAGACTCCTCGTCGGAGGCGCGGACGGGCGAGGCCGCCGAGACGGAGCCGGCGGCGGACGACACCGGGGAGCCCGGGCGGCCATCCTCCTGAGCCGCGAGCCGGCGGCATCCGTCGCCCCGCGGCGGTACACTCACGCCGTGATGCACTCGTGAACGATCCAGGCTCCTGGCGTATCGCGCCGGCGGCCTTTTCAGACGTCCGGCGTCTCGCCGCGGAGCTTGGCGTGAGCGAGGTCCTCGCTCAGGTGCTGGTCCGTCGCGGCTTCGGCGACCCAGCTGAGGCGCGCGCGTTCCTGCACCCCGACTTCCGCGTCCACGATCCCTACCTCATGACCGGGATGGCGGAGGCACGGCGCCGGATCGACCAGGCGCTGCGGCGCGGAGAGCCCGTGGCCGTGCACGGCGACTACGACGCCGACGGCATCACAGCTACGTTCCTGCTCGTCGGCGTGCTCCGCGAGCTGGGCGCCGATGTGCGCTGGCGACTCCCCAACCGCTTCAGCGAGGGGTACGGTGTCTCGGGGGCGGCCGTGGACGAGCTGGCGGCGGCAGGGGTCAAGCTGTTGATCACCGTCGACTGCGGCATCAACGCCCGCGCGGAGGTGGCTCAGGCCCAGGCGCTGGGCATGGACGTCATCGTCACCGACCATCACGAGCTCGAAGGAGACCTGCCCGCCTGCACAGTGGTCACTCCCAAGCTGGGGACGTATCCGTGCCGGCATCTCGCCGGCGTCGGGGTGGCGTTCAAGCTGGCGCACGCTCTCCTGGAAGACCCCGGCGAGGAGCTCGTCGACCTGCCGCTGGCGCTGCGGCCGTACACCGACCTCGTCGCCGTGGGCACCATCGCCGACGTCGTACCGCTCGTGGAAGAGAACCGGGTGCTCACGACGATCGGGCTCGGTCGGCTGCGCAGCGCGCCGCGGCCGGGCCTGGCGGCGCTCCTCGAGGTGGCGGGCGGCAAGCCGGGGGCGGCGGACGCCGGGTCGGTGGGCTTTCGCCTTGGACCCCGGCTCAACGCGGCCGGCCGCCTGGAAGACGCCTCCATCGCGCTCGAGCTCCTGGCAAGCGAGGATCGCGAGGCTGCGCTGCCACTGGCGCTCAGACTCAACGAGCTCAACCGCGAGCGGCAGACCATCGAGGCGGCGATACTCGAGGCGGCCGTCGCCATGGTGCCGGATCCGCCGCCGGCGGCGCTCGTACTCTCGTCGCCCGGGTGGCACGAGGGCGTCGTCGGCATCGTCGCGTCGCGGGTGGCGGAGCGCTTTCATCGCCCGGCTATCCTGCTCAGTGAGGGCGACGACACGGCCAAGGGCTCCGGCCGCAGCATCGCGGCGTTCGACCTGCTGGGCGCCGTCGAGCGCGCCTCGGGACACCTGCTGGCCTTCGGCGGACACCGCGCCGCCTGTGGTCTGCGATTGCGGCGCGACGCCATCCCCGCGTTCCGCGAGGCCTTCGTGGCGGAGGCCGCCGCGACGCTCACCGCGGACGACCTCCAGCGCGTCAGCCACGTGGACGCCATCGTCGGCGGCGACGAACTCACCCTCGGCTTGGCCGACGAGCTCGAGCTCCTCGCGCCGCACGGGTTCGGCAACCGTCAGGTGACGCTCCTGCTCCACGGCGCAGAGATCGTGGCGCCCAGGCTCACGCGGGACAAGCGGCACGCGCAGTACCGCGTGCGCTGCGACGGCGCCTCGTGTCAGGCCATCCATTTCAACTTCGACGACCTCGCGGGTCTGGCCGAGGCGGGTCGTCACGACGTGGCGCTCACGCTCAGCAAGAACGAGTACAACGGGGCGGTGAGCGCCCAGGTCCAGGTGCGCAGCCTGCATCGCCTGGAGCCGGGGACCGACCTGTGCGCCACGGCCTGCGACTTCACCTGCCGCGAGCGATTGCGCGGGAAGGCGCTGTGGAGCGCGCTCGTCGCGGGCGGGGACCACGCCGGCACGGACGGGGCCGCGACGCGCGCGGACGCCGAGGGCGACGCGACCGCGGATGCCCTGCGCGCGGCGCGCGCGGCCGGCCGGCTCGTCGACCAGCGCGGCCGCCCGGCCGTCTCGCAGATCGCCGGGCTGCTCGCCGGCGGCGAAACCGTGCTCGTGCTCGCCGCCGACGTGGCGCGGCGCCGGCCGCTGCTTACGCGCGATGTTCTGGCGCCCGGTCTGGACTGCCCCGGCGCCTACGTGCAAGCCGCCTGCAGCAATCGCCTGGCAGCGGTCGAGGCCGCCGGCGTCGTGCTGGCCACGCCTGACCTCGCGCTCGACGCGCCGGCGTTCGCGCGCTCGTTCAGCCACATCGTGCTGCTCGACCCGCCTTTCACGGGCTCCATGTGGGCTGGTCTCGCCGCCGCGGCGCCGGATGCGTACCTGCACGCGCTCTGGGGGGCCGACGAGGCTGCGTTCGCCGACCGCGTCCGCGAGAGCCAGCTGGATCTGGACGCGGCCATGCGGCGCGTCTGGAAGACCCTGAGCGCAGGCTCGGGCCGGTTTGACGATGCGCTCGAGCAGGAAGTTCTTGCTGCAGGAGCCGTTCTCGCCCCGGTCGCGACGCTTGTGGCCGCGTTTGAGGCGCTCCGTGAAGCCGGATTGCTCGTGGCCGGCTCCGGCGGCGAGTATCATCTCGAACGCCCGCAGAGTAAGGTCGACGTCACCCGAACGGACGCGTGCAGACGATGGCACAACAGGTATCAGACTCCAGACTTCCTGCCGACCTGCCTGACAGCGCAGCTCTGACGCAGGTCCCCGACGAGTACGGGCCGCTGCTCGACGACCTGTTCTCGGCCATCGAGCGCTACAACCCGGACCCGGACCGCGACCTCATCACACGCGCGTTCGTGGCCGCCGCCTTCCTGCACGGCCAGCAGAGCCGCAAGAGCGGCGAGGCCTACATCCACCACCCGGTGGGCACGGCCCTGAACGCCGCCGAGCTCAAGCTCGACTCCGTCACCATCGCTGCGGCGCTCCTCCACGACGTCGTCGAGGACACCGGCACGCCTCTGGCGTGGATCGAGGAGGAGTTCGGCGCAGAGATCGCGATGCTGGTCGACGGCGTCACCAAGCTGACCAAGATGCACTTCAACTCGCAGGAGGAAGAGCAGGCGGAGAACTACCGCAAGATGATCATCGCCATGGCGACGGACATCCGTGTCATCTTGATCAAGCTCTGCGACCGGCTGCACAACATGCACACGCTCTGCTACCTGAGCAAGCAGAAGCAGATCCAGAAGGCCAAGGAGACGCTCGAGGTCTACGCGCCGCTCGCGCACCGGCTCGGCATCCACAATCTCAAGTGGCAGCTGGAGGACCTGGCCTTCGCCTCGCTGCACCCGCGCAAGTACCAGGAGATCCAGAAGTGGGTCGCGCAGCGCCGCGCCGACCGCGAGGACTACGTCGACGAGGCCGCGAGCTACCTGCTCGCGGAGCTGGGCAAGGCGGCCATCGAGGCCGACATCACCGGCCGCGCCAAACACTTCTACTCCATCTACATGAAGATGAGCCGCGGCGGCAAGGAGTTCAACGAGATCTTCGACCTCACGGGCCTGCGCGTGCTCGTGGACTCGATCAAGGACTGCTACGGCGCCGTGGGCATCATCCACTCGGTCTGGAAGCCCATCCCGGGACGCTTCAAGGACTACATCGCGATGCCCAAGTTCAACCTCTACCAGTCGCTGCACACGACGGTGATCGGGCCGGGAGGCAAGCCGCTCGAGATCCAGATCCGCACCTTCGACATGCACCAGACGGCCGAGTACGGGGTCGCTGCGCACTGGCTCTACAAAGAACGCGGCGACCGCGACCAGGACAAGCTGGCCTGGCTGCACCAGATGATGGAATGGCAGTCGGAGACCGGCGACCCGCGCGAGTTCATGGACACCCTGCGGGTCGACCTCTTCGAGGATGAAGTGTTCGTTTTCACGCCCAAGGGCGACGTCAAGAGCCTGTCCGCCGGAAGCACGCCCATCGACTTCGCCTACGCCGTGCACACCGACGTCGGTACGCATACCGTCGGCGCCAAGGTCAACGGCCGCATCGTCCCGCTGCACACCAAGCTCGCCAGCGGCGACATCGTCGAGGTCATCACGAGCAAGTCGAGCCACGGACCCTCCCGCGACTGGCTCGACATCGTCAACTCGCCGCGCGCACGGCAGAAGATCCGCCAGCACTTCCGCCGCGAACAGCGTGAAGACTCCGAGCACTCCGGGCGCGACCTCCTGCAGGAGGCGCTGCGCCGCGAGGGTCTGCCGGCGCAGAAGATCCTGAGCTCCAAGGTGTTCGCCCAGATCTGCAAGGACGTCGGCTACAACAAGCCCGACGACCTCTTCGTGGCGCTGGGCTCCGGTCGCCTTCCCGTCAAGACGATCGCTCACAAGGTGATGCAGCGCGCCGGGACCATGAAGGAAGCGACGCCGCCGCCGGAGATGCTCCCGTCGCGGCCGGTCCAGGACGTCGAGGAGCCGCAGGCGCTCTCCGGCGCGTTCGGCATCGCCGTCGAGGGCATGAGCGACATCATGGTGCGCATGGCCAAGTGCTGTAAGCCCATCCCGGGCGACGAGATCGTGGGCTACATCTCGCTGGGCAAGGGCATCACCATCCACCGCCGCGACTGCAAGAACGCCCGCGCTCTCATGAAGAACCCCGAGCGCTTCACCAAGGTCGGCTGGCAGGGGCTCGGCGGCATGGCGTTCCGCGTCGAGATCATGATCGAGGCGCTGGACCGCAACCACCTGCTCGAGGACCTGGCGCGCACGCTGTCGGATTCGGGGGTGAACATCATCGGCGGGAGCATGCAGACGCTGCCCGATGGGGTAGTACGCGACCGGTTCACACTCGAGGTCGGCGACGTGCGCCAGCTCGACAACATCCTCGCCAATATCCGCAGCATCCACACGGTCTACGACGCCTACCGGGTGGTCGGAGGCTGAGGAGCTGCCGACTCGGCCCCGCCGGGTGGCGCGGTCGACCGGCTTCGCCGCCGTCTGATACGCTCTGGGGCCGAACGCCGACCACTCGAGGTACCCATGCCTGAATCCGTCGAAGTCTTCGCCGTGCCGCTCGGCCCCCTGCAGGCCAACTGCTTCATCGTCGTCCAGGGGGAGCAGGGGCTGGTCATCGACCCCGGCGATGAGGCCAGCGTCGTGATCCAGGCGTTCACCGAGTTCGGGTTCGCTCCGGCTGCCGTGCTGGTCACGCACGGCCACTTCGATCACTTCGGCGGCGTCACGCCCGTCGCCCGGCACTTCGACGTCCCCGTGTACGTGGGCGCCGAGGACGCCGGCCAGCTGGCCGACGGCGGCCTCGGCGCCATGGCCGGCTTCGACATCGAGCCGGTAGAGTCCGCGCACACCATCGAGGGCGAGCAGACGCTGGACCTGCCGATACCCGTGCTCGCGATCCCGACGCCGGGTCACTCGCGCGGCTCCTACACCTTCGTCATCGGCGACGAGCAGCTGTTCGTCGGCGACCTCCTGTTCCAGGGCAGCGTCGGTCGCACCGACCTGCCTGGTGGGAACATGGACGACCTGCTCAACTCGGTCGCCGCGCTCATCCGCCGGTTCCCGCCGGACGTGACCGTACACAGCGGCCACGGGCCCGACACGTCGCTCGGCCGTGAACTCGCGCTCAACCCGTTCCTGTCGCCCATACGCCATGACCCGGAGCACCGCTGGTGAGCTCGCCACGCGCCCCCAAGGGCACCTACGACCTGCTGCCGGACGACGCCGCGGAACGCGACGCCGTGGTCGCCGCCGCGGCACGCGTCTTCGCCGCCTACGGCTATCGCCACGTCGTCACGCCAGAGTTCGAGGAGACGGGGCTGTTCGAACGCGGCGTCGGCGAGGCCACCGACATCGTGCGCAAGGAGATGTACACCTTCGCCGACAAGGGCGACCGCTCGCTCACCCTGCGTCCCGAAGGCACGGCGCCTATCTGCCGGGCCTACGTCGAACACGGCATGCACAAGCTGCCGCAACCGGTGAAGCTCTGGTACTACTGCCCGATGTTCCGTTACGAGAAGCCGCAAGCCGGCCGCTACCGCGAGCACTACCAGATCGGCGCCGAGGCCATCGGCTCGGCCGAGCCGGCTGTCGACGCCGAGGTGATCCTGCTGCTGGCCGCGATCTTCGCCGAGGTCGCCGTCGAGGGTGTCACGCTCAACATGAACAGCATGGGCGACCGGCAGTGCCGGCCGGCCTACGTCGAGAAGCTGCGCGACTACCTGCGCGGCCACGAGGGCGAGCTCTGCGGCGACTGCCTCGAGCGCATCGACCTCAATCCGCTGCGCACGTTCGACTGCAAGGTCGAGAGCTGTCGCGCGGTGCTCGACGAGGCGCCGCGCATCAGCGACAACCTGTGCCCGGAGTGCCGCGAGCACTTCGACGCCGTGCTCGCGCTGGTCCGGGCGGCCGGGCTCGAGCCCAACTTGGACTTCCGCCTCGTGCGAGGGCTTGACTACTACACGCGCACGACGTTCGAGTTCAACTCCGACCGCCTCGGCGCCCAGAGCGGCGTTGGAGGCGGCGGTCGCTACGACGGCCTCGTCGAGCAGATCGGCGGTCAGCCGACGCCGGGTGTGGGCTGGGGCAGCGGCCTCGAGCGCATCGCCCTGGCGATGCGCGAGCCGCTCGCCGTCCGCTCGTCGCCCGGCGTCTTCGTGGTCGCCTTCAACGACGACGCTCGCCCCGCGGCGTTCGCCGTCGCCGAGCGGCTGCGTCGCGCCGGCGTGCCCGCCGAGCTGGACCTCGCCGGGCGCAGCCCCAAGGGCCAGCTCAAGCAGGCCGGGCGCAGCGGCGCCCGCTTCGCCGTGCTGCTCGGCCTGGACGAACTGGCTGCCGGCGCCGTGCGCCTCAGGGACCTGGCCAGCGGCGGGGAAGAAGATGTTGCCTCTTCCGACCTGCCGACGCTGGTCGCCGCCCGTCTGGAGACTGAGGCCTGATGCTGCGTGACACGTATCCCGGCGAGCTTCGCGCTGCCGACGTCGGCCGTGAGGTGCGCCTCGCCGGCTGGGTGGCCCGCCGCCGCGACCACGGCGGCCTCATCTTCGTCGACCTACGCGACCGCAGCGGCATGGTGCAACTGGTCGTCGACCCCGCGCACGCTCCGGCGGCGCACGCCCTTGCCGAGCAGGTGCGCCCCGAGTTCGTGCTCGCGGCGACGGGCGCGGTGGTCGCCCGCTCGCCTGAGACCGTCAACCCCAAGCTGCCGACCGGCGAGGTCGAGGTGCACGTCGCCGAACTGCAGATCCTGAACCGCGCCAAGACGCCGCCGTTCGAGGTCGAGGCGGCGGAGCAGGTGGACGTCGACGAGACGCTCCGCCTCAAGTACCGCTATCTCGATCTGCGCCGCGCGCCGATGCTCGCCAACCTTGAGCTTCGCAACGCCGCGGCTCAGGCCGCCCGCACGTACTTGAACGCCAACCGGTTCATCGAGGTCGAGACCCCGGACCTCACCAAGTCGTCGCCGGAGGGCGCGAGAGACTTCCTCGTCCCCTCGCGCCTGCAGCCGCACCGCTTCTACGCTCTGCCGCAGTCGCCGCAGATGTTCAAGCAGATCCTCATGGTCGCCGGGATGGACCGGTACTACCAGTTCGCGCGCTGCTTCCGCGACGAGGACCTGCGCGCCGACCGCCAGCCCGAGCACACGCAGATCGACCTCGAGACCTCCTTCCTTACCGTGCCCGAGATCCGCGAGCTCCTCGAGGGTCTGATGACGGCGATCTTCGAGGGCGTGGGGGAGACCGCGCCTGCCACGCCGCTGCCCAGGCTCTCCTACGACGAGGCGATGTCGCGCTACGGCTCGGACAAGCCGGACCTGCGCTACGGGTTCGAGATCGCCGAGCTGAGTGAGATCTTCGCAGCCAGCGAGTTCAAGGTCTTTCGCGGCGCCGTCGACGGCGGCGGGGTCGTGCGCGCCGTGCGCGCTCCCGGGGGCGGTTCTCTCTCCCGGGCTCAGATCGACAAGCTCACAGAGTTGGCCAAGGAGCACGGCGCCAAAGGCATGGCCTACGTCTTCGTGGAGGAGGGCCGCGCTCTGCGCGGCCCCATCGTGAAGTTCCTCGCGGAGGCCGAGCAGGTCGCGCTCGTCGAGAAGGTCAGCGGCGAACCCGGCGACCTGGTCGTCTTCGCCGCCGACGAGGCGCTCGTCGCCGCCGAGGTGCTCGGCGCGCTGCGCCTCGCCCTCATCGGCCTGCTCGCGCCCGAGCCCTCGGCCCGCTGGTCTCTCCTCTGGGTCGAGGAGTTCCCGCTCTTCGAGATCGACAAGGAGACGGGCACGCTCACGTACGGCCACAACCCGTTCAGTCTGCCCACGGAGACGACGATGCCGCTCATGGAGAGCGACCCGCTCGCGGTGCGTGGGGCTCAGTACGACCTGGTGCTGAACGGCGTCGAGCTGGGCTCCGGATCCCTGCGCAACCACGACGCCGCCGTCCAGCGTTCCATCCTGCGCGCCTTGGGTATGAGCGACGAGCGCATCGACGAGGCGTTCGGCTGGTTCCTCGAGGCGCTCGAGTACGGCGCCCCGCCGCACGGCGGCATCGGCCTCGGCTTCGACCGCATCATCATGCTGCTGGCCGGCGCCGACTCCATCCGCGACGTCATCGCCTTCCCCAAGACGTCGTCCGGCGGCGACCCGATGACCGTCGCGCCGGGCACGGTGACGGCCGAGCAGCTCAAGGACCTGCGCGTCCGGCTCGGGTAGTCCGCACGGTCGCGACGCTGTTCGGACGCGGCAGTCGCACCGCCCGGACCTCCAGATCGCCGTATCCATATCTCACTCGGCCTCAAGCTTTTTGCAGGGGTGCCGACAAGATTGTTGAATCAGTGGACGTTTGCTAGGATGGCGCGGCTCGACCTTGTTCGTGACCTCGCCACATTCTCGAGCCAACACGAACACATCGGGAGCTCGATCGCCGGGCCGTCCGTGGACGGTCAGGGAGGGCACCCACCTGCGAGAGCAGGTTCGAGAATAGCGCGAGCACGGCAAGGTGGAGCACTTTCTCTCTTGGGGGAGGCCGGCATGGGGATCTTCAAACGGAACCGGACGTTCCTGGTCGGCGCCGCCATCATTCTGGTGGTGGGCGGGCTGTTGTTCGGCGGCGTCATAGCAGTACGCGTCATGGCCGCGGCCGAGGCCACCCCGACGCCGGTGGCTACGCAGCCGGTTTCGTACAACAGCGTCAGCAGCTACGGCATGACCGGCTACCAGCCGCTCACTCTCGAGCCCACCGCCGACACGCCCGAGTTCATCACCAAGCGCCTCGACGAGAAGCGCGGCATCGTGCTCCTCGTGTACGTCAAGGGCGCGGCCGACGACATGGAGATGCTCTCCTACTTCAACGACATCAAAGCCAACTACGCCGCGGACAGTTCGTTCTTCTCGTTCGAGGCGCGTGAGTCCAAGCAGCTCGGTGACACGCTCACGCAGCTGCGCGTCAGCGACCCGCCGATCCTCGCCATCATCCGCGGCGACGGGCAGGTGGCTCAGCTGTACACGGGTTGGATCGGCTTCAAGGTCATGGAGCAGGAGGTCGCCGACGCGGTCCGCGGCCTCTGACCACCGGCACAGACGAATGACTTCAGACGGCGCCCTTCGGGGCGCCGTTTCTGTTTGAGCCTTCTCGCCGCCGTGGTACGATAATGCCGACCCTATTGGTTGGGATTCGGCACGGCCGGATGACGGGAGCCGCATGCGCATCTCTTCTCGTTGCGAGTACGGATTGCGGGCCATGGTGTACCTCGCCGGTCACGACAGTGGCCGGCCGGTGCCGTTGTCGGAGATCGCCGCCGAGGAGAGCATCCCGGCGCCGTTCCTCGAGCGCATCTTGGCGCGACTGCGCGAGGCCGGCCTGGTCAAGGCGACTCGCGGAGTCAGCGGCGGCTACCAGCTGGCGAAGGCCGCCGCGGAGGTCGCCGTCGGCGACGTCGTCACGGCGCTGGAGGGCCCGCTCTCGCTCGTCGGCTGCGTGCCCGACGACGGCGCCTGTGAGCGCGCAGACTCGTGCGCTTCACGGATCGTGTGGCGCCGCCTGGACAGCGCCATCAGCGGCGCCCTCAACGGCATCAATCTCGAGGATCTGACGAAGGAGGCGGTGTCCCCATGAAGGCGGTCTACTTCGACCACGCGGCCACGACGCCGGTCGACGCGCAGGTGCTCGCGGCGATGCTGCCGTTCTTCTCGGAGCAGTACGGCAACCCATCCGAGCTTCACCGCCTGGGGCGGGAGGGCCGCGCGGCCGTCGACGCGGCGCGCGCCCAGGTCGCCGCCGTGCTCGGCGCCGGTGAGAGGGAGATCGTGTTCACCTCCAGCGGCACCGAGGCAGACAACCTCGCCTTGTTCGGCAGCCTCGCCCGCTATCAGCCCGGCCACCTCATCGTCAGCGCGATCGAGCACCCCGCGGTCATGGAGGCGGCCCGCGCCCTCAACCGCGGCGGCTGGTCGGTCGACTTCGTTCCCGTGGACGGCGCCGGCATCGTCGACGTGGACGCCTATGAGGAGGCGTTCCGGGACGACACCCGGCTGGCGTCGATCATGTTCGCCAACAACGTGGTCGGCTCAGTGCAGCCCGTCGCGGCTCTGGCGCGGATCGCGCACGAGAAGGGCGCTCTGTTCCACACGGACGCCGTCCAGGCGGTCGGCTCGCTTCCGGTCGACGTCGTCGAGCTGGGCGTGGACCTGCTCAGTCTGTCGGGACACAAGCTCTACGGCCCCAAGGGCATCGGAGCGCTCTTCGTCAAGCGCGGCACCCGCATGCAGCCCATCCTGCACGGGGGCGGTCACGAGCGGCGCCTGCGCTCCGGCACCGAGAACGTCCCCGGCGTCGTCGGGCTCGGCGTCGCCATGACCTTGGCCGCCGAGCAGCTGCCGCAGGTGCGGCCGCGACTCGAGCGCTTGCGCGACAGGCTGGCCGCCGGCCTCGGCGAGCGCATCCCGGAGGTCACCTATCTGGGGCACCGCACTGAGCGATTGCCCGGCAACGTCGCCTTCAGCGTGCGGTACGTCGAGGGAGAGTCGATGCTCTTGCAACTCGACGCTCACGGATTCATGGTATCCAGCGGCTCAGCCTGCGCGTCCGGCTCGCTGGAGCCGTCGCATGTGGTCCTCGCCCTCGGCCTCGGCGCGGAGGAAGCACACGGGAGCCTGCGCGTCAGTCTTGGGAGGGAGAATACGGAAGAGGAGGTCGACGCGTTTCTGGAGGCCTTCCCGCCGATCGTGGACAAGCTGCGGCAGATGAGCCCGCTGTACGTGAAAGGCTGATCGATGTACACCGACCTGGTGATGGACCACTTCACGAACCCGCGCAACGTCGGGGAGATCGAGGACGCCGACGGCGTCGGCCAGATCGGCAACCCGGTCTGCGGCGACGTGATGCGCATCAGCATCGCCGTCGATGACAAGGACCGGATCGCCGACGCCAAGTTCAAGACGTTCGGCTGCGGCGCCGCAGTGGCCACGTCGAGCATGGTCACCGAGATGGTCATGGGCAAGAGCCTCGTTGAGGCGGGAGACATCTCCAACAAGGCCGTGGCCGAGGCGCTCGGCGGCCTGCCGCCCAACAAGATGCACTGCTCGAACCTGGCCGCCGACGCGCTGCACCTGGCCATCGAGGACTACCTCGTCAAGAGCGGCCGCGAGGCCGAGGTCGGGCAGATCCTGAGGGCGCGCCCAAAAGAACGCAGGCCCTCGTCGCTTTGAGCGGCGGGGTCGATAGCGCCGTCGCGGCGCTGAGGCTGATCGGCGAGGGCCGCAGCCTGGAGACGGCAACGGCGCGGCTGTGGCCGGGGACCGACCGACGCAGCTGCTGCTCGCCCGGCGCCCTCCAGCGTGCGGCGCGCACGGCGGCGCAACTCGGGCTCCCGCATCACGTCCTCGACCTCGAGAGCGAGTTCGAGGACGTCGTCGTAGGCCCGTTCGAGCGCGGCTATCTGGGCGGCGAGACGCCCAACCCCTGCGTGGACTGCAACCCGATGCGTCTGGCGGCGCTCGCCGGCCTCGCCGCCGAGCTGGGCCTGGCGCGCGTCGCCACAGGCCACTATGCGCGCCTGCTGTGGCGCGACGGTGAACCCTACGTGGCGCGCGCCGTGGACCGGCGCAAGGACCAGTCGTACATGCTCTGGGCGGTGCCGCCGCACGTGCTTGCGCGCCTCGAGTTCCCCCTCGGTGAGCTCTCCAAGGAGGACGTCCGCAGAGCCGCAGCTGAGGCGGGACTGGAGGTGGCGGAAGAGCCGGAGAGCCAGGAGGTCTGCTTCGCGGTCGACGGCTACCAGGACTTCCTTGGCGAGCGCGGCGTCGAGCCCGTCGAGGGCGATGTGGTCGACGCCGGCGGCGCCGTCATGGGCCGACATCAGGGGCACTGGCGCTACACGGTGGGGCAGCGGCGGGGCATCGGCGTGAGCGCCGCGGAGCCGCTGTACGTGCTCGAGCGCAGGGCCGCCGAGAACGAGGTCGTCGTCGGCGGCCGCAGTGAGCTCGAGGTCCGCTCCGTCCGGGTGCTCGACGTGCTCGACCGCGGGCTCGGTGACGGAGGTGGTCTCGAAGTCCAGTTGCGCTACCGGTCCGCATCGCTCGCGGTCACTGCCCTCGCGCGTCACGGCGATGAGCTCCAGGTGACGCTTTGCGAACCGTTCGCCGGGCTGGCGCCGGGGCAGGCGGCCGTCTTCTACCGCGACGACGTCGTCGTCGGCGGGGGCCGCGTCGCCGCGGCCGCCGGCGCCGAGTGACGTCCTCACGCGCTACCGCTGCGGGTGTTCCCGACCCCCAGCCGGGCGTGTCGTGGGGATGGCGAACAGTCGCTGCGGGCAAGCATCGACGCGGCGCGCGCCGCTCGGCCGCCACACGCGGTATGATACGCTTCGGACGCTTGAAAGACGGCACCTGAACCTCGAAAGGAGCGCTGCATGGACTCCTCGGTCGCGACCTTCGCGATGAGCACCCCGACCATCGTCCTGAGCTACGCGGCGGCGTTCTTCTTCGTCATCGTGGCCATCGCTGCGGCATACGCGCTCTTCAAGGCCGGTGGGACGCTCGGGCGTGTGGACACCGTGCTCAGCGACGTCGACCGGGAGGCCGTCCCGCTCCTGAAGAAGGCCGGCACCACGCTCGACGGCGTGAACGCCAACCTCGGCAACGTCGACCAGATCACCAAGGACGTCGCCGACATCACCGACAAGATCGACAACATGGCCACCGCGGTGGAGGGCGCCGTGAGCACGCCGGCGCGGAAGGCCGCGTCGTTCAGCGCCGGCGTCCAGGGCGCCGTCTCGAGCTTCATGCGCCGCGACAAGGCGCCGCCGCCGGCGGGCGGGGCCTCCGCAGCTGGTCCCGCTGCGGACACCGCTTGGACCGCCCCTGCTGCTGGCACAGCCGAGCCGTTCTCGGACGCGGCCGCCGCCGCGGCTGCGACCGCGGAGGCCGGCCCCGCGGCACCCTCGGACGTGGCCGGCGCGGCGCACAAAGCGGCTGAGGCCGCCGAAGCTGCCAGCACGGCGGCGGCCGATGCAGCCGATACCGCGGCTGCGGCCGCGGAGACCGACGCGAAGGGCTGAGGATGGGTCTTTCGACGAAGTTGATCGTGAGTGGCGCCGTCGCCGGCGCCGCATTGACATACTACGTGCGCACCCAGCGCGCACGCACGGGTGACGGCTACCTCCAGATCGTCCGGCGCCTGCCGGGCGACGCCTTGCGCTGGGTCGACGACACCAAGGTGCGGGCCACCAGGGCCCTCGAAGACGGCAAGGCCACAGCCCGCTACCGCGATGAGGAATTCTCCCGGCAGCTGCGCGCCGCCGGTGCGCCACCCGGCGCCTGAGGCCGTCATGACCGAGAAGATATCTCTTGAGGTGCCGGCGGCGCTCAGCGCCCTCGCCTCCGTGCGTGCGGTGCTGGGCGGACTCGGCGCACGGGTCGACTTCTCGCTGGAAGACCTGGACGACCTGTTCCTGGCCACCGACCGTCTCCTCGAGGCAGCTCTGGAGACTGAGCGCCTCGGCAGCCTGCGCGTCACCGTCGTGGTCGACGGCGGCACCCTGCGTGTCGCCGCCGGCGCCTTCAGCTCGGACGCGCTGCGCCACCAGGTCGCGGTCACGCCCGGCGGCTGCATCGATCTCTGCACCCTGCTGCGGCGACTGGCCGACGACGTCGTCGTGGAGGAAGTAGACGGCTGCTTCAACGTGGTCATCGTCAAACACCGCTCGGAGGCGTCGGCGTGAACGGTCGCGACGACAGGCGCGTCAACGACCCGCTGGACCTCGAGTCGCTGCCCGGCCAGGCGCGGAGCGTTCCGGACGAGGACGAGGAGAACGAAGTCTCGGAGACAGCGCCGGAAGGCCCCTCCGCTGATCCGGAGGGTCGCGGCAAGGACGACTCCGAGAAGCTCGACCAGTACCTGCTCAGGCGCTATCACCTGTACGGTGACCGCAAGGCGCGCGAGCAGCTCATCACGATGTATCTGCCGCTCGTGCGCTCGCTCGCGCGCCGCTATGCTTCGCGCGGTGAGCACTTCGACGATCTCGTCCAGGTCGGAGCCATCGGCCTCATCAAGGCCATCGACCGCTTCGACCTCAGTCGCGGCGTGGAGCTCACCACCTACGCCACGCCCAACATCGTCGGCGAGATCAAGCGCTACTTCCGCGACAAGGGCTGGTCGGTGCGCGTGCCGCGCGGCCTGCAGGAGCTCAATATCCGCCTCAACAAGGTGATCGACGAGCTCGTGCCCAAGCTGCAGCGGTCGCCGACCATCAACGAGCTCGCGGAGGCGGCCAACGCCACCCCCGAGGAAGTCCTCGAGGCGCTCGAGACGAGTCAGGCCTACAACTCCGTGTCCCTGCAGGCATCGCCCAACGGCGAGTCGGGGGAAGAGGATGCGGGCCTCATCGACTACCTGGGCGGCGAGGAAGAGGCGTACGACACCATGGAGGACCGCACGACGCTTGCCCCGGGCTTCGCGAAGCTCGACAAGCGCGAGCGCTACATCCTCCATCTGCGCTTCTTCGAGGGACTGACGCAGAGTCAGATCGCCGAACGCGTGGGTATATCGCAGATGCACGTCTCGCGCCTCATCAGGCGCTCGCTGGAGAAGTTGCGGGAGGAGATCGGCGATCTCGACAACCCGCTGCCTCCGCGTTCGTCCGACGACGAACGCTAGACCATACAGACATCCACGTCACAAGGACTCCCACGTGAACGCTGCCGACATCCGTGACCTCTATCGTGACTTCTTCGTGGCCCGCGGGCATCTGGCGGGCGAGCCCGCCGGCCTCGTGCCCGCGGGCGACGCCAGCGTCCTCTTCACCACTGCGGGGATGCAGCAGTACAAGCCGTACTTCCTCGGCGTGGAGACGCCGCCGGCGACGCGCATCACCACCTGCCAGCGCTCCTTCCGCACCTCCGACGTTGAGAACGTAGGGAAGACGGCGCGCCACCTGACCTTCTTCGAGATGCTGGGCAACTTCTCGTTCGGCGACTATTTCAAGGCCGAGGCCATCGAGTGGTCGCTCGAGCTCTCCGACCAGCTGGGGATCTCCAGGGACAAGATCTGGGTGAGTGTCTTCGGCGGCGACGACCAGGTCCCGGCCGACGAGGAGGCGGTCGAGCTGTGGAAGTCGCACGGCTTCACCGAGGACCGCATCGTCCGCCTCGGGCGCAGCGACAACTTCTGGGGCCCGGCCGGTCCCACCGGCCCCTGCGGGCCCTGCTCCGAGCTCTACTACGACTACGGCCCCGAGATGGGCTGCGACGACCCGGACTGCAAGCCCGGCTGCGACTGCGACCGCTTCCTGGAGTACTGGAACCTCGTCTTCGTCCAGTACGACATGGACGAGTCCGGCGGGCTCACGCCGCTTCCCAAGGGCAGCATCGACACCGGCATGGGCCTCGAGCGCATCGCCGGCATCACCCAGGGCGTCACCAACGTCTTCGAGACCGACCTGTTCGCGCCGCTGGTCCAGCGGGGCGCGGAGATCGCCGGCGTCAGCCCCGGCTCCTCACCGGCCGTCACGCGCGCGCTGCGGACCATGGCCGAGCACGCGCGCGGCGCCTCGTTCCTGATCATGGACGGCGTCCTGCCCGGCAACGACGGCCGCGACTACGTGCTGCGGCGCATCATCCGCCGCGCCGTGCAGCAGGCGGTCGCCATCGGCGTCGAGAAGCCGTTCCTCGCCACGCTCACGGACGCCGTGGTCGACCGGATGAAGAGCGCCTATCCGGCTCTGGTCGAAGCCCAGCCCGAGATCCGCCGGGTGGTGCACGAGGAGGAGGTGCGCTTCCGGCGCACGCTCGACCAGGGCATGGGCATCCTTGAGGAGGCTCTGCGCCGCGCCCGCGACGCCGGCGCCGAGTTGCCGGCCGAGGTCGCCTTCGAGCTGCACGACACCTACGGCTTCCCGTTCGACCTCACGCGCGAGATCGCCGCCGAGCAGGGCATGACCGTCGACGAGGAGCGCTTCGGCCGCCTCATGGACGAACAGCGCGAACGTGCGCGGGCTGCTCAGAAGGAGGGCGCGTTCGCCTCCGGCCCAGGTGAGGTCGAGGACTTCCAGCGGCGCATGACCGGCGTCGCCGTCGACTTCGTCGGCTACGAGCGCCTCGAGGTCTTCACCGTCATCCGTGCGCTCGGCGAGCTCAGCGACGGCCGCCTCGCCGTCAAGCTCGCGGAGTCGCCGTTCTACGCCGAAGGCGGCGGCCAGATCGCCGACACCGGCTGGATCCACACCGATTCCGGCAAGCTCGAGGTCGAGGGCGTCGTGAAGTTCGTCGACGATCAGGTCATCGTGGCGCGCCCCGTCGAGGGCACGGTCGTGGAGGGGGAGCGCGCCAAGGCCATGGTCAACGCCGTGCGCCGCCACCAGACGGCCTGCAACCACACGGCGACGCACCTGCTGCACAACGCCCTGCGCATCGTGCTCGGCGAGCACGTCCGGCAGGGCGGCTCCATGGTCCGGCCCGAGCGCCTGCGCTTCGACTTCGCCGTGCGCGAAGCGCCGACGCCGGAGCAGCTGCGCCAGGTCGAAGACCTCGTCAACCGGCGCATCACCGAGAATCACCCCGTACGCCCGTTCGTGACCACGCGGGAGTACGCCGCCGAGATCGGCGCGCTCGCCTTCTTCGAGGAGAAGTACGGTGAGTTCGTGCGCGTCCTCGAGATCGACGACTTCAGCCGTGAGCTCTGTGGGGGCACGCACGTCTCTTCCACCTCGCAGATCGGCTTGTTCAAGATCACCTCCAGTCAGTCGGTCGGAGCCAACACGCGGCGCATCGAGGCGATCACCTCCGCCGCAGCCATCGAGCACTACCGCGGGCTCGAACACGAGTGGGACGGCCTGGCCGTCGAGCTCAAGGTGAGGCCGGACCGCGTTTCGGCGACGGTCGAGAAGCTCGCTGCTCACGTGCACGACCTCGAGACGAAGCTGAAGGCGGCGGAGAGCGGCGAGCGCCGCGACCTCGCCGCCGAACTGCTCGCCGGCGCCGTCGAGGTCGCCGGGCTCGCGCTCGTGGCCGGCTCGCCTCAGGTGGAGACGGCCGACGAGCTGCTCACGCTGGTCGACGAGGTGCGCGCGAAGCGCGAGGACTGCGTCGCCCTGCTGGCCGCCGAGGTGGACGGCCGCGTGGCCGCGGTCGTGGCCGCGAGTGACGCCGCGGTCGGCCGCGGCGTCAAGGCGGGCGACGTCATCAAGGTCATGCTGCCGGCCATCGGCGGCAAAGGCGGCGGCAAGCCCACCCTGGCGCGTGGCGGCGGCTCCGACGTAGGCGGCATCGACGCCGCGCTCGAGGCAGGCGTGGCCGCGGTCAGGGACGTCCTCGGCGGCTGAGTGAGGGTCATCGCGCTCGACCACGGCAGCGTACGCACCGGCGTCGCCGTCTGCGATGAGACCGGTACCGTGGCGCGCCCGCTCACGGTCGTCGAGCGCGTCGGCACCGAGGCCGGTTTCGCTGCTCTACTGGCGCTCCTGGAGGCTGAGCAACCGGCGCGCATCGTGGTAGGCTTGCCGCTGTCACTCGACGGCCGGGAGCACGGTCAGGCGCGTTCCGCGCGGGCGTTCGCGGTCCGTCTCGCCGCCGCCGTCGAGGTCCCCGTGGAACTGGTCGACGAGCGGTTCACGACCAAGCTCGCCGACCAGCGCGGAGGGTCGGCGGCGCGCGACGCGCGCGCCGCGGCGACGCTGCTCGAGGACTATCTCAGGACGGTGGATGGCCAGGGAACCTGACGGGTCTGCGAGCCGGGAGCGGGCTGCCTTCATGGAGCAGCCACCGCCCGGCGCCGGGTGGACGCGGTACGAGCCGGGTCCGCCGCAGAAGGACGACGAGCTCGGCATCGAGCACCGCCGCAGCACGCGCCACGGCAGCGGCCGCGGGAGGCGCCGGCGCCGCAGCAGGCTTCTCGGCTACCTGCTGATCGCCATCTTCGCCCTCGTCATCGGTGCCGGCGTCGGGTACGCACGCGCGTATTTCTCGGACGGCGAGGTCGGCGCCTCGGTGACCGTCGTCGTCGAGGAGGGCTCGAGCCTGCGCGCCATCGCCGACCAGCTCGAGGCAAGCGGCGTCGTCAAGCACGCCCGCGCCTTCGAGATCCGCGCCGACGCGGACGGGTACGCGACGCGGTTCCTGCCTGGCACCTACCAGTTCCACGTCAATGAGCCCTACGACTCTCTGATCGCCAAACTGCTGAAGGGCACCAGGCCGCCGACCGTCAAGGTCTCGATCCCGGAGGGGACGACCTTGAAGCAGGCGGCGGTCATCGTCTCCGGCGACGTGAAGGCCATCTCCGCCGCCGGCTACGTCAAGAAGGCACGTGACGATCCGCCGCCGTTCGAGCTTGAAGGCTACAAGAAGGGCGCCACGCTGGAGGGGATGCTGTTCCCGGCTACCTACGACGTCTATCCCAAGTCGGCGACCGCCGCCAAGTTCGTGCAGGGCCAGCTCGACGCGTTCGACGCCAACTTCGCCAAGGTGGACATGAGGCGGGCGCGTGCGGCCAACCTCACCGAGTACGACGTCGTCATCATCGCCTCGATGATCGACCGGGAGGCGATGGTGGCGGCCGAGCGGCCGATCGTCGCCGCGGTCATCTGGAACCGGCTGCGCAAGGACATGCTGCTGCAGATCGACGCGACCATCCAGTACGCACTCGGCAAGACGAAGCCGGTGCTCACCTACGACGACCTCAAGATCGACTCGCCGTACAACACCTACAAGCACGCCGGCCTGCCGCCGACCCCGATCTCCAACCCGGGCCTCGCGGCGCTGAAGGCGGCGGCGGACCCGTCGGACGACCAGTACCTGTACTACGTCGCCCGCAACGACGGCACGGGCCGGCACTACTTCTCGACCTCGTACGCGCAGTTCCTGGTCGACAAGGCGAAGGCACAGGCGAACGGCCAGTAGCCGCCCGGCGCTGCTATGGTGCAGGGGCACGCGTGGAACGCCGCGCCGATGCCGGCGCCGTCGACGTGCGTGGACGGGGCGCGGGCGCCACAACGCCAGCGGCCGTTCGGGCAGGAGCCCGGCCGCGCGCGGCCAATCTAGCAGTACGCCGGCGGCGCCACCGCGCCGGGCGGAGGGGGCAGCACTGGTCAGCGGCACCACCAATGTCATCGGCATCATCGGCGACCCAGTCGCGCACTCGCTGTCGCCCCGGCTGCACAACGCCGCTTTCGCGGCGCTGGGGCTGGACTACGTCTACGTGCCGCTTCCCGTGCGGGCTGGGGAGGTGGGCGCCGCGGTGAAGGGCCTGGCGGCCCTCGGCTTCCGCGGCGCCAACGTCACCATCCCGCACAAGGGCGCCGTGATCCCCTTCCTCGACGAGCTCTCCGACGACGCCCGTCTCGCCGAGGCCGTGAACACCATCGTCGTGGACGACGGCCGCCTGCGTGGGTACGACACCGATGTGGAAGGGGTGCGTGCGGCGCTGGTCGCCGTCGCCGGCGACTCGCTGGGCGGCGAACCGGCGCTGGTCCTCGGCGCCGGAGGGGCGGCGCGCGCCGCCGCCCTCGCCCTCGCCCGGCTCGGGTGCCCGCTCACGATCGTGAATCGGACGCCCGCCGCGGCGGAGCGCCTTGCGGCGCTCATCACGGCGGGCGTCCCCGGCGCCTCCTGCGACTGGCTCCCGTTGTCTGCTTTGACGGAGCGGGAGGTGCAGCGACAGCGGGTCATCGTCAACGCGACCTCGCTGGGGATGGCCGGCGAGGGTAAAGTCCCCGCCCTCCTCGCCGATAACGTAACGGCGGGGCAAGTCGTATTCGATGCGGTATACGGTTCCGCGCCGACCGGCTTCCTCGTGGCGGCGCAGGCCCGTGGAGCCACCGTCATCGACGGCCTGACGATGTTGCTGGGGCAAGCGGCCGAGGCGTTCAGCCTCTGGACCGGTGTAGCGGCGCCGCTGGAAGTGATGAGAGATGCCGTCCAAGGATGAGAAGCGGACCACCAGGAAGAAGCGCGGTGGTCCGAGCGACCGCGAAGGAGCCGAGCTGGAACCGATCATCGATCCCGTCGAGCTTGACGTACCGGTCGAGTTGATGCCGGCGGCGAAGTCCGCGGCCGACGCCGTGGACGACCTGCTGGGCTATGAAGCGGGCCACAACGGCGACGGGGCGACGATGCTCGATGCGCCTGGACCTGTGGGGGAGCGGAGCGGCGAAGCCGATGTCGAGGGCGAGTCCGCCGGGAGGCGGAGACGAGCGCGGCGTCACGACCGACGACGTGCTCGAGAGCATCGTCCGCAGCCAGCGCACCAGCAAGCTGCGACTCGGCGACATCCTGAAGGAGATGGGGCTCGTCACCGACGAGCAGGTCGTGCAGGCGCTCTCGCGCCAGAAGGAGACGCGCAAGCGGCTCGGGCAGCTGCTGATCGACGACGGCATCGTCACGCAGCTCGATCTCACCAAGGCGCTGGCGAAGAAGTTCGGCGTCAGCTTCCTGGACCTGACCTCGACGCGCCTCGACGGGGCCGCCACCGCCTACATCGACGAGAAGCTGGCGCGGCGCTACGGCGCCGTGCCGGTGCGTTTTCTCGACGACGGCACCCTGCTGGTGGCGATGGTCGACCCGCAGAACCTGCCGGCGCAGGAGGACCTGGCGATCATCACCGGCTTCCAGATCCAGCCGGCGATCGCCAGCGAGGAGGACGTCTTCGGCGCCATCGCCAGGATCTACCGGTCGAAGGCGGAGGTCGGCGAGTCGGAGGAGAATCGCGAGTTCGACGAGGAGTCGTCGATCACCGACATCCGCGACGCCACCGAAGAGGCGCCCATCGTCAAGCTGGTCAACTCCGTCATCGCGCAGTCGGTCGACGACGGGGCCAGCGACATCCACTTCGAGCCGCAGGCCAAGGAACTGGTCGTGCGCTTCCGCATCGACGGCGTGCTGCACGAGATCATGTCGATCCCGCGGCGGATGCAGTCGGGCGTGCTCAGCCGCCTGAAGATCATGGCCGAACTCGACATCGCCGAGCGCCGCGTGCCGCAGGACGGGCGCATCGGCCTCATGGTCGGCGGCAAGCCCATCGACATGCGTGTGGCCACGCTGCCCACCGTGTACGGCGAGAAGGTCGTCATGCGCCTCCTCGACAAGTCCAACGTCATGCTCGACCTCGAGCAGTTGGGCTTCGCGGAGAAGGCGCTCAAGCGCTTCCAGAAGTCGTTCACGAAGCCCTACGGCGCCATCCTGGTCACCGGCCCCACGGGCTCGGGCAAGTCCACCACGCTGTACGCGGCCCTGAACATCCTGAACAATCCGGAGAAGAACATCATCACGGTGGAGGACCCGGTCGAGTACCGCCTCACGGGCATCAACCAGGTCCAGGTGAACACGCGCGCGGGGATGACGTTCGCCGCCGCGCTGCGATCGATCCTGCGCTGCGACCCCGACATCGTGATGGTCGGCGAGATCCGCGACCGCGAGACGGCCCTGATCGCCATCGAGTCGGCGCTCACCGGGCACCTCGTGCTCAGCACGCTGCACACGAACGACGCCCCCGGGGCGCTCTCACGACTCACGGAGATGGGCATCGAGCCCTTCTTGACTTCTTCCGCGGTCGACGCCGTGCTGGCCCAGCGGCTGGCCCGGCGACTCTGCTCGCAGTGCAAGGAGCCATACACCGCCACGAGGGAGATGCTGCGCAAGAACGACTTCCCGCCCGAGGTTTGTGACCGGGATGACGTCGTCCTGTATCGTGCGAAGGGCTGTTCGAGGTGCAACAATACGGGCTACAAGGGCCGGCTGGGGATGTACGAGGTGATGATCGTCAGCGAGGCGATCCGCCGGCTCACCGTCGAACGCAAGAGCGCCGACGAGATCGGCCGCGTGGCGGCGGCAGAGGGCATGAAGTCACTGCGCGAAGACGGCATCGACAAAGTACTGTTGGGCATGACCTCCGTCGAGGAGATCGCCCGAGTGATCATTTGATCTGGCAACCCCTGGCGAGGAAGTGAAGCATGGATCTGGTCGACGTCCTTCTCGAAGTACTGGAGCGAGACGCGAGCGACCTGCACCTCACGGTGGGGTCGCCGCCGATCATCCGCATCAACGGCCAACTGGAGCGCATGGACTATCCGCGCCTCAGCGCCAACGACACCAGGGAGCTGATCTACTCGATCCTCTCCCAGGACCAGCGGCAGCGCCTGGAGAACGAGTGGGAGATCGACTTCTCCTACTCGGTCCCCGGGCGGGCGCGCTTCCGCGTCAACGCCTACTTCCAGCGCAACAGCCTGGGGGCGGCGTTCCGCCTCATCCCCATCAACATCAAGAAGCTCGAGGACCTCGGCCTGCCGCCGTCGCTGCATGATCTGACGCGCAAGCCGCGCGGCTTCGTCATCGTCACCGGCCCCACCGGCTCGGGCAAGAGCACGACGCTCGCGGCGATGATCGACGAGATCAACGAGACCCGCGACGAGCACATCATGACGATCGAGGACCCGATCGAGTTCCTCCACCGCCACAAGAAGTGCATGGTCAACCAGCGCGAGGTGGGCGCGGACACGAAGAGCTTCAACCGCGCCCTCAAGAGCGTCCTGCGCCAGGACCCGGACATCATCCTCGTCGGCGAGATGCGCGACACCGAGACGATGGCGACGGCCCTGACCGCCGCGGAGACCGGTCACCTCGTGTTCGCGACGCTGCACACCCAGGACGCGCCGCAGACCATCGACCGCATCATCGACGTCTTCCCGCCCCACCAGCAGGAGCAGATCCGCGTGCAGCTCAGCACCACCCTGATGGGCGTCTGCACGCAGCAGCTGCTGCCGACGCGCGACGGGCGCGGGCGCTGCGTCGCCTGCGAGATGCTCATCCCGACGCCGGCCGTGCGCAACCTGATCCGCGAGGGCAAGACGCACCAGATCTACTCCACCATGCAGACCGGCACCGCGTTCGGCATGCAGACCATGGACGCGGCGCTCGCCGACCTCGTGCGCCGCGGCCTGATCACCAGAGAGCTGGCCAAGAACCGCTCGAGCACGCCGGCCGAGTTCGAGCGGCTGCTGGGCCAGCCCGTCGCCGCGGCCGCCGGCCGCTGAGCGCTGCAGGATTCACGGCTCAGGCCGATAACTGTGACAGTGAACGCCAGATGTCGATAGGCGCGCCGGCAGAGCCGACCGCCAGGGGAGCGTCAGTGAGGCCATGACAAACTTCGCATACAAGGCGCTCGACGCCCGCGGTGGACAGGCCACCGGCAAGATCGAAGGCGAGAGCAAGGCCGCCGTCGCCGCGACCCTGCGCAACAAGGGCTTGACCGTCCTCGACCTCAACGAGGTCAAGCAGGGCTGGGCCCAGCTCCAGATCGGCGGCACGCATCAAGGCCAAGGACCTCACCGTGTTCTCGCGCCAGTTCGCGACCATGGTGAACTCCGGCCTCTCGATGCTGCGCTGCCTCTACGTGCTCGAGGAGCAGACGCCGAACAAGAAGCTCGCCAAGGTCATCAGCGAGGTCCGCGGCGACGTCGAGGCCGGCATCGCGCTGTCGGATGCGCTCGAGAAGCACCCGAAGGTGTTCAGCAAGCTCTACGTGAGCATGGTCCGCGCCGGGCGAGCTCGGCGGCATCCTCGACGAGGTGCTCAACCGTCTCGCCGAGCAACTCGAGAAGGCGGACAGCATCACCCGCGCCGTCAAGTCGGCGATGGTCTACCCGATCCTCATCGGGTCCTTCGCCATCATCGTCCTGATCGGCATGGTGTTGTTCCTCATCCCGATCTTCGCCGGCATGTACAAGGACCTGGGCAACGCCCAGTTGCCGATGCTCACGCGCATCATGGTCGCCGTCTCTGAGATCTTCCGCAGCTGGTGGGGCGCTGTCGTGCTCGTGGGCATCATCGTCCTGATCTACGTCTTGCGGCGGCTCAAGCGCACCGACCGTGGCCAGCACGTCTGGGACCGCTTCAAGCTCCACGTTCCCATGGGCATCGGCGAGATCATCCGCAAGCTCGCGGTCGCGCGCTTCTCGCGCACGCTGGGCACGCTCATCACCTCCGGCGTCCCGATCCTGCAGGCGATCGAGATCACCGGCCAGGCGGCCGGCAACGTGGTGATCGAGGACGCCATGAAGGAAGTGGAAGTGAGCGTGAAGGAGGGTCAGTCGATCACCGAGCCGCTCGAGAAGGTCTCGGTGTTCCCGGCCATGGTGACGCAGATGATCTCGGTGGGCGAGGAGACGGGCTCCCTCGACGCGATGCTCAACAAGATCGCCGACTTCTACGAGGACGAGGTCAACGCCAGCATCAAGTCGCTGACGTCGATCCTCGAGCCGATCCTGATGCTCGGCGTCGGCGCGATCGTCGGTACCGTCGTGATCTCCATGTACCTGCCGATCTTCAACATGATGAACATCGTCAAGTAGACGTCAGCCGAAGGGGCCAGGGGCGTGGAGAACGAGCAACTCCTCGCCGTCTATGCGGAGACGCGTTCGGCGGCGACGCTCGACGAGATCGTGCGTCGCAACCAGAACCTGCTCCACCACATCCTCAAACGGTTCGCGTACGCCAGCGAGACCTACGAAGACCTGCTGCAGGTGGCGAACCTCGGCCTGATCAAGGCGGCGCAGCGGTTCGACGGCGGCCGCGGCGTGCGCTTCAGCACCTACGCCACGGCGATCGTCGACGGCGAGCTGCGTCATCACCTGCGCGACTCGCTGCTCATGCGCCAGCCGCGCTGGGTCAAGAAGGTCTACCAGCAGATCCAGGACAAGTCGAACGAACTGATGCACAAGCTCGGCCGGCCGCCGGAGGTGGCCGAGCTCGCCAAGGCGCTCAACATCAACGAGGACGGCATCCTGGAGGTCATGAACCTCTACTCGCGCATCGAGCTCCACAGCCAGGACGAGCCGTTCACGAGCGGTGAGTTGCAGGCGGGGGCCGATCCGCACCTCGTGCACTCCCTCCGTCCGACGTCCTTCGCGCTGCCCATCGAGGACAAGATCGCCCTGTACGCCGCCCTGGACAGGCTGTCCGCCTTCCAGAAGCGGCTGATCTACCTGCTGTTCTTCAAGGATCTGACGCAGAGCGAGGTCGCGCAGGAGATGGGGCTCACGCAGAAGAAGGTATCGCGCGAGTCGATCAAGGCCTTGGGGCGGCTCAAGGAAGTCCTGGGGCGGAAGGTCTTCTGAGCGTGGAAGCGGGTCCACTAGACGTTTGTACTAGTCCAGCGTGCCGGCGGAGGGGCAACCTGAGTGTGCCGGCACCGTGTGCGGCGCGGACGGGGTGGTCTGGGAACCTAAAGAGTTCCTGCGTCCTGCCGAAAGGTGTTATCGCAAAAGGTGTCTAGGAAGTCGACGAGGAGGCAGCATAGGGGCAGAGGCGTACAAGGGCAAACCACTTGCGAAGGTGGGGCGCAAAGCCACAGGACTCATAGAGTCGGCTGGGCTGCCGCCAACAAGAGTCTCACCTCGCAGCCTGTGACGCCCAGTCGAAATGAGCGCCACAGGTTGTGTTCGTTGGGGGGCCGCGGAGGGAGCAGGAATCCGATCTGCGGCACGGTACAAGTCAGCACGTCAAGCCAGGCAAGTCGTCACAGTACGAGAGGAGATAGGCAAATGAAGAGGTTCCGCAAGGGGCAGGGGGGCTTCACCCTCATCGAGTTGCTGATCGTGATCATCATCATCGGCATCCTCGCCGCGATCGCGATCCCGATGTTCCTCAACCAGCGCGACAAGGCCAAGGACTCGGCCGTCAAGGAAGGCATCCATTCCATCCAGGTCGGTGTCCAGAGCTGGGCCGTCGACCAGCAACGACGTGTACCCGGACGCCGTCGTCGACAGCACTACCGTGCCCGGGAACGGCACCGCTCCACAGGCTCTCGGGACCTACGTCGACAACTGGCCCAAGGATCCCTGGACGAACGTGAAGATGGTGGGAGACGGCAGTCAGGGAAACTACACTTACGTCTCTGCGGCTCCACACGACACATTCACACTCACGGGCTTCTACAAGGGCGGTACGTTCATCGTTCCGTGATCCTGATTTGAAGTAGAGAAGTGCCGGGCTGGGGCGGCCGCGCGAGCGGTCGCCCCAGCCGTTTTCGTGCCATGTCTTGAGTGCCTCGCGCGTGGCGACTGAACAGGAGTCCGCGTGTGTCTCACGAAACGCTAGCTGGGCATAGTGAAGCTAGATGCGAAAAGGGCAAACCACTTGCGATGGTGGGGCGCAAAGCTACAGGGCTCCTTGAGTCGGCTGAGCTGCCGCGAGAGACACGTTACCCGAGGCCTGTGGCTGCACGAGGAGACCGCAGGCCTCTGTCGTGGCTGCCCGGGATGCGAGGGAGAGGGCGATGAGACATTCAAGAGACACACGTGGCTTCACGCTCATCGAACTGCTGATCGTGATCATCATCATCGGCATCCTCGCTGCGATTGCGATCCCCATGTTTCTCAACCAGCGGGAGCGGGCCAAGGACGCCGCCGTCAAGGGCGCTGTGCACAACATCGAGCTCGGCATCGCGAGCTATGGTATTGACCATGGTGACCAATACCCCGCCGCAGTGGATGACAAGACGGTGCTCGTCGACGCTGGAGGGATCCCTACGTCGACAACTGGCCGGCGAACCCGTGGACCGGCAATGACATGGTCAGCGGTCCTGGGCTCGGCGACTACACCTATACCCAGACTGGTGCCGGGACGGGTTTCACTCTGGCAGGGCATATATCGTCCGGCGACTTCTTGGTACCGTGATTCGGGTGGCCCTGTGACGTCGGAAACGGCGCTGCGCGTCAGCCACCTTCGCAAGACGGTGCGCGTCGGGTTCAGGCGCGAGCCGGTCGAGATTCTCAAAGGCGTCGACCTCTCGGTCGAGCCCAACGACGTGTTCGGGCTGCTGGGCCCCAACGGCGCCGGCAAGACCACGACAGTCAAGGTCGTCTTGGGGCTCATGCGACCGAACTCCGGCTCCGTGGAGCTCGGCGTTCCGGGCCTCGAGCACGTCGGCTATCTGCCGGAGAACCCCTACTTCTACGACTACCTCTCGGGGCGCGAGTTCCTGGGCTTCTGCGCGCGACTGTTCGGCCTCGACGGCGCAGCTCGCCGCGAGCGCGTCGAGCAGCTCCTGCGCGACGTCGGGCTGGAGGACGCGGCCGCCACGCACCTGCGCAAGTACTCCAAGGGCATGCTGCAGCGCATCGGCATCGCTCAGGCGCTGATCAACGACCCACGAGCTCGTGCTGCTCGACGAACCCATGACCGGCCTCGACCCAGTCGGCCGCGTCGAGGTCAAGCGCATCATCGAGAGCCTGCACGAGCGCGGCAAGACCGTGATGTTCAACTCGCACATCCTCAGCGACGTGCACGAGCTCTGCTCGCGCATCGCCATCATGCGCGAGGGCCGCGTGGTGTGGGCAGGGCGCCGTCGCCGAGGCCTTGGACGAGGCGCCCACGCTCGAAGACTTCTTCATGAAGGTGGTGACGGCGTGAACCAGGTCGTCGCCATCGCCATCAACACGTTCAAGGAGACGATCCGCGACCGCGTGCTCGCCGTCATCGTGGTGTTCGCGCTGCTGATGATCGCCGGCGGGCTCTGGCTGGGCAGCATCAGCCTCGGCGAGCAGGGCCGCATGATGAAGGACTTCGGCCTCGTCGCGGTGACTGGCTTCGGCCTCATCGTGGCCGTGTTCGTCGCTGCCGGGCTGGTGCACAAGGAGGTCGAGAAGCGCACCGTGTTCGTGCTCTTCTCCAAGCCCGTGAGCCGAGCGGCGTTCATCACCGGCAAGTTCATGGGCCTCTGCGGCACGATGGCCGTCGTGCTCGCCGGCATGGGGCTGTTTCTGTTCGCGCTCGTCTGGATGGTCGCCGGGCGAGCCTCGGGCATGGTGCTGCTGGCCGTGCGTGATGATCTACGTCCAGCTGCTGCGATCGATGGCGGTGACGATCTTCTTCTCGACGCTGGGCTCCGCCGATCCTGGCCGCGGTGCTCGGCATCTGCGTGTTCGTCGCCGGGCAGCTCAGCCACAACGTGCTGGCGCTGACGCGCCTCGGCAAGAACCCCGTCACCGAGGCGCTGTCTTGGGTGGTGTACGTGATCATCCCGAACTTCTCGGCGGTGGACGTGAAGGCCGGGGTCGTCGGCGAGCAGACGCTGGCCTGGGGCCAGATCGGTCTGTGGACTGTCTATCTCCTGGCCTACGTCGTCGTCGTGCTGGCGCTCGCCGCCGTCGTCTTCCGCCGCAAGGAGTTCTGAGCGTGCTCAGGACGGGTCCTCGCCGTCGTCGTCGTCGTGGCCTGTGCCGCTGGCGTGGTCGCCTACCAGGTGACGCGGCCGGCGAAGGCGCCGGCGAATCCGCGTGTCTTCGTGCCGTCGCCGCGATTCTTCCTCGACTTCTCGTCGAGCTTCCGCACCTCGATCGCCGATGCCTACTACCTTGCAGATGATCCAGTACTACGGGGAGCACGTGAACGGCGACGGCGCCTTGAGTCGCTGCCGGCGATGGTGGACCTGGTGACGGCGCTGAGCCCGCACTTCACGCGGGCCTACATCTTCGGCGCCTTCGCCCTGGTCGACGCCGGGCGGCCCGACGTCAGCGTACAGCTGCTGAAGCGGGGCTTCGAGGAGAACCCCGACGAGTGGCGCTTTCCGGCCTACCTGGGCTACTTCGCCTACCAGTACGGCACAGGAGCAAGGACAAGGACCTCGATGGCCGCACGAGTGGTACGAGAAGGCAGCCGCCATCCCTGGCAGCTCCTGCCGTACCTGCCGCGGCTCGCGGCGGCGCTCTGGGCAAGGGCGGGGAGACCGAGAAAGCGGTGACTGATGTGGGGCCAGGTGTACGCCGCCGGCGACAAGTACTCGCGACAGAAGGCTGTCGACGGCCTCGACAGCATCCTGCCGAAGGAGAAGGAGGCGCGCATGAAGGCGCTGGCGCCGCTCGTCGGCACCATGCCGAAGGCCGAGCTCGACCAGCTCATCGCCGAGCTGTTCAAGGGCTACGTCCAGTGAGGGCGCGGCCGCGCTGACCGCGCGACGGTCGGCGTAGACGGCTGGGTTCAGTTGATCGAGGTCTGTTGTGATGATCATCATCGGGGTCTGGGGCTATCGCGATCCGATGTATAGGGCAGAGCGAGCGCGCGAAGAACGCTGCGGTGCGCGTTGGCGGCAGGACGATCGCCGTCGCCCTTCTCGGTGAGGTCACCGAGTCCGACGCGGACGATCCTTGGCCGGTGCAGTGCGATCAGGCGGCGTTGGCGGCCTACCTACCTGCCTCAGAGTGGCCAGACAATCTGTTCACCGGGCTGCCGATGAGTCCAGTGGCGGGGCCGTCGGAGGGCGACTACATGTACGAGGCGGTGCCGGGCGGCGACAAGTACCGTCTCAGGGTCTATCTGCACGACGCTGCCCCGTTCCTGGTGCCGTGATTGCCATGACCTGGTTGCTCGTCGTCATCGCCGCCGTCTACGGCCTGCTCATCGGCAGCTTCCTGAACGCCTGGGCCTGGCGGCTCGCGCACGACGAGAGCATCTCGAAGGGCCGCTCGCACTGCCCGCAGTGCGGCCACCAGATCCGCGCCTACGACAACATCCCCGTGGTCAGCTGGCTGCTCCTGCGCGGGCGCTGCCGGGACTGCGGGGCGCCGATCAGCTGGCGCTATCCGCTCGGTGAGGCGCTCACGGCGGCCATCTACGTCGGTGTCGTCCTCATGGACGGCCTCAGCTGGGTGCTCGTCCCGCACCTGCTCTTCGTCTCGGCGCTCGTGCTCGTCAGCCAGGTGGACCTCGAGATCCGCATCATCCCGGACGTCATCATCCTGCCGGTCGCCGCGGCCGGGGTCCCGCTCATGATCCTCTTCGGCGACGGTCCGTGGTGGGAGTGGCTGGTCGCGGGTGTGGGTGCGGCCGGGTTCCTGTTCCTCATCAGCGAGGTGTACTTCCGCGTGCGGCACGTCGAGGGGATGGGGTTCGGCGACGTCAAGCTCGCGTTGTGCATGGGCGTCTATCTGGGCGCTGCGGTGATACCGGCGCTGTTCATCGGCTTTCTGAGCGGCGCGATCATCGGCGTGGTGGTCGTCGCCGCCAGCAAGGGCGACGGCAAGACGGCGATCCCCTTCGGGCCGTTTCTTGCGGCCGGAGCCGTCGTCGCGCTCTTCGCCGGCACGCCGCTCATCGACGCCTACCTCAGCCTGGCGCTCGGGCGCTGACCGGGCATCCGGCCGGGGCCGCCGGGCGGTCTCTTCAGCGGCGCGTGGTCGACAAAGGGCGCTCGTCACCAACGTCATCCGTGAGTCGCCTACGTCATCCTCCCAGGTCGGTGCAGGCGGTCGTAGCCTGCGGCGGTCCCGTCGATCCGCAAGAGACCGGCCGGAGATGGCCTGGAGGACGCCGTGCAACGCCAGAGGGGATCCACGCTGTTCGAGCTCGTGACGGTGATGGCCGTCATCGCCGTCTTCGCCGCAGTCACAGTGCCGAGCGCGGCACATGTGGGCTCGATCATCTCGAGCGCCGAGGGCGCGCGCCGGCTTGCCCTTGTACTTCGCGCCGCGCAGGCAGAGGCGCAGAGCAGGTCGGCCTCGGTGCGCGTCGAGGTGGGCGGCAGCGGCTCCTATCTGGTGACGGTCGATGGGGCGTCTCTCATGAGCGGGTATCTCGGGGCGCGGGTCAGCAGCACATATCCGAACGGCGTCTATCGAGTTCAGCGCCCGCGGGTGGGCCTGCCTGCCGGGGTCGTCCAGTCCGCGCGCCGGCCACTACAGCGTTGAGGGCCCGACGGCGACGCGCACGGTGACCGTACAGCTGTCGGGGTGTGTGCGGTGCAGCTGAACGCTTCGCGTCGGCAGGCAACAGGCTGCGAGGGTGGCTTCACACTGCTGGAAGTCATGGTTGCGGCCGGGCTCCTGCTCCTGACCGTCACGGCGGTCACCTTCTCGCGTCGTCAATGGGTCGAAGGCGGGAGCGCGAGTGGAGAAGGGCATGACGCGCGACCGCGCGATGCGCCGCGTCGCCCAGCGCCTCTGCTTGCTGCCCTACTGTGCCGGCTCCTATCCGCAGGTCACGGGTGGATGGGGCGACCTTGCGAGCGACCTGGTAGCGGCGGTGTTTCCGCACGCGAACTCTGCGGAGAACACCGAGTCGGCCCGTTTCGTGGGGTCCACTGGTGACGAGCACGAGCCGGCGGGCTCGTTCGTCACGCTGCTGGTCGAAGACGAAGTCCAGGTCACGTGCGTGGCGCGCTTTCTCGCTGATCCGGACGGCCCGGAACTGGGACCGGAGTCCTTGGGCGGCTGGGATGCGAGGACTGCGACGGCTCCGCCCGCATCTGCGTTGTCGCTGACCCTGAGCGTGGCGGGTGAGGCGCGACAGATTGCGTTCGCACGGTCGGCGCTCTCGAGCGCGCCAATCGACCCGCAGCCGATGGGGGGCGCTGGAGGATGACCTCGATGCCCGGTCGGGAAATGGCGCCCCGCGCCCGCGCGGTGGCGGCTTCACGCTCGTCGAACTTCTTGTCGGCGCGAGCATTGCGGCCGTCATCCTCGCCGCTGCGTACGCCTGGCTGTGGAACGTCGCGGCACTTGCGGACGGCGCCGATGACAGAGCTCAGGCCGGGACGCTCGCCGCCGCGGTGTCGCGCACGGTGGCCGCCGATGTGCACGCCGGCGTCTGCGTGGTCGAGCCTCCTGCGGGGCGCGACCCCTCACGGTCGCTCTCGATCGTGCACGATCACGCTGCCGACGCCGCCGAGGCGGTCCTCATCGTCTGGGACCCGGCGCGAGGCGTGGTGTGGCGCAACGCGTCCGGCACCTACATCGCGGACCACGTCTCCGGGTTCGCCGTGGAGTACGTTCTGGCCGACGGAGCGCTCATCGACGGCGCTCGCATGTCCGGGACCGACTGGAGCGCCGTCCGGGCAGTGCGCGTCGATCTCGCTACGGTCGTCGGTTCGGCGACGGCCCGCAGGTCCGTCGAGGCGAAGGTGGGACCGACGTGACGCCGCGACGGTCGTCCGGCGGCTACGCCATGCTGGCTGCGCTGCTCGTCATGACCTTGGCCGCGACATTCGCGCTGGTCGTCGTCGGCGCCGTGCACAGCCTGCAGATGGTGGAGGGCGCCGATGCGTCGGGCTGGCGAGCCGCCGCCATCGAGGGAGAGGCGCTCGCAGCGGCGACGCGCTCTCTGCGCTGGCGGCCGTCGCAGGTTGCCGGGGCCGTCCAGAAGGACGACCCCGGCACAAGAGCGGCGTGGGCGGTCACCTGGGCGCCCGCTCCGGCGGTGACGGGCGATGTCTGGCCTCGCGTCAGCGTGCAGGTCGTCACGTCTTCCGGACTGGCGAACCACCGTGACGACCTCGTCCTCGACGTGCGCAGCGAACCGTGGGCGATGGGCGTGACCTGCTCCGCGGACGCCGACATCGCCGCGCCGCTCACGGTGTCGGGAAGCGGCATCTACGTCGGCGGCTGCCTTCGTGGACGGGAGAACGTGAGCTTCGTGTGGGCGTCCGGCCTCGTGACTCCCGCCGGGGCTCCAATGGATCTCGTTCGAGGAGATGACTTCCCGGCAGCCGCCGTGCATGGAGGCGCCGGCATCTTCGCCCGCGGCGTCGAGATCCACGATGCCGCCGCGTCAGACCGAGTTTCCCGACGACACCGACCGGCACGTCGGCGTGGCAGTCCCCGCCGAGTGGCTGGCCGGCCCTAGCGCGGAGTTCGCTGCTGGCCGCCGGGGCTGAGGAGACGTCCCCTGGACAGGCGCTGAGCGACGGGACCCTGAGGCTGGACGAGGTCACTCCTGCGGCGGACCTTGCGGGCGGACGCTGCCTTCTCGTTCCGTCGGACGATGAAGTCATCATCGAGGGCTCGACCTCGCCTGCTGCTGGTCCACTGCTCGTCGTCGTGCCGGGAGACGCCGTCCTGGGCCGGCCGGGAGAGACGCTCGTGCTCTCCGGGGGGATCGTCGTGGGCGGACGTCTTACGGTCAGGGGGCCTGTGGTCATCGAGGGCGCGGTGCACGCCGGGGAGTCTCAGCGTCGAGGCCCCCGTGAGCGTCGTCGTCCAGCCCTCGTGGCGAGACTCCCCACTCGCCGGGGCGGCGTTGCCGACCATCGTCGAATGTGGGGACTGACCTTGCAGGATGATGGGCGCCAGACTAGAACCCTCTGTACGCAGTACTCTCTTTGTGAGAGATTAGCGTTCGTTTGAGTGGTGGGGCAGGGAGCGCATCCCGATTCGTCGAAACGAGTGCCTAAAGGTATCCGTCAAGGGTGCCGACACTGGCGCTAGGGCAAGGCAAGCTGAGGGGCGAGTATGGCCATGAACGCGGTGCGCGTAGGTATCGACATCGAGCAGGCCTCGATGGTCGGTACTCAAATCAAGACTGGCCGCCAGGGCCACACGCTCATGGCGGTGTCGACACGGGCACTCCCCGACGGTCTCATGTTCGAAGGTGAGGTCGTCGACGTCGAGGGGCTCGCTGCCGAGCTCAAGACGTTCTGGAAGGCTGCCGGCTTCACGGGCAAACGCTTCTCGGTGGGCGTCGCCAACCAGAAGATCGTCGTGCGCACCATGGAGTTCCCGGTCATCGATCCCAAGGAACTCCGCGCCGCCATCGAGTTCCAGGCGCAGGAGTCCATCCCCATCCCGCTCGATGAGGCCATCCTTGACTTCCAGGTACTCTCGACGACTCCGGGTGAAGGAGAGGGTGGAGGCCGGCAGCAGGTCCTCATCGTCGCCGCTCAGCGCGACATGATCGACCAGTTCATGCAGGTGGCGCGCAAGGCGGGCCTCAACGTCGACGGCATCGACCTTCAGGCGTTCGCGCTCATGCGCTCCGTAGCGCCACCGGTCGCGTTCGTCGACCAGGGCGCGCCGCAGGCCGATGGGGCGAGCGCGCTCATCAACATCGGCGCCGGCATCAGCAACATCGTCGTCGCCTCCGGCGGCACACCGCAGTTCACGCGTGTCGTGAACCTGGGGTACGAGACGCTCGTCCAGTCGGTGATGCAGAACCGCGGCCTCACCCATCAGGAGGCCGACCTCCTGCGCCTCACCGTCGGCCTCAGCGGCAGCGCCGCGGCCGCGGCCGACCTCGAGGCGGCGACGGTCGGCGAGGTCCACGAAGTGTTCGACTCCAGCTGCGAGTCCTTCGCCGACGAGATCCGCCGCTCCATCGACTACTATCACTCGCTGCAGCAGGACGCGCCGATCGCGCGCATCCTCGTCAGCGGCGAGGGCGCCCTCACGCGCAACATGTGCGACTACCTCGCGGGCGCCCTGCATCTGCCGGTCGCTCTCGGTAATCCCCTGCAGTTCATCGCCGAGAACAAGTCGAAGCTCGCGCAGCCGGAGCTCGAACTGATCGCGCCTCGTCTTGCGGTCTCCCTCGGCCTGGCCTTCGAGGACGAGGAGTAGGCCATGAAGCGCATCAATCTGCTGCCGCAGGAAGAACGCGTCAAGGCATCGCGCGAGCGGGGCCTCATCTGGGCGATCCTGATCCTGGTCGCCCTCGTCGTCGTTCTAGGGCTCGTGTATGTCAAGTACAACAGCGACGTCGGCGCCAAAGAGGATGAGCTCGCCGGCATCCAGGCCGAGACAGGCTGCCGTCGCAGGCCAGGATCGCCGAACTCAGTCCCTACGCCGTACTTCAGGCGCAGCGCACGGCGATGACCGAGACGGCGAAGGGCATCTACGAGTCTTCGGTCCCGTTCTCGACCCTGCTCCAGGAGCTCAGCCTCGTCATCCCGGAGAACGTGCGACTGCAGACGCTTACGGCGACCGTACCCCCCGCGATGTTGCCGGGATCGGCCTTGGCCGAAGGAGCAGCGCCCGTGGCGGGCGCCGCGACGACCGATGTCACGTTCACGGGTCAGACCGAGGAGCATCGCGACGTGGCCGAGTTCATGACGCGGCTCGGCCTCATCCCGCAGATCATGGGCATCACGCTCACCAGTTCGACGGAGTCGAGTACCACCACGACCACCACGACGGCGAGTTCGGCGCCGGCGGTGACCTACACGCAGTTCACAGTCACCTCGCAGTTGCGCCCGTACACGACCACGCCGCCTCCCACCACGCTGTCGACGGGGGTGGCGCCATGAGGGCCCGCGGCAGGGAGATCTACATCATCACCGCCGTCGTCGCGGTCGTGCTCATCGTCGCCTGGTACTTCCTGCTCTTCAGTCCCACCCAGAGCAAGCTCAGCGACCTGGACCAGCAGGTCCAGTCCGCGCAGAACGCCCTGAACGTGGCCAATCAGGAAGTCGTGAAGCTGGAGTCCTACAAGAAGACGGCGCCCCAGTCGCGTGCCGAGATCGTGCGGCTGGGCAAGATGATTCCCGAGGCCGAGGATGTCCCCGGTCTGATCATCGAGCTCACCAAGACGGCCGAGGCCTCGGGTGTCACGGTCACCGGCATCACCCGGGGCACGACCACCGCAGGCAGCCCGTACGGTATCCAGACCCTGACGCTGGCGGTCGGTGGACGCTACTTCGACGTGGAGGACTTCCTCTACCGGCTCGAGGAGTACGTGGCCTTCCGCAACGCCAGCTTCAGGGTGACGGGTCGACTCCTTCAGGTGACCACGCTGAGCATGACGGCTTCGACTACCGCCACGACGAGCGGATCTCCAGAGCTGGCGGTGACGATCGGCCTCAACGCCTATCTGTGGGGCGGCGTAGCTCAAGGCTCGGCTGCCGCGGGAGGTGCGCCATGAGCAACAACCGACGCGTGCTGACCTATATCGCCATCGCGCTTCTGGTCGGCGCCGCGCTCGCGCTCGCGGTGGCGCTGTCCAACAGCGGGGCGGGAACGTCGGGTGTCACGGCGTCCGCCTCCGGCGACAAGGCCGCTGCTGCGGTGTACTCGGATGACTCCGGGACGGCCGCGCTGGCCGCTGCCGATCCCGCCAAAGAGCAGCCGCTGCTCGACAAGTTCACCAGCAAGGATCCCTTCATCCCGTTCCCGACGCCGGGCGCCACGACTGCGCCCACGGCGAGCCCCAGCCCCACCTCGACGGCGACGAGCACTCTCGGCGCCAAGGTCAAGGTGGACGGCACGGCCTACAACGTGATGGTCGGTGACAAGGTGCCGGGAGGCTCCGCGGCCGAGTTCACCATCACCGGGATCACATCGGGTGACGTGACGTTCAAGGTGATCGACGGCGCGCTCGAGAACGGGGACACGTCGTTCAGCGTGAACCTGGGTGAGGCCGTCAAGGTCACGCTGGAGTCGGGAGTGTCCTACGACATCTCCGTCGTCGCCATCGGCGCGGCCACCAGCGGCAGCAACGGCAGCGGCGGGACCAGCCACAGCATCACCGTGCTCAGCATCGCGAGTCAGAACGGCACCGCCCTGGTGACTTTCGAGGTCGACGGCAAGACGTACTCCGACAAGAAGGCCGGCGCCGTCATCGTGACCTCATGGGGCGAGATCGAGGTCATCGCCATCAATGTGAGCGCGCAGACCGTCACCATCATGCACGGCGACCAGACGCTCACGCTGCACGCCGGCCAGGTGATCATCAAGTAGAACGTGCACTTGCGAGCTAGTATGTCCGACGGGGCGGCCGCAGGCCGCCCCGTCGCGCGTACGCCGCCTCGCCTTGTGCCTGCGCGCGCGGCGCGGATAAGGTAGGAGCATGAGCAGGCTTCGCTATCTCACGGCCGGAGAATCGCACGGCCCGGGACTGACCGTCGTCCTCGACGGCTGCCCGGCCGGGCTGGCCATCGAGCCGGCCGCGATCGACGGGGAGCTGCGCCGGCGTCAGCGAGGGTACGGTCGCGGCGAGCGGCAGAGCATCGAACAGGACCGGGCGCGCGTCCTGGCCGGAATCCGGCACGGACGTACCACAGGCGCGCCTATCTCGCTCTTCATCCCCAACCGTGACGCGGCCAACTGGGGAGAGGTGCTCGCCGTGGAGGCGCCGGCGGACGGAGAGGCGGCCGCTGAGGCGGTCCTCGTGCCCCGTCCCGGCCATGCCGACCTCGGTGGGGCGCTGCTCTACGGCCTCGACGACATCCGCGACGTCATCGAGCGCGCCAGCGCCCGCGAGACGGCGGCCAAGGTGGCGTGCGGCGTGGTCGCGAAAGGTCTTCTCGCCGTGCTGGGCTGCAGTGTGGCCAGTCACGTGGTCGCGATCGGCGGCTGTGACCGCCGAGGGCGGCATGAGCCCGGACGACGTCGAGCGCGTGGAGGCGAGTCCCGTTCGCTGTCGCGGCGAGGAAGCGAGCCGGCGGATGATGGCGGCGATCGACGAAGCCGCCGCGGCCGGAGACACGCTGGGCGGTGTGGTCGAGGTCCTCGCGTGGGGGTTCCCCCCGGGCGTCGGCACCTACGTCCAGGGCGACCTCCGTCTGCGCTCCCAGGCTGGCCGCCGCCGTGCTGACGGTGCCGGCGATCATGGGGGTCGAGTTCGGACTGGGCTTCGCGGCGGCCGCGAAGCCCGGCAGTCAGGTGCACGACCCCATCGCGCACGAGCCGGGACTCGGCTACACGCGTACAAGCAACCATGCCGGCGGGATCGAAGGCGGCATCTCGACGGGTCAGCCTATGGTCCTGCGCGCGGCGATGAAGCCCATCTCGACGCTGCGGGAGCCGCTGGACAGCGTCGAGATGGGCACGCACCGCGCCGTGAAGTCGCGCTTCGAACGCTCCGACGTCTGCGCCGTGCCGGCCGCCGGGATCGTGCTTGAGGCCGTGGTGGCGCTGACGTTGGCCGATGCCGCTCTGGAGCGGTTCGGCGGCGCGACCGTGGATGAGCTCGCCGCCGCTGCCGCGGACTACCGGCGGCGCATCCTGGAGCGCTGACCCGGCCGTGGCTGGCCGCGGCGGGCAGAGATGACGGGAGAGCGCCAAATGAGCGGCTACGCGGACGGGGTCGGGCGGCCGCAGGCCGTGGCTCTGGTGGGATTCATGGGCGCGGGCAAGAGCGCCGTGGGGCGTGAGCTGGCCGCGGCGCTCGGCATCCCCTTCGTCGACACCGACGACCTGATCGTCGCCAAGGCCGGGCCGATCGCAGCGATCTTCGCCGACCGTGGCGAGGCCGGCTTTCGCACTCTCGAGGCGGACGTCGTGACGGCCGCGGTCGCGGCCGCCGCCGAGCGGCCGTGCGTACTCGCGCTCGGCGGCGGCGCCGTGCTCAGCGGCGCCGTGCGAGAGGCGCTCAAGCGCTTGCCGCATGTCGTGTGGCTGGCCGCGCCGCCCGCGGAACTCTGGGCGCGCGTGGCGGACGCGGGACCAGGGACGAGACCACTGGCCGCGGACGAGAGGTCGTTCCGGGCGCTGCTCGCAAGCCGGGAGCCTCTGTACCGGGAGGTCGCGACCGAGGTGGTCGAGACTGCCGGCCGGTCTGCGGCGGCCGTGGCCGCCGACGTGGCGGCCGGCCTCGCTGCGGCGCCGCCGGCGCAGGCGCGCGCACGGGAGGCGGCGGCTCATGAAGCGCCTCACCGTGCACGCCGCCTCGCGGACGTACCCCATCCTCGTGGGCCGCGACGTGCTGGACGACCTCGGAGCGGCGGTCGCGCCGCGTGCGCGGCGCAGGCCAGACCGTCATCGTCTGCGACGACAACGTGGCCCCGCTCTACCTCGAGAGGGCCCGGCACAGCCTGGTCGCGGCGGGCCTCGTGGCCTCCCAGGTGATCCTCCCGGCGGGCGAGCAGGAGAAGAACCTCGCCCGCGCCGAAGAGCTCTACGGCGTGCTGTACGACAGAGGCGTGCGCCGCAGCGACACCGTGGTGGCGCTCGGCGGCGGCGTGGTCGGTGATCTCGCCGGCTTTGTGGCCGCCACGTTCCAGCGCGGCGTGGGCTTCGTCCAGGTGCCCACGACGCTGCTCGCTCAAGTGGATGCGTCGGTGGGCGGCAAGGTGGCCGTGGACTTCCGCGCCGGCAAGAACTACGTGGGCACCTTCTACCAGCCGAGCCTCGTGCTCGCAGACCTGCGCACGCTGGAGACGCTGCCGGAGCGCGAGCTGCGCTCCGGCGCAGCGGAGGTCGCCAAGCACGGACTGCTCGCGGGGAGCGCCGTCCTGCGGCGCGTGCAGCAGCTCGCGCGCGCGCCCCTGAGCGCGGCGGCCGTGACGCAGGAGCTCGTCGCCGGGTCGATCACGTACAAGGCCGGCGTCGTGGAGCGTGACGAGCGCGAGGCCGGCCTCCGGGCGGTGCTCAACTTCGGGCACACCATCGCCCACGCGATCGAGGCGGCGACCGGCTTCCGCCGCTTCTCTCACGGGGAGGCGGTCGGTCTCGGGCTCCATGCGGCGCTGCGGCTCTCGGGAGAGCTGTGCCGGCTCCCGGAGGCGGACGAACAGGCCGCGCACGAGCTGCTCGACAACCTCGGCCTGCCGCGTCGTCTCAGCGGCGTCCGCGCTCAGGAAGTGTGCGAGTTGGTCTCCCGCGACAAGAAGGCGGGAAGGGACGGCGTGGGCTACGTCCTGCTGCGCCGTCCCGGCTTCCCGGTGCTGGGCGTGCGCGTTCCGTCCGCGCTCGAAGTGGAGGTGGTGGAATGGCTGCGAAAGCGCTGAAGACACTCTGGCTCCTGCACGGGGTCAACCTCGACATGCTCGGCCGCCGCGATCCCGCCGTCTACGGGAGCATGACGCTGGCGGAGCTCGAGGCCTACGTCGCGCGACACGGGGAGGCGCAAGGCTTCACCGTGCGCAGCTTCCAGACCAACCACGAGGGCGAGTTCATCGAGAAGCTGCATCAGCTCGTCATCGACCACGCCGACGCGGCGATCATCAACCCCGGCGCCTGGACCCACTACAGCTACGCGTTGCGCGACGCCCTCGAGCTGGTCGACGGAGCCCGTCGCCGAGGTGCACCTCTCGGACATCGAGAACCGTGAGGAGTGGCGCCGGGTCTCGGTGATCGCCGATGTGGTGGACGTGCGCGTGTACGGCAAGGGCGCCGCGGGCTACCTCGACGCTCTGGAGGCTCTGACGAAGCTCGTCGCGGGCAGAACACAGTCATGAACGCTCGTCTCGACCGCTGCCGCAGGCTGCTCGAAGGGCTCCGGGTCGACGGGATCCTCGTCACCGACCCGGTCGATGTCCGCTATCTTTCCGGATTCCGGGGGGACGACGCGTCGCTCGTCGTCGGCCACGCGGCGGCCTTGCTCTGCACCGACTCGCGCTTCTGGGAGCAGGTGCACGAGGAGGTGGCCGACTTCGAGCTGAGCAAGGTCACCTCCGAGCCCCTGCTCGCGCACAGCGTGCGCGAGGCTGCCAGGGTGCTGGGCGACGGCGCCCGTCTCGGCTACCAGGGCGCGCAGCTCAGCCACGCGTCGTACCGACGGCTGCGCCGGCTGCACCGGGGCGGCCTGCGCGACGTGCGCCGGGAGGTCACGCAGCTGCGCGCGGTCAAGGACGACGCCGAAGTCTCGATCCTGCGGCGGGCGGCCGCGGTCACCGACGAAGCGGTGCGCGCCGTCGTCTCTCGCGGCTTGGTCGGCCGCGCGGAGCGCGACGTGGCGTGGGACCTGCAGGCCGAGTACCACCGCCTCGGGGCGGAGGGCGAGGCGTTCGCCGCCATCGTCGCCGCCGGCGACCACGGCGCGCAGGCGCACGCCCTGCCCGGCGAGAGGGTCATCCGCGCCGGGGAGCTTGTCGTGGTGGACACCGGCGCGCGCGTGGACGGCTACTGCAGCGACATCACGCGCACGTTTGCCGCCGGCGAACCGGCCGCGGAGCTGCGCGCGATCTACGCGCTCGTACTTGAGGCGCAGCTCGCGGGTCTGGCCGCCGTCCGCGCGGGCGCGCACGGCCGCGACGACGTGGACGCCGCCGCGCGCGCCGTGATCGACGCCGCGGGCTACGGCGATCGCTTCGGTCACGGCACCGGGCACGGCGTCGGTCTCGAGGTCCACGAGGCGCCGTCGCTCGGCCGCACACGTGGCGATCGCCTCGAGGCCGGCATGATCTGCACGGTCGAGCCGGGCATCTACGTCGAGGGTCTGGTCGGGGTGCGCATCGAGGACACCGTCCTGGTCAGCGCCGGCGGGGGCGAGCGGCTCACCACGTACCCCAAGGAGCTGCAGGTAGTCGATTGAAGGGCGAAGTCGCGCCGGCGGGCGAGGTGCGCCAAGGATCTTCCCAGCCGCCGACGTGCCTGCACGGGCGGCCTTGCTGTATCATGGCCAACTACTTGTGCACACCAGCCCCACGATCCCTGAGTAGGACCACATGGCAGACGTCGTCAACACCAACCAGTTCAAGAGCGGAATGGCCATCGAGATCGACGGCCAGCCGTTCACCATCGTCGAGTTCCAGCACGTCAAGCCCGGCAAGGGCGGGGCGTTCGTGCGCACCAAGGTCCGCAACATCGCCACCGGCGCGGTGCTCGACAAGACCTTCCGCGCCGGCGAGAAGTTCGAGCGCATGCACACGCAGTCACGCAAGATGGCGTTCCTCTACGCGACCGAGGACGAGGTCGTGCTCATGGACAACGACACCTACGAGCAGGTCTCGGTCTCGCCTGGGATGGCCAAGGACGCCCTCGTGTGGGTCGTCGAGAACATGGAAGTCGAGATCATGTATCTGAACGGCCAGCCGTTCGAGGTGGCCGCGCCCAACTTCGTCGAGCTCGTCATCACGCAGTCGGACCCGGGCGTGCAGGGCAACACCGCCCAGGGCGCCACCAAGCCCGCCACGCTCGAGTCGGGCGCCACCATCCAGGTGCCGCTCTTCATCGAAGAGGGCGAGAAGGTCAAGGTCGACACCCGCAGCGGGGAGTACCTCGGCCGCGCTTGAGCGCGCCGGGGGACGACATCATGCGCGCACGTCAGGTAGGCATCACCGACACCACGCTCCGGGACGGGCACCAGTCGCTGTGGGCGACGCGGATGCACACGTCCGACATGCTCCCGGTGCTCGAGCTCATGGACTCGATCGGGTTCCACTCGCTCGAGTGCTGGGGCGGCGCCACCTTCGACGCCTCGCTGCGCTTCCTGGACGAAGACCCGTGGGAGCGCCTGCGGCTCATCAAGAAGCACGTCGTGCGCACGCCGCTGCAGATGCTGCTGCGCGGCCAGAACATCGTCGGCTACCGGCACTACGGCGACGATATCGTGCGCCGCTTCGTGTACAAGGCGGCGGAGAACGGCATGGACATCTTCCGTGTCTTCGACGCGCTCAACGACATCCGCAACTACGAGACCGCCGCCGCCGCCATCAAGGAGACGGGCAAGCACTTCCAGGGCGCCGTCGTCTACACGATCTCGCCGGTGCACTCGCTCGACCACTACGTCGACGTCGCCCACAGGCTGGTGGAGATGGGCGCCGACTCCATCTGCATCAAGGACATGGCGGCGCTGCTCTCGCCCTTCTACGCCGAGCAGCTCGTCGGCCGCCTCAAGGCCGAGCTCAAGGTGCCGATCCAGCTGCACTGCCACTACATCGGCGGCCTCGCTCCGATGACCTACCTCAAGGCCATCGAGGCCGGCGTGGACGTCATCGACACGGCCACCGTGCCGCTCGCCTTCGGCAATTCGCAGCCGGCCACCGAGATGGTCGTGTCCGCGCTCACGGGCACGCCCTACGACAGCGGCCTCGATCTCGAGAAGTTGTTCGAGATGGCCAAGTACTTCGAGAAGGTCCGCATCGAGGGCGGGTGGGAGCGCGGCGTCACGTCGCTCACGCACATGCAGGTGTACTCGCACCAGGTCCCGGGCGGCATGATCAGCAACCTCGAGAGCCAGCTCAAGGAGCAGAGCGCGCTCGACCGTCTGCCCGAGGTGCTCGAGGAGATCCCCATCGTGCGCGCCGAGATCGGGTTCCCGCCGCTGGTCACGCCCATGAGCCAGATCGTCGGCACCCAGGCCGTGCTCAACGTGCTGTCCGGCAGGCGCTGGCACATCGTGCCGGACGAGATGAAGCAGTACCTGCGCGGCAAGTACGGCGCCGCACCCGGTCCCGTCTCTCGTGAGGTGCTCGCGCGCGTGCTCGAGGGCGAGGAGCCGATCGGCGTGCGTCCGGCCGATCTCGTCGACGAGACGCTCGAGGACTACCGCGCGGACATCGGCGACCTGGCGCGCTCGGAGGAGGACCTCCTCAGCTACGCGCTCTTCCCGCAGACCGCGCGCGTCTACCTGGAGCGCCACCACATCGGCCCCGAGTCCGACGTCTTCGGCGCGCACGACCGCTTTCTGACCTCCCAGCCGGGCGCCGCCCTCCTCGAGCAGAGCGGCGACCGCGTCAAGGACATCCTCGGCATGATCGAGGAGAGCGAGGTGGACGAGGTCGTCATCGAAGAGGGCGACCTGAAGATCACCGTGCGCAAGGCGGGGACCGAGGCGGCGGCCGCAGCCACTCCGGCCGCTCCCGAGTCTCAGGCTTCGTCCGCGGCCCCGGCCGCCGCCGACGACGACTCGAACGGCTATCACCTGGTGAAGTCGAAGTGGGTCGCCACCTTCTACCGCTCGCCGTCGCCGCAGTCTCCTGCCTTCGTCGAGGTGGGCGATGAGGTCGAGGCGGGGCAGACGCTCTGCATCCTCGAGATGATGAAGATGATGAACGAGCTGACGGCCGACGTCGCCGGCGTGGTCCGCCAGATCCTCGTGGAGAACGGCGAGACGGTGCAGTACGGCCAGCCGCTCTTCGCCATCGAACCCGCCTGAGGCGGGGGCGGGCGATCCAGCGTGGCGGCGGCCGGCCCCAGCCGTAAGCAAGCGCGTCGCGACGCCGTCTTTCTGCTGTATCAGACGGAGGTCACCGACCTCACCATGGCCGAGCTCGTGAACGGCCAGCGCTTGCGCGAGGGGTACGCTCCCGACGCGTTCACCATCAAGGCCGTGGCCGGCGTGCTCGCCGACAAGACCGAACTCGACGAAGTGCTTGGGGCTCATTCCCGAGGCTGGCCCGTGGACCGTGTCGCTCCTCTGGAGCGCAGCATCCTCCGCCTGGCCCTGTGGGAGATCCACACGGAAGCGACGCCGCCCGAAGTGGCGATCGACGAGGCCGTGCGCCTTGCGAAGCGCTACTCCACCGATGAGGCCGGCGCGTTCGTCAACGGCGTGCTCGGCGGCATCGTGCGCGCCGAGATGGGAGAGGCGGTGGACGACGCCGACGAGGACGACGGAGGCCACGAGGACGATGGGGGAGACGATGACTGACGGGCCGCGCGCGGGCGCGCAGCTCACGCGCGCGCAGGCGCTGGCGCGCCTGGGCGAGATCCTCGGCCAGCTCGAGGAACTCGAGCCGCGGCTCGCCGCGTCGTCGTCCGCCGAGGTGGAGATGACGCTCCTCGAACGGGCCACCGAGCAGGTCGAAGAAGCCGGCCGGCTGCTCGAGCAGCTCGGCCGCGTCGCCGGGTGAGGCAGCGGCGGTGAGTCCCGGGCCGACGGAGGGCTACCCCTCCGATCTGCTGGCGCTGGTCGAGAACTATCTCGGGGCGCTCGACTTCGGCGCCGACCGGCGCGCTGCACGGCTCACCGAAGCGATGCGCTACTCGCTGCTCGCCGGGGGCAAACGCATCCGCCCGGTCCTCACGCTGGCCACGGCGCGGAGCCGCGGCGTCGACCCGTCCACGGTGGTGCCCACCGCGGCGGCTCTCGAGCTCATCCATACGTACTCGCTCATCCACGACGACCTTCCGGCCATCGACGACGACACGCTGCGCCGCGGTCGGCCCACCTGCCACGTCGCCTACGGCGAAGACGTGGCGATCCTGGCCGGCGACGGCCTTTTTGCGGAGGCGTTCGGCCTCGTCCTCACGCGGCAGGCAGGAGGCTGTGACGCGGTGCTGGGCGCGCTCGCCGAGATCGCTCTGGCGGTCGGCGTGCAGGGCATGGTCGGCGGTCAGTACATGGACGTCGCCGGGGCGGCGAGCGCCGACGACGACCTGCGCACGCTGCACGCGCTCAAGACCGGCCGCCTGATCCAGGCGGCCGTGGTGTGCGGCGCTCTGCTCAGCGGCGCGGATGACGTGGAGCCGTACCGCGCCTTCGCCGCCGAGCTCGGGCTTCTCTTCCAGATCGTCGACGACATCCTCGACGAGACCGGCGCCGTCGACGAGTTGGGCAAGAACGTGGGCAAGGACCGCGCTCTGGACAAGGTCACCTATGTCTCCCGGTTCGGCATGGAGCGGGCGGCGCGGCTCGCCGACGAGGCGCAGGGCCGCGCCCGCAGCCTGCTCGGCGAGCTTCCCGGTGACACGTCGGACCTCGCCTCCGTCGCGCGCTTCATCCACGATCGCCGGCGCTGACGACAGGGCGGCTCGCCGGCTCCGACGACGCGCGGAATGCGGCCGAAAGCCGGTGCTATACTCGGATGACGATGCGGTATCTGGACAAGATCTCAGACCCCGCCGACCTCCAACGATTCTCCGAGCGTGAACTGACGCTGCTCGCAGACGAGGTCCGCGAGACCATCCTCTCCTGTGTCAGCGAGACCGGCGGCCATCTCGCTGCGAGCTTGGGCACCGTCGAGCTCACTGTCGCGCTGCACAGCGTCTTGGAGAGCCCGAAGGACAAGATCGTCTGGGACGTGGGCCACCAGTGCTACGCGCACAAGCTGCTCACGGGGCGCAGGGACCGCTTCGGGACGATCCGTCAGTACGGCGGCCTCTCCGGGTTCCCACAGCGCGCGGAGTCGCCGCACGACATCGTCGGCACCGGTCATGCGTCGACGTCGATCAGCTACGGCCTCGGCCTTGTCGAGGCCGAGCGCATCGCCCGGGACGGCGGCGGCAACGTCGTCTGCGTGCTCGGGGACGGCGCCCTCACGGGCGGGGTCGCCTTCGAAGCGCTCAACCAGGCCGGGCACCTGCGCACTCCGCTGGTCGTGGTCCTCAACGACAACGAGATGTCCATCCGCGCCAACGTCGGCGCTCTGCAGCTCTATCTCAACCGCATCCGCCTCGACCCGACCCTCACCCGGCTGCGCGAGGACCTCGAGCACGGCGTCGCCAAGATCCCGGCCATCGGCCGTCAGGCGTACCGGCTCGGCAAGGACGTCAAGGAGTCGATGAAGGCGCTGCTCGTGCCCGGCATGCTGTTCGAGGAGCTGGGGTTCGCCTACATCGGCGTCGTCGACGGGCACGACATGCACGCCCTGCGCGAGAGCGTGCGCCAGGCGATCGACACGCGGCGACCGGTGGTCGTCCACGTCAAGACCATCAAGGGCAAGGGCTACGAGCCCGCGGAGGCCCGGCCGGACGCCTACCACGGCACCGGGCCGTTCCACATCGGCAACGGCGCCCGCAAGGCCGTAGCGGTCGGGACGAGCTATACCGACGCGTTCGGCCAGGCGCTCGTGCGCCTCGCCGAACGCGACGAGCGGATCGTCGCCATCACGGCGTCCATGACCCAGGGCACCGGACTCGAGGCCTTCGAGCGGCGGTTCCCGGACCGGTTCTACGATGTCGGCATCGCGGAGGAGCACGCGGCCGTGTTCGCCGCCGGCTTGGCCATCGGCGGCATGCGCCCGGTCGTCGCGCTCTACTCGACCTTCCTGCAGCGTGCCTTCGACATGCTCGTTCAGGACATCGGCCTGCAGCACCTGCCGGTGACGTTCGCCGTGGACAGGGCCGGCCTCGTCGGCGACGACGGGCCGACGCACCACGGCGCCTTCGATCTCTCGTTCCTGCGCGTCATCCCCGGCATGACGGTGATGGCCCCCTCCAGCCAGGAGGAGCTGCAGCGCATGCTGGCGACCGCCCTCACGCTGGACGGGCCGGCGGCGCTGCGCTACCCGCGCGGTCTCGCCGCGCCGTTCAGCCCGCTCGAGCCGCTCGAGCCGCTCGAGGTGGGCCGCGGCGTCGTGCTCCAGGAGGGCGCCGACGTGGCGCTCATCGGCATCGGCACCGGCGTCGGCATCGCTCGCGAGGCGGCCGAGCTGCTTGCCGCCGAGGGCGTCGCTCCGACGGTCGTCGACGCGCGCTTCGTCAAGCCGCTGGACAGGGAGCTGCTGCAGCGGCTCGCCGCAGGACACCGGCGCCTCGTCACCGTCGAGGAGAATGCGCTCGCCGGCGGGTTCGGCAGCGCCGTCCTGGAGGTCGTCGGCGGCACCGTCGACGTCGTGCGCTTCGGGCTGCCCGACGCCTTTGTCCAGCACGGCGACCGGACGCGCGTCCTCGCGGACATCGGGCTGACGCCGCCGGCGGTCGCGCTGGCCGCGCGGGCGCACAGCCCGGCGCTGACGCGCGTCAAGTAGGCCGCCGGATGCGCGAGCGGCTGGATGTGCTGCTCGTCGACCGGGGCCTCTTCGCCACGCGCGCCCAGGCCCGTGCGGCCGTTCTCGCCGGAGAGATCACGGTCGGCGGCCGCCTCGTCGACAAGCCCGGCACCCAGGTCGACGACCGGGCCGCCGTGGAGGCGGCCGCGCGCCGCCGCTACGTCTCGCGCGGAGGCGACAAGCTCGACACCGCCCTCGACCGCCTGGCCGTCGACGTGACCGGCGAGGACGTCATCGACCTCGGCAGCTCCACCGGCGGCTTCGTCGACCGGTTGCTGCAGGGTGGGGCCGCCCGCGTGATCGCCGTCGACGTGGGGTACGGGCAGCTCGACTGGAAGCTGCGCGAGGACGAGCGGGTCACGGTGCTCGAGCGCACCAACGCCCGCGGGTTGACGGCCGAACGTCTCCCGTTCGCGCCGGCGTTCGTCACCGCCGACCTGTCGTTCATCTCCCTCACTGTGGCTCTGGAGCCGGTGCTAGAATGCCTGCGCGCGGGCTTCCGCGGCCTCGTGCTGGTCAAGCCGCAGTTCGAGGCCGGACGCGAGCGCGTGGGCAAGGGCGGCGTAGTCAGGGATCCGGCCGTCCATCGGGACGTGCTCGAGCAGGTCGCTCGCTGGCTGCAGGCAAGGGGCGCGACGGTGCAAGGCGTCTGCGACTCGGGGCACCCGGGACCGAAAGGCAACGTGGAGTTCTTCATCCTCTTCAGCGACGCGAGCGACCGCCGGGACGGCTGCGCCGCCGGCGCCGGACCTCATCAGGGATGCGGTGGAGGCGGTCCATGGCTGAGCCGCTGCGCCGCATCGCCGTGCTCACGCACTATCTCTCCGAGGCCACGGCGGCCGCGCTGGCGCAGCTGGCCGCGGCCGCGGACCGCCTCGGGCTCGACCTTGTCATGCCGCCCGACGAAGCGGCCAAGCATCCTTCCGCCGCCGGGCTGGGCTTTCGGCCCGTCGACGAGGCCGACCTGCGCGCCGCCGACCTCTGCCTGGTCTTCGGCGGCGACGGGACGATCCTGCGCAGTCTCTCGCGCCTGCTGGGCACGCAGGTGCCCACGCTCGGAGTCAACTACGGCAACGTCGGCTTTCTCGCCTCGCTGTCGCGCGAGGACTGGGAGACCGGCCTTGAGAGCATCCTGGCCGGCGACTACCGGGTCGTCGAGCTGCTCACGGTCGACGTCCTGCTGAACGGCGAGCACTTCAGCGCCGTCAACGACGTCATCCTCAGCCGCGTCGCGCCGCGCCACGTGCTCCAGCTCGAGTACGAGGTCGCCGGGGTAGCCGTCGGCGGCATGTTCTGCGACGGCCTGATCATCGCCTCGCCCACCGGCTCCACGGCTTACAACCTCTCGTGCAACGGGCCCATCGTGGAGTGGAACGCGGGCGTGCTGGTGCTCAACTTCATCGCTCCGCACTCGCTGGGCTTCCGCCCGATGATCCTGCGCCCTGACCACGTGATCACGGCGCGCAACGTCTCGCCGCTGCAGGAGTGTGAGGTCGTCGCCGACGGCGACGTGGTCGGGCGCCTGCGATGCGGCGATGAGGTGAGCGTCACGGCCGGGCCTGAGCTTGCGCGCCTCCTCATGCAGAGCGAGGGGTCGTTCTACCAGAACGTCGAGGAGAAGCTCTTCGACCGCCGCGATGCTCGCTGAACTGAGTATCGACGACCTGGTCCTGATCGCCGGCGCCCGGCTGGAGTTCTCGCCGGGCCTGAACGTCATCACGGGGGAGACCGGAGCGGGGAAGAGCCTGCTCGCACAGGCGATCGGGCTGCTCATGGGCCAGAAGGGCGGCGACGAGCTGGTGCGGCCTGGGGCCGCACGGGCGCTCGTGCAGGCGCTCTTCGAGCACGGCGACGAGGCTCTGGCCGTGGCCCGCGAGTTGCCGCGCGGCGGCCGCTCGCGGGCCCGCATGGACGGGCTGCTGAGCTCCGCCGCCGCGGTCGAAGACGCTCTGCGGCGGCGCCTCGCCTTCTACGGTCAGCTCGAGCACACTCGGCTCCTGCAGCTCGAGCGGCAGCTCGACCTGCTCGACGGCGCGGTCTCCGACGAGGTGGAGCCGCTGAAGGCAGCCTACGCCGAGGCCTACGCCCGCGCCCGTGCGCTCACGAGGGAGCTCGACGACCTGCGCGGCGCCGGTCGCGACCGCGAGCGTGAGCTGGACATGCTCCGCTATCAGGTGGCCGAGATCGAGGCGGCCGGCGTAGAGCCCGGTGAGGACGAGCGCCTCGCTGTCGACCGGGAGCGGGCACGGCATGCCGGCAAGCTGCTCGAGCGCGCCGGAGGCGCGCTCGCCCTGCTGGCGGGCGAGTCCGAGGCGGCCGCCCTCGACGGCGTACGGGTGGCGCAGCGCCTGGTCGACGAGGCCGCGATGCTCGACGAGAGCCTCACGCCGGCGGCGGCGCGTCTCGGAGCGCTCACCGTGGAGCTCGACGATCTCGCCGCGGCGCTGCGCGACTACATCGACGGGCTCGACGTCGACGCCGCCCATCGGGACGCGCTCGAGCTCCGCTTCGACAAGCTCAAGGCGCTCATGCGCAAGTACGGCGGCTCGGCGGACGAGGTGCTCGCCTACCTCGAGGAGGCGCGCGCCCGCTTGTCGGCCCTCGAAGAGTTCGCCGCCGACGAGGAGTCCCTGGTGGCGAAGGTGAAGGCGGCTCAGGACGACGCGATCGGCGCCGCCGCGCGGCTGTCGGCGGCCCGGCGGCGGCTCGCGCCCCAAGTCGCCGCGCGCATCGAGGAGGAGCTTCGCAGTCTGGCCATGCCGCACGCCACGTTCGTGATCGCGGTCGCGGAGCGCGGCGACGGCTGGGACGGCCTCGGCCCTTCGGGTGCGGACGAGGTGGAGTTCGTGTTCGGCGCCAACCCCGGCGTCCCGCCGCGGCCGTTACGGGAGACGGCCTCGGGTGGCGAGCTCTCGCGCGCGATGCTCGCCATCCGCGGGCTCGTGAACCTCGGCGACGACGTCGAGACGCTGATCTTCGACGAGGTCGACACCGGCATCGGCGGCGTGACGGCGGCGGCGCTCGGCGAGCGGCTTCGCCGCCTGGCCGCGCGCCGTCAGGTGCTCTGCATCACCCATCTGCCGCAGGTGGCCGCGTTCGCCGACCGGCAGTTCGCGATCGCCAAGGAGAGCGACCTCGGGGAGGGCACCACCGAGACCGTGGTGCGCCTGGTGGAGGGCGAGGAGCGCCTCGCCGAACTCTGCCGCATGCTCGGCGCGGCCCCCGACGACGCCGCCGCTCGCAGCCACGCCGAGAGCCTGCTCGCCAAGGCGTCGGCGGCGTCCTGAGCCACGCGACCCCAGGCGGGCCGCGACGCCCGGCGCTCCTTGCGGCGGCCGGGCCCGATGGTATACTTGCCGTCGTGATCCGAGGGCTCGCCGGGCATATCGTCGCGCCGGCCCGTCAAGTCAGAACGGGCAGGACCCCGGCCCCACAAAATCCCCCGCTCGTCTCGTGCAGGTCCGCCGTGCCCCGGGTGCGTTCCCTGGTGGCTGCGACCGGAGCGTTCGACGACGGCTGCGTTCAGAACGGCGGGATCCACACCAGGAGGGCACAAGGGGCATGACCAAGCACATCTTCGTCACCGGCGGCGTCGTGAGCGGACTCGGCAAGGGCATCACGGCAGCCTCCGTCGGCAGGCTGCTCAAACAGCGCGGGCTCAAGGTCGCGAGCCAGAAGTTCGACCCCTACATCAACGTCGACCCGGGGACGATGAGCCCGTTCCAGCACGGTGAGGTGTTCGTCACCGAAGATGGCGCCGAGACGGACCTGGACCTGGGGCACTACGAGCGCTTCCTCGACGAGTTCGTGCAGCGCGACTCCAACGTCACCACCGGCGGCATCTACAACGCCGTCATCACCAAGGAGCGCCGCGGCGACTACCTCGGCGGCACGGTGCAGGTCATCCCGCACATCACCAACGAGATCAAGAGCCGTGTGCACCGTCTCGCCAAGCTCACCGAAGTCGACGTGCTCATCACCGAGGTCGGCGGCACGGTCGGCGACATCGAGAGCCTTCCGTTCCTCGAGGCCATCCGCCAGTTCCGCAACGACGTCGGCCGTGCCAACGTGCTCTACATCCACGTCACCCTGGTGCCCATGATCGGGGTCGTCGGCGAGCTCAAGACCAAGCCGACGCAGCACTCGGTCGCCGAACTGCGCGAGATCGGCATCCAGCCCGACATCATCGTGGCCCGCTCCGAGGAGCTGCTCTCCCAGGGCATCCGCGAGAAGATCGCCCTGTTCTGCGACGTCGACCCCGAGGCCGTCGTCTCGGCCAGCGACGCCGACGACATCTATCGCGTCGTCCTGAACATGCACCGCGAGAAGCTCGACGACCTCGTGGTCAAGATGCTCGGGCTCGACGTCGGGCCGCCCGACCTCGCCGAGTGGGAGGCGCTCGTCGAGCGCATCGACGCCTGCGACAGGCCGGTCACCATCGCGCTGGTGGGCAAGTACGTGCAGCTGCACGAGGCCTACCTCTCGGTGTGGGAGGCGCTCAAGCACTCCGCGATCTTCCACGGCCGCAAGCTCGACCTGCTCTGGCTCGACTCCGAGGAGCTGACGCCGAAGACGGTCGCCGAGCGACTCTGCGGCGCCGACGGCGTCATCGTGCCCGGCGGCTTCGGCCAGCGCGGCATCGAGGGCAAGATCGAGGCCGTCCGCTACTGTCGCGAGAACCGCGTGCCCTTCCTCGGCGTGTGCCTGGGCATGCAATGCGCCGTGGCCGAGTTCGCCCGCGACGTGTGCGCCCTGGACGGCGCCAACTCCACCGAGTTCGACCCCGAGACCGCGTACCCGGTCATCGACCTCCTGCCCGAGCAGAAGAACGTCGAGGACATGGGCGGCACCATGCGCCTCGGCGCCTCGCACGTGAAGCTGGTGCCGGGTACCAGGGCCCAGGCCGCCTACGACGCCGACGAGGTGTGGGAGCGCCACCGTCACCGCTACGAGGTCAACAACGACCTGCGCCCGCAGCTCGAGGCCGCCGGGCTCATCATCAGCGGCACGACGCCGGACGGGCGCCTCGTTGAGATCTGCGAGCTCTCCGACCACCCCTGGTTCGTCGCCTCCCAGTTCCACCCCGAGTTCAAGTCGCGGCCCACACGGCCGGCGCCGCTCTTCCGCGACTTCGTGGGCGCCGCCGCTCGCCTGCGCCGCGAGCGTGACGATGAGCTGGAGGACGTGTGCGCGCCGTCCTAGACGACGAGCTCCTCGACCTCTTCGTGCGGCTCGCCGGCATCGCCTCGCCGAGCGGCGCCGAGCGGGAGGTCGCGGACGCGGTCAAGCGGTCTCTCGGCGACCTCGGCCTCGACGTCCGTGAGGACGCCAGCGCTTCGGTCACGGGCTGCGGCTGCGGCAACCTGATCGCGCGCATCCCCGGGCGCGGCGAAGCGGCGCCGGTCGGGCTCTGCGCGCACCTCGACACCGTCCCCGTCGAACGCGCGCCTCGGGTCGTCGTGGCCGACGGCTATGTGGGCACCGACGGATCCACGGCGCTCGGCGCCGACGACAAGGTGGCGGTCGCCGTCATGCTCGTCCTGGCGCGAAGGCTGGTGGCCGAACCGCCCGCGGGCGACGTCGAGCTCGTGTTCACTCCCGGCGAAGAAGCAGGCCTGCTGGGCGCGAAGGCGCTCGACCTCGGCACTCTCACCGCGGCTCGCGTGTTCGTGCTCGACAGCGACGGCGCGCCGGGGACGCTCGTCGTGGCTTCGCCCACGCAGAAGCGCATCGAGGCCGAGTTCCGCGGCGCGGCGGCGCACGCCGGTATCGCGCCGGAGCTTGGTCGGAACGCCGTCGTCGCGGCCGCGCGCGCGGTGGCCGCGATGCGGCTCGGCAGGCTCGACGACGAGACGACGGCGAACATCGGCGTCGTGCGTGGCGGCACCGCCTCGAACGTCGTGGCCGAGCGCTGCTCGCTGTCCGGCGAGGCCCGCAGCCACGACCCCGCCAAGGTGGCCGCGCAGACCGAGCAGATGCTGCAGGCCATCGCCTCAGAGGCGGCCGCGGCGGGAGTCGACGTCGAGATCGACGTGTATGAGGCCTTCCGCGGCTACCGGCACGAGGCGGACAGTCCCCTGCTCGCCATCGGGACAGAGGCGGCCGCCCTTGCGGGCCTGCAGGCGGGCCGTGTGGACGGCGGTGGTGGATCGGACGCCAATGTGTTCAACGCCGCCGGGCTGCCGGCGCTCACTCTGGGCGTGGGCTTCGAGCACGCGCACTCGTCGCGGGAGCGCATGAGCCTGGAAAGGCTCGCCGAGCTCGCTGCCATGGCCGCGGGCCTCGTGCGCGCCGCAGGAACGGCCGCATAGCGGCCGCGGCGCGGCGCGTGACTGCCCGAGGAGGTCAGAGGGGGACGCCGGCGCCGCCGTCCGACCCGTTGGTCGCCGAGTTTCTCGACTACGTCCGCTACGAGCGCGGCCTCAGCCCCAACACGGTGATCGCCTACGCCCGTGACCTCGCCGCCTTCTCCGCGTTCCTGTCGTCCTCCGGCGGGGCGCCGGGACGGGCCAGCGCTGGCGACGTGCGCGCCTACTTCGCCGGCTCCGGCGGCGACGGCGCCGCCTCGAGTGTGGCGCGGCGCACGGCCGCGGTGCGCTCCTTCTACGCGTACCTCGTGCGCGAGGGGGTGCGCGAGGACGACCCGGCGGCCCGGCTGCGCACGCCCAAGCGGCCGCAGGACCTGCCTCGCGTCCTCTCCGTCGAGGAGGTCGGGGAGCTCCTCGCGTCGGTCGTGCCGGCCGGGCCGCTCGGGCAGCGCGATCTGGCGGCGCTGGAACTGCTCTACGGCTGCGGGCTGCGCGTCAGCGAGCTGCTGGGGCTGCGCGACGGTGACGTCGACGTCGAGGGCGGCATCGTGCGCTGCGTCGGCAAGGGGGACAAGGAGCGCGTGGTGCCGATGGGGGGCGCCGCGGCCGCCGCTGTGAGCCGCTACGTCGGCGACGGGCGGCGGGCGCTCCTGCGCGGCCGCCGCCGCCCCGAGCTGATCCTCAACGCCCGTGGCGGCCCGCTGACGCGCCAGGGGTTCGACTACATCCTGCGCCGCGTGCTGGCGCGCGCCGACATGCTCGGCGCCGCCAGCGCACACACCTTCCGCCACTCGTTCGCCACGCACCTGCTCGCGGCGGGCGCCGACCTGCGCAGCGTGCAGGAGATGCTGGGCCACGCCAACGTGGCGACCACCCAGCTGTACACTCACGTCACTGTCGAGCACCTGCGAGAGGTGTTCCTGGAGACGCACCCACGGGCGCGCCGCCGGCGCGGCGGGGAGGAGGACCCATGACGAGGGTGTTCGTGTGCGTGCTGGACGGCTGCGGCGCGGGCGCGCTGCCCGACGCCGGCGCGTACGGCGATGAGGGGTCGGACACGCTGCGGCACGTGCTCGAACGCGTGGATGTGCCGCTGCCCAACCTCACGAGTCTGGGGCTCGGCGAGGTCGTGGGACTGCCACTCGGCACGCCGTGCCGCGAGGCGACCTACGGCCGCCTCGCGGAGCGCGGCGCCGGCAAGGACACGACCACCGGCCACTGGGAGATGATGGGGGTCGTGCTCTCGCGGCCGTTCCCGACGTATCCGGCCGGCTTTCCGTCCGAGGTCGTCGAGCCGTTTGAGGCGGCTATCGGCCGGCGCATCCTCTGTAACAGGCCGGCCTCCGGCACGGGCATCATCGAGGAGCTCGGCGACCAGCATGTGGCCACGGGCCGGCCGATCGTCTACACCTCCGCGGACTCCGTCTTCCAGATCGCCTGCCACGAGGACGTGGTACCTGTACCCGAGCTCTACGCCTGGTGCGAGACGGCGCGCGCGATCCTGCGCGGTCCGCACGCAGTCGGCCGCGTGATCGCGAGGCCCTTCGACGGCGCGGCCGGGCATTACGCGCGCACGCCGCGCCGGCGCGACTTCTCGCTGGAGCCCCCGGGCACGACCTATCTGGACCTCCTCCAGGAGCGCGGCGTCCCCGTGATCGGGGTCGGCAAGATCGGCGAGATCTTCGTGCAGCGGGGCGTCGATGTGGACGATCACACCACCGACAACACCGCCGGCATCGCCGCCTGCACCCGACACCTGCGCGAGATGGAGGACGGGCTGCTGTTCGCCAACCTCGTCGACTTCGACTCGGTGTGGGGCCATCGCAACGACGTGGCCGGATTCGCCCGCGGCCTCGCCGAGGTCGACGCCGCGCTGCCCGCGTGGCAGGCGGCGCTCAGCCGGGAAGACGTGATGATCCTCTGCGCCGACCACGGCGTGGACCCCACCACCGAGAGTACCGACCACTCGCGGGAGTACTCGCCGCTGCTCGCCTTCGGGCTCGCGCCGGGGCGCTACGACGGCGTCCAGGAGGACGTCGGCGCCACCGCGTTTGCGCATCTGACCGGGGAGGAGCCGCCGCTCCCCGGACGGCCGATCGGCTGATGGCCGCCGGGCCGGAGGCGGTGCTGCGGCGGCTGGCCGCCTGGCGCCCGCACGCCGCCGCGGTCTACGGCTCCGGCCTCTGGGCGCTGCCGGAGGGCGGCCGCGTCGTGGACGAAGTACCGTACGACGCGCTCGGGTGGCCGTCTGGCGTCGTGCCCGGCCACCTGAACGTCCTCAAGCTGGTCAGCGTGCCCGCCGGGGCGCGTGAACTGCGTCTGGCCCTGGCCTGCGGCCGGCCGCACCGCTACGAGGGATGGGGCGACGATGAGCTCGAGACGCCGGTCCGCGCCCTGGCGGCCGCCGGCGTCTCCCGGCTCGTGCTCACCAACTCGTGCGGCGCGCTACGCGCGGGCGTGCCCGTCGGCCGGGCGGTCGTGTGCTCGGCCGTCGTCGACCTGCAGCGGCCTCCCGCCGGAGACGCGCCGCAGACCCTTGCGCTGTGCGGCGAGGACGAGGCCGCGCGCGTGGCGGCAGCCCTCGGCGATGACGCGGCGCCGCAGGTCGGCGCCTACGTCTCCGTGTGCGGCCCGCAGTTCGAGACCCCAGCCGAGGCCGCCTGGCTGGCCGGCTACGGTGACGTGGTGGGCATGTCGGCGGCGCCGGAGGCTCGCGCAGCCGCCGCGAGCGGCGTAGAGTGCTGTCTCCTGGCGCTCGTGGCCAACGTGGCCGCCGCGGTGGGCTCGCACGACGAGGTGCTCGCCGCCGGCGGCCGCCTCGCCCGGCTGCTGGCCGCCGGCCTCACGCGAGCGGCGCTCGCGCGCTGGCCGGACCTGCTCGAGACGCTCTGAGGAGAGTGACTGTGGACTTCGTGCACGACGTGATCGCCTGGAAGCGCGACGGGAACGAGCTCGACGAAGCACGCTTGCGCGCCTTCGTCGAGGGAGTCGTGAGCGGAGCCGTCCCCTCGTACCAGGCCAGCGCGCTGCTCATGGCCATGGTTCTCCGCGGGCTCGGCGACGACGAGACGCTGTGGCTTGCGCGTGCGATGGTGGACAGCGGCAAGTCACTGGACCTCACCGTGCTTCGCCGGCCGGTGCTGGACAAACACTCCAGCGGCGGCGTCGGCGACAAGGTGACGCTGGTGCTGGCGCCGCTCGTGGCCGCCTGCGGCGCCATCTTCGGCAAGATGTCCGGCCGCGGTCTCGGCCATACCGGCGGTACGCTCGACAAGCTGGAGTCGATCCCCGGCTTCCGCACGCAGCTGCCGCAGGGGGACTTCCTCCGCCAACTGGAGCGCATCGGCGTCGCCGTCGTGAGCCAGAGCGAGCGCATCGTGCCGGCCGACCGTCTGCTGTACGCGCTGCGCGACGTGACCGGGACGGTGGAGTGCGCAGGGCTGATCGCCGCGAGCATCATGGCCAAGAAGGTGGCCAGCGGCACCTCGGCCCTCGTGCTCGACCTCAAGGTGGGCCGCGGCGCGTTCGCGGCCGATCTGGACCAGGCCAGGGAGATCGGCCGCCTCTGCCGCCTGATCGGGTCGGCCTACGGACGCCCGACGACCTGCCTCTACACCGCCATGGACGCGCCGCTCGGACGCACGGTCGGTAACCGGCTCGAGGTCGAGGAGGCGTGGCAGGTGCTCGGGGGTGGGGGACCGGCGGACGTGCGCGAGGTCACCCTGGAACTCGCCGCTGAGTTGCTGCCGCTTGCCGACCTCGGTTTGGACAAGGCTGCGGCTCGCGCGCGGGCGGTGGCCGCGCTCGACGACGGTCGCGCCGCCGAGCACTTCGAGCGCTGGTGCTACGTGCAGGGCGGACGCTGGCAGCCGGGCGAGTTCCATCGGCTGGCAGGGTGCGAGGTCAAGGCGCCCGCCGCTGGGTTCGTGACCGCCGTGGACGCGCTCGCCGTGGGCCGCGCCGCGCAGCTCGCGGGGGCCGGCAGGCGCACGGTCGACGACACCGTCGACGCGGCCGCCGGCGTCCTGCTCGAGCGCTCGATCGGTGACGCTGTGGAGGCCCGCGAGCCTCTGGCGGCGGTGTTCTCGCGCGATCCGGCTCGGCGCCGCGAAGCCGGCGCCGTGCTGGAGACGGCATTCACCGTGGGTCCGGACGCGCCGCCGGCGCGGCGGATCGTACTCGGCCGCGAGGACGCTGCGGCGCCCCCTCCATGAGGGTTGTGGGGTGAGGGTCGTCGGCGGCGCCTGGCGCGGCAGGCCCTTGCAGGCGCCGGCGGGACGCAACACCAGGCCGACGTCCGACAAGGTCCGTGAGGCCGTCTTCGACGTGCTCGGCGCGCTGCCCGAGGCGCAGGCGGCAGCGTTCGCCGGGGAGGCCGCGCCGGGTACGTCCGGCATCGCCGGCGACGCGGACGAGACCGGTCACGGTGCAGACGCGCCGCGGGTGGCCGTCGGCCTGCTCGCCGGGCACGCCGTCCTCGATGTCTTCGCCGGCAGCGGGGCGCTCGGCATCGAGGCGCTCTCCCGGGGCGCCGCCACGTGTACCTTCGTGGAGGCGGCGCCGCCGGCGCTTCGCGCGCTGCGCGGTAACCTCGGCCGGCTCGGCGTGCCGGTCGTGCGCGCCGAGGCAGAGGAAGGTGGGCGGCCACCCGTCCGCCAGGGCCCTCGCGCCGTCGTGCTCGGAGCCGACGCGCGCCGCGCCCTGGCGGCTGACGGCCGTCGCGGCGCAAGATATACTCTCGTGTTTGCGGACCCGCCGTACGACGCGTACGAGCAGGTGCGTCCCGCCTTGGCGAGGCTGCTCGGGCGGGTGCTCGTCCCCGGCGCGGTGCTGGTCGTGGAGACCGCGGCCGGCACGGCGGCGGGGCTGCCCTGGACCGTCGTGCGGGAGAAACGTTATGGCGACACGCGGGTCACGTTCCTCGTGACCGGCGTCGTACCGCCGGCGGAAGGAGAAACAGCAGACTGATGCCCAGCAATGTCACCGCCATCTGTCCGGGCACGTTCGACCCTGTCACCGTCGGCCACCTCGACATCATCACGCGCGGCGCCACGAAGTTCGGCCGCGTGATCGTCGGGCTCATCGAGGTGCCGCAGCGCAAGTCGCCGCTGTTCACGCCGGAGGAGCGCGAGGAGTTCCTGCGCGATGCGCTCGCCGGGCACGACAACATCGTCGTCGACCGCTTCAACGAGCTCGTCGTGGAGTTCGCCCGCAGGTGGGACGCGCACGTGATCCTCAAGGGTCTGCGCGCCATCTCCGACTTCGAGTACGAGTTCGCCATGGCGCAGCTCAATAGGAAGCTGGCGCCGGACATCGAAACAGTGTTCATGATGGCTTCGCCCGAGCACAGCTTCCTCAGCTCGAGTGGGGTCAGAGAGATCGCCGCGTTCGGAGGGCCCGTCGTCGACTTGGTGCCCCCGGCCGTCGCCCGCCGCCTGGCGGAGGTCTATCCGTCACGCAGCAAGGCATAGGCTACCCAAAGGAGGGTTGCTGAGTATGGACGTCCTCGTCCTTATCGACAAGCTGGATGACATCATCCACAACGCACGGTCGGTGCCGCTCACCGACAGCGTCATGATCGACCGTGAGGAGATCTACGACATCCTCGACCAGATGCGCTCGACGATCCCCGAGGAGATCAAGCAGGCGCGCTGGATCGTGAAGGAGCGCCAGGAGATGCTCTCGGAGGCCAAGCAGGAGGCCGAGCGTGTGCTCGCCGAGGCACAGGAGCGCTCCGAGCGGCTCGCCTCCGAGACCGAGGTCGTCCGTCTCGCCGAGAAGAACGCGCACCAGATCATGGAGGATGCGCGCGAGCGCGAGCGCGAGGTCCGGCTCGGCGCCGAGGACTACGCCGACGAGGTGCTGGGCAATCTCGAGATGAACCTCGACAAGTTCATCGCCGCAGTGCGCCGCGGCCGTGAGCGTCTCCAGGGTCGCGGTTCCGACGACGATCTGCAGCCGTAAAGCCCAGACTCCAGCCCGCCGAGACGGGCCTCCCATGAGAAGATTCGATCTACGCTCCCTGCGCTTCCACGATGCCAGCGAGACCTGGCGCACGCTGCCCGTCGAGGTGCGGCCGTTTCTGTACGGCGGTCTCGAGTACCACGTGCCGGACGACGTCGTGGAGGCCGACTTGAATGTGGCGCGCGTCGGATCCAACCTGACGCTCACGCTCACGGTCGACACCCACGTGCTCGGCCCGTGCGTACGCTGTCTTGCGGACGCCGACATCGTCGTAGGCGCCGAGGGCATCGAGTACGTGAGTCACGGTGAGTCCGAGGAGGACGACGAGGTCGAAGCCTACGTGGTTGCGCACCAGGTCGACCTCGAGCGCTGGGTGCGCGACCTGATCGCCGATGCTCTGCCGCAGAAGCTGCTCTGCCGCGACGATTGCCGCGGGCTGTGTGCGGTGTGCGGGGCCGACCTCAACGCCGATCCCGAGCACGGACACGAGGAAGCGTGAGCGGCGGCCGTATGGTACAGTGCCATGTCTGGTTGACGTGAGGAGACGTAATGCCCGTACCCAAGAAGAAGACATCTCAGCGACGCCGCGACCAGCGCCGGTCGCAGCAGAAGCTCGTTGTCGAGACCGCGAGCGTCTGTCCGCAGTGCAAAAGCCCCAAGCTCCCGCATCGCGCTTGCCCCAAGTGCGGCACGTACAAAGGCCGCGAGGTCGTCGTCCTCGAAACTGACTGATGCCCGTAGAGTCACGACGTGTCCGGAGTGCGATCGAGCGGCCGCCGGCCCGAAGGGCCCCGCGGCGGTCAGACTGAACCCGGACGGGCTGAGCGGTGCTGAGATCGCTCTACATCGCATCCACGCAGGGCAGCGGCGGTAAGACCACCATCGCCGTCGGCCTGTGCTTGGCTCTGCGCCAGCGCGGCCTCGACGCCGGGTACTTCAAGCCCGTCGGCACGCTTGCCGCTCACACCGACGGCGTGCTGCTCGACGAGGATGCCGAATTCGTCGCGGGATTGCTCGAGCTCGAGGACGATCTCACCGACATCTGCCCGGTCGTCCTCGACGAGGATGCGCTGCACGATGTCCTGAGCGGCACCGAGGTCGACGCCATGGCCCGCGTCAAGGGCGCCTATGAGCGCATTCGCGCCGGCAAGGACATCGTCGTCTGCGAAGGCCTCGGCGAGATCTGGCAGGGGCGCTTCCTGCGCACCAGCGGCGCCGAGGTGGTGGCCGAGCTCGATCTCGGTACCCTGCTCGTCGCCAAGTTCGCCGGCGCCCGTCTGCTCGACGACATCATCTACGTCAAGGACGCCCTCAAGCAGCATCTGCTCGGCGTCCTCTTCAACATGGTGCCCGAGTCGCGGCTCGCCCTGGTGAACGACGAGTACACACGTTTCTTGGCCAAGAACGACATCGAGAGCTACGGGGCGCTTGTCTCGAGCACGATGCTCTCTGCCGTCTCCGTCGCCGAGATCGTGGAGGCGCTGGAGGGGACCTACGTCACCGGCGAGCGCTACGGCGAGCGCCTGGTCGAGACCTACATGATCGGCGCCATGAGCCCGGAGCACGCCCTTCGATACTTCCAGCTCACGCCGAACAAAGTCGTCATCGTCGGCGGCGACCGGGCCGAGATCGTGCTCGCCGCGCTGGACACGCCCACCGTCGCCGTGGTGCTCACCGGCAACTACGTCCCCAGCCCCGCGGTGCTCGAGCGGGCGGAGGAGCGCGGCGTGCCCCTGGTGTCTGTGGAACTCGACACCGTCTCCGCCGCCGACGGCATGCGCCGGCTCTTCGGTCGCCTCCGCGTCAAAGAACGCACCAAGATCGAACTCATCGCGCAGCTTATCGACGAGGCGGTCGACCTCGATCGCCTGGTGCGCGACCTGCAAGCATGAGGGGAGACAAGGGCCGACCCTACACGTCGCCCCACTGGGTGACTGACGCTTGGAGCGCCGTCACGGACGACCGTGTCGTGCGCGTCGTCGTCGACGCGGCCGGCGGTGACAACGCTCCCGACGACATCGTCCGCGGCGCGCTCGACGCCGCCGGCCCCCAACTCCAGGTGATCCTCGTCGGCGACGAGCGGCGCGTCCGCGCGCTGCTGCCGGCGGGCGTGCAGCACGTGCGCGTCGTGCACGCCCCTGAGGTGATCGGCTACAACGAGGAGCCGGCGACGGCCGCCCGCGCCAAGACCGGCTCGAGCATCGTCGTCGGCCTCAAACTCGTGCACCAGGGTGAGGCCGACGCCTTCGTGAGCGCCGGCAACACCGGCGCCGTGGTCGCGGCCAGCGTGCTCTACGTACGCCGCATCCCCGGCGTGAAGCGGCCGGCGATCTGCACGATCATGCCGGCCATGCCGGCGCCGGTGGCCTTTCTCGACGTCGGCGCCAACGCCGAAGTGCGCGCCGAGTTCCTGCGTCAGTTCGCCATCATGGGCCAGGCGTTCGCGCGCGAGGTCATGAGCATCCCCGAGCCCACGATCGGCCTGCTCAGCATCGGCGAGGAGCCCACCAAGGGCACCCCCGACGTGATCGAGGCACATCAGCTGATCGCCGACGACGAACGCGTCGCACATTTCTACGGCAACATCGAGGGCCGCGACATCATGAACCGGCTGGTCGACGTGATCGTCACCGACGGGTTCACCGGTAACGTGGGCCTCAAGACGATCGAGGGCTCCGCCAAGGCCATTCTCGGTGCGCTGAGAGCTACGATCATGTGGAGCGCCAAGACCAAGCTGGGCGGTCTCCTGCTGCAGAAGGACCTGCAGATCCTCAAGGACGCGCTGAACCCGGAGGAGTTCGGCGGCGCCCTGCTCGTGGGCATGAACGCGCCGGTCGTCATCGCCCACGGCAACTCCAAGGCCCGGGGGATCGCCCAAGCCGTACGCATGGGCCGCCGCGGCGCCGTCAGCGACCTGCTTCCCACCATCGCCCGCGAGCTTGGGACGTCGGGCACGTCGGTGTAGACTCTCCCAAACTCGCCCGGAGGTTCACTGCATGACCCGTGAAGAGGTGTTCGAGCACGTGAAGGGGATCCTCGTCGAGACCCTGAGCGTCGATGAAGACAAGGTCACCATGGATGCGCGCTTCCAGGAGGACCTGGAGACTGATTCCCTCGACCTGGTCGAGCTCGTCATGACCATGGAAGAGAAGTTCGGCATCAAGATCAGCGACGAAGAGGCCGCCGACATCAAGACCGTCGGCGACGCGGTCGACTTCGTCATGACGCGGGTGGACGCCTAACCGCGCCGATCCCCCAAGGGGACGACGAGGGGGTGTCTCCTGCAGGCAGGAGGCGTCCCCTCGTTGTCGTTGGAGTACGTATCGTGACGCAGCGTCTACTTGTGCTCGCACAGCAGCTGGACCAGGCGACCATGCGCCAGGTGTTCACGCACACCTCGTGGGCGCCGGACCGGGTGCACTCCTACGAGCGGCTCGAGTTCCTCGGCGACAGCGTCCTCAGCCTCTGCATCACCACCGAGCTGTATCGCCGCTTCCCCGACTTCGCGGAGGGGCACCTGGCGCGACTGCGGGCGTACATCGTCAGCCGCGCCACCTGCGCGCGTGTGGCGGCCAAGCTCGGTCTCGGCAAGCTGCTGCGTCAGTACGCCGGCCAGAGCGCGGAGGGCGGCGACGCGGCGCAGCTGGAGAGCAACCAGAACGTCCTCGCCGACCTCACCGAGTCGCTCATCGGCGCCGTCTATCTCACGTTCGGCTACGAGGCCGTGCGCCCGGCCGTCGTCGAGGTGTTCGAGGAGCACATCGTGTTCGCCGAGAGCAGCTACATCGACCACAAGACGGAGCTGCAGGAGTACCTCGCGCGCACCGGCCAGTCGGTCGCCTACAAGGTGCAGGGTTTCAGCGGCCCCCCGCACAACCGCGAGTTCGAGATCGAAGCCGTGGTCGACGGCGCGTCGCTGGGCCGCGGGTTCGGCACCAGCAAGAAGCGCGCCGAGCAGGAGGCCGCCGCCGAGGCGCTGCACGAGCTGCAGTCGAAGGCGCGGCGCACCGCCCGCAGAGCGCGCCTCCGGGGCAGCCGCTCGCGCAGGACCGCGGCGGACGCGGAGGCCGGCCAGGGCGAAGCCCCGGAGGCCGGCCAGGGTGAAGTGCAAGAGGTCGGCGCACAGACCGAGCCGGGCCACGCCGGGGCCAGCGAGGTCGGCTGAGGTGCACCTCAAGGCGCTCCGCCTCAAAGGCTTCAAGTCGTTCCCCAAGCAGACCGAGCTCCTGTTCGAGCAGGGCGTCGGCGTGATCATCGGGCCTAACGGGAGCGGTAAGAGCAATCTGGCCGACGCCGTCATCTGGGCGCTCGGCGAGCAGAGCCCCACGACGGTGCGCGGCTCCTCCATGCAGGACGTGATCTTCGCCGGCAGCGACGGTCGCCGTGCCAGCGGCGCGGCCGAGGTGGAGCTCACCTTCGACAACACCGACGGCGCGTTGCCTCTGCCCACGGCGGAAGTCAGCGTGATGCGCCGTGTGGCGCGCGACGGCGCCTCGCAGTACTCCATCAACCAGTCGACGTGCCGGCTCACCGATATCGTCGAGCTGCTGGCCCAGGTGGGTCTCGGCAAGGAGCTGCACTCCATCATCGGTCAGGGCAAGGTCGAATCGTTCCTCGCCGGCAAACCCGAGGACCGGCGCAGCCAGATCGAAGAGGCCGCCGGTCTGGGCGCCTACAAGCGTCGCCGCGAGCGCGCCGGGCTCAAGCTGCGCGAGGTGCGGCGCAACCTCGAGCGGGCGCTGCTGCTGGAGCGCGAGGTCGGTTCGCAGCTCGCGCCGCTGCGCCGTCAGGCGACTGCGGCCGAGCAGCTGCGCACGGTCGAGAGCGAGATCGCGGAGACCAGAGGACGTCTGCTGACGGGCGAGGTCATGGCGCTGGACGTCGAGCTGGACGGCCGCCGCAACGAGCTCGCCGTCGTGGAGGGGGACCGGGCCGGATACGAGGATGGGCTGGGCAAGGTGGCGTCCGCCCGCGCCCGCGAAGAGGAGACGTTCGCCAAGAAGCTGGCCGAGCGCGAGCGCAGCGCGCGGCGTCTGCTGCGCGCCCGCGTCCTTGACGGCCGCCTTGAAGGCGTGCGCCGGCTCGCCGAGCAACGGCAGCACCTCCTCGACGAGGTCGAGCGCGCGGCATCGGCCGAGCGGGAGCGGCTGGTCGCCGAGCTCGCCGGGCGGCCGGAGGAGCGCGACGACGACACGTGGCCGCAGGAGGAGCGTCTTCTGACGGAGCAGCTCGAAGCGGCCGAGGCGGAACACGCGCGCGTCTCGGCTGAGCTGGAAGCGGCGCGGCAGACGATGAGCGAGCGCCGGGCGGCGCTCGACAGGCTCGCCGTCGAGCGCGAGAGCGCGCTGGCCACGGCGGCCAGGCTCGGACGCCGCGGCGAGGCGCTCGCCGGCGAGCAGGAGCGCCTCGACCGGCAGCACGAGGCGCTCGACGCCGAAGTCGCCGGCAAGGGCGACGAAGAGCGCGAGGCCGCCGCCGCAGAGGCGGCGGCGCGCGAGGCCCTGCGCGCGGCCGAGGCCGCAGCATCCTTCGCGGCGGCGGCTGTGGTCGAGGCGGCCCGCGAGGTCACCGCGGCCGAGGACGCGCACCGGGCGACGCTTGTCGAGCGGCGCGCGCTGGAGGCCGAGGCAGATCACCTGCGCGCGGCACTTCTCGACATGGAGGACGTCGGCGGCGAGATCATGGAAGTGGCCGGGGAGTTCCCCGGTACGGTGTCGCTCGCAGGCAGCGTCTCGTGCGAGCCCGGTTACGAGCGCGCGCTCGCCGCGGCGCTCGCGCAACTCTCGGGCGCGCTGGCCGTGCCAGGCAGCGTGGACCACTGGTCGCTGCTCGACGCGCTCAAGGGCGCCGGGATCGGACTCGTGCGCCTCATCGTTCAATCGCGCCGGCGGCCGTCGGTGGGGTTTCCCGGCGCCGCCCCGCTCGCGGACAAGGTGAGCTTCGGCGAGCACGAGGGGCTGGAGGGCGCGCTGGCCGACGTCGTGATCGTCGACGACCTGCGCGCCGTCCCGACAGAGTTCAGCGGTCTGGCCGTCACCCGAGAAGGTGAGTATTACCGCCCCACCGACGGGCAGGTCGGCCTCGCCAGCGGCGTCCCGGCCGCACTGCTGCTTGAGCGGCGCGCCTCGCTGGAGCGCCTGGGCGAGAAACTCGACGGCGTGTCCGCGCGCGAGGCGCGCGAGGAGACCGCGGTGAGGCTGGCGTCGGACAGGCACGCGGCGGCGCGTGAGGCGGCCGACGCCGCCGCGACCGCCGAGCGCGAAGCACGTATCGGCGCCGAGACCGCCGAGCGCACCCTGAGCCAGGTGCGCTCACGGCGTCGCGACCTCGAGGACCACCTGCAGCGCGGCCGGCGCGCGGTCGAGGGCATCGCAGCTGAGCTCGCCGAGGCCGCTGCCGGCAAAGAGGCCGCGGACGCCGCGGCGGCCACGGCGCTGATTCAGACCGAGCAGCTCGGGCCCGCCCTCGACGACGCCGATACCGTGCTGCGCCGGACGGAGGGCGCCCACTCGGCGTCTCTCGCTTTGGTCACGCGGCGACGGGTCGAGCTGGAGGAGCGCCGCGCCGCCGCCGAGCGCGCGGCGGAGAAGCAGGAGGCCGCGCGCCGCCGCGCCACGGCCGACCGCGAGCGCCTGGAGGAGCTCGACCGCCGCTTGGCGGAGCTCCCCGAGGTGCGCGACGCCTGCACCGCGGTCGAGACGCGGACAGGGGCGTTACGGGCGCATTCCACGCGACTCATCGCTCAACTCGACGTCGGCGACGACGAAGGCTCCGGCCTCGAGCGCGGGGAACTGCGCCGGCTCGCCGACGAGGAGTCGCAGTTGCGCCGCGATCTCGAGGGCGCCGGTGAGCGCCGCATCGAGGTCCAGGTGGCGCTCGCCCGCCTCGAGGACCGGCGCTCCGAGCTCGCCGGCAGCCTCGACGAGGTGAGCGAGCAGCTCGACCAGGCGGGGTTCGCGGCGCCGTCCGACGACGCTGAAGGGGCGGCGCTGAGGGAGCGCGTCGAGCGCCTCTCCCGGCGCCGGGAGCGCATCGGGCCGGTCAACCCACTCGCGGAGGCGGAGTGCGCGGAGCTCTCGGAGCGCGCCGCCTTCCTGCGCGAGCAGCGGCGCGACCTGGAGAAGTCGATCGACGACCTCGAGACGCTCATCAAGGAGCTCACAGCTCAGGTGGACGCCGAATTCGCAGCCACCTTCGACGCCGTGCAGGAGCAGTTCAGCCACATGGTGACGGTGCTCTTCCCAGGTGGCCGTGGGGGACTCAAGCTGGTCGACCCCGATGAGGAACATCCGCAGGGCGGTGTGGCTGTGGAGGTCAAGCCCGCCAAGAAGCTGGGCAAGCGGCTGCAGTTGCTCTCGGGCGGCGAGCGCGCCCTCGTGGCCATCGCGTTCCTCATGGCGCTGGTGCTCGCGCGTCCCTGCCCGTTCTACATCCTGGACGAGATCGAGGCCGCCTTGGACGACGTCAACATCGGCCGCCTCGTGCAGTTGTTGCGCGACTACCGCGAGCGCACGCAGTTCGTGATCATCACGCACCAGAAGCGCACCATGGAGGCCGCCGACGTGCTCTACGGGGTCACGATGGGCCAGGACGGGGCATCCCAAGTGGTGAGCGCCCGCATGGCCGAAGAGGAGATCGAGCGCGAGGAGCGCGCCAAGGCGAAGCAGCCGGGCGCGCCGGCGCAGTGAAGCGATCGGCCGCCGCACGGCGGCCGCTGACTGGAGACTGACTGGCGTGGAGTGGCACGAGGTGTTCAAGGGTGTCGTCGAGGCCGAGGTGCCCGATGATGTGCTCGAGGAGGAGGCCCAGGAACGCAAGGGGTTGTTCGGCCGCCTGCGGCGCAATCTGGGCAAGGCCCGGGGCGCCGTCAGCGACGCGCTCAAGAGCGCCGTGTACGTGGGCGTCGACCGCAGGCTCTACGAGCAGACCGAGGAGATGCTGATCGCCGCCGATGTGGGCGTGGCCGGCACCGTCAAGATCGTCGACGAGCTGGAGCAGCGTTGTGACGCGAAGAAGATCGAGACAGTCGAGCCCTACCAGAACGAGCTCGCGGAGGTGGTCGCGGAGCTCCTGAGCCCGTCAGATCCGGAACGGCAGCGCATCGACGTCACGCAGCAGCCGACGGTGATCCTCATGGTCGGCGTCAACGGCACCGGCAAGACGACAACCATCGGCAAGCTCGCCTGGCGCCTCAAGGAGATGGGGAAGACCCCGCTCATGGTGGCCGGCGACACCTTCCGTGCCGCCGCCGTCGAGCAACTCAGCGAGTGGGCCGACCGCGTCGGCTGCGAGATCGTGAAGCAGGCAGCCGACGCGGACCCGGCGGCTGTGGTGTACGACGGTGTGGCCGCGGCGCGCTCCCGCGGCGCGGACGTCGTCCTCGTGGACACCGCCGGGCGCCTGCACACGCAGGTCAATCTCATGCGCGAGCTCGAGAAGGTGCGCCGGGTCATCGAGAAGCAATTGCCGGGCGCCCCGCACGAGACGCTGCTCGTACTGGATGCGACCACCGGCCAGAACGGGTTGCGCCAGGCGCAGGAGTTCAAGCAAGCCGTGGACATCAGTGGTGTCGTGCTCACGAAGCTCGACGGGACCGCCAAAGGCGGCATCGTCGTCGCCATCCACGAGTCGCTCGGCATCCCCATCAAGCTCATCGGGGTGGGCGAGCAACTCGAGGACTTGCGTCCTTTCGAGCCCGACATCTTCGCCCGGGCGATCTTCGGTTCCGCCGACGGATACGAGTCGGCCGGTGACGTCGCCGGGTGAGTCTTCCCCTCGAGACCGAGCGCCTCGTCGTGCGCGAGTTCGCCGACGGCGACGTGCCGGCGCTCGCTAGGGCCTTCGCCGACCCCGAGGTGATCTGGTGGGACCAAGCGCCGTTCACGCTCGAAGAGGCGCGCTCCTGGGTCGCTCGCGCCCGGGAGATGTATGTGCGTACAGGTGTAGGACTTTACGCCGTCCTGCTGCGCGCCGGCCGGCGGCTGATCGGCGACTGCGGACTCGTCGCTCGTGTCATCGAGGGAGAGCAGGCCGTCGAGATCGGCTGGCACCTGGAGCGAGATGCGTGGGGGCAGGGCTACGCGACCGAGGCGGCGCGCGGCGTCCTGACGCACGCGGCCGATCTCGGCCTGCACCGCGTATGCGCGCTGATCGTCGCGGACAATGTCCGTTCGCGTCGCGTCGCGGCCAAGCTCGGCATGACGATAGACCGCGAGGTGGAGTGGGGTGGTCGCCCGCACGACCTCTGGAGACTCGAGCTCGGCTGAACTTTTTCGCGTGCTACCATGATGCCTTCGCCACACGACCAGGGACACTGATGTTCGACGCGCTTACCGACCGCCTCCAGGGGGTCATGCAGAGCCTCAAGGGCCACGGCAAACTCACAGCAGAGGATATCGACGCCGCCATGCGAGAGATCCGCTTGGCGCTCCTCGAGGCCGATGTGAACTTCAAGGTCGTGCGCGAGTTCGTGGCGCACGTCAAGGAGCGTGCGCTCGGCGCCGAGGTGATGGAGAGCCTCACTCCGGCGCAGCAGGTCGTGAAGATCGTCAATGAGGAGCTCGTCGCGCTCATGGGCGGCGGCGACTCCAAGCTGGCCTTCAGCGGCCATCCGCCGACCATCGTGCTGCTGGCCGGCCTCCAGGGCTCGGGCAAGACGACCACGTGCGCCAAGCTCGCCAAGGTGCTCAAGAAGGACGGCAAATCACCGGTGCTCATCGCCGCCGACGTCTATCGGCCGGCGGCCATCGACCAGCTGCAGACCTTGGCGGAGCGTGTGGGCGTACCCTGCTACGCGCCGGGCGCCGACCTCGACCCGGTCGACATCGCGCGCGACGGAGTCGCCTACGCGCGCTCGCACGGCGACGTGGCCATCATCGACACCGCCGGCCGCCTGCACGTCGACGAGGAGCTGATGGCCGAGCTGGTCAACATCCGCGACGCCGTCAAGCCGCACAACGTACTGCTCGTCGTCGACTCGATGACCGGCCAGGACGCCGTCAACGCCGCCGACGCCTTCAAGGGCCACGTGGATCTGGACGGCGTGGTGCTCACCAAGCTTGACGGCGACGCCCGCGGCGGCGCTGCGCTCAGCGTGCGCGCCGTCACCGGCAAGCCGATCAAGTTCGCGAGCACCGGCGAGAAGCTCGACGACTTCGACGTCTTCCATCCCGACCGCATGGCGAGCCGCATCCTGGGCATGGGTGATGTGCTCAGTCTCATCGAGAAGGCCGAGGAGTCGCTCGACGAGAAGCAGGCGGCCGAGATGGAGGCCAAGCTCCGCCGCGCCGAGTTCACCTTCGAGGACTTCCTCGACCAGCTCAAGCAGGTGCGCAAGATGGGCTCGCTCTCCAGCATCTTGGGCATGCTGCCGGGCGTGCCGGGGATGAAGGAGCTCAAGAACGTACAGGTCGACGACCGTCAGCTGGACCGCATCGAGGCGATGATCTTCAGCATGACCAGGCAGGAGCGCAGGCACCCTGACGTCATCGATGGGAGCCGCCGGCGCCGCATCGCGGCGGGCAGCGGCACCAGCGTCCAGGACGTGAACAACCTGCTCAAGCAGTACCGTGAGATGCAGAAGATGCTGAAGATGTTCTCCGGCGGGCGCATGAAGGGGTTTCGCCTCCCGGGCATGAGCGGGTAGACTAGCCGACGCTGTATCGCCGGTGTGCGGTGCTGCGCAAGGTGCACCGCACCATGCTCGCTGTTTGCGGCCCGAAGCGCGGTCGCGTAAGGTTCACACACCGCTGCGACCCTGTGCGGTCGCAGCGCGCCGTTCTACTACCCTGAGGGGGTGACACAAGTTGGCAGTGCGAATGAGATTGACCCGGGTAGGGAGCACCAAGAACCCTGTCTACCGTATCGTCGTCGTTGACTCTCGCGCCCGTCGTGACGGTCGCGCTATCGAGACCATCGGCCAGTACAACCCGCAGATGGACCCTTCGCTCATCGAGATCGACGCGGACAAGGCCAAGAAGTGGCTGGGTGAGGGCGCGCAGCCCTCGCGGACGGTCAAGAAGCTGCTCTCCATCAAGGGCATCGACAAGTAAGAGGTCCTCGCGGAGACGACGGAGGGAGTAGTGGGATGCTGAAGGACCTGCTCGAGTATCTGGCGAAGTCGCTGGTCGACAGTCCAGACGAGGTCCACGTGGAGGCTACCGAAACCGATACCACCGTCGTATTGGAGCTCTCAGTGGCGAAGGACGACGTCGGCAAGGTCATCGGCAAACAGGGGCGCATCGCCAGGGCGCTGCGCACCATCGTCAAGGCATCGGCCGTCCGTGACGGCAAGCGCGCCATCGTGGAGATCATTGACTGACCGTCGCAGGCAAGTCGACGCGCGGAGCGACGAAGTCGCACCACACGTCGACCCTTCGCTCTGGACCTGCGGAGTCCTCGGCAAGGTCCACGGACTCCGTGGTGAGCTCTACCTGAATCTCGCGCCCGGCGGGTTCGACCGACTCGAGCTGGGCGAGCGCTTCTACGTCGCCGACGAGGGCGCCGGTGAACCCCGGCCCTGCGCGCTCACGCGCGTGGGCGGGACGGACCGGCGCCCTCTCGTTCTTCTCGACCTGGCGGCGACGCGCGAGGAAGCCATCGCGCTGCAGGGGCGGGAACTCCTGGCGGCCGGGGACGAGCTCGACGACCTGCCCCACTACCGTGTGGGTGACCTCCTTGGGCAGCCCGTGCGCACCGCTTCCGGCAGGCCGGTCGGCGAGGTGCGCGACGTGCTCGAGGCGCCCGCGCACGAGATCCTGGCGGTGCGGGCGCCGGACGGCGCCGACGTGCTGATCCCGCTGGTGGACGAGCTCGTGACGCTGGGGCAGGACGGGCTCGTCGTGGTCGACGGCCTGCTCGACGAGCCGGAGAGTTGAGCGTGCGCTTCGACGTCTTCACGCTGTTTCCGGAGGCGTTCGACTGGTACCTCGGTCAGGTGCACATCCGCGCCGCCGTCGCCCTTGGTCACGAGTTCGTCCTGACCAACTACCGCGACCACACGCCGCTCAGTCACCTGCAGGTGGACGATACGCCCTACGGCGGCGGCGCCGGCATGGTGTTGCGCATCGACGTGGTCAGCGCCGCGCTCGAGGCTGTGTTCGGCGGGGACGCCGAGCTCGTCAAGCAAGGCCGCCGCGTCGTGGAGCTCACGCCCAAAGGGCGGCAGCTCGACGACGCGCTCGCCTCGGAACTCGGCAGCGGCGACCTCGTGTTGCTCTGCGGCCGCTACGAGGGCATCGACGAGCGCGTGACGCACCTCGTCAGCGACCGCGTGTCCATCGGCCCCTACGTGCTCTCCGGCGGCGAGATCGCCGCTATGGCCACCCTGGACGCTGTCACGCGTAAGCTTCCCGGCGCCGTCAGCAACCCGGACAGCATCGTCAGTGAGTCGCACGCGCCGGAGCTCGAAGGCGGGGCGGAGTACCCGCACTACACGCGTCCCGCGGAGTTCCGCGGCTGGGATGTGCCCGAGGTGCTGCGCAGCGGGCACCACGCCGCCATCGAGCGCTGGCGGGCGGAGCAGGTCAGAAAGCGGTAAGATACGTCTTCGTGGCTGAAGGCCGGTGAGGGGTTTTGCCATGCCCGGCCCGCCCTGCTAGACTAACCGCCGCTTTTCTGACGAAAGACGAGGGTCCGTGAACATCATCGAGAACATCGAGCGCGAGCAGCTGCGCGACGACATCCCCCAGTTCAAGGCCGGGGACAACGTCAAGGTCCACTTCAAGGTGGTCGAGGGCAGCCGCCACCGCATCCAGGTCTTCCAGGGCACCGTGATCAAGCGCCAGGGTCAGGGTGTACGCGAGACCTTCACCGTCCGCAAGCAGTCGTTCGGCGTCGGCGTCGAGCGCACGTTCCCTGTGCACTCGCCCAAGATCGACAAGATCGAGGTCATGGCCATCGGCGACGTCCGTCGCGCGAAGCTGTACTACCTCCGCCAGAAGGTCGGCAAGCAGGCGCGCGTCCGCGAGAAGCAGCGCTGACCTGAGGTTCCTGCGGGCGTCCGCACGGTGAAGCGCGCCCTCGAGTACATCGCGGTCGTGGCCGTCGCCATCCTCGTGGCGCTCGCCGTCCAGTCATGGCTGCTCAAGCCGTACCGCATCCCTTCCGAGTCGATGCTGGACACCTTGCGACCCGGCGATCGCGTGCTGGTCAACCGGGTCGTGTTTCACCTGCGCGACCCGCATCGCGGTGACGTGATCGTGTTCCACTACCCAGAGGACCCCGATGTGGTCTTCATCAAGCGTGTCGTCGGCGTGCCCGGCGATGTGCTCGAGGTGAAGGACGCGCGCCTGTACGTGAACGGCCACGAGGCGGCGGAGCCCTACGTCCACCGCACCGGCGGGAGCGTCGACCCCACGGTCGCGCAGTCGGCCATCGCGGGCAGCACCATGCACGATCCCTGGTCGCTGGCCGAACCGTTTCGCGTGCCCGCCGGGAACTACTTCGTGATGGGCGACAACCGCACCGACAGCGACGACAGCCGTGACTGGGGCACCGTGCCGCGGACGGCGATCGTCGGCGAGGGCCTGGCCACGTACTGGCCGCTCTCGCGCCTGCGGTCGCTCTGATACACTCCCGCCCGGCGGACCAGGAGAGAGATGAACAGCACCCAGGACGCGGGCCCCGAGCCCGCCGGCAAGGGCAGGAAGAAGGCCTCGACGGGCCGCACCATCCTCGAATACATCGTGCTGGCGGTCGTGGCGATCGCCGTCGCGCTGCTCATCCAGGCGTTCCTCGTGAAGCCGTACCGCATCCCCTCCGAGTCTATGGAGAACACGCTGCTCATCGGTGACCGCGTCCTCGTCGACCGCATCTCCTGGCGGTTCTCCGATCCGTCACGGCAGGACATCGTCGTCTTCCACCCGCCGTTCGCCGGCCCCGTGCTCATCAAGCGCATCATCGGCATGCCCGGGGACGAGATCTCGCTCAAGGACGGCTTCGTGTACGTGAACGGCAAGAAGCTCGAAGAGCCCTACGTGCGCAAGATCGGCGGCAAACCGGTCCCCTCGGAGCCGTTCGACAACGGGCTTCCGTGGTCGCTGCAGCGGCCGTACAAGGTGCCGGCGGACAACTACTTCGTGATGGGCGACAACCGCATCGACAGCGGAGACAGCCGGGAGTTCGGCCCCGTGCCGGGCGGCCAGCTGGTGGGCAAGGCGTTCGCCCGCTACTGGCCTCCGGGTCGTATCGGCGGCGTGAACTAGAGACGGACGGCGAGGCAGTGAACGAGCGCTTCGCCTTCGATCTCGCGGCCGCCGGCGCCGACGGCGCCGCCGTCGTCGGGGCCGACGAGGCCGGCCGCGGCTGTCTCGCCGGCCCTCTCGCCGCGGCGGCCGTGTGTCTCGACTACGCGACGCTCGTCGAGGCCGACCGCGAAGCCCTCTCCGGCCTCGACGACTCCAAGCGTCTCAGCCGCCCCCGCCGTGAGGCGCTCTACGATGAGATCGTCCGCCTGGCCCGCCAGGTCGTCGTCGTCCTCTTCTCGCCGGCCACCATCGACCGCGACGGGCTGCACCACTGCAACCTGCGCGGCCTGGCGCGGGCGATCGAACGCATGGACCCCGCACCGGACGTTGCGCTCGTGGACGGCTTCCCGCTTCCGGACTGCGCCCTGGAGCACCGTGCCGTCGTCGGCGGCGACCACCTCTCAGCCGCCATCGCCGCCGCGTCGATCGTGGCCAAAGTCACTCGCGACCGGGTGATGAGAGGACTGCACAAGAGCTACCCGGCCTACGGGTTCGACAGTCACGTGGGCTACGCGACCGCCATCCACCATGCCGCCATCTGTGAGCACGGCGTGTGCGAGCTGCACCGTCTCTCGTTCGCGAGCGTCGCCTATCAGCAGTTGGGCCTCGGGCTGGAGACTTCGCCCGACTGCTGAACCCCGGCGTCACGCCGTGCCGGCGCCGGTGCCCCGGTCGGTCACCGATCGCCAACGTCACCCGCGGTGGGCGTTCGGCACCCTCTGAGTCGCGCGCTCTTCCCGGTACGCTCGTCCGGTGAACGCACGCCAACAGTTCGGTCGTGCCGCCGAGGAGGCGGCCGCTCAGCGTCTCGTCCGGGACGGGTGGACGCTGCTCGGCCGCAACGTACGCATCGGGCGCGGGGAGCTCGACCTCATCGCTCGTCGTCGCGACGTGCTCGCCTTCGTGGAGGTCAAGGCGCGCCGCACGGCAGCGTACGGTGCGCCGGAGGACGCGGTGGACGCACGCAAACGACGCCAAGTGGCGCGGCTGGCCGAACTGTGGCTGTCGGTACGCCCCTGGGCGCTGCGCGGCGTGAGCGACGTGCGCTTCGACGTCATCGCTGTCGACGCCGCCGCGCAGCCGCCGGTGATCCGCCACCTGCCGGGCGCGTTCACGCTAGACGGATGAGGCCGGTGAGGCTGGTATGGCCGGAGCGACCGGCCGCGGAGATGAGGAGGGAGCGGTGCTGGCTCGAGTCGCGAGTGAGGCGCTGAGCGGCCTGCAGGGCCACCCCGTGGTCATCGAGGCCGACGTCGTCGCGGCAGCACCTGCGTTCAGCGTGGTGGGCCTGCCGGACGCCGCCGTCCAGGAGAGCCGGGAGCGGGTGCGCGCCGCGATCGTCAACTCGTCCTACGAGTTCCCTTCGCGGCGCATCACGGTCAACCTCGCTCCGGCGGACCTGCGCAAGGAGGGGCCATCGTTCGACCTGCCCATCGCGCTCGCGTTCCTGCTCGCCACGGGGCAGGTGCAGGACGGCTCCGACGACAGGGGGTCGCTGGCCGCCGTCGGCGAGCTCGGACTCGACGGCGCGCTGCGTCCCGTCGCGGGAGCGCTCGCTATCGCGCAGAGCCTGCGGGCGCGCGGCGTCCGCGGGCTCGTGCTGCCGGCGGGCAACGCCGCCGAGGCCACGCTCGTCCAGGGTCTCGAGGTGTACCCAGCGTCGTCGCTGGCCGAGGCGGTCGCCCAGATCGAGAGCCGGCGGCTGCGCAGCAGCTCCGCCGGTCGACCTGGAGGGACTGCTCGCTGCGCCGCCGGCGGGCGATGCCGACTTCTCCGACATCATCGGGCAGGACGGCGTCAAGCGCGCCCTCGAGGTCGCCGTGGCGGGCGCCCACAACGTCCTCATGACCGGCCCGCCGGGGGCGGGAAAGACCATGCTCGCGCGCCGGCTCCCGGGCATCATGCCGCCGCTCACGCGCGCCGAAGCCATCGAGATCACCCGCGTACACAGCGTCGCCGGCCTGCTGCCGCCGGGCGAGCCGCTGGTAGTGCGGCGGCCGTTCCGGGCGCCGCACCACACCATCTCCTCGCCCGGTCTCGTGGGCGGGGGCGGCACGCCGCGCCCGGGCGAGGTGAGCCTCGCCCACCTCGGCGTGCTCTTCCTCGACGAGTTCCCCGAGTACCGGCTCTCCGCGCTCGAGGGCCTGCGCCAGCCGCTCGAGGACGGTGAGGTGACCATCAGCCGCAGACTGACCTCGGTGACCTACCCTGCGCGGCTGATGCTGGTCGCGGCGATGAACCCGTGTCCGTGCGGCTTTGCCGGCGACCCGCTGCGTGAGTGCGTATGCGCCGCCTATCGCCTGAACCAGTACCGTTCGAGGCTGAGCGGCCCCCTGCTCGACCGCATCGACCTGCGTCTCGATGTGCCTCGCGTTCCGCCCAGGGACCGCAGAACGGCGCGGCCGTCGGAGCCGTCTGCCGCGGTGCGCGAGCGGGTGGTCGCCGCCCGCCGCCGCCAGGTGGAGCGGCTGGCGGGGACGGGCGTGTTCGCCAACGCCCACATGAGCAGTCGCCACCTGCGCCGCTACTGCCGGCTCGAGCGCGCGGCGGTCGCGAAGCTCGACCGCGCCTACGACCGCATGCACCTGAGTGCGCGCGCCGCCGACAGGGTCGTCAAGGTAGCGCGCACCATCGCCGACCTTCAGGGCGCCGAGACCATCTCCGCCGCCCACGTGGCAGAGAGTCTCAGCTACCGGGACAGGACTGGCGAGCGTCGTGGCTGAACGTCCGCCCGATGCCCGTGCGATGTGCGCGTGGCTGGGCACACTCGCCTCCTGGCGCCCGGGGCTCGTCAAGCAGCTCGTGCGCCAGTACCGCACGACGGCGGAGGTGCTGCGCCGGCCGCCGGCCGAGATCGCGACGTTCGCGGGCCGCCGGCCCGGACGCGGAGGGCGTGGACCGAAGCACGGCGGCGATCCCCAGCGCGAGCAAGCAGAGCGAACGTCCGACGCCGGGTGCTTCGAGGCCGTGCTCCAGGAGGGCCCGGTCGCCTGTCTGCAGAGCGCCGAACGCCGCCCACCGGGCGACCTCGTCGTCGCCTGGACCGACGCGTTGTACCCGGACCAACTACGCGACCTCGGTGATCCGCCTCTGTGCCTCTTCGTCCGCGGCGGTGCCGACTCGGTCACGACGCGAGCCAGGGTGTCCGCGATCGTGGACGCGCCACTCGTCTCTGTCGTCGGTACGCGCGCGCCGTCGCCCTACGGCGAGGAGATGGCGCGCACCATCGCCGCCGACCTGGCGCGCGCCGGGATCGTGGTGGTGAGCGGCCTGGCGATGGGGATCGACGCGATCGCGCAGAGCGCCGCGGTCGAGGCGACCGCGCCGCCGTCTCCCGCGACCGTCGCCGTGCTCGGTTGCGGCGCCGACGTCGTGTATCCACGGCGCAACGCGCGCCTCTATGCGGCGATCGCGCGAGAAGGCCTCATCGTCAGCGAGTTCACCTGGGGCGTTCCGGCGAGAGGCTGGCGTTTCCCGGCGCGCAACCGCGTGATGGCGGCGCTCGGTCGGGCGGTCGTCCTGGTGGAGGGCGCCGAGCGCAGCGGCGCGCGGATAACCGCCGAGTTCGGGGCGGAGCTCGGTCGAGACGTGCTCTGCGTGCCCGGCGAAGCAGGGCGCAGGCTGAGCGAGGCGCCCAATCGGCTGCTGCGGGACGGGGCACGGATCTGTGAAAGCGCCGCGGACGTGTTGCGCGCCATCGCTGTCGACGACCCGGGACCGGGCGTGGTGCGAGGCGCCCCCGGCCCGGGCGCGCCGCCCGCCCTGATCCTCGACCACGGCGGTGCGGCCGTTCGCGACGTCCTGCATGAACTCGGCGCGGCGGCGCTCACCATCGACCAGCTGGCTGGGCGCTGCCGCCTCCCAGTCGCGAAGGTCGCGGCTGCCGTGAGCGACCTCGAAGTGGAAGGGCTGGCTCGGCGCGTCGACGGGGGGAGGTACCGGCTGCTTCGGCGCTGAAGCCCATCGCAGGCAGGAAGGCGAGCGCCGGGCGTTGAAGCCTAGGACGCCTCAGGGGGTACTGGTGACAGCTCCGCGCGAGCGCCGCTCCGAACAGCCCGAGACGACCCACACCGCCGCGGCGCAGGCCGACCCCGGCGGGCTCTGCCACGCCTTCTTGCGCGACCTGGAGGTCCGCGGGGCGAGCACGGCGACGCGGCGTTCCTATTCCTCCGACCTGCAGCAGCTCCTCGAGTGGCTCTCCGAGCGCGACCTGACGGTCGCGGACCTCGACCGGCGTCGAGTGCGCGCCTTCTCGGCGGACCTCGGCCGGCGCGGCTATGCGCCGGCGACTTCGGCACGCAAGCTCTCGACGCTGCGCGGACTCACTCGGCACCTCGCCGAGACGGGGGTGCTCGCGGCCGATCCGGCGCGCAGCCTGCCGGGGCCACGCCGCCGCCGACGCCTGCCGCGCGTGCTCAGCGTGGCGGACGTGGACGCGCTCGTGGCGGCGACCGAGGGCACGGACCCCTTGGCTCTGCGCGACCGGGTCGTGCTCGAGCTGCTGTACGGGTGCGGCCTGCGCAGCATGGAGCTGGTGGCGCTGCGCCTCGGAGACGTGCAGGCGGTCCAGGCGCAGCTCATCGTGCACGGCAAGGGCGGCAAGATGCGCATCGTGCCGTTGGGTGACGAGGCGGCGGCTGCGCTGCGCCGCTATCTCAAGCGCGGCCGTGGCGAACTCGAGCGCGCCGGGGGCATCTCAACGTCGCTCGCCGAAGGGGCAGCGGCCGGGCGTCGCGAGGCCTCGTTGCTGCTCTCGCGCAGCGGTCGCACACTGCTCACGTCCGACATTCGTCGTCTCGTAGTAAAATACAGCCGGCTTGCAGGTATCGATCCGGCGTCGCCGCACATGTTGCGGCACGCGTACGCGACGCACATGCTCGAGAGGGGTGCCGATCTTCGTGCCATCCAGGAACTGTTGGGGCACGCCTCCGTCTCGACCACACAGGTGTACACGCACGTCAGCGGGGCGCACCTGCGGCGCACCTACGACCTCCACCACCCGCGGGCCTGAGGGGCGGCGAGCAAGATGACCAGGCTGGACGAAGACACGGTCAGGGAACTCTGGGCGCGGTACAAGTTCCAAGGTGACAAGGCGGCGCGCGACCGCCTCATCCTCGCGTACTCGCCGCTGGTCAAGTACGTCGCCGGGCGCATGAGCAACGGCCTGCCCTCACACATCGAGGAGTCCGACCTCATCAGCTACGGGCTTCTCGGCCTGATCGGGGCGCTGGAGCGCTTCGACCCAGACCGTGAGATCAAGTTCGAGACGTACGCGATCTCGCGCATCAAGGGCTCCATCATCGACGAGCTGCGCTCGCTGGACTGGGTGCCGCGCTCCGTGCGCAGCAAGGCCCGTGAGATCGAGAAGGCCTGTGCGGGCCTCGAGAACCGCCTGCAGCGCGCGCCGACGGACCGGGAGATAGCCGGCGAGCTGCGCATCACGGTGCCCGAGTTCCAGCAGTCGCTCACGCAGATCGCCAACACCAGCATCGTGGCGCTTGACGAGCTCTGGTCCATCTCGGGCTCGGACGGCGACCAGGCCGCTCTCATCGACACGATCGAGGACCCCAAGAGCCACGACCCGTCGCGCATGCTGGACCTGAGCGAGATGAAGTCTCGCCTGGCGGCCGCGATCGACGCGCTGCCCAAGCGCGAGAAGATCGTCATCGCGCTGTACTACTACGAGAACCTCACCCTGCGCGAGATCGGGGAGGTGCTCGGCGTCACCGAGTCACGGGTCTCGCAGCTGCACACCAAGGCGATCCTGCGGCTCAAGGGCCGGCTGCGCGACGAGATCGAGCCGGCCGCGATCGGCTGACGCCGTCGCGGCCGCGGGTGGTCGCCGATCCCCCGAGCCCGCGGCACGAGCGCGGCAGGGCCCTCGTGTGCTATCATTTCCGGCCGTTATGTCCATGCCGACCCGGCGGACCCCCAGGTCCGTGGCGGTGTCGGGCGGGAGGCGCTTGCGAGCGTCCGCCGCGCCCGATTCCACTGATCTGTCTGCCGGAACAGAGGTGGCCCAGGCCGCCGGCGCACCCGCGCCGACTCCGCGCCGCCAGCAACCGTTTCAGAAGGAGGCAGTCTTGCCTGCACCCCAGCACACGGTGAGCATGAAGGACCTGCTCACGAGCGGCGTCCACTTCGGCCACCAGACCCGGCGCTGGAACCCCAAGATGAAGCAGTTCATCTTCGGCGAGCGCGGCGGCATCTACATCATCGACCTGCAGAAGACGACGGTCCTCATCGACGAGGCCTGCGACTTCCTCAAGAAGACCGCCGAGCGCGGCGGCAGCGTGCTCTTCGTGGGCACCAAGAAGCAGTGCCAGGAGACCATCCAGGAGCAGGCCGAGCGCGTGGGCATGCCCTACGTCTCCAACCGCTGGCTCGGCGGTCTGCTGACCAACTACGCGACCCTGAGCAAGCGCATCAAGCGCATGCACGAACTCCGCCACCTCTCTGAGGACGGCTCGCTCGACCTGCTGCCGACGCGCGAGGCGATGCAGTTGCGCGCCGACCTGCGCAAACTCGAGCAGAACCTCGGCGGCGTCGGCGGCATGGAGCGCCTGCCGGCCGCCGTGTTCGTGGTCGACCCCCGCAAGGAGGCGATCGTCGTCAAAGAGGCGCGCAAGCTCAAGATCCCGATCATCGGGCTCGTCGACACCAACTGCGACCCCGACGAGATCGACTACATCATCCCCGGCAACGACGACGCGATCCGCAGCTGCTCGCTCATTATCCGCGTGATGGCCGACGCCGTGGCCCAGGGCCGCCAGCTGCTCACCGAGGCCGAGATGAAGGCCGAAGCGGAGCGCAAAGCGGCCGAGGAAGCCGCCGTCGCCGCAGCCGTTGCCGCCGCGGAGCAGGAAGCCGCCGAGCAGGCCGCAGCCGCGGCCGCCGATGCGGCGAAGGCCAAAGCCGAGGCCGCCGCAGCCGCCAAGACCGGCGGCGACACCGCTGCCGCCGCGACGGTGAAGGACGCGGAGCCGAAGAAGGCCGCCGCCGCGAAAGCCGAGGCCAAGCCTGAGGCGAAGCCGGCCGCAAAGAAGGCCGAACCCAAGCCTGAGGCCAAGGTCGAGCCCAAGGCTGAGGCGAAGCCTGAGCCCAAGGCTGAGAAGCCGGCGGCGAAGGCCGCTCCAAAGGCCGAGCCCAAGGCCGCCGATGCCAAGGCCGAGAAGACCGAGGCCGAGACCGAGAAGGCGCCGACCAAGGCCGACGAGGTCAAGCCAGCCAAGAAGCCGGCCGCCAAGAAGGCTGAGCCCACGGCTGAGCCCGACGCGCCCAAGGCCGAGGAGCCCAAGGCCGAAGCCGAGAAGCCGGCCGAGTAACACCCCGAACGAGAACAACGCCGACCCTACGAAAGGATCGTGCTGTGGCTGAGATCACCGCTGCACTGGTAAAGGAGCTCCGCGAGAAGAGCGGGGCCGGGATGATGGACTGCAAGAAGGCGCTGACCGCGACGGCCGGCGACCTCGAGAAGGCGATGGACGAGCTGCGCAAGTCGGGGCTCGCCAGCGCGCAGAAGAAGAGCGCCCGCGTGACCAAGGACGGCGCCGTGGACTCCTACATCCACGCCGGCGGCAAGATCGGCGTGCTGGTCGAGGTCGGCGTCGAGACCGACTTCGTCTCGCGCAGCGAGCCGTTCAGGGAGTTCACTCACGACCTCGCCATGCAGGTCGCCGCGGCATCGCCGATCTGGGTCTCCCGCGACGAGGTCCCCGAGGACATCATCGAACGCGAGAAGGCCATCTACGCGGAGTCCGACCAGATCAAGGGCAAGCCGGAGAACGTGGTCGAGAAGATCATCACCGGCAAGCTCGAGAAGTTCTTCGGTGAGACCTGTCTCATGGAACAGGCGTTCGTCAAGGACCCGGACCGCTCCATCGAGCAGGTCCGCACCGACCTCGTCGGCGTCATCGGCGAGAACGTCGAGGTGCGCCGCTTCGTGCGCTTCCAGCTCGGCGAGACGACGGTAGCGGGCTGAGCCCCATGGAAGGCGAACCGGGCGAGCACGCCTTCCGCCGCGTTCTTCTCAAGCTCAGCGGCCAGGCCCTGGGCAGCGAGACGCGGGCGATCGATCCGGCGACGACGAAGTCGATCGCCGGGACGATCAGGATCGCGCGCGCGCTCGATGTCGACATCGCCATCGTCGTCGGCGGCGGCAACATCTTTCGCGGGATGGCTGCCGCCGCCGGGGGCATGGACCGCACGACCGGCGACCACATCGGCATGATGGCCACGGTGCAGAACGCGCTCGCCCTGCAGGACGCCTTGGAGGACGAGGGCGTCGATACGCGGGTCATGAGCGCGATCGAGATCCGCGCCGTGTGCGAGCCGTACATCCGCCGCCGCGCCATCCGTCACCTGGAGAAGGGGCGCGTCGTCATCTGCGCCGCAGGTACGGGCAACCCGTACTTCAGCACCGACTCCGCCGCGGCGCTCCGCGCTCTGGAACTCGAGTGTGAAGCCATCCTCATGGCCAAGCGCGAGTTCGACGGCGTGTATACCGCCGACCCCGAGAAGGACCCGTCGGCGGAGTTCATAGCCGACATCACGCACCTGCAGGCGATCGAGCGCGGCCTCAAGGTCATGGACACGACCGCGCTGAGCCTCTGCATGGACAACCGCATGCCGATCCATGTGTTCAAGATGACCGGCGACAACATCGTGCGCGTGCTGTCCGGCGAGCGCGTGGGCACCGTGGTGCACACGCCGCCCGCCGGGAGCTGACCCCGGCAAAGGGAGGACCGGTGGAGAAAGAGCTGCTCGCTGACGCCAAGCATCGCATGAACAGGGCCGTGGATGCCGTCAAGACCGAGTTCAACACCGTGCGCAGCGGTCGCGCCAGCGTGGGGCTGCTGGACCGCATCCACGTGGACTACTACGGCACCTCCACGCCGCTCAAGCAGATGGCCAACATCGCCACGCCCGAGTCGCGGCTGCTGACGATCCAGCCGTTCGACAAGACGGCGATGAAGAACATCGAGAAGGCGATCATGGAGAGCGACCTCGGGCTCAACCCGAGCAGTGACGGGACCGTCATCCGCCTGCCGATCCCCGCGCTCACCGAGGAGCGCCGCCGCGACCTCGTCAAGCTCGTCCACCGGCTGGCTGAGGATGGCCGCGTGGCGGTGCGCAACGTGCGCCGCGACTGCATGAAGGACCTCAAGGAGCTCGTCCACGAGGGCGAGGTCGGCGAGGACGCCGAGAAGCGCGCCGAGCACGAGCTGCAGAAGTACACGGACGAACACGTGCACGAGATCGACGAGCTCCTGAAGCACAAGGAAGCCGAGATCCTCGAGGTCTGAGCCGGCGCTCGCCGGCGTCGCCTCGAGCTCGCACCGACATGGCCTCGCTGCGCACGTGGCTGGCGCGCTGGCGCCTGCGCAAGACGAGCGGCGTCGCGGAGCCTGCGGCCGGCGGCGCCACCTGCCGTTATCTCGCCATCATCATGGACGGCAACGGCCGCTGGGCGCAGGGCAAGGGCCTGCCCGTGGCCGCAGGACACCGGGCGGGCGCCAAGACGCTGCGCCGCGTGCTCGAGCACGCGCTCGACCTCGGCATCAAGGAGGTCACCGTCTATTCCTTCAGCACCGAGAACTGGAACCGCCCCAAGGACGAGGTCGAGGCGCTGATGCGGCTGTTCATAGAGATGATAGATTCGCAGGTGCCCGACATGCACGAGCGGGGCGCGCGCGTGCGCTTCGTCGGGCGACGTGAGGGGGCCCCTGACGAACTCGTGCGCCGCATCGAGGAGGCAGAGGCGCTGACCGCCGAGAACAGGAAGATGACGCTCTACATCGCCTTCAGCTACGGCGGACGGCGCGAGTTGCTCGACGCCGCCGAGGGTCTGGCGGCCGAGTATGCGGCGCGCGCCGGGGAGCAGGGGAGGGCGCGCCCGGCGCAGCGGCGGCGCGCCGCGCCTTCGTTCGACGACGACGACCTTCGCCGCCACCTCTACGCACCCGAGATGCACGACCCGGAACTCCTGATCCGCACCTCCGGAGAGCTGCGCATCAGCAACTTCCTGCTCTGGCAGTGCGCCTACTCGGAGCTGTACTTCAGCGACCGCTACTGGCCCGACTTCGGGCCGGACGACCTGGACGCGGCGCTGGCCGACTACGCCGGCCGCCAGCGCCGCTTCGGCGGGCGCAGAGCGGGTGCGCCGGACGACCCGGCCACTTCGGCCGCCGACCCGCGCGGCGCCGGAGAGGGCGGCGCGGCGTGACGACGCGCATCATCACCGGCGTCGTCCTCGCCGTGCTCACGATCGTCGTCGTCGCTCACGGTGGTCTCGTCTTCTTCTTCGCCATGGCGATCCTCGCCCTTCTGGCCCTGAACGAGTTCTACCGGCTGACGAGAAGGTACCGGCCGCTTCCGCTGGCCGGGTTCCTCGGGGCGGCGCTGATGGTGAGCATGGCGTGGTTCTATAGCCCGCTCGCCCTGTTCGGCGCCATCTGCGCCGGCGTGCTCCTGATCGCCCTGCTCGGCCTCTTGGCGGGGCCCAAGCCGGGAGTGACCGTGCGCATGGCCGTGACGCTGCTCGGGATGCTGTACGTCGGCCTCGGCTTCAGCGCCGCGCTGCTGCTGCGTCCGATGGACGAGAACGGCTGGATCCTGCTGACGGTGATCTTCGGCACCTGGGCCGGCGACACCATGGCCTACTTCACGGGCAGGTTCTTCGGGAGCACGCCGATGGCGCCGGTTCTCTCGCCCAAGAAGACCTGGGAGGGGTTCGCCGGCGGCGCCATCAGCACCGTGCTCCTTGTGATGTTCATCGGGCTCTACACGCCGCTGCACCCGGGCGGTTCGTTTCTGCTCGGCGCCGCGATCGCCGTCGCCGGCCCGCTCGGCGACCTCTTCGAGAGCCTGATCAAGCGCGACGTGCAGATCAAGGACTCCGGGCGCGGCATCCCGGGCCACGGCGGCGTGCTCGACCGCTTCGACGCGCTGATCTTCGCGGCCACGGCGGCCTACTTCGTGCTCACGCTCGTTCTGGGCTTCTAGCCCGCGCAGGAGGCACGTGAGCGCTCCGGCCGAGACCGCTCCCGCCGCGCCGCCAAGCGGCGCGGGACTCCGCGGCCTCACCGTGGCCGTCGGCGCTCTGCTCGTCGTCGCCCTGGGCCTCAGTTGGTGGCGGCTCCTGCGCGGCGCCGATCTCGTCGACGAGGCGTTCTCCGTGCTCGTGCCCTGGCGCTGGGCGCTGGGTGACCGCCCGTTCGTCGATGAGCAGAATCTCACCCAGTCAGCCGGCCTGCTGGCGTACCCGTTCGTCAAGTTGTTCGCCCTCGTGCGCGGGGAGGACGTGACCGGACTCGTGCTCTACGAGCGGCACCTCTACCTCGCCCTCGCCGTGGTGGTCGCAGGCTGCGTGTTCCTTCTGGCGCGCCGGTCGCTGCCGGCCGGCCTGGCGGCGCTCGTCGGCGCCCCCTTCATGACCATAGTGCTGTTCGAGACCCCGCAGCTGATGGCGAACACGCTGGGCGCTCTCCTCCTGACCGCGGGTGCGGCGCTCGGCGCGGTCACAGTCCTGGGCGGCGGGCGGAGGTACGCTCTGGGCGCGGGCGTCGCCTTTGGGCTTGCCTGCGTGGCCTACCCGACGGTGCTGCTCATGGCGCCGTTTGTGGCCGTGCTGCTCGCCTTCAGCCTGGGGGAGCGCGCCGTGCTCGTGGTCGCGCAGGGGGCGCTCCTCGATCCGCCGGAGAGGGAGCGCGAGCCGTCCGGCCCACGCGCCTGGCGCGCAATCAGCGCCTGGACGCTCGGCGGCGCACTCGTGGTCGTACCGGTCGCCGCCCTCCTGCTCGCCCTGGCCGGCGGCGCCAACCTCCAACGTGCCTGGAACTACACGATCGGCCTGGCCCGGCATCTGGACCAGTTGGGGGGCACGCCCAAGGCGGTCGAGGTGGCGGGGGCGTTCCTCGGCCTCCTTGTGGACCAGTGGTACGTCGTGGTCGCCGCCGTAGTCTCGCTGCTGGTGTTCCGCTTGCGTCCCGGAGCGGGTCGGTGGCTGCTGCTGCTGACGCCCCCGGCTCTCTGGCTGACGGCCACAACGAGCTCGCTGCACGCGGCCGGCGCCGTGATCGTGTACGCCCTGGCCGCGCCCTACCTGTACCTGTTCGTACCGGCCGAGCGGAGGGAGGATGGCGCCAGGCTGCTCTGGTGGATCTGGGCGCCGGCTCTCCTGGTCGGCGCGATGACCGCGTACACGAGCGCCGACGGCTTCGTCCACTCTGCCGTCGGGCTGCTGCCGGGCGTCGTGGCCAGCGGCCTCTTCCTCGCCTGGGGCCTGATGCCGCTGCGCCCGCGGCGCGGGGCGCCCTGGCTCGCCTTCGCGGGTCTGGCCGCCGTCGTGCTGGTGACCCTGGTGTTCCAGCTGCAGTTCCAGTACGGCGCGGCGGGGTGGCGCGACCTGTCCGCACGCATGGCTTCCGGACCCTGGCGAGGCATCGCCGTCACCCCGGCGCAGCGCTCGCACCTGGACCGGTTCGCGGCCGATCTGGCCGGAGGCTCACGACCCGAGGATCGCCTGCTCATCTATCCGCAGGGAGCCGCCTACTACTTGTACTGGCCGGGCGAGATCGCCGCGAACACCTACCAGATGTACGTGATGGATGCCCAGGCTCCGCTGCCCAAAGCGACCGTGAGCTACTACCGCCGCCACCGCGAGGTGCCGACGCTTGTGGTTCACCTGACTCAGACGGCCGGGAAGACCGCGGCGGAACTGCGCGCCGAGTGCGGTGGGCTCGAGTATCCCCCGGTGCTGGTCGAGCCGGGGTACGCCCTGCAGCGCAAGCCGCCTTCCGAGACGGTGTTCGACGTCCTGGCCCGCCTGCCGCGCCTCTGAGGGCGCCCATGGTACCCTTGCGCCCGTGACCGATGGCGCCCCCAGACACCTCCTCATCCTCGGCTCGACCGGCTCGATCGGCCGCCAGGCGCTCGAGGTGCTGCCGGCGGTGCCGGCATTACACCTCGTGGGGCTGGCGGCTGGACGCGACGCCGCCGGCGTCGTCGCGCAGGCGGTCGCGCACGGGGTGCGCGACGTGTGCCTGCACGACGCGGGCGCGGCGGCGCAGGCCGCGGCGCTGGCGCCGGAGCTCGCGGTGCACGCCGGCGAAGCCGGGATCCGCGAGCTCATCTCACTCGCCGCCGAGCGCGCCGCCGCCGAAGCAGCGCCGCTGACGGTGCTCAACGGCGTCGTCGGCGCCGCCGGGCTGCGCGCCACCATGGCGACGCTCGAGGCGGGCGCGACGCTGGCGCTGGCCAACAAGGAGAGCATGGTGGCGGGCGGGCCGTTCGTCCTGGACGCCGCCCGCCGCAGCGGCTCGCCGATCCTGCCCGTGGACAGCGAGCACAGCGCGCTGTTCCAGTGCATCGCCGGCGGCGGCGCCAGCGCCGGCGTGGCCGGCGCTGGCGGGGGAGAGGCCGCACTCGAGGAACTGCTGCTGACGGGGTCGGGCGGCCCCTTCCGCGGCCGCAAGGCCGCGGAACTGGCCGCCGTCACGCCCGAGCAGGCGCTCGTGCACCCCAACTGGTCGATGGGCCCCAAGATCACCATCGACTCGGCGACATTGATGAACAAGGGGCTTGAGCTCATCGAGGCTCACTATCTGTTCGGTGTGCCCTACGAGCAGATCACCGTGGTGCTCGACCCGCGCAGCACGGTGCACAGCATGGCGCGGTTCTCCGACGGCGCCATCCTCGCTCACCTGGGCGTGCCCGACATGCGCACGCCGATCGGCTGGGCTCTGGCGTACCCGGAGCGGCCGGCGCTGCCGCAGGTGCGCCGGCTGGACCTGTTCGCGACGGCGATCGCCTTCGAGCGCCCCGACAAGGAGACGTTCCGCTGCCTGGCGCTCGCGGAGGCGGCCGGGACCAGGGCGATGCTGGCCGAGCGCGAGGCGTCCGCCGCCGGGGCGGACCCGCGAACGGTCGCCGCCTCCATCGTCCTCAACGCCGCCAACGAGGTCGCGGTGGAGGCGTTCCTCGGCGGGCGCCTGTCGTTCCCGGGCATCGCCGAGGTCGTCGAGACGTGCCTCGACCGGCTCGGCGACGAGACGGTCGCGTCGCTCGACGACGTGTACGCGAGCGACGCCGAGGCGCGGCGCGTGGCCGCTGGCGTTGCGGCCGGCATGTAGGGCGCCAGCTCGCGGGCGCCGGCGCCCGTACGCGAGGCGCGGGGCCGCCGCCGTCAGCGTGAGGCGCCCGACCGGCGAGGCTGGGGCCTGCCACGCTCGGCCCCGCGAACCTGCCGCCGCGCAGCGGCGTTAATGTAGACGTAACCTCGAACGGGTATCGTGTGACCACATGGAAGACGTAGCGACACAGGACAAGCAGCGCGAACAGCGACCGGCGCCCTCGGCGCCGGTCAAGCGAGCGCGTACGCTGAGCCCCTGGTCGCTGCTGCTCGGCGGCGCGCTGCTCGCGGCGCTCGTGCTCGGCCAGTGGGTGTGGCTGGTGGCGATTCTCGGCCTCGCGTTGCTGATCACCGTGCACGAGTTCGGCCACTTCATCGCCGCCAAGTCGTTCGGCATGCGCGTGGAGAAGTTCTACGTCGGCTTCCCGCCGGCCGCCCTGCGGCGCACGTGGGGTGAGACGGAGTACGGCATCGGCATCATCCCGCTCGGCGGCTTCTGCAAGATCAGCGGCATGACACCGGAGGAGCCCGCCGGCGACGGCGTCGTCGCCGAGATCCTTGCCGACGCCGAGGACGGGCGTCTCGGGCGCACCTACACGGTGGCGGAGCTCGACGAGGCTCTGCAGGAGCTGCAGGGTCGCCTCGACTCGGCCGCGGCCGAGGACGGTACCGGCGACGCGCGCGAGGTCCCCGAGTGGCGCCGGCTGCAGGACGTGCTTGAGCAGCGGCGCGCCGGCCTGCTGGCTCCCGACGGAGCCGGCGACCCGGTCTACTACAAGAAGCCGATCTGGAAGCGGAACCTCACGATCGCCGCCGGTCCGTTCATGAACTTCCTTGCCGCGGCCGTCATCATGATCCTGTTCATCGGCATCCAGGGCATCCCCAAGGCCTCGCTCACGCTGGACGAGGTCGTCAAGGGAGCGCCGGCCGCCAATGCGGGCCTCGTGGCCGGCGACACGCTCGTCGGCGCCGACGGCAAGACCTGGACCAGCTGGGACCAGGCGTCGGCGTTCTTCCGCGCCAGCCTCGGCAAGACGATCACGCTCGCCTACACGCCCAAGGGCGGCGGGCCCGAGCGCACCGTCGAGGTCACGCTCATCGACAATCCGCAGGCCCCAGGGAACGGCTACGTGGGGGTGCGGGCCGGCGTCGTCAGGGACAGGCCCGGCCCGAGCCGGGCCGTCACGCTGGGGCTGAGCGGGTTCAAGGACGTCGTCGTGGGCACCTTCACCGGCTTCTGGTGGCTGCTCAGCGGTAAGATCAGCGCCACGGGGCCCGACGGGGCTGTCGGACCGGTGGGCATCATCGACGTCAGCCGCCAGGCGGTGCAGCAGAGCTGGTATCCGCTCCTGCTGGCGTTCCTCAGCTTCAACCTCGGCCTGATCAACCTGCTGCCGATCCTGCCGTTCGACGGCGGTCACATCGCCATGAACCTGGTGGAGAAGATCCGCGGCCGAAGGCTCAACACCGTCGTGTTCGAGCGCATGGTCGCCTTCGGCACCGTGCTGCTGGTGATGCTGTTCATCTTCCTCACGTTCAACGACGTCAAGAGGCTCTTCGGCGGCTGAGCCACTGGGTTCGCGGGCAGGGGAGGGGACGGCGCGGCGCGGGCCGGTGCCGTAGGATTGGCGCATGGAAGGACTGACCCTCGTCACCGGCGGCGCCGGGTTCATCGGGTCGCACGTGGTCGACGCGCTGCTCATGAGCGGCTCCGACGTGCGCGTGCTGGACGACTTCAGCACCGGCAAGGAGGAGAATCTCGACGGCGCGTGGGCCCTGGCGGCCCAGGGCGGCGCCGGCCTGCAAGTGATCGAGGGCGACGTGCGCGATGAGGTGAGGATGCGCGACGCGTGTGACGGCTGCGACGCCGTCGTCCACCTCGCGGCCGTGCCCTCCGTCGCGCAGTCGCTGGAGGATCCCCTGGGCTGCGACTCGGTCACCCACGGGGGCACGGTCAACACGGTGCGCCAGGCGGTCGAGGCGGGCGCGGAGCGGTTCGTGCTCGCCTCGAGCTGCGCCGTGTACGGCGATGCGGCGCAGCTGCCCATCGCCGAGACCGTGCCGCCGCACCCGTTGAGCCCCTACGCCGTCGCCAAGCTCGCGTCCGAGGACGTGTGCGCCGACGCCGCCGACGCCGGCCAGCTGACCGCCGTGTGCCTGCGCTTCTTCAACGTGTACGGTCCGCGGCAGGACCCCGGCTCAGCCTACTCCGGCGTCATCAGCCGCTTTCTCTCCGCTGCCACCGCGGGCGAGCCCGTCACCATCTACGGCGACGGTCGCCAGTCGCGGGACTTCGTCTACGTCGCCGACGTGGTGGCCGCCATCGTCGCCGCGCTGCGGCGGCCGCTCACCGGGGCCTCGGTCGTCAACGTGGGCACGGGGCGACGGACCGACCTGCTGCAGATCCTCGACGTCGTCGAGGAGCGCTCGGGCCGCAGGCTGGAACGGCGCATGGAGCCGGCGCGCGAGGGTGACATCCGTCACTCGCGCGCCGACGTCGGCCGCGCGCCGCTGGGTGCTCGGCTGGGAGGCTGAGATCCCTCTCGCCGCCGGCCTCTCCGAGACCTGGGCCTGGTTCACGGCAGAAGGAGAAGGCGGCACTCCGGGTGGAGCCGGCACTGCGGGCGGAGGCGGCGCCCCCGCAGGAGGCCGTCGTGTCTAGCCGGCGCCGCATCATGGTGGGCGCCGTGCCCGTCGGCGGCGGCGCCCCTGTCGCCGTGCAGTCGATGACCTGCACGCGCACCGGCGACGCGGACGCGACGCTCGCCCAGGTGCGCGCCCTGGCCGCGGCCGGCTGCGAGATCGTGCGCGTGAGCCTGCCGACGGCTGAGGAGGCGCCGGCGTTCGCGCGGCTCGTGCGCGAGGCCCCGGCGCTCGCAGGCTCGGGGACCGGTGCGGCGAGCGAGAGATCGCGCACGCCGATCATCGCCGACATCCACTTCGACTGGCGCCTCGCGCTGGCGGCCATCGACGCCGGCGCCGCCGGCGTGCGCATCAACCCGGGCACGATGGCGGAGAAGCACGTGCGCGAGATCGTCCAGGCGGCCGCGGAGGCCCGGGTGCCTGCGGCGCCGGGCGAGCCCGACGTCCCGGTCGCCATCCGCATCGGCGTGAACGCCGGGTCACTGCCGCACGCCCTGCGCGAGCGCGCCGAAGCGGACGCTCCCGGCGCGCTCGTGGAGGCGGCGCTGCGCTGGGCGGAGCAGTTCGAGGAGTGGGGCTTCACGAGCTACAAGCTCAGCGTGAAGTCTTCGTCGGTGCCGGACACGATCGCCGCGTATCGCCTGCTGGCGCAGAAGACCGAGGCGCCGCTGCACGTGGGCGTCACAGAGGCGGGCACGGTCTGGAGCGGCACCATCAAGAGCGCCGTCGGTATCGGCACACTGCTGGCCGACGGCGTGGGCGACACGATCCGGGTGAGCCTGACCGGCGACCCGGTCGAGGAGGTCAGGACTGCCTGGCAGATCCTGGCCGCGCTGGGCCTGCGGCGGCGCGGCCCGGAGGTCATCTCCTGTCCCACCTGCGGTCGCACCGAGGTCGACATCGTGAACCTCGCCGAGGAGGTCGAGCGCCGCCTGGGTGCGGACCCGGCGCTCGCCGGCCGCGTGATCAGCGTGGCCGTCATGGGCTGCCGCGTCAACGGCCCCGAGGAGGCCCGGCACGCCGACTACGGCATCGCCGCCGGCGCCGGCGAGGGCGTGCTCTTCGACCACGGCAAGCGCGTCGCGACGCTGCCCGAAGGGCAGTTGCTCGACGCGCTCCTCCAACTCGTCCGGGGTTCGGCCGGCTGACCCGAGGGTAGCCCGGGCGTGCCGACCCGCCCGCCGCCGCCGGGTATCCCGGGTGCCCAGCGCGTCCGAATCAACGGCTTGTGGCCGTGTTCCCGCGCATCTCGGGTAACCATGCCTAAACAGTCGTTCCGTGCGGCGACCGTCGGCCGCCGCCGATGCGTTTGGCAGAGACAGGAACAGCGTCGCGTGCGACGCCCGAGCGGGGGGCAGGCGGATGGGAACGAGAAAGCAGTTGGTTGAAGACGACCCGCACGCGGAGGCCACATCAGAGTTGTGGGTCGCCGGAGAGCTCTCCGACGTTGCCGGCGCCGGCAGCACGAACCTCGTGGTGGGGAGCATGATCGGCCTGCTGATGCTGCTGGCGGCGTTCTTCGTGGCGTTTGCGCCGGGCATGTGACGCAGGCAGAAGGCCCGAAAGGGTCGCGCCGAGCAGCGCCGCACGGCCCTTTATGCGTACGCCGTGGACCAGTGCCTCGGGGCGTCCGTCCGCGTTCGATCTAGCGCCCAGCAGCGCTGCGTTGAAACTTTGGAGGATCGCCGCTGTCGTCGAGCGCCGCGGGGGTCTCGGAACGGTCCGGCGTGGCGGGCCGGCCGAGCCGAGGGCTTCCGGCCCCGGCCGGCCTCCGGGTAGGCCATTCTCTGGCGTCTGTCGGTCGCCGCCCGCCGCTGTTCCGGCGTAGACTAAGGCGTGCCGTGGCGTAGAGGTGAGACGGCGCCACGTCGGTGACGGGCGCCGGGCCCGATCACAACGAGGAGGGCGTCGCCCATGACCCATCTGCCCGTCAAGCGTGACGTGAGAGCGCGCGTCGTCCTGCTGCTGTTCACTGCCGCGCTGGTCGCGACGGCGGTGGCTGCGGCGCCGGCCGCCGCCGCGACGCCCACCACGCTCAAGCTGTCCCCCCAGAGTCCCAGCGTCAAGTGGGGCGCCAAGGTCATCCTGAACGGCATTCTGCAGACCGCCACGGCTCCACCGCAGCCCGTGGACCGGCAGCAGATCCTGGTGCAGTACTCCGTCGCGTCGGTCCACCCTGATTGGAAGGTGCCTGCGGACTCGCCCATCACCAACTCCGCCGCCCCGTACTCGTCCGGGGAGTACACCTACAGCTGGAAGGCGACGCGTAGCTACTACTGGCGGATGGTCTTCGAGGGCGCGGGCGAGTGGCTGCCCAGGACGAGCAACGTGGTGTACGTCACGGTCGTGCCCGCCATCGGCAAGCCCCGCTGTCCTTTGTCGGTCAAGCACGGCAAGAAGTTCACCGTCTCGGGGACGATCAAGCCCCATTACCGCTCCGGCTCGAAGAACGTCAAGGTCAAGGCCCAGAGGCATTCGAGCGGCAAGTGGAGGACGTACAGGACCTACACGGCGACCACCAGGGACTCCGGCTCGTACAGCAAGTACTCGGTCAGGCTCGCGATCTCCAAGAAGGGCAAGTACCGCTTCCGCGCGACCACTTCGAGGACGGGCAACCTCGCGGCCGGCAAGAGTGCCTTCAGCCGCAGCCTGAGGGTCAAGTGATGCGGGCGGCTGCGCATTGAGGCGCGGCCGCACACCGCTCGGGACCAGCGTCGGGGCGGCGGGCCGGCCGAGCCGAGAGGCGCAGCGCCCGGCCCGCCGCCGCTTGCGCGGTCCTTCTCGACGAGTACCATTGGAGAGCCCTTGCCAGCGACCAGATGGACGATGCCGCTCCACACCGATTCCTCGTCCGGCACGACCTCACCGCCGCCGCCGCTGCCGGAGGGCTGGCGCTACGCCGAGGACGTCGTCTGGGACGACCCGTATGTGGCCGTCAGGAGGCGCCGGATCTCTCTGGTAGCGCTCGTGGCGGCGATCATCATCGGCGCCGTCATCGGCCTCGTGGTGCTGAACGCCGCCACGCACTACTCGAACGGCGTGGCGGCGCTCAGGGACGGCTCCTACGCCCAGGCGGCGACGGAGTTCTCAGCGGCCAAGTTGCTCGTCTTTCCCTATCGCAACGCGCAGAGCCTGGCCGACCGGGCCAGGAGTGACCTCAGCGCCCAGGTCGCGGCCGAGCAGACGGCCACGGCCCGCCTGGACGCCGTGACCGCCGCCTTCGACGCGGCCGGCGCCAAGCTCGAGCTCCGCGATGCGCCTGCGGTGCTCGCCGCGCTGCAGCCGCTTCCCGCGGCCGACCTCCGGGCGGCCCTCGAGGACAGCGCCGCCGCCCGCCGCAGCTCTCGCGTGCTCACGCAGGACCTCACCGCCGCCGCGCGAGAGGCCCTGCGGCGGCTGCAGTGGAGCCGCGCCGATGCCCTCGCCGCGGCGCTGCTCGTGCTCGACCCCGCCTCGCAGGAGGCCGCGTCGGTGACCGCCAAGGCCGCCACCGGCAAGCAGTTGAGCGCGCGCCTCGCCAAGGCCAAAGACGCCGCGCGCCGGGGCAAGTGGCACGAGGCGCTGCGCCTGGCCCTCGCCGTCACCGCCGTGCGCGACGGCTTCCCCGGCGCCGCCACGGTGATCGCCGACGCGCGCAAGGCGCTGGCCCCCAAGCCGAAGCCGTCGCCTCCGCCGGCCGCGGCCGCCACTGTGACTGCGCCGGCCGCCACCGGCGGTTCCGCCACCGGGTCATCGTCCGGCTCCTCGTCCCAGCCACCGCCGCCATGAGGCCGCGTCCGAGCATCCGCCGCGGCGCCGTCGCCGGCCTGCCCGTGGGCTTGGCGCTGCTTCTCGCCTGCCTGTGGGCCGCCGCTGCCGCCACGCCCGCCCTTGCGGCCGCCGGCTCGCCGTGGGCGCCGGTCAAGTCGCCGGCCGGCGCCGCTTGGAACGCGCACGACGCCTGCGCCTTCGGCTCTCGGAACCTCGCCCTGGCCGGCGACGGCCACGTCGCCATCAGCAGAGACGCCGGCGCCACGTGGAAGGTCGTCGTGCCTGCCGGCTACTCAGCCACGGCCTTCACCGCCGTCGCCTTCAACGCCTCGGGGCGCGGCGTCGTCGCTTCCGGCGGCCTGCTGCTGGCGAGCGGCGACTGGGGCGCCACCTGGGCGCCGTCGGCCTACGTGGGCCCCGGGCCCACCGCGTCGGTCAGAGACGTCGCCGTGCGCGGCTCGCGCGCCGTCGCCGTAGGTGACGCTGGGATGATCATGACCAGCTCCGATTCAGGCGCGACGTGGCACGCCGCGGAGTCTCCCGCCACGAGCGCGCTCACCTGCGTGGCCATCGCCGGCGACGGCACCGCCGTCGCCGGCTCGGACGCCGGCGAGATCCTCGTGGGCGCCACGGCCTGGACCGTCGCCGGCGTCGCCGCGGCGCCCGTCACCAGTGTGACCGCGGCCTCCGTCGCCGTCTGGGGCGACGGGCAGCCGGACCTCTTCGCCGCCACGGGGCAGGACGTCCTCGGCAGCGACGATGCGCTCACGGTCGCGTCGCTGCCCGGTTTGCCCGACCTGAGCGCCGGCTCCTGGCCGGCCCTTGCCTGGGCCGGCGAGCCCGAACGCGCGCTGCTCCTCGCCGGCGCCGAGCAGGCCGGCTCCTTCGGCTCGAGCCGGTCGTGGACGCCGGCCCCCAACGGGCTGCTCGACGGCCTCGTGACGGCCACCGCCCCGGGTGGGCAGAGCGTCGCCTACCTGCTCGGCGCCGACGGCAGACTGCTGCGCACGCTGAGCGACGGCGGCGACCCCGCCACCGTCAAGCTCTCCAAGAGCCGCGTCGTCTCGGGCAGCAAGACGCGGCTCACGGCCACGGTCCACGTCGCGGCCGTCGGCACGGTCACGCTGCGCACCCGCATCCCCGGCCGCGCCTGGAGCACGCTGCGCAGGCTCACCTGGGCAGCCGGCGACTGGGGTCGGCGCGTCACGCTCGACCTCAGCCCGTCGCTCTCGCACGAGTACCGGCTGCAGTTCACCTACGGCGGCACGACGGTGGACCTTGCTCCGCTGGCCAAGGTCACGGCCGTGCCCAGGATCACCACGGCGCGCTCGCGCTACGGTCTTCGCCGCGGCGCTGTGTTCCGCTTCTCCGGCTCGGTTGCGCCCAAGCTCGGGAGAGAACGCGTCGAACTGTACACCGACCGCGGCGGAAGCTGGCGGCCGGTCAGCCTGCAGCGCTCCGTCGCTCTCGCCAAAGGCCGCACGTGGACGAGCCGCAGGTTCGGGACGCCCAAACGCGAGACCTACCACCTGCGCGCGCACCTGAAGCGCACGCGCACGCACGCGGAGGCCTGGAGCCGCATCGTCACCGTCGCGATCCGCTAGGGCGCGGGGCGCACCTCTGCGGCGAGCCGCCGCACCGAAGGCCTCCTCGGTGTCTGCTGCCCGCCCTTCGCTCAGAGCGTCTGGCTGAGTCCCTCCGCACTCGTCCACACCCCATCTCGGGTAGAATCGCCCTCGACTACCACGGAGGGCCCCATGGCCGAGCTCGTCAGCACGACCACCCGCATCTTTCTCGCCGGCCACACCGGTCTCGTTGGCGGCTCGATCTACCGCACGCTGCAGCAGCAGGGGTTTGAGAACGTCCTCGTGCGCGACTTCAGCGAGCTGGACCTCACGGATCCGGCCGCGACCCGCAGGTTCTTCGACGAGGAGCGGCCCGAGGCCGTCATCGACGCCGCCGCCAAGGTGGGCGGCATCGTGGCCAACTGGGAGCAGCCTTGGGAGTTCGTCGAGCAGAACCTGCTCATCGAGCTCAATCTCATCGGTGAAGCGTTCCGCCACGAGGTGCAGCGCCTCGTCTTCCTGGGCAGCTCGTGCATCTATCCGCGCGAGGCCCCGCAGCCGCTGAGGGAGGAGTATCTCCTCACCGGCCCGCTGGAGGAGACCAACCGCGCCTACGCCATCGCCAAGATCGGCGGCATCGAGCTGTGCCGCAGCCTCAATCGCGAGTACGGCACCGACTACCTCTCGCTGATGCCGACCAACCTCTATGGTCCCGGCGACAACTTCGACCTCACCTCGAGCCACGTGCTGCCGGCGATGATCCGCAAGTTCCACGAGGCCAAGGTCGCCATGGAGGCCGGCGCCGCCGGTCCGGAGACGCAGCTCGCCCTCTGGGGCACCGGCTCGCCGCGACGCGAGTTCCTCTACGTGGAGGATGTCGGCCGGGCCATCACGTTCTGCCTGCAGAACGTGCACGCGACCGACGTCCCCGACGGTCTGCTCAACGTCGGCTGCGGCGAGGACCTCAGCATCCGCGACCTCGCCGATCTCGTCCAGCAGGTCGTCGGCTACGAGGGTCCCGTGCTCTGGGACGACTCCCGCCCCGACGGCACGCCCCGCAAGCTCATGGACGTGAGCCGCATCAAGTCTCTCGGCTGGGCGCCAGAAGTAGGTCTGGAGGACGGCATCCGCCGCACCTACGCGTGGTTCCTCGCCAACCGCACCTAGCGTTCATCCCGGAGGGAAGATGACCAAGACCGCGCTCATCACCGGCATCACCGGCCAGGACGGCGCCTATCTGGCCGAGCTCCTGCTCGCTGAGGGCTACGTCGTGCACGGCATCAAGCGCCGCGCCAGCTCGTTCAACACCGAGCGGGTCGACCATCTCTACCAAGATCCGCACACTCCCGGCGGCCGCTTCTTCATGCATTACGGCGACCTCACCGACGCGACCAACCTCATCCGTATCGTCCAGGAGACGCAGCCCGACGAGCTCTACAACCTGGCCGCGCAGAGCCACGTCCAGGTGAGTTTCGAGACGCCCGAGTACACGGCCAACTCGGACGCCCTGGGCACGCTGCGCCTGCTCGAGGCCATCCGCATCCTCGGCATGGGGGAGACGGTGCGTTTCTACCAGGCGTCCACCAGCGAGATGTTCGGTCAGGTGCAGGAGATCCCGCAGCGCGAGACCACGCCCTTCTACCCGCGCAGCCCGTATGGCGCCGCCAAAGTCTACGGCTACTGGATCACGGTGAACTACCGCGAGGCCTACGGGATGCACGCCAGCAACGGCATCCTCTTCAACCACGAGAGCCCGATCCGCGGCGAGACCTTCGTGACCCGCAAGATCACGCGCGCCGTCGCGCGCATGGCCGTCGGCCTCCACGACGGCCTCTGGCTGGGCAACCTGGACTCGCTGCGCGATTGGGGGCACGCCCGCGACTACGTGCGCGCCATGTACCTGATGCTGCAGCAGGACGTGCCGGATGACTACGTCATCGCGACCGGCGAGCAGCACAGCGTGCGCGAGATGTGCGAGCTCGCCTTCGCCGAGATCGGCGTCAGGCTCTCATGGCGAGGAAGCGGCCCGGATGAGGTAGGCGTCGTCGACGCCGTGGATGCGGAGCGCCTCGCTGCCGCGCTGGCGACGCACCAGCGCGTCGAGGATGCGTCGGCGGCCGAGCTTCGCGCCGCCCTCGAGCCGGGCGTCGCCGTCGTGCGCGTCGACCCCCGCTACTACCGGCCGACCGAGGTCGGCACGCTGCTGGGCGACGCTGCCAAGGCGCGCGAGCGCCTCGGCTGGAGCCCGACGATCGGCTTCGCGGAGCTCGTAGCGGAGATGGTCGGCGAGGACCTCGCCGAGGCGTGCCGGGACGAGCTCGTCCTGCGCGGCGGGTTCGACGTCCGCGAGCACCGGGAGTAGCGGGCACGCCAGGCGTCGGGGCGGCATGAGAGCCGAGCGAAGAGCGGACGAGGGCCCGAGACTGAGGCGTGCCTAGGGCCTTCAGCCATCGAGACCGAGGCCGGGCTCGTCTGAGGTGATCGCGACTTCGAGGGTCTCTGCGGCCCGGGCCGAGGTCGACGCGGCGGCGGAGCGTGGTTCGGAACGGTCCGAAGGCCGGCCGCCGGCTCGGGGTACGCGGCCCCCGGCGGCCACCGCGAACGCCCGCGGCAGGAGCCGGCGCAGCGCCAGCCCGACCAGCACCGCGCCGGCGACCACCACCAGCGGCGGAGTCAGGTACGCGACCAGGGCGGGCACGCCGGCCCCGGCCTGCGCGGCGAGGTGCTTGCAGACGGAGAGCGCGGGTTCCTGCGTCACGTAGACGAAGAACGAGAGCGGCGCCACGAAGAGGACTGCCGCGACCAACTGCGGCTGCTTGTCTCCTGCGAAGAGGCCGATAGCGGCGCGCAGAGGCCGCATGAGCGCGTCGGGGGCCGTCCAGAGGACACAGATGCCAAGGATGACCACCGGCAGCAACCCTGCCCGCACCCCGCGGCCGAGGTGGTGTCCGTACAGAGTGAAGAGCGCGGCCCCTGCGACCCACGTCGCCGCAAGCACGGCGACGAGCCACGCGGGCGCTCGCCGCCCCCACGGCGCCCTGGCGCCGAGCAGGGCGAGCGCCGCTCCGACGAGGAACGGCGGGAACGCCGTGGCGCTGACCCACGGCCAGAGCGCCATCGGCTGCCAGCCCGTCACCCACCAGGCGAGCGCCAGCACGAGGATCCACCAGCGCAGCATGCGCACCCCCAGGTATACGAGCGGCGAGAGCACCATGCACGTCATCAGCGCCTGCAGGAACCACAGCGGATACAGGACCGGGTGGAGCAGCCAGCGGTCGACGGCCTCAGCGACTGAGTGGATGGTCCAGTACTCACTCACGCCGGAGATGGCCGAGTGGGTGACGGCAAGCGCGAACAGCACTCCGAGCCCGCTCCAGAGCAGGAACGGGACGAGGAGCGTGCGCACGCGCGTGTGCAGCTTCGCGGCGAACCCCGCGGCGGTGGGCCTCAGGGTGCGAAAGAAGAGGTAACCGGAGACGAGGCCGAGAAACGGCAGCGCCCAGCGCATGAGCGCCAGGGAGATGAAGCCCTGCGTGAACTCGACGGCCGTGCGTGGAGGCGCGGGCGCGACGATGAACGTGCCCGGGGAGAACGGGTAGGCGTGGTAGAAGACCACCGCCGCCACGGCGAGGAAGCGCACAACGCCGAGCTTCTTGCTGACGTAGGCGTCCGTGGCGCTGGTGGGTCAGGCGGAGTCGGTCAGCCGGGAGCGCACGAGCGTCGCCGGCACGCCGGCCACCAGGCTGAACGGCTCGACGTCGCGGGTGACGACGGAGCCGGCGGCGACGATGCTTCCCCGGCCGATGGTCACCCCGCCGAGCACGGTCGCGCCGGCGCCGAGCCACACGTCGTCCCCGATCGTGATCGCCAGCCGGGTGACGCCCTGGGCCTTGATCGGCTCGTCTGTCGACGCGGCATTGTGGTCCTCTGCCAGGAGGCTCACGCGCGGGCCCATGAGCACATTGCTGCCCACGGAGATGAAGCCCGAGCAACCGACGTAGGCCCAGGCGCCGAGGTTGGAGTGGTCGCCCACGGCGAGGCCCTCGCCGGGCGCGCCGCCGAACAGGCCGGACGGTGCGACGATGGCGCCGTGGCCGACGGTGCAGCGGTCGCCGAAGACGACGCCGCGCCGGCTGAGGCCGTTGATGAAGCAGCCTTCTTCGAGGTCGAGGTCGCGTCCGGCGCGCACGTGACGCGCGTGCAGCACGCGCACGCCGCGCGCGCAGAAGACGAGGCCGCCGGAGGAGCCGAGGCGGGCGCGCAGCAGCGCGCCGCGGCAGAGCCGGCGGCCGAGCATCCAGCCCAGCTCGAGCACGTCCGGCGCGCTCCACTCGTCCAGCGCGCCGGGGTCGCCCCCGCGACGCCGGGCGATGAAGCGGCGCATGCCGTCGCCGTCAGGCCTCACGCGTTTCCCTCCGCGGCCGGCGCGGGCACCGCGGCGAGCCCGCTGATGGGGCGTCCCGTCAGCAGTTCGACCGCCAGCTGCTCGTAGGCGTCTGTCACAGCCTCCCAGGAGTAGAGGCGGCCGGCGCGCTCCGCCGCGGCCGCCCGGCAGTGGTCCATCGCCGCCGGGTCGGCGAGCAGCGCTTCGAGCGCTCGCCGCAGTCCCTGCGCGCCCTCGCCGCCCGGGTAGCTCACCCCGGCGTCGCCGACGGCCTCCACGTTGGGCGGATGGTCGTTGACCACGACGCAGGCGCGGGCCGCCATTGCTTCGACGATCACCGGGTGGGTGCCGCCGACCTCGGTCGGCGCGACGAAGACGGCCGCGTTGCGCAGAAGCTCTCGGTACGCGGCCCCGAACTGGTAGCCGGCGAAGATCACGCGCCGGTCGCCGCCGGCCTGCAGCCGCTGCTGGTACTCCGCCGCGTACGGCGCGTCGCCGACGATCACGAGGCGCAGGTCGGTCTCCATCTCCCGGAACGCCTCGAGCAGCACGTGCGCGTTGTTCTCCGGCACGAGCCGCCCCACGAACAGTACGTAGCCCTGCGGTTCGAGGCCCAGCTCGACGAGCGCGGACGCGAGGCACGAGTCCGTGGCGGGGCCGGCGTCAGCGCCGAGGGGTGCGATCGCGCCGTCTTCGTCCAACTCGGACCCGTAGGGGATGAACAGCGTCTCGTGGCCCCACGCCCCGTACAGCGCCTGCACCTGCTTCGAATCGGTGATGGCCACCCGCGCCAGATGCGGCGCCGCGCGCTCGGTGAAGCGCAGGTAGCGTCTGGCCCAGGGGCCCCACTTGGCGCGTTCGGAGTCCAGACCATCCACGTTGATCGCGGTCGGGACGCCGAGCGCCCGGCCGAGGCCCGCGAACGGGCTGTTGCCGGCGATGAAGTAGAAGGCGACGTCCGGGCGGCGCACCGTCCCCAGGTGCAGGGTGCTGAGCAGGGTGTGCACCGGCGTGTCGAGGTGCTTGCCGGCCACGGTGGGCAGGTAGACGAGGTGCATGCCGCGGTACTCGCCGTCGGCCCGGCGCTGCACCATGTGAGGGCGGCAGTAGACGGTCACGTCGTGGCCGCGCGCGGCGAGGCGGGCGCCGATGTTCTCGACTGCTGTCTCGAAGCCGCTGTAGCAGGCCGGGACGCCACGCGTGCCGACGAGGGCGATCTTCACAGCGTCGCCTCGGCGGCCGCCGCCTCGTAGGCGGCGGCGGTCAGCTCGGCGCAGGTGCGCCAGGTGGTGGAGGCGACGCGGCGCAGGCCTCGCTCGCGCAGGCCGGCGCGCAGCCCGGGTTCGGCGAGCAGTGCGCCGAGGACGGCGGCGATATCGCCTGGATCCTCGGGGTCGAACAGGGCGGCAGCGCCGCCGGCGGTTTCCGGCAGCGACGTCGTTCGCGAGCAGGCCACCGGCGTGCCGCACGCCATGGCCTCCAGGACGGGCAGGCCGAAGCCTTCGTACAGCGAGGGGAAGACGAACAGGCTCGCGCCGGAGTACAGCGTCCTCAGGTCGGCGTCGCGGACAAAGCCGGGGAAGACGACGCGGTCGCCGATGCCGGCCGAGACGGCGCGCGAGGGCGCGCCGTCCTTGCGTCCGCGAAAGCCACCGGCCACGACGAGGCGGTGCCCGGCGTCCGCGCCCTCCCGCGCGAGCAGGGCCCACGCGTCCACGAGGCGGGCGAGGTTCTTGCGCGGCTGCAGATTGGCGAGCGCGAGCACGTACGGCCGGCGGATCCCCAGCCGGCGCAGAAGGAAGTCGACGTCCGCGTCGCCCCCCGGGGCAAAGCCCCGGTCCACGCCCTCGGGCGTGACCACCACGCGCTTTGGGGCGACGCCGAGGAGCGTGCAGAGCTCCTCGCGCGCGTGCCCCGAGGGAACGAGCACGCGCGCCGCTCGTTTGACCGACGCGCGCACACCCACGTTCAGCACCATGCGGTCGCGCAGCGTGAACCACCTCGGGTGGCGCAAGAAGGAGACATCGTGGACGGTCACCACGGAGGCCGGGCCGGTGCCGAACGGCGCCGCGTAGGTGGTGTGGATGACGGTGGCGTCGTGGTCCCGGGCCGCCGCCACGAGGCCGATGGCCAGGCGGGAGATGTCCGAGCGCCGGCGCAGCACAACGGGCTCGTGGGCGCCGACGTCGACGTCGAGGCCAGTCACGGCGACCAGTTCTCTGCGGCCCAGATCCTCGAGGCCGCCGAGCAGCCCGCGCACGTAGGTCTCGTTGCCGGTCTCGCCGGCGCCGAGCATATGGCCGTCGATCAGGACGCGCGCGTTCACGAGCTGAGGAGGCTCTCCCGGGCCTCGCGCAGCTTGCGCGCGTGGGCCTCCGCTTGGGCCACGCCGCCGCCCGCCGCCACCGCGTCGAAGAGGGCGCCGGCGCGCTCCGCGACGAGCTCGGGGGAGTGCGCCTTCGACACCCACTGCCGCGCGGCCAGGCCGAGGTGGAGGCGGAGTTCGGGGTTGTCGCGCAGCACGGCGATGCGGTAAGCCACGCGCAGCGGGTCGAGCACGTCGACGACGAACGCCTCGCCGTCCAGCTGCGGCAGTCCGGTGAACGCCTGCGGCGTGCCGATCACCGGCAGTCCCCAGGCCATGGCCTCGAGCGTCTTGTTCTTGGTGCCGCCGCCGTGGGGCAGAGGGGCGAGGACGATGTCGGCGCTGCGGTACAGCGGGTCGAGGTCCGGCGCATCGGAGATCACGGTGACGCCGGCGCCGCCAGCCTTGCGCAGCCACGACGGCGCGTGCAGGCCGGCGATGACCATGGCGAACGGCACCCGCTCGGCGCGCAGTTCGGGCGCCAGGCTCTGTACCAGCCACCTGGCCGCGTCGCGGTTCGGAGGGTGCACGAAGGAGCCGATGAAGAGGAGCCGCACGGCGACGTCGTGGCGCAGGCTGGAGCTGCGCTCGTACACCGCGGCCTCAGGCGCCAGGTCGATCGCCAGGGGGACGGTGTACGCCTCGACGCCGAGCGACGCAAGACGCTCGCGGTCGCCGTCGTTGATGGTCATCGGGACGGCGCCGTCCAGGAGGCGCCGCTCGGAGCGGCGACTGGTGGCCGCCTGCAGGTTGGCGGCGAGGTAGCGGGCCGGCCGCGCGGCCGCCGCTGACTCGCAGAGACCGCTGGGCACGTCGGGCAGGTCGACGATGAGGGGGATGTCGGGCAGGCGGTAGTGCGCCGCGTACAGCGTCTCTACGCAAAGCGCGTCGGGCTTCCAGGAGCCGGCCAGCTCGTCCACGAGGTCGGCGACGGCGCGCGAACGTCCGGCGCTCACCAGCGGGACCGGCGTGAGCAGCCGCCTGCCGGCGGCCAATCCGCGCCGGCGCGCCGGTCTGGCTGCGCCCGCCGGCGCCACGCGCACGTCCGCGCACAGCTCCCGCAACAGGCTCAAGTCGGCCTCCGCTGGAGCTGCCCCTACGACCGCGACCTCGTGCTTGCGCGCCGCCGCCCGCAGGAGCGTCAGCGGCCGCGTGTGCGCGCCGGTGAACGGCGGGTGCGGGAGCTCGGGCAGGACGAAGAGGATGCGCATCGAGAGGTGCCTCCGGCTTGTGGCGCGAACACGTCGTCGGAAGCTGGATGCTATCACTCGCGCCGAGGATGCGCCGCCTGCTCGAACCCATCCGGGGCATACTCGGGCAGGTCGATGGGCGCTACCACCCGCGCGCGACCCGCCGGAGACGGCGCAACGGAGCCGTGAGTCTCCACGACGTGCTCAGCTCGACTTGCCGGAGAGCATCGTCGAGGTACGCGGCTCTGGCCGTGGCAGTAGCCAAGGCGCTGTTGTCCTCCCCCGACGGGGCCCTGGTGCCCATGGCGGCGAACCGCTTGGCCATGAGCGCGAGTGCCTTGTCGTCGGCGCTGGGGTCGGTGGCACGGCGCCGGAAGTCGGGATCCCAGATGTAGCAGGCGGCATCGCAGCCGGGGCAGCCATTGGGACCGATTGCTGTCAGGACCATGTCCCGGTATTCCGGCGAGGACACGAGGTCACCGATCGGTCTGTCGGCGATGCTGCAGTGGCTGTTGAGTGCCTGCCAGTCGAAATGGAAGCACGGCCTTACGTCGCCGTTGTGATCGATGAAGAGATTACGTCTGGGGATCGTGCACAGAAGTCCGGGATGCGAGAGTGTGCGCTCGACCTGCGGACCCGCCGGCGGGTCCGGCGATGGGCCCGCGGCGACAGGTGCTTCCGCCGCAGCCGTGGCCGACGGAGAAGCCTGCGTCACTGACAGCGCCGACTCCGTGAGCACCCGCTCAACGTACTTGTCGACGAGCGCCGGGTCCAGGTTGATCGTCTTGCCGTCGGCTCGGGCCTCCTTGATGACGGTGGTCATCTGGGCGCGCAGTTCGTCTGCCCGAACTGGGGTGATGCGGATGTCGGCCGGGTCGATGTGCTCGGGAGGGGCGTCTCCCATAGGTTCGTACATCACGAACGAGTGGTGCGAGTAAGGCAGGGCGGAGAAGTGGCGGTAGATGTCGGCGACCTGATGGAGGTTCTGTTTCTGGACCACCGTGGCGAGGGATACCGTCGCACCCGCACCTGTGAGCCGCTCGAGTGTCTTGTCGACCTGTCGCGAGGCGGAAGGTCTGCGCTTGATCGCGTCCTCCACATCGCCCAGCCCGTGGGTGGAGACCTGGAGCCTCAAGTTGGGAGCTTCGGCGACCGCCTTGAGGTGATCGTTGGTCAGGATGGTGCCGTTGGTCACTATGTTCAGGATCATGTCCGAGCCTGCGCACTCCTTGATCAGTCTGGCGATATGCGGGAACTGAAACGGCTCGCCTCCAGAGAAGTCCAGCACCTCGACCTGGTTCTCCAGAGCGAACCCCACCACACGCTGGACGTCCTCGAACGTGAGGCTGCTCCTGCCCAAGGAGTGGTGCCTGTTGTTGCACATGACGCAGCGGCAGTTACAGACATTACTGAGGACGACGAACACGCGTTTGAAGTCGAACAGATCAGTATCGGCGTTCGCAGGCATCAGGGACCCTCCGTGACGGTTCAGGCGGGACGGCGGACAACGACAAAGGACTGCGGCAGGTCGGAGTCGGCCTTGAAGACGAGGACCTCCAGGCCGACCGCTTCGGCAAGCGTGTGCACGGCCCCTGCGGAAAGCACGGTCTCACCGTAGAAGGAGTCTTCACGCAGGTCGCCACCGCCGATCGGGAGGTAGAGCGCCTCCCCCTCGGCGGCTTGCTCCGCCCACCGGTCATGGTCGAATGCTACGCGTTCAAGACACCGAACGTAGTTGGGGTCGGCACCGTGCGACTGGTCGCGCCACACCGCCAGATGGGCGGGTTTGAGCGTCGTGAAAGCGACGAGCCCGCCCGGACGGAGCACTCGCGCGAATTCCTTCATCCAGCCTTGAGCGACGTCTGGAGCCAGATGGGAGAACACCGAGTACGCGTAGATGAAGTCGAAAGCGTCTGGAGTGAAGTCGAGCGGGGGGACGATGCCGTTCCGCACGAAGGTGCCGTAAGGCATCGCGGCTGAGCACAGGTCCACACACAGCTGGTCAATGTCTGTTCCGACAAGGGTAGCCGGCCGCACGTGGTTCAACATGACTCTGTAGAGACGGCCCCAGCCGACGCCGAAGTCGAGGACCCTGGAGTCAGCGTGCAGCCCGCCCAAGTGCGAGGCTGCGGCCGCCCGCAGCTTGCCGCAGAAGACGGACGCCTCGACGAATGCATCCGCACCGCAGGAGCCGACGAACTGCGACTGGATGGCTGCTTCAGGGAGCGGCGGGGCGACCAGGCCCCGCACCCTGCGTTCGCCGAGCAGAAACTGGACCCACTTGCGCTCGTCGATCTCCGGCGGGGTCGCCGGCCACTGGCTGCTCGAGATCAAATCGCTCACCCCTCCGCTCCAATGTCGCGCGCCTTCGTGAGCGCCTGCACGCTCACGCACACCCTCATCGGGAAGTCGTCGTACGGCACGCTGCCTCGCCAGCGATTGTGGCTCTCGGCAGAGAGGTAGTACGTGTCGGTGTCGCGCGTAAGCGCGGCGAGGACGGCGTCGAGTTCGGCCTGGGACACACCCCATGCGTTCGCCATGATCCTGAGGTTGGCGAGATGCTCGTCGGCGCCCCTCCCGCGGTGCACGTGGTCCACCGCGTGGATCGACACGCCGTCGGGTCGCAGAAAGCGCTTCATACCGGCCATCACGCTCAACAGCCCAGTCGGAGGGATATGCTCGAGGACCGAGATGGAATACACGCAGTCGACGGAGCCCGGCTTGACGCCTGCGCGGTCCGGGCCGAACTGCTCGCGCACGAAGTGAAGTCGCGGATAGTCCGCGCGGTAGCGCTCGTAGTCCGTAGGGCCGTTCCCTGAGCCATCATAAGGGTCCACGACCCAAACTTCATTGCCCAGACGTTCAAGGAGCGCGGCGACCAGAGGTTCCCCCGCGCCTATCTCGAGAAAGCGTTGCCTGCGCCCGCGGGTGGCGCCGAGGATGGCTTTGAGCACCCAAGGTCGCTGGCTGTCCTTGAGGTCTCCGTTCGCCGTCGCGAGGGTCCGGAGGTGGTCAAAGCTATCGCAGTAGTCTCGTACCGTGGCGTAGCTCAGCGGGGCGGCCTCGAAGTCGTGATAGCGCTCACCGGCCGCCCTGAGGTCTGCGTCGCTCATCAGGGTCTGGCTCACCGTCATAGCTCCCCTGTGCAGGATCTTCACGCTCCCCCTCTGTCGGTATCGATGAGACGCTCGGCGATGAGGGCGCGCATCATCATCTGTTCGGTGACCGGGACGCCCTGGTGCACGAAGAAGTCCGCCATCCCGCCGCAGAGGCCCCGGGACGTCGCCTCGAGGCGGGCATATCCATTGCAGTGGTCCGGTTCCAAGAAAGCGCCCTCGGCCCATTCATTCCAGGCGTTCACGAAGATCAGTGGCTCCTGGGCGACTCGGCGCGTCATGGCCTGCGTGACGATATGCCTGAGCCATGCCTCATACTCGCGAGGTGAAGCGCCGACGCACACATGTGCCCGCCGCATTCGCCGCGGGGTGTTGTCCCAAGCCGGCATCACTCCCCGATACTGGACGAAGGGTGGGAGCGGGGCCATGGCCTGATCGCGAGCCACCGCCGCGTAGTCCTCAAGGTGACCTTCGAAGTCCGCCGCCAGGCCATCCACCGTCGCATGGTCGATCAGGCGTCGATGAACGTGAGGCGGGAACTCCACAGCCGCATCGAAACCGAATGGTCGTGGGTCACCGATGCCGAAGCTCTGCACGGCGGCAAGATGGATGTCGGGGAAGCCCTCCTCGGCACAGACCCGGCGCCAGATGCCGGCTGCCGCCGCGGCGTCGGGCAGGAGGTCGGCGCGATACACGAGAAGAAGGGGCGCCCCGTCCACTGTGATGTATCGCCTGTCCCTGAACATCGGAAGCACGTCCCGGATGAACCGCTCGGCATAGCCCTCAGAGTAGACCTGGCGCACGAGCACTTCGTCTTCGGAACCATCCCATCGACGAGACCAGTTCTCGTTGGCCCAGCAGACGCAGAATGGAAAGTCCGGCGTACTTCTTGCGAGCATCTGGTCCACCGGCCGCTCCAGCAGGCGTCGTCCGTCGAACCAGTAGTAGTAGAAGCAGAAACCGTGGATGCCGAACGATCGGGCCAGGTCGGCCTGTCGCTCCATCACCTCCGGCTGTGACAGATCGTAGAAACCGAGGTCGTCCGGCAGGAGGGGCTGCTGGTGTCCGTCGAAGCTGGGCGTAGCACGCTTCACATTGGTCCACTCTGTGAAGCCTTCCCCCCACCATTCGTCGTTCTCCGTGATGCGATGGAACTGGGGGAGATAGAACGCGATCAGACGCGGAACACCGGAGAAGTGCGGGGAGACGGCCTCCGGCGTGGACTCGACGCCCGCGGCGACAGCGGCGTTGCTCGTGCGTGCGGGGGACGACCTGCCCTCGAGAACCTCGTCGTAGAAGCGCCTCAGGATCTCCGCACTCCTGGGCCAGGTGAGCTCTCGCTGCGCGAAGCGACGTCCTGCCGCCCCGATATGGCGGCGCCGGTCCGCGTCTTCCAAGAGCGGCTCCAGGCGCGTCGCGATCTCGAGCGCGTGGCCTTCGTCGAGCAGCACGCACTCCTCATCGCCTTTCAGGAAGCGCCCGATGTTGGTCCGAGGGAGCACGACCGGCACGCCGGAGGCGAGGAACTCCGGCAGCTTCGAGGGGAAGCGGTAATCGTTGAAGTCTCCGGCTCGGCCGGGCTGGACCAGGACATCCGAGCTCGCTACGAGCCTCGGGATTTCCGCCCTTGGGCAGAAGCCCAAGTCCTTGATGAACCCCTCCTTCTTCCCTCGTTCGAAATAGGGGATGTCGCTGAAGTTCCAGCCCGTCTTCACCAGCGTGAGCCGATGGCCGCGCCGGCGCAGGGCGGCGACGGCGGCGACCAGGCTTCGCGCTTCCCTCACGTTCGACTGGTGGACGTTGCCGGTGTACGCGACGAGGATGTCCTCCTCACCCAGGCCGAGGCGCCGGCGAAACGCGGGGTCCCGGCGGGCCTCTAGGAAGCCCTCGTCGAAGCCGGGCCAGAAGACGACTCCCGGCACCTCCGCTGGCTTGTACTCCAGCAGCCGGTCCATGAGCACCGTGACTGCGGCGGCGCCGGACAGGAACGCTGATGCTCGCACAGGATGCGTTCGGTGCAGCGGGACGAGCTGGTCGAGGAGGCCGAGCGGCAGACGCGTCAGAGTGCTGATCGGCACGCCCCCGAGGTCATCCTCGAGGATCGTCTCCTCGTTGTCCTCGAGATGCACGAAGTACGGTGCCGCGTGACGGTGGGCCAATGTCTCCGTGACGTGGCGTACCAGTTCCCGCGGCGTCCAGGCGTGGATCAGGTCGGGACCTCTGCCATCCGAAAAGACGAGGCGGCTCTTGAGAGCCTCGTCGTGATGCATGACGCGGAATTGTGGCGCGCCGTGCGAAGCCACCGTCTCCGGCTGGTTGGGCACGCACACGATCGATTCGATGGCGAGCTTCCTCAGTTCGTTGGCGATGCTGAAGATATGCATCGCACTGTTGCCCTCGAAGTCGCAGTGGCTGACAAAGACAACGTTCATGTGCCCTCCGCCGAGGGTGAGGCGTCCATATCGGGATTCCAGAACGGATCCCCTTGCTTGAACACGGGCTCCCAGGCGTCGAGAAGAAGCAGACGGTCCAGATCGGACGTCTGGCTCATGTCCTCCGTCGAACGTTGCGACCGCAGATGGACTCGCGGCGAGCATAGGTTCCGCAACCCACGCGAGGATGCTCGGAGCGAGAGATCAACGCTCTGGTGCAACGCGGATTCGAAGTGCGGCGAGAGCCCCCCGAGCTCGATCAGCCTCTCCCGCAGGATCGCGAAGCAGGCACCCGAGACGGCACTGACCTCGCGTACACAGGAGAGCGCTCCTGCGTTGCCGTCGCTCTCCGGCGGCCACCCCGCCAGGGCGGGACGCGGGAGTTCCTCGGGAGCGAAGGTGAAACCAGCACTCTCGACACAGCCTGCCGGCCCGACGATCACGGGAGTCACACAGGCGACGTCGGGCAGCCCGCAGTCGAGAAGGAAGTGGTCGAGCCAGTCCGGCTGCTCGACCCGTACGTCGGCGGATAGGAAGACCAGGAGATGCCCCTTCGCCCGCAAGGCGGAGGCGACCATGGCGGCGCCGGGGGCAGCTCCAGTGGCCTCGAGGCGCACGTCCATCTCTACCAGTCGCCTGGCGACGTCTCCCGGCAGATTGCCCCCCGCCACGATGATCTCAGCGGCGGGATTGCCGGAGCTCGCACGGACGCCGGACACGCACTCACTCACCAGATCTTCTGCTCCCGCTCCCTGGACGATGACGCTGACGAGGGGGTGATCAGCCCGCGGCGTCGGGACGATGATGAGTCGATGCGCGTGCGCCGGATTCGAATGGGCCTTCGCGGGCACGCCGCAGCGCTCGAGGTGGGCGTTGACGGCCGCTGCCTGGCGCTGCTCGATGTGGCTCTTCTGATCCCCTCCGAACGCGACGCTCCCGGGAATCATGCGCCAGTGGTACGCGACGCGCGGGACGTGGCCGATCTTGTGTGTCCGCTCCGACAGCCGCAGCATGAACTCGAAGTCCTGGACGTTGTCGTACTGGGTGTCAAATCCGCCGACAGCCTCTGCGAGTGATCTCCGAACGGTGAGGAGGTGACCGACGTACATGACTCCTCGAAACATCTCTTGAGACCAATCGGGCTTGTGGAACGACCGTGAAAGCGTGCCGTCGGGATGCACGTAGTCCTGATCCGTGTAGACGACATCGAGCGAGTCGTCGGCGTTCAGCGCCTTGACGACTTCCAGCAGTGCGGCGGGCGACAATTCATCGTCGTGATCGAGCATCGCGACGTACTCGCCGCGTGCCATGGCCAAGGCCCCGTTGCTGGCCGCCGCGATCCCCTGATTGGTGCTGAGGAAGCTGACGCTGATCCTTCGATCAGATGCGGCGAGGCTCCTCACGGCATCGAGCGTGTCCCGGTCGTCAGAGCCGTCATCGCAGATGCAAAGTTCCCATTCCGGATACGCCTGCGCGATCACCGATCCAACAGCCAGGTCCAGGTACCGAGGGGGGGTGTTGTACACCGGCATGAGGATCGAGACGAGCGGCCGGTACGCAAGATCGCGTGCCTCGGCCGAGAGGACGAGTGGGTCGAGTCGGTCGGCTGGCATGAGTCTCTCGCCCAGAGGCCCCGCGTCGCCATCGCTGCCCGAAGTCGCGTGACTGCTGGCTTCGGAGGCCGCCGGCGCTTGGGCCGTTCGGCGCGAGCGATGTGCCAAACGCCCGATGAAGCGGACCGGCGAGGTCAGCCGCCAGGAGATGGACGAGGAGACGATTGCGAGCCGCGCGCGTTCTTCTACGACCTGTCCTCGCAGGTGCGCAATCTCGGTCAGCTCGGCCGCTAGCCTGTTCTCGGCATCGGCTCGGCGCCGCGCTTCCGCTGCCGTCGCGGCCTGCTCGGTGACGACAGCTTCGCGCAGGGCGGCCAGCTCGGTGGCAAGAGCTTCGCGCAGGGCGGCCACCTCTTGGCGCGCGCCTTCGAGCCCAGCCTCCGTCGAGGCGAGCGCGGCCTCTGTTGCGGCGAGGGTCGCTGCGGTCTTCTCTGAATCGACACGCAGCGCCCAAAGCCGATACGTATCGTTGTGTGTGGTGGCCTCGATGACCTCGGGGAGGCGGCCTTGCCACTGCTCAAAGGTCATGGGGAGGTACTTCTCGATGATGGCGTCGTAGTCGTCCCCGAGGGCACGGTTCTTCGGATCCAGGCCGGAAACGAGACAAAGCCCCGAGGGCGGGACGTCGATGAGGGAGAGCGAGAGGTCGGGCCGTCGGTCGAGCAGGCATAGCAGCAGCTTCCAGATATCCCCCGTCCAGTCCACAGCCGTGCGCTCCCGGGATGCGATGACCTCAGAAAGGGGGAGCACGTCGTGCACCACGATGAGCGAGTCGGGCCCTGCAAGCGCCTCGGTGTTCATGAAGTCGCGCAGGGCGTACTCGAACAGGTGCATCCCGTCGATGAACGCGAGGTCCACCGGCTTGTCGCCGAAGAGCCGAGATGGACGGGCGCTCGCGAAGAACTCATCGCTGGTCACCTTCTCGACGTGGAACGAACCGTCATCCTCGATCTCGAGGATCGGCTCAGGGTCCACGCCGACGCAGAGCGTCTCGTCGCCGGCAAGTCGAAGGGTGGCGCCCTGAAAGACGCCAATCTCCAAATAGGTCTTGGGGTGCCGGGTCGCGTGAAGGTCCGCCAGCACATGGGTGTAGTCGATCAAATCGCCTCAAAGAGTCAGATCGAGACGCAACGTGTGGCCGCGTCGGCGGTGCGCAGCGTCACGATACGTCAGTTCACCTTGTCCAGAAGACAATAGTATGGGTCATCGGAGCACCACGCACCCCATCGGGCACGGAACGTCCGCAGTTCGCGCCGCTGCGGCGGGCGGGCCGCCAAGCTGGCGTGTTCGAAGTGGTAGAGCCGGGCAAACGGTGTATACACGATGCGCAGGCCGCAACTGCGGACGCGCAGGCAGAAGTCGGCGTCGTTGTAGTTTCTCGGGAATGCCTCGTCGAAACCGCCGGCCTCCTCGACGACGCCGAGGCGGCTGGCCAGCACGGCTGCTGTCACCGCCGAGAAGTCGCGAGCGACGTCGGTGCCGCCGTGTCCGTCAGCGGTGCCAGGCCGGCATCCGTACAAACGATGCGCGGGGCCGTCTCTACCGGCAGCGACGACGCCCGCGTGCTGCGTGCGTCCGTCGGGGAAGAGGAGATGCGCACCGACGGCGCCGACCTCCGGCACGACGGCGTAGTCCATCAACGCCTCGAGCCAGTCGGGTGCGATTACCTCAACGTCGTCGTTCAGCAGGACGAAGTGCTCCGTCTCGACGTGCTCAAGGGCGAAGCCGACCTTGCGAGAGAAGTTGAACGGAGCCGAAGAGGTCGGCGGTGCTGAGGAGATCCTGCGCGCTCCGACGCCAGCTAGTATGCCGAGAGAATCCTGCGACAGCTCGCCGTCATCGACGACGAGCAGGCGATAGTCCGGGTACGTCGACTTGTCCACGATAGAGGCCAAGAGGTTCCGCAGCACCGGAACCGGACCGCGCCCGTCGACCGCCACGACTGAATCACGGGTCAGCACCGCAAGCGTCACGCAGGGGCGGCCCGTGAGGCTGCGAGTGATGCGATAGGTTCCCGCTGTCATCCCATGCGCCGCCTCCGCGGGAGGGTCAAGGGCAGCGGCAGCTGCGACGACGACGCGCAAGCCTGTCTCAGGGTCCAGCGCGCTCGATGCGGGCCGTCGGCAGAGTACCTTTCTGATGTGCGCTACGCGGCGCGCGGCTGAGCACGCGCGCAGCGCCACGCCGTAGTGCGCGGCTTCATCGGCTGGGGAGACTGCGCCGCCCTGGGCGCGATAGAGATCCTGGCGTACGCAGAAGCAGTGCAGCACGTAGGGCTGCGAGAGCAGAAGCTCCGGCGCCCAGTCTGGCTTGACGAACAGCTCGTACTTGGCGTCCGAAGCCTGGGCTTGCTCTTCATCGGTGTAGAAGACGTCGGTCTCGGGGGCACGGTCTGCCGCTGCAGCGAGCCAGGCCAAGGCGTCTCTATGCAGGACGTCACCGGCGGTGACGAGGACGACCAGCTCGGGCGAGAACGCTCCTTGGTCAGCCGAGCCGATCTCTTCGGCGAGGCGCCACCGGCGATGTGACTGCCTGTGCAGAGATGCCAAGGTCGTCGCTCGGAGGTCATCGGACAGACCCGCGGCGGCAACAGAGATCGAGAAGCTGGCTTCTGACGACGGGGGGCGATCGCTGCGACGGAGGTCTCGGGTCAAACGTTCGACCGCACGACGCAAGCCCGCCGCGGATTCGACAAGGACGGCCCCGCCGCCGCGCCGCCTGCGGACGTCAAGAAGCACCCTGGCCTTGGCGACGGGCCAGGAGAACGGTCTGCGACGAGGGCTTCGAGCCACGGTAGCCTTTCGAGCGGAGGAGCCGCACAGCGAGCACTGGATGCTACTACAGCGCACGCGACTGCGTGGCGAGGGTCGGAATGCAGGCTCAATGGCACCTGATAGGCTTACGCGGGCCGCGCCGGAATCACATCCCCGTCGGCGCCGAGACTCGGCCGGGGGATCGCTGGTGTTGGCTGTGCAGAGCAGGGGAGGGTGATGGACGACTACACGCGAGGGGTCTGGCACGGCCAGACTGAAGATCGCTCCGGCACAGCTGCCGCACGCGCCGATCTGGCCGCCGCGGCCTCTGCGTCGCCGACCGGCGTCACGAACAGCCTGCACGCCAGTCACCCGGACGCGAAGATCGGCCGCTGGTCCTACGGCGATCTCACCGTCCATTCCTGGGGGGAAGGCGCAAAGCTCACGGTGGGCGCATTCTGCTCCATCGGACCGGGCGTCCAGGTACTCCTCGGCGGAGAGCATCGGCCTGATTGGGTGACGACGTTCCCGTTCACGGCGCTGTGGCCAGCCGCCGCCCACATCGCGGGTCATCCGCGGACGAAGGGTGATGTGACTATCGGCAGCGACGTCTGGATCGGTGCTGAGGCGATGATCCTCTCGGGCGTGACCATCGCAGACGGTGCCGTGATCGCCGCCCGCTCGCTGGTGGCCGACGACGTCGGGCCCTACTCGATCGTCGCCGGTGTGCCTGCGCGGGTGATCCGCAGGAGGTTCGACGCCGCGACGATCGAACGCCTGCTGGCCGTGGCTTGGTGGGCGTGGCCAGACGAGGCGATAGACGAGGTGCTCCCGCTCATGCTCGGCGCGGACATCGACGCCTTCCTCAGCGAAGCCGAGCGGCTTCGGCCACCCGCGGCCGAGTCATGAGTGTCGACCTGACACGCGAGTCTGCGATGACCCGGCTGCGCCGGCGCTACCACTACGCGGGGCTTCTTTTGCCGGCGATGGTGGTCACCGACTTCAAGCTGCGCTACCAAGCCTCATTTCTCGGGTATCTCTGGACGCTGCTGCGGCCGCTCGCTCTGTTCAGCACCCTGTATCTGGTGTTCGTGGAGCTCCTGAAGTTCGGGGCCGGGATTCCCTACTACGCGATCTATCTACTCTTCGGCATCGTCATCTGGGGATTCTTCGCGGAGGCCACCAGCCAGGGACTTGGGTCTCTCGTGGCCCGTGCCGACCTGCTTCGCAAGATCAGCTTCCCTCGGTACGTGGTCGTTCTTTCCGTCGGCGTTTCCGCACTCATCAGCTTCGGCCTGGCCATGCTGGTGATCGCCCTGTTCATGGTGCTCAAACAGGTTCCCTTGCGCATGAGCGTCTTTTGGTTGCCGTTTCTCTTCGTGGAGCTCGTAGCGTTCTCTCTGTCCCTGGCGTTCTTCCTCGGTGCGTTGTTCGTGCGCTTCCGCGACATGAGCTATATCTGGGAGGTCGTCCTTCAGGCGGCATTCTACGCGACGCCGATCCTGTATCCGCTGAGCATGATCCCGGTGACCTTCGCGCGCCTCCTGTTGCTCAACCCGATGGCCCAGATCATCCAGGACGCGAGATACTGCCTCATCACCGATCAGACCGAGACGATGACGCAGCTGTTCGGGACTCCGTGGGCGCGCGCCATCCCGATTGGCATCACGATCATCATGTCGGCGGCTTCGGTGTGGTTCTTCCGGCGACAGTCGCCGGCGTTCGCGGAGGTCGCGTGATGCCTGACCCGGCCGTCAGAGTGCACGGGGTTTCAAAGGACTTCCTCCTCCCTCATCTGCGGCGTAACACGGTGAAGAGCTACGTGGTGAACCTGTTTCGCGAGCGCCGCGAGATGGAGACCCAGCACGCCCTGAAGGACATCGACTTCGAGATTGCCAAGGGCGAGTTCTTCGGGGTGGTCGGGCGCAACGGGTCGGGCAAGAGCACCCTGCTCAAGATCCTCGCCGGGATCTATCGTCCCACCGCCGGGAGCGTCGATGTGGATGGCCGGCTGGTGCCCTTCATCGAGCTCGGGGTCGGCTTCAACGCAGAGCTCACTGGCCGGGAGAATGTGTACTTGAACGGAGCCCTGATGGGGTTCTCGCGCAGAGAAGTCGATGAGATCTACGACGATGTGGTCGCCTTCGCGGAGCTCGAGGGCTACATGGACCAGAAGCTCAAGAACTACTCGTCCGGCATGCAGGTGCGCATCGCGTTCTCATTGGCCACCCGCGCCAGAGGAGACATATTGCTGGTCGACGAAGTGCTTGCCGTCGGTGACGCCTCTTTTCAGCGGAAATGCTTCGAGCATTTCCGCATGCTCAAGAGCAGCGGTACCACCATCGTGTTCGTCACGCACAGCATGGATGCAGTGAGGGAGTTCTGCGATCGCGCGATCCTCATCGACGACAGTCGCATTGTCGCCTCAGGGGACGCGGACGAGGTGGCCGAGCAGTACACGAGGCTCTTCAATCCCTCTCCCCACGAGCAGCCAGAGACCCGCGCCGACCAGCCGCCGGAGAGCCGTTGGGGCGAGGGCCAGGTCCGGTTCGACTCCGTTCGTGTGCCCGCGGTGTGCAACGAGTCTGACGATGTGGTGATCCAACTCGAGGCGGTCGCCAAAGAGGACGTAGCGGAGGCCGTCTACGGATTCCTCGTCAGCAACTCCAGCGGCACGGCCATTCTCGGCACGAACTCACGCTTGAAGAAGTACCGATGCGGCGGGCTCAAGAGGGGGGAGCGTGTCCACATGCGCTGGACCGTGCCCAACCTGTTCGCGGACGGTCGGCATTCAGTAGACCTCGCGATATCGGATGGGCCGGGACTCGTCATCTACGACTACTGGAAGGAAGCGGCGTGGTTCACCGTGGTGAAGGCGGAGAAGACGCCGTTCATCATCACTCCTGACTCTCGCTTCACGTTTGGCGAAGAGGCGCTCGCGCTTGACGCCTCTGCCGAGGCGTAGGCATGTGCCTCGGGGCGTGCGGCGCGGCGGCTCAGCGGGCGCGGTGCAGGCGCCAGCGGATGCGCGCCACGCGATCACGTGCTGCTGCGCCCAGCCGGTCCAGCTCTCCAAAGAGCCTGCCGACCTCAACCGGCCGCTGAAGCCGCGCCGCCTGCACGGCCGGCCACCACTGCGCTTCAGCCACCCGCGCCATCTCGCGCCGCGCACGCACAGCAAGCGCCTCGTCGGCTGCCGCGCGCCATTCGCCGCGCATGAGCTCGTCGACGGCGGCGGACCAGTCCTCATGGCGATTGGCGACCAGACGACCACACGTGAGGTCGCTGTTCGCGTAGGGCGCCGCGGCGCTGTAGACGGCGGAGTGGGCGAAGCCGCCGAACTCGACCATCTTGATGTCGGACTTGCCCGACGTGAACTCCACGGTTGCGGCGTCGCCGTGTGTCTCGAGGGGGGCGACTCCGAGTAGCGACGGAGGACCGGCGAGGGCGGCGTGATACTCAGCCCAGCGCCTCGAGCCCAATTCTTGGAGCTGCGCGCCCGCCGCCGCGGCTGCCGACCGCACGGCAGGCGCGGCACCGCCGAGAATCCAAAGAGGCAGGCGGTGGCGGGCCGCCGCCTCCGCGATCGCAGCGAGAACCTCCTCGCGGGACGCCGCAAGCGCGAGCCGATGCCCCTGTGTAAGAAGCACTGCGGCGGGGCGTTGCGCCGGACGGATGGGGCGGCGTCCGAAGGGCACGGCGTTCGGGCACACAAAGGCGCGTCCGCCGAGCGCCAGTCCGGAGCGTTGCTCGATCAACGCACGGAGCCCCTGGGACGGGGTGGTCAGCACCGCGCAGCTCGCGAGCGCGGCCTTCAGCGCCTCAGGGTCAGGCATGTCCACGTCGTCCAGATAGGCTGGACGGCATAGGAGATGGTCGTCCATGTCCAGAAGGAAGCCCCCCTCCAGCCTCTCGGCGAGGGCACGCGCCAACCACGCGTTCGCGGCACGCTGGAGCCATACGACATCGAACATCTCTGAGCGGGGCGCATGGCGCAATGTGGCGTCGGCGATTGTGAATCCCGAGATGCGACCTGCGTCGAGTAGGGCCTGGAGCGGTGCCGCGACCCGACAGGCCGCGACGAGGCTGCCGCGGACGTCGGCGAAGGCCAGGACGCGAGGGGGAGAGTCCCGCCCGCTCACGTGGCGTCGGTAGGGTGTGGCGCGAGAGTAGCGGCGCAGTCCTCCAGACCCACCAGCGGATCCACCCCGGTTCTGACAGCGGCGTCGAACAGGCGAGCTGTGCGATTGATCGACGCGCGCTTCGCGGTGTTCCACGCCGACCCGGTGGTCCGAAGTCGGAAGGCGCCCATGATCCCGTGGTGATAGGCCACGGCGGCGCGCGGGCCGTCCCACTTCCCAAGCAAGCGCCACGTCGAGACAAGCCGCTGGGCCTCGATCGCGGGTTCGTCGCTCGAACTCGCTCCGCCAACGTGCCGAGCCAGTGCGCGACCGTCCAACAATACACGCCGCCCTGCCGCATGCGCTTGCCGACACACATCTTCATCCTCGGCGAAGAGGAAGTACCTCTCGTCTAACCCGCCCTTCAGCGCGATGAATCGGTGGTCGAGCAGCATTGCCGCCCCGAAGACATAGCCCGCCTCGACGACCGCCGACCTCAGTCGCGGGTCAGTCGGGAGTCTGTACTGCGGTCGAAAGGCGGGAAGCCTGCCGGCCAGCGGCAGGCAGAGTCCCACACGACGGGATGCTGTCGAGACAGAGCCGGCGCCGGCCTGCACCGCACCGCGGTCGTCGCGCAGCAGTGGTGCCACAATCGCCGCCCCGGCGAAGTGCTCCATCGTGTGACACAGGCTCGCTAGAGACGAAGCGTCAAGTACAGCGTCCGGATTGAGCAGAAGCACGAGATCGGCCGTTGCCCAATACAGCCCCTGATTGACCGCGCGTGCGAATCCGGCGTTGCGGCTGTTCTCGATCACCACGCGAGCCCCTGCTTTGCGCGCCACTTCGACCGATCCGTCGCCCGAGGCGTTGTCGACGACGATGACCTGTTCCACCTGCGGCGAGCAAGCGATCGAGTCGAGGCACAATCCTATGTGCGGCGCCGAGCGATAGGCTACAACGATGACGTCGACGGTCGCGATGCGTCCCTCCTCTTGCTGCTGACTGCCGGCACGGCAGTGTGGCGTCATGCAGCCGATTATCTCAGACCTTGCCGTCTATGCTGCACGGAGCCACTTGGGCGGTGCTCAGAGAGACCGGGCCTGACCGTCCCGTCCCGGGTGCAGCTCGTCTTCCAGCCCGCCGCCGTTGAGTCCCTCATCGAGCGCTCTCCGTGCCCAGCTCACGGACGAGCTCGCGGCGCTGGCCTGCGCCAGAGCGAACAGAGAGCTCCGCAGGGTCACCCAGATTGACTGGCGCGTGCTCGCCGCTGACCGCGAGAGCCCACGGTGAGGTGGTCGACGGTCCAGACGTGGGTCCAGGGCGCGGTGCCGGGATCTTCCGCAGGCGCGACCCCTCTCCCCGGTGGCCAAGTGCGGCGCCTGCGGGGGTCCGCTATACTTGCCGACCGACAGGCGAAGGGGCCGGAAGATGTCGACGTCCACGATCACCAGGAGCCAGGGACCACTTGCGCGGCGGCGTGGGACCCCGGGGCGGTTCGCCCGCATCGCCTTGGGCGTGAGCATCGTAGTCGTTGGTCTCGCCTTCGGTGTGTTCGCGCCGCTACCGGGCACGACGCCCGAAGCTCAGGCCGCGTGCGCCAGAGGCGTCATCGACTACCGCCTCGAGGCCTCATACGGCGTCGACCTCGCCGCAGTCGCCTCGATGACCGGGGCCATGGGACCGTCGGGGCTCGGCGCGCGGTGGACCCGGCTCATCGTGCACTGGGACCTGCTCGAGCCCACAGCGCCGGACACGACCGGCGCAGGGGATCTCGATGGCGACGGGTACGACGACGCCTACGTCCATGAGCTCGACACCATCGTCGACTCGCTGCGCGCGCAGAACGTCACCATCATCCTGACCGGGCGGGACGTGCCCGAGTGGGCCAGCGACAGCCGGTATTGGGTGGACGGCTTCGACGACAAGTACGCCATGCGCATCGGCGATCCGGTGGTGCGTCATGCCTTCGGGGACTTCGGGAAGTTCCTCGCCAGCCACTTCGCCGGGCGCGTGCGACACTTCGAGGTCTGGAACGAGCCGAACCTCGGCAGCGGTATCTACCCCCAGATCGCCCACGGCGTCGCCGTCGGTCCTCGGGTCTATTGCGGCATGCTCAAGGCGTTCACGGCAGGCGCCCGGGAGGGCGCCGCGAACACCGTGGTGATCGCAGGCAGCACCGGTCCGCGCGGCTCGAACAACGTGCACGGCAGCTCGCCGCAGTACTTCGCGCGGTACTTCAAGGCTCACGTCGGCGGCAGCTGGTACGACGCCTATGCTCACCATCCGTACACGCCCGGCGGTTCCAGGAGTGTCCGGCCGGGCCAGCTGCCCAACTACCCGACGCGCTGCGTCACGCTTGGCAATCTGAACCAGCTCACGAAGCTGTTCCCGAAGAAGCCGTTCTACCTCACGGAGTACGGGTACAACACCCAGTACTGCCAGTGGTTCGGCATCACCGTGTCGCCCGCCGATCAGGCCCGCTACCTGCGTCAGGCCTACTCGTACGTGGCTTCGCGGTACAAGCAGGTCAAGGTGCTTCTCTGGTTCCTCGTCGACGACATGCCGCCCGCCGCCGGCCAGCCCGTGAGCACCGGCGTGTACATGGGCCTGCGTACCGCCGACGGCCGGCCCAAGCCGGGCTGGTACGCCTTCGCCGGCGGCAACCGGCTGAGCCTCACGATGCCGGCTGGTGCCAGGCCCGGAGTGTCCATCCCCGTGACGGGCGTCCTGACGTACAAGCAGACGGGCGGCGACGGGCCCCAGAGGCTGACGCTCCAAGCTCGCGCGCCGAGGAAGTCCGCGTGGAAGACCGTCGCGAAGGTGAAGACCGACCCCGTGACGGGCGCCTATTCACGCACGATCAGGCAGGCCTCGCGGACCCTCGTCTACCGCATCGTCTGGGGCGGCGTGTGCGAGAGCAGAGCGCGCACGGTCCGGAGTCTTTAGCTCGCGGTCAGAGAGGTCTGGTCCGGTCCTCTCGGTCGGCGTCCAGCAGCTGCCCGGCCGCGTCGCCTGAGAGTCCCGTCATCGAGTGGCTCTCCGTGCTCAGCTCGTAGTCGAGCACGCGGCGCAAGCCCTCATCCAGGTCCACGACGGGACGCCAATCGAGCAGGTGGATGGCCTTGGCGATGTCGGGGCAACGCACCTTGGGGTCGTCGATGGGGAGCGGCTGGAAGATGATCGGGCTCGGGGAGCCGACGACCGCGACGATCGCCTGAGCCAGAGCGGACAAAGAGAGCTCCGCGGGGTTGCCCAGATTGACCGGCGTGTGCTCGCCGCTCACCGCGAGGCGGAAGAGGCCCTCGATGAGGTCGTCGACGTAGCAGAACGAGCGCGTCTGTTCGCCGCTGCCGAACACGGTGATGGGCATGCCCAGGATGGCCTGGCGCATGAAGGTGGGGACGGCCCGGCCATCGTTGGGGCGCATGCGCGGACCGTAGGTGTTGAAGATCCGGGCGATGGCCGTGTCGACCCCCTGCTGCCGATGATAGGCCATGGCGAGAGCCTCTGCGTAGCGCTTTGCCTCGTCGTAGACGCCCCGCGGCCCGAGCGGATTGACGTTGCCCCAGTAGGTCTCCGGCTGGGGATGCACCAGCGGGTCGCCGTAGACCTCAGAGGTCGAGGCGAGGAGGAGCCGTGCGCGCTTGAACTTCGCCAGACCGAGGGCGTGATGCGTCCCGTACGAACCCACCTTGAGCGTGTGCAGTGGCAGCCGCAGATAGTCGATGGGGGACGCGGGGCTGGCGAGGTGGAAGACGTAGTCTACGCGCCCCTCGACGTCGACCTCGTCGGTCACGTCGACGTTGCGGAAGTCGAAGGCGTCGTCGCGGATGTGCTCGATGTTCTGCAGCGAGCCTGTATCGAGGTTGTCGAGACAAACGACCTCGTGGCCCTCGGCGAGCAGGCGCTCGCACAGGTGAGACCCAAGGAAGCCGGCGCCGCCGGTGACCACGGAACGCTTCATCAACAGGCGCCCGTGCGGTTCATGACGACCGCGAGCGTTCGCAGCAGGAGAGACCGCTGCGCGAGCGCCGGTGACGCAGTCGCACCACGGCGCCGAGACCGGGAATATCCGCGCAGCACCACATCTCGAACAGTCACCAGTGTGCGGCCCCTCGCCTTTGCCTTGTCGCAGCTTGGGCTGCGACCTCCTGCAAGGAGTATATGGACCTCCAAGGCGCGGCTCAAGACAGGGGCCGACCCGCCCGGAGTGATATCATTTCCGGCCTGAATCAGGCCGTCACGAACGGAGTGCCCATGCGCGTTAGCCAGCTGCTCCTGCCCACCGTCAAAGAGGATCCGGCCGGCGCGGAGGCCGTGAGCCATAAGCTCATGGTCCGCGCCGGCCTCGTGCGCCAGCTCGCGGCCGGCATCTACGTGTACCTGCCGGCCGGCTGGCGCGTCATGCAGAAGATCGAGCAGATCATCCGTGAGGAGATGGACGCTATCGGCTGCCAGGAGATGCTCATGCCGGTGCTGCAGCCGGCGGACATCTGGCAGGAGAGTGGCCGCTGGGACGCCATCGGCGGCGAGATGTTCCGCCTCAAGGATCGCAAAGGCGCCGACATGGCGCTGGCGATGACCCACGAAGAGGTCGTCACCTGGCTGGCCGCGCGCGAGGTCCACAGCTACAAGCAACTGCCGCAGATGTGGTACCACTTCCAGACCAAGGAGCGGGACGAGGCGCGACCCAAGAGCGGCATCCTGCGCACGCGCGAGTTCATCATGAAGGACGCGTACAGCCTCGACGTCAGCGACGAGGCTCTGCAGGAGAGCTACCGGCTGCACATCGGCGCCTACGAGCGCATCTACGCGCGCTGCGGCCTCGACTTCATGATGGTCGAGGGCGACTCGGGCATGATGGGCGGCGCCATCAGCCACGAGTACATGGCCTACGCCGACGCCGGCGAGGACGAGATCGTCTTCTGCCGCCAGTGTGGCTACGCCGCCAATGTGGAGACGGCCGTCGCCGGCGCCGACCCCGAGCCACCGCACAGCGAGATCCAGACTGCGGTGGACGAGTCCGCCGAGTCGGTACTCGGCGACGCCGCGCCTATGGCGCTCACCCTCGATGCAGTCGTGCCGACGTTCGGGGCAAAGACGATCGCCCAGGTCGCCGATTTCCTCGCGCTCCCTCCCCGGGCGTTCATCAAGGCGTTGATCGTGACGGCCGAAGGCGACGCTCGGGAGACCACCGACGAGGCTGCCGTGGCGACCGCGGACGAGCCTGCCGCCGAGCGTCAGGTGATGGTGCTCCTGCGCGGCGATCGCGAGCTGAGCGAGCTCAAGCTGCGCAGGGCGCTGGGCGCGGACTTCCGTCTCGCGACCGCCGACGAGGTCGTGGCCGCCCACGGCACCGAGCCCGGATACATCGGCCCGGTGCCGACGGACCTGCCTGTGTACGCCGACGAAGAGCTGCGCCGGGGCTACTACGTGGCCGGCGCCAACGAGGCGGACCATCACCGCACCGGCATCTCCATGGAGATGGTGCCTCAGGCGGTCTTCGCCGATCTGCGGGAGGCGCAGGTCGGCGATGCCTGTGCGCAGTGCCCAGGCGAGCTCGAGGGCGCCCGCGTCATCGAGGTGGGCAACATCTTCCAGCTCGGGCTCCAGTACTCCCTGCCCATGGGGGCGACGTTCCTGGATGAGGACGGCAAGGAGCGTCCCATCGTCATGGGCAGCTACGGCATCGGTCTCGCGCGGATCGCCGCCGCCGCGGTGGAGCAGCACCACGACGACCACGGCATCTGCTGGCCGGCGAGCATCGCGCCGTTCCAGGTGCAGCTCACCCTCGTGCGTGCCTCCGACGATACCCAGCGCGGCCTCGCCGACGACCTCTACTCGCAGCTTGGCGCGGATGGCTTTGAGGTCGTCTACGACGACCGCGACATGAGCCCGGGTGTCAAGTTCAAGGATGCCGACCTGCTCGGCTGTCCGGCGCAGGTCGTGGTCGGCAAGCGCGCCGGCGAGGGCTTCGTGGAGCTCAAGAAGCGTGATGGCGGCGAGCGGCGCGACGTGCCCGTCGCGGACCTCGCCGCAGCCCTGCGCGAGCTGCTCGCGGAGGCGTGAACGCCTCACCGTGCGCCTGCCGCGGGCTCCTCGACGGGGGCGCTCGCGGCGGTGACATCCGCTGCTGACACCGATCCGGGAACGGGCCGACGCCGGACACATCTCGGGCTGACGTACAGCTGCGCCGTGGCGTCCGCCTGCGCGCGCCGCTTCCAAAGCGTTGCCCGCGCTGACAACGGAGCCGCTGTTGCCTCTCAAGTATCCGGCGCTTCAGGGCGATACACGGTAGTGCCATGGGAGCGATGTACACAACGCCGATCAGCAAGAACCGGTTCTCTCAGGACAGGTTCCCGATCGCACTGAAGACCCTTATGGACGAGCGCCAGCTCAGCTATCGCCAGCTGGCGTACAAGACGAAGCTCTCCGCCGGCTATCTCAACCACCTGACCAAAGGCACCAGGCCGGTCCCGGCCGACCCGGTGATGGCCGTGATCGCGGAGGCCCTCCGTGTGGAGCCGGACTTCTTCCTCGAATATCGCTTACGGCAGGTCGCCGGCGTTCTCGATGGCTCGCCGGCGCTCGCGGACAAACTCTACGGCATCCTCCTGCGGCACCTGCCGGTGCCCGAGGACATCGCCGACGCGCTGAAGGCGCCGGGAAACGGCAACGGCGGCAATGTTAACGGCAGCAACGGCAACGGTGGCAATGGCCACGGCGCCCGGGAGACGGCCGCGGTCGGCTTCTGATCAGAGCAGGCTCCCGCAGCGGGATGTACGAAGGCCGGCCCGAGGGCCGGCCGTTGTGCGTACGGAGCCCAGTGCGCCTGCGCGGTAGCCTGCGGCCCGACGGGTCGGTCGTGGTGGATCGCGCCGCCTCGCGCCCGCGCCTCTGCCCAGCTTCCAGCGGGCGTGCTCGCTCGTCCTCACTGCTCCAGCCGGTAGGGGTGCAGCGAGCGGTCGATCGCAAGCCCGCAAGCGTCTCCAGGCGCTCAGGAGAGGGGCGGGCCTTCCAGTCTCCGCTTCCGCGTTGACGCGGCCAGCATCACCCACGCGGAGCGCGCGGGTAGAACACGGCGAGCAATACGGGCGCCGCCGCCGCGAACGGCAGCACCACCCACGCCGGATCCACTCGGTAGGGCTCGTCGTGGAAGAGGACGCGCGTGAGGATCGCCAGCGTGGCCAGCGCCGTGAACGCGATCAGCACCTGGATTACCAGGCGGTGCCGCCGTGGGTCGCGCGCGGCCATGGCGGCGCCGTAGCCAAGGGCGAAGATCGCCGCCGCGAGGATCTTCCCCGAGGTGGTGCCGGCGAGCTCTCCCGCGCCGGGGGAGTCCAAGAGCAGCGGCACCACGATGGCGAGGCTGCCGACCGCATAGAGAATCAACAGGACGCGCGCGGCGGTGCTGTTCGAGGACAAGGCTTCTCCGGTGTGTGGGTGCGCTTCCCGCTCATCCTGCCCCAGCCGCCGAAGATGTACACGGAGCCCGCTTCGGCAGGCTGCCGCGCCCTTCGGATGATCTGGTGCAGCCTCCATCGGTCGCCCAGATGCCTCTTCCCGTAGGCGCCCGGGTCGAGGGCCACAGCGGATCGGCCGTACGGGCTCCTGGTCGAGCGGCGCACGTAAGAGTCGAATTCAGGGGAAGACGCTTCTCGCGTCGCACCCGTTCACTGCGGCGACAACACCTGGTGCAGATCTTGCGCGCATCTCCGCATCCGGGGACTAAAGGGAAGCGCGCGGCGCGCCGACAATAGGGGGTAGTTGGCAGTCGTCGGAAGGCGCTAGGAGGGGCGCAGGTCCCCTTGTTCTGCCCCCTTCCGCCGGCTGCCTCTCTCGTTCTCACCGCGCACCTTTGCTCCCGTCGCTTCCACCGGTCCTGGTCCGCTGGGTGCGCTGAGCGACAGGGTCAAGGTCGCTCGCGGGGCGGGTTTCCCGGCCGTGCGGGCCCGCTCATGCCGCCCCTTAGCAATCCTTCACCGCCGCTTCACAGCACTGCTGCACGTGGGAGGTACCGTGGACGCTGACCGGCGACGCGTGGAGGGACTTGTGAGGAAGGTCGGCTGGCTCATGGTCGGCGTCGGCTTCATCGTCGCTGTCGCCGGTCACTACGCCGTCTACAGCGCCCATTGGCAGGCTGATCCACCATATTCCGGCGCGGGATGGGCAGTGGCGGGGCTCTGCCTCGTCCTCGGCGGGTTGTTGCTCATCCAGTTCAGATCTTGACGCAACCGGCCGGCTGAGCGTTTCTGGCGCCGCACGCAGGCCGGGGGTCGCCTTGGTCGGCTCTTGGGGGACCGGAGAGTGCCGCCGGGCCGCCGCTGCGTCTCAGGCGATGCAGGAGCCGTGGCGTCGCCATCGATGGTGTGAATCGCTCTCCTCGGGCGTCAGCGGCGTCGACTCAAGCGCCGACGGCCGAAGTGAGAAGGGTGACCGCTTGCAGGGCAAAAGGAATGGTCGGCGTGGCCAGATTTGAACTGGCGACCCCTAGTCCCCCAGACTAGTGCGCTAACCAGGCTGCGCCACACGCCGACCGTACAGCGGCCATTTTAGCACACGGGCGCTTGGCCTCAGGCGGCGGGGGAGCGGCGGATGCGGGCGACCCCCTGTTATGCTCAGACGATGCAAGAGCCGCCTGCGACCGGAGCCATCCGCTACGTGCCCAACGCGCTCACGGTCTTGCGGCTGTGCGCCCTGCCGGTGATCGTCTACCTCTACAGTCTCGACGCACCGGGCGCGAGCTGGACGACGGCGATCGTCGTCCTGTTCGCCGCGCTCAGCGACGTCGCCGACGGGTACATCGCTCGCACCTACCACGTGCAGAGCGAGTTCGGGCGCTGGGTGGACCCGATCGTCGACCGCGCCTTCTTCTTCACGATCGGAGCTATGCTCTGGTATTTCGGGACGCTGCCGTGGCTGGCCGTCGTACCCCTGCTCGTCCGCGACGGTCTCATCCTGCTGCTCGCGATCCCGACACGGGTGTACACGACGAAGGGCCCGGAGATCACACGCTGGGGCAAGGCGTCCAACTTCATCCTCATCTGCGCGCTGCAGTGGTTCATCGTCGACATCAGACTCCTCGGCTGGGCGTTCTTTGCCGTCGGCGCGACGCTCTACATCGCCAGCGGCCTCTGGTACGCGTACAGGGTGCTGGTGTACGTGCGCGGAGTCCGCGGAGGCCATGCCCGCGCCTGAGTCTGCGGATCGCGGGCCCCTGGCGCCTGTCCGACGCCGGGCACCCCGCGCCCATCTGGTACGCTAGGAACATAGGTTCCCTCTCGGAGAAGCTGAGGTGAGGCGTGCGCGCAGTGGTCATGGCCGGCGGCGAGGGCACCCGCCTGCGTCCGCTCACGAGCAACCAGCCCAAGCCCATGGTGCCGCTCTGCGGCAAGCCCTGCATGGAGCACATCGTGGAACTGCTCAAGCGGCACGGCATCGACGAGACCGTGGTCACGCTCATGTTCCTCCCGAAGGTCATCCGCGACTATTTCGGTGACGGCTCCGCGCTCGGCGTGCGCATGCAGTACTCGGTCGAGCAGTCGCCCGCCGGCACGGCGGGAAGCGTCAAGCTCGCCGAAGAGGAACTGCGCGACGACACCTGCATCGTGATCAGCGGCGATGCACTCACCGACTTCGATCTCCAGGACATCGTCGCGTTCCACAAGAAGCGCGGCGCCATGGTCACGATCGCTCTCAAGCGCGTGGAGAACCCCCTCGAATTCGGCGTCGTGGTCGTCAATGAGCAGGGCCGCATCGAGCGCTTCCTCGAGAAGCCCACGTGGGGTCAGGTCTTCAGCGACACCGTCAACACCGGCATCTATGTACTCGAGCCCGAGGTCTTCGACCACATCCCCGCCGACACCAAGTACGACTTCAGCCAGGAGCTGTTCCCGAAGCTGTTCGAGATGGGCGCGCCGCTCTACGGCTACGTCGCCGAGGGCTACTGGCAGGACATCGGCAGCCTGCCGCAGTACCTGGCCGCCAACCGCGACCTGCTCGACGGCAAGGTCCAGGCCGAACTGCCGGGCATCGAACTGCGCAACCGCATCTTCCTCGGTGACGGCGTCAACCTGGACTCGCTCGAGAACATGAAGGGCCCCGCGTTCATCGGCAACTACGTCAAGGTCGACGCTACAGCCTCGATCGGGGCCTACTCGGTGCTCGGCAGCAACGTGGTCGTCAAGGAGCACGCCGAGATCCGCAACAGCGTGATCGCCGCCAACACCTACGTCGGCGCCTCCGCGAAAGTCTTGGGCGCCATCATCGGCAGGAACTGCGACCTCAAGGCCGGCTCCTCGTTCAGCGAAGGCGTGGCGATCGGCGACGAGACGGTGGTCGGAGAGCAGGCCTACGTGGCGCCCAATGTCAAGATCTATCCCTTCAAGACGGTCGAGGCCGGGGCGCAGATCCACAGCAGCATCATCTGGGAGTCACGTGGCAGCGCGCAGCTGTTCGGCAAAGATGGCATCACCGGGCTGATCAATGTCGACATCACCGCCGAACTGGCGCTCAAGATGGCGATGGCCTACGGCACCGTGCTCCAGAAGGGCGCGCGCGTGACCACGAGCCGCGACGCCCACCCGGCGTCGCGGGTCATCAAGCGCGCCATCATCTCGGGCCTCAACTCCACCGGCGTCGTGGTGCGCGACCTGCGTGTGGCCAGCAGCGCCATCAACCGTTTCGAGGTCAAGAACGGGAGCACCCAGGGTGGCTTGCACGTGCGCATCGCCGACTGGGACCCGGAGATGATCCAGATCCAGCTCTTCGAGCCCCCCGGCATCAACCTCAGCGAGGCGCGCCAGAAGGACATCGAGAAGTACTACGGCCGCCAGGACTTCCGGCGCGCCTTCTACAGCGAGTTCGGCGAGATCCAGTTCCCCGACCGTGCCATGGAGACCTACGTGCGCGGCCTCTTGGGGTCATGGGACGTCGAGCGCATCAAGAGCCGCGCCTACCGGCTGGTCATCGACTACTCGCACTCGCCGGCGTCGCTCACACTGCCGCACATCCTGGGCGACCTGGGCGCCGAGGTGCTCTCGGTGCGCGCCTTCAACGACCAGCACCACGTGAGCATGGGCGCCGAGGAGGTCGGCGCCAACATCCACGAAGTGCAGCGCCTCGTGCGCACCATGGAGGCCGATCTCGGGCTGGTCATCGGCCCCGGCGCCGAACGGCTGTACGTCGTCGACGACACCGGCTCTGAGGTGCCGCTCGAGAAGGCTCTGTTGCTCTACGTCAAGCTGGTCGCGCAGCAGGCCTCACGCGGCGACAAGGTGGTCCTGCCGCTCACCGTCACACATCTGGCGGAGTCGCTCGCCGAGCCGTTCGGGGTCGAGGTCGGGCGCACCAAGGTTTCTTTGCCGGCCTTGGCGCAGGCATCCACGGAGAAGGGCGTCGTGTTCGCCGGCTCTCTCGGCGGCGGCTACATCTTCCCGCGGTTCCTGCCGGCCTTCGACGCAGTCATGAGCCTGGGCAAGCTGCTTGAACTGCTGGCGCCGCAAGCGCGACCGCTCAGCGAGCAGCTTGCGGACATCCCCATCAGCACGCTGGTCCACAAGACCGTGGCGTGTCCGTGGACGCTCAAGGGGACCGTCATGCGCACCGCGACCGAGCACCTTCAGCGCGAGGCTGCCGGCGGTGGCGCCCAGATCGGCCTCGTGGACGGCATCCAGCTGCGCCGCGACGGGGGCTGGGTGCAGTTGCTGCCCGACGCCGACGAACCCGTGTTCCATGTCTACGCCGAGGGCGCCGACCACGAGGACTCCGAGCGCCTCGCGGAGAGCTTCCTCGAGGTCGTCCGCGAGGTCATTCGCGAGAACGCCGGGTAGGACGCGGGGTGCGGGCGGCGAACGCTGCCGTACAATGGAACACATGGACGCACTCTCGCCCGGGGCCGGGCAGCCCGCCGTCGTCAGGCGCCGAGGCCCGCTGCGGCGCCTCGGCTCTTGGTATGGCCGTCACGTCTGGACGGCGACCGCGCTGCTCATCGTCGTCCTCGCCATGGCAGGTCTCGCGGCGCTGCAGGCGGTCACATGGCAGCGCGTGGGAGACGGCGTCTCGGTCGCCGGAGTGCCCATGGGAGGGCTGCGCGACGCCGCCGTGATCGATGCCGTCACCACCAAGGTCACGCCTCGAGTGGCCACCGTGCGCTTGGACGCTGGCGGCGGCGAGCCCCTGACGCTGGCCCTCGATCAGCTCGGTATCTCCATCGACGCGGACGCGACGGCCGCGGCGGTCATGGCGATCGGCCGCCGCGAGCTCCCGCTCGGGCTGAGCGTGTGGCTCCCCGGCGGGGCGACGCAGGTCTCGCCGGTCGTGCGCGTCGATGCGACCGCGTACAAGAAGGGCCTCGAGGCCGTGCGCGCCGAGGCCGACGTGCCGCCGAAGGACGCGCGGCTCAAGCTGTCGGGCGAGCGCGTCGCTGTGGTGCCGGCGAGGGTCGGTAAGGAGGTGGACGCTGTGGCCCTCGAGCGCGCCATCCTCGGCGCCGTGGCCACCGGGCGTGGCTACGCCGGCCCGGTGCCGACCAGGGTCGTGACGCCGGAGGTGAGCACCATCGACGCCGAGGCCAGGGCGTCGGCCGCGGCGCAGTACCTTGCGCGGCCGGTCACGCTGCGCTACCGCGCCAGGGAGGTGGCCCTCACGCCGGCGCAGATGGCCGACATGCTGGCGGTCAACAAGGGCGACGACGCCGACCGCTATCCGCTCACCTTCCACAACGATCGCGCGGCGGCGCAGTTGCACCGCCTGTTCGCCTTCGCCGAGACGCCGCCCGTGGACGCCACCGTCGAGGTCAACGGCGACGGCACGGTCCGCGTCACCGAGAGCAAGTCGGGCATGGTGCTGGACATGCCGGTGCTCATGGACGAACTCGACGACGCCGCCACCGGCGGCGGCCTGCGCACGATCTTCGTGGCGCTCACGCCGGCGTTCCCCAAACTGAGCACTGCGGACGTGGAGAGCATGGGCCTGGCCGCTCTGGGCTCCCAGTTCGTCACCTACTTCGACCCGCGCAACACGACGCGGGCCAAGAACATAGCCCTCGCCGCCAAACTGGTGGACGGGACGGTCGTCGAGCCGGGGCAGACGTTCTCGCTGAACGCCGCGATGGGACCGCGCACGGCCAACCGCGGCTTTGACTACGCGCCGGTGATCACCGCCGGCAACGTGCTCCGCCAGGGCGTCGGCGGCGGCGTCTGCCAGTATGCGACCACACTCTTCAACGCCGTCTTCTTCGCCGGCCTGCCGGTCGTGGAACGCGAGGCCCACTCGCTCTACATCTCGCACTACCCGATCGGCCGCGACGCCACCGTCTCTTGGGGCAGCGTCGACTTCAAGTTCAGGAATGACACCGGCAAGAGCATCATGATCCGCAGCTGGATCGGCGGCGGCGCGCTCACCGTGGCCCTGGTGGGCAAGACCGGGCGCACGGTCACCTACAAGACGGGCGCCTTTTACGATCTTCATAAGCCGGCTCACGGCAAGTCCGACCCGAGGGTCGTCTACGACAGCGACCTCGGCCCGGGCGTCATCCGCTGGGAGAAGGGCATCGACGGACGCAGTGTCAAGGTCGAGCGGACGGTGAGGGATGCCGGCGGCAAGGTCTTGTTCCGCGACACGTTCGTATCGCACTACGATCCACTGGATTGGGTGAAGCGCGTCGGGACCTGAGCCGGCGGGGGAGAGGCGCCGCGCCGCCGGCTCCGCTAGCCAGTCTTGGCGATGACCTGTTTGCAGACGACCTTGAGCGTCTCGAACACACCTTGGCCCGTCACCGCGCTGCTCTCCGTCACCGGAGAATCGGTGTGGTTGAGCAGCTCGTTGAGGTCCTCCACCGAGAACACGTCGGTGAGATCGCGCTTGTTCATCTGGACGACGAACCCCAGCTTGCTGAGGTCGTCACCCTGGCTCAGCAGGTTGTCCCAGAGGTTGAGGTAGCTCTCCACGTTCTCGTCCAGGCGCGTGATCTGCGAGTCGGCGACGAAGATCACCCCGTCGACGCCCTGGAGCACGAGCTTGCGGCTGGCGTTGTAATAGCTCTGGCCGGGCACGGTGTACAGGTGGAACCGGGTCTGCATGCCCTTGACCGTTCCGAGCGTGAGCGGCAGGAAGTCGAAGTACAGCGTGCGCTCCTCCTCCGTGGCGATGCTCACCAGCTTGCCGCGGGCGTCCGGGTTGATCTTGCGATGGATGTACTGCAGGTTGGTCGTCTTGCCGCAGAGCCCGCAGCCGTAGTAGACGATCTTGTAGTTGATCTCACGTGCAGCGAAGTTGATCAGGGGCATAGCGCTGTCTCACATGTCCTTGAAGAGGTCGTCCATGGCAGTGCCGGCGGCCGCCTCGAAGTCGGCGTCCATGGCCGGCTGATTCTCATCCTCCGGACCCTCGAATATCTGCCGGAGGACTTCGATGGCGCGCTGCGTGTACAGGCGCACCTTGCCCACCTGTGTCTCCCGGCCGAAGGTGACGATGAGCAGCACCTGGTCGGTGACCTGGGAGACGTGCAGGTTGAGCGCCTTGCCCTCGTGGAACAGCAGCGTGAACTCGTTCTCGTCCAGGATCTTGGCGAGCTGCTGCGTGGCCGCGAACGAACTGGCCGCGAGGGAGGCGAGGGAGAGGGTCTCGGGATGATATTCGTCGGAGGCCGTGGTGATGGGCTGTCCCGACGTGCTGATGAGCGCGAGGAAGCTGGACCCGGAGACCTCCTTGAGCTTCTGCAGCAGGTCGTCGCAGCGGTCCAGCTGACGATCGTTGATGACGAGTCCCTTGCGACGAGCCACGCACGCTCCTCCCGTTGACGCCCGCGGTGGCCGAAGTATATATCAGCGCCACTGCGTGCCCCGCGTCCGTCCTGGCGCTGGACCATGTATCGTCGTGTTCGGGAAAAAGCATGAGAGGACAGGATCGGGGCGCCGGCGCCCGGGCAGGAAGGCCGGCGCCGGCTGCGAAGCTCTCACAAACACGGAAGGCGACGCGAGCGCATGACCACACGAGTCGAGCGAGGCCCGGCATGGGTCTGAAGGGCGACCTGGCAGAACTGCCGCTGCCGGACCTCGTGGAGATGACGTCCGTCGGCGGCAAGACCGGGCGCTTGGTGCTGTTCGACGAAGAAGCCGCCGTCGCCGGGGTGCTCATGTTCCGCGGCGGCCGCCTCGTCGGCGCGCGCAGCGGCGAACTCACCGCCGAGAAGGCCTTCTATGCGCTCCTCGGCCTCAGGACCGGGTCGTTCGACTTCGATCCGTCGGCCGAACTCGAGGACGACGAGGTCGATCTGCCGACCGAGGCGCTGCTCATCGAGGGCATGCGCCGCCTCGACGAGACCTACCGGATGCGGCGTCGCCTGCCCGCGCCGGCCGTGGTGCGCTACGTCGGCGGCGGCACGGAAGACCCCCTCGAGGTGCGCGTCCTCGGCTATCTGGGGCCGGGCGCGCGCACCGTCGGTGACGTCGTCGAGGGGGTCCTCGTGGGCGGCGACGCGGACGAGTACGACGCACTCCACGCACTCCAACGTCTCGATTCGCTCGGGGTCGTGCGCGTGGAGCGGGGGACGCAGGGCGCCGCCGGTGATCCACAGGCGGGTGGACCACCTCAACCTGAGCTTGAACGTTGAGGCTGGGTCCGGTAGCATCCAGCACTCAGCCCTCGACCTACGGAGAGGAGTCGCGCCATGGATGACATCGTCGATCTGGTGTCCCGCTCGGACGACGACCTGCGCGCGCTCATCGCGGAGCTTGAGGCCGAGGAGCGCGACATCTCGCGCCGGCGGCGCATCCTCCACGGGGAACTCGACATCCTGCGTGCCGAGCTGGTGATGCGGCTGCAGCGCAAACACGCCCAGGGCGAATCGGTCATCTCCGCCGACGACGTGGCTGGATTGTCGCAGATCTTGGCCGGCAAAGGGCCGACCAGCGACGCGGTCGCTCCCCCAGCGGATTCCGGCAACGACGAGGACGCGGAGAAGTAGCGTGTTCTGCCCCGAGTGCGGCATCCGCAACTCAGAGGGCGCCAGCTTCTGCATCCGCTGCGGAGCCAGCCTTCTCGCCGACCAGCCTGAGTCGGCCACTACGCTCAGCTACGTCCCCGGCGAGGACAACGCCGAGACGGCGCCGTTCGCGGCCTGCGCCGACGACGCCTGCCTCGTGATCCGCACCGGAGGCGGCAGGGCGGGCGAGACCTACGTGCTCAGGGGCGAGCGCGTCGCCATCGGCCGCCACCCCGACGCGCAGATCTTCCTCGACGACGTCACTGTCTCGCGCAACCACGCCGTGATCGTGCGCGAAGCAGACGCTTGGGTCATCGCCGACGAGGGCAGCCTCAACGGCACGTTCGTCAACCGCCGCCGCGGCGAGCGCACCGTGCTCAGCGACGGCGACGAGATCCAGATCGGCAAGTACAAGCTCACGTTCCTCGCCCCGGCGGGGAACTGACAGGGGCCGGGGGGCGCCGTGTCCGATACTGCGGAACTGTTGTTCGACGTCGGCGACGAGCGCCTGCTCACCATCGGCACGGTGGTGGAGCGCCTGCGCGCGGAGTTCCCCGACATCAGCGTCAGCAAGCTGCGCTACCTCGAGGAGCAGGGACTGGTCACGCCGAGGCGGACGAAGTCCGGCTACCGGCTGTACTCTCAGGACGACTTCTCCCGACTCGTGCGCGTGCTCAGCATGCAGCGCGACGAGTACCTGCCGCTCAAGGTCATCCGCCGCGAGCTCGAGCGGAGCCCCGCGAGCCCACTCCCAACGGCGCGGCAAGGGCTGCGCAAGACGGACCTGCTGAGCTCGGGGGAGGGGCGCGAGTACACCGCCGAAGAGGTCCTGCAGCTCACCGGCGCCGATGTCGGGCTGCTGGACGAGCTCGCGGACTATGAGCTCATCCACGGCCGCCAGGTGAGCGGTGTCAAGCGCTTCACGGAGACCGACGCCGGTATCGTGGCGGCCGCGGCGCAGCTGGCCCTGCTGGGCCTGCGCCCCAAGAACCTCCGCGTCCTCAAGAGCGGCGTCGACCGCGAGATCGGGCTCATCGAACAGGTACTGCTGCCGGCATTGCGCTCCAACCGCTCCGAGCGGCGCCGTGAGGGCCTGGACCAGCTCGACGACATCGTTCAGGCCTCCGCCCAGCTCCGCCAACTCCTGCTCGCTCGCGGCGTCCGCCGGCTCACCGGCGGCGATACGCGCTAGGGGAGCCGTTCCCGCCACTCGAGCGGCCCGCCGCCGCAGTCGCCACCCACAAGGAGATCCCATGACAGACGCCGGCTTCGACCTCGCCGCCCATGTGCGCGACATCCCGGACTTCCCCAAGGAGGGGATCCTGTTCCGCGACATCATGCCGCTGCTGCAGGAGCCGCGAGCTCTGCGCGAGTCCGTCGACCGCCTGGTCGAGTACGGCACCGGCAAACACATCGACGTGGTGATGGGGGCGGAGGCACGTGGGTTCATCCTCGGCGCCGCGGTGGCCTACGGCCTCGGCGCCGGCTTCGTCTGTGCGCGCAAGCCCGGAAAGCTCCCGCACGAGACCATCTCAGCCGAGTACGACCTCGAGTACGGTACCGACAAGCTCGAGGTCCACGCCGACTCCATCAAGCCGGGGCAGAACGTGCTCGTGCACGACGACCTGCTCGCCACCGGCGGCACGGCCAAGGCCAAGATCGAATTGGTCGAGAAACTCGGGGGCAAGGTCGTCGGCGTCGCCTTCATCATCGAGCTCACCGGCCTCGAGGGCCGCAAGAAGCTCGAGGGCTACGATGTCTTCAGTCTGATCACGTACTGACCGCGTAGGGCGGGCGGCGCGACGCCGGCCCGCCGCTGCGTGGTGCTACGTCGGCGCCGGCGTCCGACCGGCAGCCAGCTTCCCCGTGGACTGCCGCCCATTTGCGGACACGAACAGGTGTTCGTGCCCGCGGCTGGTCGTTCGCCGGGGCCCATCGTGTCTGCACAGTGACGCGTCTGAACAGGGCATCGGGCCTTTGCACGCTCTTGGCCGTTCGGCGTGCATTGAGGTCTGTAGCAGGAAGCCGTACAGAAGCCCCGTGTCAGTGTGAACCCTTTCAGCTATTTAGGAGTCGGGGGAAACGGGACGAGTCGAGGCGGGCAGCCAGGGTCGCGGCAGACAAACACGCGCGTCGCGACGGCAGAACGATCTGTGCGGGAGTGACGCGTCGTGGCCAGGCGGGCCGGGCCATCTCCTCGGTGCGTCGCAAGGAAGTGGTGCGCCGCAGGCCGGTCCCGCGGTGCGCCGGGGAGGGACGGGGATCGTGTCGCCGTGAGAGACGGCAGGAGAGGGGACGCGCGGGTAGCTCGCAGGCCTAGCTTTACATAACGGAGATTATCGCGTGTTGCTCAGAGGTGCTCAGCGGACCTGACGCGGGCCTGGAAGTGTTCTTAGGGCCGAGAACGAGGGAAACGGCTACCAGCGTCGCCCGAGATACTGCGGCGACGAGGGCATCTCCCTCATACAGGCGCTGAGGAACTCGGCGACCGGCGGGCGCAGGTCGGCGGACTGGAGCTGGAACTCGTTCAGGAAGCGGGCCTTGAGGACCTTGACGTCCTGGGGCTCGGGCAACGCCTCCGCCGGCGCGGAGATCTCGAAGATCAAGTGGATCACGTGCTTGGCGTAGTCCGGCTCCGGCGAGATCGACTCGACGATCGCCACCAGGCGCTGGACGCCGACGCGCAGCCCGAGTTCCTCCTGGAGCTCGCGTCGCAACGCGTCGGAGAGCGTCTCGCCGAACTGGACGCCGCCGCCGGGCAGCAGCCAGTAGCGCTCCTCCCCTCTGCCCTGCTCCACCATCAAGATACTACCCTCGTGGATGAGCAGGCCTGCTACGCGAATCGTAGGCTTCTCGTCGGGCCCCGCGGCGTCGTCCGCCACACTGGCCGCCTGGGGATCAGGGATCGCGTCCTGCATGTCACCTCCCCCCCGTGCCGCTGGAACCGAAGCCGCGCTCGCCGCGGTGGGTGTCGTCGAGCACGTCGGTCTTCACAACGCTGACCTGAGTGAGCGGGAGAAACAGCAGTTGGGCGATGCGATCGCCTACGGCCACCTGGAACGGGGCTTCTCTGTCGGTGTTGAGAAGGATGATGCGCACCTCGCCACGATATCCCGGATCGATGAGTCCCGGGGCGTTGACGATCGAGATGCCGTGGCGTGCGGCGAGTCCGGAGCGCGGCAGCGTGAGTGCGGCCAGGTGACTCGGCAGCCCCAGGGCGATGCCGGTGCCGACCACGGCGCGTTCGAGCGGCGGGAGCGTAGCCTCTTCCGCCGCGTACAGGTCGTAGGCGGCGTCGTGCTCGTAGGCGCGCTGCGGCAGCCGCGCAGCCGGCGTCAACAGCCTGATGGGCACGGGCAGGCCGGCGTCAGGCATCGTCGCCGGTCTCCTCGCCGGTCTCAGGCTCGCCGAGGTCAAGTTCGTCGTCGGCGACCCCGGTGAGGTCGATCTCGTCCGGGATGTCCGGCTCGAGACGGAAGCGAGCGTAGCGCCCGGCCTCGGCTGCGGGCAGCCGGGCCTCGAAGATCACGCCCTCCGGCGTGTGCTCCTCACGGACCTCGCTGGCGACGCCGCGCAGGCGGTGCATCTCGCCGCCCTCCGCATAGGGGAACAGCAGGCGCACGGGCCGCAGCGCGCGGTCGAAGAAGCGCGCCAGCCGCGCCCGCAGCTCGTCGAGTCCCCGGTCGGCGCCCGCGGCGATGAACTCCGCCTCCGGGTACAAGGCGCGCAACCGGCGCAGCTTGCCGTTGTCCAGGCGGTCGATCTTGTTGAAGACCACGATCCTCGGGGCGGTGCTGCCGATCATGTCGAGCACGTCGGCCACCGTCTGCTCGCGCACGGCGATCTCCGCTGGGTCGAGACTGGCGTCGGCGACCACCAGGACGACGTCCGCGAGCGTGGTCTCCTCGAGCGTGCTGGCGAAGGCGTCGACAAGCTGGTGTGGCAGCTTGCGGATGAACCCGACAGTATCGGTGACCACGTAGTCGCGGTCGTGATAGCGGAAGGTCCGCGAGGTCGGATCGAGCGTCTCGAAGAGGCGGTCGCGGACCGAGACCTCAGCGTCGGTGAGGGCGTTCAGCAGCGTCGACTTGCCGGCGTTGGTGTAGCCGGCGAGCGCCACGAGCGGCACGCCGGTCCGCAGGCGCCTGGCGCGCTGCGTGCGGCGCGTGCGCGCCATCTGCTCGATGCGCTGGCGCAGCGTCTGGATGCGCTTGCGCACGACGCGGCGGTCGACTTCCATCTTGGTCTCTCCGGGGCCGCGCATGTCGACTCCAGCCCCCAGCCGGCTCATCACGAGGCCCTTGCCGCGCATCCGCGTTAGCTCGTACTCGAGCTGGGCGAGGTGCACCTGCATGGTGCCTTCGAGTGAGTGCGCGTGCTTGCTGAACACGGTGAGGATGAGCTCGGTGCGGTCGAGCACATCGGCGTCGACGGCGTCGAGGACAGACGCGACCTGGGCCGGCGAAAGGTCGTCCTCGCAGATGGCCACGGTCGCCGCGTTCTCCGTGATCGCCTCGACGAGCTCGCTCATCTTGCCCTTGCCCAAGTAGGTGCGGGGGTTGGGCGAGTCTCTGTGCTGGATCACGTCGGCTACCCAATCCATGTCCGCGGAGCGGAGCAGTTCCTTGATCTCGCTGAGCTGCTCGTCCTCGCCGGGCTCGCCGTGGCCACCGGGGACGACCGCGAACACGACCGAGCGCGGACGGACGGTGGTCGCGCCGGTCTCGAGACCGGCGTCAGCGGCCATCGGCCGGCCCTCCTGTGTTGCGGCTGCCTAGAGTCGTACTCGCTCCTCGATGCGCCGCACGGCCTCTTCGAGGCGGTCATCCGGCACCGTGAGTGAAAGGCGCACGTAACCCTCGCCGGACGGCCCGTAGGCCGCTCCCGGCGTGACCACGACGTCTGCCTGCTCCAGCACCTGCTGGGTGAAGCTCGCGGAGGTGTAGCCGTCGGGCACGGGTACCCACAGGTAGATGGTCCCCTTGGGCGGCTCGACGTGCATGCCGACCGCCCGCAGCGCGTGCACGAGAAGATCGCGGCGGCGCTGGTAGATGCGAGACATCTCCTTGACGCAGTCCTGAGGGCCGGCGAGCGCTGCCACGGCAGCACGCTGCACCGCGCCGAACATGCCGGAGTCCAGATTGGTCTTGAGGCGCCAGTACGCGTCGACGACCTCGCTGTCACCGACCACGGCGCCGGCGCGCCAGCCGGTCATGTTGTAGCTCTTCGAGAGGCTGAACATCTCGACGCCGACCTCGGCCGCTCCCGGCGTCGCCAGGAAGCTCGGGGCCACATAGCCGTCGTACGTGATGTCGGCGTAGGCGTTGTCGTGCACGACGACGATGTCGTTGGCTCTGGCGAAGGCGACGAGGCGGGCGAAGAAGTCGTCCTCGATCACGGCCCCCGTGGGGTTGTTGGGGTAGCCGACGAAGAGCAGCTTGGCGCGCGCGAGCGCCTCCGATGAGATCGCGTCCAGGTCGGGCTGGAAGCCCAGCTCGGGCACGAGGGGGAGATGCACGGCGATGCCGTCGGCCAGCCTGGGACCGGTGACGTAGACCGGGTAGCCGGGATCGGCCGCCAGGGCCAGGTCCCCCGGGTCGAGCAGCACCTGGCAGATGTGGGCGATGCCCTCTTTGGCGCCGAGCACCGGGACGATCTGGTCGGCCGGGTCGAGCGCCACGCCGAAGCGCGTCGCGTAGAAGCCGGCCACGGCCTCACGAAAGCCGAGCTCGCCCTGGTTGCTCGGGTACTGGTGCGTGGCCGGGTCGTTCGCTCCGGCAGTGAGCGCCTGGACGATGTGCGGCGGCGTGGGCAGGTCGGGGTCGCCGATGCCGAGGCTGATGACATCGACGCCGGCGGCCTTGCGTTCGGCGATCTGGCGCTCGATGGCGGCGAACAGGTACGGCGGAAGCGTGCGCACGCGTTCTGCGATCCTCATGGTCCTCCGGAGATGTGGGTCCTGGCGGTGGTGGCCCTACTCCAGGTGGGCCAGGAACTCGAGCGAGAGGTCGCCATGGTAGATCTCCTCGGCGGGCCCGGTCATGAAGACGCGCCAGTCGGGGCGGACGTCGACGAGGAGCTTGCCGCCCGGCAACTCGACGGTGACCGGGCTCGTGCATTGACCGGTGCGCACCAGCGCGACGGCCGTGGCGGTGGCGCCGGTGCCGCAGGCGCGGGTCTCCCCCACGCCGCGCTCCCACACGCGGACTTTGGCATCATGCTCGCCCGTGACCTTCACGAACTCGACGTTGGTCTTGCGCGGGAAGTACTGGTGCTCCTCGATCACGGGGCCGATCTCGTGCAGCGGCACGAGTTCGAGCGGCCACGGCGATTCGATGATGGCGTGCGGGTTGCCGACGTCGACGAACGTGAACGTGAAGCTGCGGCCGGCGGCGTTCAGAGTCTGTTCGACGCAGTCGCCCTCGAAGCCATCGAGCTTCTCGCCGCCGAAGCGGGCGATGCCCATGTCGACGGTCACCTGGAATCCCTCACCCAGCTTGGGGATGATCTCACCGGCGCCCGTGTCGAGGACGACGGTGTCACCCTCGATGAGGCCTTCCATCTTGAGCTTGCGCGCGACCATGCGTACGCCATTGCCGCACATCTCGGCCTCGCTGCCGTCCGGGTTGAAGATGCGCAGCGGGAACCGAGCCTCGCCGGTACGCTCGCCGATGAGCAAGATGCCGTCCGCGCCGATACCGAGGTTGCGGTCGCAGAGCCGCCGGACCCTCTCGGGCGTGAGCTCGAACGGCAGTTCCTCCACGTGGAGGACGATGTAGTGATTGCCGAGGCCCTGCCATTTGGAGAACTGGACCTTGCCGAGACCCTGCCAACGAGGCTGCACTCGTCATGACCCCCTGTGAGCGTACATCGCGCGGCGTCGTGCGACGCGCCGGAAACGGAATCCTACCACGGCGCGGTCTCCAGGAGACCGAGGACGTCCCGGGCGACGGCTGCCGGAGTGCGCCCCGTCGCAGACACCTTGGCCGCGTCGGGCAGCTTGCGCAGCCAGGTGAGCTGGCGGCGCGCCAGGGAGCGCGTGCGCGCCTTCATGCGCGCCGCCGCCTCGACCTCCCCGAGCGCGCCGTCGAGGACGGCAGAGAGCTCGCGCACGCCGATGGCCTGCGCGGCCGTGCGTGAGAACGGGCCGGCCGCGCGTGCCGCGGCGACCTCCTCGAGCGCGCCGGCGGCGAGCATCTCGTCGACGCGCCGGTCGATGCGCTCCCTGAGCGCGGCGCGGTCCTCGTCCGGCATCAGAGCGACGAGCCGGTGCGCGTAACGGCCGCCGGCGCTCCAGAGCACTCCGGTCTGTACCTCACCTGAGTGCGCATCGTCCAGTGACTCTAGGGCGCGGATGACGCGGCGCGCGTTGCGCAGATCGATGCGCGCCGCGGCGTCCGGGGCGCGCCGAGCCAATTCGCTCCGCAGCGCCTCCGGGGCGCGCTCCCAGCGCTCCTCGAGTGCGCGCCGTCGCTCCTTGTCGGGGGCGGCGCCGAAGGCGAGGTCGCCGAGCGCGGCGCGCAGGTAGAGGCCCGAGCCGCCCTCGATGATCACTCGCCTGCCGGCCTCGAGCAGGCCGTCGACGCTCTCGTGTGCGAGCGCGGCGTACTCCGCGACGCTGCACTCCTCCTGCGGCGAAGCCCAGCCGACGAGATGGTACCTCGCTCGCGCCCGCGCGTCGGCGTCCGGCTGGTTGGTGACGATCGGCAGTCCCGCGTAGACCTGCATCGAGTCGGCGACTACGATGTCGGCCGCGAGCAGGCCGGCGAGCTCGAGCGCCACCTCGCTCTTGCCGAGAGCGGTGGCGCCGAAGAGCGCGACCACCGGTGGTGCGTCAGCCATCCGCGGGCGCGCCGGCCGAGTCGTCGGTGACGGCCGGCGCGTCGCCCTGTCGGTACCGCATGACCTGGAAGCGACGCACGTCGAACGGCTGGTCGGCGGCGATCCCCGCCTTTTGGCGAGCGATGTCCACCTGGGCCTCGACCGTGTCCACGCCGGCGAGCGCCGGCAGCAGGACGCCGCGCCGGAACCCAGCCTCGACGATCACTCCGTACACCTGGGGATCGAGGTCGCCGAGCGCGCACGGCTCGCTGGGCCCGAGGACGTCGACAGAGCACGTGAGCGCTTCGAGCTCGTCGCTCGTCACTGGCGGGAACCGCGGGTCGCGCATCGCCGACGAACTGGCGTTGCGGGCGATCTCTCTGCCGAGAGACGTCTCTGCGGGCTCCAGGGTGCCGATGCAGCCGCGCAGATCGCCGTGCTTCTTGAGGGTCACGAAGCAGGCCGCGCGGCCCTCGTAGAAAGGGTCCGCCGGGGGCTCCGGCGCCCGGCCGCCGCTCACATAGGCGCCGACGCAAGCGAGTGCATAGTCGGCCGGACCGGGGACCGGCACCACAGTCCCGTCGTCAGGGTCGCTCATCCCTGGGCGTCTGCCGACAACGGGCGGGGTCCGAAACGCGCGACGAGGTAGCCGACACCGTAGGGGCCCTCGTAGTTGAAGATCTCCGGCTCGACGGTCGCGTCGTCGCCGAGGAAGCCGCCGAGCGCGACGAGACTGCGCAGGCCGCACTCTGCCGCTCCGTCGAGCAGCACCGGCTCGATGCGCATGAGGCCGGCGAAGTCGCCGATACCGAGTAGGCTGACGACCTCGTCGTCGAACAGTTTGCCGCGAGGATCGTAGGGGGCCGGCGCACCGTGGATGAGCGCGTGCGAGAGATCGCCGGAGGCGAGGAACAGCGTGTCGCGGCCCAGCTCCTCCGCGCAGCGCCGGACGAGCTGGCCCAAGGTGCGATGTTCGGCGTACGGTCCGACTACCGAGAGGCTGACGATGCGGTTCGGGCGCAGGAAGCTCAAGGGCACGAGCACGCCCCAGTCGAGTACGTCGCCGTCGTCCGGCACAAGGCGTAGCTTGCGGTTGTCTCCAGCGAGGGCGAGCAGGAGCTCGGCGAACTGAACGTCGTTGTCATAGCTGAAGGCCGCTCCCGGGCGGCGGAAACGTCCGAAATCGCCGTGCAGGCGCTCCGCGGTCTTGACCGCGTGAGCGGAGCCGAAATCGTCGGCGTGCGGCGAGATGACGACGATCGTCTCGGGGTCGCCGATCGATGCAGCCAGCTTCTCCATCGCGGCGACGGTGGCGGCGATCTTGCCACGCGCCGTACCACCGACTTCGGGGATGAGCAGCGGAGGGTGAGGACAGATGCAGCCTTGCATGACCATACCTCCTGGTCGGCGGCTCATACCGTACCGCGCAGCGTGGTGGAGGTCGCTGCGGTGATAGCCACCGTCACTATAGCACCGGGCTCCACAGCCCCCGAGACGTTGACGGTGACGTTCTGACGGGTGCGGCCGCGGTGCCGCTTGCCGTCGCGGCTGGGGCCCTCGACGAGGACTTCCGCGCGCCGCCCGACCCACGCCTGCCGGGACGCGAGCGCCTGCTGCTGCGTGAGCTCGATCAGGCGCTCGACACGCTCGCGGCGCACCTCCGGCGGCACCTGGTCCGGCAGATCGGCGGCAGCCGTGCCTCGACGCGGTGAGAACACGAACGTGAACGCCGCGTCGAACGCGGCCTCGCGCACGAGGGCCAGCGTGTCCTCGAAGTCGCCCTCCGTCTCCCCGGGGAAGCCGGCGATGAGGTCGGTCGTGATGCTGACGTCGGGAACTGCGGTGCGGAGGGTACGGACGCGTTCGAGATACTGCTCGGCCGTGTAGCCGCGCCGCATCCCCAGGAGCACGCGGTCGGAGCCGGCCTGGGCCGGCAGGTGCACGTGCTCGCACACGCTGCGGAGCTCGGCAACGGCGGCCACGAGGTCGTCGCCGAGGTCCTTCGGGTGCGAAGTCATGAAACGGACGCGCGCCAGGCCGTCGATCGCATCCAGGCGCCGCAGCAATCCTGCGAACGATAGCGCGTCCGCCTGCTCTCCACGACGCAGGTCGCGCCCATATGCGTTGACGTTCTGGCCCAGCAATGTCACCTCGCGGACGCCGTCGCCGACCAGAGACCCCACCTCCGCCGCAAGCTCTGCCGTGGAGCGGCTGCGCTCCGGCCCGCGGACGTAGGGCACGATGCAGTAGGAGCAGAAGTTGGTGCAGCCACTCATCACCTGCACCCACGCCTGGAACGGGCGTTCGCGGCGCGCGGCCAAGCCACCGCTGAACTGCGGCCCATCTTCGAAGAAGCCGGCGGGACCGGCGCCGGCCGGCTCCACGGCTGAGCGCAGCAGTTCCGGGAGCCGGTGCAGGTTCTGCGGGCCGAGCGCACCGTCCACGAACGGAAAGCGCGCGAAGAAGCCGGCTTGTTCGGCCTGCGGCAGGCAGCCGGTCACCAGCACCACCCGCGCCGGGTCCTCGCGCTTCAGCCTCGCCGCCGTGCCAAGATGGCCGGCGAGGCGGTCGTCGGCGCTCTTGCGCACGGTGCACGTGTTGTAGACGAGCACGTCGGCGTCGTCGGGCTCGTCAGCGCGCTCCAGGCCTTCGGCCTCGAGCAGCGCGCGCATCCGCTCGGCGTCGTGCTCGTTCATCTGGCAGCCGAACGAGCGCAGGTAGTAACGGCTGGTCATGACGATCTCTTCGCGGTCGCGGGACGGCGCGCGGGCCGTCCCGCTACTTGGCGATGTCGACGGCGCGGCTCTCGCGGATGACGGTCACGCGGATCTGGCCGGGGTAGTCCAGTTGGTCCTCGATCTCGCGCGCGATCTCGTGCGCGAGCAGCAAGGTGGCGTCGTCGTCGATCTCACCCGGCTTGACCATGACACGGACCTCGCGCCCAGCCTGCATGGCGAAGCACTTCTCGACACCCTTGTGGGCCTCGGCGATGTGCTCCAGCGACTCGAGCCGCTTGATGTAGTTCTCGAGCGATTCGCGTCGGGCGCCGGGCCGTGCGGCGCTGATGGCGTCGGCCGCCTGTACGAGCACGGCCTCCACGGTCTGCGGCTCGACGTCCTGATGGTGCGCCTGAATGGCGTGGCACACGCTCTGCGACTCGCGGTACTTCTTGCAGAGCTGCTGCGAGATGTCCGCGTGCGAACCGTCGACCTCGTGGTCGATGGCCTTGCCGATGTCGTGCAGCAGGCCGGCGCGCTTGGCGATCTTGACGTTCGCGCCGAGTTCGGCGGCCATGATGCCGGCCAGGTGCGCGACCTCGATGGAGTGGTTGAGCACGTTCTGACCGTAGCTGGTGCGGTACTTGAGGCGCCCGAGGACCTTGACCAACTCGGGCGCCACGCCGTGCACGTTGGTGTCGAAGCAGGCCTGCTCGCCGGCCTCCTCCATCGCCGCCTCCACCTCGGCCTTGGCCGCGGTGTAGGTCTCCTCAATGCGCGCCGGGTGGATGCGCCCGTCGGTGATGAGCTTGGTGAGCGTGAGGCGCGCCGTCTCGCGACGCACGCCGTCGAAGCCGGAGAGCACCACAGCCTCAGGCGTGTCGTCGATGATGAAGTCGATGCCGGTGATGTTCTCGAGGGTGCGGATGTTGCGGCCCTCGCGCCCGATGATGCGGCCCTTCATGTCGTCGGAGGGCAGGTTCACGACCGAGACGGTGGTCTCGGCGACGTGGTTGGCGGCGGTGCGCTGGATGCTGAGTGAGAGGATGTTGCGAGCGCGCCGGTCGGCCTCTCTGCGTGCCTCCTCGTCGATCTGGCGTACCAGCTTGGCCATCTCGTGCCGCGCCTCTTCCTCGGTCTGCTTGAGCAGCATCTCCTTGGCCTGAGCAGCGCTCAGTCCGGAGATACGCTCGAGCTGGATCATCGCCTCGGCGTGCGCGTTGTTGATGTCATCCGACATGCGCTGGCTGTTGGCGTCGCGGTCGCGGATGGACTGCTCCCGGCGGTCCTGCTCGGCGCCGCGCGCATCGATGACCTCCTCGCGCTGCAGCATGCGCTGCTCGGCCTTGGTCAGCTCCTCGCGCCGGTCGCGCAGCTCTCCCTCGACCTCGCTGCGGACGCGGTGGACCTCTTCCTTCGCCTCGAGGCGTGCTTCCTTGACGATGGTCTCCGCCTCGCGGCGTGAGTCCTTGAGGAGCTTCTCGGCTTCGCGCTCAGCCCCTGCCAGCTTGCTCGAGGCGAGGTTGCGGCGGATGAAGTACCCCACCGCGACGCCGACCACAAGGCCAACAACGATATACACCGCAATCATCATCCAGTCCCTTCACGGGTCGCGAGGCACGAAAAAGGCCGGGCAACGCGCCCGGCCCGTGCCACGCTCGCACGTGCTCGACGATACGGTGATCCAGCTGTGATTACGCCCAAGGGTCAGGACGACAGTAGGCTCGCAAAACCTCCCAAATCTCTCATCGTTGACCCCTGGTCGATCGGTTCAGCGTCATCGGCGCCTGAGCGCCGTCGGTATCGCCATGCAAGAGCGAGAGTGAACTACACAAAGCACGCGCACACGTCGCGTGTCTGGATAGTACGTGACGCCGCCGCGTGGAGTCAATTCAGCGGAGCCGAGGGCGCCTCCATCCTGGCCGTGTGCCAGGGTCACGGCGAGGGCTTCGCTGCATACGAGCGCACGCGTCGTTCATGCTCTTCCCTGCCGATCGGACAGGCGTCGAGGCAGATGAGACATTCGTGGCTGCCTCGCGGAGAGTAGTGACCCGCCCACTTCTCCCATGCTTTGTTTGGTTCGGCCAGCATCTCCTGTGGGACGATGCACTTCCAGAAGTCGACCTTCTTTCCCGGCTCCACTCCCTGGGATGGACCGGGAATGATCGCTTGGGTCGGACATGCCTTGACGCAGAGATCACAGTCGCCGCAGAGATCCTCGGTGAACGGTTCATCGTGCGGCAGCGCCGCGTCGGTGACGACGCAGACCCAGCGCACGTGCGGACCGAGTCGTGGAGTGATGCAGAGCGTCTGCTTTCCGATCCAGCCGAGCCCGGCGAGCGTAGCTGCGGCTTTCGCATGCACGAAATGCGTGACCGCCGTCCTGAAGCCCGCCTCGCGGACCGTCTCGGCGAACCGATGCGCACGCGCCTCCGTAATCTCGTAGTACATGTTGTAGTACTGCGAGCCGGGAACGTCGTCGAACGGGATCGCGCCGTCCGGCAGCACCGAGGTGACCACGGCGTTCTGCATCGGGTCCCAGATGTGCATGCCCAGGACGATCACCGTTCGCGCCTCGGGCAGGAACCCACTGGGTACGTCCAGGCAGCGGTTGGGTGGATAGGGCACTTCTGCGAGCCTCTCGGCGCTCACGACTCCGAAGAATTCAAAGCCGTGGTCGGCAGCTGCGACACGCAGTTGGTCTTTGAGTTCCGCTGACAACGTGGACCTCCTCGTACCTGATCGGATGAGGTGCCGCTGACTCGCCTACGGCAGTGCTGGTATGGCGACGTGAAGGCGTGGCGCGGACGTGCGTGTCAGTATAGCGCCGCAAAGGCCCCGCCCGAAAGTAAGAGTGAGTATGGCGGCAGGCATGGCACCCAAGTGGAATGGCCTTTGTCCGGCTGCGCCGGCCTGGCGGGCGCCTGGCGCAGGCCGAGGCACGGCGCTACACTGCGGCAAAAGCGACGCGCTCCGGCCTGCGGCGCGAGAACGGCGGACCATGGGCATCTTCGACAAGCCTGATTTCGAACAGATGAGGAGGGACAGTGACTTTCCGCTCCTGATCCACTGGTCGCTGCACAAGAAGGATCGCGAATCGAGCCGTGCAGCCCTGGCGGCGCTGCGCAAGGACGTCCCGGCCGTCGTCGAGTACGTGTACGAGACCGCCTGCTGGGCACAGGCGCACACGGTCGGTCGGCGCAAGATGCTGCCGTCCCGCGGTGTCAGGCTCCTCGAGGAAGGTGTCAACGCCCTGGTGCGCCTCGGACGCTCTGCCGTGGACCCGCTCGTCGCGGCAGTCAAGGTCTACGACGAGTATGGGGACCCGGACGAAGAGACCCGGTTCCTGTTTCTTCTGCTCGTGATCGATGCGCTTGAGAGGATCGGGCGTCCGGCAGTCGGAGGCCTGCGAGAGCTGGCGGAGGACCCGCACAACGATGTGGCCCGGCAGGCCCGTGAAGCGCTCGCGACGCTCCGCGACCGCGGCCTGCTCGACGACGATGAGGAAGATGGCGGCCGCAGTCGACGCAAGGCCTGAAGAAGGCTGCAGCCGGCGACGGCCTCTGCTGGGGCCGCTCCGGACTCTCACCGGCGGCGCGGATTGCCGCTCGCGAGAAGCGGGTAAGCCTCCGCATTATCCACATAGCCACAAGGGGGCGCGCAATGGCGTACAGGATCGTGGTCGGGTACGACGGTTCCGAGCAGTCTTCACGAGCTCTCGACAAGGCTACCGAATGGGCCAAGGTGATGCCGGACGGCGAGATCGTGATTGCCTGTGCTCAGGACCGGCCAGGCCCGGCGATCGGGTTTCGCGGTTATGAGTTCGGCGTCGAAGAGATGTGGGACGATCTGGCAAAGAAGATCGAGGCGGAGCTCGTGGAGGCTGCGGCGCGCGTGAGGTCCGCTGGAGTGGCAGTCGCGACCGCCTGTACCCCCGACAGCCCCGATGTGGCCATCATCAATGTGGCGCAAGACGCGGGCGCCCAGCTCATCGTGGTCGGCTCCAAAGGAGCCGGCGCGCGCGAGAAGCAGCGGACCGTTCTCGGCTCGACGACGACCAAAGTGCTCCACGAGGCCGGGGGCATCCCGGTACTTGTCGTCTGAATCGTCGCCCGCACGTCAGAGCGAGGGGCGCTGCGCCTGACGTCGCTGTGCCGCGGCGACCACACGCAGCGCCTCCTGAAGACCGGCCCTTGTCAGTGGACGCAATGTGGCGCTGTCGATAGCGTTGTCCGGCGGTCGTCCTGCACGGATAGCATTGGCGTGGTGGCGCAGTTGCAGGTGGCCCATGCTGAGGAACGCTTCGCGCAATGCTTGCGCCGACTCCCTTCCCCGCCTCCCGGCCTCCTCCACCGCCGTGAGGCGATCGACGGTCGACGACGGCGTGAAGCCGTTGGCGAACGCGAAGAAGCGGGCCAGGTTCTGCACCGGCAGAAGGCCACTCTTCTTGATGTCGACCGGCCCCCTGAGACGCTGGCGGAAGCCCAGCGGCGACGGTATCTCGGCGCCGAGCTCGGCGAGCCCACCGAGGAAGCGCGCGTGGCGCGGCGCCTGCCGAACGATGTCGGTGAGCCGAGGCACGATGGAGAGGGCGCCGAACACGTGGCGCAGGTCGAAGCCGATCGCGGCCCGGAACAGCCGGTCCGTGTCCCAGCCCCCGAGGCACTCGGTGAACATGCGGAGCCAATCCGAGGCCGGCATGCGCCAGTCCTTGTTGTGGACCACGACGCCGTGATCATCGGGGCTGAACCCGCAGCGCCCCAGAGCCTCGTTCACCTCACGCCCGAGGGCGCAGAAGTAGTCGTCCACGCCGGCCTCGTCGGTGTCCTCGTAGGCGAGGCCGTTGTCCTGATCGGAGGCAAGGGTCAGCTCACCGCGAGCCGTACTGCCAAGCGCGAGCCACGAGAAGGCGACCGGGGGGGGGCCAAGACGCCCCATGGTCAGTTCTAGGAGGCGTGACGTCATCGCGTCGCCCAGCGCCGTGACGATCCTCGTGAGCGTCGGCGCATCAAGGTGCGCATCGACCAGATCAACGAAGAGTCCGGGCACCTCTCCCGAGGCTGCGACCACCTCGCCCGTTGTGTGAGCACTCAGAATGGCTGAGCGCAGCGCGAACGGGCTGAGGGTGTCGAGCGTCATCAGGCTGCTCGCCGACAGGATGCCGGCGACTGCTCCGCCGGCGTCGACGACCGGCAGGTGGTTGACGCCGGCCTCCATCATCTGGACGCTCGCCTCCTGGGCCAGCATGCCGGCGCCGACAGTCCGGACCGGCTGCGACATGATCGCGGTCACGGGCGCGTCACCCGAAGCGCGCACCGCGACCACCTTGTCGCGCAAATCGACATCGGTGACGATGCCCAAGCCGTCGCGAGTCTTGACGAGCAGTGCCGAAATGCCTTCCCGGGCCATCAGCCCTGCGGCGTCCGTGATCGTCGTGTCGGGTTCGCAGAACACCGGTGCGCTGCGCAGCAGCGAGGTGACCGTCCGCAAGCGCACATCAGGGATGGCATGCATCGTCCGCGCGACCTTGGCGAGCCGATCTCGCAAGGTGCGCGCGATGAAGCGCACTCCCTCGGGCCGAGCGAGGACCCGCAGGGCCACCTTGGCCGGGATACAGAACACACTCGTATCCTCGCGTGCGCGCACCGTGAACTGGGGCGCTTCGCCGGTCACCAGCGTCGGGTGGCCGAACATGTCGCCGCGGGCGAGGACGTCGACCACGAGCCCCCTATGCACCAGCTCCAAGGCTCCTTCTCGCACGGCGTAGAGCTGTGTGCCGGGTTCAGCGCCTTCGACCAGCACAGACTCGCCTGCTGGGATGCGCCGCTCGGACATCTCCGCCGCGGCATGCTCAAGGGCCTCGTGGTCCATCCCGCTGAAGGGCTCGAGCCGTGCCAAGAAGCGGGCATTCGCCGTCAGGGGTGGTGCGTCGCCGATGCCCTCGTGGTTCTTCATGAGGCGCCTAGTATCGCACAGCCCATCTGCTGCGGACCGGATGGGCTGTGGAGGCTCTCGGGCCGCGGCGGGGCGATCCCCGCCGCGGCCCGGTTCCTGTCCCTGCGCTTCGTCCCTGCGAGTCCTAGCCCCAGAAGATGAAGTAGCCGACCATCATAGACGCCAGACCGCCGGCGACGGCGATGTACGGCTTGATACCTGCGCGCTTCGGGCCTAGTTCGGTCTCCCCTTCGGGGATGAGGTCGTCCCACATGTGCGCGGGGAACTCTCCCTTGTCGACGACGTAGTGCCGGTAGAGGAAGAACGGGATCGCTATCAAGGCTGAGATCCAGCCCATGACCAGCGTCCCCGCGCCCCAGTAGTTGGCGCCGGCGCCGAGAAGGAACGCGTTGAAGTAGGCGAAGCAGGTGCCCAAGACAAACAGCGGCAGCGGGGCCTTGAAGGGACGCGGGACCTTGGGGTTGTCGATGCGATGGATCCAGCCCGCGTTGAGATTGAGGAAGTTGAAGATCATGTAGTTACAGTTGGACACAGCGAGCACGAACACATAGTCCGACATCAGCAGCAGGACCAGGTTGAAGCAAAGGTCCGTCCACATGGCGAAGGTCGGCACCTTGTGCTCGTTAAGATGCGAGAGGTACTTGGGCAGCCAGCCGTCCTCGCCGCCCTGGAACAGCGTGCGCGACGAGCCGGACATCGCCGTCATGATGGCAACGATCACTGTGAAGAACAGAAGGACGATGATCACGTTGGTCATGAACGACCCGGCGTGGACCACCGCCGCCCAAGCATCGGCGACGTAGAGCCCGGACGCGATCTCGGGCGTCGAGAGGAACTCTGTGCCCAGCACGCCCTGGAAGACGAACGGAACCAGCACGTAGCACAGGATGCAGAAGGCCCCCGACCACAGGATGGCCCTCACCATGTCACGCGAGGGGTTCTTGAATTCGCTCATGTAACAGACGGCGGTCTCGAACGCGTAGGCGGACCAGGCGGCGATGAAGAGGCTGCCGAAGAACGCCTGCCACCCGTTGATGTCCCACGAGCCGTTGGTAGGCACGAACGGCGAGAAGTTGCTCATCATCACATCGCCGGTGACGATCGGAATGATCGAGAGCACCAAGAGAGGAGTGATCGCCCCGATGGTCAGGATGGTCTGCACGCGCGCGGTCCGCAGGATGCCGAAGTGCTGGATATTCCACACCGCGAGAATGATGAGCGCGCCGATGATGAACACCGCGTTGATGCGCAGGGACAGGCCCTCCTTGAGGAAGTCCAGGTTCACCAGCGTGATCTGCCAGGTGTTCACCGTCGCGTCGGGCGCGTAGAAGATCGAAAGGAGGTAGCCGGCCCCGAGACCCGCTCCGATGGCGAGGACGGGCGTCCAGGCCAGCCAGTTACACCAGAGCGAGATGGGCGCCGTGAACTGGCTGTAGCGGATCCAGGCGGTCGCGCCGTGCACGGCCGTACCGCCTGACTTCTTTGGGTGGAGGCCCGCGATCTCGGCGTAGATGAAGGCATCTACGAAACCGATGAGCACCGAGATAGTCCAGACAAGGACGGCAACGGCGCCGGTGCCGGCCGAGATGGCCCCCATAGAGAACAGGATGAGCGCGGGGACGCCCGCCGCCACGAAAAATGCGCCCACCCAGCTCAAATCGCGGCGCATGTTCGTGTTCAGGCGGGACTCCGCGTACGCGTTTCCAACAAGCTTTTTGTCTGCCATGGCTGCTCCCGCGTTAGCTGTCCAGCACGTGCTGGTTGTGTGCCGCGACTCCGTCCCACCCGCGTGACGCTTGGGACAGGCTGCTGCTGCTGCGGTCTCCCTTGGTGACGCCTTCGTCGATTGGCCCTCCGGGCTCCTCCCTTCGTTACGCGGTCCGCACCGCGCGCTCCTGCGCGTGGTCAGATGACTCTACTCAAGGTGGCGAGTTCGTCAACAGGCAAGGGTCCGATTTGGGGTAGCGTGCAAAGAGGGCGGGGAGCGACTCGCCGCTCCCCGCCCTCTTGACATAGCATCTGAGGTCGGCTGTTCCTAGGAAAGGAGCTCCTTGCACTTCTCGACGCCCAACGAAGCGTTGGCTCCGTAGGCGTCGGCGCCGATCTCGTTCGCCCACTCTACGCTCACCGGGGCGCCACCGACGATGACCTTGACGCTGTCACGCAGGCCGGCGTCCTTGAGGGCCTGAATGGTCTCGGGCATCTTCGGGATGGTGGTCGTGAGCAGGCCGCTCATGCCCAGGATCTGTGCCTTGTGTTCCTTCACGGCTGCCACGAAGTCGGCTGGAGTGACACCCTTGCCGAGGTTGACGACCTCGAAGCCCGCGCCCGAGAGCAGCATGGACACGAGGTTCTTGCCGATATCGTGCATGTCGCCCTCGACGGTACCGATGACGACCGTGCCCAGGCTCATGCTCTCACCGGCCGCGAGATGCGGCTTGATGAGGTCAAGGCAGGCCTGCATGGTCCGGGCGCTGAGCAGCACCTCAGGAATGAACTTCTCGCCGCTCTTCATCTGTACGCCGACTACGTCCATGCCCGGGAGCAGGGCGTTGTCGAGGATCTCGCGAGCGCCGGCGCCCGAGTCGACCAAGGCCTGCGTGGCGGCCGTGGCGGCGTCGCTGCCGTCGATGATCATCTGCTTGAGAGACTCAAAGTCTGCCATAGGATCCTTTGTCCTCCAGGTCGTGGGGTTCGTTGCGGGGCCGCCCGGGCTTTCAGGCGACTCCTGCGTCCTTTTCGCTCTTCGCGACGATTGCCTTGATCTGTTCCACGACGTCGCTCGGCAGCTCCTCGACCTTGTGGTCCGCGACGAGCTCCTTGGCCTTCTCGCTGGAACGATGGTAGAGGTCGGTGCCGCCGTCCGCCTCCCACTCCTCGCGGACGCGACGGTCGATGAGCCCAGCCTTGGACTGGTGAGCACGCATCATCTTGAGCGTGCTCATACGCGAGAGAAAGTCCTCCTCGGACCCTACCTCGATGATCTCGTCGACCATGAGCGTCTCGTCGTTCGTGGGAATGCCACGGAGGATGTACTTGGCCATGCGCGCGATCTCGTTGTCCATCACGAGGACGCCGTAATCGATGGTGACTCCCGACTCGATCATGCCAGCACCGTAGATCTGGTTGGCTCCTCCCAACGCAGGAATGAGGCCGGTGATGGTCTTCTCGTGTGCGGTCTGCGCGTCGCCACCGAGCTTTGAGTCAGCCTACAACCCGGCCACGTAGCTGGGCAGCTCGTAGAACCTGGCCATCGCGGGGACGGCCGCGCTGATGAGGGCGAGCTCCGGCGTGCCCACGGTGGCCGCGGCACGCTGCAGGTCGAACGCGGTGGTCGAGCTGCCGTAGATGCACTTGGCGCCCTTCTCGGCGAGCTGGGCGAGCACGATGCCGCCGAGCACCTCCGCGTTGTGGGTCACCATCGTGCCGGCCAGGGTCACGGGGGCGGAGCCGCCAGACATGGCCATGGACAGCGGCATGGCGATCTGGTGAGCGCGCGCCGCTTCGATGATGCAGCCGGTGAACTCACCCATCAGCTTGAGAGGGCTCACGGGGCAGCTCAGGAACTCGAGCATGGGCCGCTCGGCCAGCTTGTCGTGGCCGCCGACGACGGCGGCCGCGGCGTCGATATGGAGCCGGGCGCCATGGTGGCCGAGCGCCAGGCTGCAGATCGGCTTGGTGGTGTTGTTGAGCGTCGCTTCGATGAGGTGCGCCTCGGCGACCTCGGGTGGCACGTCGGTGGCCGTCACCGCGATGGTGTAGACCTCGATGTCGTCCAGAGCATCGACGAGACGGGCGAGATCCGCGACGTCTTTCTTCGTCGTGGGGCGCAGCTTACCGTCCCACGGATCGACGGCCTTCACTCCCTCGGCGAAGTTGGTGTAGGTGACGCGCCGGCCTTCGAGCACGACGTCCTTGTCAGGTGTCCGGCCACACAGCGTGACCGTCGAAGGAGCCCAACTGATGGCCTCCTCGAGGACGTGCTGCGGGATCCTCACCTTCCTGGTGGAACGATCGACCTTGCAGCCGCCGTCGGCGAAGAGGTCGATCGCCTCGTCGTCCTCCACCCAGAGCCCCGCCGTCTCGAGTACCTCGACGGTGCCCCAGTGGATGGCCTGCATCTCCTCCGGGGTGAAGACGTTGATGCCAACGCCTCCGTTGTGCTGAATGCCTGCATGCTGATTTCGAATCACACTTCCCCCTTTGTGGTGGCAGTGATGATGATGCGGCGCCACGGTTCATGGCCGCCGCCCGGCAGTGCGCGAGCCTCACCCCTCTCCGAATCTCGAACGCGGTTTTCAGTCTCCGATGCCGCCCTACGGCAAGATGCAGCGCCGAGACCGTTCCGGCCAGCGAAGTATCTCACCGTCCAGCGGGGTCGAATCAACCGACAGTCTCTCGGCCCTCAAGATGACTGCACGTCTCCTTCGGGTGATCCCGAGATCGGCGCCCGGTCATCCGCCGACAGGGTGCCGAGCACCGGTAGGTTGACGTTTGATACCCCCTGGGGTATTAGCACTGTGACAACCTCAGAAAGGTCGTGGCAATGATAGCAGATGCAGATATCCAGCCCGGAATCTGCGGGTTTCGCACGCATGCGCGGGCGGAGACGAGTGATGGCCGTACCGTGACGATTGAGCTAGAGACCGACTGCGACAACGTAGTCCGTTTCGCGGCGCTGCTCGACGAGCAGTCGCCGCTCGACGCGTACAACGAGATCAATCCGCGGGCGGAGAACACCGTGCTGGCCGCGGGGCGACAAGGCATGTGTTGCACCGACTGCATCGTACCGGCGTCGGCGCTGAAGGCCATGCGCGTGGCGGCGGAGTTGGCGTTCGCTAAAGACGCAGTCGTCCAGATCTCGGGAGGCTGAAGCCACTGCGCGGCCGGCGAGGAGCCCGCAGGCTCCTCGCCGGCCGCCGCGTCGAGCCGTTGCAGCAGCGCCTCGTCTTCGGAAGCCGTCAAGCGACTGCTCAGGCCGGGACCACGAGCACGGGCACATGGGCGCGTATGCAGCAAGCTCGGTGGTCGTGGACCCGAGGAACGGTGGTTTGTTCCTCGTCCGTACCCGCCCCCCTGGCGCCCACGACGATCAGTCTGCGCTCCCGTCTCGCGGGCGATCTCGACGACGATTGCCGCAGGATTGCCACGGCTGCAGGCGGTCGCGGCCTTCACTCCGGCCGCTCGCACCGCTTCGGCCGCCTCTTCGAGGTCCGCGGCGATCTTGTCCTCCATCTCGTCCCAGAGTTTCTCCATCTCCATGGCGGCTTTCCACAGAGGTTCGTAGCCCAGCCAGCCCGGGGTGCGGTCGTGACCGCAGGTGATCACGATCTCTGCATCGGGCATGTCCTTGGCCAGGTCGATCGCCTGCTTCAGCGCTCCTTGGCGGTGCCTGAGCCGTCGTATCCAACCACGATGGTGTTGGCCATTCCGGCCTCCATTCTCGACTTCTTCAAGGTCCCTGAAGGCGCACGGGCAAGGCCGCGCCGCTCTCAGGCGGCGCGGCCTCCGCCCGCTCTGGCGCCTTCCCCAGCGCATCAGCCCGTCTCGCGCACTCCCGCGAAGAACTCCGCGTGGTCGTCGACCGGGCGGCCGAGATCGCGTCGAGTTTGGCTCTTCGACGGAGCGCTTGGTCAGCAGGCTGACCACGATGCAGCGTCACGACGCCGGCGAGACGCCCCAGACCGCGTAGCCGAGCGCCGTGGCGGCCAGAGCACTGGGCCAGTAGTTGTAATCGAGCACGTACTTCTCCACGAAGTAGCCGATGAAGGCCGTGAGGCCGCCGACCAGCGAACCGGCGAAGGCCCCGGAGAGGTTGGCGCGCTTCCAGAACATCGCGAACACTGGCACCGCCACGCCGGCGGACAGCACGCCGCTGGAGAGGTAGTAGGCGTCCCAGAGACCCTGGGGCAGGCGGTCGATCAGGAACGCGACGCCGATCATGATGACGCCACGACGAGCGACCAGCCGCGGCTCCAGCACATGATCTTCTGCGTCGCTCCAGCCGCGCTTGCGGTACACGAGCGGCTGCAGGATGTCGTAGCTGATGTTCATGGCGCACACGTTGGTGAAGGTCGCCATCGTCGACATGGAGAGGGCGGCCAGCATCGGGAACAGGATGATGAGCGCCCAGATCGGGAACTCAGGCTCAGGAAGGTGGTCATGATGGCGTAGGCGTCGCCGCCGAGCACGGATCTGAACGCGGTCTGCCGGCGGGAACACCACGAGCGCGAGCGAGACCGACGAGGCTCGGAGCACCAGCACCCAGATGATGTTGTAGACCAGACATTGGCCCAGATGCCCTTGACGCGCCGCGGCTTGGTGCTCCTTGCGGACTGCGCCTTGAGCCACCAGTCCTCCTCGATCACCCAGCCCGGCAGCAGGGCGACGATCGAGATGAAGATGAAGGGTATCCCAAGGGGAACAGGCTGAGGCCGTTGTAGCCCTCGCCGCTGCCCGGCGGCACCACCTCCTGGAGGTAGTCGATCATGGTCACGCCGCTCGGCAGGTCGCGGAACGCGACGACGGCGATGCCTATCGTGACGACCGTGACGAAGATGATCGCCATGAAGAACTGCAAGACGTTCGAGTTGATCACCGAGTGGAAGCCGCCCAGCCACATGTAGATGGCGATCGGGATGCTGAATGCGAGGTACATGACCCAGGGCTGCGACGCCGAACTCGGGGGCCACGATGTGGGCGATGGTCCACACCTCGGCCGCCGCCCAGATGATGAAGGTGAAGATGTTGAACGGGCTGACCAGCACGCGCAGCGGCAGCCCGAAGCGGTTCTGCAGCATCTGAGGCTGCGAGATGGCCTTGATGCGGCGCACCTTGGGACCAGGACCACCATCCGAAGAGCAGGATGGCCCAAGGAACCACCATCGCCCAGATCCCCCCGATGCCGTACATATAGGTGTTGTAGATGGCCCACGTGATGAAGCCGATCAGCAGCCAGCCAGCGGCGATGCTCATGCCGACGAGCAGGCCTCGTATGCCGGCTCGCCACCCAGTAGTCCTGTCTGCTGGTCGGCGGCTGCCTTCTCTTGTGCCTGCGGTAGATCGCTGGCGCCGATCGAAGAGAATCACAGCGAAGTAGACGACCATCGCCACCCAGAACCAGATGGCGTAGGCGCCAATGTCGGCCGCAGATCACGATGCATAGTCTCCCCCTAGTCGCTGTCGTCTGACGATCCATGCTCGTGGATGCCCGAGGCGTGTGCCTGCGTCCTGCGCGGAAGTCCGTCGCGCCGAGAGAACCTCAGTCCCCTTCTCTGAGCTCTTCGTCTGGTTCGGACTCCACGTGGTGGATAGGCCGACCGGGCCGGTCCGAGTCTCCGAAGCGGCCCGGCCGCCCATCTTCCCGATCTAACTGCGGCTCAGTTGCTCGATAAGCTGGTTGACCTTGCGCACGCCGTCGTTGGCGTCTTCGGCGTAGGCATCGGCGCCGATCTTCTCGGCCCACTGCTGTGTGCAGGCTCCGCCTCCGACGATCACCTTGTACTTGTCGCGCAGACCAGCATCGTTGAGCGCGGCGATGACGCGAGTCTGTTCGCGCATCGTCGTGGTGAGCAGGGCGCTCATGCCGATGACCGCGGCGCCGACCTCTTCCGCTTTGGCGATGAACTTGTCGCCCGAGACGTCGCGGCCCAGGTCGTACACTTCGTAGCCGTTGGCGCGGAGGAAGGCGACGACGATCGTCTTGCCGATGTCGTGCACGTCACCTTGAACGGTGCCGATGACGACTACAGCCTTGGCTTCCGCCTCGCCTTCGGGAAGAGCGGCGTTGCAGACCTCGGCGGCGCCGGTCATGGCGTCGGCAGCGAGGACGAGCTCGGGCAGGAACACTTCGCCACGCTCGAACAGGTCGCCCATCGCGGAGATGCCGGGGATGAAGCCGTTCTTGAGGATCTCCTCGGGCGCGACGCCCGCCGCCAGAGCCCTGGTGGCTACGTCGACCGCCGCCGGCCTGTCGCAGGCGCGGATCGCGTCCTTTGCTTCTTGGTAGAAGTCTTCATTTGCCATGCGTGTGACCTCCATAGGTCATGTTGAGCTGAGCACTGCGGGACTGACGCCATCTCCCTGTCCTCAGCCTGGCAGCTGCCCCTTGAGAATGTCGACGGCGGCGATCTTGATGTCCAGGAGGTCGGCGATGCGAGCCTTCGCCGCCAGCCCCTTGGACAGACCGGGGACGGCCTCGATGAGGCCGATGTCGAGTTCCTCGCGCAGGTTGCGCATGACGGTCGAGTCGGACAGGTCAAAAGCGCTCACGTGGAGCTTGTCCGCCACGTACTTCTTCGCCTCCGGGAGTCTCATCCGGTAGTTGAGCTGCATCCGTGCCACCAGATCTCCAGCGGTACGAATGCCACCCATGCCGGAGGCAATCGCGTGGGTCAAGGACATCCCGAAGGGATCGCCCACACCCACCTACAACCCGTCCACCTTGGCGATCTCCACCATGGCGACGCTGGCGCGGCTGAGGGCATCGACCGGTGGAGTCTCGAACATCGGGGTGCCACCGACGCCCATGCCGACGTTGGCGTGGATCGGGATCGTCGACTGCTTGCAGACCTCCTTGACGAAGGTCACGGCGCGGGCCACGTTCCAGGCTGCGGACTTGTTGGTCTTGGTATTGACGACCGGTCCGAAGATGTCGCCGCCTGCCGCCTCCACCATCTTGAGCTGGTCCTGCGGGAACATGCCGGCGAGCTTCTTGCCCTTGTATTCGACCTCGCCGTGCATGCCGAGGATGAACTCGCCCGACATGCCGACCTCGATGCCGAGGTTCGTGGTCTTCTTGAGTTCCTCGACCGTCTTGAGCGTGGCCAGGAAGTCGGCGTCGCCCGCAGAAGCGGTGGTGTCGAAGTCGATGCCGTCGGCGCCGACCTCGGCCATACGCTTGCAGACGAAGATCATGTCTTCCATGCACAGCTCGGCGGCCTTCATCTCTTCTTCCCGAGCTTCCTCGACCTTCATCATCCCCAGCAGGTCTGCGGGGTTGGTGTACGGGCCATCGGGCGTGTAATAGAGGCCCATGTTCGGCATGGCGCCGTAGAGGATCGGGAAGACCGTCGTCGCCAGCAGACGCTCGATGGCGACCTGGTCGAGCGAGACCATGGGCTTGGCAGGCTTGAAGGAATAGTCGATCCAGCCGAGTTCCATGGTGTCGAAGGCGAAGACGCGCTCGAAGACCTCGACCGCGGCTTCGCGACTGATCGGCAGGTGTGCGCCGCTCGACAGCTGCGAAGACACGAGCGTGCACGCCGTTTCGTCCTTGGTTAGGGGTACTTCGTGACCGGGCTCGACCCCGATGACACGCCACGGGGCGGAGAAGATCTCCATCAGTTTGTCGATCTCATTGTCTTCGAGGATTGGCACTCGGCCCTTGTCTGCGGCGTCCTCAGTCGCCTCGATGATGTCCTTGCGAAGCTCGTCACTCGTCATCTCGACGGCCTGGCCGTCACCCATCCGGGTCCATATCTTGCTCACTGCGTTACACCTCCGTTGGAGAGAGAAAGCGCGGAGTCAGGGCTGGGCGGCGGTGGGCGGGCGTGGGCTCGCCCCAGGGAACCGTACGCCCCGTTCCCGGGACGGGGAAAGTCGAGCAGCTCGCATCCCTTGGAGCATCACCATCCGACGAACCCGTTCCCTTCGGCCGCCGGCACAACCCGACCGGCAGCGACCGACGCTGTCCTGTTGACCCCTGCGAGGTCAGAAGAGCAGGGCTTGAAAGCCACGACCGCACTCGCAGTGTACGCAATGTAGAGATGCGAGAGCCGTTCGTCAACATCATCGGCCACCGGAGCCCCCAGGGTCCGGAGGCATCGTGACGTAGTGCGTGATTGCCCAAAGGGCCCGTTGTTGCGCGCCTTTGCAGAAGGCGCAGCCGGCACGCGAAGAGGTGACGAGCGCGTCACGCGCGCCTGCGCTCGGGGTGCTGCTGCCAGATCCAGCGCTTGCGCCCCCGAGCGCCGCCTCAGGTGTAGGGGAAGCCGACTCGCACGTCGCCGTCCTCGACCGTGATGGGCACCGCCAGCGGACCCCCGGTGATCGCAGCCACTTCCTTCTCGGCCTGCGGATCACTGCTGATGTCGCGCTCTTCAAAGGGATCGCCGCGCTCCTCGAGATAACGGCGCGCCGCATCGCAGTAGGGGCAGTCGGGTCTCGTGTAGAGCGTCACAGTCATCTGACTCCCTTCGTGCGAGTGACTGGGCTCGGTTGCACCTGAGCACAACGTACCCAAGCGACGTGATCCACTCACCGAGGGACGTAAGGGAAGGGAATCGGACTCAGCCGGATGACTGCTCGGTCGAGGAGCGCTTGGAGCTCGTCCCGTTCTCAGGTTCTCGTGCTCTCCCCGATTCGGCCGAGCGCGACGCCTGCGCATCGAGCACGGCGTGCTGGACCGGCCGACCTCTTGCGAGCCCGGCGCTCGCGGGACGGCGTCAACGTCGCCCTTCTGACGCGCGCCGCTGCTTCCTCGCGCGGCGGCGTTGCCCGCCACGACCTCTTCAGGGGGCACGGTCTGGACACCCGCTTGCATCCGCTCCCATGACTTGACGCGCAGCTTGGCGATGCCATTGGCATCGACGACCGAGAACACGTAGACCAGCAGCCCGCCGGCCATGCGGCCGAGCGGCGAGATCTCAGGCGTGGTCAGCATGTACGTGATGAACGCCCCAAAGACCATCCCGGCCTGCATGATGACGCCTCTGTAGGGGGCGCCGTTGAACACCTGACCGCTGCCCGGCAGCACGAAGGCCATGACCGTGACGAATCGCACCGAGCGCGGCTTCGTCAGGACGCCTTTGGGTGCCTCCTTGCGCTGCCTGGGCGCGCGCCTCGCCTTCGTCACGCGACCTCCTCGCCGCCGTCCAGCAGGCGCTCGATATCTCGCACCACGCGAACGGTCTCGACCACCAATTCGGGCTTCACCGAGTCTTCGGCGAAGTCCGCCGTGCGTAGCACCCTGTACAGCGGCACCTCGGCTTTGGCGCAACGCATGATCACCTTCGTTTCCGTCTCGCTGAGCGTGATCATCTTCAAGTCAGCATAGGCCGTGAAGTCGAAGGCGCGCAGACGACGCGCAAGCGCGGCGCTCTCCGGACCCTTGCCGCGCACCACGACTCTCTCCGACCACTCGGCCGGCGCTACCAGGCGCGTGCCCTCGTCTACATCGTCGGCGAAATACTCCATGCCGTTGACGTCTACGATAGCGCAGAGCCAAGCGCCATGACGCCTCGCCCAGCGCAACTCGAGCCAGAGCGTCGGCAGCGTGCGGGTGATCAGCGTATCCGGGAGCAGGCTCACCCGGACCGGGCGGCCGTCGAAGGACGCATCGATGAACTCATAGCCCCACGGGCTGCGCCCAATGCGAGGGTCGTGGAGAACGCTCAAGAACGGGTCGAGCATGTGCTGTGTCTTGTGACGGTCCCGCCGCACATAGCCGACGAACAGCCAGCCAAGCAGCAGGGCCGCGGCCACGACGATAGCGATCCTGAGGATGAGGGAAGTGTCCACGTCACCCTCACTTCGCCGTGCCGCGGCCGCGGCCCTGCTCACACACCTACCTGACCACCGTCACCGGACAGTGGGCGTAGTGCACCACATTCTGCGCGACCGAGCCCAGCACACACGTGGCGAGCTGGGTCATTCCGGTCGACCCGATGATGATGTGATCGGCGCCGATGGCGCTGGCCTCCTTCGCGATGGCAGCCGCAACGTTCCGGCCGTAGATCTCATCGAGTTCATAGTTCACGCCGGCGGTCTGCGCCAGCTTCTCCGCCCTGCTCAGGGCCTCGGTGGAGATGCGGTCGCCGGCATCCTCCAGCGAGATGTCGACATCAGGCGGGTTTGGCTCAGCGCTCTCGAGCCGCACCAGTCTTTCCGACGTGACCGTGCAGATGACAAGCCGGGACTCGTGACGTTTGGCGAACTCGACCGCGTATTCCACGGCCTTCTCCGACGCATGCGAACCGTCGGTAGCTACCAGCAGAGTGTCAAACACGGCGTCCTCCCATGTCAGTAGCCCTTAGGCCGCGGCCATGGCATCGTGTAGAGCTTCGCGCGGTCCACGTACTTGAACCGGTGAAGGACGAACCAGATCGAGCAGAGGCCGTAGAACACCAGCGCCGCCACGACGTTGCGCCAGTAGCCGAAGTACATGGCCAGGAACGTCAGACCCACGAAGGCGAACAGCACATACGACGGCAGCGGGTGGAACGGTGACACGTACCCACGCTTGATCGCGTCCATCGGGTACAAGCGCCGGAAGCGGATCATGTTCAGAGGCATGATCAGGTAGATCAGACAGCCGGAGATGATCGAGAAGGTGATCACCTGGTCGAGCAGCCCCGTGTAGCCGAAAGCGATCATGATCGGCACGAGGAACAAGACTGCGCGGTACGGCGTCTTGTAGCGCGGGTGCACGCCTCCGAACCACCTCGGGATGAACTGGTCGCGGCCCATGGCGAACCACGCCCGCGAGGCGTCGTTGATGCAACCGTTGGCCGACGCCAGACAGCTGAGCACCGTGCCGATCCACAGAGTCACCTTCAGCCAGTTCTTGCCGGTGTTGACGGCTGCGTCGTACAGGGGGTAGACGGACTCGCCCAGCGCGATCCAGTTGACAAGACTGGTGCAGATGTACCAGGTGAGCGTGGCGGCCACCAGCAGGGTGATCAGGCCGGACATGGTGCCGACCGGCAGCGCCCGTGGCGCGGACCGGCATTCCTCCGCCGTCTGGCACGTGCCCTCGATCCCGAGGTAGTACCAGATGCCGAACTGCAGTGCGGCGAGGATCCCGAGCCAGCCGTAGGGCATCTTGGGATCAGCGCTGCCCGGCGGTTGCGCGAACAGGGCCTTGGTCTGCGTGATCGCGCCGGGATGCCAGAACTCGGCGCCGACGATCAACACCAGGATGGTGATGAACGCGATGGCGGTGATGATGAAGTTGAACGTCAGCGTCGTGTGCACGCCCCGGTAGTTCAGCCAGGCCAGGAAGGCGATCGAGAGCACCACGAACGGCGTCGGGCTGAGGACAGGGTTGAGGCTGTTGACGATGGCGCCGACGACGAGGCTGTCGCCGGCCGCCAGCATGCAGTACTCGAAGATGATGAACAGCGCGATGTTGAACGCCGCGAGCGGGCCGAGGATGTGCTTGGCCTGGGCGTACTGGCCACCTGCGGAGGCCACGGTCGAACTCACCTCGGAGTCGATCATGGCCACGCAGGAGTAGAGGATGCCCGAGAACCAGCAGGCCACGAGGCCACCGAACACTCCGCCCTTGGCGACCGTGAAGTTCCAGCCCATGAACTCGCCCACGAGCACGATACCCACTCCGAGAGCCCAGACATGCATGGGTCCAAGCACGCGCAGCAGGCTGAGGCGCTGAGGCTGAGCCGCCGCGCCAGAGGGGACCGCCACTTGCTCGGTGGCCATCAGTTGCCTCCCTGGTCCGGCGTCGCGGGGTGCGCGTGGTCCAGGATCTCCTTCTCGATCTCGCCTTCGACCGAGCTCACGAGGAGGTCATGGTCATAGGTGGTCTCGATGCGGAATGCGTCATAGATCAGCCACGCAAGGACGAGGATGGCGACCGCCCAGACGACGTAGTTTACCCATTCCACGCCAGTCACCTCCCGTCCTGTTTGGGCCCGAAGTGGGCGTCGATGATCTTCTTGAACTCGGTATTGGAGATCCTCAGCACGAGGAAGTAGTAAAGGCCGAGCAGGCCGAACGTGATGATGAAGGACCACCACACGAAGGTGTAGTCGAGCGATGGCGCCTCGAGGCCTTGCGAAGTGGTGATCGTCGCGCCGTTGGATGTGGTGATCTCCCCGCCTTGCGCGAACGCGGCGCCGGCGAAGACGAGCACGGCGGTGAGGCAGATCAGCGCAATCGCAAGGAGCGTGATGAAGCGAAGGGTCCTGCGACCGGGGCGTCCGGAGAGTGGGATGCGGCTCATGTCAATTCCCCACGAGGACTTTGCCGGTGAGCAGGATCGGTATCAGCAGGCAGACGTAGCAGAGGATCAGGACGAAGAGTACGTCGATGACCTGCCACAGCGTGCTCTGCGTGGGCGCCTTGTAGTCTTTGTAGGGGACCCACTCTTCCTGTCTCTCATCTTGATCAGCCATCCCAGCCTCCCCAAGGCTCGACTCGCCGTTCACAGGAGTCCCTGTGCCTTACGCCGCTTCTTCTCGTCCTGCCAGAAGAGGTCCTGGGAGTAGAAGCGCACCGCCTCATGCCTCAGCCTCCGCGTGTTGGAGATCATGCCGACGCTGTTGAAGACCGAGGCGAAGACGCCAAGGCCGATCAGGAGCCAGCGCAACGAGTCGTTCGTGATCTCCGGGTTGGCGACGAGAAAGAACACGCTCCACAACACGACCCACAACGCGACGACGAAGATGTAGATGACGATCACATCCTGTCGGTAGAGCCTGTCGATGCGTGGGTCGTGCTTTCCGCCGTGTTCTTCTGCCTCGAGAGCTTGTTCGACGATGTTGTCGACGTCTGGTGTGCTCACGTCCCCCCCCTCGTGCCGAGCGTTGCGAACAGTCTGTTCATACAGCGACCTCCGGTACCCGTCATGGCGTGGTGCCCTTGATCGTTCCTGTCTCGCTCTGCGGCCCTTGTGCCGCCGCTCACTAGCTTGGACAAGGCGGCCATTTGCCACTGTCCATGTGCGCCATTATGGAGCCATTCGCCCTGACGTCAATGCCTTGGCGGTTGTGACTCGGTGCACAACGTCAAAACGCCGCTCGCGTCTGTACGCAAGCGGCGTTGAAGATGCGGGGGCGGCGCCCGAAGCGCCGGCGCCGCCCCCGATCGTGCGTGGGCCGCTTGCGGCAGCCCCTTGCCTTTACTTGATTCCCAGCAGTGTCTCGATCTTCTTGACGCCGTCGCTGGCGTCGGCGGCATACGCATCGGCACCGATGGAGTCT
>CAVXJO010000009.1:0-242500 GCA_963762125.1 uncultured Thermoleophilia bacterium
CCTTCTTCACGCCGGCGATCAGCTTGCCGGCCACATCCTGTGCGTCGCCGTACACCATGCGCGTGTTGTCCGCGTAGAACAGCTTGTTCTCGATGCCGGCGAACCCGGCGCCGCGGCCGCGCTTGATGACGAACGCCTGGATGGCCTTGTCGACGTCCAGGATCGGCATGCCGTAGATCGGGCTGCCGGGGTCGTCGCGGGCCGCGGGGTTCACGACGTCGTTGGCGCCGATGACGATGGCGGCGTCGGCGGTCGGGAACTCGCCGTTGATCTCGTCGAGGTCGTAGATCATGTCGTAGGGCACGCCGGCCTCGGCGAGCAGGACGTTCATGTGCCCGGGCATGCGGCCGGCGACCGGGTGGATGGCGAACTTGACCTGGATGCCGCGCTCGCCGAGCAGCTTGGCCAGCTCCCAGACCTTGTGCTGCGCCTGGGCGACGGCCATGCCGTAGCCGGGCACGATGATGACCTTCTGGGCGAAGGCGAGGGTGACCGCGGCGTCGTCCGCGCTGGACTCCTTCATCGAGCCCTCGATGGCCTCGAGCTCCTGCCCGCCCTTGGCGCCGAACCCGGCGAAGAGGACGTTGCCGATGGAGCGGTTCATGGCCTTGGCCATCAACTGCGTCAGCAGCGTGCCGGCCGCGCCGACCACGATGCCGGCGATGATCAAGGCGCCGTTGCCGAGCACGTAGCCCTCGAAGCCGACGGCCAGGCCCGTGAGGGCGTTGTAGAGGCTGATGACGACGGGCATGTCGGCGCCGCCGATGGGCAGCGTCATGAGCACGCCGTAGAGCAGCGCCAGGACGTAGAAGGCGATGAGCACGAGGCCCTCGGAGCCGCCCATGTGGCCGGTGTGCTGCAGAGCCGCGACGACGGCGAGCACGACCGCGGCCGCCAGCACCAGCAGGTTGATGACGTTCTGGCCGGGGAACAGGAACGACTTCTTGATGATGCCTTGCAGCTTGGCGAAGGCGATCATGCTGCCACTGAAGCTGACCGAGCCGATGAGGGCGCCGATGATGCCGAGGACGGCGAAGCTGGTCGGCATCGTCTCCGGCTTCATGAACTCGACGGCGGCGATGAGCGCCGCCGCGCCGCCGCCCATGCCGTTGTAGATGGCCACCATCTGCGGCATGTCGGTCATGGCGACGCGCCGCGCCGCCACGTAGGCGATCGCGCCGCCGATGATCAGCGCCAGCGTCATCCAGACGAAGTTGCTCATCTCCGGCGTCGCGAAGGTGATGACGGTGGCGACAAGCATGCCGACGCCTGCCCAGATGATGCCCCGCCGCGCCGTGCGCGGCGAGCTCATGCTCTTCAGCCCGAGGATGAAGAGCACGGCGGCGGCGATGTAGGCGATCTGGATCAGGTCACTGCGCATCGCGGCCACCCTTCTTCTGGTCGCCGCTGCTCTTGAACATGTCGAGCATGCGCTCGGTCACGGCGTAGCCGCCGACCGCATTGGCGGCGCCGAGGAGCACCGCGAGGAAGCCGACGATGCGCTCGGGCGTCGTCGTCGCCGCCCCGAGCGCCACCATCGCGCCCACGACGACGATGCCGTGCACGAAGTTGGAGCCGCTCATCAGGGGCGTGTGCAGGATGACGGGCACGCGCGAGATGACCTCGTAGCCGACGAAGGCGGCGAGGATGAAGATGTAGACCGCGGCGAAGCCGGTGATCATGACGCGCCTCCTTCGTCGCCGGGTGCGTCACGCGCGTCGCGCTCTCCCGACCCGGCCTCGGCGTCGACTTCCGGGGCCGGCTCGGCCGGCGCCTCCGGCGCCGGCGCATCCGGCCCCTCGATCCGCTCGCGCACGCCCTGGTTCACGATGGCGCCGTCGCGCGTCAGCGCGCTGCCGATCAGGATCTCGTCGTCCCAGTCCAGTGTGAGCTCGCCCTCCTTTATGAACGGCGTGAGGAAGTGCATCAGGTTGCGCGCGTACTGATCGCTCGCGTGCACCGGCAGCATGCCGGGGATGTTGAGCGGCCCGTAGATGAACACGCCGTTGGGGTGGTTGTACTGCTCCCCGGGCCGGGTGAGCTCGCAGTTGCCGCCACCCTCGGCGGCCATGTCGACGATGACCGCTCCCGACTTCATCTTCTCGACCACGTCGGCCGTGATCAGCTTCGGCGACGGCCGCCCGGGGATGGCGGCCGTCGTGATCACGGCGTCGGCCTCGACGATGTGGCTGTCGACGATCTCCTTGGCCTTCGCCTTCTCCTCCTCGGTGAGCTCGCGCGCGTAGCCGCCCTCCACCTCGGCGTCGATGCCGGTGTCGATGAAGCGGCCGCCCAGCGACTGCACCTGCTCGCGCGTGACGGAGCGCACGTCGTAGGCCTCCACGACGGCGCCCAGACGCCGAGCGGTGGCGATCGCCTGCAGCCCGGCCACGCCGACCCCGAGCACCAGCACCTTCGCCGGCCGGAGCGTGCCGGCCGGCGTCGTCAGCATCGGGTAGTAGCGGCCGGCCATGCAGGCTGCCATCAGCACGGCCTTGTAGCCGGCGATGGAGGCCTGGCTGGTCAGTGCATCCATGGACTGCGCGCGCGAGATGCGCGGGAGCAGTTCGAGCGCGAAGCTGGTGATCTTGTGGTCGCGGAGCGCCTTGATGGCGTCGTCCGCCTTGTACGGCTGCAGGAGACCGACGACGATGGCCCCCTCCCGCATCTGGTCGACCTCCGCCGGAGACGGCGGGTCGACCTTCAAGATGACGTCGGCGGTGAAGACATCGGCGGCGCTGTCGACCAGCGTTGCCGCGGTGAACTCCTCGTCACGGATGTGGCTCAGCTGGCCGGCGCCGCGCTGGACCAGTACCTCCGCGCCCAGCGCCACGTACTTCTCGGCCACCGCAGGGACGAGCGCCAAGCGCGTCTCTCCCGTCGCCGTCTCCTGGGGCACACCGATCCGGACTGCCATCGAACCCTCCTCGTGCTTCGGGCCCGGTCGCGAGCCCGAGGGTTCACTTCCCCCGCGTCGGCGACGAAAAACCTCGGAGCACAGGGGAAACGTCGTGCGGCGAGCAGCCTCGGCTCGACGACGCCGCGTCAGACGGGCAGACGACGTACCGCCGCGGTGACACAGCCGAGGCCGACGTGCGTGGTGAGCACGGCGCCGGCGCGGACCACCGGGACCTCGCCGCCAAGTCGCTCGTGCAACCGGGCGGCGACGAACTCCGCTCCCGGCCGGTCGCCGGTGTGCACGACCATCGCCCGGGCGGGCGCGCCGTCCGCGTAGCGCACCACGCGCCTCACGATGGTGTTGAGGGCGCGATCGAAGCCCAGGGCGACGCCCGCCTTGGCCGCCCTGCCGGTCTCGTCCAGGGCGATGATCGGCGAGAGGTGCAGTCGGTCGATGGATCTGGCGAGGCGTGGGCTCACGCGCCCGCCCCGCACGGCGAAATCGAGCGAGGCGACGGCGCCGAAGACCTTGATGTCGCGCTTGACACGCTCGGCGAGCGCCTCGACCTCGTCGAGGCCGTCCCCGGCGACGATCGCCTCGCCGATCGCCTCCACCAGCAGGCCGGCTCCGATCGAGACTGAGCACGAGTCGATCACGCGGATGCGCTGCGGGTCCACTTCTCGCGCCGCCGCCCTCGCCGCCTGCACCGTGCCGGACAGCGCCCCAGCTATGTGCACAGAGACGACCCCGTCGCGGCACTCGAGCAGCCGGCGGTAGGTCTGGACCAGATCGGCGACCGCCGGTTGCGAGGAGCGGGGCGCACCCGAGCCCGCGAGGATCAGCTGGATGAAGCCGTCGAGCGTGATGTCCACGCCGTCGAGGAACTCCTCGTCGCCCAGGGAGAGGGTGAGGGGTACGGCGACCACGCCGAGGTCGATCGCCTCGTCCTCGGGCAGGTCGGTGGTCGAGTCTGTGACCAGACCCAGCGCCGTGGTACGGCAGGCGAGCTGCTGCAGCACCATGTCATCGACCTTGGTGCGCTCGATATGACCGATCTCGGCCACGGTGGCCAAGAAGCGTCGCGGTTCGTTGGTATGGATGTGCACGCGCAGGCGCGCCTCACCGCCGGCTACGACCAGCGACTCTCCGAGCTCGGCGACCCGGGTCATGACGTCGTCACGCGAGAGCGGCACGTCCTCTCTCGGCGTGAGCAGAGCCTCGGTGCAGAAGCGGAAGCGATCGTCGATCTCCTCGTGCTCGCCGGAGAAGGGCGGCAGGCCGTGCGGCGCGGCCTCGACGGGCAGCCAGGCGGGCTCGTGGCCGCTCAGCGACTCGATGAGGCCCTCGAGGAAGAACACGAACCCTTGGCCTCCGGCGTCGACCACGTGGCTGCGCGCGAGGACCTCGAGCTGGCGCGGCGTGGCGGCAAGGGCTTCGCGCGCCGCCACCAGCCCGCTGCGCAGCAGCTCGGGCAGCTCTTCGTCCTGCGCGCGCCGGCTGAGCTCGTGCGACCAGGCGCGCAGGACTGAGAGGATCGTGCCCTCGCGCGGGTCCTGCAGCGCCGAGTAGGCCGACTCGGTGCCGCTCACCGCCGCGGCCGCGAACTGCGGTCCGTCGGCCTGGCGCAGCCGCTCCATCGAGGAGGCGAGACCGTGCAGGAACTGGGCGAAGATCGCCCCGGAGTTGCCACGGGCCCCGTCGAGGGCGCCGTCGGCGGCGGCGCGAGCGGCGGCGCCCACGGAGCCCGGCGTCGCGCTCCCGAGCCTGGAAGCTGCTGCTTTGAGCGTCGCCGCCAGGTTCGCGCCCGTGTCGGCGTCGCGCACTGGGAACACGTTGATCCGGTTCAGCATCTCCTGCTCGCGCACCACCGCGAGCGCGCCCGCGCGCACGACGCGCGAGAAGGTCTCCCCGCTGAGCGTGGTCGTATCGTCGCTGGTATCGGTCATCTCTGACAGGTTCCTGCCCGGGTCCGATCACCCTGCTCCACGTCGGGCGGAGCCGACCTCACTTCCCGCCGGGAAGCACACCGATCTGCTTGAGTGACTTGCGCGCCGCGCCGGCGACCGAGTTGTCGGGGTCGCCAAGCGCGCGCCGCAGCGTGTCGGTGGCTGCCGGATCGCCGATCTTGCCGAGCGCCTCGACGACGATCATGCGCAGCAGCGGATCCGGGTTGTGCATCGTCGTGCAGAGCGGCTTCACGGCGACGGGGTCCTTCATCAGGCCGAGCACGTAGGCCGCGTCCTGGCGCCGGTGCAGGTGACCCTCTTTGAGGATGAAGATGAGCCGGTCGCGGGCCGCCGGCCCGACGAGGACCAGGGGTGGGGAGGCACGATGTGTGGGAAGGAGGGCGTCGCGAGTGGTGTCCAGCTGCACGATGTTCTTCGTCTGCAGCCGCTGGATGAGCTTGTCCAGGTGGTCCTCGAGCGCCTGGCGCGCCGCCTCGGCGATCTCGGGGTCCTTCTTGTACTTGGCTGCCTTGACGAGGCCGTCGATCTTGCCGGCGGCGTCGAGCTTGGCGACGTTGGGCGGGCCGAACAGGGCCACGTGACACTCCTCGCGGTCAGGCGGACGCCCCCACGACGTCCGCGAGGCAAGTCTACCGCACGCGCCGTGGGAAGGCTGCCGGCGCCGGCCGGCGAACTTCCGTGCGCCCGTCGCCGATACGGGCACGCGCGACGGCCGGCGGGGCCCCGCCGTCGTCAGCGCAGGATGCGGTTGGTCACCTCCAGAAGGCGCGCCGGCAGGTCGCGGAAGGCGCGCACCGGGAAGACGTCGCCATGCCCGCCGTCGGCCAGCTCGCGGCAGAGCTCCGGGTTCATCTTGTAGTCCTCGGTGAGGAGGACGAAGAGCTGCGGGAAGCGGTGCGCCAGCGGCCGCGGGTCACCGCCGGCGGTCACGACGCCGTCGGTGATCAGGAGGCCGCTGCGGCGAGGGTTGCGGCCGCGCTCCAGCTCGGCTGCGCCGAGCGCCAGCGCGGCCTCGATGTTGGTGTAGCCGCGCACCGGCTGGTCGAGCATGCGCCGGACTACCTCGGCGGGCGGGTCCGGCGCGTCCAGGTGCGTCACCGCGTTGGCCTTGTCCTCGAAGACCACGACAGAGAGGTCCTCGGGGTGCAGCTTGAGCGCCAGGACCGCCGCGGCTACGGCGGCGATCGCCATGTTCTCGCCGCTCATGCTGAGCGACGTGTCGACCATGAGCACCACCTGATGCCGGCGTTCGACGCGCCGCTGGGAGATCCAGTCGCCCGGCTCCGGGTAGGGCTTGCCGAGCACGTTCTCGAGCGTCGCCTCCACGTCGAGCTCGCCGGTCCAGGGCTCGCGCAGCGGCTCGCGCACCGTGTGTGTGGCGGCCTGCAACGGGCCGACGAGGCGAGCGGCGCGCTGCAGCACGGCGCGCGCCGCCAGCCGCTCGGCGTAGTAGCGCAGGCCGGCGTCGGCGATGCGGCAGTTGCTGCGCGTGAGGTTCACGGCGATCGACCAGCCGTCGAGCTCTGCCGGCTCGACCCGGTAGCGGCTCGCCAGCGCCTCGAGGGGTGCGTCGCCCGCCGGAGGTTCCGGGGCGCACGAAGGCAGGCCGCGGACTTCCACGCGGCCCTGATGCCGGAGTGGGGCCCCGGCCGATGGAGTCAGGCTTTTGGGGACTCCGCGGGGGGCGCGAGTGCGACGTCGGGGTCCTCGCCGCGCTCGACGACGAGCTCCAGGAGCTCGTCGAGCGCGGCGCTGAAGTCGGCATCGATGTCGTCGCGGAGGTCGACGCGCGTCGTCAGCGCCGCTTCGGCCGCGCGGCGCAGCACCTCGCGGCTCACCGCGCCGCAGGCGTCGCGGTCGTCGGCCCACAGCCGCTCGGCGATCGCCACCGTGGCGATGGCGCCGCGCACGGACGCGCCCTTGCGAAAGCGCGGGTGCAGCCGCGTCGCCCGCGTGAGCCGCACGGCTGTGCGCACCAGCTGGACGTCGTCCGAGCCGGTCTCGGCCACTACGATCGCTGCCTCCTCGTCGGCTCCCTGATACAGCAGCGCCAAGTGCTCGAAGCGGTCGCGCAGCGCCTCGGAGAGGTGGCCGGTGGCGACGTATTCCACCGGGTTCTGGGTCGCCACCACCTGAAAGCCCTCGGCGGCGCGCACCTCGCCGATGTGCGGCAACTGCAGCAGCCGCTCGTCGAGCGCCGGCAGGAGGACGTTCTGCACGCTCTCGGGCATACGGTTCAGCTCGTTGATGAACAGCACCTTGCCGTCGCGCATCGCCTCGACAAGCGGTCCGGCGAAGAACGTCTCTTCCCCATACCCTTGCTTGAGCACGAGCGGCGGGTCGAACCAGCCGGTGAGCTTGCTCTCGGAGTAGCGGTCGTCGCCGTCCACACGGACCGTGTCGCGGCCCATATGGCCGCAGACCGCCAGGGCCACGGTGGTCTTGCCCACGCCCACTGGGCCCTCGAGCAGCAGGTGACGGCCGGCGCCGAGAACGGCCAGCGCCGTCGCCAGCTCGTGCTCGCGGCCGATGATGCCGTGCTGCTGCTGGATCTGCTGGATGGGAGTCATGTCGTCAACCTTCGTCCGCTGGGGTCACAGTCACGTCGCCACGATTCGGGCCACGCGCTCACTCGACGAGGAGAAGCGCGTAGCGATGATACGGCTCCCCCTCGGCCGCTACCACTCGCAACGGCCAGCCGGCGTTGGCGCTGGTCGAGAACACGTCGATGCCGCAGCCGGCGAGCCCCGGTCGCAGCCGCTCCCGACTGGCGCACGTCTCGGGAGATCCGCACGCCGCGTCCAGGTCGCACGAGCGCCCGCCGGCGATGGCGAACACCTTGTGGTGGCCGAGGAGAAAGAGCTCCTGTTCCAGGCGCAGCGCGGTGTCGAGCACCCAGGGAGCGGACTTGAGCCATTCGGAGCGCTCCGGCCGGACGTCGAAGCGCAGGACCAGGATGGTCTCGTAGCCGTCCAGGAGGCGACGCGTCTCCTCCGGCGCCGGCGAGTGTGGCGGACAGGTGAGGCAGCGGCCCGCAACGGGGCACCCGTACAGGCACTTCCAACGGACCCACTCGGCGGTGACGACCTTGTCCGGGCTCAGGACGGCGGCGGCGGTCGCGCCGGCGGCGAGCGCCCGCCGCAGGATGTCGCCGGCCGGGTCGCCGCCCCGGTCGTCGCTCAGGGCTCGCATGGGCTCGTCGTTCACGTGGCACCTCCTTCACTGGTCGCTTGCCATGGTCTCATCGCAGCACCCGGTCGGCGACCTCAAGCATGCGGCGCGGCAGGGCAGGGAAGCCGTCGACGCGCACGAGACCGCCGTCAGAGGCGCGGGCGATCGCCTCGCCGGCGTACAGCCGCGGCGCGATCCAGGTGGTGAGGGGCGCCTCGGGATCGCGGGCCGCGGTCTGCTCCTCCATGAGGAGCACGTGCAGCGGCCCGAACCGCGCCGCCGCCGGCAGCGGGTCGGCGCCGCTCGTACACACGCCGTCGCTCACGAGCAGTCCACTGCGCCCCGGATCGCGCCCACGCTGCAGCTCGACGCGGCCGGCCACGAGAGCCGCGGCGATGTCCGTCCCGCCGCCGCAGGGCACGGCGAGCATGCGGCGGACCAGCTCCGCCGCCGCGACCTCCTCACCGAAGCGCGAGACGACCCGAGCCACATCGGCGAACAGCACGACCGCGAGGTCACCGGGCCGCAGTTTGAGCGCGAGCACGGTGGCAGCCACCGCGGCAAGCGCCATCTTCTCCCCGGCCATGCTGAGCGAGGTGTCGACCATGAGCACCACCTGGTGCCTGCGGTCGACGCGGCGCTGCACGATCAGGTCGCCGGGCTCCGGGTGCGGCTTGCCGAGCAGGTTCTCGACCGTCGCCTCCACGTCGAGCTCTCCACCCCAGGGCTCCATCAGCGGCTCGCGGACGCTGTGGGTGGCTGCCCTGAGCGGTCCGACGAGGCGGCCGGCGCGCCCCAACACGGCGCCGGCCGCCAGCTGCTGGGCGCAGAGGTAGGCGCGCTGGCCGGCATGCCGCAGCGCTCCCGCGCTGAGGTCGCCGGCGAGCCGCCAGCCGTCCAGGTCCCCGGGGGCCGCGCGCAGCTGCTGCGCCAGCGCGCGGCGGTCTTCCAGCGTGCAGACCTCTGGCTCTGCGGCGCGCGGCCGCGGCTGCGCGACCTCGTCCGGGCCCCAGCCCGGCTCCCGCACGCGGGGCGCGCCAGGCGGCGTGCCCACCCCGGGCGTCGCCGCAAAGAGCTCGTCCGGGTCCTCGCCGCGCGTGACCACGACCTCAATCAGCTCGTCGAGTACGTCGTCGAACGTCGAGCCCGCGTCGCGTAACTCCACCCGGCCGGCGAGCGCCGCGCGGGCGGCGCGGCGCAGACCCACCCCGCCGGCGTCGCTCGCGGCTGCTCCCGCAAGCTCCACGATGGCGATCGCGCCGCGCACGGACGCGCCGCGGCGCACGCGCGGGTGCACCCGCGTCCCCCGCGCGAGCCGCACCGCAGCGCGCACCAGGGCGGCGTCGCGGCACCCGGACGCCGCCACGACGATGCTCTCCTCCTCAGCGGCGGTCTGGTAGCCCACCTCGAGGTGCTCGAAGCGGTCGCAGAGCGCCTCGGAGAGGTGGCCGGTGGCGACGTACTCGGCGGGGTTCTGCGTCGCGACCACCTGAAAGCCTACGGCGGCGTGCACCGGCCCAAGGTGCGGCACCTGCACGACGTCCTCGTCGAGCGCCGGCAGCAGCAGGTTTTGTGCCGCTTCCGGCAGCCGGTTCAGCTCGTTCAGAAAGAGGACCCGGCCCTCACGCATCGCCTGCACAAGCGGTCCCAGCACGAACGCCTGCTCCCGGTAGCCGAGCCGGAGCACGAGTGGCGGGTCGAACCAGCCGGCGAGCCGGCTCTCCGAGAACCGGTCGTCGCCGTCGACGCGCACGATCGTCCGCCCGCGGTCCCGGCAGGCGGCCAGAGCCAGCGTCGTCTTGCCCACTCCCACAGGTCCCTCGAGCAGCAGATGACGGCCGGCGGCGAGGGCCGCACGCGCCGTCGCCATCTCCCGCCGCCGTCCGACCATGTCAACGACGGTAGCACTCGGCGTGATAGGGAAGCGGCCGACGGACCCACGCTCGGCGGCAGGTCAGCACGGATTTCATCTCCTGGTTCCCCATAGTGCGCACATCCTGAAGACTCGCTCACTGGCGCGCAGCATCGCGCAGTAGCGAACATAGCGCCAGCGACCGCGGGTGACAGGTGTCACCGCTGCTCGTGCGGATAGACTTCCGGAATGCCCGCCATGCCCGAGAGGCGGCTCCCGCCCAACATCGTTGTCGATGCGCGCGCTGTGCTGCGCGCGGCACGCGCCAGCGGCGCCACCGTCATCCTCGAGCCGCCGGACGAGGCCGCGATCCGCGAGAGCATCGTGCACCTCGAGCGGAGGGCACTACCTGGCTGAGAGTACGCCTCAGACCTCGAAGGCGAACCCGAACCCCGCGCCTTGCTGCTCCAGCGGGACGAGCGGGCTGCCGGGCACATCCGGGTGCGCGGCGCCGTGGTACTCGCGCGGCGCCACGTCGTTGGGGCCGCCGGCGTAGAGCAGGCTGGCCAGCGCCTGGATCTGGTCGCGGCCGATGCCGAGCTCGAACTGGCCGCCGCCGTAGAGGACCATGCCGGCGGCCTCCGCGCGCTCCACGCAGTCGAGCAGCGCGCTCAGGCTCCCGAAGCGGGACGGCTTGATGTTCAGAGCGCGCAGGACGAAGTCGTCGCAACCAGGCCCGCAGGCTGCGGCCACGCGCGCGGTGACCGCCTCCACGTCCGCCCAGGAGTGGATGGGCGCGTCGAAGCTGAAACGCCCCTCCTCACCGCGCAGCACCTCGCGCGCCGGACCCTCCAGCGCCGGATCCTCCAGCACCGTGCCGGGGAACGTCTCGCTGACCAGCCGGTACTGCACTGGGTCCGGCGGATTGTCGACCGGGGAGCCCTCGTAGAACGCCTTGAAGTCGAGAGCGCGCACAAGCCCGGTCGCCGCGATCTCCTTCATCAGGCTCTCGTCCCACTCCGGGGTCGGGTCGAGCTTGAACTCGAGCGTGGGATCCACGGCCAGCCACGGCTTGACGTCGAGGCGCGTGCTGAGCACGAAGCGGACCGGCGAGTAGGGGCGCCCGAGCGCCTCGCCCAGGCTCACCTTCTGCTGGCGCAGGGCGAGGTCGAGCGCGGCGCTTTCGAAGCTCCAGCGCCGGTAGTTGCGGAAGGACTCCTGCTGGGGCGGCCGGCTGGGGAACAGGTCCAGGCCGCCCACGTGCTGTGAGAACCCGTCGAGGGTCCACTCCCCGGCCAGCGCCAGCGTCGGCGGGTAGCCGTCGTGGTCCTCGGCCGCGTAGGTGACGTCTTCCCCGCGACCCTCCAGTCCGCCGCCGGACAGCACGATCTCCGTGGTGACGCGGCGAAAGCCGCTGGAGACGTCCAGCTCGTGGCGCTCGGTCCGGTAGCCGTCGATGACCAGCCCGAGCCCCGCGACGCGAGCATATGCGCCGCGGATGGTATCGGCGCCCGGCGCGCCGGCGGGGACTCCTGCACTTGCGTCGGATGAGGGCTGCCCTTCCATGGCGGGCTTCTTCCCCGGGCAGCCGCTGTGCAAGCCCCGGCCTCGTGAGGCAGGTCTCTCCGCGCTCTGCCATACTGGAGCCCCGTGCAGCGCTCCTCCGACATCGGCATCTCCACCAGCGCCTACGCCGAGCTCATGCTCCCGGCCGCGCTGGAGCACATCGCCGAGCTTGCCGCCTTCACCGAGATCCGCTCGTTCGGCTTGCACACGCTGCTCAGCAAGCGCAACCGGGCCGAAGCGCAACGAGCCGGTCTCACCTACACGGTCCACGGGCCGTTCGGCCATGTCGGCATCTGGGACCTCGACGAGGCGAGTCGCCTCAAGGCGCTCGACGAGCACCGCCGGCACCTCGAGGCGAGCGCCGAGATCGGGGCGCTCCTCTACGTGGTGCACCCCGACTGGCGGCCACGCGTGGCGCCTCGCGACCCCGACGTCGTCGCGGCGCTCGACCGCTCGTTCGAGACCCTGCTCGCCTGGCAGGACGAGTACGGCGTCGAGATCGTCGTCGAGAACATGCCGGGCACGGGGATGTCGCACTTCACGCACCCCGGCGACCTCGACCTGCACGGCCTCGGCCTCATCCTCGACGTGGGCCATGCCAGCATCAGCGGCTGCCTCGAGGAGTGGCTGGACGACCCGCGAGCGCCCCTGCGCCACCTGCACCTGCACGACAATCACGGCGAGGGCGACGACGACGATCCTCACCTCGCGCTGGGCGCCGGCGTGATCGACGTGGCCGCCGTGCTGGCCACTGCCCGCGCAGCGGGCGCGACCACGATGCTCGAGCACGGTTCGGCCGAGGACGTGCGCGCGAGCTTCGCCCACCTGCGTGCGCTCGGCCTGCTCTGACGGCCGGCCCTGCGCGGCGTTACGCCGCGCCCACCGGCCCCACGCTCCCGGCCTCAGGCGCTGAACAGCCCGAGCAGTTCCTTCCTGACGTTGCGCAGGCGGATCGAGACGTCGCCGGCCAGCCTCTTCATCACCTCGTAGCCGGCGAAGGGCTCCAGGAGGAAGACGTCCTCGGCCGCAGCCGCCGAGATCACCAGGACAGTGGCGTCCTCGACCGCGACCGCGCCGGCGACGTACTCGTGCGGCGCCACCAGCGACGACCATCCGCAGAGGCGATACTGACCGGCGTCGAACACATCGATCGCACCTCCGCCGGGCGCCGTCAGGCGCACGGCGATCCGCCCTTCGGCGACCACGTAGAAATCGTGGGCCTCGTCGTTCTGCTCGAACAGCGACTCGCCCGCGCGCAGCGAGCGGCTGCTCGAGCACGCGGCCAGCTCACCGATCTGTCGGTCGCTCAGTGGACGGAGCAGTTCACAACGGCGCAGCGTACCCTCGGCAGCGAGATCGGCGGTGAGCGGTCTCATGTCGTCCCCCTCTGGTAGACACTGACACTGACGGCTCATCTGCGGTTGTACCCGCCGTCCGTGGTCGCGAGCGGCGTTTGGTCACCGTCTTCGCTCGGCCTCGGGCCGGCCGGCGGCGGCCACTCCTCTGATAGACTTCACAGGGTGCCGCCTCGGCGCTCCCACGCTCACGTCAACGACCGAAAGCGCACGCCATGAGCCAGTCCTTCACCTACACGGGCACCAGCGACTACATCGCCGCGCCCGAGCTCATGCAGACGGTCAACGTCGCCGTCCAGCTCAGCCGGCCGCTGCTCATCAAGGGCGAGCCCGGCACCGGCAAGACCATGCTCGCCGAGAGCATCGCCAAGGGCCTCGAGATGCCGCTGCTCGTCTGGAACGTCAAGTCGACCACCAAGGCGCAGGACGGTCTCTACGTCTACGACACCGTGCAGCGCCTCTACGACGGCCAGTTCGGCGACGGCGACGTGAGCGACATCGCCCAGTACATCAAGTTCGGCAAGCTGGGTGAGGCCTTCGCCAGCGAGGAGCGCGTCGTGCTCCTCATCGACGAGATCGACAAGGCCGACCTCGAGTTCCCCAACGACCTGCTCTGGGAGCTCGACCAGATGGAGTTCCACATCCCCGAGACGCGCGAGAGCGTCCGGGCCAAGCAGCGCCCCATCGTGCTCATCACCTCCAACGCCGAGAAGGAACTCCCCGACGCGTTCCTGCGCCGCTGCGTGTTCCACTACATCGAGTTCCCGGACGAGGTGATGATGGAGCGCATCGTGCGCGTTCACGTGCCCGGCCTGGACAAGCGGCTGCTCGACCTGGCGATGCAGGCCTTCTACTGGCTGCGCGACGTGCCCGGCCTGCAGAAGAAGCCCAGCACCAGCGAGCTCATCGACTGGGTGCAGGCGCTGGCGCGCGGCGGGGTCGACCCCAAGGAGATCGCCGCGCGCCTCCCCTTCATGGGCGTGCTGCTCAAGAAGGACCACGACGTCGACGCCGCGCAGCGCGCGCTGGCGTCCGGCCGCGGCCGCAGGTAGCCCGGGCCGCGGCTCACCCAGCCGCCGGAAGGAGACTCCATGAGCAGCGTCGGACCGGTCGAGCTCTTCATCGTCATCGTCATCGCCATCGTGGTCGCCGTGCTGGTGCTGCGCGAGATCGGCAAGCACGGGCGCTGAGGTCTCGCGTGTTCACCGACTTCTTCTTCCTGCTGCGCTTCTACGGGGTGCCGGTCACGGTCACGGAGTGGCTCGCGCTCATGCGCGGGCTCGCCCTGGGACTGGTGCCGACCGGCCTCGACGAGTTCTACTCGGTGGCGCGCAGCATCCTCGTCAAGAGCGAGGCTTACTTCGACCAATATGACCAGGCGTTCGCGGCCATGTTCAAGGGCATCGAGACTCCGGTGACGATCGAAGACGAGGTCTGGGACTGGCTCTCCGACCCGCTGACGATGCCGGGACTGAGTGAGGAGGAGCGCCGGCTGCTCGCGTCCGCGCTCGAGGACCTCGACCTGGAGGCGCTGCAGAAGCTGTTCGAAGAGCGCCTCAAGGAGCAGACCGAGGCCCACCACGGCGGCAACCACTGGGTGGGCACCGGCGGCACCTCGCCCTTCGGCCACTCCGGCTTCCACCCCGGCGGCATCCGCGTCGGCGGCGAGAGCCGCGGCCTGTCCGCCGTCAAGGTGGCCGGCGAGCGCCGCTACCGCGGCTATCGCACCGACCAGGAGGTCGGCGTGCGCCAGTTCGAGCTCGCCCTGCGGCGCCTTCGCCAGCTGTCGTCGCGGAGCGAAGGCGTGCCCGACGAGCTGGACCTCGACGAGACCGTGGACGAGACTGCGAGCAACGCCGGCCGGCTCAGCCTCGTCTGGCGCAAGAGCCGCAAGAACGCCGTCAAGGTGCTGCTGCTCATGGACGTCGGCGGCTCCATGCACCCCTACATCCGCCTCTGCAGCCAGCTCTTCAGCGCCGTCGACCGCAGCACGCATTTCAAGGCCCTGCACACCTACTACTTCCACAATTGCGTCTACGACTGGCTCTACACGAGCACGCGCATGACGTCCTCGGAGGCGATCTCCACCCGGCGCGTCCTCCAGGAACTCCCCAGTGACTACAAACTCATCGTCGTCGGCGACGCGGCCATGGCCCCCAGCGAGCTCATGGCCCGCGACGGCGTCATCTGGTGGGGCTTCGGCAATGACGAGCCCGGCATCGACTGGCTCAAGCGCCTGCGCCGACACTTCGACCACTCCGTGTGGCTCAACACCATCCCTGAGGCCGACTGGGACCGCGCCTACGGCAGTGTGACCATCCGCAAGGTGCGAGAGGTCTTCCCCATGTTCGAACTGACGGTTGACGGGCTCACGGCCGCCACGCGCAAGCTCATGGTGCGCTACTAGCCGCGGCGTCCGGCACGCCGCATCACCCGCGAGGGACGACGAACGTCCCATTCAAGTCGTATGGCCCTCTTCCGATACCAGACCCGGCGAGGGGATGCGGACTATGGGAGAAATCGCAAGCGACGGCGCTCCTGCGCTCGTCCACCACGAGGGCGAGAGCGCGCTGCTCGGCGACACGCTGGTGCGGCTGGCGGAGCAGGTCGCCACTGCCCTCGACTGTTCCCGGTGCTGCGTCTACGAGTACATCGCCGAGCACAAGGTGCTCCGCGCACAGGCGCTCTGGTCGCGGACCCTCTCGCAGGACGAGGCCGACTGGGTCGGCGGGACCCACCGGCTGGCCGAAGCGCCGGCCTTCGCGCGAGTGATCGAGGAGCGCCGGGTCCTCGTCTCGTACCCGGATGCCGCCGACGTCGCCACGACGGACTTCGAGACCACGGAGTCCCCGCGCGAGAAGGCCGCCATCTGGGCGCCCATCGTCTACGGCGACCAGGTGCTCGGGATGCTCGAGCTGTCCCAGAAGGAGCAGCGGCACCCGTTCACGCAGGACGATGAGCGCCTTGTCGGCCAGATGGCGGGCCTCGCCGCCATCGCCATGCACAACGCCTGTCTCTCGAGGGCCACCGAGGAACGTAACCGCCAGCTCTCGGCGCTCATCGACGCCTCCCGCGCGATGACCTCGACGCTCGACCTGGACGAGCTCCTCAAGGTCGTGTGCCGGCAAACGGCACTCGCCCTGGACGCCGGTTCGAGCTACATCTACGCGTACGACGCCGAGGCGGACGCCATGGTCTGGCTGGCCGAGCACCAGCGCGACATCTCGCACTGCTTCGAGGAACCGCTCGGCACCGTCTACCCGATCGACGACCTGCCACAGGACCTCGCCGTCGTGCGCACCCGTCGGCCCGTCGAGGTCCGTCTCGACGACCCCGCCCTCGACGATGTCATGCGGCGCCAGCTGCTCGACTGGAAAGAGCAGTCCTCCCTGATGGTCCCGCTGGTGGTCGGCGGCGAGGTCGTCGGCTCGCTCGAGGTGAGCGAGGCGGTGTACCCGCGGCACTTCACCGAGCAGGAGATCGCGCTCTGCGTCGCTCTCGGCGAACAGGCTGCCGTGGCCATCCACAACGCCCAGCTCTACCGTCAGGTGCGGGAGCAGAAGGAGATCATCGAACTGCAAGCGACCATCGATGGCCTCACCGGGCTCTGCAACCACCGCTTCTTCTGGGACCGCCTGCGCGACGAGGTGGCGCGGTCGTGCCGCTACGGTCAGCCGCTCTCGCTCCTCATGCTCGACCTCGACGATTTCAAGCTGGTCAACGACCGCTTCGGGCACCCCGTGGGGGATGAGCTGCTGCGGGCGGTGGGACGCGCCCTGCAGGCGCAGATCCGGCAGGGCGTGGATTGCGCCGCGCGCTACGGCGGCGAGGAGTTCGCCGTGATCCTACCCTCCACCGAGTCCGCGTTCGAGGGCGGCGGGCTGGACGGCGCCGTCACCACAGCCGAGCGCATCCGCAGCGCCATCGCCGGCCTGCGCGCCCCGGTCGCCGACCCCGCCTGGCAGGGGATCACGGCGAGCATCGGCGTCGCCACGCTGCCGATCCACGCCGGCGACGCCGAGGAGCTCGTGGCGAAGGCAGACCGCGCACTCTACGCGGCGAAGAGCCGCGGCAAGGACAGTGTCGCCGTCTCTCTGCACGCCTGATCAGGCGCCGCGTCTGCCATACTGTCCCAACTGTGTTTGAACACTCTGACATCGGCATCTCAACGGGCGCCTATGCCGGCCTCCCGCTCGCAGCCGTCTTGGTGACGGCGCGCGAATTGGCCCCTGCCGTCGAGATCACATCCTACGGAGGGCACTCGCTTCTCGATCTGGACAATGCCAAAGCGGTGGCGGCCCTTGGCGTGCCCTTCAGCGTGCACGGGCCTTTCATCCGTGTCGATCTGGGGAGCACCAGCGAGGCCAAGCGGCTCGCAGCCGTCGAACTGCACCGACGCCATCTCAAAATCGCCACGCTTCTCGGTGCGACGCTGTACCTGGTGCACCCGGATCGACAGCGCAAGCCGACCAGTCCACAGCCGGAGGTGATCTCCGCGCTTCAGCGGTCGTTCAACGAACTCCGCGAACTGCAGGAACAGTTCGGTACCCCCGTCGTGGTCGAGAACATGCCTTTCCCCGGCTACTCGCACTTCACGGCGCCGGGAGACCTCGATCTCTGCGGCCTCGGACTGGCCCTGGATGTCGGCCACGCTGCCGTTGCGGGTACACTGGCGGCGTGGCTCGCGGACCCGCACGCGACGCTGAGACACGTCCATTTACACGACAACCAAGGCCCCGTCTTTGGCGACCAGCACCACCCGCTTGGGACGGGCATCGTCGATGCCAAGGCCGTGATCCTCAAGGCACGCGCGGTCGGAGCGTCCATGGTGATCGAGCACAAGAACGGAGACGACGTGCTTCAGAGTCTGTTGTACCTGCGGGCAGCCGGACTGATCGAGTAGCCGGATGTCCACCCAAGGCGATGAGGGACCGGCAAAGGAGATCGCCAGGTTCCTGGCGCATTACCCCCCGTTCGACCGGATGGACAGGGCAAGGCTCGAGCAGATCGCCCTGAGCGTCGTAGAGCATCGCGCCGTCCCCGGTGAGGCGGTGCTCATCGAGGATGGCGCCACCGGAACGCACCTCTACGTCGTCCGGGACGGGACCATGGAACTGGATCACCAGGGCCATGTGGTCGACGTCATCACCAAGGGGCAGGTCTTTGGTCACCCCACGCTGGTCACCGGGCTGGCTCCCGAGTTCACCGTCCGCGCGCGAGAAGAGACAGTCCTGTACCTCATCCCGCGCGAGATCGCTCTCTCGATCCTGGGCACCCCTGGGGGCGTCACCTTCGTCGCTCATACGTTGCGAGACCGGCTCATCCGTGCAGCTCAAGCGACGCGAGAGATGCCTGAAGTCCTTGCCGTCCCCGTGACCGCCCTGGTGCGACGTGGGCCCGTGTTCTGCGAGCCGTCCACGTCGATCCGCGAGGCGGCTCAGCTCATGTGCGACGAGGTGGTGTCCGCGATCCTCGTCAGCAGCAGCATGGGCCTGGGCATCGTCACCGACGCCGACCTGCGCCGGAAGGTGCTCGCCGGCGGCATCTCCCCGGAAGCCCCAGTAGGCTCGATCATGACTACGCCAGTCAGGACTGTCCGCGACGATGTGCTCGCCCCGGAGGCCAGCATCGAGATGATGCAGGCAGGCGTCAATCACCTCCCCGTCGTAGATGAGCGCGGACGCGTCGTCGGCGTCGTCTCAGCCGGCAGCCTGATGAGCCTCGACGCCCTGAGTCCCTTCGCCCTTCGCGGGTCGATCGCGGCTGCGCGCGATGAGGAAGACCTCACGCGAGCAGCCTCGGAACTGCCCAAGCTCTTCGTCTCGCTCCTCGACGCCCGCCTGGATGCGGCGGCCCTGACACGCGTCATCACGCTGTTGAGCGACACCATGACGACCCGACTGCTCGACTTCGCGTTCGAGCGTCACGGCCGACCACCGGTGGCATTTGCCTGGCTCGCGTTGGGCAGCAGCGCCCGAAACGAACTCACCCTCGCATCGGACCAGGACAATGCGCTCGCGTACGCTGACACAGAGGACCCCGAGGTTGACGCGTATTTCAAGGTCGTGGCAGACATCGTCAACACCGGTCTCGCGCGCTGCGGGTTCAGCCTCGACGAATCCGGCGTTCTCGCCAGCGATCCGCACTGGCGCCTGACACAGTCCGCCTGGCTGGACGTGTTCTCGCGCTGTCTGCAGGTCTGGGATTGGAAGCACCTGTTGCGTGCGAGCATCACCTTCGACTTCCGGCAGGTCGCCGGAGATCTCTCGATCACCGCCCCGCTGACCGACCTCTTGCGCAATGCACCACGTCACGGAGGCTTCCTCAGCGGGATCGCGCATATGGCTTCGCAGATACCCTCGCCTCTCGGCTTCCGCCAGCGATTGACGGGGCCCATCGACATCAAGAAGAGCGGCCTCCTCCCCGTGGAGAACCTGGCCCGCTTCTACGCCTTCGCTCGGGGCATCTCGGCGCGAACCACCGTGGAGCGACTCGACCGCGTTCGCGAAGCAACGACCGGGTCCCAAGAGAACGTTCAGGCGCTGCTCGAGGCTTTCGCCAGCATGTCACTGGTGCGTCTTGAGCACCACGCTCGGCTCATCGAGGCGGGCCGCACCCCCCACAACGTCATCGATACCGAGACCCTGCGTCCGCTGACTCGCGTGTCCCTCCAGGAGGCCCTGCGAACCGTCGCCGCGGCGCAGAAGCTCCTGCCCTGAGCCGGGCTCGTCAGGGTCTGTCGCCCAGGCAGTAGATCCAACCGTCGCGGCAACCGATGTACACGCGCCCGTCCCACATGGTCGGCGTGGACTCGAACGCTCCGGCGGCGAAGAACCGGTCGCGCTCCTTGAGCGACACCGTCCAATACTTGCCGTCGCCGTTCGCGCTCGGCAGCGCTCCGGCGTCGCCCTGCGCGGCCGGCGCGTAGCTGATGTGGAAGAGATGCACGCGCTGGTCGTAGCTCCCGCACACCAGCGCATCCCCCACGATGATCGGTGTCGAGATAGCCCCGCCGTTCCAGATCCTGGCGACCTGGACCGGCGTCTTGATCCCCGTGCCCAGGTTCGGCCCCTTCACGGTCTTGTCGCTCATCGTGTCCTGCGAGACCACGTACAGGTACCCGTCGATCGCGTTGAAGGCGCAGAGGGCCGGATGCGCTCCGCCGTCGTTGTACTCGTCGTTGACGGCGGCGGAGCCGACGATCCCGCCGGCCCAATCGCCGATCTTGCGGTTCCCCGTGGGAAAGAACCACACGGTCGCCTCGTCGGCGGGCCGGGACGGGTCGAGCGCGAGCATGCCGCCCTTGCCTTTGATGTACTGCTTCTCCACGGCCTGGAGCAGCAGGCCCTTCTTGGTGGGGACCGGCGTCCCGTTCAGGTCGGAGCCGACGAAGTAGTCCCAGACGATCCCGAGGTCGGAGCGCCGGAGACCGTACACGTGGCCGGCGCCCGAGGCGATGTACAGGTTTGGACCCACCGCTGCGGGCGACGACTCCAGGGCGATGTCGTCCCCATGGTCCGCGTTACGGGCGTCACCCAGCAGCAGCCGCTGCTGCAGGATCACCGGCTTCTTCCACTCCTGCCACGGCTGCGTGGCCAACGGGTCGAGCGCGTAGAACCAGCCGCTCTCGACCCCGATGTAGAAGACGTCGTCGTAGAAGAACCCGCTGCCGTCGCAGTCCCGGCTGTAGCTCTCGGTGTGCGGCACAGGCAGACGCCAGAGTTCCTTGCCGCTGCCGAAGGTGACCGCGCGCAGCGGCGCGACTGCAGGATCGTCGATCTTGTCGGGGTACCCCCGTCGGGATCCGGCGACGACGATGTACTTGTCGTCGGTGCCCGTCGGCGCGGGATTCTGGAAGACCGACGGGCTGCTCTTGATGATGTCGTCGTACTGGTAGGCCCAGACGACCTTGCCCGTCGCGGCGTCGATCTTGCGCAGCTTGTACTCGTAGGAGCTGGCGAGTACATAGGTCTTGCCGCCGTCGACGACGATGTTCGCCTGTCCCGTCCAGCCGCTGCCGGCCCACTTGCTCGGCTTGTCGCCGTCGTACTTGCCCGAGCTCCAGCCGCTGCCGAGCCGCACCTTCCAGATGACGTCCAGGTGCTTCGGCGCCGGTCCCAGACCGTAGAACCGGCGCCCATAGTTGCCGAGGAACGTGCCCACCTTGACGCCGTCGCCGGCAAGCGACGGTTTGGGCGGCGGTGGCGCCGGACCGGCCTGCGCGACCGACGCGTCACCGCCGCGGCCGCAGCCGGCGCACGACGCCGCCCGCAGGACGATGAGGACGAGGACGACCGCGAGGACGATGACGACGACGCCGCGCCGGCGCCGAAGCTGGCGCTGGCGCTGAGCTGAGCGGCGGCGCGGCGGCCGCCGGTCCTGTCCGGCCGACGTCTCGATGGAGCAACGATATAGGAACGGGGCACGGCGCGCGCGGCCACACGAGCGCCGGCGCCGCGCGACTGTGCGGCCGCGTGCGCGCCCTCTGCGGCCGCCGCGACGCGGGCGGTCATCGGCGCGGATAGGGGCGGAGGCCCCAAGCGGGTAGGATGCCTGAGGCCGGCCGGCGCAGCCTCGCCGGTCACCCGGCCCCAGCCACGACCCCGGAGGACTCCATGGCGACCGACCTCGACCTGCTGCGCGACCTCTGCGCCGCCCCCGCCCCCACCGGGTTCGAAGCCCCCGTGCAGGAGCTCGTCCGGCGCCGTCTCTCGGCGCTGACGGAGCCGCAGGGCGACCCCTTGGGCAACGTCTGGGGCACGATCGCCGGCAAGGGATCGCCGAGCGTCGTCGTCACTGCGCACGCCGACCAGATCGGCCTCATCGTCACCTACGTGGACGAGCACGGTTTCGTCTTCTTCGACAAGATCGGCGGAGTGGACCCGCAACTCCTCCCCGGCCGCAACCTCGTCGCACACGGCCCCGGCGGCCTGGTCAACGGAGTCGTCGGCCGCAAACCCTCGCACAAGATGAGCAAGGACGAACGCGCCAAGGCGCCGGACCTCAGCGATCAGTGGCTGGACCTCGGCTGCTCGACCCGCGAAGAGGCGCTCGGGTTGGTACAGATCGGCGACCCCATCACCTTCCCGCCGAACTTCCTCGAGCTGGCCGGAGGCCGCTACGCCTCGCCGGCGTTCGACAACCGCGCCGGCGTCTACGTCTGCCTGCGGACGCTCGAACACTACGCCGGAGCGCCGGCGGAGGCCGACCTCACGGCTCTTCTCACGGTGCACGAAGAGACGACCTTCATGGGCGCGAAGGCGATGGCGATCCGTTGGCAGCCCGACGTGATCATCGTCGTCGACGTCGACTTCGCCAGCGACGACCCCGGCCTGGATGCCAAGAAGCTCGGCGGCGAGGTCAAGCTCGGCGCCGGCCCCGTGATCCACCGCGGCGCGGCCGGCAACCTCGCGCTCACCGACCTCGCCATCCAGGTCGCCGCGGACGAGGGCATCCCGGTGCAGATCAAGGCGCTGCCGGGGAATACCTCGACCGACGCGGAGGAACTGATGGCCGCCGGCACAGCGGCGACGCTGTCGTTCAGCATCCCGGTGCGCAACATGCACTCGGCGTTCGAGGTGACGCAGCCGGACGACGCGGAGGCCGGCGCGCTGCTGGCCGCGGCCGTGGCGCGGCGCGTCGCCGAGGGCGGCTGGGACGCCGGCCGTTTCATCCCCAAGGTCTGAGGCGCCGGAGGTAGCCGGGCCCGTGCGCCCGGCGGAGGCCGGGTCAGGAGGCCGGCGACGCCGCGGTCAATCGCGCCCCCAACCAGTCGATCTCAGCCGGGGCCACGCGGCTCCAGAAGTCGTCGTTGTGGCCACCGGGGCCGAAGCCTCCGACCGGCGGCTCCGGCAGCGTCTCCACGAACGCCTTGTCGGCCGCGGAGAACGGGTCTTGTCGGCCGCAGTCGAGGCGCACCGGCACGCCGCGCAGCCTGCCCACATCCTTGAAGACGTCGTTCGCCGCGTAGTCGGCGACGCTGTCGAAGGCGTCGCCGACGCCGGCGTCGTAGGAGCGCCAGAGAGCGGCGCTGACTGCGCAGACCGCGGCGAACTGCTGCGGGTGCAGTTCCGCCGCCCGCAGCGCCCCGTAGCCGACCATCGACCAGCCCATGATCGCGAGACTACCCCTGAGACCAAGGTCCGCCTGCACGAACGGGATGAACTCGTCGAGGAGCATGGCCATGGCATCGTCGCCGGCGGCACGCCTGTGCCAGTACGTGTCACTCGCCTGCACGGCGGCCGCAGCGAACGGGGTGACGCCGCGCTTCTCGATGCCGTCGGCGACATGGTCGCCGAAGCGCAGGTGACCCTGCAGCAGTTCGACCGCTGAACGGCCGCGGCCGGGAAGACAGATGAGCACCGGCGTGGCCGCTCGAGCCTCCGCCCCGCCTTTCTCCACACCCGGCGGGTAGGCGATGTCGTACGCGGCCGGCGCCGCCAGGTAGCGCGACGGCAGCGTGCCCTTCTGGTAGGTCACCTGGTAAGACGGGGGCGGCGTGCCGGGCTCGCCGTAGGCGCCCGTGAGCCGGTACCAGCGGTCGCGCACGGTCCAGGACTGCCAGCCTGCGAACCCGGCCGCGACGGCGAGGCCCGCGACGAGCACCCCGCCGCCGACGAGGAACTGACGCCGAGTGACCCCCGCCTCGGCGTCTCGGGGAAGTTCAAGCGACCCTGTCGGCGCCGGCGGCACCTCGAGCCGCTGCTCGAGGCCCGCCCCAGAGCCGGGCTCGGGGTGCTGCTGCGGCGCTCGTGCGCCGGAGGTCATCGCTGTGCCGTCGCGACGCGCTGCGCCCGCGCCGCCAGCGGCTGAGGCGGCGCGCTGAGCGTCGCTGCCAGCTCGCGCGCCATCTCGGGCTGCCACTTGAGGCGCGCCGGCGCGAGCAGGTGGAAGAGGTCGGCGAAGTCGTCGTCCGCGAGCGTCACGTGACGCTCGATGTGCACGTAGGGCACGTCGTAGCGCGCGGCCAGCGCCCGGGCCCGAGCGCGGTAGGCAGGCACGACGCCGTTCCAATCCGGGCCGGCCGCCGACGCGTTCAGCGGCTGGTCGTACAGCACCACGTCGTAGCCTCGCTCGCGTGCCAGCTTGAGGATCTCCTCGAGCATCCCGAAGTTGTAGTCCGCGTACTTGCGGTACAGCTCGACGTCCTTGTCGAGTACGGTGAGCACGTTGCGGCGCTTGCCGAGCGGCAGGTGACCCTTGGCGCCCCATGGATAGTAGTGGCTCTCGTAGGCGATCTTGGTGCCCCACATCGCCCGGCTGGCCGCGCGCTCGCGCAGATAGGAGCCGACGTAGTCGAAGATGCCGGGGAGCGCGCCCGTGGTCGGGGCTCCGGTGCCGAAGTAGCGCGGCGCGATCTCCGCCAGGCGTCTGCTGCGCACGAGCAGCGTGTGTCCACTGAGGAGCTGGGCATCACGCTCCGGGGCGCCGGTGACGCGGATCGGCGCCAGGCCGATCGCCAGCGTGGCCGGCCCGGGCGGCAGGTTGTCGGCCAGCACCAGCGACATCGCCATGCTCTCCTGATGCGCCGCGAGGCTGACGACCTGTACGGGCTGCTTCGCGTCCTCACCGATCTGTGCTGCCAGCGAGGCCTCGCTGACGATGCACTCCATGGTGCCGGACCCGCCGAAGAGGTAGACGGTGCGCGTCGTCGGCGGGTCCGCTTTGAGCTCCTGGACCTTGACGGAGACGTGCACGTAGTCGTCGTGCGTGATGCGCAGGAGGCGGCCTTCGTCGACCAAGGTGAGGCCGCCGTCGAACAGGACGCCTTGCAGGGCGAACAGTCCGAAGAGGGTGATGAAGGCGGCCGCGGCCAGCACCAGCGGGCTCCGCTGGTGGAAGCCGCGGCCGAACGCCTGCCGTCGGTCGGTGGTCTGTGCGTCACGCAGCTTCAAGGTCGCCCTTCACCGCTGGTCCCATGGTCTCACACCACAACGCCGTGCAGCCACGCCAAGGGCAGGCGCACGACGTTGAAGAGGATCTTCAGCGCCTGTTCGATATTCCCCGTGGAGACGAACGCGTAGCCCAGCGCCACGTAGAGGAACGTCGCCGGATAGCCCAGCCACTTCGTGACCTTCTCGTATCCGGCCCGCGGCGGCAGGCCCGCCTTCTTGCGCGCCTTCCTGCGCTTCTTCTTCCAGCGCTCCCAACGGGCGACGATCACGAGGCCGGTGCCGTGATACAGACCCCACATCGTCCAGTTGAGGTCGACGGCGTGCCACAAGCCCATGACGAGCATGCTCGCGTAGAGGCCGACCCACGTCTTGCGGGTGAGGCCGAACACGGGGAAGTAGACGTTGTTGCGGACCCACGTGCTCAGCGAGATGTGCCAGCTCTTCCAGAAGTCGGAGAGGTTCTTCTGCCAGAACGGGAAGTGGAAGTTCTCCATGATCCGGAACCCGAAGAGGCGCGAGAAGCCGACGGCGAGGTCGGTGTACGCGGAGAGGTCGAAGTAGGCGCGCACGAAGATGATGATGCAGTAGGCCAGTGGCCACCAGGCGTTGACGTCATGGGAGTTGAAGTCGGTCTTGCCGATCGTCGTGACGATCTTGCCGAAGAAGATCGAGAACAGGAAGTCGACGACGAACACCTTCTTGAAGTAGCCGAGGGCGATGCGGCGCAGGCCGTAGTAGAACTCCTGGCGGTCGAAGCCCACGGTGCGCTTCTCGTAGAAGCCCTGATAGGTCTCGAGCGGGCCGGCCGGGAACGCCGGGATCCACATCATGAACGCGGCCAGGCGCAGCAGGTTGTTCTCTTTGATCACGTTGCGCATGCAGTCGAACACGTACTGCAGCATGCGGAAGACGAAGTAGCTGATGCCGAGCGGCATGATCAGGTGGGAGACGATCGGGTCGCCGGAGCCCCAGATGGCGACGGCGCCGCGCTGGCCGTACTTGCCGACGCCCAGCGTCACCAGCGCGATGATGATCGCGATGAGCACGACGCGCGCGCCGCGCAGCTTCTGCTTGCGCTGCGCCTCCACCAGCTGGTGCGTGACGAGCACGAGGCCGAGGGCGATAGCCGCGAAAGCCGGGTTCAGCAGGGCAAGCACCGCCACGCTGAGCACCAGGACGAAGATCAGCCGGTGGGCGTCCTTGCGCAGCGCCAGCCAGAAGACGAGCAGCGCGAAGATGACCACGGGGATCAGGTACAGCGTGAAGTAGATCCTCACCCGCTACTCCCTCCAGAGTCTGCGCTGAGGAGCGGGGCAAGCTCCTTCGCCAGTGCATGTTGCCAGATGACGCGCCCGGGCGCGATGAGATGCGAGAGGTCCTGGAAGTCGCGGCTGGGGATGTAGACCGTCTGGTTGAGGTCGACGTAGGGCACGCCGAACTGCTCGGACAGCGCCCTGACGGGCTCTTGGTACTGCCGCTGGGAGGCCTCGAAGCTGTCGCCGACGATCTCCTTGTTGAGCGGCAACTCAAGCAGCACGACGCGCACGCCGCGCTCGCGGGCGCGCGCCAGCAGTTCCTCGAGCATCTGCAGGTTGGCGTCCAGGTTCTCGTCGAAGACGGGCTTGCGGCTCGTGTTCCACTTCGTCACGAGCCGCCGCTTCTGACTGTCGGAGCGCCGGGTCTTCGCCGAGTACCGGTGCAGCGCGTACTCGGTGCTCGGTGCGTCCCCCTCGAGCAGTTTGGCGCCGTGCTTGCGCGCCCAGTCGGTGATGTACGCCCAGATACCGGGCAGGATCGTGTACTGGTACTTCTCGGCACCCCACTCCGAGGAGACGAACGAGTGTACCGCCCCGCTCTTGAGCAGCAGTTCGCGGCCCTGGGCCTGCACGGCGTTCTGCTGCTTGGTCGCAGTGAACCGGCCGAGGTTGATGCCGACGAGCAGCCAGGCCGGCGTATCGGGGACGCTGTCCACGACGGCCATGCTCTCGGCGAAGTTCTGGTTGATCGATCCGAGGTCGTAACCGGCCACGCGCGGCCCGCCGAGCTGCGCGATCTCGGCGGCGAGCGCGTCGCCGCTGACGATCGACTCACGCGCACTCGAGCCGCCGAGCAGGTACAGGGCCGGCACGTCGGGCGGCTGCTGCTCGGCCTTGCCGACCATCCAGGAGATGTACGTGAACGAGTCGTCAGCGTTGCGCAGCGCGCGGTCCAGCGGCACCGCCGTCCAGACGCCGCTCGTGAACAGCCACTGGAAGGCGAGCAGGGCCGGCACGAGCAGGAGCGCAGCCGCGATCAGCACCAGCGGGCTGCGATTGCGGAAGCCGCGGTGGAAGGCGCTCACGGGAGCTCCGTGCGCAGCGTACCGTCGTTGTAGAGCGCGGTCAGCTGGCGAGCCAGCTCGGCCTGCCAGACCGCGCGCCCGGTCGGCCGCAGGTGCGAGAGGTCGAGGAAGTCCTCGCTGGGGATCGCGAGCCGCTCGTTGAAGTCCAGGTAAGGGACGCCGTACTTCTCGGCGATGGCCTTGGTGGGCGCCTGGTAGGCGGCCATCGCGGGGCCGAACGCGTCACCGATGACCTGCCGGTTCCACGGCAGTTCGACGATCACCAGGTCGAGGCCGCGGCGCTTGCCCTCGGCGATGAGGCCGTCGAGCATCGCCGCGTCGAATCGGTGGACCTTTCTGAACGCCGGGTAGTACTTGGTCAGCCACTTCTTCACCAGCGCCCGCTTCTCGGAGTCGGGCAGGGTCCGGCGCGAGTCGAAAGCGTGCACCTTGTAGGGCTTCTGGTGCAGCCTGCCGTTGAGCAGCGCGTTCTCGCGCTGCTGCAGGTACGAGGTGAGCGCCGAGAAGATGCCCGGCAGGATGGTGTACGAATACTTGTGCTCACCGGAGCGCTGCGTCACCCAGCGGCGCAGCGAGTCGCTCTTGAGCAGGAGCTCGCGGCCGATGACCTGGTTGTAGTTGCTCTTCGGACTGGTGGTGAAGCGGCCGAGGTTCACGCCGACCAGCACCGTCGTCGGCGTGTCCGGCAGGTTGTCGACGATCGCCCAGCTCTGCGCGTAGCGCTGCATGCGTGAGCTCAGGTTGTAGGCGGCGATGTCGGGGCCGCCGTCGGCTTTGACCTCGGCGGCCAGTGACGGGCCGCTCACCAGCGCCTCGCGGCCGCTGGAGCCGCCGAGCAGCACCGCGAGCGGCTTCGCCGGGGGATCCTTCTTGAGGTGCCCCACCGTCCACGAGACGAACATGTAGTCGTCGGTCGCGTTGCGCTCCCAGCGCTGCGCGGCGATGGCCGTCCAGGCGCCGCTCGTGAAGAAGCTCTGGATACCGAGAAGCGCCGGTACGAGCAGCGCCAGCGCCACGACGAGCACCAAGGGGTTCCTGTTGCGCAGGCCCCTCCTGAAGCTGCTCACCCCAGCTCCTCGGCGAGCAGCGCCTGCAGCTCCGCCCTGATCGCCTTTCCGGATCCGGTGCGCGGGATCGCCTCGACGGCGATGACGCGGCTGGGCAGGGAAGTGGACGGCAGCACGCCGCGCAGCTCGCGCAGCAGCTTGGAGGCCTTGAAGCCGTCGGGCTCGTGAGGGACGACGAACGCCACCGGCACGTGGCCGAGGATCTCGTCGGGCGCGGCCACCACGGCGACGTCGGCGAAGCGCCCGAGGCCCTGCAACGCCTCCTGCACGTGGACGATGCTGACCTTCTCGCCGCCACGCTTGATGATGTCGTCCTTGCGCCCGGCGATCCACACGGCGCCGCTCTCGTCCACTTGGCCGAAGTCGCCGGTCTTGAGGCCATGCGCCGTGAGCGTCTTCGCGCTGATCTCAGGCTCGTCGAGGTACCCCAGCATGAGCAGCGAGCCGGTGACGTACAGCTCGCCCTGCTCGCCGGGCGCGGCCTTCGAGAGGTCGCCGCGCCGCGCCACTACGCGCATGTCGCCGATCGGCCGGCCCACGGAGCCGACGCGCACGTCGAGATCGGCCGGCGGCAGGATGCAGAGCCGGCCGCTCACCTCGGTCAGTCCGTACATGTTGAACAGGCCGATGCCGGGCAGCACCTGGCGGAACTTCTCGATCACCGGCAGCGGCAGGTGGTCACCGCTGCTCACCCAGAAGCGGAACGGGTGCTCCCGAGGTCCCTCCATAGGCTCGACCACGCGTACCAGATGCGCGGGCGCACCGCCGAAGCCGGTACAGCCCTCAGCTTCCATCTCGTCGAGCAACCCGGTGCCGAAGTAGAAGCCGAGCTGGCCAGCTACCCCGCCGCCGTTGGCCATGAGCGTCAGGAAGTGGCAGATGCCGCTGGTGAAGTACGGCGGCGTGTTGATGAAGATGCGGTCCTCGGCCTTCAGACCGAGCGTCAGGGCGACGTTGCCGGCGTTGCTCGAGATGGCGCGCAGCGTCTGGCGCACGCCCTTGGGCAGGCCGGTGGTGCCGGACGTGAACATGATCATCGCCGGCTCGTCCTCGCGCACGGCCTCGAGGTCGTCCGCGTCCGCGGCCGGTGTGGCTTCGCCGCGGGCCGCGCGCACGCCGTCCACGAGGCCGTCCGCGTCCGCCGTCACCACCAGGCGGATGGGGCCGTCTGTCGGTGTCGGGCACGACTCGTCACCGGGCACGACGATCACGTCAGGTCTCGACTTGCCCACCAGCCAGTCCAGGTCGTGCTGGGGCAGACTCGTGTTGAGCGGCACGACGACCTGGCCAGCGAGCCAGGCGCCCAGCATGCAGACGAAGAACTGGTCGTACTCCTCGAGCACGAGCGCGACGCGGGCGCCGCGGCGGCCGGCGGCGGCCAGGAGGGCCGCCGCGACCCGCGTCGCCCGACCCTCCATGTCCTTGTAGGTGTAGACGCGGCCGCGCGTGCGCAGGAGCGTCTCGCCGGCGCGCTCGACCGCCCAGCGGCGCAGGCGCGCGACGGCGTCGGTCATCAGGGGCTCGGGCGTCATGAGGGCGTGCCGGCCGGAGTCAGAAGCCGACGTATCTGAACTCGGTGAGCTTGTTGCCCACGAGCACGGCGACCGTGATCGCCAGGAAGAGCAAGAACCAGAGGAACGTCTGCAGGCTCAGACCGAGCCCGTAGTAGAACCACTGGCCGCGGGGCTTGGCCGGTTCCGGGCTCTCCGCGCCCTCCGCCGGCCTCTCCTCTGGACCCGCCTCAGGCATCGCCCGCCTTCTTGCGCGCGACGTAAGCCAGCATGTGGTTCACGGTGTCCAGATTCTCGTAGACGATGTCCATGGGCTTCACCTTGATCGCGAACTCCTCTTCAAGAAACGCGATGAGCGCCGTAAGGTTCATGGAGTCGAGCAACTGGTCGCGGAAGAGCGACGTGTCGGCCGTGACCTCGTCGTCTTCGAGGTCGGCCTCGTCGCGGATGAACTCGAGGATCGTGTCGGTGTCGGACATGGTCGCTTCCTTCCCGGTCAGGGCTGAGGCCTCAGGAACGAGTCCCCTGCGAGTACGAGAACTTCATGGGGCTCACGAAGCCTGACGCCTCCACCCCGGCCTTGAGCACCCCGGCCAGCGTGAAGACGCGCTCCGCGGTCTGGAAGGATTGTTCGATGCCCCATTCGTCGCTCAGGACGTGACCGCGGGCGCCGGCCCAGGCGTAGGCGCCGAACTGGCAGGTGCCGTCACCGTTGCCGACGACCAAGCAGCCGTTGCGCACAAAGGGCAGCCAGGTGGCGATGATGGCGGTCTCGGCGCCGCCCGAGCGGCGGCCGGCAGTGGCCACCACGCCCACCGGCTTGTTGGCGAGCCTGAAGTCCTGGTGGCGCAGCGGGCGCGTGCGCATGATGAATTTGGAGAACAGGTCCGACGGGAGCCCGAAGTAGACCGGGGTCGCCACCAGGATGCCGTCGGCGGCGACCATGGCGTCGAGGATGCCCTGGACGTCGTCCTCCTGCTCGCGGACGCAGGAGATGAAGGTGCCGTCCTTCTTCTTGCCGCACACGTTGCAGGCCTTGCACGGCTCGATGTGGTGGTCACGCAGGCTGATGATCTCGTGATCGCACTCGCCGGGATAGGTGTCGTCGAGCTTCTCGAAGGCCTTCTCGAGCATGATGTTGCTGTTGCTGTTGTCGCGGGGGCTGCAGTTGAGCCCCAAGAGCCGCACCGTCATGCGTCGTTCTCCTCTCCGCGCACGGCCGCCCACGAAGAACGAGGGCCGGAAGAAATCGTCACGCCCGCAGTCGCGAACGGGAACGCAATCCTACCAGACGTGTGCTTGGCGCGCGCCCGCGCGCGGGCAGGGCGCGCGGCATCGGCGTTGGTGCCGGAGGTGGGACTCGAACCCACACGCCCTTTCGGGGCACCCGATTTTGAGTCGAGCGCGTCTACCAGTTCCGCCACACCGGCACTGCAGTTCAGCGAGAGCCTATTCTTACGCATCCGGGCCGTCCGGCCTACCGCGTCGTGATGCTGCGACGCCGTCAACGGTCCGCGGGTCGTCGAAAGGGGCGCGGACGGGGATACTCGGCACCAGGTTCTGCTCGCGTGTCCATCCGGCTCATGTGGAGGATCGCCCATGCCCACAGGCTTCACCTGCTCCTGCGAACAGCTCAGCGGTTCGCGCGCCGTGGTGACCGCCGCCGGCGAGCTCGACGTGCACACGAGCGGCGAGTTCAAGAAGGCGATCGCCGCGGCCGCGCGCTGCGGACCGGACTATCTCCTGTTCGACTTCTCCGACGTCTCATTCATGGACTCGACCGCGCTCGGCATGCTCGCCGCCGAGCAGCGCCGGCGGGTGGAACCGCTGCACCTCGTGGCGTATGAGCCCCAACTGCTGCGCATCCTCGAGGTCACGGGCTACGCCCAGGTCTTCGTGATCCACGCCTCGCTCGAGGACGCGCTGCTCGAGACGGGCAGGCGACAGGCGCGAAGAGCCCGACCCGCCTGACGCGTCAGCGGGAATGAGAACGGCCGCCGGGGGCTCGTGAGGAGCCCCCGGCGGCCGCTTCCGTGGGCGACGCCGCGCTCGCGAGCACGGCGTCGCCCGACACTTCAAATCAGTACTGCGAAGCGAAGGTCGTGGTCCACATCTGCGGACCCATACCCTTGCTCACGGCGTAGCAGGTCGCGTAGATCTGCGAGCTGCCGTCGTAGATGCTGTCGGCGCGCCACGGGTTCCAGCTGGCCGACCAGGTGCCGGTCCAGTACTGGAAGAGGCCCTTGTACGCCGAGCTCGCGCCCGCGTACCGCTGCCCGCCGGACTCGCGCATCATCATCCGGTAGATGCCGGCGGCCCTGACGTGGTACTTGGCTGCGGCGATCCGGATGATGGGCATCCACTTGCCACGACGCTCCCAGGCGGCCATCTTGCGCTCGAGGCGATACCGCCTGGCGAGACGGCGCACGCGCTGCTGCCACACACGGACGGCGTGGCGGGCCTTGTCGACCCTCGCCTTGAGCTCGTCGACCGTGGGGGTCGCCGCGGTGGCGGGGATGGCGGCCGGCGACGGCGCGACGGCCGGATCGGCGGTCACGCCCAGACCCGTGTCCCCGACGACCACGGCGGCCAGGGCGGCCTTGGCGGCCTTCAAGCGAAGATTCGAGTGGCGAAGGGCCAGCTTCGCGGTGCGGAGCTTGCCTTTGAGAGAGGCCGCCTCTGCCTTCTGGGGCACGGCGACGGCGACGAGCGCGGTGGCGACGACGATGATCGCGGCTATGGCGATCCAGCTTCTGCTACGACTCACAAGTCCCTTTCGACGCGGTTTCCCTGCCGGCAGCGGCGTACGACCTGTACCGGAGGGTCGTTCGGCGCTGGGACCGCGCTGAGCCCGCATGCGAACGCCACGTAAGGGGGGTGAGGGTGACAGGGGGGGCGAACGGATGTGGGGGCGCGCCAGACGCCTCGTTTGTTCGTTCGGGGAGCTAGTCAAGCAGGAGCGGCGTCGTACTGCAACCCGACGCAGGCGGCGCCGGCTGCCGCGGACGGCAGATTCAAGCTCCGACTGAGAGACCGCTCAGTCTCGGCGCCATACCTGCGCAGGCTCCAGAAGAGACGACGCTCGAGTTACGGATGAGGGATCACTCACGTTCTGCACGAGGAGAGGGTCATGCCCTGCCTGAGCGATCCCTCAAGGAGTGGTTGAAGCGGGTCTCAGCCGCTGGACGAGGGAGCTCTGAGGCTCGCCTCGACGATCCATCCGGCCACGTGGGCGCGCTCCTGCAGGACGCTGAAGCCCGCCTCCTGCGCGGACCTCACCGTATCTCTGTCGAGGCGGCAGCCGCCCGCGACCCCAGCCCAAGCCGGCGTCGCGATGCTCTGCAGAGCCCGCCCCGGTTCCCACTGGAGGTGCACGTGTTCGAGCAGCAGCAGCATCCCCCCGGGGATGAGGACCCGGCGAAGCTCCGCGAGCGCCGCCGCAGGGTCCGTCACCGTGCAGAGCGCGAACGCGCTCACCGCGGCGTCGAAGCTTGCGTCCGCGAACGGCAACTGCTCGGCGCGGCCGTCGACCACCGTGACGAGCGCGGCGGCCCGCGCCGCCCGCCGCCGCGCGCGCCCGCGCATGGAGGCGTCGGGCTCGAGCGCCGTGACCTCGGCATCCGGCGCATACCAGCGGAACTGCGCGCCGGTGCCCGAGGCGATCTCGAGCACGCGCCCGCTGGCCGCCGCAGCGAGGCGACGCCGCCAGTCGCCGACCGCGGCGCGTTCGAACAGCCACATGACCGCGTCATACAGAAATGCGTGGCCGCCCGCGGGGGTTGAGATTCCCGCTTCCATCCTGAACACTTACCCCGTTCTCCGCGTCCACCGGTTCATGCCCCGCCGGCCGGCGCCGCACGCATCGGGGGTGATGGTGGCGATGGCCGGCCGGTTCGACTTCATGAAGTACGACAAGGACGCGCCCGGCGCCGACGTCGACGAGCAGACGGCGCTCGAGCTTCGTCGCCTCGCCAACCTCTTCCTCGTCTCGGGCGTCACACTCGCGCTGTTCGCGCTGCGAGCGCTCGCCGAGGCGCTCTCCGTGACGTTCATCCCCCCGGGCGTGTACGTCGCCTGGGGCGTCGTCCTCCTCACCGGTTGGGCTGCCACGGAAGTCTACGGCGTGTACGTCACCTTCAGCGCGCGGCGCTGGGGCTGGTTCGTGCTCTGCCTCGTCCCCGTCACCTGCGTCCCCGCCTCGGTGGCTTACGCGTGGATCCGCCGGCAGGAGATCGAGCGTGCCGTGCTCGGCGACCGCCGCGCGCCGGCTTCGCGTCAGCGCCGCGGCGGCAGGAAGAAGCGCTGAGCGACCCCCAGGCACCTCGCCGGCGTCACCCCTGGCGGACCGCGATCATCTTCCTCGTCCTGGTCGCGGCCCTGTTTCTCCTGGCGCCGCGACTCGCGGGGCAGCGGCACGCGCTCGAGCTGGTCGGAGAGGCTTCCCCGCTGTGGCTGGCGGCGGCCGTCCTCGTCGAGTGCGTCTCCATCGTCTTCTACTCCCTGCTCTTCCGCCGCCTCCTCGGCCTGCTCCGGTATCCGGCCGGTCTCGGGCTCGCCCTGCGCATCAACCTTGCCGGCCTCGCCGCCGCGCACCTCTTCTCGGCCGGCGGCGTGGGCGGCGCGGCCGTCACCTACCGGGTGCTGCAGAAGCGCGGCATGCCACACTCCCTGGTGCTCATCGCGGTGATCTTCCAGAACGCTTTCGCCTATCTGCTGCTGTTCGCGCTCTTTGCCGCTAGCCTCATCGTGCTGATCCTCCGCGGCCAGGGTGGTGACGCCGCCACCCTGGTCTCGACGGTCCTCGTGGCGCTCATGTTCGCACTCACCGGCTACGGGTTCTGGCTGCTCAACCATCCCTCCTCGCTGCGTCGCAGGACGCACAAGACCGTCGCCTGGCTCGAACGGCGCATCAAGCGGCTGCAGGTCGATCCCTCGCGTCTCGATGAGTGGCTCGACGGTGTCGTGGACGGCTGGCGACGGCTGCGCCGGGACGGCTGGGGGCACCTGCGCACCGTGGGCCACGCCGCCGGCTACTGGGGCTTCGACATCATCTGCCTGTTCTTCGTCATGTTCGCGTTCCACCGCTATCTCGCCGTCGACAAGGTGGTCATCGCCTATGTGGTCGCCTACGTGGTCGGCACCTTCTCGCCGACCCCGAGCGGTCTGGGCGCGGTCGAGGGAGTGCTGATCGCCCTGCTCGTCGGCTTCGGACTGGACTCGAGCGCCGCGGTCGCGATCGTCCTCGTCTACCGGCTGATCTTCTTCTGGCTGCCCATCCCCGTCGGTCTCGCGACCTACGTGAGCGTGCGCTAGCCTCCCGCGTCCTCCGCTCGTCCACGCGCGGCTCACGCGCCCCCTGTGGTACTGTCTTTGCCTCGGCGGGAGGGCCCGCCGTCCCTCTGGGGGAAACGCCATCAAGAAGACGCTCCGCCACATCATCGTCTTCGCGGTCATCGTGCTGGCCCTGTACCTGCTGCTGCCGCGCCTGGTCGACACGCAGGCGACTGTCAAGTACGTCTCGCACGCGAGCTACGTGCTGCTCGGGCTCGCGGTCGCGCTCGAGGTAGCGGCCCTGGCCGGCTACGCCAACCTCTTCCGCTACGTCCTGCGCGTGCTCGACATCCGCATGCGTCTGCGCGAGGTGTGGGCGATCACGCTGAGCAGCCTCGCCGTGAGCCACATCCTCTCCGCCGGCGGCGTCGGCGGCTGGGTGGTCACGTACAACGCGCTCATGAAGCACAAGGTGCCGCACGGCATCATCTTCGTGGCCATAGCGGCGCAGCAGTTCTTCAACTACGTCGTGCTGTGGGTGTTCTTCGTCGCGGCGATGGTGTACCTGATCATCACGCGCGGCAGCGACTCGATCTTCGGCTACCTCGTCGGCAGCGTGCTCATCGTGCTGATCCTTTGGCTGACCCTGTACGGGGTGTACCTCTACAACCACCCGTCACGACTGCGCACGCGCGCCCACCAGATGGCTCGCATCGTCAACCGGGTCATGCGGCGCGAGGTGGTCAAGGAGCACCACATCGACGGCTGGATCGACAACCTGCTCATCGGCATGCGGCGCATGACCGGCCACCGCGGCTCGTTCCGGACCACGCTGGTGCTCGCCTGCGCGTTCTGGTTCTTCGACATGCTCTGCTTGTGGTGCACGTTCGCGGCCTTCGGCTACACCATCGGGCTGAGCCACCTGCTCGTAGGGTACGTGGTGGCCTATTCCATCGGGACACTGGCGCCCACGCCGGGAGGGCTGGGCGCCGTCGAAGGCATCATGATCGCGCTGTACGCGAGCTTCGGCGTGCCGTCCGCCATCGCCGTCGCAGTCGTGCTCGTGTACCGCATCATCAACTTCTGGTTGCCGATCCCTCCCGGGTTCCTCGCCTACGCGATCGTGCGGCCGGGCCGCCGCCCCATCGCCGAAGGCGAGATCGAAGCGGCGGCCGGCGAAGCTCCCCGCGAGCTCAGATGACGCTCGTGAGGCGGTAGAGCTTGAGCACCGGCCCGCGCTCGTCCGGCCCGGGCCGGAACACCTTGACCAGCTCGGCTTGCTCGTCGAGCCGCTGGTAGAAGGCGACGAGATCGGGGTAATCGCCGGCGGCCGCCATCACCCGATCGCGCACGCGTGAACTCGTCACCACGTACTCCACGTCCTGCTGTCGCAGGCGCCCCAGATCGTGGCTCCGCTCCGGCGTACCCGGTACCGGCAGCTTGAGCCGGACGAGGCGGAAGGCCACCGGGTCGAAGCCGGCCGCGCGGAAGTGGTCCAGCGTGTCCTCGCGCACCAGGGGGGGTCCATAATTCTCCACGGCGACGAGCGATCCCGCCGGCACATGCTGCTCGATCCACTGCTTCGCCAGCTCCCGCGTGTCGGCGCCGCTCAGGCCGCGATCGAAGGCGAGGGACGTCGTGAGCGGAAGCACGAAGGCGACCGCGAGTACGACCGCGACCGCCGGTACGACCGCGCGCCGGGCGCGCGCGCGCGCAAGCCCCGTCACCTCGACGCAGAGACGCACCGCGAGCAGGATCACCAGCGGCACGATGACCAGCAGGTAGCGGTCGGCGAGCTCCTTCCAGGTGCCGATGTAGGCGAAGTAGACGACCACGTAGGGCGCGACCATGAGGTCGAGCCGCGTGCGCCGCCAGAGCGCCCAGGCGAGGCCGGCGACGCCGAGCACCACGAGCACGACGCCCACGGCCCCCGTCAGGTTGGGCGTCACGTTGAACCAAAACCCGTTGCCGACGTGCTCGAACCCGAGCCAGCCCCGCCCCATGATCTGGCTCTGCCGGCGGAAGTCCTTGAGGAAGTGCGGCGCGTCGAGGAGGACGAACGGAGACGCGACGACGAATGCGGCCGCCATCGGCAGGTACACCCGCGGGACGAGTAGCCGCATCCAGACGAAGACGGCGCAACCGCCCGCGGCGACACGCGCGCCGGCCTCATCCCGGCACGCGTACGCCGCCGCGACCGTCGCCGGCAGGACGAGCATCCCGAGGTTGTACTTGGTGGATGCGGCGAGGCCGGCGGCGAGCGCGCCGAGGATCAGCCAGCGGCGGGCCTGCGAAGGGACGACCGGCGGCGCGTCGTCGCCGGCCCGAGGCGCGTCCTCGCCCGCCGCGGCCGGGTCGGCGACGGCCGCCAAGGGCGCGCCGGCGCGCCGGCCCGTGCCGGCCGCGCGCTGCAGCAGGACCAGCGCGAGCAGTGAGAACGCGACCGCGGTGACGTCCGTGACCGCCATGTGCGAGTAGGCCACGTGCAGCGGCGCCACCGTCAGGAACAGCGCCGCGAGCAGGCCGGCCGGGCGACCGAAGGCGTCCCGGCCCAGCCGATAGACGAGGTACACGGACGCCGTACCCATGGCCACCGAGAGCAGGCGGCCGAGCAGGAAGTAGGGCCCGGCGTCGACGACGAACGACGTCTGCGCGAGGAAGTTCCCGTTGCCGAGCAGCCACCACACCGGCGCAGCCAGCAGGTACAGTGCGCCGGTCAGGTAGAAGTAGAACGAAGGATAATAGAAGAACTGCGGATCCAGGTGGCCGCGCGCCGCCTGGAACGCTTTCGGGATCACCGTGCTCTCGTCGGCGTTGACGAAGCTGTACGGCAGCCCGTAGGCGACGCCCCGCAGGCGCAGGGCCAGGGCCAGGACGAGGATGGCGAGCAGCAGGGCGCCGGCCAGACCGAAGCGGCGCCCGCGGCCGGCGGCGTCGCGACTCACGCGCCGCCGGCGACAGGGGTCGTGGTCGCGCCGCCGTTCGCGTCGTCGCGGAAGCAGCTCACGGCGCCTGTGTGGCAGGCCGGGCCGGCCGGGTCGACGATGAGCAGCACGGTGTCGTGGTCGCAGTCGAGCCGCAACGAGCGGACGCGCTGGACGTTGCCGCTGGTGCCGCCCTTGTGCCAGAGTTCCCGGCGGCTGCGGCTCCAGAAGTGCGCCTCGCCGGTCGCCAGCGTGGCCCGCAGGGCCTCTTCGCTGGCGTAGGCCACCATGAGGACCTCTCCGCCGTCGGCTGCCTGGACGACACAGGGGACGAGGCCGTCGGCATTGTAGCGCACGAGCGCGAGGAAGGCGTCGTGGTCCACGATCCATCGCCCCGCGTCAGGCGAGGCGCTCCCTCATGATCGCCGCGCCGGCGCTGGTCCCGACCCTGATGGCGCCGGCGCTCACCATGCGCTCGACGTCGGCCGCCGTGCGGATGCCGCCCGACGCCTTGACCCCGACGTGCGCGTCCAGGCAGTCCCTGAGCAGTTCGACATCCTTGACGGTCGCGCCGCGCGGGCCGAGTCCCGTTGACGTCTTGACGAAATCGACGCCCGCCTGTTCGCAGATGTGACAGGCGAGCCGTTTGAGCTTGTCGTCCAGGTAGCAGGTCTCGATGATCGCCTTGACGATCACCTGCCCGCGACCGCTGCCGACCCCGCGCACGCGCACCTTGCGGACGACGCCGGTGAGCTCGTCACGCACCAGACCGAACTCCCCGGACAAGAACGCCGGCACGTTGATCACCACATCGACCTCATCGGCTCCGCGCTGCACCGCCTCGTCGGCCGCCAGCGCCTTGATCCGCGGCGTGTCGGCGCCGAACGGGAACGAGATGACGGTGCAGGTCTTGACGTCGCCGCCGCGCAGCAGGTCGGCCGCGAGCGGGACGAAGTGTGGGAACAGACAGACCGCCGCGAAGTGGTACCGCTCCGCCTCGGCGCAGAGCGTCTCGACGTCGGCGCTCGTGGCGTCGGCGCGCAGCAGCGTATGATCGATGGTCTTGGCGAGTTCTTCGGCCTGCAACGCCTCTTCCTCCAGGCGGCTGATCGCACGGGCGAGCCGCGGCGAGTATAGCAGCCGGGTCCTTAGAGGAGACGCTCGATGTAGCGGTCGTCGCGGCGCCAGTGTTTGCGCACCTTGACGCGCAGGGCGAGGAACACCTGTACGCCGAGGATCGCCTCGATCTCATGTCTGGCGCCGCTGCCGATGGCCTTGATCACGCGCCCGCCCTTGCCGACGACGATCGCCTTCTGCGACTCCGTCTCCACGATCACATCGGCCTCGATCTCGACCAGCGGGCGGTCGTCGCGCTCCGTGATCGACCCCACCTCGGCGGCGATGGCGTGCGGCACCTCGTCACGGGTGAGCCGCAGCGCCTGCTCGCGCACGAGCTCGGCGATCAGCAGTTCCAGCGGCTGGTCGCTCTGCTGACCCTCGGGAAAGTACACGGGCCCGGGCGGCATGGCCGAGTCAAGCCGGGAGAGGACGTCGGCGAGGCCGTCTCCACGCAAGGCGGAGACGGCCAGAACCTCGGCGCCGCGCGACAGGGCGCGCGCCTCCTCGAGACTCGCGCCCAGGCGAGGACCGTTCACGAGGTCGATCTTGTTCAAGGCGACCACGGCCGGCACCCCGGCCGCGGCCACCGCCTGCGTGATGTAGCGGTCGCCCGGGCCGAAGCTCTCGGTGGCGTTCAGGAGGACGAGCGCGGCGTCCACCTCGCCCAGCGCGTCGTCGACCGCCGTCTGCATGCGCCGCGTGAGCGAGTCGAACGGCTTCTGGAACCCCGGGAGGTCCAGCAGCACGATCTGGCAGTCATCCAGCGTGACGACGCCGGTGATGCGTCGCCTCGTGGTCTGTGGGTGGTCACTGACGATGCTGACCTTGCGCCCCACGAGGGCGTTGACCAGCGTCGACTTGCCGACGTTGGGCCGCCCGAAGAGGGCGACGAACCCGCTGCGGAAGGCGTCAGGCATCTGCGACCTCACCCGGCTGGGCGAAGGGCGTCGTGAGCAGTTCGCGGAGGCCGACGACGGTCAGTCCGCCGCCGTGCCGCACGACGAGCTCGGGATCGCCGAACTCGGAGAGGGCCTGCAGGCAGAGGCCGCAGGGCAGGCAGTCGGAGCCGTCGAGGGCCGCGACCGCGACGAGGCGCAGCTCGCGCTCGCCGTGCGTGACGAGCGCGGCGAGCGCGGCCCGCTCGGCGCACAACCCGGCCGGATAGGAGGCGTTCTCGACGTTGGCGCCGCGATGGCTGAGGCCCGAGGGGCCGACGGCCACGGCGCCCACCGCGTACCCGGAGTACGGCGCGTAGGCCCTTGCGGCGGCGGTCAGAGCCTCCTGGAACAGCAGGCGCTCGGCGGGTCCCGGGGAGCGGCTCATAGAACGACGCAGTGGGATTCTCGAGCGGTCATCCGAAGTCGAACCGCTCATATCGGGTACCAGATCCGGAACAGCAGGGCGGTGATGGCGATGCCCAGCGCCGCGCCCACCGCCACCTCCGTGAGGGTGTGGATCTTGGCCTGCACACGGCTCTGCGCCACGAGCGCGGCCAGGAACAGCGTGATCGCCGAGATCGGCAGCGCGAACGTGGTGCCCGCGGCGACGATCGTCACCGCGACCCAGGCGGCGAAGGCGAGCGCGGCGTGCACCGACGGCAGGCCTCCGTGGAAGGCGGTGCCGCGGTGCGTCAGGGCCTTCAAGGCGACCGCCGCGAGGATGACGATGAACAGGGCGATGACGGTGACGTCGATGGGTGAGCCGCGCAGGCGGCTGAGGATGGTGTACGGCACGCTCGTGATCTTGTCGTAGAAGACGAGGTAGGCGACGGCGACGGCGTTGACGGCGGCAAGCAGGACGGCGCCCGCGGACACGTCCTTGGCGACGCGGGCGCGCGGGTCGTCCTCGTCGGTGACCAGATCGACGACGTGCTCGATGGCCGTGTTGAACATCTCGGTGATGAGCACGAAAGAGATGGCGACGAGCAGGGCGATGACTTCGACGCGGGTGAGCGCGAAGAACAGGCTGGCGAGGAGCACCAGCGCGGCGATGCCGAAGTGGATCCACATGTTCCGCTCGAAGCGGAGCGCGTGAACGATGCCGTCGAAGGCGTAATTGAAGCTGGTGAGCAGGCTACCGCGGCGATGCGACAACGAGGCCCTCCCAGTCGACGAACTCGAGCACTTCCGCCTGCCGGAGCGCCATCTGGCCGGCGTCGGTCTCGTGGTCATAGCCGAGCAGGTGCAGCGTCCCATGAGCCAGGAGGACGGCGACCTCGAGCGCCAGCGGCAGCTGGTCGGCGCGCGCCTGCTCGAGCGCGCGGCGCACGCAGATCAGGATGTCCCCCAGGAGCAACGGCGGTCCGGCCGTGCCGGCGACGACCGCCTCGGCCACCTCGCCGAGGTCGGGCGCCGGGGATGCCGCCGCGACGGGCTTCGCCCGGCCCGGTGCGCCGGCTCCGTCGGTAGCGGGGTCCCCGGACTCCCAGTCCTCGAGCGGGAAGCTCAGCACGTCGGTGACCTCGTCCTTGCCGCGATGCTCGCGGTTGAGGTCGCGGATGCGCCGCTCGCCGACGAACGTCACCGCCACCTCGGCGCCGCGGACGCCCTCTGCCTCGAGCACCACGGCCACGAGACGGGCGACGCGCTCCTCGTCGATCGCCGTGCGCGTGCCGTTGACCACCTCGACGAGGTTCACGAACCCTCCTTCGCCCGCCGTGGAGGCTGCGTGGCACCATGCGCCCGCGCCGCTTCCACCTGGTCCTCGTGCGCCTTATAGGCATTCACGATGCGCTGGACGAGCTTGTGGCGCACCACGTCGTGTCCGTCGAACTGCACGATGCTGATGTCGGCGATCTCCTCGAGGACCTCGGGCACGGTGACGAGTCCCGAGGTCCGGCTGTGCGGCAGGTCGATCTGGGTGACGTCGCCGGTGACCACCATCTTGCTGCCGAACCCAAGGCGCGTGAGGAACATCTTCATCTGCTCGGGCGAGGTGTTCTGCGCCTCGTCGAGGATGATGAACGAGTCGTTGAGCGTGCGTCCGCGCATGAACGCCAGCGGCGCCACCTCGATCTCGCCCTTCTCGATGAGCGCCGCCAGCTTCTCGCCGTCGATCATGTCGTAGAGCGCGTCGAACAGCGGCCGGAAGTACGGGTCGACCTTCTCGCTCACCGTGCCGGGCAGGAACCCGAGGCTCTCTCCCGCCTCCACCGCCGGCCGCGTCAGGATGATGCGCCCGACCTGCTTGCCGAAGAACGCCGCCACCGCCATGGCCGTGGCGAGGTACGTCTTGCCGGTGCCGGCCGGGCCGATGCCGAACGTGATGGTGTTCCTGCGGATGGCGTCCACGTACAGCTTCTGGTTCACCGTGCGCGGGCCCACCTGGCGGCCGCGGTGCGTCCAGACCACGTCGCCGTAGACCTCGGACGGCTTACCCGACGAGTTGACGGCTATGTCCATGAGGGACTCCACCATCGCAGGGTTGAGCGGTCGCCCACTGTGGATGACCGTCAGCAACTCCTCGATGGCGGCGCGTGCCTTCTCCACCGCCTCCGTCTCGCCCTCGAGGATGAGGACGTTGCCGCGCAGCGTGAGCTTGCAGTCGAGCCGCTGCTCGAGGATCTTGAGGTGCGCGTCGTGCTCACCCGCGAGCGCCAGAGCCTCGCTGTTGCTGTCGAGATCGATGACCGTGCGCGACACCGGCGTCACCTCATCCCCCCAGACGGCTGCGTACGAGGTCGCTGAGCTTCTTGCCGTCGGCGCGCCCGGCGACTTTGGGCTTGAGCCAGCCCATGACCTTGCCCATATCCCTGGGCGTGACCGCATCGGTGGCGGCGATGCCCTCGTCCACCAGCTGTTCGAGCTCGGCGTCGGAGAGCTCCGCCGGCATGTAGCCCTTGAGGAGCTCCGCCTCGAAGCGCTCCTGGTCGGCGAGGTCCTTGCGGCCCGCCTCGTCGTAGAGCTCGATGGCCTCGGCGCGCCGTTTGCGCTCGCGCTTGAGCACCGTCAGCTCGTCCGCCTCCGTAGGCTGCTTGCGGCTGTCGATGCGCTCCTTCTTGAGCGCCGCGCAGAAGGAGTTGAGCGCCTCGCGGAGGCGTTTGTCACCCGCCTTCAGCGCCGCGGTGGCGTCATCCTTGACGTGCTGTTCGATAGCGCCGGGCTCTCTCATACCATGCCTCCCAGCCGGGTCCCGCCGATGATGTGCCAGTGCAGGTGCATGACCTCCTGGCCGGCGTGCGGGCCCGCATTCGTGACGACTCTGTAACCGGTCTCGGCCACGCCGGCGGCGCGGGCGGTGGCCGCGATGAACGCGAGCGCGCGGCCCGAGACCTCCGGGCTCAGCGCCTCGGCCTCGTCGAGCGAGGCGACGTGGGCTCGGGGGATGACCAGCAGGTGTACCGGCGCCAGCGGGCGCACATCTCGAAAGGCGACGAAGTCGTCGTCCTGGGCCACCACGTCCGCCGGGATCTCGCCGGCGGCGATCCTGCAGAAGATGCAGTCGCTGAGCGGTGCTCCTTTGGCGCCCTGGTCACTGGCCGCCGCGCTGTGCTGCTGCGCAGCAGCACGCGAAAGCCTGCCTTCCGTGGCCTCTCTGCCATGGTCATCCATTCGCCTACTCCTTGACCCTGCCGCACACGCCGTCGTCCGTAACCTTATCGGCGACGGCGTGGACCAGTTCGCCGCGCCGTGCTTCGCCGCGCAGCGCATATCGTACGTACTCCGAACTGTACCCCCTCCAGAGACCGTCGCGCCGCTCCTCGACCAAGACTTCGACCTCGCGGCCGAGCGTGGCGCTACGCGCGGCCAGCGCGGCCGCCTCGGCAGCCGCGAGCGCGCGCCCCATGCGCTCCTTGACGAGCGCGGCCGGCAGTGGCGGCAGCTCCGCTGCCGCCGTACCCGGCCGCGGCGAGTACGCGAACACGTGGGCGCGCCCGAAGAGGCCGCTCTCCAGCGCCTCCAGCGTGCGTGCGAACGCAGCCTCGTCCTCGGTGGGATAAGCGACGATCACATCGGTGCTGAGCATAGCTCCCCCCGGCACCCGCCGCAGGCCCTCGAGCGTGCGGAGATAGCCGGCGAACGTGTACGGACGCTTCATGGCCCGCAGCACGCCGTCATCGGCCGACTGCAGCGGTACATGCAGGTGGCGCGCGACGCGTGGATGCCCGAGGAGTTCGAGGAGGGCGCCGTCGACGTGCTTTGGCTCGATCGACGAGAGGCGCACGCGCCTCAGCCCGTCGAGCTCGGCGACCGCGGCGACCAGCTCGGGCAGCCGCGCCGCACCGTCACGCCACGCGCCGAGGTCGATGCCGCTGAGCACCACCTCGCCGCAGCCGCGGGCCAGGCCCGCGCGAGCGGCGGCGAGCGCCTCGTCGAGCGCCACGCTCCGCGGCTCCCCGCGCACGAGGCGCACGACGCAGTAGGCGCAGACGCCCGCGCAGCCGTCCTGGACCTTGAGCACCAGCCGCGTGCGCGCCCCCGGGGTGGCGCGGGGCGCCCCGGTCGCCTTCGCGGTCGCAGTGGCCAGGCCGCTCACGCGACGAGCCCGGGGGACTGGTGTCCCGTTCGCAGTGACCTCATCCGTGGCATCAGGGGCGGCGTCACGGGTGGGGTCAGTCCCGGCGGACATACCCTCCCCCTCGACCACGCGGCCGGGCGCGGCCGGTCTCATCAGCCGCTCGGCCAGCGCCGTCCAGTCGGGCCGCGCCGCGACGGTCACACCGTCCCCCTCGAACTGCTCCGGGTGCAGCGACGCCGCACAGCCGGCCACGACCACGCGCCTGCCGGCCGAGGCCGCGCGCCGCACGAGCCGGCGCGACTTGCGCTCGGCCTCCGCCGTGACGCAGCAGGTGTGCACAACGACGACGTCGGCCGCCTCCATCGCCGTCACGGTCTGGAGGCCGACGGCGGCGAGGCCCGCGAGGGCCTCCTCCCCGTCGGCTTGGCTGACCTTGCAGCCCGCGAAGCTCCCCGCCACCTTCGTCATGCCACCAGCCTCGAGAGGTGCAACGTCACCCAGGTGCCGTCGTCGCTGCGGGCAGTCTCGGCGAAGGCGGGGAATGCCGCGAGCGCCTCGTCCGCGTGCTCCACGAGCAAGCCGGAGAGCAGCAACTCCGCAGGCGGCGCTCCGGCGCCACCAGTCGTCGGATGCGCACCGGCGTAGCCGGCGTCGGCGCCGTCAGTCGGCCGCCACCGCCGCGCCAGGCGCAGAATCGGCCGCAGTGCGATGTTGGCTACGACGACGTCCGCAGCCGGCAACAGACAGCGCGGGTCGGTCGCATCACCGACAAGGAACGCCGGCGCCAGACCGTTCATGGCCGCGTTGCCGGCGGCGGCATGGACGGCGACGGGATCGATGTCGATACCGGTCACCGGGGCGAACCCGAGCCGCAGCGCGGCGAACGACACGACTCCCGAGCCGGAGCCGAGGTCGAGCAGAGAGCCCGGCGCGATGGTCTGGATGAGCTCGAGACACTGGCGCGTGCTCGCGTGCCCGCCGGTGCCGAAGGCGAGGCCGGCCTGGACGGCGATGTCGAGCAGGTCGTCACGCGCCGGATACCAGGGCGGGCGCACGTAGAGTCGCCCGATGACGTGGGGCTTGTGGAAGCGCCGCCAGGCGTCCTCCCATCCGGGGAGCTCGCGGGCGACCTCGAGGCGGCCGAGCCCACCCAGCCGCTTGAGGGCGGCGCCGGTCTCGGCGTCCGCCTCGGCGCCGTCCTCGAGCCAGAAGACGAGCGTGTCGCCGCCGTCCTCCTCCTGCCAGCCGGCGGGCTGCAGCGCGAGGACCTCGGCGACCGCCTTGGGCTGCGAGTACTCGAGCGCCTGGGTGTCGGGTCCCGGCACGTAGGCCGCGGCGCCGGACCAGTCGTCGTCGGGTACGCCGGCCGGCGGCGCCGATACGCCCGGCGGAGCTTGAGCGGCCTCAGGAGCCTGAGGGTCGGCCGGAGCAGGCGCGGCCGCCGGCCGCGCCGCCCCCGGCTCCAGCCGCAGAGCGTAGCGCGTGTACTGGGGGCGCTTCACTGACGGAAGACGGCGCGGACCTTGTCGAGGAAGCTCTGGTCGGCCTCGTAGGTCGACTCGCCGCTCTGCTCTGCGAACTTCTCCAGCAGTTCGCGCTGCTCGTCCGTGACCTTGCGGGGGACGAGCACGTTGACGACGATCCTGAGGTCACCGCGACCGTAGCCCTGAAGGACGGGCACGCCCCGGCTGCGATACGACTTGACCTCTCCGGGCTGCGTGCCGGGCTTGAGCTGCACCTCGATGTCGCCGTCCAGCGCGGGCACGTAGGCGGTGATGCCGAGCGCGGCCTCCACCATGGTGATGTCGAGGCGGTAGATGAGGTCGTCCCCGTCGCGGACGAAGTCTTCGTGCGGCACGACGGCGATGGACACGTACAGGTCGCCGGCCCGGCCGCCACGAGCGCCGGCGCCCCCCTCCCCCGCCAGGCGGAGGCGCTGGCCGTCGGAGATGCCCGCGGGCACATCGACGGACACGGTGCGCGCCTGGCGCTGGCGACCCGTGCCCAGGCACGTCTCGCACGGCTCCTTGACGATGCTGCCCTGGCCGCGACACACATTGCAGGTGCTGGTGCGGATGAACTGCCCGAACCCGCCCAGACTGGAGACCTCGCGCATGCGCCCGCTGCCGTGGCACTGCGGGCACTGCTCGCGGCCGGTCCCGGCCTTGGCGCCGCTGCCGGCGCAGGTCTCGCACACGACGTCGGCGGTGACCTCGACGTCCTTGGTCACGCCGAAGACGGCCTCGGCGAACGCGAGCTCGAGGCGCGCCTCGACGTCGTCGCCGCGCGGCGCGGGCGTGTTGCCGCCCGCCGCGCCCCACATCCCGCCGGCGTCGCGCAGCACGGAGTCGAACATGCCGCCGCCGAAGAAGATGTTGAAGAGGTCGCCGAAGCCGACGTGCTCGAAGTCGGTCATCTGCCGGCCGCGAAGGCCGTCGAAGCCGTAGTGGTCGTAGGCGGCGCGTGAGTCGGCGTCACTAAGGACCTCGTAGGCCTCCGCCGCCTCCTTGAAGAGCGCTTCGGCCTCGGGGTCCTCTTGGTTCACGTCCGGGTGGACCTCGCGCGCCAGCTTGCGGAAGGCCTTCTTGATCTCGCCGGCGTCGGCGTCACGCCGCACGCCGAGCACGTCGTAGTAGTCACGCTTCAATGGTCGCCCCTGTCGGGAGTGGTCACCAGATGTCTTCGAGATAGGCGCTGAGGCCGTCGGCCGTGGCTCGCACGGTCGCGATCACGCCCTGGTAGTCCATGCGGGTCGGCCCGATCACGCTCACCGTGCCCAGGCTGCGGTTGGCCACGCCGTAGTTGGCCGCCACCAGCGAGCACTCCTGCAGTGAGGGCGGCGTCATCTCGTGGCCGATGCGCAGGTAGATGCCGTCCTCGCGCAGCGCACCGGCCAGCAGTTCGAGCAGGTTGTAGCGCTCCTCGAGCATCTGCAGCACCTCGTTGAGGTGGCCCGCACCGGCGCGGGTGAGGTTGTCGAGGAGCCGCGACGTGCCGCCCAGGTGGAGACCTTCCACGTCGCCCGGCCCGGGGGTCTCGAAGGCCGGGCGCAGCGCATCGAGGAACGCACGTTCCTTGAGATGCAGATCGAGACTCTCGAAGACGGCGTTGACGCGACGCGTGCCCAGCTGGGAGCCCACCAGACGCTCGTTGAGGTACACACGCGCGAACTCGACGAGCCCTTCGTCGATCGGGTCGGCGAACGAGAACACCCGCTTGGTGACCTGACCGGACGTCGTGATGAGCACCACCATGATGAGGCGCGGCTGCAGCAGCAGGATCTCGATGTGCCGCAGCGTGGAGGTGGTGACGGCAGGAGCCGAGACCACGGCCAGCAACTCGGTGACGCGGGACAGCGCCTCGGCGGTCTCGCGCAGAGCGTCGTCAATCTCGCTCGCGGCGCGGTGGCGCTCGAGGAGGAGTGCCGGGGGCGCCGTCTCGCGGCGCTCGGCGACGACGGCGTCGACGTAGTGGCGGTAGCCGACGTCCGTGGGGACCCGACCCGCAGACGTGTGCGGGTGGGCGAGCATGCCCATGTCCTCGAGGTCGGCGAGGTCGTTACGGATGGTCGAAGCCGCCGCGCCGAAGTCGTAACGCTCGCTCAGGTGCTTGGACCCGACCGGCGCGCCGAGCGCGATGTACTCCTCGATGACGGTCCGCAGGACCTGTTCTTGCCGAGCCGTGAGTGGCAATCTACCCCCTTAAATGCGGAGCGCGAAACAGGCGCACGCACACCTCGTCGGCCACGTGCCTCCCCTTTCGCGTCACGCGGATTGTACCACTGTGCAGGGAAACCAATCCAGCGGCCGCGAAGCCGGCGACGACGCCGGAGTCGATCACGGCGGCGACCTCGGCGAGCGGGACGCGCTCGCCGCAGCGGGCCGCCAGCAGGAAGCGCTCGCGGGCGCGCGTCCCGGCGTCGAGCGTCTCGAGCCTGCGCGGAGGGTCGGACCCGGTCGCCAGCGCCGTCGCCCAGGCGTCCGGGTCGGCACTGTTCGTCCAGCGCCGGGCGCCCACGGTGCTGACGGCGCCCGGTCCGAGCCCGAGGTAAGGGCGGGCGCGCCAATACGCCACGTTGTGGCGCGCACGCCGCCCCGGCAGGGCGAAGTTGCTGACCTCGTACCAGTCGTAGCCGGCGCGGGAGAGCTCGCGCACGATGCGCCGGTAGCCGGCAGCCCGGACGTCGTCCATCGGGTCGGCCGGCATGGCCGCAGGATCGAGCCCGCCGGCCGGGCCGAGCCGCGCCCCCAGCGCCGTCCCCTCGACCACGTCCAGCTCGTACCAGGAGACGTGGTCCGGCCGCAGCGAGAGGACCTCGGCGATGTCGGCTGCGAGCAGGTCGGGGGTCTGACCCGGGATGCCGTGCATGAGGTCGAGGCCCGCACTGGTCACGCCGGCGCGGCGCAGGCGGCGAAAGGCCGCGGCGGGATCCGCCTGGGCCGTCCGGCCGAGCACGGTGCGCAGCTCCGAGGAGAAGCTCTGCGCGCCGAGGGAGACGCGAACCCCCGGCGGCGCGCCGCGGCCGCGCGCCCGTCCACCCCCGCGACCAGCCGGCAGCGTCGCGGCCGCCCAGGCGGCGTATTCGCCGTCCACATCCTCGGGGTTGGTCTCGACGGTGACCTCGGCCTGCGGAGTGAGCTGCGGCCGGAAGAGCTCGAGCAGGCGCTCGAGCCTCTCCGGCCGCAGCAGGCTCGGCGTGCCGCCGCCGAGATAGAGCGTGTGGAGGCGGCCCACGTCATGGCCCCCCCGCTCCCGCTCCCACTCGGCGGCCAGCGCCTCCACGTACGCATCGAGCCGGCGGGCTGCCTCCGCCCCGGCGCGCCCACCCGCGTCGACGGCGAGCGGCTCGGAGGCGAAGTCGCAGTAGTCGCACCTGGCGCGGCAGAAGGGCACGTGGACGTAGACGTGTCGCACCGGTCCTTCGAAGGGAGCCCTGGCCTCGGGCCCGGCCGCGGCGCCGGCCACCTCCCGGTGCGGGCCGCCGGCGTTCACGTGCTCGGCACCCAGAAGAAGAGGCTGCCGTCGCGCTCCTCGTCCAGGACGCCGCCGTTCTTCTCGATCACCCGGCGAGAGGCGACGTTGCCGACGTCGCAGTCGATGCGCGCCGGGTCGATGCCCAGCGCCGCCGCGAGGGGCAGGGCCGCCGCCAGCATGGCCCCGGCGTGTCCGCGCCGGCGCGCGCACGGCCGCACCTCGAAACCGATGTTGCCGCCGAAGTGCAGCAGGTGCGGCGTCAGCCGGTGCCGGATCGAGAGCCGACCGAGATACTCGTCGCCGGCCACCCACCACAGCACCGTCTGCGGTACGTAGCCGTCCACCCACTCCCCGGCGAGCGTCGTCCCGTAGAGCTCCGCAAGATAGAAGTCGGGTTCTCCCGGCCGTTCCACGCCTGCGTTCACTGCGGCGCAGTAGCGGCCGAACTCTTCCCGGTCGGAGAACAGGTCCTCGTCCAGCTGGTCGTGCCGGCCCTCGTCGTGATACTCGCGAAGGGCTGCGAGCCAGGAATCGTGGAAGCGGACGTCGGGGGCTGCGAAGTGCGGCGCCTGCGCGGCCGCGGCGTGGGCGGCCGGCGCCGCAGGCTCTCCCGGCCCGCCCGCGCCGCCAGGCATCAGCGGTCCTTGTCGCCCGGCTCGAGCTCGAGCACGGCGAGGAAGGCTTCCTGCGGCACCTCGACCACGCCGAGCTGCTTCATGCGCTTCTTGCCTTCCTTCTGCTTCTCGAGCAGCTTGCGCTTGCGGCTGATGTCGCCGCCGTAGCACTTGGCGGTGACGTCCTTGCGCACGGCCTTGACCGTCTCGCGCGCCACCACCTTGTTGCCGATCGCCGCCTGCACGGGGACCTCGAACAACTGCCGCGGGATCTTCTGGCGCAGCTTGGTGACCAGCGCCTTGCCGCGCAGGTGGGCGCGTTCGCGCGGCGTGATCAGCGACAGTGCGTCCACGGGCTCGCCGGCGAGCAGCACGTCGAGCTTGACGAGGTCGCTCTGGCGATAGCCAGAGTACTCGTAGTCGAGCGACGCGTAGCCCCGCGTGCGCGTCTTGAGCTGGTCGAAGAAGTCGAGCACGATCTCGCCCAATGGCAGCTTGTAGTGCATCTCGACGCGTTCCGGCGAGAGGTACTTCATGTCGACGAAGTCGGCGCGCCGCCCTTGGCAGAGCTCCATGATCGTGCCCACGAACTCGGTCGGCACGAGCACGCTGGCCGAGACGTAGGGCTCCTCGACGTGGTCGATGTAGTTCGCGTCCGGCATCTGCGCCGGGTTGCGGACCACCGTCATCTTCCCATTGGTGAGGTAGGCGTGGTACTCCACGTTCGGCATCGTCGTGATGAGCTCGAGGTCGTACTCGCGCTCGAGGCGCTCGCGCACGATGTCCATGTGCAGGAGGCCGAGGAAGCCGCAGCGGAAACCGAAGCCCAGGGCGACGGAGCTCTCCGGTTCGTAGGTGAGCGCCGCGTCGTTCAGCTTCAGCTTCTCGAGCGCGTCGCGCAGCTCTTCGAACTTGTCACCCTCCGTCGGGAACAGGCCGGTGAACACCATCGGCTGCACGACCTTGTAGCCCGGCAGGGCTTCGCCGGCCGGGCGCTTCTTGTCCGTGATCGTGTCGCCGACGCGTACCTGCGCCACGTCCTTGACGCCGGTGATGATGTAGCCGACCTCGCCAGTCTCGAGCCGGTCGGTCGCCTTCATCTCGGGGCCGAAGTAGCCGAGCTCCTCGATCTCCGCCTCCTGGTCGGTGCGCATGAGGCGGACGAGTTGGCGCTTGGAGAAGCCGCCGTCGATGACGCGCACGTAGGCGATCACGCCGCGGTACTGGTCGTACTCGCTGTCGAAGATGAGCGCGCGGGGGGACGCCGCCGGGTCGCCTTCTGGCGGCGGCGTCCTCGTCACGATAGCGTCGAGGATGGCGTCGACCCCCTCCCCGGTCTTGGCCGACACAGTGAGGATCTCGTCGTGCGTCGCCCCGGTCAACTCGTGCAGCTCCATCTCGGCCTCGGGGACGTTGCTCGCCGGCAGGTCGATCTTGTTCAGCACGGGGATGATCTCGAGATCGTTGTCGATGGCCAGGTACGCGTTGGCGACCGTCTGGGCCTCGACGCCCTGGGTCGAGTCGACGAGCAGGACGGCGCCCTCACAGGCGGCCAGGCTGCGCGAGACCTCGTAGGTGAAGTCGACGTGACCGGGCGTGTCGATGAGATTGAGCTGGTAGTCCTGGCCGTCATGCGCCTTGTAGGCGATGCGGACGGCCTGGCTCTTGATGGTGATGCCGCGTTCCCGCTCGAGGTCCATCTTGTCGAGAAGCTGCTCCTTCATGTCGCGCGTGGCGACCGTCCCCGTGGACTCGAGGATGCGATCGGCCAGGGTCGACTTGCCGTGGTCGATGTGCGCGATGATGCTGAAGTTGCGGATGTGGCCGAGCGAAGTCACGACCGCCAATGATACAGGCTCAGAGCCGGGCGGTCGCCCGCGCACGTCCGCCGCGCCGCTGGGCGTCCGGTGGGTCCTCCGCGCTGCTCGTGCGACGCGCCGGCGCGGACGAGGCCCCCGCGAGCGCCCGCGCCGCCACCCCGAGGGCCGCCTGATCCGCGAGGGCCCGGCGGCGAGCGGCGCAGCGAACGCGCCGGTCTGCCGGCCGCCTCACCGGTCGAACTGCAGCGTCGGCAGCGCCGTCCCGGTCTCCAGCAGCGTCTTGAGACTGCTGAGGACCATCGGCCAGCCCTGCGAACAGGCGAGGTAGACCTTGCTGCCGACGGGGAACTCGTCCTGGGCGAGCGTGAGCCGCGTCACCTCTCCGCTCTGCTCCATGGTGAACGCCACGCGCGAAGGAGCCTCGTCGCGGAATCCGGTGACGAGCGGCCGGAACGTGTGCACGAGCCTCCGCGGCTTGTCGACCTCCAGGATGGTGTGGCTGTCCGTCAGCTCGCCGTCGTGCAGGTAGTGGATCTCCGAGCCCACCCGCCAGTCGGACTCGACTCTGGTGCCGCCCCAGTACTGCTCGGTGACCTCTGGGTCCGTGAGCGCGTCCCACACCGAGTCCAAGGGTGACTTGATGTAGACGACCTGATCGATCCGTTCTTCACACATCGTGCCTCCAGCAATCGACTGCGTGAAGCCACTATCCCCGCCAAGAGCCGTGAGTCACTCCGGAAAGCGCGTCAGTCGGCCGGCGCGGCGCCGGCGCCGCCGCCGCGCCGGCGCACCAACTGCCGCACGATGGAGAGTTCCTCCAGCTTGAGCAGCTTGGCGAGCCCGAGGTAGACGAGGCCGCCGGCACCGACGGCGACCACGACCGCGATCAGCAGCCGCAGGAAGCCGTCGTCGGCGAAGCCGCGCAGCGCGAACCAGAGCCCGGCCGACACGGCGGTGAGCGCCAGCGCGCAGGCGACGGCGCCGGCGGCCGCCCGGCCGATCCGGCGCCCGTCGATGCGTCCGATCAGCCGCCGCAGCAGCCACACCAGCAGGATGAGGTTGAAGATCGAGACGATCGTCGTCGACAGGGTGATGCCGGCCACGCCCAGAGGTCCCAGGAGCACCCAGTCGAGGATCGCGTTCAGACCGAGGTTCGCCAGCCCGACGTACAGCGGCAGCCATGGCTTCTGCATGCTCTGGAAGCTGCGATTGAACATGATGTTGACGTTGGCGAACGTGAGTCCGAGCGTGAAGGCGGCGAGCGCGAGCGAGACCTCGTGCGTCGCCGTCGCCGTGAAGGTGCCGCGCTGATAGACGAGGCGCACGATCGGCGCGGCCAGCACCGTGAACCAGGCGAGGAACGGCAGCGAGACGAAGACCATCTGCCTCACCCCCATCGAGAGCGTCTCGCGAAAGCGATCCATGTCGTTCCCCGCGGCGAAACGCGACAGTGACGGGAACAGGATCGTGCCGATGGTGACGGCGAAGATCCCCTGCGGCAGCTGGTAGAGGCGGAACGAGTAGCCGATCTCGGCCGCGGCGTGGTCGCTGACGTACTGGGCGAAGTAGGTGTCGATGAGCGCGTTGAAGTTGAGGATGCCGAGCGTGATGGTGATCGGCACCATGAGCGCGAGCACGCGGCGCAGATACGGATCGCCGAAGTGGAAGTTGAGCGTGAGGGGCTCGCCGGCGGCGCGCATCGCGAAGCCCAGCAGGATCAACTCGACCACTGTGCCGACGAGCGTGCCCCAGGCGAGCGCGTAGACGCCCCAGTCCTCGTGCCAGACGGCCATGAAGGCGATGATCACGAGGTTCCAGACGATGCTCACGACGGCCGGCATCGTGAACTGCTCGTGCGCGTAGAGCACGCCGGTGAGCACGCCGGCGAGCGCGAGCACGAGCACCGTGGGCACGAGGATCTGCAGGTAGCGCGCCGCCAGCGTGGCCATCTCGCTCGTGCCCGTGAGCTCGGGATAGATCGCGCGCACGACCGGGCTCGCGGCGAGGATGAGCACGACGCAGAGCGCACCGACGACGGCGAGCATGAAGCCGAGCAGGGTGCCGGTGAGCCGCCGGGCCCGCTCCACGTCGCCGGCGGCGAGCAGCGCCGTCAGCACCGGCACGAACGCGGCGCTGATGGCCGCGTCGGCGAAGAGCTGGCGGATCAGGTTGGGCACCACCGAGACGGACACGAAGGTGTTGTAGTCGGCGGTGACGCCGTAGACGCCGGCGGTGAGCACCTCGCGGCCCAGCCCGACGACGCGGGAGATGGCGGTCGCCGAGGCGACGATGACCGCCGCCCAGGCGAGCTTGCGTCTGCGCTCGCTCATGACCTCCACTCTTCGCCACCGGGCCGGGAACTACTGCCCGGCCCGGGCCGTGTCACCGACAGCGGGACTGGCACCCGATCCGGCGGCTCGACCGCCGGGCCGGCCGGACAGCCGCCAAGCCGGCGGTGAGTGTAGCAGAGGGCGGCCCCGCCTCCCGGCCCGGCCGCCCTTACGCCCGGTACGGGCCAGATCACCCTCGGCAACGGTCGCTGCAACCCACGAACTGCGAGCCGGGCTTGGGGACTCGCGTGCGCGGACTCTGGAGGGGACCCTGCCGGCATCAGTCGAACCAGGCAAAGTAAGTGCCCCCGCGACCGCTAGTAACGGTCCGGGGGCGTGGCAAACGGGATAGCGAGGTCCCGCGTGCACTCGCATGGTAGCGCATCTCTCGGCTCGACAGCCCAGGTGACGTCCGCGTCGGCGACCTGCGAGCAGCCTCCCTTGGCGGCGAGGTCCGCGTCCGAAGGCCCGCCGGCTCGATGCGCTCATGGGGTGAACTGGAAGCCCTCGTCCTCGACTAGGTGGACGCACGCCGCGACGGCGTCGGTGGTTTGACCCGGCTGCCCGCCCCCCGTAGCCTCGGTGGCGGCAGGGCCGGGGGCCGCGCACGCCGCCGTCGGCCGCAACGCCCGCGCGGCAGAGAGGCGAGGTCGTGGAGTGAGCGACGCTTCACAGACGATCGGCAGGCAGGGCGGCGGCGAGCCGCCTCGAGGCCGGGAGCCGGGACGCCCGCCTCGCGAAGAGCGGCGGGCGCGCCTGCGCCGGCAGCGGCTCTACGTACTGGCGGCCGCGGTCGGCGTCGTGGTGGTCGTTATCGTGCTGCTCTTCACCGTCGGGCCGTTCGGCTCGCATCTGGACCGCCCGGGGAAGCCGCCACTCGGCTACCTGCGCAAGCCTCTCGGCGGCCGGCAGCACAAGGTCACCGCGTGGACGCTCGGCGACGCCGCCTCGCTGCAGACGGCGACTGCCGCGGACGCCGTCGACGAGATCGACTTCGACTGGTACCACACGCAGGCAGACGGGAGCGTAACCGCCGAGGACGAGGACCCGGACCTGGTCGGAGCAGCCCGCGACAAGGATCTGAACATCTTCGCCACGGTGACCAACTCGACCAGTTCGGGCAAAGCGTTCAGCCGCGATCTCGCGGCGGAGGTGCTGGCTTCGCCCGACCGCCGCCAGCGCTTCATCGACGGCTTGGTCACTCTGGTCAGGGACATGGGCTACGACGGCGTCGACCTCGACTGGGAGGACCTGCGGCCGGCCGACCGCGACAGCTTCTCGTCGCTCGTCGAGGACCTCGCCGACGCCTTGCACGCCGAGGACCGCTTCCTCTCCATCGCCGTGATGCCCAAGACGTCCGAGCCCGGCGAGTGGGACAATCAGAAGTACGCCGACTGGAGCCGCATCGGCAAGGCCGTGGACGAGTTCAAGATCATGACCTACAGCTACAGCGGCCCCTGGGGCGACCCCGGTCCGCAGGCGCCGACGGAGTGGGTCGACCGCGTGCTCACGTTCGCCGAGCGCAAGGTGCCGCCGAGCAAGGTCTTCCTCGGCCTGCCGTTCTACGGGTTCGACTGGCACGGTGGCTCGGTCGCCACCGTCTCCGCGCACCGCGGCGCCTCGCTGGCTCAGGCTCACGGCGCCACCGTGACCCGCGACCCGTCCTCGCAGGAGGCGACGATGACCTTCACCGACGGCGGCGAGACGCACACGGTGTACTTCCAGGACGAGAAGGCCGTCGCCGCCAAGCTCGCGGCGCTGCGCGCCGACCACCCCAAGATAGCCGGCATCAGCATCTGGGTGATGGGCCAGGAGGCCTCCGGCTTCTGGCCGCTCATCGCGCGCAAGCTGCGCTGAGACTACAGTCCGATGCCGCCCGCGGCCCTGCCGGTCTGAACAGTCCCCGTCCGCGCTTCACGACGACTCTCGTCCCGGAGATGGTAGCCTCGTCGGTGTCGGCACCCGGAGGGACTCGCACGTGTTCGGATTCCATAGAGCGCCGCTTGTGGCGCACCTCACGACCCGGCGCGAGGCCGGCGCGATCGTCCTGACCTGGGACGGTCGGGGCGGCCGCGCGCTGCTCTGGCGGGTGCTCCGCTCCGAACAGGGCTTCGCGGAGCGCGCCTTCGACCACACCGTCGTCGGCAGCGGGCAGAGCCTGCTGGTGGAGAGCGTGCAGACCGGGGCGAAGGACGCCGCCGCCGACCCCGCCGCGACGTACTGCTACACCGTGTTCGCCGAGGACGAGCGCGGCGAGTGGCGCCGGCTCGCCAAGGTCAGGCTCGCCGTGGACGATCGCCACCTCGGGCCTCGCGCCGGGGACGACTTCGAGGCCGGCGGGCCACGGCCGGGATCGCAGAACCCGCACGCGCTGGATATCGCGCAGTCCCGCGGAACGCCGCGGTAGACCGAGGTAGACCGCAGCCATCGTTTGCCGGGATAGGAGGTAGGGCGCAAGGAAACGCGCCCACTGCCCCGAGCGGGCCCGGCCCGCGGTGGAGGAGGTGGGGCGTGGTGGAAAACGAGTACGCGGATGCTCGCGGCGACGTATTCACAACGCTTGCGCTGCCGGTGCTGAGGATGATGCCGCTGCAGGTGATTGTCCGGGAGTCTGGGCTCAATCCCGGCACGGTGAAGCGGATTCGTGGGGGCGGGCAGCGCCCACTCGCGAAACGCCACACGCTCCTGCTCAAGGTCGCCAGGCGACGCGATGAAGACTCTTATGGAGGTCACTGCATCGGGCATGGGAGTGCCCGCGTGTCTCGCCCTTCAATCGCTCGAGAGAACTCCTGTGCGGGTGCAGTCTACTACTTGAGCCGCAGACTGCACGAAGAGGGCGGCGCGTTTCTCAGCGCGCTACCTCCTATCCCAGCCATCGTTTGCCCGGCCTCGTGTGCCCGTGATAGCATTTCGCGTCCGGACGCAGCCCCACTGCACCTGGAACTGTCACGAATCTAGCCTGATCGAAGGGATCACGTGGCCAATATCAAGCAGCAGAAGAAGCGTATCCGCTTGGCCGCCAAGCAGCGGCTGCGCAACCGGCACGCCAAGTCGACCCTCAAGACGCTGTTCAAGCAGCTCGAGGACGAGGTCGCCGAGGGCCAGACCGAGGAAGCGACGAAGACCGCCACCTTCCTGACCTCGCGCATCGACAAGGCCGCCGCCAAGGGGATCCTTCACAAGAACAACGCCGCTCACAAGAAGAGCCGCGTCCAGCACACGCTGACGCAGCTGCCTTCCTGACGAGCGCGTAACGTCTGACGACGAAGCGGGCGGGCCGTGCGCGGCCCGCCCGCTTCGTCGTTCTCCCGTGAGGCTGCGGCGGCCCCTACGCCTGCCAGACGTCGACCTGCGGCTCCAGCGAAGCCGCCTCGGGAAGATCCGGGTAGCGCCGCGGGCCGAGGACGAACACCACCAGTGAGGCGACCGTCGCGCCCAGGATCACCAACGTCATCGCGACGGCGCTCGTGCCGCCGATCCCCACCAACGGCGTCGCCAGCGCGCCGAGCACGATGCCGGTCGCCCCGAACACCGCCGCCGCCGAACCGGCGATCTCGGGATGGAGGGACAGCGCCAGGGCCGTGGCGTTAGGCATCGACGCCGCCATGCCCGACACGAGCACGAACAGCGGCACCGCAAGCGCTACCACGTTGAGCGGCTGCGCGAACGACGCGGCGACCGCGACGACCGCGGCCGCGGCGGAGACGACCAGGTCCACGAACAGCAATTGCCTCGGCGAGAAACGACCCAGGAGCCGGTGGTTGACCTGGGTCGACGCAAGCATGCCGGCGGCGTTGATGGTGAAGAAGATGCTGAACGCGGTCGGGGTCAGGCCTCCCACTTCCTGGAAGACGAGGGAGACGCCGGTGAGGTAGCCGAAGAAGGCCGCCGAGGCGAACGCGGCGGTCAGCAACAGACCCACGTAGTGCCGATCGCGGAAGAGTCGCGCGGCCGTGTGCAGCGTGCTGGACACCCCGCTCGAGATCCTCCGCTCGCGCGGCAGGCTCTCGCCCACGAAGCGGAGCGCCGTCACGAACACGGCCACGCCCAGCACGGCCAGCACGACGAAGATCCCGCGCCAAGACACGACGCGCAGCATCTGGGCGCCGATGGGCGGAGCCAGGATCGGCGCCAGGTAGCTTACGAGCGCGAGCCGCGACATCAGGCGGGCTGCCTTCGCGCCGCGAGCATAGTCGGTGATGACCGCCTGCCCGATGGAGAAGCCCCCGGCGCTCGCCATGCCCAGCAGCGCTCGCATGGCGATGAGCACGCCTACCGTGGGCGCGAGCGCGCAGCCGACGGCCGCGAGCACGTACAGAGCGAGTCCGACGAGCAGCGGAATGCGCCGTCCGTAGCTGTCACTGAGAGAGCCCAGGAACATCATGCCCACGCCCATACCGACGAGGAACGCGGTCATGGTGAGCGCGACGCCGGCCGTCGACGTGCCGAGGTCCTTCGCGACAGTCGGCAGGGCCGGCATGTACAGGTCCATCGCCGCCGGCCCCAGGGTGGCGACCCCGCCGAGGACGGCGATGACGACGCCGACGCGATAGCGCGACGATGCGGGGGCGGGAGCCGAGCGGTCGGTCACGCCAGCAGGCGCGCCAGCGCCAGCTCCACCACCAGGCGTTCGCCGTCGTTGACGCCGCCCACCGAGTCCAGCGTCACCGGCGCCCTGCCGCGGAGCCCGGCCTCGGCCTCGGCAAGCGCCCGGTAGGCGCGCCCGAGGCGGCGCCGGTCGAAGTGCTCGCGCTGCTCCAGCAGCTTCTTGGCCGCGAACGGATGCACTTTGAGCTGCTTGGCCGCCGTCGTCTGGTCGGCGTGCGGCAACTGCGACGCCGCGGCGATCTGGTCGATGTGCCGTTTGAGGCTGTACAGCACGCCGTTGGCGTCGTTCCTCGAGTTGCCCGACGCGTACAACGCTTCCAGGAGTTGGAAGCTGTGTGCGCGCTCGCGGTGGCCGACGGCGTCCATCAGATCGAAGATCACGGCGTCGTCGTCGGGGGTGCAGATCGCGTCCACGTCGGCCTCGGTCGCGGCCTCGCCGCGGCAGTAGAGCGCGAGCTTCTCCACCTCGCGCTCCAGCCGCTCGGCGTGGCCCGGGTCGCTGCCGCAGCGGTCGAGGAGGTGACGGGCCACGGCCGTGTTCAGCGGCAGGCGACGCGCCTTCGCGCGCTCCTTCACCCAGCCGGCCATCTCGTACTTCTTCGGCAGGTCGTAGCCGAGTACGCCGCCGAGCTTGTTGACCGCTTTGTAGAGCGCGTCCGACGCGGCGAAAGTCTCCCCCTCGATCGCCAGGCACGTGTCCGGCATAGGGTCCTGCAGATAGGCGACGATCTGCTGTCGCGCCTTGACCTTCCACTTGTGCCCGTTGAGCACGAGCAGCAGCCGCGTGCCGAGGGTGAGGCCCGGGCTCTCGGCAGCGTCGAGAAGAGCGTCCACGGCATCGTGTTCCGCGTCCAGCATCACCACGTTGAGGTCGCTGCCGGCCTCGTCGATGACGCGCTGACGGAGGCGCGCAACGGCGCGCCGGACCTTGGGTCGGTCCGTGCCGATGATGAGGTACGCGGAAAGCAGCGTGGAGGCGGCGGCCATCGTGCCTGAAGAATAGCACGACGGCCTCGACGTCCGGCCGCGCCGCGTACTAGGATTCCCTTCGGCCGGCAACGAGCGAAGGAACCAGGTTGGTCGCATCCCTCGCAGCAAACGCGACGCTCCCGCCGGGGGCGCTCATTGCGGCGATCGTGCTCGGCATCGTCGAGGTCGCCCTCGCCGCGTTCTGCATCATCGACATCGTGCGCCGCCCGGCGGTGCTGGGCGACCGCAAGTGGCTGTGGATCGTCCTGGTGGTCCTGTTCACGCTGCCGGGGTCGATCATCTACCTGGCCGTGGGCCGGGTGCCGGCGCCGGTGAGCGAGACTCGCGACGATGCGGACGCCGATGCCCGGCCGCGGGCGGACGCGGCCGCCGACGCGCTGTACGCGCCGGCGCCGCAGACGTCGCCAGGCGAGGACGGCGAGCCGGCGGACGGAGCGTCGGCCGGCGCCGCGCCGGCGGCGCGAGCAGCCGCCGTCCGGATCGCCGGCCTCACCAAGGTGTACGGCAGCGCGCACGCGCTGGCGGGCGTGGATCTGGAAGTGCCGGAGGGGTCCGTGTTCGGGTTCCTCGGACCCAACGGCGCCGGCAAGACGACGACGCTGCGCATCCTCTCGGGTCTCGCGCGTCCGACGGACGGCGCCGCGACGATCTTCGGCCACGACGTCACCCGCGACGACGACGCGGTCCACGCCCTCATCGGCTACCTGCCTGACGTGCCCGGCTTCTACAAGTGGATGACGGCCACCGAGTACCTCGAGCTCTCGGCGCGCCTCTTCGCGCTCCCGCCAGCGGTGCGCCGCGAGCGCATCGAGACGCTCCTCGAGCTCGCCGGCCTCGCCGGCGTCACGACCAAGATAGGGGGCTACTCGCGCGGCATGAAGCAGCGCCTGGGCGTGGCCCAGGCGCTCATCAACGCCCCGCGCCTGCTGCTGCTCGACGAACCGACCAGCGCCCTCGACCCCATCGGGCGCCGCGAGGTCCTCGACATGATCGCGGCGCTCGCCGGCCGGACGACGGTGTTCTTCTCGACGCACATCCTCGCGGACGTGGAGCGGGTCTGCGACACGGTCGCGGTGCTGGCCGCCGGCAGAGTCGTCGAGCAGGCCGGCATCGACGAACTCAAGGCGCGCCACGGAGGTGCCCACCGCGTCGCAATCGAGGCGGACGACCCGCGCCGGCTTCAGGAGGCGCTGGCCGCCGAGGACTGGGCGGCCGAGGTGGTGCGCGATGGACGCGAGCTCGTCGTCGAGGTCGTCGATCTGGAGGCTGCCTACCGGCAGGTGCCCGTCCTCGTCGCCCGGCTCGGGCTGGCGCTGCGCCGCTTCGAGGCCGTCGAGGTGACCCTCGAGGAGGTCTTCGTCGATCTGGTCGAAAGAGCCAAGTCGTGAACGGCCTCAGCTTGCGCGGCTTCCGGACGTTCGCCGCCAAAGAGATGCTCGAGACGCGCAAGACGTGGCGGCTCTGGGTGCTGCCCGGGATCCTCGTGTTCCTCGGCCTCACGACGCCGATCCTGGCCGCCGTCACGCCGGCGCTGCTCAAAGCCACCGCGCAGCGCCAGCCCGGAGTCGTCATCCAGTTCCCTACGCCGACGTCGGTGGACGCCTACGTGCAGTTCCTCGGCAACCTCGCCCAGCTCGCGCTGCTGGTGGTGATCATCAGCGGCGCGGCCGCCGTCGCCGGCGAGCGCCGCTCCGGCACGGCCGTCCTGGTGCTCACCAAGCCGCTCTCCCGAGCGGCGTTCGTGTGGGCCAAGGCCGTCGCCAACCTGGCCGTACTCGTCATGGCCACGGCGATCGGAGCAGCGCTCTGCATCGCCGTGACCGTCGTGCTCTTCGACACGGCGCACATCACGGCGTTCCTCGAGTCGGTGGCGCTCTGGCTGGCCCTGGCGGCCATGTTCGTCTGCCTCATGGTGTTCCTCTCGGCGGCGATCGACCGCCAGGCCGCGGCCGCGGGCGCCGGCCTGGCCGTGTACGCGGCGCTGTTCGTGCTCACCGGCTTCCCCGTGGCGCGCGACCGCAGCCCCGCAGGGCTGCTGGCGGCCAACGACGCGCTGCTCAAGGGCAGGGAGACAGCACTCGCGGCGCCCCTCGTCGTCACCCTGGCACTGGCGGTGATCTGCCTGTTAGCCGCCGCGTGGGCGTTCCGGCGCAAGGAGCTCTGAGGGCCCGGGCTCAACCGGCCGCGGGCGCCGCGCCGCCGGAGGCCGCGGCCACCAGCCCCCGCGCCTCGGCCCACACGGCGACGTCCCCGCGCTGGTCTGTGCGGGCGCAGGGCACGCCCGCAGCCGCCAGCAGATCGAGCATCTCCGCAGTCGGGTGGCCGTAGGTGTTCGTCCCCACTGAGATCACGCCCAGCCGCGGCTGCAGCTCTTCCAGCAGGCGTTCGTCCACGCCGCCCCTGCTGCCGTGGTGCGGCAGTTCCACGACGTCGCAGGACGGCAGGTCGAGAGCGGCGAGCACCTCACCCTCGGCGTCCCCGGGCACCAGTGCGCGGTGGCCGGCCAGGTCGACGATCGCCACCAGGGCGCAATCGTTCTCGCCTTGGTTGCCGCTCTCGCCGCCCGGCGCCTGCGTCGGGAGCACGCGCAGGCCCCACCCTCTGCCGGTCACGTCCTGCTCCGCCGTGCACCGGCGCACCTGCGTCCCCGCGGCTGCGAGCCGCGCGGCGAGCTCGTCCAGCGCCTCTGAAGGCTCCGGCGGCTGCGGCAGCAGGGCGACGGCGATGGGCACGCACCCGACCACATCGTCCAGCCCGGCGACGTGGTCGGCGTGGCCGTGTGACAGAACGAGCAGGTCGATCCGTTTGACCGCATGCCGGCGCAGCACCGCACGCAACGGCTGCGGACCGGCATCGATGAGCACCGTCGGGCCCTCAGGCGTCTGCAGGAGCGTGGCGGCTCCCTCTCCGACGTCCAGGAACGTGAGCGTCGGCCGGTCGGGCGGCTGTACGGGCGCCGGCGTCAGCACGAGCGCCACGGCAACGAGCGCCGCCGCGGCCACGGTGAACGACGGCCAGCGGCGGCGGTCGCCGACGTAGCCCAGGAGACCACCGCCCGCCCTGGCCGCGAGCAGCGCCATCATGGCGGATCCCGCCAGCACACCGACGCCCAGCGCCAGCGGCAGCGTCACGCCCTGGTACTCGTAGGTCGCGCCCGGCAGCCCCGCGAAGAACCGCGACACTGCGAGCAAGAAGCCGATGAACAGTCCGGCCACGAGGTTCAGAGGCGCCGACAGCCGCTCGGCCACGAAGCCGAGCAGGAGCGACAGCATCCCCAGGAACATGATCGGACCGAGCACGAACCCGCCGGCCATGTTCGCGGGCACGCTGACGAGCGAGGCCGACCCGAAGGTGAGCACGGAGATCGGGGCCGTCGAGATGCTCGCCGCGGTGGTCACCCCCACCTGTTCGGGCAGCGGTCCGGGGAGAAAGGAGACGGTGCGGGTGAGCGGCCGAGCGAGCACGAGCAGTCCGACGACCGCGCCGAACGACAACTGGAAGCTCACGTCGAAGAGGTTGTTGGGGTTGACGGTGAGCAGCCAGGCCGCCGGCGCCAGCCAGAGCAGCCAGCCGTCACTCGGCCGCGACGCCATGATCGCCAGCAGGCCGACGATGCCGGCGACGCCGGCGCGCACGATGGACGGCGACGCGCCCGTGAGGAGAACGTACGTCGCGACCACCGGCAGCAGGAGGGCCGTCCTCGGCAGCCGGTCGATACCCAAGAGCGCGAACGCGAACGACCACATGGTGCACAGCAGCACCACGTTCTCGCCGGAGACGGCCATGATGTGCAGGAGCCCGCTCTTGCGGAAGTCCTCGACCAACGCGGGATCGACGCCCTCGTCGTCGCCGAGCACCATGCCCTGCAACACATCGGCGACCGGTGAACGGACACCCGCGGCAAGGTGGGACCGCGCCGCCAGCCGGAGCCTGTCGACGAGACCCTGCAGGCCTCCGCGGCGCCCGGTCACGGCGAGGTCGGCGAAGTCGGCCTCGAGGAGGACGTGCTCGCCCCGCCGCCGCAGGTAGCGACCGTAGTCGAAGGCCCCCGGCTTGGGCGTCGGCAGCGGCTCGACGCTCACCGTAGGCAGTCGCAGCACCGCGCCCTCCGTGAGTGGACCGACCGGATCGTACGCGAAGGTCTGCCCCTGTTCGAGCCTCAGACGAAGGTGCGCCGGCTCCCGGAGCCGGCCTCCCGCCGCGTTCGTCACCTGCAGGGCGAGCGTCACCTGATCGTCCTTGACGGCGGGCAGGTCGGTGAGCACGGCGCTCAAGGAGATGTGGCGACCCGCGTACGCAGCGAGCGTCGACCGCGCCACGGCGTCCAGCCGAGCCCCTCCGACAAGTGCGCCGACGCAGAGAAACATGACGACGAGGCCCGCGGCGACCATGACCCCGGCCCGCTCGGCGAGCGCCGGCAGTTCGCGTGACGCCACCAAGGCGGCAACGGCGAAGGCGACGGCCGCTCCCAAGAGGGCGAGCGGCGGCCGCCACGCGAGCGTGAGGCACAGACCCGCGCAGTAGCCGCCGAGCAGCAGGTGAGGGGGCGCCGGCAGCCGCATGACGCCGCCTCAGACCGTGATCGCGTCTTTCATGGCGGCGAACTTGGCGTCGCCGATGCCGGGGACCTCCTTGATCTCGTCGACGGTCTTGAAGCCGCCGTTCTCAGTGCGGTAGTCGATGATCTTCTGGGCAGTGGACGGACCGACGCCGTCGAGCGAGTCGAGCTCCTCGAGCGAGGCGGTATTGAGGTTGATGAGCGCTCCAGGCGCCGCGCCGCCCACCGCCGACGCCCCGAGAGCGCCGCTCGACGAAGAGCCCGCCGACGGCGCGGAGGCGACCGCCGCCGAGCCGCGCTGCGGCACGAGGATCTGCTGGCCGTCCGTGACCGGCGCCGCGAGGTTGACGGCCGCAAGCTCCGCCTTGGCCGTCGGGCCGCCCGCCAGCTCGAGCGCGTCGGTGACCCTGGCGCCGGCCGGGAGCCGCACCACGCCCGGGGCGCGCACCTCGCCGCACACGTAGACCATGACGTCGGGCGTGGGCGAGGCGACGGGGCCCGTCGGCTCGGTCGGCGCCTGCCCGGACGGGGACGCGGCGACCGAAGCCAGGACGACGGCCTGCGCCTCAGGCGGGCCCGCCTCTTTGGGCAGCGCCACGTAGCGGACGCCGACCGCGACGACCACCACGGCGACGGCGACGTAAGCGATGATCTGGCGTCGCGAGAGCTGCACGGCCCACCTCCGGCGCCGCGATCGCTCAAGGAGAGTGACGGGCGCCGGGGGCGCGTCCGGCGCCCGTCGCAACCGAGGCTACGACAGACGGACGGCGCCCGCATCGCCCCTCAGGGGGGATTTCACGGGGTGACCGGGGGGGCGGTCGCATTGCGCCCGGCCGGCGGTCGCGGCGGGCCGGCGGTCGCGGCTAGGCTGGCCGGCCGGCCGGCCTAGCGGACCACGAAGTTGACGAGCTTGCCGGGGACGAAGATCTCCTTGACGACCTGCTTGTCCTCGAGGAAGCGCGCGGCGTTCTCCGCCGCGCGCGCCATGGCGAGCACGTCGTCCTTCTCGGCGTCCACGGGCACCTCGAGGCGGTCGCGCAGCTTGCCGTTCACCTGGACGACGACGGTCACGACCTCGTCGGCGGCGAGCTCCTCGTCCCACGCCGGCCACGGCGCGTCGAGCACGCTTTCGCCGTGGCCGAGCCGCTCCCACACCTCGGCGGCGACGTGCGGAGCCATCGGGGCGACGAGCAGCGTCATCGCGGTGAGCACCTCGCGCCACTGCGCCAGGGTGAGCGCGCCGCGTGCGGCGCTCCAGACGTCGACGACCTCGTTCTGCAGTTCCATCAGCGCGGAGACCGCCGTGTTGAAGCGGAACGTATCCATGTCGCGCGTGACCTTGCGGATGGTCTTGTTGAGCGTGCGCAGGACCTGGCGGCCCTTGTCGGCCTCCGCCTCGCCTGCCGCCACTCCGCTCCCCTGCGCTTCCACGACCTCGTTGGCGAAGTTCCAGAAGCGCCCCAGGAAGCGGTACGTGCCCTGCACCCCGCGGTCGCTCCAGGCCACGCTCTGCTCGAACGGAGCGATGAAGAGCTCGTAGACGCGCAGGGCGTCGGCGCCGTACTTCTCGACCACGCTGTCCGGCGTCACGACGTTGCCCTTGCTTTTGCTCATCTTCTGGCCGTCCTCGGCCTGGATCATCCCCTGGTTGCGCAGGCGCGCGTAAGGCTCGCCGAAGCTCACGTGGCCGGCGTCCTGCGCCACCTTGCAGAAGAAACGCGCGTAGAGCAGGTGCATGACCGCGTGCTCGGCGCCTCCCACGTACAGATCGACGGGCAGCCAGTACTCCGTCTTGTCGCGGTCAAACGGCGCCGTCTCGTCATGGGGTGACGCGAAGCGGAAGTGATACCAGCTCGAGCAGGCGAAGGTGTCCATGGTGTCGGTCTCGCGGTGCGCCGGCCCGCCGCAGTGGGGGCAGGTCGTGTGCACCCACTCCTCGACGCGGGCGAGCGGCGAGCGGCCGTCGTCCGTGGGGTGGAAGTCCTCGAGTTCGGGCAGCAGGACGGGCAGCTGCTCACTGGGCACCGCCACGCTGCCGCACTTCTCGCAGTGGACGATGGGGATCGGCGCGCCCCAGTAGCGCTGCCGGCTGATCAGCCAGTCCCTGAGCTTGAAGTTGACCTTCTTGCGTGCGACGCCGCGCTCTCCGAGCCACTCGACGATGGCCTCGAACGCCTCACCGGGCGCGCCCAGGCCGTCGAACCGCCCGGAGTTCACCATGATGCCGTCGCCGGTGTACGGCTCGGTGAGCGTGTCTTGCGCGCCGCCTCGCGGCGCGATGACCTCGACGATCGGGATCTCGAACTGGGTGGCGAACTGGAAATCGCGCTCGTCGTGCGCCGGCACCGCCATGATGGCGCCGGTGCCGTAGCCCATGAGCACGTAGTCGCTGATCCAGATCGGCACGGGCGCGTCGTTCACCGGGTTCACGGCGTAGGCGCCGGTGAAGACGCCCGTCTTCTCCTTCTCCGTGCTCAGACGCTCGATCTCGCTCTCGCGGCGCGCCTGCTCCTGGTAGGCCTTGACCGCGTCCAGCTTGTCCGGCGTCGTCAGCTCGTCGACCAGCGGGTGCTCCGGCGCCAGCACCATGTAGGTGGCGCCGAAGAGCGTGTCGGGCCGCGTCGTGAACACCCTAAGCTTGTCTTCGCGGCCCGGCAGCCCGAAGTCGACCTCGGCGCCCTCGCTGCGCCCGATCCAGTTGGCCTGCATGAGCTTGATCTGTTCGGGCCAGTCGATGATCCCGAGGTCGTCAAGCAGGCGCTGTGCGTAGTCGGTGATGCGGAGGTACCACTGCTTGAGGTCCTTCTTGGTCACCAGGCTCCCGCAACGCCAACAGCGGCCGTTCTCCACCTGCTCGTTGGCGAGGATCGTCTTGTCCACCGGGCACCACCACTGCTGTCCGGTCGCCTGGTAGGCCAGACCGCGCTCGTGGAGCAGCAGGAAGAACCACTGTGTCCAGCGGTAGTAATCGGGGAAGCAGCTCGTGACCTCGCGCGACCAGTCGAACGACAGGCCAATGAGGTCCATCTGACGGTGGTAGTTGGCGATGTTGCGTTCGGTGGTCACCCGCGGGTGGACGCCCATCTTGATGGCGTAGTTCTCCGCGGGCAGGCCGAAGGCGTCCCAGCCCATGGGGTGCAGGACGTTGAACCCCTGCATGCGCTTGAAGCGCGAGACCGCGTCGGTGGGGACGTAGTTGCGCAGGTGGCCGACGCTCAGACCGTCGCCGGACGGGTACGGGAAGAAGTCGAGGGCGTAGAATTTGGGCTTGTCGCTCTCGTCGGGCGTGCGGTAGGCGTCGCTCTCCTTCCAGAGGCGCTGCCACTTCTCCTCGATGGCGTGCGGGTCGTAGCGTCGGTCCACGTCGGTCCTCTCTCGCGGCGGTCGTGTGTGCGCGGCGCAGCGCACGCGCGCGAATCTCGATTCTACATGAGGCACGGCGCGGGCTCCGCCGGGCGGCGTGGAGCCATGCCGGGCGGCGCAAGCGTCCGTCCGGCCACCCGACCGGCGCCGCTCACTGTCCGAACGGCGTGTACGTGACGACGGTGCGGCCCCCGCCGGAATAACTCACCGTCGTCACGCCCACGAGCTGCGGCGAGGCCGTGCGCGAGAAGTCGATGAGCTGGTACGTGTAGACGTCGCGCGAAGTCGCCGGGGGCTCGAGGACGGCAGGCGGAGATGCCGACGGCTGGGACGCTGACGACGCGCCGATCGCCTCATAGCCCGATGCCCCCGCAGTCCCTGCGTCCACCTGCACCACCCCGTCGTCGCTGCTCACGCCGGCGACGTGGTCGTTGCCGTAGGCGACCACGAGCTGCGCACCTTCGGCTTGGGCGGAGGCGATGGTATCCGCCGCCTGGCGTGCGTCGTGGACGAGCACCAGCTGCGCGTGCGGACGCTGCAGACGCCACAGCGCGTCGAGCTTGATCCCGGCCGCGGCCAGCCCGGGGACGTCCGACGCGACCCGCGGCAGCGCGGACACCGGATCCGAAGCGCCCAGGATGAGCACGTCCGAGACGGTGGCCGTCGTGTCGTTCAGCACCGTGAAGCCGGCGTCGCGGAAGACGCGCAGCGCCGGCGCGTCCTCGTGATTGCCGCCGACGAGGATGACCGGCGAGTCCAGCTTCCCGAGCACGCGCAGGAACAGCTGCGCCTCCTGCGCGGATCCCCGATCCGTCAGGTCGCCGGCGAACAGCACCGCGTCCACCGGCTCGCCGCCGCCGGCGGCGAGCCTCGCCGCGGCGCGCACGCCGAAGACGTTGTCGTGGATGTCGCTGGCCAGCAGCAGACGCACGACGTCGGCGCGCTCCGTCTCTCGCGGCGCCTGCGTCAGCTGGGTGGCCACCGCCTCCAGCCCGTCGAGGAAGTCCTGGAGGCGGCTCAGGCTGTCCCCCTGGTCGCCGCCCGTGCTGAGCGCGCGCAGCACCGGCAGCAGCGATGGGACCTGGGACGCCAGGCCCGCATAGCGCACGGCCGGCGACCGGTCCAGGGTCTCGTAGCTAGCGAGCACGAGGGCGCCGCCGAGCAGCAACGCGGCGGCGGCCCCCCCGGCGATGCCCCAGATCAGCCGCCGCCTCGACTGGTGGCCCACCACCAGCAGCCCGGCGGCGGCGCCCACCAGCAGCAGCCAGGGCACGCGGCCGAGCAGATAGCGGCCGAAGGCCTCGCGCGCGCCGCCCTCCAGTCGAGGCGCTGCGTTCGCCGGCGAACCTCCAAGCAGCGCCGCGGTCTGGGACGGCAACCGGTAGTCCATGATGACGTCCACCGGCGTGCGATGCGTGCGCAGGCTCAGTTCGCCGGCTGGTCCCAGCGGCAGAATCAGGTGCCCGCCCGGCCAGGCGGGGCGGATCTGGAAGGTCACCGACCCGGTCGAGACCAGGTACGTCACGGCGGCCTGCAACTGCAGCACGCCGCCGACGACGACCAGCACCAGCGCGACGCGGAGAAGCAGGACGGGCAGCGCCCGCCCGCGCGAGCGCGGGCGTCTGCCGCCGGCGTCGGTCGCGACGCCCGCGTCGGCCGCCCCTAGCTTGCCGGATCCGTCCACTCCTTCGTCCTTCCCGCTCACGCGCATTCCATCTGTCAGCGCCCGCTTCTGCTGAGACGCAGGACTCACCTGCGTCAGGTTGCCGGCCAAGGCGGGTATGCTATACTTTCGAGCCTGCCGGCTCGGTCGGCACCCCTTCGGTGGGGGTATAGCTCAGTTGGGAGAGCGTTTGGCTGGCAGCCAAAAGGTCACCGGTTCGAGCCCGGTTACCTCCACCACCTTTCCTCCTTCACTCGTCCCCTCTTGCGGGTCCTCGCAGTCGCGCCTCGGCCCGCGCGGTTCACATCGGGACGACCGTGCTGAAGGCGTCGCGCTCTGCACTTCGCAAGGTGCTTTGCGTTTCCCCCGCCGGGAACGGTCGTCAGTGACGGGCCTGACGGGATACTCCGCTCGCGCGGCTCATTGATCCAGCTACCCCGATCCTGCTACACCCCTAGAGGCGCGAGTCATGTGCCACGGGTATTCGGAGAGGACACAGCGCCTCGAAGAGCGTCGCAGGCGCGAGTTCCCGGGCCAACAGCTCCGCCAAGCCGATGGAGACCCGGAGCGGGCAACACTCGAAGAGCTTGACGGGGAGGCCCCAGAAGAACCCACCGAGAACCGGGACGAGCAACTCCCGGACTGAGAGACGCAACGAGCGCGGCGGCCCGCCTTCAGCGGCGGGCCGCCGCGCTCGTTGCGTTGGGACGCGCCCCCTAGGGCCCGCCCCTATCGCCGCTGATTCAGGGGGCCGGCCTGATCGGCACGGCCACGATGGCGAAATAGGAGGCGCTGCCGGCCGTCCAGCTCATCGTGTTCGAGCCGGCGCTGGCTTCTTTGGTACTGCCTGCGCCCCGTGCGTTGGACACGAGGGCGTTCCAGAGTCCGGTCTGTCCACCACCGGGGGTCAGCGTCTGCGTACTGGAGCCGCCCTGGAACACGTTGTCGAAGATGAGCTCGTTGCCGGTGAGCCCGGTCAGGTCGACGCTTGGATACTGGCTGCTCGTCGACGCCGCCCCATTGGGAGTTCCGAGCGGAGTGGCCTGGTCGACGCCGGCGAAGTTCGCGGCGCCGGCGACGATGCCGTTGGTGACCGCGCCACTGAACGTCACGACCACCTGGCCGCTCGCGCCGCTGGCCGGATTGACGAGTGCGTAGATAGCGGAGTAGCGCGGGTTCGACGTCGTGGTCCCGGCGATCTGGGTGAGCACCTCGGTCATGGCGGTACCACCGAAGGTCACCGAGGAGATGGTGCGGTTGGTGGAGCCGCAGTTCCAGGAGACGCCTACCAGCAGCAGACGATCGCTGCCGCTGCCGGCGGTATGCGAGAAGCTCACGCTGGTGGCGTTGGCGGCTCCGATGCCACTGGAGAAGGCACCGTCCACGACAGGTCTCGCCACAAGCACCTCGAAGGTGGCCGTGATCGCCGTGTCAGCGGTGATGGTCACGCTCGCCGGGTCGTCGCTGCCGCTCAGGTCGCCGCTCCAGCCGGTGAACGTCCAGCCGGGGTCGGCGGTCGCGGTCAGCTGGACCTCGTCGCCGTAGTGGTAGGTGGTCTGGTCGGGGTCCTTGGCGACGCTGCCGTTGCCGACCGGGGTGACGGTCGAGCGTGTACTCGTCCTGGGTGAAGGTGGCCGTGACCGTCTTGTCCGCGTCCATGGTGACCGTGGTCGAGGCCGCGCCGGCGTTGGCCACGTCGCCGCTCCAGCCGGTGAACGTCCAGCCGGGTTCGGGCGTGGCGGTGATGGCCACCTCCGTGCCCTCGGCGTAGGGGTGCGTCCCGGTCGGATCGATGGTGCCGCCGCCGCCCGCGCCCACCTCCATGGTGAGGTCATAGGTAGGGCCCGGATGTGCCGGCTTGATCGGCACGGCCGCGATGGCCCAGTAGGAGGCGCTGTCGGCCGTCCAGCTCATCGTGACCGAGTCGCTGATGGCCTGCTTCGTGCTCGCCGCGGCGCGGGTGTTGGAGATCCATCCGTTCCACTGCTCGGCCTGCCCGCCGGAGGCGGTCAGCGTCTGCGATTCGGCGGAAGCACCCTGGAACACGTTGTCGAACACCAACTCGGTGCCGCTGAGCCCGGTCAGGGTGACGGTCGCGGCGTCGTCGTTGCTGTCCATGCCGGCGCCGTTCGGCGTGCCGAGCGGGGTCGTCTGGTCGACGCCGGCGAAGTTCGCGGCGCCGGCGACGATGCCGTTGGTGACGGTGCCGTTGAAGGTGATGGCCACCGTTCCCGTGACGCCGCTCGGCGGGTCGAGGAGTGCCCAGATGGCGGAGTAGCGCAGCTGCGTACCAGCCTGCTGCGTGAACACCGGCGTCAGGGCGGTGCCGTCGAACGTCACCGAGGAGATCTCGCGACCGGTGGCGGAGCCGGCGTTCCAGGAGACGCCCACCAGCAGCAGGCGATCGCTGCCGCTGCCGGCGGTGTGCGAGAAGCTCAGACTGTCTGCGTTGGCGGCACCCGTAGCGCTGGACGAGGCGCCGTCAAGACCGAGCGGCGACGGCACGTACTCCTCGAAGGTGGCCGTGACCGCCGTGTCAGCGGTGATGGTCACGCTCGCCGGGTCGTCGCTGCCGCTCAGGTCGCCGCTCCAGCCGGTGAACGTCCAGCCGGGGTCGGCGGTCGCGGTCAGCTGGACCTCGTCGCCGTAGTGGTAGGTGGTCTGGTCGGGGTCCTTGGCGACGCTGCCGTTGCCGACCGGGGTGACGGTGAGCGTGTACTCGTCCTGGGTGAAGGTGGCCGTGACCGTCTTGTCCGCGTCCATGGTGACCGTGGTCGAGGCCGCGCCGGCGTTGGCCACGTCGCCGCTCCAGCCGGTGAACGTCCAGCCGGGGTCGGCGGTCGCGGTCAGCTGCGACCTCGTCCCGTAGTGGTAGGTGGTCTGGTCGGGGTCCTTGGTCGACGCTGCCGTCGCCGACCGGGATCGACGGTGAGCGTCGTCGGACTCCGCTGCGATCGCGGCGCTCACATCGACCGTGCCCGGCTGAGCCGCCGGAGATGCCCCAGGGACGCCACCGACGGTGGCGCGATAGAAGACGTAGACGCGGTAGCCGCTGCCGGCGGGCACGTTCACGGGCATGGAGCGTCGTCGTAGCTGGGCGCCGCCGTCGGCGGCGACGATGGTGCCGCCGTACCAGGCGCCGGCGCGGGCTCACCAGCCAGAAGGCCGAACTGGCCGGTCGGTCGACGTCGAGGTTGGTGGTCCCAGCTGACCGGCAGGATCGGCTGCCCTGGGCGTGGCTGCTGGTGCCCGTCGCCGCGGTGACGGCGACGGTGATGGCCAGGTCGCGCTCACGTCGACCGTGCCCGGCGAGAAGCCGTAGATGCCCCAGGGGTCGCCGCGGCTGGCGCGGTAGTAGACGAAGACGCGGTAGCCGGCCTCGACGGGCACGTTCAGGTCGACGCAGTCGGCGTAGCTGGCGGTGCCGTCGGCGGCGACGATCTTGCCCCCGTACCAGCCGCTGGCGGGGCTCACCACCCAGAGGCTGAACTGGCCGTCGGCGACGGCGAGCGTTGGTGGTCCAGGTGACCGGCAGGGCGCTGCCCTGGGCCTGGCTGCTGGTGCCTGTCGGGGGCGGTGACGGCGATGGCGTTGAAGGCCGCGCGTCACGTCGACCGTGCCCGGCGAGAAGCCGTAGATGCCCCAGGGGTCGCCGCTGCTGGCGCGGTAGTAGACGAAGACGCGGTAGCCGGCCTCGGCGGGCACGTTCAGGTCGACGCTGTCGCGTAGCTGGCGGTGCCGTCGGCGGCGACGATCTTGCCCCCGTACCAGCCGCTGGCGGGGCTCACCACCCAGAGGCTGAACTGGCCGTCGGCGACGGCGGCGTTGGTGGTCCAGGTGACCGGCAGGGCGCTGCCCTGGGCGTGGCTGCTGGTGCCTGTCGGGGCGGTGACGGTGATGGCGTTGAAGGCCGCGCGTCACGTCGACCGTGCCCGGCGAGAAGCCGGAGATGCCCCAGGGGCCGCCGCGGTGGCGCGGTAGTAGACGAAGACGCGGTAGCCGGCTGCCGACGGGCACGTTCAGGGCATCGACGCTGTCGGCGTAGCTGGCGGTGCCGTCGGCGGCGACGATCTTGCCGCCGTACCAGGCGCTGGCGCGGGCTCACCACCCAGAGGCTGAACTGGCCGTCGGCGACGGCGGCGTTGGTGGTCCAGGTGACCGGCAGGGCGCTGCCCTGGGCGTGGCTGCTGGTGCCTGTCGGGGCGGTGACGGCGATGGCGTTGAAGACCGCGCGTCACGTCGACCGTGCCCGGCGAGAAGCCGTAGATGCCCCAGGGTCGCCGCTGCTGGCGCGGTAGTAGACGAAGACGCGGTAGCCGGCGCTCGACGGGCACGTTCAGGTCGACGCTGTCGCGTAGCTGGCGGTGCCGTCGGCGGCGACGATCTTGCCCCCGTACCAGCCGTTGGCGGGGTCACCACCCAGAGGCTGAACTGGCCGTCGGCGACGGCGGCGTTGGTGGTCCAGGTGACCGGCAGGGCGCTGCCCTGGGCCTGGCTGCTGGTGCCGCTGGGGGCGATGACGCTGATGGCGCTGAAGGCCTCGCTCACCTGCGGGTTGATCGGCACGGCCGCGATGCCCAAAGAGGCGTCATACGCTGCCGTCCAACTCATGGTGGCCGAGCTGCCGGTGGCTTGCTTGGTGCTGGCCGCAGCGCAGCAATAGGACGAGAGTCCGTTCCACAGTGATGTCTGTCCGGAGCCGGGACTCAGCGTCTGCGAAGAGTCGTCCGCGCCCTGGTACACGTTGTCGAACACCAGCTCGTTGCCATTGAGTCCGCTCAAAGTCACGGTCGGGGCCGAGCCCTGCTCTGACCAAGCCCCGCCGGGAGTGCCAAGTGGAGTAGTCTGGTCGACCCCGGCGAAGTCGACGGCGCCGGCTACGATGCCGCCATTGACTGCGCCACCAAAGGTGACGGTCACCGTTCCCGTGACGCCCTTCGGCGGGTTGAGAAGCTTGTAGATGGCTGAGTAGCGCGGGTACCCCGCCCAAAAGGCTTGCTGAGTGAACACCTCGCTCAGTGCGCTGGGGCTGCCACCAGTGGGCGTGAACGTCACCGAAGAGATGGTGCGGTCGGTTGAGACGCAGTGCCAGGACACGCCGACCAGCATCAGCCGGTCGGTGCCAGTTCCGGTGGTGTGCGAGAAGCTCATGCTGCTGGCATCGGCAGCTCCGATGCCGCTAGTGGGAGTGCCGTCAACGCCGAATGGGACCGCGCCGGCCTCGAAAACGGCGGCAACCTCGACGTCCGCCGTCACATCGGCGTCGGTGCGCGGGTTGGCGGTCGAGTCGTCACTCCACTTCACGAAGTGGTAACCATCGTCGGGAACCGCCGTCACCTGAGTGCCGTCGGCGCCGTCGTTGACCACCTGCGCGCTGTCTCCGTTGATGACGCCGCCGGCTCCAGCGGTGTAGGTGAGGGTGTGTGTGACGACCTCGGTAGGGGCGATATCGTAGCTGTATGCAGCCGCGGACGTCTGGTTGTACCTGACGAACTCGACCTCCGTCTCACCCGGGCCGACCGTGACGCGCAGGTGGCCGGGACCCTGGCTCGAGTCGGCGTAGACCGTGCGCCCGATACTTGTCTGCCCGGCGCTGTCACGGACGGTGTACGTATTGCCCGTGGTGTAGTTGCCGAACCCGCCGGTGAAACTGGCGGACGGACACGCCTGGTAGGTCATGTCGTTCGCGGTCTCGTAGGCCATCTGATGGTCGTGGCCGTGGAAGAACGCGGTCACGCCGTTCGCCTCCAACATCTCCCTGATGGGCTGGTTTCCCCAGATGGAGGTGTCTCTGTTGTCACTCCATGCGTAGGTGGTGCCGTTCGTGTTGTAGCCGCCCCACTCAACGAAGTTGGCGGAGTCCACGCCACCGTGCCCGTAGTTGACCTGGTTGACCGGCGACGTCATGCCGTTTCCGCCGACCATCTGATGCGAGAAGACGAACTTGTATTTGGCGTGACTGCTCGCGAGGGTCGACTTGAGCCAAGTGAACTGGTCGGCACCGAGGGTCCAGTCCCAGCGGTCGCCGGAGCCGGTCGTGTCGGTCTCGCCGCCGCCCGCCGTCGTCGTGTACGGCTTGGCGTCCGTCGTCCAGAAGGGACTGATCACGACGAACAACGCGTCGCCCCAGGTCCAGGAATAGTAATCCTGCACGAGTTGGTCGCCGCTCAAGGCGGGCATGGTGCGTGAGTCGCCACTATAGAAGCTGTTAGGAGTCGGGTTCAGATAGAACTTCTTCTCGGCGTTCTTGCCCATGATCGGCAGACTGTTCGCAAGGGTGCCCTGCAGGTGCCAGGCCTCCTGTTCCTCATGGTTGCCTGCTACGAGGAAGATAGGAGCGGACCCACTCACCGCATTGAAATAGGGCAGCGTGTCCTTGTACTTCTGCTCAGCTGCGGCCGTGTTCCCCAGCGGGACGGTGGTGCTGCCGTCGTCCATCGCCACGGTGTCGCCCAGGTCGACGAGGAAGTCGGGCTGGTCGAAGGCGACGCCGTTGAGGGTGCTCCGCCAGTTGGACGCCGTGCCCAGCTGGATCCCGATATGGGAGTCGGTGGTGATGTCGAACGTGAACGTGCTGCCGGCAGCCCTCTGGGTCCAGAAGGAGTGCTCGTCCCGCGTGACCCAGGTGCTCCCGCCGTCACTGCTGTACTTCATCCGGTAGTAGTACCTGGTGTCCGCGGTGAGGCTGTCGATCACCATCGTCTTCGGCTGATCAGCGGCCGCCGTCTCGGTGGCAGTGTGGTCCGGATACAGGCCTGACGTCGTGCCGTACTCGTAGTAGAGCGAGATGGCTTCGTCGGGCACGACCTTGATCGACATCGTCGTGTCGGTCGGCCGGCCGAGGAGCTCTTCACCAGTGAAGGAGATCGGGTCTCCGCTCGGGATGGCCGCCGTCCCGGTGACCGCCTGATTTCTGGTGGTCGTTCCGTCACTCGAATGAACGATGTCGCCGCTCGACGTACCCTCAGTCGTTCGGTTGAAGCGCACGTAGATGGGCGTGGAGGCGACCGCTCCGCCGCTCTCATCCAAGGTCAGCGAGGAAGTCCAGCCGCCGTTGCTCGCGAGCGAGATCTGGAAGTCGGCAGGCGACGTGATCAGGATGTCGTCCGTCAGGTTGCTGCCGGAGACGGTGTAGCTCTGCGAGGCTGAGGGTGTTCCGGGCTGGCTGGAGAAGGGCGAGAGCGAACCCGTCACGCTGATGTTCGGGTCCGTGGAAGGCACGCTGGGCTCGATCTCGTACGAGTAATCCACTGAGCCGGAGGTGAGGACGTAGTCGACGGTCGCGTGGTCCGACCCGACCGTCACCCGCACGTGCCCATTGCCGGACCGCTGCGCGATGGTGTCATAGGCGGGATCCGTCTCGTTGACGTCATAGACCCCGCCGAAAAGACTCATGCTGCCGGCGGAGGGCATTGACTGATAGACGACAGAGCCATGCTCTGCATCGGGGCGCTTCTCGTAGACGAACCCGTGGTCGTGACCGTGGAAGTAGGCGCTGACGCCGTTCTCCTCGAACAGTTGCTCGATGGTCTTGTCCCAGCCGGGACGATTGGCGGCGAAGCCGTCCGTGCCATTGGCGTTCTTGCCGCCCCACTCGAAGTAGCCGGCGGCCTCTGCCCCGCCGCGCACGTAGCCCGCCCCGGCTCCGGCGATGGGCCCGTCTGGGATCCCGCCGAGCATGTTGTGCGAGAACACGAACTTGTACCTGGCGTCGCTGTTCTCAAGGGTCTGCGTGAGCCAGTCGTACTGCCTCTGCCCCAGGGTCCAGCTCCACTGGTTGCCCGTCATGGAGTCGTCGCCCTTCTCTCCCGCCGTGGGGGTGTAGGGCAGGTCCGTCGTGTACTGGAACTCGTCGATGACGACGAAGAGCGCGTCGCCCCACGTCCAGGCGTAGTAGTCTTCGCGGTTCGCATCGCCGCCGAGCGCCGTGGGAAGCGGATCGGTGTTCCCGGAGTAGAACCCACCATCAGTCGGTTCCGGGAAGTACGTCTTGCGCAGGTCGATGTTCCACAGCCCGCTGGCGTAGGTGCCGGTGTCGTCGAGGTTCCAGCCCTCTTCGTCTTCGTGGTTCCCGGTGGCCAGAAAGATGGGGACCGAGGGGCCGATCTTGCCCATGTACGAGGAACCGCGATGGTTGAGGTATCTGGTCCTGGCAGCGTCTTCACTGCTGGTGCCGTCGGTCAGGAAGGTGTCGCCCAGGTCGATGTCGAAATCAGGCTGTTCGTTCAGGATATTGGTCATCACGTTCTGTTCGTTCGTGCCCAGGTTGTTGTGGATGTCGGAGGTCACCGTGAACGCGAACGATTCGCCCTCGGCCCTCTGCGTGCGGAACATGTGCTGGGGGCGTGTCTCGAAATCGCCGTCCGTGACACTCATGTCGGCGTCATAGACCATGCGGTAGTAATACGGCGTGTCGGGACTCAGGTTCGTGATCGTGACTTCGCTCGCTTGGCCGGCGGTCGCCGACACAGGGCTCGTTTGCTGCGTGTAGACGCCGGAGGAAGTCCCGTACTCATAGCGATACTGGATGGCGGACGCCGGCACTATATTAATAGTAACCGACGTGTCGGTGGGCTTGCCGAGAAGCTCCCCGGCGGTGAACGTCGCCGTCTGCGCGTATGCGACGGCCCCGAGTGCCGCCATACAGATCAGGATCGCCAGCGCGATCAGCACTGCCGGCCTTCGTGCGGCCCTCCTTGGAATGACGCGCGCCACTGCCCGCAGCGTGCTTCGCGACTGCCCTTTCATGTTCCCCTCCCTCGGTCGGCTGGGCCCCTCCCAGCCGTCCCACACAACCGAACAAAGGCGGCCGAACCGCCGTTCCCGGCAGCCCGACCGCCTTGGTGAAGCACCGAAGGCCGATGGCTTTGCGTCCCCGCCTTTCGACGGGTTTGCCCCATCAGGAAATGAATCCCGCGCGGAAATCCATAGCATCGCCGCCTCGGAATGGCAATGGCTCAGCGTCGACTCGAGCTGTTTCTTGCGTAATCAATCCTGGCGACTCTTCGGGGCATGAGGAATCGCTCACAAATCGTTCACGCCCTGCTGTTCCGTGACGATGCATGGGCTCAAAGTCCGGAGGAAGAGACGGCCGAGAGCCCCCACGAAGCGCGGCCGGAACACCGGGTGGGTCCAGCAAGAGAACCATGGCATCACGACGCAGGCGCCGGTCGCGGTCGCCGCCACTCTCGCCTGCGCCTCGGCATGGCGAGCAGCCGGGGGCCGCCTCGGGGTACACTCGCGCCGTGATCAGGCAGGCACACCCGCTCGCGCTCTCCGTCCTCGTCTTCCTCGCCGGCATCGGCTCCATGGCGACGGAGATCTGCGCCTCGCGGCTGCTCGCCCCCTACTACGGTTCGTCGACGGTCGTGTGGGCCAATATCATCGGGCTCATCCTCGCGTCGCTCTCGGTCGGGTACTGGCTGGGAGGCCGCCTGGCCGATCGCCGGCCGTCCCCACAGCTTCTCGCGACGATCGTGCTTGCGGCCGCCGCGTGGGTGGCCGCGATCCCCTTCGTGGCGCGGCCCTTCCTCGACTTCTCGATCAAAGGCATCGAGACCATCTCGACCGGCGCGGTCGTCGGCTCCTTCGCCGCTGCCCTCGCACTCTTCGCGCCGCCGGTCGTGCTGCTCGGCATGGTGACGCCGTTCGCCATCCGCCTGGCGGCGACCGGCGTCGAGGACGCCGGCCGCGTCGCCGGCCGCATCTTCGCGCTCTCGACGGCCGGCAGCATCATCGGCACCTTCGTGCCCGCCCTCATCACCATCCCGCTCATCGGCACGCAGCGGACACTGATCGGGGCGGCGCTGATCATCGCCCTGTCGGCGGTGCCGCTCCTCGTGGGGCGCCGCCTCGCCGTGGGGCTCGTGGTCGCGGCTGCGCTGGCCGCCCTGCTCGCATTGCCGCCGGCGGTGGTCAAGGCTCAGCCCGGCCTGCTGCACGAGGAGGAGTCGCGCTACCAGTTCATCCAGGTGGTGCAGTCCGGAGGCGAGCGTCTCCTCTATCTCAACGAGGGGTACGCCGTGCACTCCGTGTGGCGCCCGGACACGGTGCTCACCGGCGGCGAGTGGGACATGTTCCTCACCGCGCCGCCGCTCCTGGGGCGGCCCGCGACGCGGGTGGCGACGCTCGGCAACGCCGCCGGTACCACCGCCCGCGCCTACGGCGTGTACTACCCGCAGGCCCGCATCGACGGCGTCGAGCTCGACCCGGCAGTCACCGCCGTGGGCAGGCGCTGGTTCGGACTGGGCGACAACCGGCAGCTCACGGTCCACACGGCGGACGCGCGGCCGTTCCTCGCCTCCACGGACGCGCGCTACGACCTCATCCTCGTGGACGCCTACCGTCAGCCCTACGTGCCCTTCTACCTGGCTACGCGCGAGTTCTTCCGACTCTGCCGCCGCCGCCTCGCGCCCGGCGGCATCGTCGCCCTCAACGTGTCCACTGTTCCCGGCGACGACCGTCTCGCCGAGGGCATCGCCGGCACGCTCCGCGCCGAGTTCCCGCAGGTCGTCACCTGGCAGGCGCTGCGCTTCAACCAGTTCGTCGTGGGCCTCACGGCGCCGCTCTCGCGGGCGGAGCTGAGCGCCCGCCTGATGGCAGCCCCCAGCGACCTCCTACCCATCACCGGCCTCTTCGCGCGCGATCTCCGCGAGGCCACGCCCGCCACACAGCCGTGGACCGACGACCACTGCCCCGTCGAGTGGGTCACCGACCGCATGATCGCGGCCTATGCTCTGCGCGGGCAAGCGACCGCCGAAGACCTCCTCCCCACGGCGCCCGACGGGCACTGACGCCCCTCCGGCACACTCGTCGCGCGCGACCTCCGGGTTTAGCAGCCCCACCTCACGGAAAGGAATCGTGCACATGCAGCCGGGGCGTTGACGGCTGCGCGACCATCACCAGTCGGTGAGGAGGTGCGTATGGAGGACAAGCCGCAGTTCCGCGTCGATTACGAGGCAACCACCGACGATGTCGGGGTCGTCATCCTCGAGGGCGAGATCGACATCTACTCCGCGCCGGAGTTCAAGGAAGTGCTGGTCAACGGCATCGAGGGAGGCGCGAAGCGGGTGATCGTCGACCTGTCGGGGGTCACGTTCATCGACTCGACGGCGCTCGGGGTGCTCGTGAGCGGAGCGAAACGCGTGCGGCCCCGCAACGGCAATCTCGACATCGTCTGCACGGACGAGAACATCATCAGGATCTTTGAGATCACCGGCCTCGACCGCATCTTCGGGATCTTCCCCAGCCGGGTCGAGGCGCTCAAGGCGGCGTCCGACTGAGAGAGGCGGACACCGAAAGACCACAGGTGGCGACCGCCGGCGGGTCACGGGGCGGTCGCCGGGGGCGAAGAGATGGAGTTCCGCACCACGAGAGTTCTTCGAGGCAGCAGGCTCCGCGACGTGGCCGACGTCATGCTGAAGACCAAGACATATGGAGCGGGACGGATCTGTATGGTGGATGGCTGCGGCACTCGGCTATCCGCGTACAACCCCTCGAGCGTGTGCGCGCTTCACGGCGGCGCATGGCAGGATGACTATCACCGGACTACGCGTAAAGCCACGCGTCGCGAGGAGATCACACGTCACTGCGCGTTCGAGCAGTGCGGTCGCGAGTTCGCCACCACCAATCCCGCCAAGAAGTATTGCAGCGACGCCTGCCGCATGAAGGCCTTCCAGGCCCGTGTCATGGAGTCGCGGCACGGGGGCGACGAGGCGGTCGTCCCCGTGCGGCGCGCCAGCTGAGGCACTGAGGACCGCGCCGCGTCACTGCGCCGCCCGCAGAGGCGGGGGTGGTGCTGCGCGCGGCCGCCTCTAACAGGCTTCCGCTGCCCGGAACGCCGGCGGGATCACCGGTCCCGGCCCGTTGAGCAGGCTCTCCACAGCCGCTTCGATCGTGTCGAACACCGGCACGACGTTCGGAAGACCGACGATGGCGAACACGCGCCTGACCTGTCCGCAGGGATGCACCAGGAGCAATTCACGCCGCTCGGCGCGCTGCGCGACCGTGAGCCGCGCCAGGAACGCAACGAAGCTCGAATCGATGAACGTCGTCCGCGCGAGATCGATGACGAGGTTGTCCTGGTGGTAGAGCGGCCCGAGAGTGCGCCGCATGAAGCGGTCCATCTCGGGGACGGTGTCCAGATCGAACTCGCCCTCAAGCGCCACGACCGGGGGTCGGCCGTCCGCACCGCCGGCCGTCAGGTGAAATCTCGCCTTGGCGGCGCCCGTCTCTCGCACGTGCCCCACGCGATCCACGGCGCTCCTCCCATTGGCGAGGCCGCCGTCGCCGATACGACGGACGGCACGGCGGACTCCTCGGACGGTACGCCCCGGACGGGGCGTGCCAGTGACGCTAGGTCAGGCGCGAGCCGAAGTAAAGGGACCACGTGGGAGCTTTGGGAGGTTAGCGGTCAGGCTCTCTGCGAACCTGAACGAAGCCTCTTCACCCTCGACCAGGTATCGAGGCAGGCTGCACCTGCGCGCGAGGGTAGACGGGCCGGGAGCGCGACGCAGGAGCCTGTGGCGAGCGTCAGGCCTGACTGGCGCGAGCCGCGGCCTTGAGCTTCTTGTACTGCGGCTCGCGCTCCTTGAGCAGCGTCAGGACAGGGCTCGCGACGAAGATCGACGAGTAGGCGCCCGAGAGGATGCCGACCAGCAACGCGAACGCGAAGTCCGCCAGAGTACCGCCGCCGAACAGCAGCAGACACGTGACCGGCAGGAGCGTCGTCAGCGAGGTGTTGAGGGAGCGCGTGAGCGTCTCCCAGATCGAGAGGTTGACCATGTCGCCGTAGGGGATGCGGTTGAAGCGCTGCTCGTTCTCGCGGATGCGGTCGTAGATGATCACCGTGTCGTAGAGCGAGTAGCCGAGGATCGTGAGCACGGCGGCGATGGTCGCCGTGGTGACCTCACGGCCGGTCAGCGAGTAGACGCCGATCACGATGAGAAGGTCGTGGATCTCGGCGGCGATGGCGCCGATGGCGAACTTCCACTGGAACCGGAACGTGACGTAGATGAGGATGAGGAGCAGGGCGAGCGCGACGGCCTTGAGCGACGAACTGATGACCTGCTTGCCGAACGAGGCGCTCACGGTCTCGAGGCTCCAGACCTCCTTGCCGTCCACTGTCGCCACCTTGAACTTGTCGTTCAGGGTCGTCTTGAGCGCGGTCTGCTGCGCCGTGCTGAGCACGTTGGTCTGGATCTGGAAGCCTGCCTCGCCCGAGTTGGCGATGTTGGCAGTCTGCTGGATCTGGGCGGCAGGGTAGCCGGCCGCCGCGACCGTCTGGCGCACCTCCGCCAGCGTGGGGGCCCGCTCGAAGGCGACGGCGATACGCGTGCCCTCCTTGAACTCGAGGCCGTAGTTGAGGCCGTCCACCGGATTGCCCCCGCCCTTGGCGAACAGGCTGATCAGGCCCGCGGCGATGACGATCCCCGAGATCGTGAACCACCAGTACTTGTGGCCGATGTAGTCGAACGAGTAGATGCGGCGGAAGAATCTCACGTGCTATCTCCGCTTCTTGCGCTTGCGGTTGGTCGAGGGGCGGCGGCCGCCCTTGGCGGATGACGATGGTCCACCTGCGGTCGCCGGTTCGGAGCTCGGCGCCGGAGCAGCTTCGCCCGCCGGCCCCGCCGCCGCGCCGCGGCGCCGGCGCGAGGCCGTAGCGCGGGAGTCGCCCATCACCGCGGTCTCGATGTCGACCTGGCCCGCCTTGACCCCCATGAGCGAGGGCTTGTTGAAGAAGGCGAACCCGGCGAGCACACCGAGCATGGCGCGCGTGAACAGCACCGCCGTGAGCATGCTGACGAGGACGCCGATGATCAGCGTGAACGCGAAGCCCTTCGGCCCGGCAGTGGCGAAGAGGAAGAGCACGAGCGCGGTGAGCATCGTGAGGATGTTGGCGTCGAGGATCGTCTTGAATCCGCGCGCGTAGCCGGAGTTGACGGCGGAGCGCACGGTCTTGCCGCGGCGCACCTCTTCCTTGATGCGCTCGAAGATGACCACGTTGGCGTCGGCCGCCACGCCGATGGTGAGGATCATGCCGGCGATGCCGGGCAGAGTGAGCGTCACGGGGATGAGGTTGAAGAGGCCCCACAGGAGGATCGCGTACACGATAAGGGCGAGGTCTGCGACCAGCCCGAGGAAGCGGTAGTACAGGAGCATGTAGAGGAGCACGATGCCCAAGCCGACGAGACCGGCGATGAGGCCCTGATTGAGAGAGTCCTTGCCCAGCGTGGCCGAGACTTCCTGCTGGTAGGCGGTCTCGAGCTTGACCGGCAGAGCGCCGGTGTTGAGCACGAAAGCGAGGTCTTTGGCCTCCTGGGTGTTCATGCTGCCGCCGCTGATCTCCGCGCCGCCGCTGATCCCGTCGCGCAGCGTCGGATCGGTGTAGTCGATCATCGGGTCCGACTCCATGACGTTGTCGAGCACGATGGCGAACGTCTGCGGCGTCTGCTTGAGCAGGCCCGAGCGGTAGAGCTCGCGGGTGACATCCTGGAACTGCTTGCTGCCGTCGGCGGTGAAATCGATGGACACATTGGGCTTGCCGGTCTGGTTGTTGAAGCCGGCGCGCGCGCTCTTGACGGCGGCGCCGGTCATGGCCGGCGGAAGCTTGAACACGAACCACTGCTCGGGCACGCTGTTGACCGTGTCAGCCGGGCTCTGGACGAGGGCGTAGTCCGGGCTCGTGCCCTCGGTGCGCAGCTGGTCGATCTCAGCTTTGGAGACACCTTGGCTGCTCAGCTCCTTGAGCGCCGCCTCCTTGGAGGAGACCGGCCCGACGGGGCGCGAAGCAGGGTCGTCCTTGAAGAACTGCAGCTGCGCGGTCTTGCCGATGACCGCGAGCGCCTGTTCGGAGTTCTTGATGCCGGGCAGGGCCACCGAGATCTGATCGCTGCCCTGCCTCTGGATCTGCGACTCGGTGACGCCGAGGCCGTTGACGCGACGGTCGAGGATGCCCACGGTCTGGTCGAGCTGCGCCGACGACGGCGCCTTGCCCTCCGACGTCCTGGCTGTGTAGACGATCTGCAGACCGCCCTGGAGGTCGAGCCCGAGACGGGTCTTGGTACCCGGCGGGATGATCCAGTACACGGACACCCCGACGAGCACGGCCATCATGAGCAAGATGACCCAGTTCCGCTTCTGGACGACCGCCCAGATCGCGACGGCGATCGCCACGACCCAAACGACTATGGTGATGGTCTGCGTCAAGACAGCCTCGGGACCTCGCCTCGATTAGCAACGGCGGTAGAGCGTACCGGACGCACCCTGACGTCGCAACTCGCGCGGCGGACGCCGCGAGGCGGGCGCGGGTGGATGAGGTTCAGTGATCGCGCAGGAAGCTCGGGATGTCGAGGACATCATCGTCAACGTCGAAGGAGTGCTTGGACTCCTCCGCGAACAGCGGGGTGCCCTTGGGTTCCCGCTCGGAGACCTCCTGCTTGGCCGGCTGCTCTCCGGCCGCCGGCCGGTCGAACCCGGTCGCGATCACGGTCACGCGCACCTCGTCGCCCAGGGACGGGTCGATGACGGCGCCGAAGATGATGTTGCAGTCGGCGTCGGCGGCGCTGCTGATGATCTCCGCCGCCTCGTTGATCTCGAACAGGCCCAGGTCGTTGCCGCCGGTGATGTTGAGCAGGATGCCGCGTGCTCCCTCGACGCTGGCCTCGAGCAACGGCGAGCTGACCGCCGCCCGAGCGGCCTCCACGGCGCGGTTCTCGCCGCCGGCCACGCCGATGCCCATGAGCGCCGAGCCGGCGTCCTTCATGATCGTGCGCACGTCGGCGAAGTCGAGGTTGATGAGGCCGGGCACCGTGATGAGATCGGTGATGCCCTGCACGCCCTGGCGCAGGACGTCGTCGGCGACCTTGAAAGCCTCGATGACCGAGGTGCGCCGCTCGACCACCTGCAGCAGCCGGTCGTTGGGGATGACGATGAGCGTGTCCACCTTCTCGCGAAGGCTCTGGATGCCGTCCGAGGCCTGGCGAGCGCGGCGCTTGCCCTCGAAGGCGAACGGCCGCGTCACCACGCCGACCGTGAGCGCCGACAGTTCTTTGGCGAGCTCAGCGATGACCGGGGCGGCCCCCGTGCCGGTGCCGCCGCCCTTGCCGGCGGTGACGAAGACCATGTCCGCGCCCTTCAGCGCGTCGCGCAGCTCGTCCTTGCTCTCCATCGCGGCCTGATAGCCGATGGTCGGATTCGCGCCGGCTCCGAGACCGCGAGTGATCTTGCTGCCGATGTGGATCTTGACGTCGGCGTCGCACATCTGCAGCGCCTGGGCGTCGGTATTGACGGCGATGAACTCGACGCCGCGGAGTCCGGCATCGACCATGCGGTTGACGGCATTGGTGCCGCCGCCGCCCACTCCCACGACCTTGATGACGGCGAGATAGTTCGCTGACGCGTCGATCATCGTGCTGACCCTCCTGTCGTGGTCGAGACTCGCCGTCGTGACCCTTGGCGAACCCTCAAGCCCCGCTTGAGTGTTGCTGTTTCATCCTGCAGAAGCGTCAAGAAAAACAATCTTTTGCAGCGATTCTCTGGTGACGGAAACGGCCGAGGAGACCTGGTGACCCGACCGTCGATTTACCATACCCACGCCTCTTGGGGGTGTCAAACAGCGGCCGTCAGGGTCCGCCCGATCTGCACAGCTCGACCACTGGTTGAGCCGAGCCTCGACCGTCACTGGAGCACCGGCTTGGCGAGGGTCCTGTCCGGTGTCGAGACGTCCAATTGGGTACACGTCTTCCCCGCGTGCTCGTAAGCCGCCAGCACCGTCCTCAAGGCGATGGTCTTGGCCAGCGTCCGCTCCGCTGCGCCCCACTGGGTGACCGGACCACCGGCGAAGCGCAGCGTGAGCTGGCCACCGTCGTCCTGCACCGCGTCCAGCTTGCGCTGCAGCGACCGGGGCAGCGCGGTGATCACGCGCAGCATCTCGACGCTGGCCTTGTCGGCCAGGACGCGGCCCTCCCGGACGCGGCCGGCGACGGCGACGCGCGGCAGCGGCAACGAGGCCTGCGCCGGTCCGGCGACGAGGCGCTCCGTCAAGGAACCCCCGAGATCCTTGGCGGCGGTCGTGGCGGAGGCCGCAGTGTCGCCGGATGCGGGGGTCCCGCCGGTCGCCGACGGCGATGGCGAAGGCTTACCCGAGGCGCGCGCCGCTGGCTTCCCGGGTGCGGCGAGCTGGCCGGCGGCGTCCGCCGCCGTGCAGATCACGTAGCCTTTCTCGTCGAGGACGTACCACCTCTCCCCGGCCAGGGCGTAGGCCGCCGGGACATACTCGGTGATGGTCACGAAGAGCGTGTCCGGGAAGTCACGATCGACGGTCGCCCCGGAGACGAAGCGCAGCGGCTCGAGCGTCTTACGCACCTTACCGCCCGTCACTGTGAACAGGTTGCGGCCGATGAAGTCGTGCTTGAGGAGGCTCAGCACGCGCTTGTCCGGGACGAGACGGGCACCGGCGACGCGCACGGTCGCGACATCGAAGGACGATGAACTGCGACCCCACGCGTAGACCACCGTCGGCACGCACAGGATGGCCAGCGTGAGCAGCACGGTGGGTAGCAAGCGGAATCGCGGGCGGCTCGCCCGGCGTGCCCTCGTCATGGCGCCGGCCCTCAGTCGGGGTTGCAGAGTACCCCTGACTATTCGGCGCCGGCCGCCTCTTCCCCTTGCCCCGCGAGCGTGTCGAGCAGCTGCTCGCCGGCGTGGAAGACGTCGCCAGCGCCGAGGGTGAGGACGAGGTCGCCGGGGCGCACGCGCGTCGCCAGGCGAGCCACGACGTCGCTCAGGCGCGGCAGGAACGACACCGGTCCGCCCGGTCGCTCCGCCAGGTATGCGTCGACGATGAGCTTGCCGCTCACGCCGGGCTCAGGCTCCTCGCGTGCCGGGAAGATCTCGGTCACGATCGCCTCATCGGCGAGCGTGAGCGCGCGGCCGAACTCGCGCTGCAGGTACCTCGTGCGCGAGAACAGGTGCGGCTGGAAGATGGCGATCACGCGCTCATGGCTGCCCTTCATGGCGGCGGTGAGCGTCGCGGCGATCTCCGTCGGGTGGTGCGCGTAGTCATCGACCACCCTGACCCCGTCGTGCTCGCCGATGAACTGGAAGCGACGGGCGGCGCCGCTGAACGTCAGCAGGTGCGGCGCCGCTTCCTCAGGGGTGACGCCGGCGTGCCGCAGCACGGCCAGAGCGGTGAGCGCGTTGAGGACGTTGTGCTCCCCGGGCACCTTGAGCTCCACTCGAGCCAGGACCTCGTCGGCGGCATCGCGGACCGTGAAGACACTGCCGCGGTCGTCGACTCGTTCGATCTCGGCACGCAGGTCGCCGGTCTCAAGGCCCACGACTTCCACGCGCGCCGGCGTGTGCGCGGCGAGCTCCTCCCCACCGCTGCCGGCCACGAGCACGAGCAGGCCGCCTTCCGGCAGCAGGGCGACGAACCGGCGGAACACGTCGTGCACGTCGTCGAGGCAGCCGTAATTGGCGTGATGGTCCAGCTCGACATTGGCCACGATCGCGACCTCGGGACGCAGGAACAAAAGGCTGCCGTCGCTCTCGTCGGCCTCGGCCACGAGCCACTCTCCCTGGCCGACGCCGGCGTTGGAGCCGATGTCGTTGAGCTCTCCGCCGACGAGGAACGTCGGGTCCATCCCCGCCTTGTGAAGCACGTGGGAGATCATCGACGAGGTCGTGGTCTTGCCGTGCGTGCCGGCCACGGCGATGCCGCGACGCAGCTCCATGACGCGGGCGAGCATCTCGGCGCGCCGCAGCACGGGCAGCCCAGCTGCGCGCGCCGCGCGCAGCTCCGGATTGGCCTCGCCGATCGCCGTCGACGTGACGACCAGGGCGGCGTCCCCGAGATTGGCGGCGTCGTGGCCCACGGTCACGGGCACCCCGGCCTCGCTCAGGAGACGCGTGTAGCGCGACGTCTTGAGATCAGAGCCGCGCACATCCACACCCAGCTCGGCCAGCACGGCGGCGATACCGCTCATGCCGGCGCCCCCGATGCCGATGAAGTGGACCGGCTGCGGGAAGTCCTTCACCGCGTCGTCGTTCATCGCGCCCCTCGCCTTCGCCGTCGTGTGGTCAGGATGTCTTCGACCTGGTCGGCCACGCGCCGCGCGGCGTCCGGCCTGCCGAGCGCCGCGCTGGCCGCCGCCATCGCGGCGAGCCGATCGCGGTCGCCGAGCAGTTCGGCGGTCAGGCGCGCCAGCAGCGCGCCGTCAAGCTCGGCGTCGTCCACCAGGAGCGCCGCGCCGCCGACGACCATCTCCTGTGCGTTCTTGCGCTGGTGGTCGGCGGTGGCATACGGGTAGGGCACCAGGATCGCGGGCTTGCCCAGAGCGGCGAGCTCGGCGACTGAGCCGCCCGAGCGCGCCACGACCAGGTCGGCGGCCGCCATGGCGGCCGCCAGGCGGTCAGTGTAGGGCACCAGGCGATAGCGCTCAAACCGCTCCCCGCGTTCCGCGAGCCCTCGGCGGACCGCGTCGGCGTTCTTGGGCCCGCAGACGTGCACGAGCTGGAACGTCAGCTCCTGGCCGCCGAAGGCTTCGACGCATGCGCGGTTGATGCTCTGCGCGCCCTGGCTGCCGCCGAACGCCAGCACGACCGGCAGATCCGGCTGCAGGGCGAAGGCTTCGCGGCCCTCCTCCGCTGTCGCTTCCAGCTGTGCGGGGTTCAGCGGCCGCCCCGTGACGACGTAGCGGGGCGGCTCCAGCCCCTCGATGGGGAAACTCAGACAAAAGCGGCGCACGAACGGACGCAGGAGGCGGTTGGCCACGCCCAGATGAGCATCGGCCTCGAGCGCCAGCCCCGGCACGCCGCTCGCTGCGGCGACCGCCACGACGGGGCCACTGGCGAAACCGCCGCCGCCGACGGCGACGTGCGGGCGCGTCTCCTTGATGATCCTCCGCACCTGCGGCACAGCGGCGCCGAGCAGTCTGAAGGTGCGCGCGTAGGCGCGGACGTCGACGCGCCGCTCGAATCCCTTGAGCTCGAGCGCGTAGGTCGTGTACTGGTCCCGGACGCGCTCGACCTGGGACGGCGTCGTCACGACGACGACGCGCGCGCCGCGGGCCTGCGCCTCAGCCGCGACGGCGAGCGCCGGCTGCAGGTGACCTCCGGTCCCCCCTGCTGCCAGCAGAACGGTCGCGCCGCTGAGCGCTGACGGCAATGTGACTCCTTCGGTTGGTGGCGATATTGAGCATGATGCCGAGACCCGCGAGGACGACGAGCATGCTCGTGCCGCCCAGCGATACAAGCGGGAGCGGCACGCCGGTCAGCGGCAGGAGGCCGAGGGCGGCCCCGACGTTGATGCAGGCCTGTCCGATGATGATCGCGGTGATGCCCGCCGCCAGCAGCTTGCCGAACAGGTCCTTGCAGTTCAGGGCGATGCGGAAGCAGGCCCAGGCCAGCGCCGCATAGAGGGCCAGCAGGACGAGCAGGCCGATCAGCCCCAGTTCCTCCCCGATGATGCCCGTGATCATGTCGGTGGTCTGCTCGGGCAGGAACCCGAACTTCTGCACGGAGTTGCCGAGACCGACCCCGAAGAACTGTCCTGAGGCGATGGAGATCAGCGACTGCGTTGCCTGGAAGCCGCTGCCCTGGGGATCCTTCCAGGGGTCGAAGAACGTGACAAGGCGTTCGAGCCGGTACGGTTCGACGGCGATGAGCGCGAGGACGGCGAAGATGCCGGCGGCGGTGAGCCCGAACAGGTAGCGCAAAGGGGCGCCGCCGGCCACGAGGACGGCGACCACGGCAGCCACCAGCACGAGCGTGGTCCCGAGGTCGGGCTCGAGCATGATGAGCGCCGCCGCCGGCACGATGCCGATGGCGACGAGCCGCAGGAAGCCGCCGGGCGACAGGACCTCGCGCGGCCGCTGCACGATGAGCGCAGCGACGAGCACGACGGCGGCGAGCTTGGCGAACTCGCTGGGCTGCACCCCCTGGCCGCCGAGGATGAGCCAGCGGCGAGCGCCGTTGATGGTGCTGCCGACGCCGGGGACAAGGACGAGGACCAGGCCGGCGAGAGCGAGCCCTGCGAGCGGCACGGCGGCCTTGCGGTACCAGGCGTAGTCGGTGCGGGAGAGCACGTACATGGTGGCGACGCCGAGAGAGACCCACACCACCTGGCGGCCGAAGAAGTAGAAGCTGCTGCCGTGCTCGAAGTACGCCTGGGCGGCCGAGGCGCTGTACGCCATGACGAGGCCGTACACGACGAGCAGAAAGGTGACGAGCATGAGAGCGCGGCGCTCGGCGACCCCCGGCCCCAGGATGGTCGCCGGCGGCTTCGCCGTACGCCGGGGGGCCGTGCGCGGCCGCTTCTGAGCGTCGGCGTCGCGCGCGCGGCGGGCCGACTCGCCGTCGGCGGGCGCGCGCCGCTCGGCGGCGCGGCGTTCCGAGGAGCGCCGCTCCGGCGCCGGCGCCTGTGCGGAGGCGCGCCGCCGCTCGGCGGCGCGGCGGTCGGCGCCCGAGCGCGGGCGCCGCGGTGCGTCCTCGACCCAGTCGAGGTGGTCAAGATCGACGTGCTCGGCCCCGCGCCCCGATGGCCTCACGTGGCCCTCAGCTCCTCGCTCACAGTTCGCTCACCAGCTTGAGGAAGTGTTCGCCCCGCTGCTCGAAGTCCCTGTACTGGTCCCAGCTCGCGCACGCCGGGCTGAGCAGGACGACATCGCCGGCCGAGGCCGCCGCGGCCGCTGCCGTGACGGCGGCCTCCAGATCGCCGCAACGCGACCACGGAGTGGCGCGCGACCCGACCGCGGCGGCCCGGGCGGCGAACGCCGCCTCGAGCTGCGGCGCCGTGGCGCCGATGAGCAGCACCTCGTGCACCCGACCTTCGGTCGCGACGGGCAGCTCGTCGTACTCGGCGCCCTTGTCGTAGCCGCCCAGGATGAGGTACACGCCGCCGGAGTAGGCGGTGAGCGCCTTGAGCGTCGCGGCGACATTGGTGGCCTTGGAATCATTGACGTAGGTGACGCCGTTCACGACGCCGCCGACCTGGAGCCGGTGCGGTACGCCCTCGAAGCTGCGCAGCGTCGCCGCGGCCGCGGACACCGGGGCCCCGGCGGCGCAGGCCGCCGCGGCGGCGGCGAGCGAGTTCAGCAGGTTGTGGTCACCCCGCAGCGCAAGGTCGTCGCGCCGGCAGAGGCGCCGGAGCTCGCCGTGCACGCTCAGCCAGAGAACGTCGTCGGCTCCGACTCCCGCGACCAGACGCTCTCCTCCGGGCCCTTCCGTCCGGCCTGGCTCGGCCGAGAACCAGCCGCGCGAGGCGCCGCCATCGAGGCGCCCCGCGGCGAGCTCGCGGAGGATCCCGTCGTCGTCGGCGCAGAGGAACGCGATATCGTCCGGACCCTGGTTCTCGAAGATGCGCAGCTTGGCGTCCACGTACGCGCGGTAGGTACCGTGCCGGTCGAGGTGGTCCTCGCTGAGATTGAGGAGGACGGCCACCGCGGGACGGAAGCGCTCGATGTGCTCGAGCTGGAAACTGGAGAGCTCGGCCACGACGATCGCGTCCGGCGGCACCTCGCCGGGCATGGCCGCCAGGGCGTGGCCGACGTTGCCGCCCACGGCGAACGGGAGCCCGGCGTCGCGGAAGATGGCGCCGGTCAGCTCCGTGGTCGTCGTCTTGCCGTTGGTGCCGGTAATGCCGACCACGAGGTTGGGCAGGAGCCGGCCGGCGAACTCGACCTCGCTCCACACGGGGATCCCGCGCTGCAGGGCGGCCTGCATCGCCGCGCTCTCATCGGGGACGCCCGGACTCTTGACCAGCAGCCCGGCGTCCTCGGGGAGCAGGGCCGCCCGGCCGGTGAGGACCTCCACGCCGGCTGCCTCGAGCACCTCCCCGGTGTCGTCGGACGGCGGCGTGCCCTCGTCGAGGGCGACGACGCGCGCCGCCGGCAACTCGCGGCGCGCCAGCAGCGCCGCCGGTCTGCCGCTCCTGCGCAGGCCGAGCACGGCGAGACAACGCACGTCGGCGAGCTCCATGTTCCCTCCCTCAGAAGGTCGCGTAGTACGCCGCGAAGCCGGCGCCGGCGAAGATCGCGGCCACGATCCAGAAGCGCACGATGATCCTCGTCTCCGACCAGGCCTTGAGCTCGAAATGGTGGTGCAGCGGCGCCATCAGGAGGACGCGCCGGTGGAAGAGCTTGAAGGAGAGCACCTGCGCGGCCACGGAGCCGGCCTCGATCACGAACAGCCCGCCGATGATGAGCAGCACGAGCTCGGTGCGCGTCATGACGGCCATGCCGGCGATCGCGCCGCCGAGGCCGAGCGAGCCGGTGTCCCCCATGAACACGTCCGCCGGGAAGGTGTTGTACCAGAGGAACCCGAGCGCCGCGCCGCCCACGCAGCCGGCGATGACCATGAGGTCGGTGATGCCCGGGTCGCTCGTGTTGCGCCCGATGATGAAGGCGACGCCGGCCATGGCGACGAGCACGATGGCCGACGCGCCGGCGGCGAGCCCGTCGAGGCCGTCGGTGAGGTTCACCGCGTTGGAGAATCCCGCCAGCGTGAGGAAGATGAGCGCGTAGAACCCGACCGTGCCGAGCTCGAGCTTGAACGAGGTGAAGGGCACGTCCACGGCGGTCGTGACGCCGACGAAGTGCAGCGCCACGAATCCGATGAACAGCGAGAGCAGCAGTTGCAGCACGAGCTTGTAGCGCGCCGAGAGCCCCAGCGAGCGCTTGCGCACGATCTTGATCCAGTCGTCGGTGAAGCCGATCATCGCGTTGCCGATCGCGGCGATGAAGACGGTCAGAGACGCCACGGAGAAGCGGCTGAAGACCAGATACGGGATGAGGACGGCGAACCAGATGAGGACGCCGCCCATCGTCGGCGTGCCCTCCTTGGTCTTGTGGCCCGCGGGACCCTCCTCGCGGATGTTCTGACCGAACTCGTTGACGCGCAGCCAGCGGATGAACGCCGGCCCGATGACGAGGACCAGCACCATGGCGAGCACGCTGGCGCCCATGGCTCTAAGCACGAGGCGCTCCTTCTTCGGCCAGCGCCTCGGCCACGCGCTCCATGCGCATGAGGCGCGAAGCCTTGACGAGGACGGCGCTGCCGGCCGGGGCGACCTCGGGCAACGACGCCAGGCACTCGCCGACGGTCGGGAACCAGCGCTCGCCGGCGGCGCCGATGAGGTAGTCGCGGGCGAGGTCGCCGACGGCGACCACACGGACGCCGGCGGCGGCGCAGTGCTCGCCGACGGCGCGGTGATAGGTGCCGGCGCCGGGCCCCAGCTCGTACATGTCGCCGAGCACCGCCACCGTGGGACGCCCGTCGGCGATGGCGACGAGGTGATCGACGGCGGCTTTCATGGCGACCGGGTTGGCGTTGTAGGCGTCGTTGAGCAGCAGACCGCCTCCGGGCAGAAGCGAGAGGGCGCCGCGCAGGTCGCTGAAGGCCACCTGCGCGGCGCCCTCCGCGGCCTCGTCCAGGCGGTAGCCGAGCTCGACGAACGCGGCCACGGCTGCGAGGGCGTCGTGCAGGTAGTGGCCCCCGGTGAAGCTGAAGTCCATGCGCGCGCGGTGACCGAACGCGTCGAGCAGTACGTGCGTGCTGTCCCCGCGGCGCTCCTCCGTCACCACCTGCACGTCGGCGTCCGGCAGGCCAAACGTCACCACGCGGCCGCGATGGCGCCGCACGTGCCGCCCGAGCAGCGGCTCACTCGCGGGCACGATGGCCGTTCCGTCGCTGATCTCCTCGATGAGCTCCGCCTTGGCCGCGGCCACGTCTTCGATGGTGCCGACGAGCTCGAGGTGCACGGGCGCGATGTTGGTGATCACGCCCACGTCGGGGAGCGCGACGCGCGCGAGCTCGCGGATCTGCCCCGCCCCGCGCATCGCCATCTCCACCACGGCGACCTCGGTGTCGGGCTCGATGTCCAGCAGCGTCAGCGGCACGCCGATCTCGTTGTTGAGGTTCGCCGTGGTCGCGACGGTGCGCGCGACCGGCCGCAGCAGCGCCGCGAGGATGTCCTTGGTCGACGTCTTGCCGGCGCTGCCGGTGATGGCGACCACCTTGACCCCCGACCGGCGTCGGACGAAGGTCGCCAGCTCCTGCAGGGCGTGCAGTCCGTCATCGGCGACGATGCGCGCCGCGCCCTGCGGCAGGGTCGTCGCGGTCTCTGTGCGCACCACCGCCGCCGTCGCGCCCGCGGCAACAGCGGCGGCGGCATATTCATCGCCGTCGAAGTTCTCGCCTCTCAGCCCCACGAACAGGTCGCCGGGCCGCACGCAGCGGCTGTCGGTGCACACGCGCTGCACCTCGAGGTCTGGGTCCCGGGCTTCCAGACGGCCGCCGCAGGCAGCCGCGACCTCTCCCAGGGTCAGAGGCAGCATCGGTTCAGCGCTCCGCGCCGAGCGCCGCGATCTCCTCCTCGGCGACCATGCGGTCGTCGAAGGGGATCTTGCGGTCGCCGATGATCTGCCCCTGCTCGTGCCCCTTGCCGGCGATGACGACGGTGTCGCCGGGCCGGGCCTCGGAGAGAGCGATTCGGATTGCGGAGCGCCGGTCGGGCTCGATGACGACCGTGGCCGCGAGGTCGCGCGGCACCCCCGCCGCGACCTCCTCGACGATCGCCAGCGGATCCTCGCTGCGCGGGTTGTCCGAGGTGATGACCGAGCGGTCGGCGAGCCGCGCGCCGATGCCACCCATGAGCGGCCGCTTGCCGCGGTCGCGGTCACCGCCACAGCCGAACACCGCGAGGACTCGGCCGGAGGTGACGGCACGGGCGGCCAGGAGGGCGTTCTCCAGAGAGTCGGGCGTGTGCGAGTAGTCGACGACGACGCTGAACGGCTGCCCGGCGCGCACCGCTTGGAAGCGACCGGGGACGCCCTCGGTGACGGCGAGGCCGCGCAACACGGCCTCTGCGGGCAGCCCGAGGGCCAGACCGGCCGCAGCGGCGGCGACGGCGTTCTCGACGTTGAAGCGCGCCGCCAGGCGCAGCGCCACGCGCTCGTCCAGGCCCAGGCGCGGGCAGGTGAGCGTGAAGGCCGAGCCGTCGGCGCGCAGGTCGAGGCCGTGCGCGACGACCGCGGCGCCGGAGGCGCCCTCTTCGTCGACCGCGCAGGTCCACAGGTCGTCACCGTAGCGCGGCAGGCACTCGCGCGCGAGACGCACGCCGAACTCGTCGCCGACGTTGACCACCGCGACGGCGCCGCCGTTGCGCGCCTCGTCGGGCAGAAACAGCCGGCGCTTGGCGCCGAAGTAGTCCTCGATGTCCTTGTGGTAGTCGAGGTGGTCGCGCGTCAGGTTGCTGAAGACGACGGCGTCGAAGTCGATACCGGCGGCCCTGTCCTGGGAGAGGGCGTGCGAGCTGACCTCGAGAGCGCACGCCCGGTCCCCGGCGGCGACCATCTCCGCGAACATGCGCTGCAGGTCGAGGGATTCCGCGGTCGTGAGCTTGACGGGATGCTCCACCCCGCCGATGCGATTGACCACGGTGCCGAGAAGTCCGGCCGGCTGGCCCGCGGCGGCGAACAGACCGGCGACGAGGTGCGCCGTGGTGGTCTTGCCGTTGGTGCCGGTGACACCGACCACGCGCAGCTCGCGCGAGGGGTCGCCGTACCAGCGGGACGCCGTGAGCGCCATCGCGCGCCGCACGGAGGGGACGACTACCTGCACCGCGTCGACGCCGGTGTCGCGCTCGCACACCAGCGCCGCGGCGCCGGCCTCGACGGCCGCGGCGGCAAAGTCGTGACCGTCGAACGAGAGTCCGGGCACGCAAAAGAAAAGCGTGCCGTCGGCGACGTCACGCGTGTGGTAGGCGAGGCCTCGGATCTCGGTGCCGGGGTCGCCACGCACCGTGGCGCCGGAGACCCCTTGAACAAGCTCACTCAGCTTCATCGCGGCGGATTCTACCAGACCCCTTGGCCGCTCGCAGAGCGGGGCGCCTCCGGCGCCCCGCTCGAGAGTCCGCCTGCGCGGGCTGTTCACGGGACGATCTCCAGCCGCTGGAGGCAGTACTGCATGATCTCCTTGACCGCCGGCGCAGCCGCGTCCCCGCCGTACATCGGAGTCGAGTCGACGGCCACCAGGACGACGAGCCGAGGGTGATCTGCCGGCACCATGCCGATGAACGACGCCACGTTCAGGGAGTCGTCGTAGCCGCCGGGCACCGGTATCTCGGCCGTGCCAGTCTTGCCGGCGACGTCGTATCCCGGGATCTGGGCGCTTGTGCCCGTACCCTCGTCCACGGCCAGTTGCAGCATGCTGCGCACCTGCCGCGCGACCTTGGCCGAGATGACGCGGTGTTTGTCGTCCTCCGTGGTCTCAACGACATGGTCGCCGACCTGCTCGACGAGCCGCGGCCGCACCTGCACCCCGTTGTTGGCGACGGCGGAGAAGGCAGAGGCCATCTGCAGGGCGGTCACCGCGATGCCCTGCCCCATGGGGATGTTGCCGATGGAGGATCCCGACCACTGGTCGACCGGAGCGACGATCCCGCCGGAATCCACCGGGAACTCGACGCCGGTCGGCGCCCCGAATCCGTACGCCTTGATCCACTTGTACATGCCGTCTTCGCCCATGCGCTGGCCGATCTTGACCGCGCCGACGTTGCTCGACCACTGGATGATCTCGCGCACCGAGTAGTTCTCGACCCCGTGGAGATGAGAGTCGTGGACCTCGCGGTCGGCGATATGGATGCTGTACGGCACGCTGAATGATGTGCTCGGCTTCACCGTGCCGTCCGCCAGAGCGCCCGAGATCGTGACGAGCTTGAAGATCGAGCCAGGCTCGTAGCTGACCTCCACGGCACGGTTCTTGTCGGCCTCCGGGTCCTTGCCGTAGCCATGGAACCCCTCGCGCGTCACACTGGCCATGGCCAGGACCTCGCCGGTGCGTGGGTCCATCACGACGCCGGTGGCGGCTTTGCCCCCCGTGTCGCGCACGGTCTTCCTCAGCACGTCCTCGGCGTAGTACTGTATGTTGCTGTCCAGCGTGAGGCGCACGTTCTGGCCGGAGGTCGGTTCCTGGAGGGTGATCGTCTTGAGGGCGTGACCGGCGGGGTCGCGCACGATCGTCTCGCTGCCGGCCTCGCCCGAGAGCTCCTTGTCGTAGAGCAGTTCGATGCCGGCCACACCCGTGTTGTCCGTGCCCGCGAAGCCGAGGACCTGGGCTGCTGAGCTCTTCAGCGGATACGTTCGCTTCTCTTCGGCGCAGCTGCCCACGCCCGGCAGGTCGAGCGCCACAGCCGCCCTGGCGAGTTCCGGGTCGACCTGGCGCGCCACGTAGGCGAACCACTTCTTCTGCCGCTTCCCAGTCACCAGCCTCTTCTCCACCACCCGGCGATCGCTGCGGCGGTTGATCTGCAGCGCGTCGCAGAGCTCGTCCGCCGCCGCTTTGGGGTCCAGCAGCAGGTGTGGATCCGCAAACACGGTCTGCTGCGGCTTGCCGACCGCAAGCTCGAGGCCGTTCCTGTCCAGGATCGAGCCGCGGTGCGCCGGCAGCACGACGTCGGCGCGCTGCTGCGACTGGGCGATCCGGGTGAGGTACTGCGCCGAGGAGGCGAGCGCCACGGCCTTGCCGCCGACGAGCACGAGGAAGACGAGAAAGGCGAAGCGGAGAAGCCGGATACGGCCGTCGACCCCGTTCCTGGCGGCCTTCGGGCTCCCGAACAGGCCACCGCCGCGCCGGCCGGCCGCGCGACGACGTCCTGTCGGGGGAGCTGCCATCAGCGGTTCGCCGCGACCTCGGAGCTGGCCTTGCGATAGAGCGGCTTGAGATACGAGGTGTGCCTGGGGTCCGCGTCCACGAGACCAAGGTCGTGTACGGCGATCTGGCGGATACGCCCCGTGGCAGCGAGTCCCGCGACCTTCTCCTGCAGCTGCCCGTTCTTGTCGCTGATGCGACGCTCCTCGTGCACGATGGCGTCAGTCTGCAGCGTCTTCTGCACCACCGCGAAGCTGAGCGCGACGCGGCCCACGGCGAGCACGGTGAGGCAGCCGACGAAGATGACGAACGCGCGCGTGACGCGTGAGCGCTGCGCCGCCTTGCGCCGCGTGTGCGGCGCGCGATACGCGTAGGTCGGCGTCTCGGTCCGCGCCTCCTGCTCCCTGCTGGGCGCGGGCGCGCGGCGAGCATGCTGGGCGGCCGTGGCCACTTAGTCCTCCAGCCTCACGGCGACGCGGAGTTTGGCGGACTTGCTGCGCGGGTTGCTCTCGGCCTCGGCGGCCCGCGGCGTGATCGGGCGACGCGTGAGCACGCGCATGGTCGGTTCGTGGCCACAGGCGCACTGCGGCAGGCCGGGCGGGCAGATGCAGCCTGCCGCGTGCCCCTTGAAGAAATCCTTGACCATGCGGTCCTCGAGCGAGTGGAAGCTGATCGCCGCCAGACGCCCGCCGGGACGCAGGACGCGGTAGGCCTCCTCCAGGCCGCGGGCGAGCGAGCCGAGCTCGTCGTTGACGACGATGCGCAGCGCCTGGAACACGCGGCGCGCCGGGTTGCCGGCGGCGAAGCGCGCCGGCGTGGGGATGTTGCGCTTGATGACCTCGACCAGTTCGCAGGTCATCGTGAACGGCGTCTTCTTGCGCGTGATCACGATGCCCCTCGCGATCGACTTGGCGTAGCGCTCCTCGCCGTAACGGCGGAAGATGTCGGTGAGCTCGGCCTCGGGCAGCGTGTTCACCAGATCGGCGGCCGTGACCTCGAGCTCCGGGTCCATGCGCATGTCGAGTGGCGCGTCGTAGGCGTAGCTGAAGCCCCGCTCCCGCCGGTCGAGCTGCATGGACGACACGCCGAGGTCCATGTAGACGATGTCGACGGAGGCCGACTCGCGCTGCGCGAGCACCTCGGCGAAGTTGCCGTGGTAGAGCTCGCAGGCGCACGGCGCGGCCCGGGCGACGTCGCGGAAGTACTCGCCGACGCTGGGGTCGCGGTCGACTGCGATCAGCCGCCCCTTGGCGCCAAGCGCGGCGGCTACTGCCTCTGCGTGGCCACCCGCGCCGAAGGTGCAGTCGATGGCCGTCTCACCCCTGCCCGGTCGCAGCAGCTCGAGCAGCTCGTCGAGAAGGACCGGAGTGTGGGCGAGGGCCATCTCGTACTCACGAAGTTGCATGCTCGTCTGCGGAAGCATCGGCCTCCTCCTCAAGGTGAGCCCGGTAGTCGGTCCAGTCGGCGCGGTCCCAGATCTCCACATGGTCGGCGACGCCGATGACCGTCACTTCTTTGCTGATGCCGGCGTACTCGAGGTGTCTGGCCGGAAGCGTCACCCGGCCCTGACCGTCGAGTTCCGGGAAGAACACGGCGGTGGCCGCCAGCCGACGCTTGACGTCACGCCGGGCCGACGTGCCTGCCTCGGTGACCTCGACGTCCTCCTCGAGCCGACGCTGGAACTCCTCGGGGCTGTAGCCGCCCAGACAGCGCTCGTTCTCCTGGGTGACGTAGATGCCCTCGGTGAAAGCGGGGCGCAGGCGGGCGGGGACGGCGATGCGGTTCTTCGCATCGAGCGTGAATTCGAATTCCCCCACCAGGAGCGGCCGCTGCATGTGCGCCACTGTACCCCACTTCTCCCCATTACGCAATACTTACACGCCCTTCTTCCCCACTTCGTGGGGAACGGCACCACTCGGCGCGTGCGGAAGCCCGCCGTCACGCTCGCTCGAGGCCAGAACAAGACCTGGGGGCGCAGACGAGGGCAGACGAGGAGCACGCCGGGGTGCGGGCGGCGGGTGGGGACGAGTGGAGAGAGCGGAGCGAGCGGAGGCGCCGGCGGGCGGACGCCGGCGCCCTGAAGACTACTGGTTCGGGACGACGATCCTGGTACCGACGACCAGTGTGTTGCCCAGATCGGGATTGAGCGTCTGAAGCTCGCTCGTCGTGGTGTTGAAGCGCACGGCGATGCTCGAGAGCGAATCGCCGCTCTTGACCACGTATCGCTTGGTCACCTTGACCGACGAGCCGCTGTTGGTCTTGGTGGCCTTCGGCGTCGATGTCGGTGTGGGCTCGTCGGGGCTCATCACGCCCGACTGGACCACGATGCCGATGAGGGCGATGACGGCGACGAGGAACACCACCGGCGCCGCGATACGGGCGACGATGCGCGTGGAAGCGGGACCAGCCGCGGGCCGTGGCCGAGAGCCCGGCGTGCGCCGGGACGAGCCCACAGGCCGCTGCGGACGGCTGGGCGGCGCTCTGAACGAGTCGACCGCAGGCTGCGGCGGCAGCACCGGCGACTCGATCGGGTCGACGGAAGCCTTCGCCGGTCCCATCGACTCGAGACGCCGCAGAGCGTCGTCCGGATCTTCGACGCCGCCCCCGGCGGCGTCGGCCGGCGGCCGGTCTGAGGGCGCGGGACGCGGACGGCGATTCCTCGCGTTTGGTGTCTCGTCGGTCACAGGCTGTCCTGAAGGTCGCTGCGCATAGATTCGGCGGCGGCGGCCGCAGCCCTGCGATAGTCGCCGCCGGCGTCCTGCCAGGCGAAGATGATCGACCGTGACGCGTTCACGACGAAGCCCGCCGCGTCACCGGCAGCGATGCCGGCGAGGGACTCCGCTCCCGCTCCCTGCGCGCCGTAACCAGGCACCAGGAGGAACGCGTTCGGCAGGGCCTCGCGAACCTGGCGGAGCTGCGCCGGCGCGGTTGCGCCGACCACGGCGCCCACGTCGCTGTAGCCGGCCTCGCCCATGTGCGCCGCGCCGAGCTCGCGCACAAGGTCGGCGACGCGCAGGAACAGCGGCCGACCGTCCACCTCGACCTCCTGCAGGAGGGCCGCGCCGGGGTTGCTCGTGCGCGTGAGGATGAAGACGCCGTGGCCGCCGGCGCAGTGCTCCACCAGCGGCGCGAGCGAGTCGTCACCGAGATAGGGGCTGGCGGTGATGGCGTCGGCGCCGATGCCGGCGGCCGGAGCAGCGAAGCCGGCGGCGCCGCCGAACGCGGCGCGTCCGTAGGCGGCCCCGGTCGAGGCGATGTCGCCGCGCTTGACGTCGAGGATCACCGGCAGGGCGTGCTCGTGAGCGCACGAGACGACCGCAGCGAGGGCGCGCCAGCCGGCGGCGCCGTACTGTTCGAAGAAGGCCGCCTGCGGCTTGACGCAGGCGGCGACGTCGGCGACGGCGTCGATGACGCCGCTGCAGAACTCCTGGAAGCAGGCGGCCACCGCCGCCTCCTCCCCGAGCTCGGCCGCCTGCGGCCGATACTTCTCGACGAGCTCGCGCGGCATGCGCTCGAGCACCGGGTCCAAGCCGACGCAGACGACGCTGCGTCGCGCGCGGATGGAAGCGGAGAGTCTGTCGGAGAAGTGCTGCACGAGGAGCCCCTTGCGGATGAGCACACTCATGGTATCGCAGGGAGCCCGGCGCCGACACCGCCGGGCAGCGAATCAGGCGCCGTTCCCGGACGCGGGCGCGCCGGGCTGTCCCCGGCGCCGTCCGGTCCCGCGCCGGCGCCGGACTGGTGTCGCGTCTGAAACTGGCGCACGTTGCGCCGGATGGTCGCGATCTTGGCGCGCACGTAGTCGGTGGCATCGTCGCCGCCGTCGCCCTGCTCGGGCGTGGCCTCGGACTCGGCCTGCATCTCGCGCAGGACGCCCATCAACTGGGCGTCGTCCATCTGGGAGAGCGTGTTCACATCCCACTTCATCGCCTTGCTGGACGTCTCGTGGACCGCGTCCAGTTTGGCGCGCACGACCGGGTTGAAGACGGCGCCCGGGTCGACCTGCGCCGTGATCTCGTCCACGTCGCGGATCATGTCCTCGATGGTCGCGCCGGCCTTGGGGATGATCTTGATGCGACCGTCGTCGTCCTCGATCACACGGTCGATGGAGAGGTACGCCTTGAGGAACCCCTCGGTGAAGGCGACCGGTACGGTGACCGCGTAGGCGATCACCTGCAGCACCTCGGCGGCGAACTGGGTGAACGTGCCCGTGTGCAGATAACTGTCCTCGATGAGCCCGAGCAGCATCGACTTCAGGTAGGGATCCGCGCGCACGTCGCGCGGCTTTCCTCCTGGCAGGGAGCGGCTGGTGGTGTCGGGCAGATCGCTCATCTCTCCTAGCGGGATATCGGCACCGGGCGAGGGAACTTGACGGGAGACCGGGCTGCGACGAGCTTCGCCGCGGACGGCAACGGGTACGTTGTCGGCGAGCGAGACGGGGGATCGTGGAGACAGGATCGCCGATAATCAGTGGGCACGAGGCGCTGGACGCGTTCCTGAGCGCCGCAGCGGGGGACCCGTCTGCGGCGGCGCTTCTGTGCGACATCGACGGCACGATCTCGCCCATCGCGCCCCGCCCCGCCGATGCGCATGTTCCCGAAGCCTTCCGCGACTTGCTCGCCGCACTCGTCGGGCGCATCGGCCTGGTGGCGTTCGCGACCGGCCGGTCGCTCGAGGACGGCCGCCGCATGATCCCGCTCGAGGGGGCGGCCTACATCGGCACGCACGGGCTGGAGACGATGACGACCGACGGCACCCTCGCGTTGGAGCCGCAGGCGGAACCGTACGTCGCCCTCATCCGAGAAGTCGCCGAGGCCGCCGCTCGTGACCTTGACTGCGAGGCGCTCGGCGTCGTGCTCGAGGACAAGCGGACCGTGCTCGCCGTCCACTACCGGCTGGCGGAGGACGCCGCGACAACGCGGCACCAGATCCTCACGCGCGTGATCGAGCCGGCGCGCGAGCGCGGCCTCACCGTCGCCACGGGCCACTTCGCCTTCGAGGTGCGCCCGCCGCTGTCCTTCAGCAAGGGAGCCGCGGTGCGCCGCTTGCTGTCGGGCGGCGGCTATCTGGCCGCCATGGGCTGTGGCGACGACCTCACGGACATCACCGCGTTCGCCGCCATCCGCGAGTGGGGCGAGCGGGACGCGCGCCGAAAGGCGGTGGCGGTCGCGGCGGTCACGGACGAGACGCCGCAGCCCGTGACGGATGCAGCCGACGTGCTCGTGGCCGCCACGCCGGGCATCCACGAGGTGCTCGCGCAGTTCGCGGCCGCGGTCGGCGCGGTCTGAGGCACACGACCGCCGCGTCACACCCGGGCGCCGGCGTCCGGTGGACGCGTCAGCGGCCGCCGAACTCCGGCGCCCGCTTCTCGAGGAACGCGCTCATCCCCTCGGTCTGGTCCTCGCTCGCGAACGTCAGCGCGAAGAGATCGCACTCGATCCTCTGGCCGGTCGTAAGGTCGGTGTCGGCGGCGGCGTTGACGGCCGCCTTGCAGTAGCGCATCGCCAGGGGACTCTTGCCCGCAAGTTCTTCGGCGAGCTTCATCGCCTGGGTCATGAGCTCCGCCTTCGGGAAGACGCCCTGGATGAGCCCGATGCGCAGCGCTTCGTCGGCGCGGATGACGCGCCCGCTCAGCACGAGGTACTTGGCCCAGCCCTCCCCGACGTTGCGCGGAAGGCGCTGCGTCCCGCCGAAGCCGGGCGTGATGCCGAGATTGATCTCCGGCTGGCCGAACTTGGCGTTCTCGCTCGCAAGGCGGACATCGCAGGCGAGCGCCAGCTCGCAGCCGCCGCCGAGGGCGAAGCCGTTGACGGCGGCGACCCACGGCTGCGGCGCCGCTTCGATGCCGCTCATGACCGCCTGGCCGAGAGCGCCGAACCGGCGCGCCTGCTCGGCACTGAGCCTGCTCATCTCGGCGATGTCGGCGCCGGCGACGAACGACTTCTCACCGCCGCCGGTGAGGACGACGGCGCGCACCGACTCGTCCGGAGACAACTCGCGGACCGCGGCGAGCAGCGCCTCGTTGGTCTCCGAGTTGAGCGAGTTGAGCGCCTCGGGGCGGTTGACGGTGACGACTGCGACGGCGCCCTCGCGAGTGACCTCGACGGCCATGGCGGACCCTCCTCTGGCCATGGATGGACTGATTGCGCTCACTCTATCGCACCGCCGGCCGGGCCCGGCGACGCGCGGACGCTCCGGGCGGTCCGTCGCCCCGCCCTACTATTGTCATCTTGTACAGAAGGGCGAGGCTGTGGTGAGCTTGGCGCGGGCGACGCTCACGGCTACGGGGGTCACCGTGTCACAGTCACGTTCCAGCACGTCGGCGCCGTGCCGCGCACCGCTGCGCGGCAGCAGCCGGGTAGGACGTCCGCACCCGGGCGGTGGCGGCCTGCGAGCTTCCGGCGCCCGGCAGCGCATCCGCTCCGGGCGGCGCGGCCGCAGGCCTCGCGGCGGAATCCTCCTGCTCACAGCGGTCACGGCGCTCGTCTTGCTCGTCGTCGCCGGCGCCGCCTTGCTCGCCGCCTGCGGCAGTCCGGCCGATGGCGCCCCCTCACCCTCCGCCGCGGCTGCGGGCGGCAAGCCCTTCGTGGGCTCGCCTGCGGCGGCGGTCACCGCGTACTGGGCGCTCGTCGACGCTGGCGACTATGCCGGTCTCAGGGCGGCGTGCGCGCCCGGCTCGGCGGCGGCCCTCACCCCGGCCTCAGACGACATCGGGCGCGCCCGGCTGTTACGCGTGGCGCGCGTGCGTCGAGCTCTTGGCGGCGTACGGGTCCAGGCCGACGTCCGCATCGTTCCCGCCCGCGAAGCCACTCCGTGGGGCGAGGCGGGCACGCACACGCTCTTCGTCAGCCTCGCCGAGGCGCCGAGCGGCGGGTGGCTGGTGACGAGCTGGGGCACCAGCCCTTGACGGTGGCCGGCCCCGCCTTCGGGAGTGCTAGCCGCGGAGCTTCTTGAGCGGCGCCACGCTGGCCATGAGCCGGCGCTCAGAGCCGTCGTTCTCGAAGCGGATGAGCACGATGCCGCCGCTCTGCATGCCGAGGACGGTGCCCTCGCCGAGCGTGGCGTGGAGCACGCGGTCTCCCGGAGCAAAGAACTGCTCCACGACCTCCTCATCGAGTTGCTTCTTCTCGAGCCCGGTGATGCGTCGCCCGCTCCCGAGGGTCTCGTAGTCAGCGTCATCGTCGTCGCGCCGCCCGCCGGGGCGACCTCCCCAGCGGCCGCCGCCGGCACCCCGGGAGTCGTCGCCCCAGCCGCCACCGCCGCGGCCGCCGTCCCAGCTCGTGGACCGGCCGCCGATCGTCTGCCGCTCCTTGAGCTCCGCCGGGATCTCGTCCAGGAAGCGCGACGGGATGTTGTACTGCGACGCGCCCCAGAGCGTCCTCGCCCGCGCGTGCACGAGGTACAGCCTGTCCATCGCGCGGGTGATCCCCACGTAGGCCAGCCGCCGCTCCTCCTCCACGTTCTGCTCGTCCAGCGAGCGCTGGTGCGGGAACACGCCCTCCTCCATGCCGGCGATGAAGACCACCGGGAACTCGAGGCCCTTGGCGTTGTGCAGCGTCATGAGCGTGAGCAGCGAGCTGGTGTCGGTGAGGGCGTCGCTGTCGCTGTAGAGCGAGATCTCCTGGAGGAACGCCTCCAGGCTGGGCTCGTCGGCGCGCCGGTCGTACTCGGACGCCACGCTCACGAACTCCTCGATGTTCTCCAGGCGGCCCTCCGCTTCGAGCGTCTTCTGCACTTCGAGGGCGGCCTCGTAGCCGGTCTCCTCGATGATGCTGCGCACGACCTCGGCGACCGGCCGCCCGGCCTGCGTGGCCTGCAGGCCCTCCATGGTCCTCGCGAACGCCAGCAGGCCGTTCGTGGCGCCGGGCGACAGACCCGGCACGTCGTCGGCGCCACGCAGCGTCGTCCAGAGACTCTCCCCTACGCTCGCCGCGTGCGCCTGCAGGCGCTGCAGGCTCGTGGCGCCGATGCCGCGTTTGGGCGTGTTCACGATGCGCAGCAACCGCTGCGTGTCGTCGGGGTTCACGAGGATGGTCAGGTAGGCGATGAGGTCGCGGATCTCGGCGCGCTCGTAGAACTTGGGGCCGCCGATGACCTGGTAGGCGATCGCGTAGCGGCCGAACTGCTCCTCGAGCACGCGGCTCTGCGCGTTGGTGCGGTAGAGCACGGCCACCTCGTCGGGCCGGTAGGCCCGGTCGGTGCCGTTCGCCTCGCCCTCGAGCAGCTTCTGCACCTCGCTGGCCACGAACTGTGCCTCGGCGCGCTCGTCGTTGACCTCCACGACCTGGACGAGCGCGCCCTCCCCTCTGGGGGTCCAGAGGTTCTTGCCCTTGCGCTTGCGGTTGTTGGTGACCACCGCGTTCGCCGCGTCGAGGATCTTCTGCGTGGAGCGGTAGTTCTGCTCCAGGCGGATCACCTCCGCGTCGGGGTGGTCGCGCTCGAACTCGAGGATGTTGCGGATGTCGGCGCCGCGCCACGAGTAGATGCTCTGGTCGTCGTCGCCGACCACGGCGAGGTTGCCGTGCGCGCCGGCGAGCAGGTTGGCCAGGCGATACTGGGCGTGGTTGGTGTCCTGGTACTCGTCCACGAGCACGAACCGGAACGCCTGCTGGTAGTGCTCGAGCCGGTCGGGGTAGCCCTCGAGCAGTTCGACGGTCTTCATGAGCAAGTCGTCGAAATCCATCGCGTTCATCTCCGCGTGGCGCTTCTCGTAGAGTGCGTAGACGTCGGCCGCGATCTGCGCGAAGCGCCCGCCCTGCTCGCGGAACTGGGCGGGCCCCAGCAGCTGGTTCTTGGCGTCGCTGATCTGGCGGCTGATCGACTCCGGCGGATAGCGCTTGGGGTCGACGGCCAGCTCCTCCATACAGCGCTTGATGAGCCGGCGGCGGTCGTCCTCGTCGTGGATGGTGAACGTGCTCTTGTAGCCCATACGCTGGGCCTCGCGGCGCAGAAGACGCGCGCACATGCTGTGGAAGGTGCTGATCCACATGGTGCGCGCGACGGGCCCCACGAGGCCCTCGATGCGCTCCTTCATCTCTCCGGCGGCCTTGTTGGTGAACGTGATGGCCACCACCTCGTCCGGACGCACGTGCTGCACCTGAAGAAGCCAGGCCACGCGATGCGTGAGCACGCGCGTCTTGCCGGATCCGGCTCCGGCGAGGATCAGCAGCGGGCCTTCTCCGTGCGTGACCGCCTTGCGCTGTTCGGGATTGAGGCCGGCGAGCAGCGGGTGGTCCGCCTTCTCGCCGGCCGGGTCCCGCGAGGTCATCCGAGGCCTCCGCCGAGCAGCAGGCTGATCACGAGCGCGATGACGCCGGCCAGCACGAGCTTGACGCCCGAGTACCACAGCCGGTCGCGCGAGATCGAACCGAGGAAGAGGCCGAGGCAGAACAGCTCGACGAGGCCCACCAAGACGGCGAGAAAGTAGGCGGCGTGGATGCTGACGACCCCTACGAAAGCGAACGGGATCATGGCGATGAGCGCGGCTCCGAACGGCGAGGCGCCGTCGATCAGAGCTATGACGATGGTGGCGTAGCGTGAGGCCGAGGCGATCGTAGTGTCCTCGAGGCTCGAGAGCGTAGACTCCTCCAGCTCGCGCATCGCGCGGTCGCGCTCGGCGCGCTCGACGAGGTACGACCCGTAGAACCCGGACACGCCCATGCCGACGGCGGTGGTCAGCACGACGATGAAGATGGCGCGCTCGCTGTCGATGCCGCCGAAGTAGCCGCCGACGAGCACACCGATGGTCGTGAGCACGCCGTCGAAGGCGTTCATGGCGAAGTAGCGGCGGGCGATCTCGCCCACCTCGGCGATCTCGTGGTAGTGACGCAGCGTGGCGATCTGGCGCCGCACGCGCGTCCCGACGCTCGGACTGCCCGGAAGACTCATCGGCTCACCAGGATGCCCTCGCCGCGTCGCGCCGTCCGTGCGGCGCCGCGCTCAATCGCGCTTCCGGCCATTGGTCAGGCCGGCGCGGTCAGTGAAGCCAGGGCGCGCCGGCGTCCTGCGGGGTCTCGACCTCGTCGATGATGCGTTTGCCCGCCGAGACCTTGTCGATGGAGTGGATGCTGCCGCCGGCATCCTGCACGACCTCGGCGACGTCCTGGAAGTCGACGTCGTCGCCCTCCAGGGTGATCTTGATGTTCTCGACTTTGTTGTCGATCTCGATCAGCGTGATATCGACCCCGTGGATGCCCTCCAGGTCGCCGAGCTTGTCGGCGAGCACGAGCATCGTGGGCTGGTGGGGTTTGAGGACGTCGAGCACGAGACGCCTGACCTCGCTCATGTGGTGATCACGCTCCGTTCACGGGTCGCCTGAGGGGGCAGCAATCGTAGCATACCCACCTCCGGGCTCCGGTCACCCAAGCGGTCGACGGTGGCTGCACGCACAACGGTCGGCATCGGATCCCGCACGTAGCGCAGAGATTCCCGGAGGCGGTGAGGCATCCTCCTCATGTCCCGCCGCGGCCACGGACCGATGACACCAATGAGGGCGAAGGCGGACCCTTGCAGACCGGCGAGGAGGCAAGCGATGAGCGGGGTGACGATCGGCTACACGCTGGTGCTGGCGGCGCACGAGCACGACGGCGCCCCCGTGACCGACTTCATCGTGACCGACGGCGGCGTGCTGCTGGCGACGGGCGACCACGGCAGCAGCTGGCGCTGCTACGGCCTCGTCGACCCAGAACTGTTCCTGCTCGATCTCGGCTTCATCGAGGCGTGGGAGCTGACCGCGGCGGACGCTGCTCCGCAGCCGGCCTCTCGGCGCCGGTTCATCGCCGCCTGAGGCGGCGTCAGATCCCGGCGCCCTTGTCGAACTTCAGCAGCTCGGCGAGCATGGCCTGCGTCTCGCGCACGGCCTCCTCGCGCTTGCCGCTGCGCTCGGGGTGGATCTCGTCAAGCTCCTTCTCCATCTCCACGATGCGCGCGACCAGGCATTTGATGGCCTCGGCCACCGGGTCCGGCAGGTGTCGGTAGTCGATGTCGGGGATGCCGACCTTCTGACCCTGCAGCAGCACCGGTCGCCCGGGGTTGCCGACGACCGTCGAGTTCCTGGGCACGTCACTGACCACGATGCTGCCGGCGCCGACCTTGGCGTTGTCGCCGACCGTGATGCCGCCCAGCACCTTGGCGCCGGCGCCGAACACGACGTTGTCGCCCACCGTGGGATGACGCTTGCCGGTCTCCTTGCCGGTGCCGCCGAGAGTGACTCCCTGGTAGATGGTCACGTTGTCGCCGATCTCGGTGGTCTCGCCGATGACGACGCCGGATCCGTGATCGATGAACAGGCCGTGGCCGATCTTCGCCCCCGGGTGGATCTCGATGCCGGTGGCGAAGCGATTGAACTGGCTGATCCAGCGCGGCAGCAGCGGTACGCCTCCGCTGCTCAGCCTGTGCGCCAGGCGGTGCAGCCACAAGGCGTGGAGCCCCGAGTAAGAGGTGATGATCTCGACCTTGGACGTGGCCGCCGGGTCACGCTCCTGGACCGCCTGTACGTCGCTGGTGATCTCGTCGATGGCCGTGTGCACGTCCTGGTTCACGGCGGCGACGATCTCGTTGACGGGACGACAGCCGCGCTTCCCTCGTCCCAGGAACCAGCACGCAGCGACGCTCATGCCCGTGAGGGCAAGCAGCTTGCGGATCACGGCCGTCACCTCCTCATGTCGTTATGCCGGGCCGGCGCTGCCTGAGGGGCAGACCCGGACCCGCGGTACGCTATCACGCCTCGTTCATGCTTCCCGTGCGGAAACCATCCACGTCCAAGGCGACGAACGCGAACCCGGCGGCATGCAGGCTGCGTGAGATCTCCTCCCGAAGCGCGAAGGCCCGCTCGAGCTCCTCACGCTCTATCTCCACTCGAGCGACGTCGCCGTGGTGGCGGACGCGGCACTGGCGGAACCCGAGCGCGCGCAGCGCCCTCTCGGCCTCGGCGACGGCCGCAAGCTTGGCGGGCGTGATGGGCTCGCCGTAGGGGACGCGCGAGGCCAGGCAGGCCTGCTGCGGCGCGTCCCACGTGGGCAGGCCGAGCGCGCGCGCCAGCCGCCGGACCTCGGCCTTGCCGATGCCGGCGGCCAGCAGCGGCTGGAGGACGCCGCGCTCCGCGGCGGCGCGCATGCCGGGACGGTGGTCGCCGACGTCGTCGGCGTTGGCGCCGTCCACGAGGGCAGCGCCGCCGTGCTGCGCGGCGACCTGCGCCAGCGCGTCGAGGAGGCCGGCCTTGCAGTAGTAGCAGCGCTCGCGCGAATTCTCCACGAACCGCGAGTCGTCGAACTCGTGCGTCTCCACGACGACGTGCTCGACGCCGAGGCCGGCGGCCGCCGCGGCAGCCGCCGCGAGCTCTTCGTCCAGGTACGTCGGCGAGGTCGCCGTCACCGCCGTCACGTGGCCGGGTCCGAGCGCGCGTACGGCGGCCGCGAGCACCAGACTGGAGTCGGCGCCGCCGGAGAACGCGACGACCGCGTCCGCCACGCCGTCGAACTGCGCCTGCAGGCGCTCCAGGACGGCGTCGTCAGGCATCGAAGTCGACCAGCTCGGTCACCGTGGGTCGCTCACCGCAGACCGGGCATGACGGCACGCGCGCGACTTCGACCTCGTTGAACGTCATGAGACCGCCGTCGTACTGGAGCAGGCGATCGTAGAGTGGACGCCCGGCGCCGGTGATCACCTTGATCACTTCGAGCGCCTGGATGGAGCCGATGAGGCCGGGGATGGGGCCCAGCACCCCGGCCTCCGAGCAACTGACGACGCCAGCCGGCGGCGGGGGTTCCGGGAAGAGGCAGCGATAGCAGGCTGTCGCGCCCCCCTTGATCGTCATCGCGAGACCCGTCATGCGCAGCACGGCGCCGTCGACCAGCGTCTTGCCGCCCAGCACGCAGGCGTCGTTGAGCAGGTAGCGGGTCGGGAAGTTGTCCACCGCCGTGACCACCACGTCGTAGCGGTCGATCAGCGCGGCGGCGGTGGCGGCGCGCAGGCGTGAGGTGTGCGGCTCGAGCGTCACCTCGGGGTTGAGCGCGGCCAGCCGCTCGGCCGCCACCTGGGCCTTGGAGCGCCCGATGTCGGCCGTGGTGAACAGGATCTGCCGCTGCAGATTGGAGAGCTCGACGACGTCGTCATCGACGATGCCGACGCGCCCCAGGCCCGCCGCCGCAAGGTAGTAGAGCACCGGCGCGCCGAGCCCGCCGGCGCCGACGACCAGCGCCGAGCCGGCGCGCAGCGCGTCCTGACCCCGCTCACCGACCTCACGGAGCACAAGCTGGCAGTCGTACCGCTGACGCTCCTGGCCGCTGATCCTCAAGCCTCTGGCTCCGGAAGGTCGGAGAACAGCGGCGTGGAGAGATACCTCTCCCCCGTGTCGCAGAGCACCGTGACGACGACCCTGCCCTGCATGCCGTCGCGGCGGGCGAGCTCGCCGGCGGCCCAGACGTTGGCGCCGGCCGAGATGCCGACGAGGAGGCCTTCTTCGCGCGCCAGGGCGCGCGCGGTGGCGAAGGCATCGTCGCCGCGCACGGTGAGGATCTCGTCGTACACCTCGCCGTTCAGGACCTTGGGCACGAACCCGGCTCCGATGCCCTGGATGCGGTGCGCGCCGGCCGGGCGGCCCGAGAGGACCGGCGACTCCGAGGGCTCCACGGCGACGACGCGCACGCCGGCTCGCCGCTCCTTGAGCACTTCGCCCACGCCGGTCAGCGTGCCGCCGGTGCCGACGCCGGCGACGAACACATCGACCTCGCCGCCGGTGTCCTCCCAGATCTCCTCGGCGGTGGTGAGCCGATGCGCCTCGGGGTTGGCGGCGTTCTCGAACTGCTGCGGCACGAAGCCGTCCTCCAGCTCGGCGGCGAGCTCCACGGCGCGGGTCACCGCGCCGCTCATGCCGTCCGCCCCAGGGGTGAGGACGAGGCGCGCGCCGTAGGCCTTGAGCAGCGCGCGCCGCTCGACGCTCATCGTGTCCGGCATGGTGAGCACCATGTCGTACCCGCGCGCGGCGGCGACCATCGCGAGGGCCACCCCGGTGTTGCCGCTGGTCGGCTCGATGATCGTCGTGCGGCCCGGGGCGATGAGCCCTTCGCGTTCCGCCGCCTCGATCATCGAGAGACCGATGCGGTCCTTGACGCTGCCGCCCGGGTTGAACGATTCGAGCTTGCCGAGCACTTCCGCGCCGGTCTCGTCGGAGATGCGGTTGAGCCTGACCAGCGGCGTGCGCCCGATGAGCTCGGTGATGCTGCCTGCCCTCTTCATGCCTTCTCCCGTCAGATGTGGTACATCGGCGCCGTCTCGCGCAGCGCGTCCTCGCGCCGCAGCAGGTCACCGATGGTGGTGGCGATCAGGACGCCCTCCAGCGCCTGCTGCGCCTCGATCCAGACGGAGGAGGCGCCGCAACGGTCGATCTGGTCGCAGCGGCCCTGCGTGCACTCAGCCGGCGACGGGACGCCGTCGAGGGCGGCGACGACGTCGAGGACGGTGATGTCGTCGGCCGGTCGTGCCAGCGAGTAGCCGCCCGAGGCGCCGCGGCGGCTGCGCACGATGCCCCCGCGGCGCAGCGCCGCGAAGACCTGCTCCAGGAACTGGAGCGGCATGTCGCGGCGCTCCGCGATCTCGCCCAGGCGCACGGGCTTGCCCGCTTGTGTCTGCTCAACGCGGGCCAGCTCCGTGAGGGCCCTGACCGCGTACCTGCTCTTCATGGAGATGTTCACCGGCGTGACGCTCCCTCGCTCCCGATACCCGATAATTCCAGTCAAGATTACGGAACCGGCGGGCCCGCGTCAACGCGACGCCTCCCGCCGTCACCGGTGCGATCGGCCGTCCACCCCACGGCGGCGTCGGCGCACCCACAAGCCGGCGAGCGCGGTCAGCGCCAGAGTGACCAGCGCCGCCCACACGATGCGGTACACGACCACCCAGAAGACGCTGGCGCCGAGGGCGATGAAGATCAGCGAGTCCTCGACGATCGCGTGCACCATGCTCAGGAACACGCTCATGATGAAGACCTGGCGGCGGCCGAGGTCGTGCCGGCGCACGTCGCGCACGATCACCCCGCCGCCGTAGGCGAGGCCGAAGAGGAAGCCGACGAGCGTCGGCGCGGCGGAACGCTCGTCGAGACCGACGTGGCGCACGACCTTGGCCCACGCGCGCACGACGGCGCGGAAGGCGCGCGTGCCCTCGAAGAGCTCGAGGACGACCATGATCGGCACCACGATCAGGAACACGCGCAGCAGCAGATCGAACGAGCCGGTCACGAACGTGTGCAGGAACGCGCCCATCAGATCAGCCCCATCAACAGGTTGGCGACGATGGCCGCAGCGAGACCCGCGACGATGCGCAGCGCCCCGAAGGCAAAGCCGTTCATGCCCGCCTTGTGGAGCACGGCGCCTTCCACCACCAGGTTGTGGCCGACGAGGATGGCGACGGCGAGCACCGTCACCTGGCGGGGCGTGAGATCGAGCGCCTGCATCGAGCCCACCGCGGCGTAGATGTTGAGCACGTACCCCACGACCAGCGGCACGGCCGCGTCCCCCGGCAGCCCCAGCGCCGTCATCAGCGGCCGCGCCGCCGAGGACAGCCAGCCGATCACCCCCAGCTGCTGCAGTGCGAGAGTGACGCCGTAGGCGGGGATCATGACCTTGGCGAGGTCCCAGAAAGTCTGGAGACCGGCGACGGCGCCGAGTCGGAGGTCGCGGCGCACCGTCGGCCAGAAGCCTGCCGGCGGCTGCGGCAGCGGAGCGCCGGGCGGAGTGTCATGGGGTCCGGACATGCGCCGGGATTCTCGCACGGCCGACGCTCGGCGACCACGGCAACGTCACCGTGGACCGGCCCGCGTCACCCTTGAGGCTCACCGGGCCACAGACGGACGATGCCGGCATGCCGCACGCCCACACAGCCGCGCTCGTCATCGTCGTCCTGGCCGCGATCGGCGGCGGCATCGGCTGCGGCAGCCACGAGCGTCAGGCGCCGGTGGTCGTGCCGTCCGACGTGCATCTGGCCTCGGCGGGGCGCGCGCCGGCGGCCGCCACGTTGGCCGGCGCCACGGACTCGCCCGGCGCTGCGCGGCTCGAGGCGGCGCGCACGGTGGCGCTGTATTGCCGCTTGATCGAGGCCGGCCAGTTCGCGCGCGCCGGAGAGCTCTGTGCGCGCCGCCGGCTCTGGTCGCGGCGCGCTCTGGGCGCGCTCACCACGTTCCACTTCCGCTCCGCCCGCGTCTACGCCACGCCGGACGCGCGCACGTTGGTGCTCGAGGCGCGCGTGCGTGTGCGCGCCGCTCGAGACCGTCCTTCGCCGGGCGGCCTCACGGTCTTGTTCTTCACCCTGGGGAGGGTCGGCAGCGCCGTGGGGGGATGGCTGATCACCGCCGTCTCCACCAGCCCGTAACCCTCCAGAAAGGGGTCAGCATGAACAGACGACACTGGGCGCAGATCGTGGCGGCCGCCCTGGCCGCGGCGGTGTTCGCGTTCGCAGCTCCGGCGGCGGCGAGCGCGCCTTCCGGCGCCGCCGGGGACCCGGCGGGCAAGTCCGCAGCGACCGGTCCGGCCACCGCCGCGACCGGCTACCTCCAGGCCAGAGCGACGGCCATCACCGCCGCCGACGCCGCTTCGGCACTGGCGCCCTGGGTCGTCCCCGGCAGCGCCCTCGCGCGGACGGAGACCAAGGTCGCGTCGGGCACGGCGCTGCGCGGCAAGGCGTTCGGGCGCGCCGTGGAGTCCGCCGACTGCCGGGTCACCGTCCTCGACAGCCAGCCTGCGGACGACGGCGTCACGGCCGTCGTCGCGGCCCATGTCATCACCATGCTGACCTGGCGGTCCGCGAGCGGCAAGACGGACGCGGAGGGCAGCGGCGTCGACCACACGGTCACGCTCCAGCGGAGCGGTGACTCGTGGGTGGTCACGGCGGACGCCTACACCGACGTCCTCAAGCCCGCCTGTCTCGAGGCGGCCGGCGCCTCTCGCGCCCGCGTTCGCGCCGCGGCCCACGCCGTGGAGCGCAGAGCCACTTCGGTGCGCCTGCCGCGGAGATCCCCACCTCGCGCGGTCGTCCCGCCGCGCCGGTACAGCGCCATCATCAAGTACGACCGTCCGGGGGCGCAGGCCTACGCGGACGCTCACGCCCTCAGCTACAACCCGACCTTCGTCCGCTTCACCGGCGCCGACTGCGCCAACTTCGCCTCGCAGTGCGCTCGAGCCGGAGGCATGCTCCCGGCCTCCGGTGGCGTCACCAGCGGCTGGTGGTACGACAAGGACGGCTCCTCCTCTCCGTCCGACGACACCTACAGCCTCAGCTGGATCAACGTCACTCGGCAGATCGGCTACTGGAACGGCCGCAGGACCGACTGGGAGACGTCGGCCGGCAAGCTGAGCCGCGGCGACTTCATCTACTACGACTGGAGCGGAGACGGCGTGTGGGATCACGTGGCCGTGGTCGCGGGCACCAACAGCAGCGGACAGAAGATGATCGACGCGCACACCACCGATCACTACCACGTCTACTGGAAGCTCGGCTACACCGGCACGAAGTACCGTTTCGCGAGGGTGCGCGCGCAGTGGGTCGTGGTGTGACCCTCAGCTCGCTTCCGGGACGATGTCGTGAGCCGCGAGGTCCTCGATGGTGTCCCGGCGCCTGACCTGTATCAGCTCACCGACGGCCGTCACCGCGAAGGCGGCGGCCGTCGGACGGGCGTTGTACGGGTTCATCATCTCGAGCGCGTAGGCCCCCGCGTCCAGGAAGGCGACGACATCTCCCACGGCGGTCGCGGACGGGAACCGGCGGTACGGCGAGTCGGCGTCGCCGGCGAACACGTCGCCACCGTCACACAGGGGGCCGGCGAGGCGGAACTCGGCATCCGCCTCCTCGCCGGCCCGGGACGCGACGATGGTGCGGTAGTACCAGCGGTAGTTCGTATGCTCGAGCAGTGTGTTGAAGCCGGCGTCCACGGTCAGCCAGCGCTCCTCGCCGATGCGCCGGCCGGCGGAGTCGCGGCGGCCCTTGGTCTTCTCGTTCTCGATACGGGCGACCAGGACCGCCGTGGTGGCGGCGATGGAGCGACCGGGCTCAAGGAACAACTCGAGGTCCGGCCGCCGCGCCGCGAGCTCGCCGCCGACCACCTCGGCGTAGTCGGCGGCGGTCAGCAGCGAACAGAAGTAGTCGCTCGGGCGACACGCCACCGGCGCCTCGCGGTACTGCACGGCGAAGCCGCCGCCGGCGTTCAGGAAGTGCAGCCGCACGCCGGCGCCGGCCTCTACCTCGGCGACGATGTCGAGCGCCGCGGCGACCGCCCGCCGGTACGGTTCCACACTCGTGATCTGGGAGCCGATGTGCAGGTGCATGCCCGCCGGCTCCAGGTTGGCGTGCCCGGCAGCCAGCCGGAACGCGGTGACGGCGTCGTCGCGGTCGATGCCGGCCTTGCCGCCGTGTGCGGTCTCGAGGCCGGGATGCGTGAGCGTGGGCACGTGCACATCGATGCGCGGCGCCACAGCAGCGACCCGGCCCATGGCGGCAGCCACCTCGCCGATCCGGCCCAACTCGTAGACGGAGTCGACCATGAATGCGCGCACGCCCACGGCGATCCCGCGCTCGATCTCGGCCTTGGTCTTGGCGACGCCGTTGAAGACGATCTGCCGCGGCTCGAACCCCGCGGCCACGGCCTTGTCCAGTTCCCCGCCGGCGTTGACCTCGACGTTCGCCCCGGCATCCCGCACCACGCCCAGGAACCACAGGTTGGAGCAGGCCTTGCTCGCGTAGAAGACCTCGGTGGGCGGATGCACGCGGCGGAACGACCCGATCACCGCCTCGACATTCGCGCGCAGGCGGCGCTCGCTGAACACGAAGAACGGCGTCTCGCGCGTCCCCGCCAGGGCAACGAGGTCCGCGCCGTCAAAGCACAGATGTCCGTCACAGACGGTGTACAGCGGATCGACGGCCGGCATGCGCTCCCTGCTTGTCGAGTGGTCAGTCAGCGAAGTATACTGCGCCGGCTTTGTCCCACCGGCTACGGGAGACGCCGACCGAGTTGGTAGACGCGAGCCCTCACGATCGTCGCCGCACCGCCTTCTCCGGCGGTAAAGTCCACGACTTCTAGTACCCTCCTCAACTGACGCGCGCCGCCGCGCCGCTCGCGCCGAGCGGTCGTCCGGCGAAGCGGCGTCCTTTGCCCACGGGCGCTCTCCGCCGCTCCGGCGCGCACCCCGAAGCCGCGGTTTCGCCCGCGCCCGGCGCTCGTGCATCGGGCGGTACCGGTGCCGCTCTCGACCAGACGAAGTGGAGAAGGCGTGACGCTTCCCCGACTCACCATCGACCTCGACGCCGTGTCCCGCGCCACGCGCCGGCTCGCCGCGGACCTGCGCGCCCGTGGCTTGAAGCTGACCGGTGTGACCAAGTGCGTGGACGGCGAGCCGGCGGTCGGGCGGGTGCTGCTCGAGGCCGGCTGCGCCGGCCTCGCCGACAGCCGCCTGCCCTCGCTGCTCCGGCTCGCCGGGCAGGCGCTGGGGCCGCTCACGCTCATCCGCACGCCCCAATGGGATGAGCTCGAGCAGACGGCCCAGGTCGCCGACCGCGTGCTGCTCAGCGATCCGGGCGCCGCCCGCGTGCTCGGCGAGCACGCCCCCGGCGCCCCGATCCAGATCCTCCTCACCGTCGACCTCGGTGACCGCCGCGAAGGCGTCCTGCCGGACGCTGCTCCGGCGGTCGCGGCCGAGATCGCCGGTCTGCCCGGTGTCGAGCTGGCCGGCGTGGCGGTCAACTTCGCCTGCCTCTCCGGCCAGCTGCCGTCCCCGGAGCTGTTCCGGCAGGCCGAAGACGTCCTGGCCGAGATCGCCGGCCAGTGCGCCGACGAACCGGCGCTCAGCCTCGGCGGGACCTGCGCCGTCCAGCAGCTGGACGGCTACCGGCCGCGCTTCGCGACGGAGGTGCGGTCCGGCGGCGGCCCCATCTACGGCTACGACTTCGTCAGCGGCTGCGGCATCAGCGGGCTCGGGCGCACCGACCCCGTACTCACCGCCACCGTACTGGAGTGCTACCACAAGCCGCCGGCGCCGCAGGGTCCCGGCGGCCTCGACGCCTTCGGCCATGTGCCCGACGTCGACCTGCCGAAAGAGGACGCGTGGTACGCCATGCTCGCGCTCGGGCGACGAGACATGGAACCGGGCGGCCTCCGCCCGCTCCTCCCCGGCGCGTACCTCGCCGGCGCCACGAGTGACGTCTGCATCCTCATCGTCCCGGAGCGGCTGCATCCCGGCGACGAGGTGCGCTTCGCCGTGGACTACGACGCGCTGGTGCGCGCCGTGACCTCACCGTTCGTCACCCTCGACCTGGTCCGCGGCGAGGCCCGAGCCCACGCCACGGACGATGGTCTCCCGGAGGAAGGCTCATGACCACTCACGCCGAGGGACGCTTTGTGGGACGGCGGCGGCCGCTGCAGATCCTCAGCCAGGCCGAGGTGGAGAGCATCCACGAGGCCGCCCTGGACGTGCTCGCCGAGACCGGCGTCATGCTCCATTCCGCCCAGGCGCTCGACGTGCTCGAGGCCCACGGCGCAATCGTGGACAGAGAGACGACCGTCGCGCGCATCCCGGCGAGCGCCGTCGAGGAAGCGCTCGCGACCCTGCCGCGCTCCTTCACGCTCGGCGGCCGGGAGCCGGAGTTCGACCTCCCCGTCGACGGCGAGCACGCCTACCTCACCTCCGACGGCTGCGCCACCATGGTTCGCGATGCCGACGGCAGCGTGCGCCAGAGCGTCAAGCAGGATGTCTACGAGGCCGCCCGCGTGGTCGAGGGCCTGGACAACCTGTCGGCCACCTCGGCCCTGGTGTCCGCTCAGGACACGCCCGAGGAGAGCCGCGTCCTGCACGAGTTCGACGCCTGTCTGCGCGCCTCGCGCAAGCACAGCGTCGTCGTCAGCATCAAGGACGCGGCAGAGGCTCGGCCGCTCATCCGCATGGCCGAGGCGGTGGCGGGCGGGCGGGACGAACTCAAGGCCCGCCCGACCTTCTCGGTCATCCTCTGCACGGTGAGTCCGCTGCACATGGAGCGGTTCGGCATGGAACTCGCGCTGGAGCTGGGCGATGCCGGCATCCCGATGCTGCTGTACCCGATGCCGATCCTCGGCGCGACCAGCCCGGTGACGCCGGCCGGGACGGCCGTCGTCGGCGCCGCCGAGATCCTCGGCGCGGTCACCGCCATCCAGCTGGCCTCCCCGGGAGCGAAGCTGGTGCACGCCGGAGGGCCGACCGCCCTCTTCATGCGCACCGGCTCGTACTTCGCCAACGTCCCGGAGGCCCTGCTGCTGCGCGCCGTGCAGGGCCAGATGGCACGCCACTGGGGCCTCCCGGCCGGTCTCGGCTGGGGAGGCACCAAAGCGAAGCAGCCCGACGCGCAGAGCGCCTACGAGAACACGCTCGGCCTGGTACTCGAGATGATGGCCGGCGCGGACTTCTGCTTCGGCGCCGGGCTCCTCGACAGCGTCCAGCAGATGTCGCTCGAGGAACTGGTCATCGCCGACGAGGTGTTCGGCATGGTCACCCGCCTGGTGCGCGGCGTGACGGTCGACCGTGAGACCCTGGCGGTCGACCTCATCAAGAAGCTCGGCTTCAAAGGCGACTACCTGTTCGAGCAGCACACCCGCGCCCACGTGCGTGAGCTCTGGCAGGCCCGTCTCGGCGAGAGCGGGACGTACGAGAGCTGGCAGAACGCGGGCAGCCCGCGTCTGGAAGACAAGGCGCGGGCCGTGGCCGACGGCATCCTCGCCTCCCCCGCACCCGAGTTCCCTGCGGAGCTCGGGCGCGAGTTCGACGGCATCATCGCCGCGGTCGAATCCGGCCGCTTCTGAAAGGGACTCCTGATGACCCACGCAGACAAGTGCTACGTCGGCAAGCGCGTGAAGCTCGACCTGCTCTCCCCAGAAGACGTGAGGCAGATCCACGAGGCGACTCTCGACGTGATCGGGGACTGCGGCGTCAAGTTCCACTCCCAGCACGCCCTCGACATCCTCGAGGCGCACGGCGCGGCCGTCGACCGTGAGACCACCGTGGCGAAGATCCCGGCCGACGTCGTCGAGAAGGCGATGAGCACCGCGCCACACGAGTACACACTCGGCGCCCGCAACCCTGAGTATGACCTGCCTCTCGACGGCGAGCACGTGTACATCAGCTCCGACGGCTGCGGCGTCTTCTATCGCGACCCCGTCTCCGGCGACGTGCGCTCCTCGCGCAAGGAAGACCTGGCCCACTGCGCCAAGGTCGTGCAGGCGCTCGACAACGTGAGCGCCACGAGCGCCGTCGTCAGCGCCCAGGACTGTCCGCCCGAGACGCGCGTGCTGCACGAGTTCGACGCCTGCGTGCGCAACTCGGAGAAGCACAGCATCGTCGTCTCCATCAAGGAGGACTGGGAGGCGCGCAGCCTCATCAAGATGGCGGAGGCGATGGCCGGCGGCAAAGAAGAGCTCAAGAAGCGGCCGATGTTCACGACGATCATCTGCACGGTGAGCCCGCTGCACCAGGAGCGCTATGGCATGGACCTGGCGCTCACGCTGGCCGAGGCCGGGATCCCCGTGAGCTTTTACCCCATGCCGATCCTCGGCGCCACGGGGCCTATCACCATCGCCGGCTCGGCCGTGGTGAACAACGCCGAATTCCTGAGTGGCGCCGTGCTCGTGCAACTCGCCCACCCAGGCGCCCCGGTCATGCACGGAGGCGGGCCGACGGCGATGTACATGAACTCCGGCGCCTACGCGAGCAACTCGCCGGAGGCCCTGCTCCTGCGCAGCTGCCAGGGCCACATGGCCGACTTCTACGGCGTGCCGGCCTGGTTCGGCGCCGGCGCGACCACCGCCAAAGAGCCCGGCGTCCAGAGCGCCTATGAGAACGCCCTCGCCATGTTCATGGCCTACGCCAACGGCGCCGACGTGACCTTCGGCACCGGCCTCCTCGACGGCTCGCGCATCCTCTGCCTCGAGAACATGGTCGTCGACGACGAGATCATCGGCATGGTCAAGCGCATCCTCACCGGCATCGAGGTGAGCGAGGAGACCCTGGCCGTGGAGCTCATCAAGAAGATGGGCTTCAACGGCAACTACCTGTTCGACAACCACACGCGGGCGCACGTGCGCGAACTGTGGCAGGCAAAGCTCGGTGAGACCGGCAACTACGACGCCTGGAAAACCGCCGGAGCCAAGAGCACGACCGAGAAGGCGCAGGAGAAGGTGGCCGAGATCCTGGCAGCGCCGGCCACGGAGTTCCCGGCCGACCTCGGCGCCGAGTTCGACGCGATCATCGCCGCCGCGGCCAGACAGGCGGCGGCCGTGTAGCCCCGCGCCGCACGAGGAGGCCGGGGCGCGGTCGGCGGCGTCCACCCCGCGCCCTCTCCCGGCCACCCGCGTCCTGCGGTAGCATGAGACGCCGGCTCCAGTTCGTGGCGCCGGCGTCTCACCGTCTACCATCGGAGTCGCGACGTGAGCCCCAGGAAGGTCCGCGAGAAGGGTCAGAGCAAGGACACCGACAAGCTGATCCGGCGGCTCTCACTGGTCGCCCTGCTGCTGTGCCGCCGCGGCCAGCCGGTGAGCGCCGCCGAGATCCGCAGCCGGGTCGAGGGCTACCCCACGATGACCGACGAGGCCTTCAAGCGGCGCTTCTACGAAGACCGCGACGAGCTGAGGCGGCTGGGCATCGAGATCCGCGCCGACGAGGACCCACTCTCCGAGGCCTCGTCCGAGCTCTACAGTCTGCCGGCGGACGCCTACTACCTCGAGCCGGTCGCTCTGGACGGCGACGAACTGGCGGCGCTGGCCGCCTGTCTCGCCGTCCTCGGTGACCGCTTCGCCTACTCGCAGCCGCTCAGGCTGGCGCTGCTCAGCCTCGCCCAGGGGCGCCCGGAGCTCCTCACAGAGGCGGAAGCGCCTCCTCTCATGGTCGTCCCCGAATCTCGGGAGCCGAGCGCAGCCCTGCCCAAGCTGCAGGCGGCCGCCGCCGAGCGCAAGACCGTCGAGTTCGACTACTACGCCATCACCCGCGACGAGACAATCGCGCGGGTCGTCGACCCTTACGGCCTCCAGCTTGTGGCCGGCGAGTGGTATCTCATCGGCTGGTGTCACCTGCGCAAGGACCTGCGCACGTTCCGGCTCTCCCGCGTGCGCTCCAACGTCAAGCACCACACGCGCCGGCCGCACGACTTCTCGTTGCCCGACGACTTCGACCTGTCCGCCTACCGCGACCGCCCCGCCTGGCAGTTGGCCGAGCCCCGGGCAACGGCGCGCGTGCGCGTCTCGGCGACCATGGCGTGGTGGGTCGAGGCGCACTGGGCCCACTGCGGCACCGTTCGCCGACGGGACGACGGCCAGATCGAGTACGAGACGTCATACGCCGATCCGCGGCCCTTGCTGGGCTGGGTGCTGGGACTCGCGGACGAGGCGGAACTGCTGGAGCCGCCGGACCTGCGCGCACGCCTGAGCGAGCAACTGGACGGGCTGGCGGCGCTGCTCGGCGCGCCGGCCCCCGAGCGGCCGGCGCGCCCCGCGACCGTCCCGCCGACGCGGCCGCGGCGGCGAAAGGCCGACGACGACCTGCGCGTCGAGGTCGACCGGTTCACGCGGCTCACCGCCTTGGCGAGCTATCTCATGCATCGCTGCAAAGATGACGAGGCCGTCCTCGACGTGGCCGAGGTGCGCGCCGACCTCGGTGTCAGCGCCAAAGAACTGCGCGAAGACGTCGGTCTCCTGAATCTCGTGAACTTCGGTGGCGACGGCCTGCTGCTCTGGGCCGAGTTCGAGGGCCGCGGCAAGCTGAGCGTCTCGTGCGAGACGGCGGGGCCGGCGCTGGCGCGCCCCGCCCGCCTCTCCCCGCTGCAGGCCGATACGCTGCTCCTGGCGATCGAGCTGGTCGGCCACCACCTGCCCACGGCCTCGGGCGCGGCCCTGCGGAGCGCCGCCGACAAGATCGGCAGAGCCCGCGGCGGCGCGCCGGCCCTCGGCGGCAGCGACCTCCTGCTCCCCGCCGACGAGGTCCTCACCGACGTCAACCGGGCCATCGTAGAGCGGCGACTGCTGGCCATCCAGTACTGGACCGAGGGCACCGACAGGATGAGCGACCGCGTCGTCGAGCCGTACCTGCTCGTGCACAGTCGTGGCGAGTGGTACTACGTCTGCTGGTGCCGCACGGCCGGCGGTACGCGCGTGTTCCGCGTGGCCACGACCAAGGGTGCGAGGCTCCTGGACGAGACCTTCGAGCCGCGGTCCGACGTGGAGCTCGACCTCTACCGGCGCGAGGGCATTCCCGCCTCCGGCGCCTACGCCCCCCAGGCCGCTACGGTGTGGTACAGCCCGGTGGTGGCCCGCTGGATCGCCGAGCGCCAGCCGGTGGAGATGCTTGACGACGGCTCCTGCATCGCCCGCCAGCCCTACGTCGACGTACGCTGGCTCGCCACGCACCTGCTGCGTTTCGCCGACCAGGCGCGCCCGCTCGACCCCCCCGAGGCCGTGGAGGGCGTGCGCGACGTGGTGCGCCGCCTGCAAGAGTCCTACGCGTGATGCCCACGCTCGCCACCGACCCCGTGGCCTACGGCGCTTACGTGGCCGCTTGGGCGTTCTTCGCCTACGGTCCGCAGCTCATCATCTGCATGCTCTTCGCCTGGTCCTCCTGCCGCCGCACGCACGGCGACCTGCTCAACTGGCTGACGCTCGGCTTTCTTTGGTCGCTGCTGCCGTTCATCGGCGTGATCGCGATGTGGTGGACCTGGCGTCGGGCCTCACGCGACGCGAACGACGCTCCCGCCCCGTCGTGAGCGCGCCCGCTTGGGTGTGGTGCGGCGCGCGGCGCCTGCCCGTACCGCGCGCCGACGCCTTCGAACCGCCGGCCGACCTGCCACACGTCGGACTGCTGGACGACGCCGTGGGCGAGGCGCTGGCCGCGCCGATCGAAGCGCCGCGCTTGCGCGAGCGTGCGCGCGGCGCCCGCTCCGTGGTCGTCACCATCCCCGACGCCTCCCGGCCTTGCCCGAGCGGCCCTGTCCTCGAGGCGCTCATCGGCGAACTCGCCGCCGCCGGCGTGTCCGGCGCTGCCATCACCGTCGCCATCGGCTGCGGCCTGCACGCGACGACGGGAGACGAAGAACGGGCGCGCCTCGCCGGTCCGGCGCTCGCCGCCGGGGGCGAGGTGATCGACGCGCAGGGCATCGAGTCCGAGACGGCCGACCTCGGCACCACCACGCTGGGCGCGCCGGTGCGCGTCGCCCGGCGCGTGGCCGAGGCGGACCTGGCGATCACCGTGGGCGTCGTCGAGCCGCACCTGTACGCCGGGTTCTCGGGCGGTGTCAAGGGCGTGGCGATCGGCTGCGCAGGGCGAGAGACCATCGCCTGGACGCACCGCCCGGCGTTCATCTCGGAGCCGGGCGTCACCGTGGGTCGCCTCCGGGAGAATCCCTTCCAGGCGACCCTCCGGGAGATCGCCGCGCGCACCCCCCTCGCCTGGGGCGTCAACCTGGTGATGGCGGAGGGTAGCGTGGCCGCCGTCCGCGCCGGCGATCCCGCGGCCGCGCAGGAGGCGCTGGCTCTGGAGACGGCGCCCGCTTGGCGCCGCACCGCCGGCCGCCTCCACGACGTGATCGTCGCCGGCGTCCACGCGCCCAAGAGTGACGGCCTCTATCAGGCGAGCCGGGCGGCGACCTACCTCGGGCTCGCCGCTCGCCCCGCGCTCGGCGACGGCGGCCTCATCGTGCTCTGCGCCGACCTGCCGTTGGGCGCCGGCGACGGGCCCGGCGAGCGCAACTTCCTCAAGGTGCTCGGCGCCGCGGCGTCGCCGGCGGAGTTGCTCGCGCGCGGGCTGCGCGAGCCGCTCGGACCCGGGGGCCAGCGCTCGTTCGTCGTCGCGCGCGTGCTGAAGCGCTACCGCCTGGCCGTCGTGGGCGCCAAGGACCCCTCGTTCCTCGAGCCGCTGGCGCACCTCGGGATGGCCGCGTTCGACTCCGTCGACGCGGCCCTGGCCGCCGAGGACGCCCGGCTCGGCCGCCATGCGTCGGTGCTGGCGGTCGCCGACGCCATGGCCACGGTCGTCACCGCCGCCTGACCTTCGCCCCCCTCCACCACGGCCTCCTTCGGTTCCACCACGTTTGCCGCGTGGAAGAACTCACATGGAACATCTGTGAGGAGAGGACCATGAAAGGCATCCGTCTCGGCCGGCTCTTCGGCATCGAGGTCGCCATCCATCCCAGTTGGTTTCTCGTGCTCGCCTTCTTCGCGTTCACGCTGGCCAACGGGTTCTTCCCCAGCGCCTACCCGGGCTGGAGTCCGGTGGCCTCCTGGACCGCCGCGATCATTGCGACGCTGCTGCTGTTCGCGTCCGTCCTCGGCGCACGAGTTCGGCCACTCGCTGGTCGCCCGATCGCAGGGCATCCCGGTGCGCAACATCACCTTGTTCGCCCTGGGTGGCGTCTCGCAACTGGAACGTGAACCCGACTCGCCCGGCCGCGAAGCGTGGATGGCGATCGCCGGACCGTTGGTGAGCGTCGTGATCGGCGGCGCCGCGCTCGCAGCCGCCTACGCGCTGCACGGACCGCAACAGGTGGTCGCCGTGCTCGCCTACCTGGGCATCGCCAACCTCGCCCTGGTGGTTTTCAACCTCCTGCCGGGATTCCCGCTCGACGGCGGCCGGGTCTTGCGCGCCCTCCTGTGGAGGCTCTCGCGCGACGTGGTCCGTGCGACGCGGCAAGCCGCCGTGGTCGGCCAGGTGTTCGCCTGGGGCTTCATCGCTTTGGGAGCCGCCCAGCTGGTGCTGGCCGGCGGTCTGGGCGGCATCTGGCTCGTGCTCGTGGGGTGGCTGCTGATCCAGGCAGCGCGCGCCACGGCGCGCCAGACGGAGATGGACCACCTGCTGACAGGCGTCACGGCCTCGCGCCTCATGACGAGGCCGGAGAGCTGGCTCTCCCCCTACATGACCCTCGATTGGGCCGCCAAAGAACGGCTGCGCGACTGGGAGTCACGCTGCCTGCCGGTGGCGTCCGAGGATCCGGGCGGCGAGTACGGCGGTCTCATGTGCGCGCGCGACCTCCAGCGGGCGGCGCGCGAACGCTTCGACCGCGACCGCGTGCGCGACGTGATGACGCCGGCGCTCAAGCTGCCGTCGGTCACACCGGAGACCGAGGCAGCGGAGGTCCTGCGGCTGCTGCGTGAGCGCGAGAGCGACCGGGCCGTGGTCGTCGACGCCGGGGGGCGCCTGCTCGGATTCATCGACGCCGACGCCTTCATCCGCTTCTTCAACGCGGCGCACCGGCGTCACGGCGGCGTGACGCCCCGCCTGCCCACGGCGGCCTGACGCTACCTAGGGCAGCTTGACGGCCACGACGGCGCAGTCGTCGGCGAGCACGCCGCCGGCGTACTCCTTGACCGTCTCCAGCAGCGTGTCGGCCAGCGCCTGAGCATCCAGCGGGAGGTTGGCGCGCACGGCCTCGTTCAGCCGCTCCTCCCCGAAGAGGACGCGCTCCCGGCGCGCGTCGGTGATGCCGTCCGTGTAGAAGACGATGCAGGAGTCGTCCGGCAGCACGGCGCGGTTGGTCGGGTATGTGGCGCCGCGGAAGATGCCCACCGGCACGTTGCCCTCGCCGGGCATGGGGAACTCGGTGATGCCGGCGAGTACGATCGGCCGCGGGTGGCCCGCGACGGCGTACTCGAACATGTGCCGGGCGACGTCCAGGTAGGCCACCACGAGCGTCACGAACGGCTGGTTGGGCGTCTGCGTGATCACGGCCGAGTTGAGCCGGGAGAGCGCCTCCCCCGGCGAGCTTTCGGCGGCGTAGGCGCGGAGCATGTAGCGCACCACGGCGGACTGGGCGGCCGCCGACAGGCTCTTGCCGCACACGTCGCCCACGGTGACCATCAGCTTGCCCGGCCCCAGTGAGACCAGGTCGTAGAAGTCGCCGCCCACGCGCGCCGAATCGGTGGCGGCGCGGTAGTGGACGCCCACCTCGATGCCGGGGATGGCCGGCGGCTCCATGAGCAGCGCCTGCTGGAAGGTCTCGGCGATGACGTGCTCGCGCTGGTAGGCGATCGCGTTGTGCATGCTGGCGTTGAGCTGCGCCGCGAGCGTGGCCAGCAGCATCCTGTCCTCGTCGTCGAACTCGCCCTCCTGCTTGTCGGCGACGACGAGGACGGACGGCTGCGTCGTCGCCTCCCCTTCGAGCCGCGCGAGCAGCAGCGATGTGTCTGCGCCGGTGCTCACCGTGAGGCTGTCAGCGCCGGCGAAGTCCTCACCGGCGGGCGTCATCCCCGGCGCACAGCGCTGGAGCAGGTCGGCCTCGGCCGCCGCAAGGACGCTCGGCGACGCGGCGCCGTCGATGGCCAGCGAGCGGACGGCGATGAATCCCCCGCTGCCGGCCACGACCGCGGCCGCGCGGGTGTGCAGGAGGTCGACGGCCGCGCGCGTGACCTCGTCCAGCACTTCCTGCAGGTCGGCGCGATCGAGCCGCTGGTTGAGGTCGACCGCGAACGACTGCAGGCGCTGCAGGCGGCGCGCCAGCCGGTCGCGCCGCTCGGCGCTGGCACGCTGCTGGTCGAAGAGGCGTGCCTTGTCGATCGCCAGCGCCGCGAACCGGCAGATGCTGCGCGCCAGTTCGACCTCCTCGTCCGAGAAGTCCCGACCCTCGCGGTCGTCCAGCAACTCCACCAGGGCGGTGACCTGCTCGCCGATGCGCATCGGGATGGTGAGCTGGGTCTTGTGACCCCAGCGGTTCATGAGGTCGCGCTCCGCGTAGTTGAGCCGGGGGTCCTCGAGGGAGGTCACGATGATGGGGCGCCGGCTGCGGATGGCCATGGCGCTGGTGGCGAAGTGCTCGATGGGGTAGACGCGGCCCATCCACTCCCGCGTGTCGAACTCGCCGTCGTCATAGCTGACGAGGTTGCGCATGACCCCGCCGTCGATGTCCACCTCATAGATGTCACAGGCGTGCATGTCCAGCGCGCCGACGAGGCGAGTGACCACCGCCTCCAGCACCTCACCCATGTCGATGCTCTGGGCGAAGTCGAGGCTCGAGTCGCGGACGAGCTCGAGGTCGCGGCGGCGCGTGTCGAGCTCCAGCATGAGGCGCACGTTGTCCACGGTGACGCCGACGTAGCGGGCGAGGCCCTCGGCGAGCGCGACCTGCTCGCCGCTGTACTCGCCCAGGTCCTGGGGCCGGTTGTAGAAGAGGACCCCGATCTCACGCTCGAGCGAGCGCACGGGGATGACGAGCGCCCGCTCGAGGCTCGCGTGTACGGCGAGCGGCGCCAGCGGCGAGGGGTCGCCGCCGGTGAAGTCTCTGGAGACGGCGGCGTCGATCCGCAGCGCCTGCGCGGCGAGCGGCAGCTCGGCGTACCGGGCGACGACCTGGCGCGCGTCGACGCCGAGGCCGAAACCGGCCCTCCCCTGCCACGCGCCGTTCTCCAGCAGCAGCAGGACGCCGTTGGTCGCGTCGAGCTGCTCGCCCAGGCGCTCCAGCGCATACTCAAGCAGTTCGTCCAGGTCGTCCCCGGAGCGCCCGCTGCTGAGGATGTCCGCGCCGGCCTCGGACAGCTGGGCGCGGAGCACCGCGTACTCGGTGGCCGTCGACAACCGCCTGATGAGGTACGAGAGGATGACCAGCGCGCCGCCGATCATGGCGGCGTAGAGCAGCGCGAGCCCGCGGTCGACGTCGAGCGAATCCTCCCAGAAGAAGACGAACGCGGAGAGCGCGATGCAGACGGCGACGGCGAACGCTACGGCGCGCCAGTCGACGGCGATGGCGAGAAAGAAGACCGGGATGACGTAGAGGCCGGCCATCAGGTAGCCCGATGCGGACAAGTCGAGGAAGAACACGGCTGCGATGCCCGCCGCGCCGGCGGTGCCGCACAGGACTGGGTGAGAGCGCAGCCAGGAGATCCCACGCAAGGTCCGCGGATGGCGGCGTCTGACGGCGTCGAACGAGGCGTTGGTCTCGGTGACCGGCACGCGACCCCCCTGGCCCTGGGTGACGGGAAACACCCGCGCAGACCTGTACGTTACTACCTGAGGCGTGGTGGCGCCACGGACGGGGCTCGCGTGCGCCGACCTGCGACGCGGGGGCGTCTCAGCCGCGGCGGCGTAGCCGCTCGATCACCTTGTCGCTGCGCAGCTCGCGCAGGGCGTCGCGCGCGATCCAGCGACCGCTGCGCGCGGCCGGGTCCTTGCGGTCGGCGGCGGCGAGCTCCTCGGCCGCGGCCAGGATGGCCTCGGCCGTGGCGACCGCCGCCGCGTGCAAGCGCAAGTTCCGTTTGCCGATGTTGCGCAGAGCCCAGTTGACCGCCTTCTTCACGTAGTTGCGGTCGTCCCCGGCCTCGCGCCGGCACAGCTCGAGGATCTCGAGGAAGGGTTCATCGGCCGCCTTCTTGTCCTGGACGGCCAAGGCGGCCGCGGTCGCGAAAGCCGCCCGCTTGACCCACTCGTCGCCGGCGGCGCTCCACTCGCGCACCTTGTCGTAGGCGAAGGGCGTCTTGTCGAAGAGGTTGGACGTCACCTGGTCGCACACGTCCCAGGAGTCGAACGAGGCCGCCCATGTCTCAGCCTGCTCCTCGGTCACGAGGGCCGGGTCGTCCACCATACTCGCCAGGAGGCGCGCCTCGTGGTTGCCCGTCGCCCACAGCGCGAGGGCGAGGTCGTGGTCGCGACCGAGCCCTTTGGCCACTCGGCGCAACTCGTACACGGACACGCCGAAGGCCTCCTCGACGGCGATGCCGTAGCGCGCCATGCCCGCACGCGACTCCTCACTCCCCAAGGGGGCGAGGTCGGCGAGCACTCGCGCCGCCTCCGCGGCCGCGTCGCGGCCGGCGCCGGTCTGCGCCTCCGCGCTAAGCGACACGAGCGTCGGCGAAGTCGTGGAAGCGCTCCAGGTGAGCGACGGCCCGATGGTACGTCCCTTCGACCTCCGAACCGGTCCCGGGATCCGACGGCTGCAGGTCCAGCTGCACACTGAGCGTGACTCGCGTCCGCGCCACGCTCACCGACTCGAAGGAGATGTCGCCCGCGCCTATCACGCCGCCGCCGTCGCCCACCACGAGCCACTCGTCGGGTACGAAGTCGCGGTCGGCTGATCCAGTGCTGCACGAAATCGGCCCAGAGAAACCCCGCCCGGGCGACCGGCTCGTCGATCACCACGGAGTGACGCACGACGATCATGACCGCCAGGGCAGGCCGGGCAGGCTCCTCAAGGCCCTGTTGGCCGCGTACCCGGCGCTCACCGCCATGACGAGGCCCATGCCGACGCCGAAGGCGAGGCCCAGCCCCACCGCCGCCAGCGGCCCGAAGAGGACGCGACTGTTCTCGCCGACGTCCACATGCCAGCCGAGGGCCACGCCGACGCCGCCACGGTCCACGTGCACGCTCGGCGCCACGGCCACAGCACAGCCGCCCTTGTCGATGTTGAGGTCGCCGGCGGCGATCGCCCACTGGGCGGCGCCCTTCTCGATGCGCAGGTCGCCCAGCGTCGGCACAGCTACGGCCGCCGACAGCTTCATGCTCGTGTCACCGCCGGATACCAGCGCTACCGCGGCGCTCTGACTCAGGTCGGCGCCTCCCCTGGCGGTGGTGACCACCGAGGCGCTCTGCTGGACGTGCGCGTCACCGGCGCGCACCATGCCGATCAGTCCGTGCCGGACCTCATCGACATCCGTCTCAGGGGCGTTCACGTTCTCATCCATGGTGCTCCTCTCATCGGTCGTCGAGAGGAGCTTTCCACGCCTCGGCCGCCGCTACGCATCCGGTCGTAAGGTCGACCTCGTCGGCCGGCTGGGCTCAGCCGCGCAGCTCGGCGTCGGCCGCCGCGAGGATCCGCGTCAGCTCGGCGGCCTTGTCCTCCTCGAGCGGCTCGGGACGGTAGTCGCGCCACAGCTCCTCGGCCCGCTCCCGCGCGACCTCGAGCGGCTCGCGGTAGGCGCCGTCCGTCCCGGCCTGGTGGGTTATCGCCGGCGCCACCGCGGCGCGCATGTGCCGCCGCGTGTGCCGGTTGCCGAGGAAGTGCCCGCCGGGGCCGACCTCGGCGATGGCCTCCAAAGCGATCTGCTCGTCGTCGAAGTCGATGTCCATGACTGCATACCGGGCGCGGTGATAGACGTCGTCGCCGAGGATCAAGTGCTCGGGATAGAAGAGCGTGTACACATTGACGAGGCCGATGCTGGGCAGCAGGTCCGATCCCTCCTGCGCGGCCTGCGCAAGGTCGAGCGCTTCTTCGACGCCGGCCTGCCAGGTACCCGGAACCGGCGAGTCGGTGCCGCAGGCGGCCGACTCGGCGGGCACGCCCCAGTGGTGCGCGAGCTCCGTGCCCAGGGCGCGCGTGCGCCCGTCGAGCGGGAAGCTGACGAAGTTCCCGGTCCGCGGATCGGCCCAGCTCTGCATCGTGGAGTGCAAGACCGGCGCGCCCGGGCTGGCCAGCTGCAGGACGACGCTCGCGGCGACGAGCTCGGCCGACCCGAGGGCGTAGGCGCCGGCCTTGGTAGCCGGCGCCGTGGTCCCGAGGGTCGGCATCGTCACCCACGAGACCGGCACGCCGGCCGCGGCGAAGACCAGTGCCGCCTCGATCGCGTCCTTGTCGACGACCAGCGGCGAGATCGTGCCGATGAGGTCGCTGAGCACGGGACGGCGGCGCAACTCCTCGGCGCTCCCGGCGATCACCGTGGCCATCTCCACGGCGTAGTGGGCTTCGCGTTCGCCGTTGACCATCCCCTGCAGATGCTTGACCGTGTTGTTCCAGCCGGCGTCCAGTTCGTGCAACTGCGCCGTCTCGCCGCAGTCGCCGGCGCTCAGCGTCGGCCACCAGAAGGCGATGCTGGAGAGTGCATCCTGAAGCCGTGTGACGTCGGCCAGGTCGGCCTTGGTGGACTGGCGGCGCTCCCGCGTCTCGAAGTCGATGATCTCGACGCCGCACCCGTCTGTCGTGCAGTAGGTGCGGCCGTCGCCGACGGCGATGTCGCAACTGACGTCGCGGGCGCCCAGGGCGAAGCGCCGCGGCGCCGTCGCCATCGCCTCGAGTACGAGGGCCGGCGGCAGCCTGGCGACCTCGGTCGCCCTGTCCACGCCGGCCCCGGCCTCCTCCAGCAGGTCCAGCGCCTTGCTGCTCTGGAAGCGGATGCCCACCGTCTCGAGGATGTCCAGGGTCGCCTGCTTGAGACGGTCAAGCTGCTCCGCCGAGTGGTAGCTGCACCTGAACGCCGGCTCGATGGCCTCGATGGGCGGTCTGTCTATGGCTGTCACACTCGCCTCCCCGTCGCTGTCCCCCATTCATACCAGAACCGCCGCCTGCGCCACCAGATAGGCAATCCTTGCAGGGGTTTCGTCCGATGTTGGACGAACTTCGCCTCACCGGCTGAGGCACTTCTCGGTCACGGCGGGCGGCGGCCTCTGCCCGCCGTGCGCGTGCCAGATCTCGAGCCGCCGGCATGGCGGCACGAAGGTCCCGTCGCCTCGCCGGACCACGGTCTGATACGGTCCCCGCCATGCAGGAGCCTGTCCCAGTCCCAGGCGCAAGGAAGCGGCCCCTCGTCATCGCCAACCCGGCCGCGGGCCGCGGCCGCACCGGCCGCAGCCTCTCGCAGTTGATCGCGGGGATTAGCGACTCCGTCGGCGAGCTCGACGTCGCCGAGACGGGGCGCCGCGGCGACGCTTCGGCCCTGGCCGCCGCGGCTGCTCGCGACCGCCGCCCTCTGGTGGTCGGTCTGGGCGGCGACGGCACGCTCGACGAGATCGTCAACGGCCTGCTCGGAGCCCCGCCGCCGGGCGGCGCGCCGGTGACGCCAAGGCCTGCGTCCACCAACCCTGGCGGCTTCGCGGACGGGACCCCCGGCCGTGACGCCGCCTCACTCCCCATCCTCGGCATCGTGGGCACGGGCACCGGCGGCGACTTCGGCCGTTCCCTGGGCATCCCGCACGAGCTCGGCGCGTACCTGGCCGCGCTCGCCGGCGGCGCCGAGCGCACCGTGGACGTCGGCTGGGCGCGGTTCACGGACCTCGACGGCAGGCCGGTCGCGCGCTACTGGATCAACGTGCTCTCGGCCGGAGTCGGCGGCCTCGTCGACCGCTACACGGCGGCCGCGCCGGCGTTCCTCGGTGGCCGCCTCGCCTACGCCCAGGCCACGCTGCGTGCCATCGTCACCTGCCGCCGCGTCAAGCTGGACTGCGCTTACGTCGACCCGGACGGCGAGCGCCGCGAGCTCCCCTTGGACGCGCACGCCGTCGCCATCTGCAATGGGCGCACTTTCGGCGGGGGCATGAACATCGCGCCGATGGCGCGCCTGGACGACGGCCTGCTCGAGGTCGTCGCCTTCCAGACCAAGACGCGCTGGCGCCTCGTCGGGCGCTTCAGGACCGTCTACGCGGGGACCCACGTGCTGGAGCCCGGCGTGGACCACTTCACGTGCCGCGAACTGGTGCTGCGGCCGGCAGGACCGCCGGCGGGACGCCGGCCGCGCGCCGGCCTCTTCCCCCTCGACGTCGACGGCGACGCACTCGGTGACGTTCCCGTCACCGCCGGGGTCGCACGCGCGGCGCTGCGCGTGCGCGCGCCCGTCACCGCGGGCTGAGCGTCCCCCCGCCGGCGCCGCCGCCAGCGGCCTCTCCACCGGTGCCACCGCCGACCTCTCCACCCGAGCCGCTCGAGCCACCCCCGGTCTCTCCGCCTTGACCGCCGGCGCCCGAACCCGACGCGCCACCTACAGAGGAGTCGCCGCCAGCGGAGGAGTCGCCGCCCGTACCGCTGCCTGTGCCGCCGCCGGCCTGTCCGGAGCCCGCCTGGGCACCATCCCGGGCACCGGACGACCCGTTGTCGGCGCCGGCCCGCCAGGCGTCGCCTGCATCGTCTCGACCGCTCTGACCGGCTGAGCCGGGACCCGCGGCGGCGCGGCCCTTCGCGCCGCCGTACGAGGCGGGGCCGTCGCGATGCGCCCGTGCCAGCAGCCGCGCCTTCACCGCCGCCTGCGAGCCGGTACTCGCGGCGCGGCCCGCTCCGGCTCCATGATCGCTCTGCCCCAGCGCCGCGGCAGGCACATCGGCCGGTCCGGGCTGAACGCTCTTGTGGAAGGTCGCCGCGCCAGTGACGCTGAGGGCCGCCGTGGCCACGACGGCGAGCGTCGCGATCTTGATGCCCGCTGCGGAGCCCAGGCCGGCCAGCAGGCCGCCACCAGCCGAAGCCGCTGCTGCCGCCCCTGCGGCGCCCGCGCCCGCAGCCGTCGACGCGCTTGCCGCGGCGCCTCCTGCCACCGACGCGCCGGCCGCGGCCGAGACGGCGACGCCGGCAGCCTGCGCGGCCGCCAGCGTGGCACCCAGGCTCAGCTTGGCAGGCAGGACGACCTGCGGCAGGAGCAGGGCGAGGCCGACAGGGGCCGCACCCCAGAACTCCACCGCGCGGCGGCACTCCGGGCAGGTGCGGGAGTGGTCGAGCAGGGTGGCGGGCACGCCCTCGCCTCTGCCGACTCCAGCGGCGAGTGCCTTGTCGGCCTCGTGGCAGCGGCCGCGCAACGAGCCTGCACCGGTGAGGAAGACGCGTCGGAACCCGGTCCGCGCCCTCGAGAGGAGCACATCGGCCGATCCCTTCGTCAGCCCCAGCACGGAGGCGGTCTCCCCCACGCTCAGGCCTTGCACGTCTCGAAGGACCAGTGCGAGTTGCTGTCGTTTGGGCAGTTCGCGCAGCGTCGTCTCGACGCGCCGCGAGAGTTCGGCGCGTTCGAACTCGTCCACCACGGCGGCCGATTCGGGTGCCGCGTCGTCGACCACCGTCACGGGACGCCGCTTGCGCGCGCGCACCTGGTCGAAGGCCGCGTTGACGGTCACCCGGTAGAGCCATGCCGGCAGGTTGAGGTCCGTCTCTTTGCCGGGCAGCGCACGGAACACTTTGATGAGCACCTCCTGGGCGACGTCCTGCGCCTCCTGCGGATCGTCGACGATGCGGAGCGCGAGGCCGTAGATGGACGCCGCATACGCGCCGTGCAGAGCCTCGAACGCCTCCTGTCTGCCCGCGCGCAGGCCAGCGACCAGCGCCGCCTCATCGGCGAAGCCTCCCGGACCGTTCGCTTGTGGCTCCCACGCCTTGATTTGCGACACCACCTTCTCCAACGCTGCCTTCGTCGCGACCTTAGCACTTGATCTTGAAGAACTTGTGCAGGCTGCAGCCGACGGGCGGTCGCGCACCCCGTCACCTGTGACTCTGTGGAGGCGAATCCCCCGTTGCGGAAGAGCCGCGCGCAGGCAGCGGGCGAGCGGACGCGGCGCGCCACAACGGCGTACACTCGTCGTCCCGCGGGAACTACCAAAACGACCCGGCGGGACCGCGCGCCGACGTGCCGCGCGCTTCGGACCCCCCGGCGCGCGCCGCGACGCGCGCTCTCGCCGGGTCACCACGACGCCGCGGTGAGGGCCGGCCCAGTTCTCCGGCTCTCACCGCGGCGTCGTCGTACGCCGGGACGCGTTGCCGCGCGAGCGGAGTCTCAGCCCCCGGCCGGCGGCTTGTACACCGGCGCCTGCCCCTTCTTGCGCTCGAACACCCCCGGATTGAGCTTGGTGCGCGAGATGCCGACGGTGAAGCCGCCCAAGACCTGCGAGACGTCGCGGCAGCCACAGGACGGGCAGACCGCCTGCTCGTCGCGTTCGGCCAAGCTCGACAGTAGTTCGATGTGCTGGTCGCAGGCGGCACACTTGAATTCGTAGAGGGGCATGCCCGGATTGTACGGCATCTCCGGCGGAGGCGCCGCGGCCTCACTGGTCCCGGCGACGCCTCGCTCGTGCTCGCCCCTCGGGTCTCTCGTCCACGTCGGGCGCCTCCCCGGGCCAGGTCGCCAGCGCAGAGGCGATGAGGTGCTCGCAGGGGCGCTCGTCCGCGTCACCGCAGGTGCAGGCGAACGTGAGCTGCTCGCCGTCGAGGCTCCACTCCGCGCCGACGACGTCGTCGCCGGCCTCGACCGACGTCAGCAGCTGCTCGGCGTCACGTTTGATGATCCGCACCGCGCCAGCCTCGACCGCGGACGCGCCACGCACGTATACGTCGATGGGGACGAGCTCCATGAGGGTGCGCTCGTCAAACCAGTCGTCGATGGTCGCCATGCCTCTCCCTTCGCTCGCTACCGGCGAACATGTCGAGGGGCGCCGCATGGCTCCAAGCCTCGCGGCGCCCCTCACGCTCGGCGCGGCGACCGCCTTGCGGCGCCGCGGCCGTCCTCACACGTCAGCTCAGGGTCGCCTGACCGGGACGCCAATCGATCGGGCAGAGCTCGCCGGTCTGGAGCGCCTGGAGGACGCGGAGCGTCTCGTCGGTGTTGCGGCCGATGTTGTTGTGGTGCACCACCGCGTACTTCAGCGTGCCCTCGGGGTCGACGATGAACGTCCCGCGAAGCGCGATGCCTTCATCGGGCAGAAGTATCCCGTAAGCCTCGGTCGCCTCACGCTTGATGTCGCTGAGCAGCGGGAACGGGAGGGAGCCGAAGTCCCTCTCGATCCACGCCTTGTGACTGTGCTGGCTGTCCACGCTCGCGCCGAGGACCTGGGCGCCGAGCGCCTCGAACTCGTCGTTGTGCTTGGCAAAGCCCTGGATCTCCGTGGGGCAGACGAACGTGAAGTCAAGCGGGTAGAAGAACAGGACGACCCACTTGCCACGGTAGTCGCTGAGCTTCACGTCCACGAACTCACCGTCGACGACGCCCGTGAGGGCGAAATCGGGTGCGGGCTGACCTACCTGAACTGCCATGTCGCTCCTTTGTCGTGAAGGGCCGATGGCGCTTCACCGTCGTGCCCGCAGAATCGTTGCTGGGGCTCAGGGTACCCGCGTCATCGGGGAGCGAAACGGTCCGCTTGGGCAGTGCACTTCCCGGACGAGCTGAACACTCCGCCTCTCTCGCGCGCGCTGCCGTCGGTCGATAGCACAAACGACGAATCCGAACCAATGCGGGGGGCGTACCATGTCGCGACGTGAACCGGTCGACGCCTCGGGACGACGCGCCGCCTACGCAGCACTCGTGGTCGTGGTCCTCCTGATCGCCACTCTCGCCGTTGCTGCCGTCGTACCGGCTGCTGCGCCCGCCGCTGGCGTCACCGGCGTGATGAAGGGCAGCCGTGGCTACAAGATCCTGCTCGTGCAGTCCAACGGCAAGGCACGCAAGGCCCGGATCACCGCCGCCGGGAAGTTCTCCATCAGCGGCGCCAAGCTCGCCAACGCGACGCTGCAGTTGGTGAAGCCGGATGGATCCTACGGCGGACCGATCGTGCTCAAGTCGACCACGACCAAGGCCTACATCTTCATCAGGGGCACAGCGAACCTGAACCTCCGCTCGATCTCTCTGAAGAGCAGCTACGCGAAGGTGAGCAGGATGCCCGCGAGCCGATACCAGCGGCTCGCGGCGTACACGGCGAAAGCCACGGGCGGCCGGCCGATCGGCGCCGGCAAGCTCGGCCGCGTGCGGACGGCGCTGCCGAAGGGCCTGAGAGGCCCCGGCGCGGACCTCGACCTGGACGGCGTCGTGAGCGCCTTCGACATCGACGACAACGGCAACCTGCTGCTCGACAACATCGACCGGACCGGCCGAGGTGCCCGGAGACCGCGCGCGTCCGGCTCCCGAACGGCCGTTCCCAAGCCGGCGTCCCGCCGGGCCGGAGCAGAACCGCTGGGCCCGCCGCCGCTCGACACGACAGGGCAGTTCTTCCTGTTCTCCAACTTCTGGCCGACCGCCGTCGGACCCTGGACGTCGCTGCCGGCCGCGTCGATCAATGCGAACATCGCGCAGATCACGGACCTCGACGGGCTCATCGACCGGTATCTTCCGATGGCGCTCTCCTTGGCGATGGAAACCCCGGACGGCACTCCGGCGCAGTTGGACGGCCTCGACAACGCGTACATCGCCGAGCACGAAGTGGAGGGAGTCACGTATCCGCTCGTCGGTCTCGACTACGCATCGCCGACGTACGCGACCCCAGGCGTCCTCGACCTTATCCCTGACCCGCGTCACACGAGCGGCTGCCCGCTCAAGCCCGGCGCGCTCGCGGCGGACATCGGCGGCGGCGACTGCTTCGTGATGACCGCCTCGAGCGGCGCCAAGTACCCCGGCACGTTGAACTTCGCCTTCAATACCGCGCCGGCGCTCAAGTCGTACCGGTTCAACACGGACGCCGAGCCCATCAACGTCGCCTACGACACCGACGGTGTGCAACTCCGCGGGGTCCGGCGAGAGCTCGGAGGCGTGCAGATCGATGTACCGACAGCGCCCGTGAAAGCGTCCACAGTGACCCTGACCTTCTGGCGGCCGCAACGCAAGGCCGGGCCGCGCGAGCCGGCGAGCGCCGCCGGCTGGGTGGACATCGGCGGCCTCTGGTACGCCGTGAACGCTACCTTGCCGAGACGGTCCATCGACGATCCTGGATCGGGCACGGCGAGCGTCGTGGACGCGATCTCCGACGTCGCGGCCAACGGAGCGGCCGTTCCACCGGGCCACTGGGACGGTGGCATCCTCGACCCGGTCGGCGACCGGCCGGCTGACCCCGGCAACACGATCTCGTTCACGCTCGACCTCGCCACGTGCTACTCGAACTGGACGAACCTGACCTCGGGCGCCTTCTTCAGCATCGGCCTGCAGGCTGTGGGCGGCTACGGGGACAACGCCGCGACGGGGATCTGGTTCACCTTGGAGTAGCCGGCTACTCCTCCACCGGGCAGCCGGCGCCGACCCCGTTCTCGCAGTCCAGAACGACCTTCTCGATGCGCCGGTCGGGCACCAGCCAGATGGCTGCGACCAGCACGTAGATGCCGATCGACGCCCACGGCGCGACCAGCGCGAGGGGGATGGCCACCGCGTAGAAGACGGGTGAGATCTTGCCCTTCAAGTCGCTGCCGAGCGCTCGCGCGAGGAGGGAGCCCGTGCCTTGGCTGCGGATGATCGCACGCACGAGGATGTAGTACGCGATCGCCGCCAACAGCAGGACGACGCCGTAGACGGCCGTGGGCGTGGCGGCGAAGCTGTTCTCGCCCATCCATGCCGAAGTGAAGGGAATCAGTGAGAGCCAGAAGAGCAGGTTGATGTTCGCCCAGAGCACGCCGCCCGTGACCCTTTCCGTCAGATAGAGCACGTGGTGGTGATTGTTCCAGTAGATCGCCAGGTAGACGAAGCTGATGACATAGCTGAGGAACAACGGCCGCAACTCCCAGAGAGCGGAGAACGTGGCCGGATGTCCCGTGGTGTGCACAGTCGGCACCGTCAACTCCAACACCATGATGGTGATGAGGATGGCGATGACGCCATCACTGAAGGCCTCGAGGCGGTTACGCGTCATGGCGGCGTGGTACCCCGGGAAGCCGCCGGGCAACCGGCGCATCTGGCGCGCCGGGGACCGCCAAGAGTCCGCAGTCGCCGGCCGCCGCGCTCCCAGCCGGCGTCGCCGCGACCTAGGAGACGAGCAGGACGACCAGCCGGCGCGGGCCGTGGACGCCGTCGACGCGCTGCAGTTCGATATCCGAGGTGGCGGAGGGGCCGGAGACGAAGACCACCGGCCGGCCCTCCTCCCGGACCAGGGCGGCGATCCGCGGCATCGCCGCCGGCAGGTCCGGCTCGACTTGGTCCTCGGCGACGACACAGAGGTAGACGTCGGGGACGAGCGAGAGGGCTCGCCGCCCGTCGGCAGCGCCGGCGGCGAGCACGAGCGAGCCCGTCTCCGCGATCGCCAGCGTGCAGCCGGTGAGCGAGGCGTCGAGGGCATCCAACTGGGCCGGGGTGAGGTCGTGGTCCTCGACCACCTCCATGCCTGCCGGCCGCCACTCGGACGGCAGCGCCGGCGGGACGCCCAGCCGGCGCACGTCGTGTAAGGCGCAGACGCGGGCGGCCTCCGCCGGCACGTCCCCGGCGGCCACGCGACGGACCTCCGTCTTCTGTGCCTCGAGGCGCCGCACAAAGAGGTCGACCACCGGCGTCACAAGGCCTCCTCGCCAGGCTCGGGCCCAGGCTCCACGCCACGCCCGCGCCCGCGCGCGTCACCGGCGGCGGCGTCGCGCCCGCGTTCGCCGGCCGCAGCGGAGGCGCGCTCGCGCGACCACCACTCGCGGAACGTCTCGCGCGCCACCGGGCGCAGGTCGCGGCCCTGCGTCCAGCCTGCGAGCGGGTCGGGCAGGCGGCGGACCAGGCCGCCGCGCGCGAGCGGCTGCTCGGCGGCCCTCCCGAGCTTCTGCGCGGCGGAGAAGCGCCGCGGCGAGCCGAAGGCCCACGCCGCGGCGCCGAACGCCGCCCTCTCGAGCGCGGACGCCTGCTCGCGCACGGCCCGCGCGCGCAGGTGCAGCAGCACCTCGGGTATGTCGATGCCGACCGGGCAGACCTCGGCGCAGGCGCCGCACAGCGACGAGGCGAAGGGCAGCTTGGCGTGCTCCCCCATCCCCCACAGCTGCGGCGTCAAGATGGCGCCGATCGGGCCAGGGTAGATGGACCCGTAGGCGTGTCCACCGACGCGCGTGTAGACGGGGCACACGTTGAGGCAGGCGCTGCAGCGGATGCAGCGCAGCGCCTGCCTTCCCACCGGGTCGGCCAGCGCGTTGCGGCGCCCGTTGTCGAGCAGCACGATGTGATACTCGCGCGGACCGTCTCCGTCTTGCACGCCGGTCAGCAGCGACACATAGGAGCTCATGCGTTCGCCGGTCGCCGAGCGCGGCAGCAGGCGAAGCAGAAGAGCCAGCTCCTCGAAGGTGGGAACGACCTTCTCGATGCCCATCACGGTGACGAGCACCGGCGGCAGCGTGGTGCACATGCGGCCGTTACCCTCGTTCTCCAGCACGCAGACCGTACCGGTCTCGGCGACGCCGACGTTGGCGCCGGTGACGCCCATGCCGGCGCGCAGGAACCGCTCGCGCAGGTAGACGCGGGAGACCTCGGCGAGCTCGCGCGGGTCGTCTGAGATGTCGGCCCCTCGGGCGATGGTGCGCCGGAACAGGTCGCGCACCTGGCCGCGGCTATAGTGGACGGCCGGCACCAGGATGTGCGAGGCGGTGTCGCCGGCCAGTTGGACGATGAGCTCGGCCAGGTCGGTCTCCACGGCCTCGACGCCGGCCGCCGCGAGAGCGGCGTCGAGGCCGATCTCGTCGGTGGCCAGCGACTTCATCTTGACGAGCTCGGTGACGCCGTGGGCTCGGGCGATGCCGGCGACGATGTCGTCGGCGGCGGTCGCGTCCGGCGCGCGGTGTACGCGCGCGCCGGCGGCCTCGGCGGCTGCCTGGAACTCGTCGAGCAGCTCGTCGAGGCGGTCCAGAGCTTCGTCTTTGGTGCGCCGCGCCTGCCCGCGCAGGTCCTCGAAGTCCGGCAGTTCCGCGACGGCGGCTGCGCGGCGGGCGCGGATCGTCTGCGTCGCGCCCCGCAGGTTGGCGCGCAACTGTTCGTCGGCGAGCGCCTCGCGCGCAGCCGCAGGGAAGTCGTGGCCGCGGCTCACGACGCCGCCTCCGCGCGCCGCGGCCGGCCCTGCGCCGGCGGTCGCTCCTCCGCCGCCAGGATCTGCGCGAGGTGCACGGCGCGGACCGCCGGACCCCGCCCTCCGGGCGCCGCCGGCGCCAGCCGGCTCAACCCGCCGCCGATGTGCAGCAGGCACGACGGGTCGACGGCGGTCACGACTTCGGCGCCGGTCGCGAGGATGGTCGCGCACTTGTCGGCCAGCATCGCCAGCGACACATCGGCGTTCTTGATGGAGAAGGTACCCCCGAAGCCGCAACATTCCGTGGCCTCGGGCAGCTCCAGCAGTTCAAGGCCGCGCACGCGGGTGAGCAGCCGCCGCGGCGCGTCGCCGATGCGCGCCACGCGCTGCGAGTGGCACGTCGGATGCAGCGTGACACGCCGCGCGAACGACGCACCGACGTCTTCCACGCCGAGGCGGCGGACGAGAAACTCGGAGAGCTCGAAGAGCCTGCCGCCGAGCGCCTCTGCGTCGCGCGCGAGCCGCTCCTCCCCGGCCTCGCGCGCCACTGACGGCAGCAACTCGCGGACCCAGCCCACGCACGAGGATGACGGCGAGACCATCGCATCCACGCCGTCGTCCCGGCTCATCGCGTCCACGAAGGTCCGCGCCAGCCGCAGCGCGTCGTCCCGGTAGCCGCTGTTCACATGCATCTGCCCGCAGCACGTCTGCTCGGCCGGGAAGACGACCTCATGCCCCAGCCGCTCAAGCACGCGCACGACCGCGGTCCCTGTCTCGGGGAACAGGGTGTCGGCCACGCAGGTGATGAACAGGGAGACGCGCATGCCCGAACAGTACACCAGCTGGATATCCGTGCCGCAGGGCCCAGTCGTCTCCGACCTCCGCCAGCCGCAAGCCGGCGGGCTCCGCGCCATGCCCATGGCCGGCACACGGGCCGCTCGTCGCTCCAACGGTCCGGCGCGCGGCGGTCAGCGGGGCTCTGCCTCCTCGTTTGGGAGTCTCTGCACGCGCTGGCGACGGGGCATGCGTGGCCGCCAGCTCTGTCTCCGGATATCCATCGTGTATCCAAGACGGCCGGGAGGCCCGGGAACGGACATCCGCGTGGATATCCGTCGGCTACAGGTTCTCAGAGCGACCAGGCGCCACCTCCGGGGGGGCCGGCGCGGCGTTCACGCCATCACCCCTCGGCCAGGCGGCGGTGTGTACGCGGCCGGCATGTATCGTTCGGCGGCGACCGCCATGGACGGTCTGATCGTGAGGTACTCGGGCAAGGGCACGCGGGCGGTCGTGGCCGTCGACAGCGGCGCCGGTGGCGCGACCGACCAGATCTTCCATGATGTCGCCGTGACCTCGACCAGGTACGTCGTGGGAGTCGGCCGAGACGACGCGGCAGGCGGAGGCGACTGCCATCTGATGGTCTATCGGCCCGACGGCAGCGTCTTCCTCGCCAGCACGGTCGCGGGCGCATGGGACGACCAGTGGAACCGAGTGGCGACGGACAGTTTTGGCGGCTTCTGCGCCGTGGGCACCTACCGGGCGGCGGCCGCGGACAAGAGGGTCGCGCTACTCCGCGGCTCTAGGCTCCTCGGCGGCGGTGGCTTCGCCAGCCTGTGGACCTCCGCCGTCTCGGATCAGACAAGCGCACGTGGCGTCGCCATCCGCTCGACCACGGTCTATGTGGTCGGCACGGCGATGAGCGCGGGCCCGACCCTCCTCGACCAGGTGCTTCTCGCCTACATGTACTGACGCGCGGATCGGGAAGGTGGCCGCCGAGGCCGCCGGCCTCACGCAAGGACGCGCCCGTACGGGGCGGCGGCCACCGCGGCCGTCGCCCCGTCGATCGTCAGCGCTGGAGTCGCCGGGCAACGCCGACGTCACGAGGGAGATGCTCCGGGAGCGAGGGCGCTCGTCTCTTCGTCGAACGCGACGCGCCCCCGGCCCGTCTCACGTATGCTGAGTCCCCGCACGACTGGAAGGCACAATGGCCATCGTCACCTATACGAGCCCCGGCTCCGGCTTCGGCGTCACCTACGACGACCTGCTGATCGCCCAGACCGACGACCCCGCCGACCTGCGGGTGCGCGCCGCATGGAGCGCCCGCATCCCGACGAAGATCGCCGCCGCTGTTCTGTTCACGACTCGCGAGGCGAGCATCGAGGACATCGCTCGCGGCGGCGCGCCCAGCCTCCTCCTCACCACCGACGGCCAGCCGCAGCCGCCCGGCCTGCTGGCTACGTGGGACTGGGACGAGGTCACGCGCCGCGAAGCACAGGCGTTCATGCGGGATGCGGGCGCGGAGGAGATCGAGACCACGGCCGTGTACTGGCGCGGCTTTCCGGTGCTCCAGCTGGCGCTGGTGACGCCGTCCGGCCCCGACCCAGAGGCGCCGGTCCAGATGCTCGGCATGCTGTACACGCCCGAGCAGACGTTCTCCTCGCTGCTGGTGATCCCGCGCGGCGAGGAGGACCCCTGGGTGGAGCGCCTGCAGGAGGTCATGGACGGGTTCTTCCTCGTGCCGATCGAGCGCGAGGGACGCGTGCGCACCGGTCACCAGCAGGTGCGGTCGCTCCACCTGACGGCGAGCGACCTCTAGGATCCGGCGGGCGCCGGCGCGCCGACCCTCAGCTGGAGCGCGACAGCGGAGGAGCGGGCAGCGCGGCAAGCTCCGTCTCGAGACGCTGCCGCCACTCTCTGCCCGCGCTGCGGCCTGCGCCGATGTCGGACGCCTTGCTCCAGACGATGGCCAGCGCGGCCGGGTCGCCGGCCTCAGCGCCCAGCCGAGCCGTCGGATACTCGGCGCCGTTGGGCAGCACGAACGAGAGCCGGTACTGCTCCCCGGCGGCCCTGAGCTTCACGCCACCGCCGAAGTAATACCAGGGCCAGACGATGTCCGTCACCTCGGCGAGCGAGACGTCGAAGACCACCTGGTCGGGCGTGGAGAAGCGGAGGCGGCCGGCCGTGAGATCCAGCCAGCCGGCCGCCGTCCGGAACGTCCCGATCAGCAGCCAGGCGTAGGAGGCGAAGTCGTGTCCCGACCGCTTCGCCTTCCTCCGTGGCAAGTGATGCTCGTCGCTCATGAGCGACAGTGTCTCACAGCCGCGGGAGCCGTTACATGGGGCGGCCGATCGAGCACCTGGCGCCGGGGAGCCCGACGGCGATCACCTCCCGCGCACGACCTTGACGAAGGCAGGCGCCGACGTGACGGCGGCGTGGTCGGCGTCGGCGAGCGCGCGGGCGACGATCTTCCAGCGGCCGGTCTTGCCGAACGCGAAGGTGGCCGCCCAGCGAGTGACTTCGCCAGAGTCGCGGTTCATCGTCAGCACGGTGCGGCGCAGCGCCCAGCGTGAGCCGTTCCAGCGGTACAGGCGCAGCTCGACGGCTTGCGCGCCGGCGAGGTGCTGCGGCGAGAGCGTGCCGGAGACGGTGCGGCGCACGCCGACCGCGACCCGCTTCTGCGCGCGTGGCGCGCTGAGCACGGGCTTGGGCAGCGGCGCGAGGCTCCACCAGTGCGCCGGCTGCGGTGTCGCGACCGGCGCCACGGGGAAGCCGCTCACCAGCCAAGCCTGTGGCACCGGCGTCACATCGAGGCCCGTCCACAGACCACGGCCGTCGGCGATATGCGTCCAGATCAAGTAGGCGTACGGGTTGCCGGCCGTCCAGCCGTTGTACGCCCAGACGGCGAAGAACCAGTCCTCGTAGCAGTGCGGATCCCCCTCGCCGATCACCGGGAAGACAGACGGCGCGTACCTCCACTTGGCGACGAGGATGTCTGCGCCCACTGCGATGTTGTAGTCGATGTCGGTCTTGAGGCGGTCGACATCGACCCCCGCCGGGATGGTCGTCACCTGCATGATGCCGATGCCCTTGCCGTCGTAGCCGATGAGCGGGTAGCCATTGACGCCGAACTGCTGCCAGCGGCTCTCCTGGTAGGCGATGCCGTAGAGGATCTTCGGAGGTATGTTGCGAGCCACGGCCGCGGCGCTCAGCTTGGCACGGATCTCCGCCGGCGATGGATTCACGTAAGGGCCGGCCGACAGCGGAGCGGCGATCGGGCCGGACGGCAGCGGAGCGGCGATGGTGGTGGCCGACGCCGCCGCCGCCGCGAGGCAGAGGGTCGCGAGGACGACCGCGGTCAGGGTCGCGATGCGGGCGACCGGACCAGCGGCCCTGGGCGGTGCGTGGCGATGGTCGTTGGCTGGGGTGCTGGCGACGATCAGAGTGGATGCCCTCCCTCGGGACGCCGCATGCAAGGCGTCGGGCGTCCAGTGTACTCGCCTTCGAGACGCAGCGAGCGGGCTTGCGTTCTTCCCGCCGCACGATCAGCCGCGCCGCTACACCCCGGGCGTCTCCGGCATGCCCTCGTAGCTCACGATGAACTCGGGCATGCCGGCGAACGCGAAGCTCGCGTTGCGGTGGTCGCGCTCGTCGAGGCCGATGCGACGGAAGACGTCTGCCCAGCAGGCGAACTCCCCGTAGCCACGCACCGCCTCGCTGCTCACCGGCAGTTCCTCCCACTCCGGATGAGCCTGGACAAGATCGGCGTAGTAGTGCTCGGCGTGGTCCTCGGCCTCGGCGTTGAGGAGGAACGAGCGGCGCATCGACGCCAGCGCCAGCGTCCGCGACATGAGCGCCCAGGATCCGGCCATGAGTCCGGGCATCGGTCGCGAGAGGCGGAGCGGCCCCTGATCACCGCCTTCACTGAGCTTGGCGCCGATGACGCGCAGGTGCTGATACTCGTTGTCCTGCGCCTCCCTGCCCCAACGCAGCACGGCGTCCGCCTCGCGCACCAGCGCGTCGTCGCCGTAGTTGCGGGAGAGGCGCCCGTACTCGTGGTTCTCCCACGCCCGGTAGGGGATCGGTGCGAGAGTCTCGACGATCCGCGCCTTGAAGACGGTGGTCGCTGCGCCCGCCATGGCGTCCATCCCGCGGACCATGGCCCGGGTCACGGACGAATAGTCGTAGCGGGGCCGTGCCAAAGTCGCCTGCTGTTCTCTCTTGAGGTCGATGCCGTCGTCGCCCACAGGGTCTCCCCTCGTTTCGCACGTCAGTTTGGTAGTGCGGTGCCCGGGGGTCGGATGCGGCTAACCGTTGTCGGCCGGCGCTGACCCTCGTCACGAGGGGCTGGCCCGAAGCCTGTGTCAGACCCCCTCGGGCTCGAGCTCGATGACGCAGTCGCTCAGCTCGAGCTCAGCCGCGGCGTCCTCGAGGGCGCCGACGCCGGCCAGGTCGAGCACCAGCTCGGCCTCAGCGTCCGGGAGCTCCTCGACTGCGCGCAGCTTGCGCTCCATCGCCCGCGTGCGCACACCTGTCTCCTCGATGGTGCGGCCGGCCGTGTCGAGCTGCCGTTTGACCTTGTCGAGGACACCGCCGAACTTGCCGAACTCCGTCTTGACCGCGCCGAGCACGCGCCAGACCTCCACGGCCTGTTGCTCGATCGCCAGCGTCTGGAAGCCCATGCGCAGGCTGCTGAGCAGCGCCGCCAGCGTCGTGGGCCCGGCGCAGACCACGCGATACCGCTGCTGCATGTCCTCGACCAGCGCGGGCTGGCGCACGACCTCGGCGTAGAGGCCCTCGGTGGCGAGGAACATGATGCCGAAGTCCGTCGTGTAGGGCGGCTTCACGTACTTGTCGTGGATGGACTGCGCCTCGACCCTGATCGCCCGGGCGAGGGCATCGGTGGCGCGCACGGTGGCCTCCGCGTCGGCGATGTCGGCGGCGTCCTGGATGCGCACGTAGTCCTCCTGCGGCAACTTGGAGTCGATGGGCAACCAGACGCAGGCGCCGGGCTCGTCCTTGGGACCCGGCAGCTTGACCGCGTACTCGACCATCTCGCGCGAGCCCGGCTCCACGTGCACGTTGCGCTCGAACTGACCCGGCGCCAGGATCTCCTCGAGCAGCGCGCCCAGCTGGACCTCGGCCCAGGTGCCGCGCGCCTTCACGTTGGTGAGCACGCGCTTGAGGTCGCCGACACCGGTGGCCAGCGTCTGCATCTCCCCCAGCCCCTTCTGCACCGACTCGAGCTGGTCGCTCACCAGCTTGAACGACTCGCCGAGACGCTTCTCGAGCGTGGACTGGAGCTTCTCGTCGACGGTGGCGCGCATCTGCTCGAGCTTCTTCTCGTTGCCCGCCTGCAGCTCGATGACCCGCGTGTCGATGGTCGCGCGGACGCCGTCGAGCGCCGTCTGGTTGGAGGCGCTCAGCTCTCCGAGTCGCTTGCCGACGCCGTCCAGCTGCGCGCGCTGCACCTCCGCCATGCCGGCGAGCGTGTCCGCGAGCATACGGTTGCCCGACGCAAGGCCGCGGGCGAGTTCGTCGCGGGACGCGCGCGACGAGCGCTCCGCCTCCTCGCGCGCGGCGCGCAGCTCCGCGTGCAGGGCGTCCGGACGCCTTCGCCCGCCGCCTCCCGAGCGCGTCAGCACGACAACGAGCAGCACGGCGTTGACGACGACGAGCAGGAGCACCAGCCACAGGATGGAATCGGTCATGCCCGGCCCCCCAAGGACGTCGACGAGGGGCCACCCGGACGGGCGACCACCACTGTCGATGCTACGCGGAGGGTCGGACGGACGAGCGCCTCATCGTCGTAAACGGCTAGCGACTCTTCTTCGCGCCCCTCGCCGCCTTGGTGCGCGGCGGCCGGGCCGGGCACGCCGGGTCGATGCAGACCTTCCAGGGACCGCGGTTCGTGGTCACGACGACCATCGGGGCGCCGCATGGTTCGCAGGTCTCCCCCGTGGCGGCCAGATCGCCGCGCTGCGGCAGCGGGTAGCTGGTCTGGCACTCGTCGTAGTTGGAGCAGCGCACGAAGCGCTTGAGCGAACGCGGCGAACGGCGCGCGATAAGGTCGCCGTGCTTACCGAGCTTGGCGCAGGTGGGGCAGGTGCCGACGATGAGCTCCGGCTCGTGATTGGTCGCGCAGGCCGGGTCGAGGCACACGATGCGTGGCTTGCTGCGGAACTGGATGACCTTGACCTGCGGGGTGCCGCAGACGGGACAGGGCTCGGGTACGGCCTCGATCTTGCCCTGTGGCAACGGATAGGTGACGTCGCAGTCCGGCCAGCCCGAGCAGCCGACGAACTGGCCACGCGTCTTGGCCGAGGACTTGACCAGCAGGTCGTGGCCCGACTTCGGGCAGACGCCCACCTTGGCGTCGCCGGCGCCGGCGACCCTGAGCATCTCGCCGACCTCGGCCGCCTTGGGGAGCAGGTCGTCCATCGCCCGCGCCAGCAGCTCGCGCGAGTGCGTGACCACCTCGGTGCGCGTCCTGCCGCCGGCGGCGATAGCATCCATCTCGGCCTCGAGCTCCGAGGTCATGTCGGGTGTGGTGATGCGTTGCGCATAGGTCGAGAGCGCCTCGATGACGGCGCGGCCGAGGTTCGTCGGCCGCGGCGGCTCGTCGACCACGTACTTGACCTCGAGCAGGCGCTCGATGATGGCGTGGCGGGTCGCCTTGGTGCCGAGTCCGCGCTTCTCCATCTCCTGGATGAGCTTTCCCTGTGAGTAGCGCGCCGGCGGCTCGGTGGCCTTCTGCGCCATCTCGGCGCCGAGGAAATCGACCTCGTCCTGCTCGTGGAGCGCCGGGAGCTGCTCGTCCTTCTTGAGTCCGTATGCATAGACGCGGCGAAAGCCCGGCACGACGAGCACGTCGCCGGCGGCGACGAACGGCTCGCCGCCGACGGCGATGGTCACCTTGGTGCCCTCGACCACGGCGGCGTCCGAGAGCGTCGCGAGGAAGCGCCGGGCGATGAGGTTGTACAGCTTCCAGGCCTCGGGCTTCAGCTTCTTCTGGTCGGCGGCGCCCGTCGGGTGGATGGGCGGGTGGTCGGTGGTCTCCTTTGCGCCCCGCGTGGGGTGCAGCGGCCCGGAGACGATGCCGGCGACGTGCCCCCGGAATTCGGGTACGCCCTGGAGCGCGTCGAGGATGGCGTGCAGGTCGAGCGACTCCGGGTACACCGTGTTGTCGACGCGGGGATAGCTGATGAGCCCGTCCATGTAGAGCGACTCGGCGACGCGCATCGTGCGCGCCGGGGTGAGACCCTCGGCAGCGGCCGCGGCCTGCAGCGCGGTGGTGTTGAACGGCGTCGGCGGCTGGACCTTGCGCCGCTTCTTCGCGGCGGCGGTGACCGTGCCGCTCGTCTTGCCGGCGACCGCAGCCATCACGCGCTGCGCCTCGGCCTCGCTCTTGAAGCGGCTGGTGGCATGAGCGGCGGCGAACTCGGCCGCGGCGTCGCCGCCGGCCGGGCGCGACTTGAAGGCGCCCTTGACCGTCCAGTAGATCTCAGGCACAAAGGCGTCGCGCTCGCGCTCGCGCTCGACGATGAGCGCGAGCGTCGGCGTCTGCACACGGCCGGCCGACTTGACGTTGCCGAAACCGGTGAACTTGGCCACCGTCAGGTAGCGCGTGAGCACCGCGCCCCAGACGAGGTCGATGTCCTGGCGAGACTCTCCCGCCTGCGCCAGGCAATCGTCGACCGGGACGAGCTCCTCGAAGGCGCGCACGACCTCGCCCTTGGTGAGCGCCGAGAACCGGGCCCGCTTGATCGGCGCCTTCTTGTTCACCTCGCGCACGAGCGCCGCGGCATCGCTGCCGATGAGCTCGCCCTCGCGATCGAAGTCCGTCGCGATCACGATCTCGTCCGCCTTGCGGGCGGCGCTCTTGAGCGCGCGGATCAGCTCGCGCTCCGCCGGCGTCTTGCCGATCGGCGCCCACACGAGGTACGGGAGCGAAGCGAGCTTCCAGCCTTTCAGATCTACGCCATCGGTCGTGAAGGGCTTCTTCTTGGGCCAAGGCGGCGTCGCCAGCGTCTCCGGGATGACGACCGGCGCCTTCATGGCGTCGTCTTCCCAGACCGCGTCCCACGAACCGTCGCCGAAGACGATCTGCTGCGGGAAGTCAACGCCCAGGACGTGGCCCTTGAGCCCGATGCTCATCCACTCCTCCCCGTCGCGCTCGAAGGTGTAGACGGCGGTGTTGGAGACCTTCCCGGTCTTGGGCTTGCCGGTGGCCAGGATCTCGGCGAGCTTCTTGGCGGCGATGTTCTTCTCGGTGACGACAAGCTTCAAGGGCACGACCTTCAGGGAGGAGAGAGAGTTGCTGTCGGGGGGAGCGAGTATACAGGCGCGTCAAGACGGAGGCGTGTTTCGGGGTCCGGCGCCGTGTTGGGCGGCGCGTCGGGCGGCGGCGCCTCAAGGCACGGTCGTCCCGTCACGGTCAGGCTTCCCGGCTTATCCTCCGGCGCAGGGCGACGACGCTCTGACGCAGCGACGTCGCCGGCAGGTGAGCCTCGATGTTCAGCGGCGGGTCGAGGCGCTGGGCGACGGCCTGTTCAAGACCGCCCAGGGTGTCGCGGTCGTCGTGCGGGTGCACGGCCACGAGGAGGTGCGCCCTCATCCAGTCACTCAGCTCCTGCTCCGCGGAGGCCTGCAGAAGCGCAGAGGCCTGCACGACCAGCTCGAGCTGGGCGAAGAGGATGGCCGCGAGCGTGAGGCGCACGGTGGAGCTGCGGACCTTGCCCGTCAGATGGGTCCGCGCGATGCGGTCGCCGAGCGTGTCGGCGTTGACCCGGCCGGAGGGCCACTTCGTGGCTCCGGCCTGCCCGATGTAGATGCGCCCGGCCTCGAACGTCAGTTCGAGGCCCTTGGAGAGGTCGGCGGCGCCGACCTCGTCGACCCAGAAGGCGAAGAGCCCCGGCCCGTCGAGTCCCTCTGCGCCGACCGGCCACTGGCTCGCGGGCACGAGAGTCGGCGAGGCGTCGAGGTCGTCGAGCGCCGTCCAAGCATCGCGTTCCTGCCACTTTGGTGGTTGGGCTGGGCCGCCGCTAACCTCCATGCCCGGCCTCGATTCCTTTGCGCGCAATCGGCCATTCCCGCTCCCAGGCACCGCAAATCGCCCCGTACAGCTCTCGGAAGTGGCGCAGGTCCTCCTCGGTGGGACGAGACTCGTCCCAGACTCTTACTGCAGGGTCAGCGCCACGACGAAAGCAACCACCGGGTTGCCAAGCAAGATGGGCGCAGCGCTCCTCCCAGGAGAGCAGCAGGCGTAACTCGACGAAGTCCATCTCACCTCGCTTGGGGCCGTACCACTTCTTCCCCAGGTCCCGAGCGACTTCAGGCAATTCTGCGCGCAACACCTCTTGAGCGTAGTCGTGACCGTCTAGCGTGAGTGCGTAGTCGAAGATGTCGTGGATGTCGACGAGCTCCGGATCCGGGCACGTCCATAGGTCACGGAGCAGATCGCTGTCCGAGGCCGGACCGCCGTCCGGTGCAGGATTCATGATCGGATACCTCCCAGAGAGATCAGTCTACTCACCGCATCTTACCCGCGTCACGCGTGAGGGCTCGACTGCACGATACACGCCGCGACGCAGTCCGATCACGTACACACCGTAGGGCCCTCACCCCTCCCCTCGGCTCAGGCGAACCCTTCCTCGACCAGGGTGCTCCCCGCCGCGGACACCACGTGCCGCTGCCCCGAGCCCTCCACCACGCGGCACCAGCTCTCGACGATGAGCCGCGACTGCTCACCATCGGCCTCGAGTTCGTAGCTGAAGCCGCCATACATGCCGGGCACGGCGAACCAGACCGGCGCCTGCCTGATCTCGAGCAGCGGCTCCAGCTCCGGCAGGCGCAGCTGGTGTTCGCGTGCGAGCGCATCCGCGCGACTGCGGATGACCTCATGGAAGTTGACCTGGATGCGGAAGAGCACCCTTGCCGGGACGACATGCAGAAGGACCGGCTCGAGCGCGCGCAGGAGGCGCGTGTGGCCCTTGCGCACGGCGACGTCCACCGGCCGCTCGCCACGCGCCGTACGCAGCGTCCGCCAAGCACCCATCCCGATCAGCTTGACGATGACCTCGACCGGCGCGCCGCCGTGGGCCGCCTGGTGCAGCGGCGCGTACAGAGACCAGCCGTCCGGCCGTACACTGTTGACCAGCTCGTCGTGCTTCTCGAGCAGTCTGAGAAGGCGCCGCCAGTCGTACTCCCGGGCGGCGTCGGCGACGGCGGCGCGCGCCTCCAGCCACTCCTCGCTCACCGTCGACGACAGCCGTACCCCGTCCCAGATGAACTCGTCGATCTTCATGAGCCCGTCCGCGCCGCTCCCTCGCTCGTCACTCTCTGCTGCCTCCTGCCCACAGTATAGGAGCAGGGCGAAGATCCTTCCGCTCCGCCCTCGACGGGCCCGCCGCCGCAGCAGGAGGCCTGGCGGCAGGACGTACAATGCCGTCCGAGGCGGTCCCCCCGCAGCCGGACCGAAGAGGAGGACACAGGCGTGGCGAGACGGGTCTTGACCTGGTATCGGCTGGAGCCACCGACGCTGCCCATGCGTCACTGGCTGCCGACGTACGAACGGCGCTGGCTGCGGCCGGACCTGATAGCGGCCGCGGCGGTCTGGGCCGTGCTCGTGCCTGAGGGCATCGCCTATGCCTCGCTCGCCGGCATGCCGCCGGCGACCGGCCTGTTCGCCGCCCTGGCGCCGCTGCTCGCCTATGCGGTCCTCGGTACCTGCCGCCAGCTGACCGTCGGGCCGGGCTCGGCGGTCGCCGCGTATTCGGCCGTCGCCGTCGCGCCCCTCGCCCTCGGCGACAGCGGCCGCTTCATCGCTCTCTCCGCCCTCCTCGCTCTGCTCGTCGGCGTGCTGCTGCTGACAGCCGGGCTGGCGCGCGCCGGGTTCGTCGCCGACTTCTTCGCGCGCCCGGTGCTCACCGGCTTCGTCGCCGGCCTCGCTCTGGTCATCGGCGTCGGCCAGCTGTCCAAGCTGCTGGGCGTGGAGGGCGGCGGCACCGGGTTCTTCGGCAAGCTGATCGACCTGGTCTCCCAGCTCGGCGATGCCAGCCTGCTGACCCTGGTCATCGGCGTCGCGTTGCTGGCGGTCATCTTCGGGCTGCGGGCGTACGCCCCCCGAGTGCCGGCCATGCTGGTCGCCGTCGCGCTCGGCATTGTCGCGGTCGCCACGTTCAACCTCCAGGACCACGGCGTGGCGATCGTCGGCTCTATCCCCGACGGCTTGCCGTCGCTCACGTTCCCCAGTTTCGGACTCGCCGACGTGACCGACCTGCTGCCCGATGCCTTCGCCCTCGCGCTGATCTGCTTCGCAGAGTCGGTGGCCGGCGCGCGCGCCCTCGCCGCCAGGCACCACTACGAAGTGGACGCCGACCAGGAGCTCATCGCCCTCGGCGCCGCCAATCTCGGCGCCGGTCTGCTGCAGGGGTTCACCGTCGACGCCAGCCTGTCGCGCTCGGCTGTGGCCGATACGTCGGGCGTGAAGTCGCAGCTCTCCAGCATCGTCCTCTTCTGCTTCCTCGTGGTGACGATGCTGTTCCTCATGCCGTTGTTCCACGACCTGCCCGAGGCGGTGCTGGGGGCGATCGTCATCGCCGCCGTCGCCCATCTGGTGGACGTCCGTGCCTTGCGCCGCCTGCGGCGGGCCGACGCGACCGACTTCGTCCTCGCCGTCCTCTGCTTCGCCGGGGTCCTGGTGTTCGGGCTCCTCATGGGACTGGCGATCGCCGTGATCGTCTCCATGCTGGCGCTCGTGTATCGCGCCTACCGGCCCACCAGCGCCGTCCTGGGCCGAGCGCCCGGGGCTGTGGACGACGAGCGGCTGCGCTACCGGGGCATCGAGGACCACCCTCATTGTGAGACCTTCCCCGGTCTCGTGATCCTGCGCATCGACGGCGAGCTCTTCTTCGCCAACGCGCGCTGGTTCGAGGAGACCGTGCGCTCGCTGGTGCGCGGCCAGACGCCGCCCGTCCGCGAACTGCTACTCCACGTCGGCGCCGTGCCACGCATGGATACCACCGCCGCGGCGATGCTCAAGGGGCTGATCGCCGAGCTGCGCGAGGAAGGAGTCGAGCTGGCCTTCGCCAGGGCCACCACCGGCCTCATCCACGACCTCCAGCGCAACGCGATCGTGGACCTGGTACGACGACGACCACTTCTACGACACCGTCGCGGCCGGCGTCGACGACTTCCTGCAGCGCGGAGCGGGCGCTCGGCGATGAGCATGCCGCCCCGAGCTTGCGACTCTGAGCTCGCCGCGCAGAGCGCCATCCTCGATGCGGCGCTCGTCGGGAAAGCCGAGGCCGCTCCTCAAGCGCCGGTGGCTCCCCCGCCCCCCGCTTGCCCGGCCTCCGGGGCTGCGCCCTCCGGCCTCGCGTCCTCGCCCCCGTCATCCTCGCCCTGCCGCAGCAACTCGAACGAACCGAGGATCGCGTCGAACTCCGGCCGGCGCGCCTCCCATACCTCGCCGGCGCAGTGGTGGTACACGTGGTAGACGGTCGTCGGCCCCAGCGCCCACACCACACAGGCGTGGTCGCCGCCGAACGCGCCCGGGCGCACCCCGTCCCAGCGGTACTCGAACGCCAGTGCGGGCATCTCGCCCAGCATCGTCTCGCGGATCTCGAGGAACTCGTAGCCGGGCAGCTCCCCGCTCTCGAGGGTCTCCGGCAGGAACAGCTGGATGTCCGTCCACATGCGCTCGGCCGCCTCGTCGCTCAGGGGATCGTCGCGCCCACGGATCGCATCGAACTCGAACAGGCGCAGGGGCGTGCCGGTGCCGTCCTCGAGCTCGCCGACGACCTCGGGATCCCAGAAGCCGATCGGCAAGTCGCGCTGCCGCTCCGCTTCCGCCTCCTCCGAGAGGTCGTGAAGCTCACGCATCGTGCGCGCCAGCGGGTCCATCGTGGTGGTGAGGATCTCGAACCGCTTCGGCACGGCCACGCTGAAGCCGTAGCGCGAGTCGACGTACACGTGGAAATCCTCCGGCGGCTGCGTCGGCGTCGTGCCTTGATCCTCGGTCATGCGGTCTCCCGGAGTCGCTGTCACCAGGAGTGTACGTCGCCCTGCGAAGCGAGGCCTCCCCGGTCGCGGCTTTCAGGACGCGAGACCCCGCCCTGCGACGGCCGCGGGGAGTGACGGCGGGCGCCGGCGCCGCTCCCGCGCCGGCGCCCGCCGTCACCCTGCTCACCTGTCGAGGAAGTCCATCACCACGGCGGCGAGCTTCTGCGGGTCCTGATACATCAGCCCGTGGCCGGCGCCGGGGACGCGCACCAGCTCGGCGCCGGGGACGACGGCCGCCATCAGCACGGCATTACGTGCAGGCGTGATCGCGTCGTCGGTGCCCGTGACGAACAGAGTCGGGGCGGTGATGCCCTCGAGGCCGTCCCAGACGCCCTTCCATGCGCCGAGGGCGCGGTCCTGAAGCTCGATCGCGGAGGTCGACATCCGCTCGCTGGGGATCGGGAAGCTCTCCGCGTAGTCCGGGTTCGCGCTGCGGTAGGCCTGCGGGAAGAGCAGAGTGAGCAGGCGCATGCCGCGCTGCTCCGCGGTGCCCGACGTGTCGGTCAGCACGGCGAGCGTCTTCTTGCTCATCGGGACGGCGTGCGAGCCGCCGGCGTCGCCGGCGTAGCTGACGAGCCGGTCCACGACCTGCGGGTAGCGCACGGCCAGGTCGAGAGCCACGTCGCCGCCCATCGACCAGCCCAGCACGTCCATCTTGTCGAAGCCGAGTGCCTTGACGAGCCCGGCAGTGTCGTCGGCAAGTCGCGAGAACTGGTAGGCGCCGCCGGGATCGTCGGTCTCGCCCATCCCCCGGTTGTCGAACACGACCACTTCGCGCCCCTGCGTCAGCGCCTCGACGAACTGCGGCGACCAGAGATCCATGGTGCCGCTGGAGCCCATGATCATGAGCAGCGGCGTCGAGTCCGCGGCCGCACCCAACGGCCCGATCGTGCGGTAGCCGACGTCCAGGTCGCCGACCGCGACGTGCTGCACCGGCGCCTGCTGGATGATGTCGGGCGCCGAGGCGCCGCTCGCGGCGGGACTCGCCGCCGCGCTCGGGCCTGTGTCCGTCGAGGGAGTGGCGCCACCAGTGACGTCACCGGTCGTGCCATCGGGAGCCTCGCCGCACCCTGTCACCACCAACGCCGGCGCGGCCAGGGCCACGCCGATCGCCAGCGCGACCACAAAGACCATCGTCGGCGCCACCCTCAGCACCCCGGACCGGGGTCTGCGTCTCGTCGTCATCGCCACCGTCCTAGACCAGCAGCGCGTAGACGGCGAAGACCGTCATCATCGCCACCATCACGAGCGTGAGCAGCACGGCGCGATAGAGTCTCACGCGCGAGCGCGTCTCGTCGGTCAGATAGCGGTACAGGTGCAGCATCGCCGCCTGGAAGAGGTACAGCGCATAGCCGAGCAGCACCAGCGCCTGCGCCTTCACGCCCCAGCCTCCGAACACCGCCAGCAGTGCCATGAAGCCGAAGGCGAGGTTGGCGAACCCGACCTCCCACATCCAGTCCGGCCGGTCGGTCTCCCAGCCGAGCCGTCTGGAGTCCTGCCTCCAGAGGAGACAGTGGCGGACCCAGCCGGTGATACCCTCGACGCCCGCCGTCAGCACCGTGACGATGGCCAGCGCCTTCGCGGGGTCCTCACCCAGATAGTAGAACCCGAGGAAGACCCCTACGCCCACGGCGATCCACCCGCCGATGCCGATCCATTTGACCATGTCGCCCCTCCGCATCAGTCACGTCGCGGCATCCCGAGCGGTTCAGGCCGGGACAGCGCCCTGGGACAATGGTCGGCACGCGAGCACGCCGACGTGAATCGGCGTGACGTTCACCGTGGGGGGCGCGTCCTGCAGGCGCGGCGGCGGCGGATGTGCGCATCCGGCAGGCCACGGTGCCCTGCTGCAAGAGCGACCGCCCCCGCGCGGACTGGAGCTCCGACGCGCGCCGTGCTCCGGCCCGGCAGGCGTCAGACCTCGGCGCCGTACTTCTTGCCGGCCTCGATCATGGCCCGCATGCACTCCGGCTTGGCCTCGTTCGTGACCACTCCCGGCGCCAGCGCGAAGCCACCGTCGCCGGCGACGTCCGCGATCAGCCGCTTCACGTAGGCGTCGACCTCTTCCGGCGTGCTCGCGATCAGCATGGCTCCCGGCACGTTGCCGGCGAAGCACTGGAACCCGCCCAGGTGCCGCTTGACCTCGTTCATGTCGGTCGCATCGAACACCCAGATGGTCCGCCCGGCCGGGATCTCCTCGTCGTGGATCGCCTCCAGGCGCGTGTTGTAGCCGCCCTCGGCGAAGAGCCACACCACGATGCCCTCGTCGACGAGCCCCTTGATGACCGCCTTCAGCGTCGGCCAGTAGAACTCGTGGAAGTCGGCGTCGGAGAGGAACCCGTCCGCCCCCTTGTGCAGCGGGATGAAGCAGACCGGGACCCTGGTGAAGTCGCAGCCGCTGACGCCCTGGCGAATCGCCAGCGGTACCAGCCGCTCCATCGCCGCCTTGACCTTGTCCGGGCGGCGGAATTTGTCGAGCATGATCCCGCGCGTGCCGCGCAAGGTGTCGCCGAGGATGTCATAGGGCGCCTTGCAGGCGCCGCCGAAGAGGCCGGGTCGGCCGTAGGTGGCCGCCACTTCGGCATCGACGCCGCCGGGTCCCATGAGCCACTCCCCGGCGGCCTTGCCCGCATCGATGAGCTTCTGCAGCATCTCCTGCACCGGAGGCAGACTGAAGGGGAAGAACGTCGGCACGTTCACCGGCGGCTCCCAGATGTCCGTGAGCGGCGGCAGCATGGACCACGGCTGCATCGCCCCGAAGATACGCGGCAGGTAGACGCGCTGCCAGAAGTCCGAGGGGTCCGTGATGAGCAGGTCGTACTCGTCGTCCTTCATCCATTCCTGTTCGTTGTACTGGAACTGGGCGTCGTCATCCGTGCCGTGGCCCGGCCAGCTGATGAGCTTGAGGTCGAGGATGTCGTACATGGCGCCCGGGAAGACGGTGGCGAAGGTCGAGAGGGCGCCGTCGAAGTCGAAGTCGGCGTTGGCCTTGAGCCAGGCCTCGCGCGCCCTGGGGTAGTCGTAGTAGGCCTCGCGCGCCGTCATGCCCGCGTACTGCGCCGGGAAGAACCCGCCGGTGGGCAGCACGGGCACGCGCTTCGGCTTCTTGAGCTCGATCGCGTCGCGCAGGATCTGGACGCGCTCGTGCCAGGCCGCGCGTACCTCGTCCGAGACGAACGGCAGGGCATCCCCCGTCGCCAGCCACGCCGCCATGCGTGCCTCGTAGCGTCGATCACGATTCAGTTCGTTCCAGTCGTCCGTGAACACGTCATGCACCTCCCACCCAGCTCTTGGCCAGCGCTACGGCGGCCACTGCGTCGGCGCCCCAGCCGTCTGCGCCGGTGTACTCACGCACCTGCTCGGTGACCGGCGCCCCGCCGACCATGATCCGCACCTTGTCGCGCAACCCGGCCTCGTCGAAGGCGGCGACCACGGCCTTCATGGCGTCGATCGCGAGTGTGAGCAGGCCGCTCAGCGCGACCAGGGTCGCCCCCGACTCTCTCGCCGCGGCGGTGAAGGCCTCCGGCGAGACGTCGACGCCCAAGTCGACGACCTCGAACCCCGCGATGGTCATCATGGTCGCCACGATCCCCTTGCCGATGTCGTGGATGTCCCCCTTCACGGTGCCCAGCACGACGGTGCCGAGGCGGGACGCCCCACCGGAGCCGGACAGGCGCGGTTCCACCTGGGACGAGAGGTCCTTCATGATCTCTCCGGCCATGATCAGTTCGGGGATGAACACCTCGCACGCGGCGAACTGCCCACCGATGGTATCCATCGCTTGCTTGCCGGCGGCGACGACGTCGAGCGGGTCGTCGCCGGCGTCCAGCGCCTCCCTGACGAGGCGCGCGGCGTCGGCCTCTCGCAGTTCGACGATCGCTGCGATCAACTCCTCATGCTTCTCACTCACGTCTACCTCCTGTCGTCGACCGGGATCGCCCGAGGTACGCACGCTCAAGGGTGCTCGCTGTGAGTCAGCTTACCCGAGCGCTCTCCGGAGGGGTATCTCGCGCGCACGCCACCGCCCGCCTCCGCCTCGCTTCGCCCCGCTGCCCGGCTGGACAGCACGTTGCCGGGCATATAGCGTGCACCGAAACCGCTGCCGGCAGGGGACGGCTCCGGCTACTTCCCCATCTCAAGGACACCCAAGGCACGGCCGTGGCGTACGGCGTCGCGGCAAGCGACCATCGGGAGGCGCCCATGAGAAAGGCCCTCGTCATCACCCTTCTTGCCCTCACTTTCGGCCTGCCAGCGATGACGTGCGCGCTGCGGCCGCCTGCGGCCGAGGCGGCCACCACGCCGACCCGGAACGAGCGCCTCATCATCGCGGCCGTGAACCACGAGCGCAGATCACGAGGGCTCGCCAGAGTCTCCTTCAGCGCTTCATTGACTCGCGCCGCGCGCGCGCATGCGAGAGAACTGGCCCAGCGTCGAGTACTCAGCCACGTCAGCGCCAACGGCTGGACCGTCGGTCCGCGCGTGCGCCACTACGGCTACACAGCGAAGGGCTGCACGCGATGGACTGCCGGTGAGACGCTCGCACGCGCGACGGTCGGCTCGCTCGCGGCGACGCCGCGGGTGATCGTCAAACTCTGGATGGGGAGCAAGGCGCACCGGATCGTGCTGCTCACGGCACGCCTGCGCGAGATCGGAGTGGGCATCGTCCGCGGCAGCGACGGCAGACGCTATTTCACCGTCGACCTCGGGCGGCGCGTCAAGAGGTGACGCACGACGTGCACCGCCGCCTCGGCCGCTTCGAGGCGCTCGACAAGCGGCCGGTCAACCTCGACGGCTTCGCCGAGCGGGACGACGAGGCGGGGCTCGTCGCGTTCGCCTCGGCGAACGATCCCGAGCCCTCCATCGCACTCGACGCGTGCGGCCGCGTCAGCGAACTCGACGGCACCCGCGCCGGCGATTTCGACCTCGTCGACGCCTTCATCGCCGCGCGCGGGATCGACGTTGCCGTCACCGAAGAGGCGAGCGCCCTCGACGACGTCGCGTTCGCCCGCCTGATCGTCGACCCGGCAGCCTCGCGCGCCGACGTCGTCCGCCTCGCCGCGGGCGCCACTCCGGAGAAGCTCGCCCGCGTCGTCGCCCTCCTGCGCCCGGTCGAGCTGCAGATGGCCATCTCCAAGATGCGCGTGCGCCGCACGCCCAGTAACCAGGCGCACGTCACCAACCGGCTCGACGACCCGCTGCTGCTCGCCGCCGACGCGGCCACCGCGGTCCTTTACGGCTTCCGCGAGGTCGAGACCACGGTGCCGGTCAACGCCGATGCGCCCTCCAACGCCCTCGCCGTGCTCATCGGTTCGCAGGTGGGCGCTGCCGGCACGCTCACGCAGTGTTCTGTCGAGGAGGCCCTCGAGCTCGACCTCGGCCTCAGGGGCCTCACCACCTACGCCGAGACCGTGAGCCTCTACGGAACCGAGAAGGTCTTCATCGACGGCGATGACACGCCCTGGTCCAAAGCCTTCCTGTGCTCGGCCTACGCCTCGCGCGGGCTCAAGATGCGAGTGACCAGCGGCGGCGGCGCAGAAGCCCTCATGGGCGCCGCCGAGGGCCGCTCCATGTTCAGCCTCGAATCGCGCTGCGTCGCGCTCGCTCGCGCCATGGGCGCCCAAGGCGTCCAGAACGGCGGCATCGACGGCGCCAGCGTCGTCGGCTGCGTCCCCGACGGCATGCGCGAGCTACTCGCTGAGAACCTCCTCGTCATGCTCCGCGACCTCGAGTCGTGCTCTGGCAACGACGCCCTCGTGTCCGAGTCGGACATGCGCCGCACCGCGCACACCGTCCCACTGTTCCTCGCCGGCTCGGACTTCCTCTTCAGCGGCTTCGGCTCGATCCCGCGCTACGACAACATGTTCGGGCCCAGCAACTTCAACGCCGAGGACCTGGACGACTACCTCGTCATGCAGCGTGACTGGGGCGTGGACGGCGCCCTGCGCCCCGTGAGTGAAGAGACGCTGCGCGCCGCGCGCGAGCGCGCCGCCCGCGCCTGCCTGACCGTGTACCGCGAGCTCGGACTGGTGCCGGCTTCGTCGGCGCCCGCAGGCTTCACCGACGGCCACGTGACCGACGTCGTCCACGCCGAGGGCTCCAAGGATGTGACGCCACCAGACCCGCAGGCGATCCTGGCGGCGTCCGACGCCATCATGGAGGGGCAACTCGGCATCCTCGACGTCGTCCGCGCCCTCTGGACGACAGGCTACGAGGAGGAGGCCGGGCGCGTGCTCGCCATGGGCCGCGCCCGCGTCGCCGGCGACTACCTGCAGACGGCGGCGATCTTCGACGAGCAGATGAACTGCCTGTCCAAGGTCACCGACCCCAACGACTACCAAGGCCCCGGCACCGGCTACGAGATCCCCGCGGTGCGACGCGAGGAGATCGCCGCCATCCGCCAGCAGCGCTCACGCGCCGACCTGCTGGCGCTCCACGCCGCCGGCGCGCCGCGGGCCGACGAGAGCCCAGCCGTCCCCGCTGCCCCGACACCGGCGGACCATGTGCCCGCTGAGCCCGGCACCGTGAGTGACGCCCCTCGTGGCATCAACCGAGACGCCACCGACGGCGCCGTCTACAGCGTCGCTTCTCAGCGCACATCCCCCGATCCCCTCACGGACGCCGGCCACGCGCCCGGGTCCCGACTCGCCGAGCGCGGCCCGTCCCGACCGGGCACCGACCCGCGCGAGGTGTGCATCGGAGTCTCTCCGGCCCTGGGCACGAAGCTCTGGTTCACAATGTCCGGGCTGCCGGTGGGAGATGTGCTGGCGCAGATCGTCGCCGGCGTCGAGTCGGAGGGCTGCACGGCCCGCATCGTGCGCGTGCCGTCCACGGTCGATCTCGGGGTCATCGGCCTCACGGCCGCGGAGTTGTCAGGGTCCGGCGTCGCGGTCGGGCTGCAGGCCAAGGGCACGGCGCTCATCCACCGCAAAGGGCTGCCGCCACTGGCCTGCCTGGAACTGCTGTCCATCGCGCCCCTGCTCACGGCGGAGCTGTACCGGGAACTGGGCGCCAACGCAGGCCGGCATGCCAACGGCCGGCGGCCGGCCCCCGTGCGCAACCCCTACACCGACCAGGCCATCGAGGCGCGCTACCACGCCGAGGTGGTCGCGCTCATCGCGATCGAGCGCGGCGAGAGCGTGCCCGGCGCGCCGCCCGTGGACCTGGCGGTCGAGCCATGACAGCGTCGCTGCGCGCGCTCAGCGGCCGGCCCCTCGCCGAACTCACCCTCGAGGCCGCCGTTCGCGGCGACCTGTCTCCGGCCGACCTGCGCGTCCATCCCGACACACTGCGACGCCAGGCGGAGGTCGCCGAGGCGCACGGCAACCCCCAGCTCGGCGAGAACCTGCGGCGCGCCGCGGAGCTGAGCGCGTTGCCCGACGACGACGTGCTGGCGATCTACGAAGCGCTCCGGCCGGGCCGGTCCACGGCCGCCGGCCTCGGGGCCATCGCCGCGCGGCTCGAGGCCGCGGACGCGCCGCTGTGTGCGGCCTTGGTGCGCGAGGCCACGGAGGTCTACGCGCGCCGCGGCCTGCTCAGGCCCGGCTGACGCCGCGACCTCGAAGGCGTCGTCGCGGCCGATGCTTGGCGTCGCCGCGGCCGTCGTGCGTGCTCCACAGGCGCAGGCGGGGTTCGAGCGGCGCAGCGCGCCCTGCCGACGCCCCCCGTACGAGCAGACGGGCGCGGGAGGCGAAGCCGCCGCCCGCGCCCGTCCTTCGCGTCAGGTCAACGCTAGACGAGCACCTTGCTCAGGAACAACTTGGTGCGCTCCTCTTGGGGATTCTCGAGCACCACGCGCGGCGGGCCCTGCTCGACGATCACGCCGCCGTCCATGAGCGCGACACCGTCGGCGACCTCCCTGGCGAAGCCCATCTCGTGGGTGACGACGACCATCGTCATGCCGTCGCGCGCGAGCTGCTTCATCACGTCGAGCACCTCGCCGACCAGCTCCGGGTCGAGCGCCGAGGTGGGCTCGTCGAAGAGCATCAGCTTCGGCTTCATGGCCAGGGCCCGCGCGATGGCGACGCGCTGTTGCTGGCCGCCGGAGAGCTGCGCCGGGTAGGTGTCGAGCTTCTCGCCGAGGCCGACCCGCGTGAGCAGGTCGATGGCCTCCTGCTCCGCCTGCTTGTGGTGCACGTGCTGCACCATGACGGGCGCCTCCATCACGTTCTCGATGGCGGTCTTGTGCGGGAACAGGTTGAAGCGCTGGAAGACCATACCGATCGAAGCGCGCTGCCTGGCGACGTCCTTGGCCTTCATCTCGTGGAGGACCTTGCCGCGTTCCTTGTAGCCCATCAGCTCGCCGGCGACCCACAGGCGGCCGGCGTCGATCTTCTCGAGGTGATTGATGCAGCGCAGCAGGGTCGACTTGCCGCCGCCCGAGGGGCCGAGCAGCACGAACGTCTGCTGTGGCATCACCGTGAAGTCCACGCCCTTGAGCACGTCCAGCTTGCCGAACGCCTTCCAGACCTGCTCGGCCTTCACCATCGGCTGACCGCCGGTGGCGGCCTCGGCCGCGGCGGTCTCGGCGTCGATGAGATGTCCGCCGTCACCCATGGCGGGCCTCCTTCTCGAGCTTGTTCTCCGCGCGCTGCGCCCGCCGGTCGGCCCGCTTCTCCGCGGCCTCCGTCTCCTCCGCACCGAAGCCCCTGCCGAAGTGAGCCTCGAGACGCGCCTGTCCCAGCGTCAGTATGGATGTGATGATCAGGTACCACGCCGATGCGACGACGAGCAGCGGGATGATCTGGAACGTCTGCGAGTAGATGCTCTGCAGCCGGCCGAAGAGCTCGATGCCGCCGCCGAGCACCGCCAGCAGCGACGTGGTCTTGAGCATGCTGATGGTCTCGTTGCCCATGGTCGGGATGATCACCCGCATCGCCTGCGGCAGCACGATGCGCCGCGTGATGAGCAGCGGCGACATGCCCAGTGACGAGGCGGCCTCGGTCTGGCCGGCATCGACGGAGATGATGCCGGCCCTCACCAGCTCGGCCGCATATGCCGCCTCGTTCAGTCCCAGGGCCAGGACGGCGACCACGAACAGGTTGTTCACGAGTGCGCCGCTGTCGGTCGAGCCAAGCACCAGACCGGTGAACGGCAGGCCGGCGTAGAACTTCGTCCACAGCACGCCGATGTTGCCCCACAGGATGATCTGGACGTAGACCGGTGTGCCGCGGAAGAACCAGATGTACCCCCAGGCGATCCACGAGAGCACGGGATTGTCCGAGAGGCGCATGATCGCAAGGATCGTGCCCCCGGCGGCGCCGACGATCATGGTGACGAAGGTCAGGGCAATGGTGAGGCCGAGAGCGCGCAGCGTGAGCGGCTTGAACATGTACTCCCACACGGTCGGCCAGTCGACGTTGGGATTCTTGGAGAAGGAGACGATGAGGGCGACGACGAGATAGACGACGATGGCCGCGCTAACCCACCGGCCCCAGTGGCGGACCGGGATCGCCTTGATGACCTCCGGGCGGCCGGTGGCGGCCGGTCCCCCGGCCGCCACCCCCGGATCGGGATTAGATGCTTCCATGCCGCACGAGGGTCACTGGCCGCCCTGGTTGACCATGGCCGAGTCCACGGGCAGCAACCCGTACTTGGCGATGATCTTCCCGTAGGCGCCCTCGTCGATGAGGCTCTGCAGCGCCTTCTGCACGGTGTCGATGAGCTGCGTGTTCTCGGCCACGATGCCGATGCCGACGATCTGGGGGTCGTAGCCGTTCTGGGCGTTCGGGTCGGTGACGACCTCGAACGTGTTGCCGTTGTTGGTCGTCTGGGCGATGTACGAAGCCGTGGAGTGGTCGGTGAGGTCGCCCACGGCACGGCCGCTGGTGACGGCCAGGAGCGCGGCCGGCTGGTTCGGGAGGGCGAGGATCTTCATCGCCGGCTGGCCCGCGGCCGCGAAGGTCTTGTTCTGCTTCTGCAGGAACGCCTGCTGAGTGGTACCGCTCTCGCAGGCGACGGTCTTGCCGGCCAGGTCGTCCAGGGTGGTGATCCCGTCGGGGTTGCCCTTCTTGACCAGGATCGAGGTCCCGTCGTAGGCGTAGTCGACGAAGCTGACGCCCTGCCCCTCACGCTCGGCATTGTCGTACATGTCCGACATGATCATGTCGTTCTTGCCACCCTTGATCGACAGGATGATGCTGTCGAAGGGGGTCTCGTTGAAGGACACCGCCACGCCGATCTTCTTGCCCAGCGCCTGCGAGAGGTCGAAGTCGAAGCCCGCGGGGTTCTTGCTGGTCGCGGGGTCGTAGTACTCCCACGGGGGGTACGGGATATCGCTGGCGACGCGGATCTCGGTCATCCCCGCAGGCAGCATGCCCGTCAAGGCGGGATCCGCTTGCAGCGCGTTCAGATCCGCCTCCGACCAGGTCCCAGTGCTCGACCCGCTGGCCGCTGGGGTCGGGCTCGTCGTCGAGCCCGAGTTGGAGCTTCCGCACCCGGCCGCCAGCGCCACGAGCACAACGCTGACCACCAGGACAAGCACGACCAGCGCGGCCCCCCGCCGTCTGGTCAGTGAATGGAGAACGCTCACGTTCGTCCACCTCCTCCTTCTGCGGCGACACGCGCGCCGCGTTCGCTACCCCTCGTAGCACGGATGCCCTGCCCGCAGGTGCGGGTCCTGCGCAGAGTCTACGCGTCCGTGAGCTCTTCGACTAGACCACGGTCGATCAGGACTTCGCGAGGTCGAGGCGCCGCCGGTAGAGCTCCGCGTCGGCGGCGCTGAAGCAACAGAATGTGACGGCGCGCGGCAGCTCGTGGTCGGCCAGCCAGCCTGCCACGGCCGCCGCGGCGACGTCGCAGGCCGCCTGCTTGGGGTAGCCATAGACGCCCGTCGAGATGCCGGGAAAGGCGATGGTCTCGAGGCCGGCCTCTTCGGCCAGGCGTAGCGACTCCGTGTAGCACGAGCCCAGCAGCCGCCCAGCCTCCGAGGAGGCATGCTCCCGATAGACCGGGCCGACCGTGTGGATGACGTGCCTGGCCGGCAACTCGTAGCCGGCGGTGATGCGCGCCTCGCCCGTCGGGCAGCCGCCGAGAGTCCGGCACTCGGCCAGCAGGCCCGGACCGGCGGCGCGATGGATAGCGCCGTCGACGCCGCCACCGCCCAACAGCGAGCTGTTGGCGGCATTGACGATGGCGTCGACGTCGAGCCGCGTGATGTCACCCTCGACGACCGTCATCCGGCCGCGCACAGCAGCTTCGATACGGGTCGCTTCCATGCACCGAGACTAGCAGACGTGACCATCCGTGAGGGCCGAACCGTGGCGGCGTCGCCGGCGGCCGCAAGGCCCGTGCGCGGCCAGCCGGCGGCTCGCCCGTCCGCCCGGCGGCTCGCACAGCCGTCCCTTTGGCTCGCTATGCTGAGCACGTGACGGCTCCCTACCACAGCCCCAGGCCGACTCCTCTTCAGGCCGAGGCGCGCGCATGGATCGCCGGCAAGCCTGAGGTCGCAGAACGGTGGTTCCTGCACTTCTCGCGGCTCCACGGCGTCAGCCACACGCAGCGGGTGCACATCCACGCGCAGCGTCTGCTCGAACTCCTCGCGTGGAGCCGCGCCGACGGCGAGCTCGTCCTGCGGGCGGCGCTCTGGCACGACATCGGCCGCCTCGGTGACGGCGTGGAACCCGAGCACGGCGCGAGCAGCGCGGCGCGGGCCGACGAGCTGGGCCTCACCGCGGACCTCACACGGGCCGACGCCGCGGTGGTGCGCTTCGCCATCCTGCGGCACTGCCTGCCGGATCACGGGGCGCCGGGGCTGGCCGCGGAGCTGGCAGCCTGCGAGGGCGACGCGCGCCGCCTGGCGGAGCCGGAGCGCGCCCTCCGCGTCCTCTGGCTGCTCAAGGACGCGGATGCTCTGGACCGCATCCGCCTCGGCCTCGGCGAGTGCGCCGATCGGCGGCAACTCCGCCACGAGGAGACGATCGACCTGATCCCCTTCGCCGCCGCGCTGTACGCGGAACTACCGTGACGCGGCGCCAGGCGGCGGCCATGCAGCCGGGGCGCAGAGGCGCCATGCCGGGGCAGCGGGCGCGGCCGCAAGCACCGCCTCGTCGCGCCCCGGTCCGCCAGCGCACGCGAACGTCCACCCTCGTCACCCTCGTCGCGCGCGCGTCGGCCTGCTAGCGTCGATGGCCGGCCGGGCTGGGCACCCGGGCCCTGGCCGGCCAGCCCATGAGCTCCTTCACCGACAAGCCGCCAGACGACCTCTCCGCGGCGGCAGCGTCCGCGTTCAGCGCTTCTGCAGCCGCCGCTTCCGCAGCCGCGAGCGCAGCCACAGCAGCTACCGGCGGAGACTCGATGACTCTCGGACCGCGACTCGTGTACTTCGACGTACCACGCCGCCGGGACCTCGTTCAGCGAGCGGCGGCTGCGGCCCCCGCCGCCCGCTTCGCCTCGCGGCGCTCGTGGACGGAGGATCCCGGCGAGCCCCGCCGGCCGCTGCTCGGCGGCGAACCGCCGGTCGGCGTGTGGTTCTGGAAGGGCACGGCCGAGGAGTTCGCAGCGCAGGCCGCCGACGTCCTGCTGCGCTTCGTCCACCCGCTCATCGCCCGCGAGCTGCCCTTCTGCCTCGGCTTCTCGTTCAGCCGCGAGGCGCTCGCGCCGCGCAGCCTCGGCATCGGCGAGGCGACCGCGCTGGACCTGGAGGACATCGGCCGCCTTCTGCTCGCGGCGAGTGCAGCGGCCGGCTCCGCCCCGGCGGCGTCCGCGCCCCCGGCCTCCACTCGCGCCGCCGACCCGCGCAGGCCCGAGAGCGGCCCGGACGCGGCGCGGCTCGACGACGCCCAGCGGGCCGCGGTCGAGCACACCCGCGGTCCGGCGCGCGTCCTGGCGCCCGCGGGCTCGGGCAAGACCAAGACCCTGGTGAGCCGCGTGGTCGAGCTCGTGGACCGCGGCGCAGATCCGTCCGGCATCCTGATGCTCGCCTTCAACCGCAAGGCCGCCGAGCAGCTGGAGGAGCGGCTTGCGGCGCTGGGCATCAGCACCAGCCGGCGCCTCGGCGCGCCGCCGGACGAGCGCATGGCCCGCCGGCGACGAGCCGCAGCCTCTCCGTCCGCTCCAGAGCGCCCGCCGGGGGTGCACTGCGCCACCTTCAACGCCTTCGGCTACCGCTACCAGCGCGAGGTGCTGCGGACGCGCTTCTCGCTCGACCACGACGGACGCTCGCTGCGCGCGCTCATGGCCAGGGCCATGGAGACCGCCGGCGTGTCTCTCCGCGAACTCCGGCCGCGCCGCGGCAGCGACCCCGTCGGCGCCTTCATGGACGGCCTCACGCGGGTCCGAGCCGCCCTGGAGCCGGTGGCCGGCGTCGCGATCCAGGTCGAGTGCGTCACCGACACGCCCATCGTCACCATCTCACTTGCGGGCACGCACGCGCAATACACGCGCGCCCAGGCCGCGACGGGACTGCAGTCCTTCGACGACCAGATCTACTTCGCCGTCGCCGACATGCTGGCCGATCCCGCCCACCGCGACTTCATCCAGCACCGCTTCGACCACGTGCTCGTGGACGAGTTCCAGGACCTGAACGGGGCGCAGCTGGCCCTCGTGGACGTACTCTCCCGGCCGCACCGCCGGTTGTTCGTCGTGGGCGACGACGACCAGCTCATCTACGGCTGGCGACATGCCGACCCGCGAGGCATCCTCGAGTTCCACCGGCGCATGCCTCCCAAGCCGTGGTCGGCCACCTACACCCTGTGCACCAACTATCGCTGCTCGCGGGCGGTCGTCGAGACCGGCGCGCGCCTGGTCGCCAACAACAGGATGCGCGAGGCCAAGGACATCCGGTCGCGACCCGGGGCGCAGGACGGGGCCGTGCGCTTCTTCGGCGCGCCGTCCTGGCCGGAGCGCGCCGGCGCCATCTGCGCCTTCCTGCGCGCCGAGAAGGCGCGGCTCGGCTGCGACTGGCGTGACCTCGCCGTGCTTTGCCGCTACCGCTCGCAGCAACTCCTCGTCGCGCTCGCGCTGGACGCCGGAGAGGTGCCGCGGACGCCGGCCCTCGGCGGCAAGCTGTTCACGCATCGGGCGGCCAGGCTGCTGCGTGCTCACCTGTGCCTGGTATGCGCGCCGGACGAGCTGCCGGCGGCCGGCCTCACCGCCATTCTCGGCCTGCCGGGCCGGCGCGTGAGCGCCGCGATGGCCGAGGCGGCCGCCGCCACCGCGCGGCCGTGGACGCATCTCCAGGCGAGCGCGGCCAGGGAGCCTGCGGCCGGGCCGCGCCCTCTCTCCGCGCTCGCCGAACTCGCGTCGACGCTGAGGTCCGAGTTCAGCGGCCGAGCACTCACCTCGGAGGACCTCGTGTGGACGGTCGTCGAGGCCTTCGGGCTCGACGACCACTGGGCCGCGGAGGCCGACGCGGCCGCGGCCGACGCCGGCGCGGGCTCCGACGGCGCCGGCCCGCTCGACGTGTTCGACTCCCTTCTCCTGCTCGCGGAGACGTACCCCGACCCGGCGACCTACCTCAGCACGTGGGACCGCTTGCGCGCCGACGAGGAGGCCCATGCGGGCGTGGCCAACGACACGCTCGCGCGCGAGGAGGCGGAGGAGGACCGCGTGGTCATCGGCACCATCCACGCAGCCAAGGGTCGCGAGTACCACTCGGTCGTCGTCCCCGACTACGACTGCGACGTCTCCCTCTGGAGCGCGGCCGAGGTCGAGGAGGAGCGTCGCGTCGTGTACGTGGGCGTCACCCGCGCCCGCGACTCGGGGCTGTTCACCGTGGACACGTCCGGCGGCTTCGTGCACCCGTTCCTGCGCGAACTGGTGGAGGCGCCCGACCCGGGCGAGCACGAGTCGCTGGCCGCCTGGCTGGCCGAGGAGGGGGACGCAGAACTGCGCACTCACCTCGCCGATCGCCTCGCCGAGATCGCCGTGCTCTATCCGGAGCTCGTCCCGGAGCAGGACTCAGGCGAACGACCGGCTCCCACGGGCGACGGAGCCGCTGCCGGCCCGGCGGCGGGACCTGGACCGCCGCCCTGACTGCGGGGTCCGGCCGACGCCGACGGCGCGATAGTGCGCGCCGCAGCTCAGCGCGAACGGAGCCGCATCGACGGCTCCGGCGGCGCCACGAAGTGCTTCGCCGTCGGCTCCGTCCCGGCTCTCAGGTACTGGTACAGGTCCTGCTGAAGCGCGAAGTCCGTGACAGTGCGGCGCAGGTGCTGGCGCAGGTGCTCGTCCCAGCTGGGCAGCACGAACGTCTCGATGAACCGGTGCGACCTGTCCGCGTCGCGATAGACCGACCAGTCGGTGGCGCCCGTGCGCCGCCGCACCCGCCCGACCAGGCGCAGGGCGCGCAGGAACTCGTCCTCGATCTCCGGCCTGATCTCGTAGGCGACGACGACCAGCGCTGGACTGTCGGCGTCTCCTTCCTCCAGCAGCCGCGCCTCGGGCGCCGCCATGGGCGCTGGCCGCAGATCGACGTCGGCGATGTGGTCGAACCGCCAGCGCCGGGCGAGCGCGACAGTGACCACGAGCAAGAGCGCGCTCCAAGCGTAGGCCGCCGGCACGCTGGTCGACGTCGCGACCTTGCCCCAGAAGGCGCTGCCGAGGGCGATGCCGGCGGAGATGGCAGTCAGATAAAGGGCGAGCCCGCGGGCTCGCACCCAGCCGGGCAGCACCTCCTGGGAGGCGACGTTCAGCGTCGAGAGGCAGAACAACCAGCCGACTCCCGCCACGAAGGCGATGAGAACGGCGAGCACCGGCCCATGCACGAGAGCGAGCGCGACCAGGGCCCCGGCGACGAGCGCGCTCCCTATCGCGAACACCCGGTCGGCGCTGAGATGCTCTCGCACCCGAGGGATCACCGCGGCGGTCGCCACCGCGCCGGCGCCCATAGCGGCGAACAGGAGTCCGAGGCCCCCGGAACCCCAGCCGAGCACCACGCTGGCGTACACCGGCAGCAGCGACATCAGGCCGGCGCTGGCGACGCCGAACGCGAACGAGCGCACGAGGACGCCGCGCAGGATGTGCGAGAACATGGCGTAGCGGACACCGGCCCGGACCGCCCCGGCGAAGCGTTCGGGCGGTCCGACATCCTCCTCGACAGGGCGCTTCCAGCGCCACAGCACGGCGAGCACGAAGGCGAACGAGGCCGCGTTGAGCGCGAAGACGAGCCACGGACCCGCGGCGGCGATCAGCAGACCGCCGATCGCCGGACCGATCGCCCGGCCGAGATTGATGTTGGCGCCGCCCAGCGTGACCGCCTGTTTGAGCTCGTGCGCCGGCACCAGTTCGGGCTGGATCGCCTGCCAGGCCGGGAAGTTGAACGCCGCCCCCAACCCCAGAGCGAAGGTGAAGAGGAGAAGCAGAAGCGGCGTGACGGCGTCGAACGCCGCGAGCGCGGCCAGCCCGCCGGCGGCCGCCAGCATGAAGCCCTGCGTGATCAGGAGGAGGCGCCGCCGTTCGATCATGTCCGCGGCGGCGCCCGCCAGCACGCCCACGAACACCACAGGAAGATAGGTCGCCGTCTGCACCAGCGCCACGATCGCCGGCGAGGCGTTCAGCTCGACCATCATCCAGGCGGCGCCCACCGCCTGCATCCAGGTGCCGATGTTGGACGCGAGCAGCGCGATCCACAGGATGCGATACACGCGGTACTGGAGCGGCGACCAGGCGGACATGCCTCCAGCCTACCCGACGGCCCTCGGCGCGGGCACGCGCACCCCCCGAGGACGCGCCGCCGGGCCAGCCTCAGTCGGATCCCAGGCAGCTCCTCACGCGTCTCTGTTGCCGTCCGCAGCCGACGGCCGCTGCCGCCGCTTCTTCTCGATGATGATGTTGCTCATGAACGCCGCCGACGGCTTGGCCGACTCCACGTCGGCCAGGCTGAGCTCCGCGAGGTCCCGGCTCATCTCCACGCTCACGGGCAGGTCCTTCTCGGCGAAATAGGTGCCGGCGGGAGCCGCGTGGCGGGCCGTGCGCTCCTCGGTGCGCTGCAAGTAGTAGTGGCTGATCATGTGGAAGACGTCACCCTCGCCCCAGCGGAACCACACCGCCACCGGCGCCTCGCCGTACTTCTCCTCGAGCTCGCGGCTGGTGAGGAGCACCTGCACACGCTCCTGGTCGACGACGGTGATGGGATACGAGGAGCCCTCCAGCCACCACTGCGGGTCGTCCTGGCCGTCGAGCACGCCCTGCAGATAGAGGTTGTCGTGGTCCCGGACCTCGATGCGCACCACGTCGTCAGGCGTCGGCCGCTTGCTGAACGCGAGCACGCCCGGGAAGGCCGGCTCGATGACGTGCTTGAGCGCCCAGTCGGTGGTGAACAGGCTGCCGCCGGCCTCGACGAAATGGCGGATGCGGGCGATGGCCGCACCGGATACCTGGCCCGGACAGTTGACGATGAGCAGCTGCTCGGACCGGAGCTCGAGGCGGTGCACCTGCTCCGGCCGGACGAGCACGTGCGGCACCTCGAGGGCGCCGAGCACGGCCTCGACGTGGTCGTAGCAGCCCGCGACCACGACCACATCGCTGGCCTGGACGTCGTCCAGGGTGCGCGCCCGCTCGGGCGCGTCGCGGCGAAGCTGCTCGCGGGTGATGATGGCGGCGGCCCTGTAGGCCCTGTCGCGCTTGTCCTCTTCCATGGGGCGCTCCTTCTGCAGTCTGTCGGGCGGGGACGCCGGGGCTCAGCGCGCTTGCCGCCGGCGGGCGCGCTCGCGTGCGTCGGCGATGCGCCACTCCGGGCGCGGGCGCTGCTCGCCCTGAGGATCGCCGCCCGTCGTGCCGTCACCGGACGTGCCGCGCACGCCACCGACGTCGAAGAACGCGGCGTGCACCGCGTGGCCGCGGTAGGTGAGGGCGGACCCGAGCACGCCGCCGCCCTCGTAGCGCACGTCCCAACCCAGGCCCGGGCTCTTGTACCGGCGCCCGGGCAGGTCGGCGATCCGCTCGAGGAAGGCGTCGGCGACGGACCTGTCGCCCGGCTCTCCGTCCCTCACCAGCGCCTCGAAGGCGTAGCTGCGCAGCAGCTTGTCGTGCAGCTCGGCGTACTGCGGCGCGCGCGAGACGAGGTCGAGACCGACCACGCGCGCGCCGTGCAGCACGAGCATCCCCTGCTGGCCGTCCTGCAGCGGGAACGCCGCCAGTACGGCGTCGAGGTCGCCCTTGCGCGTCTGGTAGGCGTCGCGCATGGCGGACGTCGGCGACATCGTGCCGTGACGCTCGTGCAGCGCGCCGACCTCGTGCCACACGCGGCCCTGGTCCGAGCGGTGCCCGGCGCCGGAGGCCAGCGACGCGTTGATGCTGTCCTTCATCGCGTAGCGCACCTGGCGGTCGGCCACGATCTCGCTCTCGCCGAACTCGCGCGAGGCGTAGGACCAGCGGCCCTGCTCGGTGCAGCTCACCGGAACGACCAGGCTGCTGTGCTTGCCGATCAGGATGCTGGTGTTGAGCACGCGGTTCTGCTTGGCGCCGCGCAACTCCTCGCCGTCGAGCACGAGGATGCGCGCGTCCCCCTTGTTGACGACGCGCAGCTCGGGCACCGAGCCGCCCTCACTCACCTCCGTGACCACCGCGGCCTGGCGGGCGATCGCCTCGCGCAACGTGATGTAGGCCGATCCGGGGCCCGCCTGCAGCCGCAGCGGGAACACCGCCAGCGGCCCGTGGGCCTGCCGTTCTCCCAGCTGCAGCGCCTCCACGAGCGCCGCGCCTCCCAATGCTTCGTTCTGCTCCGTCATGACGCACCTCCGTCTCCGTGGTCGCTCGCCGACCCGGCCCGGCCGGTGAGCGACTCCTCCTGCAGATCCCGTCTCGATGACTCGGCGTCATCGTCATGGTAGCGTTCTTGCCTTTAGATGATGCCATTGTAACATCATCTCCAAGCCCCGCAAGTGTGCAGCGTTGCAGGAGGGAGGGCATACTGTGGCGTACAGTGATGCACAAGTGTACTCGGCGGAGGAGACGGAACCGATGCGCGACGAGCATCACGCGAGCATAGGCAGCCTGATCGCGCAACTGCGCGAGGAGCAGGGATGGAGCCAGCGCGCCCTGGCCAAGTGGGTGGGCATCGACCAGTCCGCCGTCAGCCGCATCGAGGCCGGGCGACGCCGCCTCTCCGCCGACGAACTGCAGCGCTTCGCGGACGCGCTGCGCGTCTCGGCAGACGTGCTGCTCAAAGGCGCCGGCGAGACCCCGGCCGGTGCGGCAGGACCGCGGATGCTGCGCAGCCGTTCCTTCTCGCGCCTGTCCGACGATCCCGATGAAGGATCGCGCTCCAGCACCGAGTCCATCACCCTCGACCTCCAGACCGAGACCGGCTCTGTTGCGCAGGGGGCTCGCGACCGGGCTCCCTTGCCGCACAGGCAGAACATGGCGTCCGCCCCTGCCATGCCTGCGCGCAGCCGCTCCACCGGCGCGCACCGGAGAGCAGGCCGCGCAGCCCCGGCGGCGAGCAGGAGCGCGTCCGCGCCGCCCGACGCGCCCCTGATCGCCGGCCTGCCCGACGAAGTGGCCGGCGTCTGCCGTGACTGGTTCGCGCTGCGCGCACTGGTCCAGGCCACCGAGCGGGCACAGCGCTGGAGCACCGGCCATTCGGCCGAGGGCAAGCCGGAGCGCGTCGCGCACACAGCCTCTCCCCTGCGCCCCGGCCCCGCGGCGGGCGACGTCCTCTTCGACCGCGTCGCCCGTTTCTGGCGCAGCGAACTCCACGTCGACCCCGACGACGGCCCGCTCCCCGACCTCGTGCCGCTGCTCGAGGACGGCTACGGGGCGCAGATCGTCGTCGCCCGGGTCGGGGACGCGAGCGGCCTGCCCGCCTCCGACCGGCCGGTCGCCGCCACCTTCACCTCGGCAGGCGTCCCGTTCGTCTTCGTCAACGCCGCGCGGCCCGTGATCCTGCAACGCTTCGCGCTCGCGCACGCGTTCGCGCACCTTGTGCTGGGACACGGCGACGTGGTCGACGCACGCGTCGAGTGGAGCCGCAATGTCCCCCCCGAGGCGGCCGCCAATGACTTCGCCGAGGAGCTGCTGGCGCCGGTGCGCGCCGTGCAGCGCTGGTATGAGCGCAAAGGTCAGGCGCCGCGGCCCGTGGACGTGGACGACCTGCTGGACCTCGGCAACGCCTTCGGCATCAGCGCCTGTTCCGCGCTCTACCGATCCCGGGCCGCGGGCCGGCTGCACGCGAAGCAGTTCCCGGTCCTCCGGGGAGAGCTCCACCGGCACGAGTGGGAGGTGCTGCCTCGCCAGGCGTACCTCGGCGGCCTGCGCGACACGCTTGCCCACCTCACGCCGAGCGAGGCGCTCCCGCCGGGGGAGTACGGAGGGCCGGCGGTGCTGCGCGTGCCGGCCGCCATGCGCGCCTGGGCGCTCGCGGGGCTGCGCAGCGGCCGCCTGAGCCTCGAGGAGGCGGCCGCCATGCTCCACCTGGAGACCGGCTCCTTCGCGGCGCAGCTCGCGCGCCTCGGCCTCGAGTAGCCGGCGGCCGGGCACCTCCTCTCGCTTCCGGCCTCGCCGGGGCGCATGCTCCCGGCGGACCGTCAGAGAGCCTTGGGGGTCGGCCGCTCGCAGCCGCACCCGGGCTCACGCGAAGACGCTCGGGGGCGGCGGCGCTGCGCGCAGCCGCCCCCGAGCGTCGTTCACACCGGCAGCCGCGCTCCGCGCGGCCGCCGCTCACACGATCTCGTGGTACTTGTACGAGATCTTCACCTTGGTGCGGTAGGCGACGATCGCCTTGCCCTCGATCTTCATGTCGAACTCTACGGCCTCGGCGATACGCAGGTCCTCGCGATGGATGCCGGCCTTCTCGACAGCGTTCTTCGCCGCCTTCTCCCACGACTCGGAGCTCGAGCCGATCACTTCCATCACACGGTAGACGCTGTCCGACATGGCGACTCCTTCGGCTTGTGGTGGTCACGAGCTGGTGACGTATCTTAGCCGGAACCGGCGGAATCGGAACCCCGGGAACACGAACATCTGTCCGCCCTGCCTGCTACTCTCGCTCGCGAACGCCGCCGCAGGCCCCGGCTGCTCCGGCATCCGGCCCGCGACGCGGTCGCTGCAGACCGTGCGTCTCCGGTACTGCGGCGGCGTTTCACACCTGTCCGCCGCGACCCCCGAGGAGCCGCCATGCCGAGTCCAGACGTTCTCTCCGGCCTCCCGGCCGACGGGCGCCGCCTTCCTGCCGCCACCGACCAGCCGTCGCTCTCGCTCGCCGACTGTGCCCCAGTGCCCGGCCCACGCCGGCGCCCCGTCTCGGCAGTGCCGGTCGATGCGGAACTGGTCTGGGTCACCGCCGTCCCCACACACGAACTGGCGGCGGCGCGGGCGTCGTCTCCCGCCGCCTTCGTCCACCTCTGCGTGCGCCTGGCGCAGGACCTCGCCGCGGCCGGCGGCTCGGTGTTCGAGGCAGCTCTCTCGGAGGCCGACCTGGTCGACGCCGCCGCGCGCGCCGTCGCCGCCTACCTCGAGGATCTCCCCGATCTGCCGTTCGTCGGCGAGCCCTTCGGCGGCGAGGAGGGCACGGACTGACCGTCCCTAGCGATCCGCCTCCGAAGCGCACCGTCCGCCACTCCGGCACCCGCCATGATGTCGACGCCGCCGGAACCCGACGGTGGGCCGCCGGTGAGGGTGCTGCTATCCTCTGACGGCGATGGGACCCTCCCCGCGCCGACCCGGCAACATCACGATCTATCGCTCCGCCAGCATCTACCGGCGCAGGCGGCTGCGTGCTCTGCTTGCAGTCGGAGTGGTCGTCCTCGCTGCGGTCGTCGTCGCGGGGGCCTGGGCGTGGAACCGCGGCGGCGGGGACGGGAGCCCCTCGCATGCCCTCGCCGAGGCGAGCGCGACGGCGGAGGCGACGAAGCCGCCGAGCTCGGCTGCGACGCCGACGCCCTCGACGAGCCCGTCGGCGACGAAGACGGTCATCACCATCGGCTGGGTAGGAGACACGACGCCGGGGTCCAGGTACGGCGATCCGCCCGATGGAGGGCGCGCCCTGTTCGCGCAGGTGCGCGACGAGCTGCGCGCCCCGGACCTCATGCTGGCCAACCTGGAGGGCACCTACTCCGATGGCGGCGCCTCAAAGTGCGACGGCTCCGACTCTTCGGCCTGCTTCGCCTTCCAGGCGCCGCCGTCGTTCGCCAAGGCGTTGCCGTGGGCCGGCATCGACCTCGTCAACATGGCTAACAACCACGCCAACGACTACTTCCAGAGCGGCATCGACCAGACGACGGCCGCGCTCAAGAAGAACGACGTCGGGTACACCGGCCTGCCGGACCAGATCACGACGATCGACGTCAAGGGCGTCGAGGTCGCCGTGCTCGGCTTCTCGCCGTATCCCTGGAACGCGAACATCAACGACATCCCGGCGGCGAAGCAACTCGTCAAACGGGCCTCCGCGGAGGCGGACGTGGTCGTCGTGGTCATGCACGTCGGCGCCGAAGGATCGGACAAGACGCACACACCGCATGGCAACGAGTTCGCGTTCGGGGAGAACCGCGGCGACCCGCGCGCGTTCGCGCACGCCGTGGTCGACAGCGGCGCAGACCTCGTCGTGGGGTCGGGACCACACGTGATCCGCGGCATCGAGCGCTACCGTACACGGCTGATCGCGTACTCGCTCGGCAACTTCGCCGGCTGGGGCAACTTCGGCATCAGCGGGACCCTCGCGCTCTCGGGCCTGCTCACCGTGAAGATCGACAACGGCGGCCACATCCACGGGGGGCGCTGGCTCTCGCTGCGACTGACGGACCCGGGCGTCCCGGTCGTCGACTCCTCCGACAGCAGCGCCCACCTGGTCGACCAGCTCTCCGCCTCCGACTTCTCCAACACCTTCAAGATGAGCGCAGACGGGCAGATCAGCGTGAAGTGACGGCGCCTCGTCCGTTCCGGGCCTCCCACGCCGGCAGGCCGAGCAGCCTGCCTGGACGGAGATATCCATCAAGCAAGCGAGGGGGCCGGCCGAAGACGTAGAAGCAAGGCAAGGTCCCGTTGCTCTCGCTAGGGTCGACGCAACCCCGGCGTTAGGTGGACGGGCGACATGGACGAGGCGGAGACCGACATCGACCGGACGACTACATCTATGAGGGCTCGGCGACACGCGGCGCGGGTGCTCGCCGCGATCACCATCGCGCTGGCCGCGCTCTGCCTCGCCGTCTGGATCGCCCCGCGAGCGAGCGGGGCGGCCGCCGGGTGGATGCGGGCGCCGGCCGTGCGCCTGCACACGCTCCGGGTCCCGGGGGGCGACAAGTTGCATGTGGATGCACCCGGCATGCGAGGCGCCGCCGCGCCCGTGACGCTGGACGCTGGCATGCAGTTCACCATGGCCGCCGTCATCTGCGACGTCCCACCCGCCGGTGCGATCGACATCCGCTTGCGCACGAGCGCCGACGGCGGCGCCTGGGGCAGCTGGTACGAGGCTCCGCTCGAGGTCGTCGACGAGAGAGGCGTGGCGCAGGCGTTCACCGATCCGATCTGGACAGGGATCGGGCGGTACGTGCAGGTCTCGGCCTCGCGAGGCGGCGGGCACGGCCCCGCCACCCTGTCCGGCGTCCGGCTCGTCGCCATCGACCCGACCGGAGACGCAAGCGTCGCCGCCCGGGTCACCGGGACGATCAGGAAGCTCGCCGCAACCGTCGCCGGCATCGGCGTCACCCAGCCGGCCGACGCGGCGTCCTCCGCGCCGGTCATCGTGACCCGGGCCGCGTGGGGCGCCGACGAGAAACTACGGAGCGGCTCCCCCTCGTACGCGGGCGTCCGCATGGCGTTCGTACACCACACCGCGAGCGGCAACGACTACGCCCCGGCCGACGCTCCCGGGATCGTGCGCGCCATCTACGCGTACCACACCAAGAGCCTCGGCTGGAGCGACATCGGCTACAACTTCCTCGTCGACCGCTTCGGCGCCATCTACGAGGGCAGGTACGGGGGCGTCACGCGTGGCGTGATCGGCGCCCAGGCCGGCGGGTTCAACACGCACAGCACCGGGATCTCGGTCCTGGGGACGTTCACCGACGAGGCCCCACCGGCCGTGACCGTGAACGCACTCGAACGACTCCTGGCCTGGAAGCTCTCTCTCGGTGGCCTCGACGCGCGAGGCACGGCACAGCTGACCTGCGGCCTCAACGACAAGTACAAGCTCGGCGCCGCGGTGACGTTCCCGGTCATCGCCGGCCACCGCGAGGCCAACTACACGGAGTGCCCGGGTGACGCCTTTTACGCCCTCCTGCCGCAGATCCGCGCCAACGTGGCACGGCGCATGGGATCCGCGGTCTCGGCCTCGCTGGGCGCGAGCAACACGCTCATCAGCCCGAACGGCGACGGTGTCCTCGACGCCACCGATCTGGACGTGGGCATCACGACCGTCGCCGACTGGGTGCTCGCGGTCAAGAACCAGGCGGGCCAGACCGTCGCCTCCTGGAACGGCGAGAGCGCCGCGGCCTCTGTGACCTGGGACGGCACGTCGGGCGGTTCCGGCGTCGCGGACGGCGTCTACACGGCGGAGCTCGCGGCCACGCCGGCCGGCGGCGACGCGACGACGGCGACGGCGCAGATCACCGTCGACACGACGGCGCCGCGCCTCGCGAACGCCGCCGTCTCACCCTCCTCCTTCAGCCCGAACGGCGACGGCCAGACGGAGACGACCTCCGTCGCCTACAGCCCCGCCGAAGCCTGCAGCGTCCGCGTCGGGATCCTCGACACCGACGGCGCCGTCGTGCGCTGGCTCCACGGCTGGCGCGCCCGGAAGGTCCGCTCCTACTCCGTCACCTGGGACGGCCGCGTCAGCTCCGGTGGCGGCCTCGTCGCGGCGCCCGAGGGCCTCTATCGCTTCGACGTTGAGCGCCGCGACGCGGCGGGCAACATCGCCCGTCAGGGCATCAAGGTCACGCTCGACAAGACGCTCGCGCAGCCGCGCGCCACTCCGGTCACGATCTCACCCGACGGCAACGGAGTCCGCGATGCCACCAAGCTGGGATTCACGCTGACGCACCGAGCCACCGTGACCGTGCGGATCCTGGCCGGCGACGAAGTCGTGCGCACCCTGGCGCTGGGCTACCTTGACCCCGGCGTCCGCTCCGCGACCTGGGACGGTCGCGACGACTCCGGCGAGTATGTCGCCAGCTCCCGGCCCACGTTCACCGTCACCGCCGTCTCGGCCAACGGAGAGAGCAGTGTGCGCAAGGGCTTGGTCGTCGACCTCTACCGCCCGCGGCTCTACGCTGCAAAGGGCAAGGCGACGAGGCGCGGCGTCGCCGTCAAGCTCGGTTTCAAGGCCACCGACCCGTACAGCGCCAAGGTCGACGTGCGCTACACCATCACCGACGCCCGCGGCCGTCGCGTCGCCTCGGGCCATCCCGGCTGGCGGCGCGTCAGCACGGCGCTCAGCATCAAGTGGAAGCCGGCCTCGCGCGGCGTCTACACGGTGACCTACCGCGCCGTCGACCTCGGACGCAACCGCGAGGCGAGCCGGGCGCACACGACCGTCAGGGTGCGCTGACGCGCGAGCGGCGGCGCGCTCGCTCGCCGGCCGCCGTCAGTACAGCTCGGGCACGAACGTCTGGCTGTCGATCGGCGGCCGCACGTAGCCGGTGTCTGCCGGTCGCTCGTCCAGCTTGAGGTCGTGGTGGGTGACGTCCTCGTAGGGGATCTGGTCGAGCAGGTGGTGGATCATGTTGAGCCTCGCGCGGCGCTTGTCGTCGGCGTTGACCACCCACCAGGGCGAGTCCTTGGTGTCCGTGTACGCGAACATCTCGTCCTTGGCTTGTGAGTACTCCACCCAGCGCATGCGGCTCTCGAGGTCCATCGGGCTGAGCTTCCAGACCTTGAGCGGGTCCTTCAGCCGTGCCTGGAAGCGCTTCTCCTGCTCCTCGTCGCTCACGCTGAACCAGTATTTCAGGAGGATGACGCCGCTGCGGATGAGCATGCGCTCGAACTCGGGGCAGGTGCGGAAGAACTCCCAGACCTCGTCCTCGGAGCAGAATCCCATCACCCGCTCGACGCCGGGGCGGTTGTACCAGGAGCGGTCGAACAGGACCATCTCCCCGGAGGCGGGCAGGTGCGGCACGTAGCGCTGGAAGTACCACTCCGTGCGCTCGCGCTCGGTCGGCGTGGCGAGCGCGGCGATGCGCACGACGCGCGGGTTGAGGTGCTCGGTGACCCGCTTGATGGTGCCGCCCTTGCCGGCGGCGTCACGGCCCTCGAAGATCACCGCGACGCGCAGCCCGGCGTGCTTGATCCACTCCTGCAGCCGCACGAGTTCGACCTGGAGCTTATCGAGCTCGCCCTCGTACGTCTCCCGGTCCAGCTTCTTGTGATGGCCGGTGGTCTTCTCGGCCGGCGGCGTGCTCATGTCCGGGAGCGGCCCGCTCTTCTCGAGACCGTCGGCCTTCTTCTTGTCCTTCTGCTTGTCGGCCATCGAGCTCCCCTCAGGCGCGAGCTTGTCGGTCCGCCACATCATAGTGCAGGCCGGTTGGTCGCGGCAGTGGCAGGGGCCGTTCTCTGTTCTTGACGTCGACCGTCCGGGCGCCGTCGCGCCGGCGGCCCTCACGTCCGTCGCGGCCGCCTGGTGTATCCTTTGCCCAAGCGAGCAGCGTGGAGTGGAGTCCCCCGTGGAGCTGTACCAGCATCCCCTCGAGGCCGAACTGGCCGCGATAGCCGACCGCGCCGAACCAGGCCGCACGGCGCAGCTCGCCGTGCGTCACTGGGGTTGGGACGGGCGTGGCGGAGCCACGCTCGAGGTCACCGGCCGCGAGCTCGGCGACATCACCAGAGAGCGGGTGCGTCAGCTGTGCGAACGGCTTTCGCAACGGCTGCGCCGGGAGCAGGTGCAGGCCCCGGCGCTCGAGCACGCGCTCGTCCTCGCCGCGCACGCGGCGCCCACGACGGCACACGATCTGGCTCGCCGGCTCGCCGACGAGCACATTGCCGCGCAGCCGTTCGACCCGGCGGGCCTGCTCTCGGCCGCCGACGTCCTGCGCCGCGACCCCACCTTCAGCCTCGAGACGGTCAGGGGCGTCCGCGTGGTCCTGCCCGACCCGCCTGACCCGGCCGGCGACACAACGGCGGTCATCGCCGCCGTCGTCGACGCGGCCCGCGCCATCGTGCGCCGCGCCGGCGCGGGGCGCATCGCGGAGGTGACGGGCCGCGTCGCCGCGGAGCTCGCGGTCTGGGTCGACGACGAGTTCGTCACGGCGGTCGTCTCCGAACCCGCCGACTTCGCCTGGCTCGAGCGGCGCACCGGCTGGTTCTTCCTGCCCGCGGTCGCCAAAAACGCTGTGGTGTCACGGGTCGTCAAGGTGCTCAGCGTCACCGGCGCGGTGCAGCTCCATGACCTGCACGCGGGCATCCGCCGGGACGAGCGCATGCGCGAGTTCGTGATGCCCGAGTACATCCTGGCGGAGCTCTGTGCGCGGCTCCCCGGTGTCAGCGTCACCGGCGACCTTGTGGTCGCAGACCGACGGCGGCGGCCCGAGGACGTCCTCGAGACCACGGAGCTCACCCTGCTGCGCGTACTCGCGGATGCCGGCGGCGAGGCCGACCGGCACGAGCTCGAGCGCGCCTGCCGGGCCGCCGGCATGAAGCCCTCGAGCTTCAACAATCGCATCGCTTACTCCCCGATCGTGGCCGATCTGGGTCAGGGCAGGTACGGCTTGCGTGGGCAGAGGGACGCGGCCGGGACCGATGGGACCGCAGGGATCTGGCGCGCGACGGTCACCGCGGCTCATGATGCGAGCGACGCGACACCTCGGCCCGGTGACCTGGCGGCCTTCCGCTCGCCGCGCCACCGCTGAGGGCGGCGGCTGTGCTGTACCTGCGCATCGCCGCCCTCGCCTTCACGGCGCTCTTCGTCGCCCTTCTCTTGTGGTCGAGCGGCGTCAGGACGACGCTCCTCTGGGCCGTGGCGATGGCCGCCTTCTTGACCGTCCTGTGGGCCGCCACGGTCCCGCTGCGGGCGCGGCAGCGCAGGGTCTGGCGCGAGATGGGGCTGGGGCCGGACGGAAGGCCGTTGCCCGAGGAAGACGAAGAAGGCGGCTGACCGGCGTCAGCCGGCGCCGAAGAAGTCGCCGGTCAACTCCGGCGCGATGATCGTCAGCAGTTCCGCCGGCGCCGCGGCGACGCGCTCCGCGCCGGCCTCGATGAGCATCTCCGGCTCGTGCCAGCCCCACGCCACGCCGAGCGGCTTCACTCCCGCCTCGCGCGCCTCACGGATGTCGCCGGCAGTGTCGCCGACGTACCAATAGACCTCCTGCCCGGGGAACCGGGCCAGGAGCGCGTGGATCTTCTCCACCTTGCTGCGCGCCGTCTCGGCACCGGCCACCTCGGCCACACCGTGGACCTCGTGCGTCCGCAGCCAGCCCTCCACGACCTCCGTGGGACTCGACGTAACGATGACCACCGTGCGCGCGTCGGCGAGGTCCTCGAGCACCTGCGGCACGAGGGGGAACGGCTTGAGCCAGTGCCGGGCGCGGACCAGCGCTTCGCCGACCCGACGCAACACTTCCGCGACGCGCTCGTCGTCCACACCGCGCGCGCGCATGCCGGCGTAGAAGTTGTCTTCCATGACCGCCAGCAGGTCGTCCGGCGTGCCGAAACCGGGCACGCCGGCCGCGGTGCAGGCGTCGATGAACGCTGTGCCGAAGACGTCGAGCGAGTCGACGATCACACCGTCGAAATCGAACATGACGAGCTCTCGGCGCTCCTGGTCCACAGCCGTCCTCGCATGCGGGGGAAGGGGCAGGGCCGGCCGGCCGCTGACGCGGCCGGCCGGCCCTCCTCACAGACTCAGTAGTGCAGTCCGGTCTTGTTCTTGAACTGCTCGACGCTGTTGATCTCGATGTCGAGCAGCTGGCTGATACGTGCCTTGGCGGCAAGACCCTTGGCGATGCCAGGCACACCCGTGATCGTCCCGATGTCGAGTTCTTCCCTGAGACCTCGCATCATGGTCGGATCGGACAGGTCGAACGGCGTCACGTGGAGCTTGTCGGCGACGTACTGCTTGGCTTCCGTGATCCTCATCTTCTTGCTGAGCTGCATCCTTGCCACCAGATCTCCGGCGGCCCGGATCCCACCCATCGACGAGGCCAGCAGATGCGCCATGTGCATGCCGGCGGGGTCACCAGTACCCACCTACAACCCGTCGGCGTGGCCGATCTCGATCATCGCGGCGCTGCAGCGCGTCACGACGTCGACGGCCGGTGTCTCGAACATCGGCACGCCGCCGACGCCCATGCCCACGTTCGGGTGGACGGGGATCTTGGCGATCTCGGTGCAGGCCTTCACGAAGGTGAGCGCCTTGCCGAGGTTCCACGGCACGGTCTTCCGGGTGTTGGTGTTGGAGACGGGCCCGAAGATGGCGCAGCCGGCCTCTTCGCAGACCTGCAGCTGCTCGTGCGGCCACATGCCGGCGAGGCGCTTGCCGTTGTACTCGAGCTGGCCGTGGAAGCCCAGGACCATCTCGGCCGACATGCCGATCTCGACCGGCAGGCCGGTCTCGTTGGCCACGTGGTCGCAGGCCTGCAGCACGCGGTAGAACTCGGCGTCGCCGGTGGACGCGACGGTGTCGAAGTCGATGCCGTCGGCGCCCATCTCGACCATGCAGTCGCTCATCTCGATGCAGTCCTCGAGGCAGGCTTTGCCGGCCTCTTCCTGCGTCTTGCGGGCCTCGTCGATCTTGCCGATCGGCATGAGGTCGCTCGGGTTCTCGAACGAGCCGTCCGGGCGGTAGTACAGCCCGAGGTTCGGCATGAACCCGTAGAGGAGCGGGAAGATCGTCGTCTCCATGAGCAGCTCGACGTGCAGCATCTCGAGCGCCTTGAGGAACCGCTGCGGCTTCACCGAGTAGTCGTTGTGCGAGATCTCCATGGAGTCGAAGCCGAGCATCGACTCGAAGAGGCGCACGCCTACCTCACGGTTGACCGGAGCGACCACGCCGCTCGACATGCGCGAGGAGTTGAGCGCGTTGACGCAGCCGTCCTTGGTCATGACCACTTCGTTGCCCCGCTGGACGCCCCAGATGCGCGTCGGCGCCGCGAACATGTCGACCAGGTAGTCGATCTCGTTCTCGGTGAGGACCGGGATCTTGGCCTTCTTCGCCGCCTCTTCGGAGCCCGTGATGAACTCCGTGCGCAGCTCGTCTTTGGTGAGCTCCACGTTCGAGGAGTCACCCATTCTCGTCATTATCTTCATCTATACGGCCTCCGCTGTGTCGCTGATCAGAAGTCCCAGGCCGTCCCGGGGGTTTGTCCTGTCTTGTCTGTGTGTGCGTCTTCGTGGGTAGCGCCGGCGGCGGCCCCGTGGGCCGCCGCCGGCGCCGGTAGTACTTCGCCGCTTCGGCGAACCGCTCGCTTACTCGACCGGGATCTCCTTGGCGACGGCCTCGAGGGCCATGCCCTGCCGCTTGCGGATCGCCCAGGCGATGATCCAGATGACGATGGCGGCCGCGTACAGGATGCCCATGAAGATCATGGAGTTCTTGTTCTTGTAGCCGACGCCGTAGATGTTGTCCTTGTCGTAGAACCAGAGCCAGAGGTTGAAGCCCATGAAGAGCACGTAGATGATCCCGATGATCGGGAGGATCGGGCCCTTGGGCAGCGCCGAGTTCTGCCAGATGGCCTTGGCGCGCCACGGCATGAACACGAACGCGAGGCCGGTGACGAAGAACATGGCCGCGATCACCAACGTGGCGTCGTACGTGAGCTGCACGAACGAAGGCTGATAGGCGTAGAAGGCCGACACGATGACCGACGGGATGGCCATGAGCAGCAGAGCGTTGACGGGCACTCCGCCCGAAGTCACCTTGGCGACGCTCTCAGGCAGGATGCGGTCGAACGCCGACGCGAAGATCATGCGCGTCGAGCTCAGGAACACCGTGCCCCACCAGCCGAACACGATCAGGGAGATCACGGCGATGAGGATGACCTGGAAGGCGCTGTTGTTGACGATCCAGGCGGTCATGGCCGTCGGCGAGAGGTAGTCGCTGCCGGCCGGGAGCACCGCGGGGTCGATGTATGCGTACAGGGCGCCCATGTAGCCGTTGGCGCTGGCCTCGAAGAAGGCCCAGCCCATCGTCTTGGTGACGAGGAGCAGGAAGACGACGACGATGGCTACCGCGGCCAGAAGGCCGCCCGCCATCTGGTAGATGTTCTTGCGGAAGTCCTTGGCGCCGCGGACCTCGCCGTACAGCGTGGCGCCCCACACCGGCCAGAGGAGCCAGAAGGCCATGACCGGAATGAGCTTGAACGTGTCCTTCAAGCTGCCTGCGAACATCGACGACGGCATGCCCTCTCCGGCGTTCGTGATCGTGGACTGGTACGCGTCCTTGGCGCCGTAGAGGTCGAACATCTCGCGGTTGAAGGCGCTGATGAAGCTGGCCTTCGAGGTCACGATCAGAAGGATCGCAGCCACGGCGCAGCCCGCGAGACCGATCCAGAGGGCCCACTTCTGGAAGTTGGCGTAGGCCTTCATGCCGACGGCGACGAGGTAGGTCGCCAGGGCGATCGTGGCGAGCGACGCGACGAAGACGCCGTTGTTGGTGGTGAGCCAGTCGGCGGCGCCGCCGGCGCCGAGGATACGCAGGATCGGCTTGATGAACGAGTTGACACACAAGGCGGCGTAGATCGGGATCCAGAGCCACAGGATGAACCACCAGCCGGTCGCCCCGAAGACGAAGCCGATCGAGCTGTGGAACACGCGCGATTGCCAGATGTAGTCGCCGCCTGCTCGCGGCATCGCCGAGATCAATCCTGCGTAGACCACGACCTCGAGCAGCACGAAGATCGTCGTGATGATGATGCTCCAGAACACGCTCCCGCCCGGGATGAACACTGCGTAGAGAAAGCCCCAGATCCCGAGGAAGATGTTCGTGGAGAAGAACGAGTACCGGAACCCATCGCCTGTCGACCAGCCCTTGACCAGGCCGCTCGCCTTGCGGACGAACAGCGTCTGTTCTGCTGGCTTGCTAGCGTCGGTTGCCATCAGCTAAGTCCCCCTTTTGTCAGTACCGCCCGAACGACGCATGACGCGCCTCCGAAGCCCTCCATCACGTCCGGGTGCCCTCACCCGGACGTCAACCTGTACCGCTTGAGCTTGCTCTTGCCATCGAGGTCCACGACGCAGCCCGAGACCATGCCTTCCGTGTAGGAGCTGCCGGGATTGATGGCGAGCGTGCGGCCGATGCGCACGGCAGCGCGGCTCTCATGGATGTGCCCGTGCAGCGACAGGATGGGCTGGACCTCTTCGATCACCTCCCTGACGGCGGTGGAGCCGACATGGGCCGAGTCCTGACCTTGGACGGTGAGCGTCTCCCAGTCGATCTTCGGGGCCACGTCGAGCTGCGTGTCGTACGGCGGGGCGTGCAGGCCGAGCACGAGACGCTCGGGCGGCACGGTCACGTGCTTCACGATGTCCAGGATGCGCTGCTTGAGCTTGGGCTCGTCTTCCTCGCGCGGGGTGTCCCAAGGCGTCAGGTTGGTCCAGCCGCTCGAAGCCAGCTGATAGCCCTCGGGGAGGTCGAGCACGTTGCCCTCGCCGACCGTGATGTGCTTGGCGGTCGCGAGGATCTCGTCGATGTCCTCGCGGTCGTCGTTGCCGGGGCAGACGATACACTGGATCTTGCTGCCCTCGAGCTTGGCGTCAGCCCACTCGACCCAGCTCTCCACGGTCCTGCGCATCTGCTCGTGGAACAACTCCTCGAGCTTGTCCTCGTCTTTCGTGTATTCCTCACGCTCCTCGGGCGTCAGCGTCACGGGGTAATAGCCGTGATCACGGATGAGGCGCTCCGCCTTGGCGAGCTCGTCGGCGCCCTGCACCTCGTGCGTGATGTCGAGCATGTGATAGCGCCACTGCTCGGGCGCCGTCTGCGTGATCGGCACGATCGCCTTGCCGGTCATGTCGCCGCCGAGGATGAGGACGTCCGCCTCATAGTGGGCGGCCGAATTGATGAACTTGCGCCAGCAGACCTCCGAACCGTGGACGTCCGTGGCGAAGAAGAGCCTTACCTTCACGCCGTACCCCCTTTCGCCGCGTACGCGGGTCGCCTTTTCACTGAGCCGCCAGCCACTGCTGGTAGTCGGGGTCGTTCACGACCTTCTCGGCGCGCGCGACGCGCTCCAGACCCCATTCCATATAGTCGAAGTCGATCTGCGAGACCGTGTGCTGGATCATCGCCCACACGGCCCACCAGACGGCCGAGAGGGCCTTGTAGAGCATCAGTCGACCAAAGAAGCGCTCGTCCATCTCGCCGCAGTATGTCTCGACGATCAGGCGCTCCTCGTCGCGGGAGAAGGGATGCTCCATGACGTAGTCGCCGAGGTCGAAGTACGGATCGGTCATGCCCCCGTACTCCCAGTCGATGATCCACATCTTGCCGTCGGCATCGATGATGAAGTTCTCGGAGAGGAGATCGTTGTGGCAGGCGACGGCCGGGACCGGGTTGCGTTGCGTCGCCGTCTCCACGTCCTCCATCGCCACCAGCATCGCCTCGAGCCGCTCCGGCATCGGCGCGTTGATGTCCCGCGCGATCTTGGTGTACTTACGGAGCATGTCGAAGAGATGGATATCGGACTTGAACGTGCAGGCCCTATGGAACACCTTGACCGTCTCGACCGCCTGCTTGATGCGCTCGGGATGGCCGGCCATCGTCTCGGGGTGCAGGATCTCGCCCTCGACGAAGTCGATGACCAGAGCGCCCTCCGGGTCGATCTGATAGGCGACCGCGGGACCGACGCCGGCTGCGGCCGCCTGGATCATGCAGTCGCGCTCGACGTCCCGGTCGATGAACATGTCGGTGCCGATGCCGGGCACGCGCATGACGTACTTCTTGCCGCCCTTTTCAGGGCCGCCGTCGACCCACACGATGTAGTTGTGGTTGGTGATGCCGCCGCCGAGTTCCTCGGTGCGCACGTCGTGACCCTTCCAGTCGGCGATGCGGCCGATGATGTCCTCGGGCGTGAGGTGGGCCTGCTCTCCCATTCGTCCTGCCTTTCGTTACGGGCGGCGCGGCGGCCGCGCGCGTGTCGGCGTTGTCGAAGAGGCGCCTCTCGCGCGCCGGGCATGTCCCGTCGCCGCCCCCGACTGGGCGGGGACGGCGCCGACGAACCGAGCTGGGAGAACGAAGCTCACGAAACGGGGACCTCGAGACCCATGCCGGCGAGCTCCTCGCGGACCTCGTCCATGGCCTTCTGGTAGTCCGCGTTCACGATCCGTTTGGTCTTGCTGTCGTAGACCTCCTGGAACGTGAGTCCCTTGTCCGGGTCCTTGAGCTTGTCGCCGAAGAGCGGGAAGAGCTTCTGGGCGATGGGCTCGGCCTCGGCGCGCGTGAGATCCGAGGCGGCGAGGCCGATCTCGGCGTGGAACTTGTGGTCGTCGGGGACCAGCGAGTCCGACTGGACCGCCATAGCAGGGTGACCCGAGAAGACGTTTCCACCAGACGTCACGACGGCGAGCATATAGCAGGCCATTTCGTAATGGTACTGCTTGGTGCCCGAGCCGCCGCCCAGGTAGGGCAGGTTGACCATGGGATAGCCCATGTTGCGGCCGATGGCGGCGTTCGACATGGCGATCGCCCAGATCAGCGGCTTGGTGGACGAGAGATGCAGCTTGCTGTGCAGCGGGGCGTTGTAGTGGTAGCTGCCGCGGAAGATCAGGTTGCCCATGATCATGTACGCGGTGGCCGTCACCGCCACGCCCTCGGCGCCGCCGGCGTAGCCGCCGAAGAGCGGCGTCGACGTGGAGCCGATGTTGGCGCTGATGCTGTTGTAGAAGGCGACCTTCTGCAGCGCCTCGTATCCGACGACCATCTCGGAGAGGAAATCGATCAGGAAGCCGTCGCTCGGGCGCAGCCCGAACTCGGGATAGGTGGCGGCGAACATCGATGCCGGCTGGGAGGCCGCGGAGATGCCGTTGATGATCGGCAGGCCGGCGCGGCCGGAGCGGCGGATGCCCTCACGCGCCAGACGCACGGTCTTGCAGGCGGAGAGGATCTCCTGCGGCGAGCGCACGCGGGAGTCCTTGCCGCGCAGATGCAGGATCGACGGGACGCTGACGGAGTCGACGATGTTGAACGACGCCATCTTCTCGACGGTGTCGACGAAGACCTGCTCGTCGGTCGTGTAGATGCCGCCGCCGACGTGCACCCACGGACGATCGTCGGTCGTGTCCGGGCGACGGCCGCGCATGACCTTCTGCTCGCGACGCTCGCCGAAGGTGGTCTCCTTGGGGCACTCCTGGCAGGCGACGACGATCTCGTCACGCGTGAACTGCATCACACGGTTGGTCTCGGGGCAGTAGGCACCGGCCTCGGCGATGAGGTCGACGGCCGCCTCGAACACCGCGTCGGTCAGCGCGTCGTCGCTGTTGATGATGGTCTCTTTGTCCCACTTCACCTTGTGGCGTGCGATCACCTCGGCGAGCTTGGGGACATAGCGCTTCATGTAGTAGTCGGTCTCTGAGGTGAGCGGGCCGGTCTCGGCGCGATCGAACACCTCGATAAGGTCGATCATGTCGTACTCCTCGTCTTCGTCGTGGCCGTCGGGCAGGGGGTCAGGAGACCAGCTTGGTGGACAGGGTCACAGCGTCATACGCCGTGGCCGCCCAGCCGTCGGCGCCGATGGTGTCGGCCCACTCCTTGGTGGTCGCGCCGCCGCCGATGATGACCTTGAAGTTGTCGCGCTGGCCCTGGTCCTTGAGCGCCTCGATGACGTCCCTCTGTCCCACCAGCGTCGTGGTGAGAAGCGCCGACATGGCGATGATGTCGGCGTCGACTTCCTTGGCCTTGTCGACGAACTGGAACAGGTCGACGTCGATGCCCAGGTCCCACACCTCGAAGCCCGAGGTCTCGTAGAGAAGCTTGAGGATGTTCTTGCCGATCGAGTGGAGGTCGCCCTTGACGGTACCGAGGACGATCTTGCCCTTCTTCTCACCCCCTGCGCCCTGCTCCTTGATCTTCGGCTCGAGGATCACCATCGCCGCCTGGAAGGCGAGGGCGGCCTGCATGAGCTCGGGGAGGAAGATGTCCTCGCACTCGAACTGCTCGCCGATCACGTTGAGGCCGGGAAGAAGCCCCTGGTCGATGATCGCCTTCGCCTCGACGCCGTCGTCGAGCGCGGCGTTGACGGCGGCGAGGACGGCGTCCTCGTCCTGGTCGATGATCGACTGCTTCAGTTTGTCGAAATGGTCTGCGTCCGCCATGGAATGCACCCCTTGATCCGGTTGAACGTTGCCCGGCCGCTCTCCGGCGGCCGCGTCACGCGTGAGGACGTCGTCTCAGTACTTCGTGTCAGCCCTCCAGCGGTGTCGCGTCGCCGGCGACGAGGCCGGCGAAGTGCTCTCTGATCTTCGCGTCGAGCTCGCCGTCCCAGACCGCCTCGTTGGGCTGAGCCAGGATGCGGCGCGCCTCGGCGAGCGCACGGTCGTGGATGGCCGGGCGCCCGGCGTCCTCCCATTGCTGGCGCATGTCGCGGTTGGCCAGCTTGGGCAGGACGGCCGTGGTCTTCATGCGCGCCTTGGTGTGCTTGCGGCCCATGTAGCTGCCGCCCGGACCCACCGCGGCGATCTCGTCCAGGGCGAGGTTCTCCTCGCTGAACTCGAGTCCGCGGTAGGCGCGCTTGTCCATGAGCGCGATCTCGTTGTCGACCACGGCCTTGGCGAAGTCGAAGGCCATGAGTGAGCTGAAGAGGCCGCCCATGTTGAGCAGCGTGGCGCCGGCGGAGACGCCGAGGACGGTGTTCATGCCCGTCTCGAAGCCCGCTTGGGCGTCGTCGGAGTGCGAGTTGGTAAGACCGATGTAGCCGCCCGAGGGCACGCCGTAGAAGCGCGCCAACTGCGCCTGCGCCGCGAGCAGCATGCCCGTCTCTATGGCGCCGGGGGCGTAGGCGCCGGTGCGCATGTCGGCCACGGTCGGAAGGCTCGCATAGATGATCGGCGTCCCTTCCTTGACCATCTGCTGGAACACGGTGATGGCGAGGAACTCGGCGTTCCCCACGACGAGCGTGCCCATCAGCGTCATGGGCGAGGTGAGGCCGGCGTTGGGCACGACGGTCGTGTACACCGGCAGACCGCGCTCGGTCAGCCACATCACGGCCTCGGTCGAGTCCACGTCCATCGCCAGCGGGCTGACCATCGGGCAGTAGTGATGGTTGATGATCGGCCGCTCGGCGTAGGCATCCCTGCCGCCGGCGATGAGCTCGCCCAGCGCGACGACCTGGTGTAAGTCGCCCATGTTGGGCGTGTTGCTGCGCACGGGCTTGAGGCAGTTCTTGAGTGCCGGATAGAACCGGCTCAGGCTGAACTGCCCCTCGGGCGCGTCGGCGGCCAGCGTGGAGATGCTGAACACGTCGAACCCAGGGAGCTCGTTGATGAGGTGCGCGATGTTGGCGATGTCGGACGAGGTGGCGCGGCGCTCGACGCCGCTGACCGGATCGACCACGTTGGGCGCCGACGAACCGGTGACGACGATGGGGCCGTCGCCGGGGATGGTGCGGTCGTACTGCGGGTCGCGGCCGCGGAACGTGAAGCTCGGCGGCGCCATCTTGCGGTACTTCTCGACGACCGCCGCCGGGAAGCGCACCAGCCCGGTCTCGTCGTCCACGGTGCAGCCGTGCCTCTTGAAGACCTCGCGTGCGGGCGCGAAGTGGGCGAGGATGCCCACCGTCTCGAGCACCTCGAGCGAGGCCTCGTGCGTGCGGCGGACCTCAGCTTCTGTGAGCAGCTCGACGAACCTCATGCGGTCATGCCTCCTCTGCGATGTGGGCGAGCTCGTCCTGGTGCGCCTCGATGTACTCCATGAAGTGCACCTGATGGCCCAGGTACATCAAGTACTCGACGACGTCGGCGCTCGGGTCCTCGTAGTAGGCCATCAGGTCCCAGTTGAGGATGTAGAGATTGGCGTTGGCGACCATGCGCGGCAGCAGGGCGAGTTCCTCGGCGCCGAGCGGGCCGGGGACGGCGAAGCGCGCGGCCTCGCCCTGATAGGCATGAAGGAAGATGGCGGCCTTGTCGAGCCGGACGTCGCCGTCGTCCGGGCCCTCCCACGAGCTGCAGAAGTAGACGATGCCCTGCGCCACGTCGAAGAGCCGGTAGTCGAGCTTCGACCAATCGAAGTCGAACAGGCCGACACCCTGTTCGTCGACCCACTTCAGGTTGCCGGGGTGGTAGTCGCAGTGGACGGGGACGCGCGGCATGCCGCGCAGATCATCCTCCATCGCGATGCCGAGACGGACGGATTCGAGGATCGCCGGCAGCTTCTCGAGGTAGAACTGATCGAACTCGGTGCCCCGTGACTGGGCGGCGTAGGCGGCGAAGATATCGGGGAACCGGCGCGCGAAGTCCATGATCGGCGGCTGCTCGCGAGCGAGGTCGCCGGGGTCGAAGTCGTGAGCGAGGGCGTGGAACTGGGCAAGCACACGGGCTCCGCTCGCGAACTCCTTGTCGGTCAAACGGTTGCTGATCCACGTGTACTTGTCTTCGCCCTCGAGCATCTCGTAGACGGCGAACAGCCGGGGGACGCGCTCGCCGGCGATGGTCTCCTCGCGCGACACGTAGGTGACGCCGCTCTTGCTGGGAAACACCTGCGCGGCGATGTGGAAGCCCTTGCCGCTGATGTGGTTGACCAGCGCGTGCTCGAACTGCACCTCGCGCTCGGTGTTCACCCGGTTGTACTTGCGCACGAAGTACTTGCGCTCGCCCTGCGGCGTCGCGACGACGACGGCGAAGCTGAGATTGGTGTAGCCGCCGAGGATCTGCTCGACGCGGAGCACCTCGCCGAGGTCGTAGTCGCTCGCGACCACCTCGGCGAGCTGGCTGCTGAGGAACTCGGCCTGAAGAGCGTCGCGCAGAGTGGCGGCGTCCTCGGCCAGACGCGCCGTCATCTCGAAGAGCTGGTTCGCCTTTGCTACGTCCACTCGACCTCGCTTCGTCCGCCGTTACCTGTCGCGAGCCCTGGCCGCGCACTCAGACGACGATGCATCGCGTTCCCAGCCGCACGAGCTCGTTGCGCACGTTCTCATCGGCGCCGTCGTCGACGAGCACCGTATCTACCTGGTCGAGGCCGCAGATGACGACGTCCGCGACCACACCGATCTTGGAGGCGTCGGCCAGCGCCACGACCTCTCCGCGGGTCTGCGCGATCATGGCGCGCTCCACGCCGGCCATCCCCATGGTGGGCGTCGTGAGACCCTCTTCGAGATCGAAGCCGTCGACGCCGATGAACATCTTGCCGGCGTGGAAGCGGCTGATGTGCTCGAGCGCGAGCGGCCCGCTGACGGCGTTGGAGCGGGGCCGGTACAGGCCGCCGACCAGGACGACCTCCACGCGCAGCCCTCGGGCCTCCTGGATCGCGCCCACGTTGTGCGTGACGATGCGCGCCTCGAGTGAGGGGTCGATGTGGCGGATGACCTGGGCCGCAGTGGTCCCCGAGCTGAGGAAGATGGTCTCACCCGGCTCGATGAGCGCTGCGGCGGCCGCGGCTATGCGACGCTTCTCCTCCGCGCTCGCGCTCTCGCGCTCCACGTAGAGTGTCTCTTCGGCCATGTGGCGTTTGAGGACTGCCCCGCCGTGCGTGCGCACAAGGACGCCCTCAAGCTCGAGACGCTCGAGGTCCCTGCGGATGGTCATCCCCGAGACGCCCAGGTCTTCGCTGAGCGACGACACCCTGACCGCTCGCCGCTCCTTGACGAGGTCGACGATGCGGGCGCGCCGCTCCGCGGGGATCATCTCGTGGACTTCCGGGACTTCTGGCGACATGGCAGTTCCCCCAGTACGTAACGCCTCACGGCCCGGCAAGACCGAACAAAGTCGAACACATCATAGGCGCGCCCAATCAGGTGTCAAGCGTCGGACCTCGTCCGGGCACGAACGCCGGCGCCGACGAGACGAAGACCGCGCACGACGCGTCCCGGACGCGCGCGTCACGAGCGGTCGCGCTCCCGCCCAACGCGCGTCCGGACTGCACGAGAAGACTTGACGACCGGGCGCTTCACTGCCCGCTTCTGCCATCCTGCGCCGGAGGCTCCCACTGTTCGCATCCCACGGCGCCCGGCCGTTCCCGTGCTCGCACGGGCGGTCTCACGTCTGCTCGTCGGCATGTGAATCCGAGCACTTTCGAGCATAAGCGCACGAAGTCTAACGGATGATGAGGCCGCGTCAACCCCACGAGGGACGGCGCCGGCACGGCGCCGCGTGGGTGGTGAGGCGGAAGCGGTGGTCAGGCTCGCCGCCGAGCAGTACGGCTTCGCCACACCCCCGACGAGCCCTGGAGGCGACCTAGTCTCCCTGGAAGGCCCAGGTGTAGGACGGGTCCCACCACGAGTGGCCGCGCCCCTGCCGCAGGGCGAGAGCCGTCGCCTTGATCTGCGCCGCGCCGTCCGAGATGCTCGACGACCGCCATGGGTTCCAGGTGCCCTTCCAGGTGGTCGGCGCGTACTGGAAGAGGCCGTAGTACCCGCCGGGGCCGACAACGCTGGCGGAGCCGCCGGACTCGACCATCATGAGACGGTACATGCCGCGAGCGCTGACGCCGTTGCTCGCGGCCGCGTTCTGGATGAGCGGCCACCAGGGGCCAGAGCCGGCGTATCCGCCGCCTCCCGGCTGGGGCGGCTCGACCGTCGCTGCAGGCTGGGAGGAAGCCTGCGCGGTGGCGGTTGCGGTGGCGAGGCGGCGTATGTCAGAGCGCACGCCGGCCAGGGCGGCGCGCCGCTCGTCGAGTCTTGCCCGTATCGTGCCCAGCTCGGCCTCGCAAGCGCCGACGAGCTTCTCTGCCGTGCGCTCGTCGGACGCCAGCGTCTTCACGCGGTCCGAGAGCTCCCGCTTGGTCGTCTCGATGGTGCGCACCACGTCGCGGTCGCAACGGGCGAGGGTGCGCACCATGGTCAACTGCGTGACGAGGTCGCTCAGATCGGCGGCGTTGAACACAGCGTCCATGGGGCTCGCGTCCTGGTGCTTGTACAGAGCCACGGCCCGGGCTGCCAGGGTGGCGCGAGCCAGGCCGAGCTCCTTGTACGCGAGACGCTGGAGCCTGCGGTTGTCCTGGATCTGCCTGCGGACCGCCTCCAGCGCCCTGGTCGCGCGCGAGTAGCGAGTGACGGCGGAGCTGATCTGGGCGTCGAGCGAGGAGATCTCGGTGGCGAGCTCGTGGGCCTTGGCCCGGTTCTCCTGGAGCCCCCCCGCACGCGCGCTCGCCGGCGCGGAGGCCACCCAGAGCACGCTTGCCGTCACGCCCAGAGCGAGCAGGGCGGCCAGCGCCAGACGACGTATCGGATAGCAGTCGTGCAGTGCGCCTCCTCAAGAGGCGAGCGGACGACCGCTCGCTTCTGGTCCCGGCCGCACGGACGTCAGGCTCGGCGCGACAGGGCAAGGTCGAAACCTAACACTCGACGCCCTATGGCTCAAGCGCAGGATCTTCCGGTCTGACGCCGACGTTTCCGCTTCGGCACGCAATGGGCCTTGAACTGCGCTGTTTCGGCAGGCCTCCCATACTCGTCGTGGCTGATTCAGCAGACCTTCGTGACCCTCGGAGTGTGCAGAGGATGAGCGACGCGAGCGCGAGGCTCCCGGCACGACCCGGGCGCGCTTGACGGATGAATGGGACCCGTGATGAACTCAACGGGCGTTGAGAGACCTTCGTCCGCCTCGCGCTCGCTGGGCAAGGCCCAGCTTCGCCCACACCCGAAAGGAACTCTCAGTGACCGAGATCGCCCCCGGCGCCGCCGTGCGCCCCGACCTGGACCAGGGCCACCCGCGCAAGTGGTGGATCCTCCTCGCCGTCTCGATCGGCATGTTCATGGGGCTGCTCGACGTGACGATCGTCAACATCGCGATGCCGGCCATCATCACCGACCTGCGCACCACCGTCTCGCACGCCTCCTGGGTGCTCAACGCCTACAGCCTGGTGCTGGCCGTGTTCTTCCTCTCGATGGGGCGCCTCGGCGACCGCTACGGGCAGAAGCGTCTGTTCATCTTCGGGCTCGTGACCTTCACGGTCTTCTCGTTGCTCTGCGGCTTCGCACCGACCGTCGACTGGCTGATCGTCTTCCGCGCCGGCCAGGGTCTGGGCGGCGCCGCGCTGCTCACCATCTCGCTGCCCATCATCCTCGGCGCTTTCCCGCGGCGCCAGCAGGGCATGGCGGTAGGCATCTGGGGGGCGCTCGGCACCGCCGCCGCGGCCGTCGGACCCACCCTCGGCGGCGTGCTCATCACCTACGGCCACTGGTCCTGGATCTTCTTCGTCAACGTCCCGATCGGCATCGTCGCGGTCGTCGTCTGCGCCCTGGTCATCCCGCCGACGGTGCGCAGGGCGAAGGCCGAGGGCGGCATCGACATCCCCGGCATGCTCATCTCCGGGGTCGGCCTCTTCGCGCTGACGCTGGGGCTCGTGGAGGGTGGCTCGTGGGGCTGGACGTCGGCGGCCATCATCGCGCTGTTCGTCGTCGCGGCGTTGACGTTCCCGCTGTTCATGTGGTGGGAGACCCACACGAAGTCGCCCATGTTCCCCGTCAATCTGCTGCGCATCCGCTCGTTCACCGCCGCCAACACGGCGATCATGTTCATCGGCCTGGCGATGGGCGGAACGTTCCTGATGGTCGTGCTCTTCCTGGTCTCGGTGCTCGGCTACTCCGAGCTGCGCGCGGCCTTGGCGATCACCGTCATGCCCGTGGTCGCGCTGGTCGTCGCCCCCAACTCGGGGCGCCTGAACGACCGCATCGGTCCCCGACTGCCGTCGGCGGCCGGAGCCGCGTGCTTCGCCATCGGCCTCATCCTGCTGGCCCAGCTCGGCGGCGGCACCACGCTGTGGGACGTCATGTGGCGCGTGGTCTTCCTCGGCGTCGGCATGGGCCTCGCGATGCCGACCCTCTCGGCCGCCTCGATGGCCTCGCTGCCGCCGCAGGTCCGTGGCGTGGGCTCGGGCTCGCTGAACACCATGCGCCAGATCGGTTTCACCGTCGGAGTCGCCCTCGTGGTCGCCATCTTCACGCACATGGTGGCCCAAAACGCGCAGCACGCCACGCGCCAGGCTGCCGGGCTCATCGCCACACAGCCGCAGCTCGGCCCTGCAGAGAAGGGCGCGTACACCAAGACGCTCATCACGAACGCCAAGGCCGCCGCCGGCAGCGGCGGCGCCGCGAAGATGACCACCGACCCGCTGGCCGGGTCGCCGCAGGCACCAGGAGCGTCCGGAGCGGCCACCTTCCGCAAGCTCAACGTGATGGTGGCCGCCCTCTACCGCAACGACATCGCCGACTCGTTCACCTGGCCGTTCTACGCGGCGGCCCTGGCGGCGCTGCTGGCGATCGGCCCGGCCCTCCTCACCGGCAAGCGGCTCGGCGAACACGCAGGCCACGAGGACATGACGCGCGCCGAGCGCCTCGAGGCCGTCGGGCGCGCCGAGGCCGACGAGGCCGGTGCGCCGATGATGGACGAATGAAGGCGGACGAGCCCGGCAGAACGGGGGCGGGCGGCGCCGTCGGCCGCAGGAGCGGGCGGCGCCAGGGCGAGTGCTCCACGCGCGAGCAGATCCTGGGGGCCGCCACGGCCTCGTTCGCCGAGCACGGCTACGACCGCGCGACCATCCGCGACATCGCCGGGCGGGCCGGCGTGGACCCCGCCCTCGTCATCCACTACTTCGGCACCAAGGCGGCGCTGTTCGCCGAGGCCCTCGAGCTGCCCATGCGGCCCAGCGAGGTCTACGCGCGCGGCATGGCGGCGGGACCGGACCAGCTCGGCGCTACCGTGGTGCGCACGTTCCTCGAGTCGTGGGAGCCTCCGGAGACCCGCCTGCGCCTCATGGCCATGCTCCGTTCGGCGCTGACGAACGAGGCGGCCATGGGCATGACCCGCGACCTGCTCGTGCGCGAGGTCTTCGGGCCCATCACGGAGGCGCTCGGCGTGCCCGACGCGCAGCTGCGCGCGACGCTGGTCGGGTCGCAGTTCATAGGCCTCTCGGTGATGCGCTATATCGGGCATATCGAGCCGCTGGCCTCGGCGACGGTGGACGAGCTGGTGGCGGCGCTCAGCCCTACGGTACAGCGGTACCTGACGGGTGCCCTGGGGCCTGCGGGCAGCGAAGCCGCCGCGGATGACGCGGTGGCCGTGGCCGACGGGCGCGGCGGCGTACGGACCGGCGGCTGCCCGGATCAGATGTAGCGGGAGCGGAGCGCCGACGCTGCCGACAGCAGCTCGTCGGCGCTCGGCTCCTCGTAGCCGTCGAACTGCCGCTCGAGGGCGCGGCGGCGCACCGCGTCGCCGTAGTCGTCGAGGCGCCGGAAGAGGCCGAGCCGCACGCCGATCGCGAAGCGCGCCTGGTCCTCGCGCGGCCAGCCGAGGTACTCGTCGAGCAGCGCGACGAGCCGCTCACGATCTCGCGGCAGCGACCCCTCGAGCTCCTGCAGGAGGTTCAGCATGTGGTCGGAGCGCAGCTCGAACCGGGCGTCGCCCGACTGCTCCAGCAGGTCGCGCACCTCCCGCGCGACTTCCACGTCGTCGGGTAGGACGAACTCGCCCGCCGCCTCCCGCGCCCCGAGCGGCGTGCTCGGGACGACCGCGGCCGTGCGCAGTCGCACCACCAACGGGTTGCCCGGGGGGGCGGCCTGCGCCACCGCGCCGATCACGCGTGCGGAGCCCTCGACGTGCACCGCCGCGGCCGCGCGACCGCCAAGCCCCGGCATCAGGTAGAAGCAGAGCTCGAGGCCGGCGCCCAGCACCCTCTCCCCTGCGGCGATCAGATCCCCGCTGCTGCAGCCCTTGTCGATCGCCATCAGGACCTCGTCCGCCCCCGACTCGAGGCCGAGATGGACCCGGGTGAGGCCGGCCTCCGCCAGTAGAGCCAGTTCCTCGGGCGCGCGCCGCGCCAGCGTGCTCGCGCGCCCGTACGTGGTCACGCGCTCGACCGTCGGGAACTGCTCGCGCACGCGCCGGATGACCGCCGCGAGCTTCTCCGGTTTGACCGCGCACGGGTCCGCATCCTGCAGGAAGACCGTGCGCGCTCCGTCTCCCAAGAAGAGCGAGACCTGAAACGCCTCACTCGGCACCAGACCCTCGTGCACCGCGGCGACGCCGCGGCGACGCAGCACCTCCGCGGCCGCCGCCATGGCGTCAACGTCCGCGAGCACGTCCTCGACCGGCCGCAAGGACGACCTCGTCCCCTTGTACACGGGGCAGAACGTGCAGCGGTTCCACGTGCAATTGCGGATCGCGCGGACCAGCAGGCTGTGCGCCTCGCTGGGCGGGCGGATCGGGCCCTGTTCGAATGGAGCTGTCGTCACGTCGTACTCCTTGCGCTCCGGATCGCTTGGACATCGGCGCGCGCCTGAGAGCCCACTTCGGCACTGGCCCTCGAGGACCTGGATGACCCCTTCGAGGCGCCTCCGGCCGGCGCCCGGAGATGATACCCGAGCACCGGCCGGCTTCGCTCTCCCGGGCGGGCGCGCGCCGCTGCGCAGGCGCGCGATCCCTCACTCGTAGTGGATCGCCTCGAGGATGTCGATCTTCGCCGCCCGGCGCGCCGGCAGGATGGCGGCGATCACGCCGACGATCACCGCCAGGACCAGGAACACGACGAGTTGTGTCCCGGGAATGGAGAAGGTGATCCCCTGCCCGGCGAAGCGCGTCGTCACCACCCAGGCGAAGACGATGCCGATGAAGATACCCATGATCGCGCCGATGATCGAGGTGATGACGCTCTCGTAGCGCACCGTGGCGCGCACCTGCCGACGGGACATCCCGATGGCGCGCGTCAGGCCGATCTCGCGCGTACGCTCGAACACCGCCAGGACCAGCGTGTTGACGATGCCGAAGATCGAGATGATGACGCTCATGGCGAGCAGCCCGTACAACAGGTTGAGCAGCTGGTTGACCTGTTTGACCACTGAGTCCTTGTACTCGGCGACGGTCTGCACCGTCGCCGTCGGCACGTCCTTCAGGGCCGTCTTGAGGTCCGCAAGCTGCTGGCCGCCGGCGGCCCCGGCGTCTCCCTTGACGAACACCATGAAGAGTTGCGGCTGCGGGAAGAGGCGGCTGTACGCGCTGCTCGTGATCACGATGCCGTTGAGCAGCATCGGGTCCTTGTACTGGCCGGCGACCGTGAACGTCGCTTCCTTGCCGTCGACGGTCGTCACCTTGAACTTCTGACCGGTCTTGAGGCCGAGAGTCCCCGCGGTCTGCTGCTCGACCAGGGCCTTGGTGGTCCCCAGTTCCTTGAGCAGTGCGTCGTTGCCGCCTCCGAGCCAGTCGAAGTGCCAGAGCGGACCGAACGTGGCCGGGTCGACGGCGCTCACGGTGGTCAGCTTCTTGTCCACCTGCACCTGCTGGATGTCCAGTCCGGAGACCCCTTGCACGCCGCCCACCGCCTGCAGCCTGCCCACCACGTCGGACGGGATCGCCATGAAGTTCTGCCCCTGCACGATGTAGTCCGCGCGCACCATGCGGTCGATACCGTCCACGAACGAGCTCTTGAGCCCCTGGGCGAAGACGGCCACGAACACGACCACCCCGAGGCCGATCATCAGGGCGGACGCCGTCGCGGCGGTGCGCCCCGGGTTGCGGATGCTGTTGTCGCGCGCGAGTCGACCGCTGACCGGCGAGAGCTTCTGCAGCGGCCACCCCAACGCTCCGGCGATCGGACGGATGAGGTAGCGACTGACCATGGCCACGGCGACGAAGGCAAGGATCGCTCCGAGCGCCAGCGTGCCCAACCGCTGCGTCGTGCCACCAGGCCCGAACATGCCGGCGGTGATGAAGAGACCACCGAGTATGGCGACGCCGACGGCCGCGAACGGTGTGAACCGCGAGAAGCGCGACGGCGGGAGCGACGCACCTTCCTGCAGCGCGGCCATGGGCGGGACGCGCGTCGCGCGCGCCGCGGGGATCACCGCCGACAGGAGCGTCACCAGGATGCCGACCGCAAGCGCGACGATGATGGTCCGAGGCGCGAGCACGAGGCCGCTGTGGGGGATGTCGACCTTCATCGCCTGGAAGAGCTGGTTGACGCCGGCGGCGACGCCGAGGCCGGCGACCATCCCGAGCAGCGAAGCGAACACCCCCATCACGAACGCCTCGACGGTGATGCTGACCAGGACCTGGCGGCGCGACGCCCCCAGCGCGCGGACCATGGCGAACTCCCGGCGCCGCTGGGCTACAGTCATGGAGAAGGCATTGAAGATGATGAACGCGCCGACGAGCACGGCGATCCCGCCGAACGACAGCAGCGCCGGCTTGAGGAACGTCCCGATGGCGTCGCTGACCTGTTTGGTCTGATCGGCTGCGGCCTGCGCCCCGGTCTTGACCTCAGCACCGGGCGGGACGACGGCGCGGACGCGCCCGGCCAGCGTGTCCGGCGACACACCGGCGACACCCTTGACGTCGATCTCGGAGACCTGCCCCGGCAGATCGAACCACTGCTGCGCATCCGGCAGGGTGGTGTCGATGAGGATCGAGCCGCCGAGTGAGGACTGCGCCGCGAAGGTGAACACGCCCGAGACCGTCGCCGGGCGCGAGCCGGTCGGCGTGATGACCTGGATCTGCGAGCCCACGCCGAGCGCCTGGTCCTTGGCCAGCTTCTGGATGATGCCCACCTCGCCCGAGCGCGCCGGCGGCTCTCCTTGCACAAAGGTGTTGGGCTGCAACTGTTCCATGCCGGGCGAGTAGGAGAAGAACAGCGTCGGCGAGCCGCCGGTGCCGACGACCTCGCCGTCCACGGCCACGGCGCCGCTGCCGCTGACGTAGCCGACGGCGGCGGCGACCCCATCGACCGCCTTCACCTGGGCGACCAGCGACTGCGGCAGCCCGGCGGTGGCGCCGGACACCTCGACGCCGGTGAACGCGGCCTTGCGCGTCACGGTCACGTCGACGCCTTTGTAGGCGTCGGTGAAGATCTGCTGGAAGCCCTTGTTGATCTGGTCGGTCAGCACGTAGGTGCCGCTGATCATCGCCACGCCGAGCAGGATGGCCAGCGTGGTCAGGATGGTCCTGAGCTTGTGCGCCGTGAGGCTGCGCCAGGCGATGCGAAGCATCAGGCGTCCTCGAGGGACTTGATGACGTCGTAGATGTCGTCGCGGCCGAGCCGCCCGCAGTCGTGGGCGACGGCGCCGTCCTTGAGGAACACGATGCGGTCGGCGTACGTGGCCGCGTGCGCGTCGTGGGTGACCATGACGATCGTCTGACCCATGGAGTCACGAGAGTGCCGGAGGAGCTGCAGTACCTCCTCCCCGGTGCGTGAGTCGAGGTTGCCGGTGGGTTCGTCGGCGAAGAGCACGGCGGGCCGGGAGGCCAGCGCGCGCGCGACGGCGACGCGCTGCTGCTGCCCGCCGCTGAGCTCAGAGGGTTTGTGCGTCAGCCGATCGCCGAGCCCCACGGTCTTGATGAGCTCGTCGACCCAGGCGGAGTCGCCCTTGCGCCCCGCGATCGTCAGCGGAAGGTTGATGTTCTCCGCCGCGGTGAGCGTCGGCAACAGGTTGAACGTCTGGAAGATGAAGCCGATCTTGTCGCGGCGCAACTGCGTGAGGGCGCGCTCCTTGAGCGTCGTGATCTCCTGGCCGTCGATCCAGACGTTGCCGGCCGTGGGCCGGTCCAGCCCGGCCAGGATGTGCATCAGCGTCGACTTGCCGGAACCGGACGGCCCCATGATCGCGGTATACGCGCCGCGCTGCAGGTCGATGTCGACGCGGTCCAGCGCGCGCACGAGGGCATCGCCCTGGCCGTAGTCCCGCTCTATGGTCCGCGCCTGGACGACGGCGTCGGTAAGGCCCACCGTGGTCCCGGCCTCGCAGGTCGCGGACGCCGCGTCCTCGTTCGGCACAGTCGCCGTGTCGACAGTGTCGCTCACGTTCTTCCCCCTTGGTGCGCACCGTCGTCTCGACGGCGCGTGGTGGGCCGCGCCTGCGGCGCGGCCCACCGTCCGTTGCTGTCAGGTATCCCCGCTGACGCGCTCTCAGAACCCGGCGCTTGCGGGGGATTCACGTCGTCGCCGGGCCGTTCTGCTCCCCGCCCTGGGGCGGAGCATCCGCACCGGTCGGCGCCGGCGCTTCCGGCTCCGGCTCGGCCGTGGTTCCAGGCTCGGCCGGAGCGGCCGGCGCTTCCGGCGCCTCGGTCATCGGCCCCGTCGGAGCCTCCGGCGCCTCGACCGGCTCGGCGAAAGCCGCCGGCGCCGTTTGAGCGGCGGCGGCGTTCGTGCCGGACTGGGGGGCAGGCGTCGGCTGCGCCGGCGCCGTCTGCACGATCGGCGTGATGATGGACGCCGGCGCGGGCGCCGTCATGGCGGTGGTCGCTCCCGCGGCCACTGCGGCGGCTGTCGCCGCCTGAGCTGCGGTCGCTTCCCGCCGCACGCGGCGCCACTCGGCCACGCCGAGGATGGCGGCGCCCACGCCGATGATCGCCATCACGGCGAGCAGCAGCGGGCCGATGACGGGGATCCGCGACACGACGGTCGTGCCGACCACTCCGATGACGACGGCCAGCATGAGGTTCTCCCTGCCGCCGAACCCGGTCAGCACCTTCTGGGCGAGGAACGCGCCGACCGCCGTGGTCACGAAGAAGTAGGCGAGCATGACGAACAACGCGTACGGCAGCACCAGCAGCAGTCCGATGATGCTGATCACCAGCACGATCAGGATCGCGGGTCCGGCGATGAAGAACGCCAGCGCGCCCCAGCCGAGCGACGCCCAGGGCTTGCGCGCGAGTTGGACCTGCACGCCGCGCAGCTGTCGCGGCATGAGCGCCGCGGCTACCAGGGCCAGCACCAGGAAGAACGCCGTCTGCACGACCCAGCCGAAGAAGCTGAAGCCGACGAACGGGCTGAAGAACATGCCGTGCCCGACCCAGCCGATCGCGTCGCCCCAGTTGAGGCCGGTGAAGGACTTGGTCTGGCCGATGATCTGAGCGCCGGGCGCTTGCGTCAGATTGCCGCCGAAGAGCACCAGGGAGGCGTCTGCAGGCTTCATGTCCTTGCCGACGACCGCCTTGGGCCCAAGCTTCACGTCGCCACCGAAGACCACTGTCGACGTGCCGACCGTCCCATTGATGGTCACGTTGCCACCGAACGCCACGACGGCGTCGGTCACGCGCCCGTTGACGACGATGTCGCCGCCGAAGACCACGACCGACGGCACCGTGGTGCCCTTGGCGACGAGCACGTTCTCGCCGAACCTCACCTCGGTCCCGCGCTGCAGCACGATTGCGCCGGTGCTCGCCGGCGAGGGCGTGGCCGTCGCGTCGGAGGCCGCCTTGGCCGTCCTGGTCGCCTCCGGCTTGGGCGACTTGGTCGCCGCATGCGCCGGCCCGACGATCGCCAGACCGAGCAGCACAAGGATGGCGGCAAGGGCGGCCAGCGCAAGTGATGGCCGAAGCACTCTGAGGACTTTGTCATCTCTCATGGGGTCACCTCCGCGAGCCGCCATCGTCGTCAGCTCGTCGTGTCGTCGTCTGCAGGTTCGTGCGCCGGCGTGGGCGCGGGCGCTGGAGCGGGGTCCGGCGCAGGCCCCGGAACGGGGTCCGCCGGCGCCGGCGCGGCGGCCGCCGGACCAGGCGCGGTGGCCGCCGGAGCAGGCGGCGCGGCCACGACGGGCGCCGGCCCGCGGAACATCACCTCGGCCCACCGGGCGCACACCCAGCTCCACGCGTTGATCACGTGCAGCGCCACGAAGAACACGAGGACGCCGAGGGGCAGGCAGATCAGGCCGAACCACAGTGGTGGCACCCACGTGCCGTTGATCACCGGCACGTCGAACACGGAGAAGAACGGCATCGCCACGAACCAGAAGGACATCGCCGCGCCCGTGATCAACAAGGTCGTGGACACGATGCCGAAGGGCAGCTTGGCGAGCAGGTAGACGAGGTCCTTCCAGGTCGCTGCGCTCGCGAAGTGCGCCTTGAGCTTGGCCCAGACGCCCTCGACGCGCTCCCACTCTCGCGGCGCGGGAGGGACGTCCGCACCGAGCAGGTAGCGAGCCTGCAGCCGCTCGAACGCGCCGAAGAGCCACCAGGCGCCCGCGACCACGAGCAGGATCGGGATGCCGACCCACACGACCACGAGGCCCACGCCGAGCGAGAGGCCGGTGATGAGGAACACGAAGTAGAACAGACCGAGCGGGAAGGCGAGCCAGTTGAACAGGATGCCCAGCCACGTCTCCGGGCGCCGGACGACGCCGAAGAACCGAATGAGCGCCGAGTCGTTCAAGAGGTGACCTCCCGTTGTCTTCCGCAGCTTGCACACGAAGACTAGCGGCACGACCGCGCGAGGTCGTCACCCCAGGGCGGGAATCATGACGGACTGAGGGTGGGACCCTGGCGCCGGCCGGCGTACCCCTGCGGGGGTACGGGCGCCGGCCGGCCGCGCGTCATCGAGCCGAGGCTCAGATCACTCGGACGGGCTCTCCCCCGGCTTCACGAGGCCCACCTCATAGGCGAGGATCACGGCCTGGGAACGGTCGTGCAGGCCGAGCTTGGCGAAGATGCGCTTGACGTGAGTCTTGACGGTGCCTTCGCTGAGGAACAGGTGCGCGGCGATGTCACCGTTGGTCATACCGCGCGCCACCAGCACGAGCACCTCGCGCTCGCGGTCGGTGAGGTCGTCGAGTTCGCTCGCGTCCCGCGCCGCCGCGTCGGGGCGGCTGCGGAAGTTCTCGATGAGGCGCTGGGTCACGGAGGGAGCCAGCAGCGCCTCTCCCTCGGCCACCACGCGGACGCCGGCCACGAGGTCCTCGGCCGGGGTGCGCTTGAGCAGGAACCCGCTCGCCCCGGCCTTGAGCGCCTCGTACACATACTCGTCGAGATCGAACGTGGTCAGGATGACGACGCGCGAGCTGTCCTCGCGCCCCAGCGCGACGATCTCGCGCGTCGCCTCGATGCCGTTCATGACCGGCATCTGCACGTCCATGAGCACCACGTCGGGATCCAGACGGCGCGTGAGCGTCACGGCCTCGGCGCCGTCGTTCGCCTCGCCGACCACCTCGATGTCGTCCTCCGCCTCGAGGATGAGGCGCAGGCCGGAACGCACCAACTGTTCGTCGTCGGCCAACACGAGCTTGACGGTCATGTCCCCTCCGTTGTCACTGTGCGGCGCGGCCGCGCCGCTCTCGCTTCGGCCCATCATCATCGGCCGGTGAGGGTCGCAGGGTCGCGGCCCTCACCCCGCATCGTCGCCGGCCAGCGGCAATCGCGCGCGGACGCCGAACCCGCCCTCCGCGCGCGGTCCCGCCTCCAGTTCACCCCTGAAGGTGGCCACGCGTTCACGCATGCCGAGCAGGCCGCGGCCGCCGCCGGCCGTGGCCGGCGTGGCCCCGCGGCCCTCATCGAGCACCTCGAGCGCGAGCGCGCGCTCCTCGTACCTGATGGTGACGGTCGCGCGCGTCTTGCCGGCGTGCTTGAGCGTGTTGGTCAGCGACTCCTGAACGATCCGGTACGCGGTGAGGTCGAGGCTCGCCGGCAGCGGGCGCGCCTCACCCTCGACGATGAGCTGCACGGGCAACCCGGCCTCGCGGACCTGGCCGCACAACGTCTCCAGCTGGCTCATCCCGGGCGTGACGTCGCAGCACGCTTCCTCCTCGGGCGCGCGGAGGATGCCCAGCATGCGTTCGATGTCGCCGAGCGCCTGACGGCCCGCCGTCTCGATCGAGTCGAGCGCTTCACGCGCCAGCTCCGGCTTCTTGTCCATCAGCCGCTGCGCTGCGCCGGCGTGCAGCACGACGACGTTGAGCGCGTGGCCGACGCTGTCGTGAAGCTCACGCGCCATGCGTGCGCGCTCCTCCGTCACCGCCTCCCGGGCGCGGGCCTCGCGGTCGGCCGCGAAGAGCGCGGCCCTGCGCTCGGCCCGCTCGATGCTCCCCCGGTAGAGACGGAGGATCACGGCCACCACCCAGACGAGAGAGAGGGAGGCCCAGGTGCTGATCGCTTCCTGCCACGTCAGATTGGGGACGGTCAGAAAGACGACGACGAGCCCGGCAGTCACGAGGAACCCCGAAGCGAGCGCGCGGCGCCACTGGTCGAAGGCGACGGTGGCGAACGAGGCGACGATGACCGCCCACATCGCCGCCTGGGTCAGTTCGTACCCCAGGATCGACTGCAGGCAGAGAAGCACCAGCGCGATCGCCAGGCCGGCCAGCGGCGACCACCAGAGCAGGGCCAGCGTGAGGGCGCTGGCCACCGTGAGAGCGGTGAGGAGGGTCCCATCCGCGGTGTAGCCACTCGGCACGTCGCTGCGCGAGAGCAACTCCACCAGCCCCGCGACCGTGAAGACGAGCGCAAGGATGATGCTGACCGGGAGGGGGTCGAGCACGCGGGGGCGCCGGGACGGCGCTGGAGCTGCGCCCGCCGGCGCGGCGAGGATGTCGGCTGGCCGTTCCACGCCCGCAGTATAGGCGAAGTTGGTGGAGGCGGCGGGAATCGAACCCGCGTCCACGGACGCCTCGGCGGAGTCTCTACAGGCTTAGCCGTCGCATTTGATCTCGCTCGCGGCCCCCGCGTCGGCCGGGTGCCGGTCGCCAGCCCCGGTCAGTCTCAGGTGCGCTCGCTCGGAGCAGTGCGACCGCACCCCAGCCCACTTCATGACACCGCGGGTCCCGGCCGTGGGCGAGCCGGGTGCGATGCGTCACCTAATTACTTAGGCGGCGAGTGCGAGAGAATTATTCTCGGCAAGTAGTGTGTTCCGGCAGTTTAACGAGGCCACCGGACCTCGGCCTGCTGCTCCCACCTCAGTACAGCCCATGTCGAGACCTGTTCGCCCCCAACGGGGCAGCCTTGGTGGCTGCGCCTTCTAAGTATACCAGTCCCAGAGACGGCGAAACCGCGGCTTGGCCGCGGTTTCGCCTGCAGATCTTCACCTACGATCGCCTGCGCGATCGGTGTCCGGCCACGAGACTAGTCTTCTACGGTCTGCACCTCGCGCCGGTCGCGGCGCCGGAAATACATGTTGCGACAGAGCGGGCCCTCGCCGGTGGCGTAGCAACTCTGTACGGCGATGGAGCACTGCGGGAGCGGCTGGCGCGCGACCTTGACCACGCCGAAGCCACCCTTGCCACGCTCGATCTCCTGGAACATCTTCAGGTCGATCTCGTGCGGGAACACCTTCTCGATACACCCGAAGAACGTGTCGCCATCTTCCTTGAACGCGTACAGGAACCGGCAGTTCATGGCGAGGCAGGCGGCCGGGTAGACTACCTTCTCACACTGCGCGGAGCATTCCTGACATTCAAGCTGCTCTTCAGACAAGCGGATCAGCCTCCTAGACAGCACAACGGCCGGCGTTCGGGTGCCGGCCCACGTGCATGGTAGCACGCGACCAACGTGCCTGAACAGGCGTCTTAACCTCCCCTTAATACTTCTCTTGCAGTGAGAACCCCACGTCCTCCACGCTCATTGTGTCCAAGCGCACAAGTTTCTCATTGACAATGCACCACGATGATAGTGAAAATATGCACGTACTGCCGGCGCCACCGGGGAAGAGGCGTCGGCCCACTTGCTTGCCGAAAGGAGGTGGCGGTCACGCATGGACGCCGTAATGCTCGCACGCATCCAGTTCGCGTTCACCGTCGGGTATCACTTCATCTTCGTGCCGATCAGCATCGGCGTGGGCCTGATGGTGGTCCTGTCCGAGCGCCGCTACTACAAGAGCGGCATCCCTGCCGATAGAGCCGCCTCCAACTTCTGGATCAAGCTCTTCACGGCGACCTTCGCCATCGGGGTCGCGACGGGACTGACGATGGAGTTCGCGTTCGGCACCAACTGGGCCGAGTACTCGCGCTTCGTCGGCAACATCTTCGGCGCGCCACTCGCCGCGGAGGGTCTGGTCGCCTTCTTCCTCGAGTCCACCTTCCTCGGCGTCCTGCTGTTCGGGCGCAAGAAGGTGTCCAGGGGCTTCTACTACGCTTCCGCGTGGCTGGTGTGGATCGGCTCGGTCCTCTCCGCGCTGTGGATCCTGATCGCCAACTCCTGGATGCAGACGCCAGCCGGCTACAAGGTCGAGAACGGCCGGGCGGTGCTCACCAGCTTCTTTGGCGCCGCGCTCAACCCATCCACGGCCCCGCGCTTCGTCCACACCGTGGCCGCAGCCCTCATCACGGGCTGCTTCGTGGCCGCCGGCGTGTGTGCCTACTACATGCTCAAGAAACGCCACCTGCGGTTCGCGCGCACGGCCATGCTGTGGGCGATCTCGGTAGGCCTCGTCGTCTCGCTCGCCATGCCGTTCCTCGGCCACTGGGGCGCCCTGGTCGTCGCCGACAAGCAGCCGGTCAAGATGGCGGCGTTCGAGAACGTCGTCGCCACCGAGGACGGCGCCACGCTGTGGCTCGCCGGCTGGCTCTCGAAGGAAGCCGACGGCACGTACGTGACCCACGGCGTCGGCATCCCCAACGGGCTGAGTCTGATCTTGCACCTGAACCCGGACGCCCAGGTCCCCGGCTACGCCGCCGTGCCGCAGGCCGACCGCCCGCCGATCCCGGTGGTCTTCCAAAGCTACCACCTCATGATCGCTTTGGGCATGTTCTTCGCTCTCGTCTTCCTGGTGGCCGTGCTCCTGCACGTCCTCAAGCGCCTTGAGAACGCGCGCTGGCTGCTGTGGGTGCTCATCGCCTGCATCCCGCTCGCGTTGCTCGCCTCCAACATGGGCTGGACGACGGCCGAGGTCGGGCGCCAGCCCTGGGTGGTCCAAGGCCTCATGCGCACCACCGACGCGGTGTCGCCGCTCGTGTCGTCCGGCCAGATCTGGACCACGCTCGGCCTCTTCGGGCTGATCTACCTGGTCCTCTTCATCGCTTGGCTGCGGATCTTCATCGGCATCATCCGCAAGGGCCCCGAAGACGTCTCGGAGATGCTCGAGACCGAGAAGGCAGGCGGGGCAACGACCGGTCCGGCTGCCGCCGGCGCGGGGAGGTGACGAGATGACTCTGGCCAACATCTGGTTCGTCCTCGTCGCGTTTCTCCTCACCGGCTACGTGATCCTCGACGGCTTCGACCTCGGCGCCGGCGTCCTCTACCCGTTCATCGCCAGGTCGGATGACGAGAAGAGCGTCGTCCGCGCCTCCATCGGCCCCGTCTGGGACGGCAATGAGGTGTGGCTCATCACCGGCGCCGGCGCGATCTTCGCCGCCTTCCCGATGGTCTATGCCATGACGTTCAGCGGCTTCTACCTGGCGATCATGCTCGTGCTCTTCGGCCTGATCCTGCGGGCGGTGTCGCTCGAGTTCCGTCACCAGGACTCCGCCTGGGCCCCCGTGTGGGACGGCACCTTCTTTCTCGGCAGCCTCGTGCCGGCGCTGCTCGTGGGCGTCGCCCTCGGCAACGTCATCCGCGGCGTGCCGATGGACGCGCAGGGCAACTACATCGGGACGTTCTGGGAGCTCCTCAACCCGTACGCCCTGCTGGTCGGCGTGACCGGCCTGTTCCTGCTCATCCAGCACGGAGCCGCCTGGCTGACGGTCAAGTCGGAGGGCGCCCTGCACGACCGCGCCCAACGGTACCGGCGCGTGACCTTCTGGATCTGCGCCGTGCTCGCCGTGGCCACCTCGGCGGCCACCATCCTCACGGTGTCGCGCGCCTCGGACAACGTGTTCAGCAGGCCCGCGGGCTGGCTGTTCCTCGTCGTGCTGGTCGCCGGCCTCCTGTACACGATCTGGCAGATGATGAAGGAGGGTGGCGAGCTCAGGTCGTTCATCGGCTCGGCGATCATCATCATCGGACTCGCCGGCATCGCCGCGGTGGGCAACTTCCCGGACATGGTACCGGCGAGAGGCACCCCTGCGGCGACGAGCCTCACGGTGGAGCGCGCCGCCTCGGGTCACCTGACCCTGCTCGTCATGCTCATCCTCGCGCTCGTCTTCGTGCCCATCGTGCTCATCTACACCGCCCTCGTCTACAGGACGTTCTGGGGCAAGACCAAAGCGGGCGACGCAGACTACTGACACGGGTGAACTGAATCACACATACTCTGCTGTGAGAGGGCGGCGGGCCGAACGGCCAGCCGCCCTCTTTCACTCACTATTTCCCACATTCGCAATCAGGACCGCACACTACCTTGACAGTTCCCCAAGGTTGGTACTGAATGGCGGTCAGTACGTGCGAGCGTAGGCCAGATGGGCGAGCAAGGGGGGGTACCGTGGTTGAACAGGGTCCGGGGTCGCCGACGCCCCAAAGGACGGATGAGGAAATCCTGCACGACATGGGGTACGCGCAGGAGTTGAAGCGCGGCATGAGCCGCTTCTCCAACTTCGCGGTCTCCTTCACCATCATCTCCATCCTGTCGGGCTGCCTGACGCTGTACTACTTCGGCATGCAGCACGGCGGGCCGCCGACGATGCTCTGGGGCTGGCTCCTCGTGGGTGGGCTCGTCCTGTTCGTGGCGTTCGCCATGGCAGAGGTCTGTTCCAGCTTCCCGACCGCAGGTGGCCTCTACTACTGGGCCGCCAAACTCGCGCCGGGCAACAGTGGCGCGGCCGTCTCCTGGTTCACCGGCTGGTTCAACCTGATCGGTCAGGTGGCGATCACGTCGGGAATCTCGTTCGGCTCGGCCTTCACCGCCGGTGCGTGGTTCGTGCTCGTCACCGGCAACGACTACTGGACATCGCCGGGCCACCTGCTCATGTTCCTGGCGATCATCCTGATCGTCCAGGGCCTCCTCAACAGCTTCGGTGTGCGGCTGGTGGCCCTTCTCAACGACATCTCGGTGTGGTGGCACATCTTCTTCGTCGCCGTCATCGTGATCCTGCTCTTCATCGCGCCGACGTCCCACACGCATCAGTCGGTGTCGTTCCTCTTCGGCAGTGACGGCTTCAAGAACCTCTCCGGGTTCTCAGTCCTGCCGTTCGTCTTCCTGCTGGGCCTGCTGAACGCTCAGTACACCTTCACCGGCTACGACGCCTCCGCACACATGACCGAAGAGACGGTCAACGCCGCCATGAGCGGTCCTCGCGGGATCATCGACTCCGTGTGGGTGTCGTGGATCGCCGGCTTCATCCTTCTGCTCGGCGTCAGCATCGCCATCCCCACGATCTACCCGGTGCATCTGAGCGGCGGCCTGACTCTGACGAGCTACGACGATCTCGCCACCAACGCCGTGCCGTGGGCCGTGATCTTCGAGTACTCGCTGGGCAGGGCCCTGGCCGAGGTGCTCGTCCTGGCCGTGTTCATCGCCCAGTTCTTCTGCGGCATGTCCTCGGTCACGGCGAACTCGCGCATGCTCTACGCGTTCTCGCGTGACGGCGCCGTCCCCTTCTCGAAATTCTGGCACCGGATCAACAAGCGCACCCGCACCCCTGTGAACTCGGTGTGGTTCGGCGCCATCGGGGCCTTCATCCTCGCGGTCCCGTCGTACTGGAACTCGGTAGCGTATGCGGCCATCACGTCCGTGGCGGTCATCGGCCTCTACGTCGCCTACATGCTCCCGGTGCTCATGCGGCGCATCAACAGCAAGGCGTTCAAGCCGGGGCCGTTCACCTTGGGCAGTTGGAGCCCCCTGATCGGCTGGGTCGCCATCATCTGGATCATCTTCATCTCGATCCTCTTCATGCTCCCGCAGTATGCCGAGGGCAATCCCTTCTCGCCCGACTTCACGTGGAGTGCGCTCAACTACACGCCTATCGCCATGCTCGTCGTGGTCGGCGGCGCCGCGCTCTGGTACGTCGCCTCCGCCCACAAGTGGTTCAAGGGCCCGAAGGTCCAGGGCACGGCCGAGGAGCTTGCCGCGATCGAACGCGATCTCGAGAGCGTCTGACCGACCCACCGCACATCGCAGAGAACAGCTCCAAAACGGGGCGGGCCGTCAGGCCCGCCCCGTTTCTCGTCTGCGTCCGCTGCGACTGGTGCCGCGAGTCTTACGGACGCGCCCGCGCGAGGAGGGGCGCGTCCCGCCGTGCACACAGGCTCGGGACAGCCCCTGCTGAACGACGCATCGGCGGCCTGCTAGACAGCCGGGAGCGAGTGCACTACGATGCGCACTGTGGAGCGAATATGTGCAGTTGAGTGACTCCTTGTTCACTTTCTCACGAACTACGGAATCAATCCTCGAGGAGGAGCAATGAAAGACCCCAATCTCTTTGAAAACCTGGTAGCGGTCAGTCCCGGCATGGAGATCTGGTGGGACTCGTCGCCGGTCATCTTCGGCAACTGGTGCGAGAAGATGCTGGCCAAGGCGGACGACGCCGACAAGGCCTCTCTCAAGGCCCAGTTCGGGCGCATGTACAACGCCGATGACCCGATGAGCCAGCTCTTCCGCGGAGTCACCACCAACCCGCCGCTCTCGCTCGCCGCGTTCAAGGACGATCCGCCGCGCTGGGAGAAGGTCGCGCAGAAGGTCCTCGCCGACAACCAGGGCCTCGATACCGAGGGTCTCTTCTGGGCCCTCTACAAGGAAGTCGTCAAGCAGGGTTCCGACATGCTCCTCCCGCTCTTCGAGGCGTCGGGTTACAAGGAAGGCTTCCTCTCCGGCCAGGTCGACCCGCGCAGCGCGTTCGACGGCGAGGCCATGCTCAAGCAGGCGCTCGAGATCCACGCCGTCAACCCGAACGTGATGGTCAAGGTGCCGGGCACCGCTGAGGGCTACCCGGTCATCGAGGAGCTCACCTCTCGCGGCATCGCCACCAACAACACGCTCACCTTCGTCCTCTCGCAGCTGATGGACTGCGCCAAGTCCGTGAAACGCGGTCTCGAGAAGGCGCGCGCCAACGGCGTCGACCTCTCCAAGTGGCGCTCGGTCATCACGCACATGGAAGCCCGCTACGGCGACCTCGGCGGCCTGCGCGAAGCCGGCGCCGAAGTCGGCGTGGAAGTCACCGAGGGCGACGTCCGCCTCGCTGAGCTGGCCATTTTCAAGAAGGCCTACCGCACCATCAACGAGCGCGGCTACGAGAGCAAGATGCTCTCCTGCTCGCTGCGCCTCGGCCCCACGATCGACGGCAAACAGCAGATCTGGCACCTCGAGGAGAAGGCCGGCGCCAGCGTCGTCGTCACTTGCCCACCGAGCTTCATCGACGAGGTGATCAACTTCCCGCGCGCGAACGAGATCACGTTCAAGCCGAACCAGATCGACGTCGATCCGCCGGCGGAGGTCATGGAGAAGCTGCTCAAGATCCCGTACTTCGCCCGCGCCTACGACGAGGACGGCTACACGCGCGAGGAGTACAACACCCATCCGGCGCTCGTGAAGACGGCCGAGGCCTTCTCCAAGGCCACCAACGAGATGGTCGCGTTCGCCGGCAACTGCCTCCAGGGCAACTGCAAGGCCGAATGATCGGGCCTGGGACTTCCTGACTGACGAAAGGACTGTGGGCATGACAGACATCAAAGATCTCATCAACCCTTACGTGTGGACGGCCCCCGAGTACAACACGGGCATCCTCGACAAGGCCTGGGCGCATCCCGAACTGGGTCGCATGATGCTCAACGAGAACCCGGTACCGCCGTCGGACGCGGTCGTCAACGCCATCACCGAGATGGCGAAGAAGGGCAACCGCTACCCGGACCGCGCCTATCGCCTGCGTGAGAAGCTGGGCAAGCTGCACGGCCTAGCGGCGGAGAACATCGCCCTCGCCAACGGCTCGTCGGAGACGATCGACGCGATGATGCGCATCTTCCTCCAGCCGGGCGACGAGTTCCTCTGCTCCAACCCGACCTTCGAGATGTTCCCGTCGCGCGCCGGGTACTGCAACGCCAAGACGGTGCAGATCCCGCTTCGCGAAGAGGACCTGCAGTACGACGTCGAGGGCATGCTCGCCGCCGTCAACGAGAAGACCAAGCTGATCCTCATCATCAACCCGAACAACCCGACGGGCATCTTCATCGACGACGCCGACCTCACGCGCTTCGCCGAGCTCGGCATCCCGATGTGCATCGACGAGGCCTACCTCGACTACCATCCGCAGGTCGAGGCCAAGGTCGACTTCGTCAAGAAGTACCCGCACGTCTTCCTGTCGCACACGTTCTCGAAGGCATTCGGCCTGGCCGGCATCCGCATGGGCTACATGGTCGGCAGCCCCACGGTGGTGGACGCGTTCAACCTCATGTACCTGCCTTGGAACCTCAGCCTCATGGCGATCGCCGCGGCCGAGGCCATCCTCGACACGGGCGAGGTCAAGCAGAAGGTCGTCTACAACAACGACTGGATGAAGAAGTTCGCCGACGCGCTGTCGGCCAAGGGCCTCAAGCCTTACGAGGCGCACGGCAACTACATGCTCGTCGACGCCTCTGTGACCGGCAAGACCAGCGCCGAGATCGTGCAGGCGGCCAACGACATGCAGCAGGTCATCATCAAGACCATCAAGCCGATCAACGGCAAAGACGGCTACTTCCGCGTCACTCCCGGCACGCCCGAGGAGAGCGAGCGCTTCATGGCGTTCATCGAGGCGTATTTCTGAGCCGACTGACGCCGGCCTGACGTTCGTCCGCAGCCTCCGCCCTCCCCGCAGTCACACTCGGGAGGGCGGAGGCTGACGGCCCTCATGAAAGGATCCGAATGAGCACAGTGGTGAGCGATCCCACGCTCCAGGAGCGGTGCATCGAGACCATCCGCTTCCTCGCCGTCGACGGCGTCCAGAAGGCCAACTCCGGCCATCCCGGCATGCCGATGGGCGCTGCAGCCGTCGCGTACACCCTCTTCACGCGTCACCTGCGCTACGACCCCGCAGACCCGGCGTGGCCGAACCGCGACCGCTTCGTGCTGTCCGCCGGACACGCGAGCATGCTGCTCTACTCCATGCTGCACCTGACCGGCTACGACCTGACCATGGACGACCTCAGGGCGTTCCGGCAGTGGGGCAGCCGTACGCCGGGACACCCCGAGTACGGTCACACCGCCGGTGTCGAGACCACGACCGGTCCGCTCGGCCAGGGCGTCGCCAACGCCGTCGGCATGGCCGTCGCCGAGCGCTTCCTCGCCGCCACGTTCGGTGACGACGTCGTCGACCACTACACCTACGTGCTCGCCGGCGACGGCTGCATGATGGAGGGCATCAGCAGCGAGGCCGCCTCGTACGCCGGCCACCAGCAGCTCGGCAAGCTCGTCCTGCTCTACGACGACAACCACATCACCATCGACGGCTCCACCGACCTCGCCTTCACCGAGGACGTGGGCATGCGCTTCGAGGCCTACGGCTGGCACGTGCAGCACGTGGCCGACGGCAACGACGTGGACGCGATCGACGCCGCCATCACGGCCGCCAAGGCCGAGACCAGCAAGCCGTCGTTCATCGCCGTGCGCACGCACATCGGCTGCGGCTCGCCCAACAAGCAGGACAGGGCCGCTGCTCACGGCTCGCCGCTCGGCGCCGACGAGGTCAAGCTGACCAAGGAAGCCTGCGAGTGGCCGCTCGCTCCCGAGTTCTTCGTGCCCGAGGATGTGCTCGCCGCCTTCCGCGCCGCGGGCAAGCAGGCCGCCGTGGCGCACGCCGAGTGGACGCAGAAGTACGAGGCGTGGCGCGCGGCCGACGGCGCTCGCGCCAAGTCGTGGGACGACGCCTGGTCGCGCACCCTGCCCGAGGGCTGGGACGCCGACCTGCCCGTGTTCACGACGGAGGACAAGATCGCGACCCGCGCCGCCTCCGGCAAGGTCATCAACGCCGTGGCGCCGCACCTCCCGACCTTCATGGGAGGCTCCGCCGACCTCGCCCCGTCCAACAACACGCTGATCAAGGACGCGCCCGACCAGCAGGCGGCGAGCCCGGGCGGGCGCAACGTCCGTTGGGGCGTGCGCGAACTCGGCATGGCCGCCATGGGCAACGGGCTCTCCGTGCACGGCGGCATCCGCCCCTACGTGGCCACGTTCTTCGTGTTCGTCGACTACATGCGCCCGGCGATGCGCCTCTCCGCCATCATGAAGCAGCCGCTGACATACGTGCTCACGCACGACAGTATCGGCGTCGGCGAGGACGGCCCGACCCATCAGCCCATCGAGCACCTCGCCATGCTGCGGGCGACGCCGGGGTTCATCGACCTGCGCCCGGCAGATGCCAACGAGACGGTCGAGGCCTGGAAGATCGCCCTCCAGACCGACGACGCCCCCGTCGGCCTCATGCTGACCCGTCAGAACCTGCCGACGATCGACCGTGAGAAGTACGCGCCGGCGAGCGGCATCGCCCGCGGCGCCTACGTGCTCGGCGACGCATCCGGCGGCGGGGCCCCCGACGTGATCCTGATGGCCAGCGGCAGCGAGGTCGCCCTCGTGCTCGAGGCCCATGAACGGCTCGTCGCCGAGGGCGTCCGCTCTCGCGTCGTGAACATGGCGTCGATGCGCCTGTTCGCCAAGCAGGACGCCGACTACCGCGAGTCGGTCCTGCCGCTCGCCTGCAGCACGAGGCTCGCGGTCGAGGCCGGCGTCACCTTCGGCTGGGACCGCTGGGTCGGCGACGGCGGTCAGGTGATCGGCATCGACCACTTCGGTGCGTCGGCTCCCGCGGGGACCATCTTCAAGGAGTTCGGCTTCACCGTCGACAACGTCTACGCGCGCGCCAAGGCCCTCCTGGCCTAGACGACGCACGTCGCCGGCGGAGGGCCGGGAGTCGCCCCTCTCCCCCGGCTTCGGACGACCGGCAAGACGGCCGCCCCCGCGTTCGGGGGTGGCCGTCTTGCATCCGTCGTCGGCAGCGCGACGAGCTACTCTGGGCTTCGGCCTCGAGGTGCTTGAACCGAACCCGACGCGAAGCCTAGAATGTGTTCGAGTGTGTGCGAACATGTAGCACAATGAGCAGCGATCGCGAGGGGCAGCAAATGTCGCCAGACGTACCATCCGAAGTCCACGAGATGATCCCTGCCGAACGTCGGGCGCGCATCGTCGAACTCCTCGAGGAACGGCGTGCCGTGCGAGTCTCCGTCCTCAGCGAGACGCTCGGCGTCTCGGAGATGACGATCCGCCGCGACTTGGAGCAACTCGAGCAGGCCGGCCTCCTCTCGCGCATGCACGGCGGTGCGATCCTCAAGCGACGCATGCTCGAAGAGCCCCTCTACGCCACTAACGTGCGCGCCCACTCGGAGGAGAAGCGGCGCATCTCCAAAGCAGCCGCCGAGACGATCATGCCCGGCGAGACGGTCTTCCTGAGCTCGGGCACGACCGCCGCCCAGGTGCTCAGCCATGTGGACCCGCAACTGAAGGCACGCATCGTCACCCACAACGTCGGCGCGATCTCTACGGCGCAGCGCAGCGCCCTCGACGTCGTGCTCCTGGGCGGTTCGTATCGCTCGCGCTCGAACACGCTGGAAGGCACGCTCGCGATCGAAGCGGTGGGCACGTTCCACGCCAGCCGCTTCATCCTCGGCGCCGACGGCGTGAGTCTTGAGGAGGGCGTGACCACCCCGAGCATCGGGCTCGCCGGCATCGAGCGGGCGATGGTCCGCCAGACGCGCGGAGAGATCATGGTGCTCGCCGATGCGAGCAAGTTCGGCGTCATCGGCGACGTCGCCATCTGCAGGCTGGACAAGATCGACGCGATCATCGTCGACGACGCCGTGGACAAGGACGTGCGCGACGAGATGGAGCGGATGGGGATCGCTCAGGTCGTCGTCTGACCTGAGGCCGGGCCGGCGCCGGCCGCCGGGCCCTCAGAGTTCCCAGTACGCCGACTGGACTTCGCGCGCCCGCGCCACGGCAGCGGCGGCGCGCTCGCTGCCACCGTCCGCCTCAGGTGCGGTCTCGTCGGCGACCGTGCGCAGCACCGCCTCCACGGCCCGCGCCGTCGCCCCGCGGTCGTAGCCGCCTTCCAGCACGAACGCGAGCCTGCCGTCGCACAGTTCCCGGGCGAGTTCCACGCAGCGCAGCGCCATCTGCGCGAAGCCGGCCTCGTCGACGCGCATGTCGCCGAGCGGATCCTCGCGGTGGATGTCCTCGCCGGCGGAGACCAGGATCGCCTGCGGCGCGAACTGCCGGACGATGGGATCGAAGACGACGTCGAAGACGCTCACGTAGTCGCCGTCGTCCGCGCCGGCCGGAAGCGGCACGTTGACCGTGAAGCCCTCGCCCGCGCCCTCACCGCACTCGGTGAAGAAGCCGCTGCCCGGATAGTGCGGCCACTGGTGCGCCGAGCAGAAGAGGACCCGCGGCTCGTCGTAGAACGCCGCCTGCGTGCCGTTGCCGTGGTGCACGTCCCAGTCGAGGATGGCGACGCGCTCGTAGCCCTGCCCGAGAAGCCGCGCCGCAGCGATGGCGATGTTGTTGAACAGACAGAAGCCCATCGCCCTGTCCGGCGTGGCATGGTGGCCGGGCGGGCGGATGGCCGCGAAGGACACCAGGCCGTCCTTCCACAGTTCGGTGGCCAGCAGCGCTCCACCGGCTGACAGCAAGGCGATCTCGTAGCTGCGCGGCGAGACGTGCGTGTCCGGATCGAGCCAGGTACCGCGCCCTTCGGCCGCGCGCTTGACCATCGCCAGGTGCGCCGGCGTGTGGACGAGCAGGACGTCGTCCTCGGTGGCCGGCGCAGGCGATGTGAGCACCGTGAGCCGATCCCAGAGATCACTGCCCTCGAGGTGGTCGACCAGCGACGCCACGCGGTCGGCACCCTCGGGATGCTCCCCCGTGTCGTGCTCCGCGTACGCCTCGTCCCAGATGATCGCCGGCTTCATGGGCTCAAGGATACCTGACAGCCTCGGAGCCAGGCCATCGGCTCGGTCCCGCGGGCTAGCGGGGCGCGTCGCCCCCGGCCGTGAGGAAGGGACGCGCCAGGCGCTCCCAGAGCTCGGTCGCAGCGCGTACGTCGGCGCCGTCCGGGTCGAGCCCGTGCTGGATCGCGAGGCCGTCGACGATCGCGATCATGAGCATGGCGAAGGGCCGCAGCTGCTCCTGAGCCTCCGACCCTGCGGCGTCGAGACACCGGAGCACGGTCTCACGGTAGCCGTCGTAGAGGGCGGCGACGCGCTCGCGCAGGTCCGGGTCACGGAGCGCGTGCGGAAGGATGTCGAAGAACGACTGAAAGCTCTCGGAGTCGGCGGCGATGCGGGTCTCGCCGTCGATGAGCGCCTGCACCCGGGCGTCGCTGGTGGGCGCCGCCGCCGTCTCTTCGATCAGGTCGCGGTTGGAGTCGTGCGCGAGCGAATCCACCAGCGCGGTGACCAGGCCGGCCTTGTTGCCGAAGTGGTAGCCGATGCTCGCCTTGGACTCGCCGGCCTCGCGGGCGATGGCGGAGAGCTTGAGCGCCTCGAACCCGCCGGCGGCGAGCAGACGTTGCGCCGCCGCGAGGATCCGCTGCGCGGTCGGCGCCAGCGCCTCCATGGGATCCTCGAGCAGCAACGGCTCGGGGAGACCCTCCCCACGCGCCAGGCTTCTCCTTCTCTCATCCACGGGCGTCATGGTCTCCTCATCGGGTCGTCGTGTCTTCACAGAAGTCGACTTGCCATCCCCTGTATCGGTGGATAGCATACATTTGTCCGTCCGGACAAACAAACTCTCGGACGGCGCTCGCATCGCTTGCGACCCGCCACAGGAGGAACCGAGTTGGACACCACGCTCCCCGCCCTCAAGAAGTACCGCGGCCGCCACTTCCTGACCGACCTCGACTACACGCGCGAGGAACTCGGGGACCTGCTCAGGCTCGCCGTGGAACTCAAGGACCTGTGGACGAAGCGCCCCCTCACTCCGTTCCTCCCCGGCAAGCACCTGGCGATGATCTTCGAGGCCGCGTCCACGCGTACGCGCGTCAGCTTCGAGAACGGCTTCGCAGAGCTCGGCGGCAACGCGCTCTATCTGCGCCCCGGCGAGATCCACCTCCCCGGCCGCGAGAGCATCGCCGACACGGCGCGCACGCTGTCGCAGTACAACGCCGCCATCGAGATCCGCAGCAAGAAGAACGAGACCGTCAACGAGCTCGCCCGGTGGTCCACGGTGCCGGTCATCAACGGCATGGACCACGACCGGCACCCCTGCCAGAGCATGAGCGACGCACTCACGATCCTGGAGAGCGCGGGCACGCTGGCCGGCGTCACATTCGCCTACGTCGGCGACGCCGCCCACCCCTGCAACTCGCTCTCGACCACGCTCACGAAGCTCGGGCTCAACGTGCGCATCGGCAACGCCGCCGGCTACGAGATGGCGCCCGAACTCCAGGAGTTGGCCGCTCGATCCGCCGCCGAGAGCGGCGGGTCGTTCCTGCTCACCAACGATCCGCTCCAGGCGATCGACGGCGCCGACTTCATCTACACCGACTGCTGGTGGTGGACCGGCCAGGAGGACGAGTACAAGGACCGCGTCTCCGCCTTCCGCGCATTTCAGGTGAATCCCGAGTTGTGGAGCCACGCCAAGCCGGAGGCCAGGTTCATGCACTGCCTGCCGGCCATGCGCGGCGAGGAAGTCGTGGACGAGATCGCCGACGGCCCCATGAGCATCATCTTCCCGCAGGCTCAGAACCGGATGCACTTCCAGAAGGCGCTCATGCTCGCCGTGATCGGCATCGACGAGATGCCCACCGACCCCGACCTGCAACCCATCGGCAAGGCCCTGCTCCGCTAGGCAGACACTCGTAGCACCCGCGTCGGCGAAAGGAACCATCATGGCACCCGATCTGCACCCAGGAGCGCCAGGGGGAGCGCTCACCGAGAAGCCGAAAGTGTTCGGCCTCTTCAGCATGGTCCTGTTCAGTGTGTCGGCGATCCTCGTCGCCGACACCGTGGCCAGTTCCGCCGCGATCGGCGTCCAGGGCCTCGGGTTCTGGATCATCCTCGGCCTTCTCTTCTTCATCCCGTACGGGTTCGTGACCGCCGAGCTGGGCAGCGCCTGGCCGGACGAGGGCGGCATCTACGTGTGGGTCAAGACCGCCTTCGGCCCCGGTTGGGGCACGGTGACCTCGTGGATGTACTGGGTCAACGTGGCCCTCTGGGCGCCGTCCGTGTTCGTGCTCTCATCGGCGCGATCGAGGTCGCCTTCGGGGTGGACGTGCCGCCCGTCTGGGCCGTGATCGTCATCGCCATGGTGTGGGCGATCGTCCTCGTCGGCATCCTGCCCCTCGAGTGGAGCAAGTCCGTGCCCAACCTGAGCGCCGCTCTCAAAGTCATCGTGCTCGTCGGCCTGGGCGTGCTCGGCGCCGCCTACGCGATCAAGCACGGCACCGCCAACTCCTTCGGCATCGGCCAGTGGGTGCCGGCCTGGAACACCGACAGCCTCTCGTTCCTGCCGATCATCATCTACTCGTACATGGGCTTCGAGCTCATGAGCTCGGCCGGCGGGGCGATCAAGGACCCGAAGCGCGACGTGCCGAAGATGATCATCGTGGCCGGCGCCGCGATCCTCGCCGTGTACATGTTCGCCACGTTCGGGATCCTGGCCGCGACCAAGACGGCCGACGTCAGCATCGTCACCGGCATCGTCGACGCCCTCAAGCTCATGTTCGACGACATCCTCGGGGGCGCGACCTGGCTGTTCGACATCGTCGTCGTGGCCCTGCTCTTCACGTTCTTCGGTAACATGGTGACCTGGTCCATCGGCGCCAACCAGACCATCAGCGCCACCGGCCTGGACGAGACGGCGCCGGGAGTGTTCGGCCACGTGAACAAGCGCTTCGGCACCCCTGACTACGCCTTCGTGCTCATGGGCGTCATCGCCACAGGCATCACGATCCTCGCCTACGTGCTCGACCCGAGCCAGGCCAGCGTGTTCTGGACGCTGTTCGCGCTCTCGTCGATCGTGTTCCTGATGCCGTACCTGCTCATGTTCCCGGCGCTGCTCGTACTGCGGCGCAAACATCCCGACCAGCCGCGCCCGTACACCATCCCGGGTGGCAAGGCCGGCGCCTGGATCGCCACCATCCTCTGCGAGGCGGGCATCGTGCTGACCCTGTTCCTCTTCTTCTACTTCCCGGCGGAGGGCGTGTCGAAGGGCGCGTTCTGGCTCATCACCGGCGGTGGCACGATCGTCTCGCTCCTCATAGGCTGGTGGCTCTACTGGCAGGCCAGCCGCAGGAGCGGGAGCGCGGCCGCCGCGACGGCGACCGACGCCTGAGAGCAGAAGGACAGCGATGGCAGCAGCAGGCAAGAAGAGCGCAAAGACCGTCGTCGTCGCCCTCGGCGGCAACGCCATCCTCCAGCCCGGCCAGGTCGGCACCTTCGAAGAGCAGTTGTTCAACATCGACGGCGCCATGCGCCGCATCGCACAGCTCGTCGAGGAGGGCTGGCGCGTCGTGCTCACGCACGGCAACGGCCCCCAGGTGGGCAACCTGCTGATCCAGAACGCGCTCGCCGCGAGGACGGTGGCGCCGATGCCGATGGACGTCTGCGGCGCGATGAGCCAAGGCCAGATCGGCTACATGGCGGCGCAGACGCTCGCCAACCACCTGCGCAAGCGAAGGCTCGACGTGCCGGTGGTGACCATCGTCACTCAAGTGGCCGTCGACCCCAAGGACAAGGCCTTCGCCGCGCCGAGCAAGCCGGTCGGCCCCTTCTACTCCGAGGCCGAGGCGAAGAGGATGATGCTCGAGGAGGGCCTCGCCATGCGCGAGGACGCCGGCAGAGGCTGGCGCCGCGTGGTGCCCAGCCCCGAGCCCCGGGAGATCGTCGAGCTCGAGGCGCTGCGCGACCTCTCCGCGGCCGGCGCGCTGGTCGTCTGCTCGGGCGGCGGCGGCGTGCCGGTGGTCAGGAGCCGCGGCGCCCTCTCCGGGATCGACGCGGTGATCGACAAGGACCTCGCCGCGGCGCTGCTCGCGCGTGAGCTCTCCGCCGACGCCCTCCTCATCCTCACCGACGTGCCGCAGGTCTACATCGGCTACGGCACCGCGGAGCAGAAGGCGCTCGGCCGCGTCACCGCCGGCCAGATGCGCGACTACGCCGCCGACGGACAGTTCAAGGCCGGCTCCATGGGTCCCAAGGTCGAGGCCTGCCTGCGCTTCGTCGAGGCCGGCGGCGAAGCGGTGATCGCCAGCCTCACCGAGGTGGGCCCGGCGATGGCCGGCACGGCGGGCACGCACATCGTGCCGGACGCGCCGGCGAAGGCGAAGCGAGGCGGCGGAGCCAAGGCCGCGGCCAAGACCGCCAAGGCGCCCGACAAGGCCGCCGCCACGAAGAAGACGGCGGCGCGGCGGCGGGCCGCCGCCGAGTGACGGCCGCTGCGGCCGCCGGGAGGTCCTCATGACCGCGCTCGACAGTACCCCCCGCGCCGACGGGTTCCGCATGCCGGGGGAGTTCGAACCCCACAAGCAGATCTGGATGCTCTGGCCGCAGCGCCCGGACAACTGGCGCCTCGGGGCCAAGCCCGCGCAGCGCTCCTGGGTCGAGGTGGCGTCGGCGATCTCGCGCTTCGAGCCCGTCACCGTGGGCGCGAACCACGACCAGTACGAGAACGCGGTGGCTCTGCTGCCGGCCTCGGTGCGCGTCGTCGAGCTGTCGAGCAACGACGCCTGGACGCGCGACTGCGGCCCGACCTTCGTCGTCAACGACCAAGGTGACGTCCGTCTCGTCGACTGGGACTTCAACGCCTGGGGCGGGCTCCACGACGGCCTCTACTTCCCTTGGGAGAAGGACCAGCTCGTGCCGCAGAAGATCGCCCAGCTCGAGGGCGTCGGCCGCTACAAGGCGCACATCGTCATGGAGGGCGGCTCGTTCCACGTGGACGGCGAGGGCACACTGATCACGACGGAGGAGTGCCTCCTGAGCCCCGGCCGCAACCCGGACATGACGCGCGAGGAGATCGAGCAGCACTTGCGCGACTACCTGGGCGTCGAGAAGGTCATCTGGCTGGCCAGGGGCATCGACCCCGAGGAGACCAACGGGCACGTGGACGACGTGGCGTGCTTCGTGCGGCCCGGCGTGGTGCTGGCCGCTGTCACCGCAGATGAAGACGACTGGCGCTACGAGCTCCTGCAGGACAACCTCAGGGCGCTGCGGACGGCCACCGACGCGAAGGGCCGCACGCTCGAGGTCCACACCATACCCATGCCGGCGATCATGGAGATCACCGAGGAGGAAGCCTGGGGCATCGACAGCGCCGAAGGCTCGATCCCGCGGCGGCCCGGCGACAAGACCGCCGCCTCCTACCTCAACTTCCTCATCATCAACGGGGGCGTCATCCTGCCTACCTTCGACGACCCGAACGACGAGGCGGCGCGCGAGATCGTCGCCGCAGTCTTCCCGGAGCGCGAGGTGGTCCCGGTGCCCGGACGGGAGATCGTCCTCGGCGGCGGCAACGTGCACTGCATCACGCAGCAGCAGCCGCGCGGCTGAAGCGGCAGCCGAGTGCGACGGCGGCCGGCCCCAAAGTCCGGCCGCCGTCGCCGCTCTCGTCCCGCCTCGCGTCCCGCACGGGGACGCCCAAGCTCATCACCTGCAGGGAGGCGCACCGCCGGCGACCAGTTCCTTGCCCCAAGGCTCGCAGTCGGTCTCGAGCAGATAGCCGCGGTGGGCGAAGAACGCCTTGGAGGCCTCGTTCTCGACGAGGATCTGCAGCTTTGCCTTGAGCGCCCCGAGCGCACGGAAGCGCTCCTCGATCTCGTCCATGAGCGCGTCGGCGATGCCCTCGCGCCGCCGCTCCGGAGCGACCGCGAGGTGGTACACGTAGGCGCGGCGGCCATCCCATCCGCCCATCACCGTGCCGACGATGCGGCCGTCGCCGGCGCGCGCGACCAGGAAGAGTCCGGGGTCGCGCGTGAGCTTCAGCAGCGTGGCCTCGGGGCCGTCGGAGGGCCGCATCCACAAGTCGCCGCGCTGCCACAGCACGTGGACGACGGCGTAGTCGTCCATGTCGAACTCAGTGATGGTGATGTCGTCTCGGGCGGCCGGCATCGCTCCCCTCTCGGCTGAGCCGATTCTATCGCCACCGCGGACGTGATTGGACCGGCCGTGCGAGCGGTAGAATCGGCTCAGCCGCAGGCGCAACCGGGAGGGAGTCTGGTGGACACACTCGACCTCATGCTGGCACGACGCAGCATTCGCCGCTTCACACCCCAGGCCGTGTCGCTCGAAGACGAGCAGAAGCTGCTTGACGCGGCCTTCGCGGCCCCGAGCGCCAACAACGACCGCCCTTGGCATTTCGTCCTTGTGCGCGACGCGGAGACGCGGGGGCGACTCAAGGACCTGCACCAGTGGACACGCATGCTCGACAAGGCCCCGCTCGTCATCGCGGTGCTGGGCCGCGCCCAGGGCCATCCCTGGTGGATCGAGGATTGCTCCGCCGCCACGGAGAACATCCTCCTCGAGGCTGCAGCGCTCGGACTGGGCGCCGTCTGGTGCGGGATGCGCGAGGATCCCGACGCGGTCGCCGGCTACGAGCGCGCCTGCTGTGAGGCGCTCGGCGCGCCGCCCGACGAGTGGCGGGTGCTCGCCCTCATCGCCGTCGGCCACCCCGCGGAACAGAAGAAGCCGCGCACTCAGCGCCAGGTTGGCAAGATCAGCTTCGAGCGCTTCGGCAAGCGCTCGCGCTGACGAAGAGTCCCGCGGTGAGCGCCGTCCCCACTGGCGAGGAGCGCATCCGGCAGACCGCGGGGACGATCTTCGCCGCCATGGCCGAAGAGAAGCCCGGCCGGCTCTCGAAGGAGCGCCTGCAGAGCGAGATGATGGACTGGGCCATGGCGGATGAGCGTCTCAAGGTTCAGATGCTCCGCTTCGTCGACGTCTTCCCCACGCTTCGCAGCCACGCCGAGATCGCCCGCCACCTGCAGGAGTACTTCGCCCGCGAGGACGTAGCCGTGCCGGCGGCGCTGCGCTGGGGCATCAGCCTCACGGGGCAGCGCTCGCCGATGGCTCCGCTCGCGAGCGCCGTCATCCGCCGCCAGATGAAGGGGTTCGCGCGGCGCTTCATCGTAGGTCGCGATGCGCACGGCGCCGTCCCCGCTCTCAGAGCGCTGCGCGGAAACGGCATCGGCTTCACGCTCGACGTCCTCGGCGAGGCGACGGTCAGCGACGCCGAGGGCCGCGCCTACCAGCGGGTCTACCTGGACCTGCTCGACGGGCTGACCGCCGAGGCTGACTCCTGGCCCGCGGTCGCAGCGGTGGACGAGGCCGCTTGGGGCCCTCTTCCCCGCGTCAACCTGAGCCTCAAGATCACCTCCCTCTACTCCCAGATCGACCCGGTGGACTTCGACGGCAGCGTCGCCGCCGTCAAGAGCTTGCTGCGGCCCGTCTTCCGCAGGGGGATCGAATCGGGCGCCGCGCTCACGCTCGACCTCGAGCAGTTCCGCTTCCGCGATCTGACGCTGGCAGTGTTCATGTCGCTCCTCGACGAGGAGGAGTTCCGCGGCTACGACGACGCCGGCGTCGTGCTGCAGGCCTATCTGCGCGACGCCGAGCAGGACCTCGCGCGCCTCCTCGCGTGGGCTCGCGACCGTGGCCGGCCGTTCCACCTTCGCCTGGTCAAGGGCGCCTACTGGGACTACGAGACGGTCATCGCCGCCCAGGAGGGCTGGCCCGTGCCCGTGTTCACCCACAAGCCCGACACCGACGCCATGTACGAGAAGCTCACGCGGGTGATCCTGGGCGAGCCGGAACTGGTGCACCCGGCCTTCGCCAGCCACAACGTGCGCTCGCTGGCGGTGGCCATCGAGACGGCACGGGAGCTGGGCCTGGAGCAGAACGCGTTCGAGCTCCAGATGCTCCACGGGATGGGCGACCCGATCAAAGCGGCCGTCCGCGGGCTCGGCCTGCGCCTGCGCGAGTACGCGCCGGTGGGTGAGCTCATCCCGGGGATGGCGTACCTCGTGCGGCGCCTGCTCGAGAACACCGCAAACGACTCGTTCCTGCGCCAGACCTTCGTGGAGGGGACGGCCGTGGACGAGCTCATACGGCCGCCGGAGACCTCGCCGGACTTCGGCGCCCAGCCACGGCGGCTGCCGATCGTGGAGCCCACGGACGCGCAAGACCCGGGCCGCTTCCGCAATCAGGCGCACGCCGACTTCTCGCGCCGCGAGAACCGTGACGCCTACGCCGCGGCGCTGGCTGCCGTCCGCGGCCGCTCGGGCGCCCACTACCCGCTGCGCATCGGCGGCCGTGACATCGAGACCTCACGGCTGCTCCCGTCGGTGAACCCGGCGGCGCCGGACGAGGTGGTCGGCACGGTCGCCTACGGCGGCCGTGCCGAGGCCGAAGCGGCCGTGGCCGCGGCGCGCGGCGCCGTCCCGGCGTGGCGGGACGTCGCGCCGGCCGAGCGCGCGGCCGTGCTCTTCCGCGCCGCCGAGCTCCTGCGCGCCGAGACGATGGAGCTCTCGGCACTCATGACGCTCGAGGCGGGCAAGACGCGACGGGAGGCCATCGGCGACGTGGACGAGGCAGTCGACTTCTGCGAGTACTACGGGCGCGAGATGCTGCGCCTCGGCGTGCCCAGACGCATGGGCCACGCGCCCGGCGAGCACAACGTCTACCTCTACCAGCCCCGGGGCGTCGCCCTCGTGGTCGCCCCGTGGAACTTCCCGCTCGCGATCCTGACCGGCATGACGAGTGCCGCCCTGGTCGCCGGCAACCCGGTCATCGTCAAGCCTGCCGGCGCCACACCGATCATCGCCGCGCAGCTGGTCCGCATCTTGGAGGCGGCCGGGGCGCCGCCCGGCACCGTCAACTTCCTGCCCAGCCCGGGCGGCGAGGTCGGGGACTTCCTCGTGCGCCATCCGGGCGTCGACCTCATCGCCTTCACCGGCTCCATGGAGGTCGGCCTGCGCATCATCAGCCAGGCGGCACAACACCCCGGCGACGATGGCGTGAAGAAGGTGATCGCCGAGATGGGCGGCAAGAACGCGATCATCGTCGACACCGACGCGGACCTCGACGTCGCGGTGAGCGAGGTCGTAGCCTCGGCCTTCCACTACAGCGGCCAGAAGTGCTCGGCCGCCTCACGGGTCATCGTGCTCGAGGCGGCCTACGACGAGTTCGTGCGCCGCCTGGTCGAGGCCACCCGCAGCCTCGTCGTCGGCCCGCCCGAGGAGCCGGGCACCCGCGTCGGCCCCGTCATCACCGCCGACGCGCGCGCCAGGATCGAGGAGTACATCAAGCAGGGCAGACGCGAGGCGACGCCGGCCGTTGTCGTCGAGCCGCCCGAGGGCGTCTGGCCCGGCGGCGGCTTCTACGTCGCCCCGCACGTCTTCGTCGACGTCCGTCCCGACGCCGTGATCGCCCAGGAGGAGATCTTCGGCCCCGTCGTCGCCATTCTGAAGGCCGCCGACCTGGGGGAGGCGCTGGCCATCGCCAACGGCGTGCGCTACGCCCTCACCGGCGGCCTCATGAGTCGCAGCCCGGCGGCCATCGCCCGCGTCCGCCGGGACTTCCGCGTCGGCAACCTCTACATCAACCGCGGCATCACCGGCGCCCTCGTCGAACGGCAGGCCTTTGGCGGCTTCAAGATGAGCGGCGTCGGCTCCAAGGCCGGCGGCCCGGACTACCTGCAGCAGTTCCTCGAGCCGCGAGTCATCACCGAGAACACGCTGCGCCGCGGCTTCGCGCCGCCGGAAGACCTGCTCCAGGATCAGCCGACGTCGGCGATCTGACGAGCGGGGCGCCGCGCGACGCGCCGCCCACCTGATCGCCGCGAACCCTTCTCCATCCCACCGCGTCTCACTGCCAGAACGGTCCATCCGGCCGCGGGGGCGCGGCCAACGGAGGAGGAAGCCATGTCTCGCAGGCTCAAGTTCGCGATCGCCGTACCGCTGGCGCTCTTGGCCGTCGTCGCGTTGTTCGCGGCGGTCGGGCTCGTCGCCGGCCGCGGGGGCAGCAGCGCGTCGTCCGGCGGCGGCGCGTCGCGGGTGACCGACCAGGCCGCCGGGGCCGCCGCACCGGTAATGAGTTCGGACGCCGGCACGGCAACCAAGAGCACGTCCGGCGGAGAGACCGCCGGTCAGGACTACGCCGCGGCGTTCCCGCCGGCCTCCGCACCGTCGTCACACTACCTCGTGCGCACCGGTGAGCTCTCGCTCCTGGTCGGGCGCGGCACGCTCCTCTCCACGGTCGACCAGATCAGGGCGACGACCACTGCCATGGGCGGCTACGTCATGTCGAGCTCCATCGGTAGCCAGACCAGCGGCGCCGGGCCGATCGAACCGATGCCACTCGATACGCCGGTCTCCTCGGATGGCGGCGTGGCGAACTCCGCCGGCGGAGACCTGAGCAACCCCTACGCCTCGCTCGTGGTACGCGTGCCCGAGCAGTTCTTCGACGCGGCGCTCAAGCGTTTCTCAAAACTGGGCGACGTCCAGACGGCCACGACCTCCAGCCAGGACGTCACATCGCAGTACGTCGACCTGCGGGCCCGTCTGCGGCACTACCGCGCCGTCGATCGCCGCCTCGTCGCCTTCCTCGCGCAGACGACCACGGTGAACCAGATGCTGGCGGTGCAGGACCGCATCGACAAGGTCCAGCTCACGATCGAGGAACTCAGCGCGCAACTCAAGTCGATGCAGGAGACGACGACCTTCGGCACGCTGTCGGTGTACGTGTCCGGGAAGGACCGGACGCCCGCGGCGATCCACGCCAGCAACACCTTCGGCGGCACCTTCTGGAACTCGATGCACCTGCTCGGTCACGGCGCCAGGGTGACGGCGCTCGTGCTGACCGCCCTGCTCCCCTGGCTGGTCGTGCTGGGCGCGGTCGGCGTGGGGGCGTGGTACGTCGCGCGGCGGGTGCGGCGGAGCCGGCGGCAGGCGGCGCAGCCGTCCCTGCCGGCCTGACCTTCGCAGCAGCCCGCCGGGTCGGTGGAGCCCTCCGCCGCCGACCCGGCGGGCCGTTGCCGCCGCCGAGCTCGGCGCATCCGCGGTGAGCCTTGGCTGCGGGCCGGGTATGGTCCCCCCAGACTCACGACCAACCCCGGCCCGGGAGGCAGCGGTGAAAGCGGTGCGCATCCACGAGTATGGCGGCCCCGACGTACTGATCTACGAAGACGTGCCCACGCCCGAGCCCGGACCGGCGCAGATCCTCGTCAAGGTCGCCGCCGCGACCGTGAACCCCATCGACGTCTCCGTGCGCGAGGACCGGTTCCCGACACCCAAGCAGCCGCCCAAGATCCTGGGCTCGGACGGCGCCGGCGTCGTCGCCCGGACCGGCGCCGAGGTCACCTCGGTGAAGCCCGGCGACCGTATCGCTTTCAGCGGGCTCGGTATCGGCAGCGAGGGCAGCTACGCCGAGTATGCGCTCATCGCCGAGACCCAGGTGGTCCACATGCCCGACGGCCTCTCCTTCACCGACGCGGCGGCCATCGGCATGACGTTCCCGGCCGCCTACTACGCCCTCGTGACGCGCGGGGCGCTCCGCGAGGGCGAGACCGTGCTCGTGCAGGGCGCCTCGGGCGGCGTCGGATCGGCGTCGGTCCAGCTGGCCAAGGCGCTGGGCGCACGCGTGCTCGCCACGGCCAGCGGCCCCGGCGCCGCCGAGCTCGTCCTCGGCCTCGGCGCGGAGGCTGTGATCGATTTCCGCACCGAGGACGTGCCCGCCCGCGTCCTGGAGCTCACGGACGGCAAGGGCGTGGACCTCGTGCACGAGCTGGTGCTGAGCGAGAACCTGCCGGCGGACGTCAGGCTCGTGGCGAAGGGCGGCCGCATCGTGGGCACCGGCCAGGGGCCGGGCCCGGACGCGACCGCCCCCATCGGCCCGGCGCTGGCAAAGGACGTCTCCGTCCTCTTCATGAACCTGAGCAACGCCGGCCGCGCCGGGGTCGCGGCCATCGCGGCCGAGATCACCGCCATGGTGGCCGCCGGAAGAGTGAAGCCGGTGATCGGCGCCGAACTGCCGCTGGCGGAGGCACGCCGGGCGCACGAACTGCTCGCCGAGGACCACCTCGGCAAGATCGTGCTGCTGCCCTAGTACCCCTTGCCGTTGCCGCGGATGGCTTCTTCGCGCTCCTTGCGAAGTTCCAGTCGCGGCAGCAGTGAGGTCATCACAGTCAGCAGCGTCTCGAGACGCTGCTGCTCACTGAGCGACTCGAGCAACTCCTGCTTGAGCGGCGCGCCGAAGTCGATCGCCGACGCGACCCGGAACGAGAGCGGCCCCTCGCCGGCCGGCTCACCGGGGCTCTCCACGTCCATGAGCGCGAGCACCCTCTCGGACACTTCGAGCACGCCCTTGCGCAGCAGGTCCGATCCCTCGGGCTCGGAGTCCCGGTAGAACTCCACCTCCGCCCTCAGGTACTCGGTCTCGTGATCCTCCGGCTCTCTCACCTCGATGATGCGGAACCGCCGCCCTCCCTGTACGAGCACGTTCAGGCGGCCGTCGTCGAGTTCCTCGATGAGCTGGGCCACGCGTGCCGCTGTGCCGCACTCACGCACGGTGTCGTCCTCCGCGAGCACGACGCCGAACTCGCCGCCCTCCAAGCGCTCGCCGATGAGCTTCTTGTAGCGTTCCTCGAAGATGTGCAGCGGGACGACCTCTCCGGGCAGAAGCACGATGCCGAGTGGGAACAGCCCGAGCAGACGGTCGTCACCCTCCATGCCACGCCTCCAGGATCGCGTTGCCGCCTCAGCCGGCGGACCCCACCAGTGTACCCTGCCGGCCTCTCAGCCACCGTCCGTCCGGCCGGCGACGTACATCGTGTACTCGAGCGGCCGTCCGTCGATCACATCGACGGCCGCTACCGTCCGTACCTCGTCGAACACGTCCCTGAGGTCGCCCTCGAATGCCGGGTAGCGATCCGGCGACCAGAAGATCGCGACGCCTCCGGGGCGGAGCGCGGCGCGGACGCGGCGCAGACCGGACGATGCGTAGAGCCGGGCGTTCTCGCCGCGCACCAGCCACTCGGGACCGTTGTCGGTGTCGAGGGCGACGACGTCCCAGGTCTCTTCCCACAGGGCGAGGACGTCGGCCACGTCCGTGACGACGATGCGCGCCCGGCCGGCGCGCTCGGCGGCCTCGGCGCGTCGCGCTCGCCCTCCTCCGTGCTCGCGGAACCAGCGTACGACCACGGGCTCGAGCTCGGCGACCGTGATCGAGGCGACGCGCTCGCAGACCAGGGCCTCGTCGAGCGCGTCTCCGATGCCGAGGCCGCCGATGAGCACATCCAGGGCGTCGCCATCGACGTACTCCCAGGCGGCGCCGACCAGTGCCCGGCTGCTGGCGGCGTTCGCGGCGGAGACGAGGAACACCCCGCCGGCCACGATCTCGAGGCCCGCCGGCGTGCGGCGCAGCACCAGCTCGCCACTCAGCCCCTGGGCGCGCTCGATCTCCTCGCTGAAGCTCACGGGACGATCCTAGGCGAGCGACCGCACGGGCGCGACCGGCCACGCAGGGCGTGCAAAGGGCGGGCTGCCCCCCGCGGACCCGGCCGCCCGGCCCAAGCCCTCCGGACGGGCAGGTGAGTCAGTCTCTGCCCTGTGCGTAGGCATCGATGAGCCCACGGATGTGCCGGCGGACGTCGTCCGGCAGCGGTGGCACATCGTTGTCGGCGATCATCGTCTGCGCCCGCTCCCAGGCGTCCTTGACCAGTGGCGTCCCGATGTACTGATCAAAGCTCGCCCGGTGCCAGAGGTACGGCTGCCAAAGCTCACCGGCACGGTACAGCTGCCGCGTGCTCTTCCTCGCCAGGAAGTGCCCGCCGATGCCGACCTCCACGAGATCGTCGATGAGCGCCCTCGCCTCGTCGACCGGCTCCTCGCGCATGAAGCGCTCGATGGCGTTCACAGTGTCGGCGTCCAGCACCGTCTTGGCGAGGCTCGCCGTCTGCGCACTGTCCATGAGCCCGAAGGCGAGCATGACGTCGGCGCCTGCAAGAGCGCTGGCCATGCCGGTCAGCATGCCCTCGGCGCCGGCCTGAAGGTCGCAGGCCTTGGCGTCGCAGCTCACGGCGCTGCCTTGCGTGCGCAGACCGTAGAAGCGGCTCATCTCGATGCAGACCACGTTGATCAGACCGTCCTCCGGCGCGCCGGAGAGGTAGAGTCCGGTGCGCATCTCGGCCACGGCCGAGCCGACCGCGGACACCATGGCGCAGCCGGGCACAGCGAGCTGGAACAGCACGACGGCGCTCAGCAGCTCGGCCATGTTGAGGATGCTGGTGCCGAGGACGCTCATCGGGCCGGTGGTGCCCATCTGCGGCATGGGCAGCACGAAGATGGGGCAGCCGGCCCTCGCCATCAGGATGTGCGCCTCCGTCATCTCGGCGTCGTGCTGCAACGGCGCGATCGTGCAGTTGGTGGCCGACCAGATCGGCCGCTCGTGGAGCGAGGCGCCGGCGATCGCCTCCAGGAGCTCGATCATCACCGGCGCCTGGTCAGGGCTGCGCACCTCGTCCTGCAGGTGCTTGCGCGAGTGCTCGAATGCGATGCGCGCCATCTCGAGGTTGCCGACGCGGGAGTCGACGTCTCCGGGCGTGATCGTCGCCCACGTGAAGTCGATCTCGGGGACGGCGTCGTACAGGCACATCATGGCGGCGAGGTCAGCCTCGGTGCCCTCGTGGCGCTCGCCGCTCAGATCGTCGAGCATGTAGGTAGCGGCGCCGTCGCTGGTGTAGAGCATGTCGCCGTCGCCGATGCGGCGGTCGTAGGCAGGGTCGCGCCCGGCGAGCAGGATGTCCCGCGGGACCTGGCGGAGACAGCGCTCGACGAGTTCCCAAGGCAGCTTCGCCTGCAGCCTGGCCTCATCGACGGTCGCGCCCGCCTCCCTGAGGGGCGTCGTCAGCGTCGGCGTGTTGTAGGCCACGCCCACCTCCGTGAGCAGGCGCACGGTCTGCTCGTGGACGAACTGCTTCTCCGTCTCGGTCAGATACTCGAACCTGGGTCGCACAGCGCTCCCTCCACGGTCACGGGCCCGATGTGCCCGTCACCTCGAGTCGTTTGGTCAATGCTTTTGGTTCGCACTCGACTCCGTACTGACCGCAGTCGCTGCAGCCGCCGAGGAGCGCGTCCTTCTCCTCCCCGGACGGCGCCGGGTCGAACCCCTGGGCCAGGAAAAACCCCGGCGCACGCGCGGTGACCCAGAGCCGGCGTACGTCCCGCGCCCGCGCCTCGTGCTCAAGCATGGCGTAGAGCTCCGCCGCGAGGCCGCGGCGCCGGTGACCCTCGTCGACCGCCAGCCAGTTGACCGTGTCCATGCCCGCGTACCGCTCGAGGGCCACCGTCCCGACGAGTCGGTCGCCGTCATGCGCGCCCCAGGCCGCGACGATGCCCTCGTCGTCGCGGCCCTCGTCCTCGAGTCCGCAGGCCAGGCCGAGCCGCCGCATGGCGGCCAGGTCCTCGAGCGGTCCGACGACCACGGTCACGAGCCGTCCCTCCAGCCCACGCGCGCGTCGGACGCGCCTACGCTGCGCGCGAAGCGCTCGATCACGGCGTCGATCTCGGCGGCCACGTCCTCCGCGAGGGGATCCACCTCGTGTGTTCGCAGGACCTCGTCTGCGCGAGCGGCGGCCTCCGCCACGAGCGGCCGCCCCTCGTACTGCTCGAACGGCCCCCGCTGCCACAGCGCCGGCTGCCAGATCTCGCCGTCGCCGTGGAACCGGCGCGTGCTCTTGCGCCCGAGGTAGTGCCCGCCGATGCCGACGCCGGCGATGTCGTCGACGAGCGCCCGCGTCGCGTCGATGGGGTCGTCGCGCACGAGGCGCCGAAGAGCGCCCACTGAGTCGCAGTCCAGCAACACCTTGGCGAAGCTGAGCGACTGCGCCCCGTCCGAGCAGCCGAAGGCAAGGATGGTGTCGGCGCCGGCCAGCGCACACGCCTCTCCGGTCAGCATGCCCTCGGCGCCCGCCTGCTGGTTGCTCGCCTTGGCGTCGCAGGTGATCGCGCTGCCGGTGCACGGCAGGCCGTAGAAGCGGCTCATCTCGATGCCGATCACGTTCATGAGCGCGCACTCCGGCGTCCCGCAGAGGTAGAGGCCGCTACGCATGTCGGCCACGCCCGCGCCCATCCCCGAGATGATCCCACAGCCAGGCTGGGCGAGCTGGAACAGCACCACCGCGCTGAGCAGCTCCGCGACGTTGACGATCATCGTGCCGAGTACCGTCATCGGCGCCGTGGTCCCGCTCAGCGGCATGGGCAGCACGAGCACCGGCACGCCGGCGCGCACCATCGCCATCGTCGCCTCCGTCATCTCGCGCTCGTGCTGGAGCGGCGCGACCGTGCAGTCGATGGTCGAGAAGATGGGCCTGTCCCACAGCGAGCCGCCGGCCACGGCCTCGAAGATCTCGACGAGCGGCGCCGCGTGCGCGGGGTCACGGACCTCGTCCTGAACGTGCTTGCTGAGGTTCGCGAGCGAGATGGCTTCGATCTCGAGGCCCGCCGTGAGTGGATCCAGGTCGCGGGCCGAGATGGTCGGCCAGGCGTAGTCCACGTCCGGCAGGCCGTCGTACAGGCGCATGGTCCTGCGCAGCCACTCTGCCGAGCCTTCCTCGCGGCGGCCGCTCAGCTCGTCGAGCATGTAGGTGGCCGTGCCGTCGGCGCAGAAGGTGAGCGACCCGTCCCCGACGACCACGTCGTGACGCGGGTCGCGAGCGGCGAGGCGCACTTCGGAGGGACACGACTCCAGACAGCGCCGCACGAGGTCCCAAGGCAGCTTGGCCGTAAGCGCCGTGCTGTCGGTCTGGGCGCCGGCCTGGGCGAGCAGGTCGATCGCCTCGGGCGTGTTGTAGCCGATGCCGATCTCCCCGAGTACGCGGACGGCCTGTTCGTGGACGAACACGCGGTCTTCCTCGGACAGGTACGTCAGGCACGCCCGCGCCAAGGCTCCCCCTCCATCGGTGGCGCTGCCGTCACGCGCGCAGACCCATGCGTGCGGACCAGCCGGAGATGATGTCGTCGATGTGCCGGTCCGCATCCGCCGGCAGAGGCGGGACCTCGTGAGTCGCGAGGATCTCGCGAGCACGGGCAGCCGCCTCCTGCGCAAGCGGGCGGCCGGCGAACTCCTCGAAAGTGCCGCGTTGGAACGCCTGTGGGCGCCAGACTTCGCTGCGCGCGAAGGCGCGTGTGCTCCTGCGCCCGAGGAAGTGCCCGCCGATGCCCACCTCGAGGATGTCGTCCATGAGGGCTGTCGTCTCGTCGACGGCGTCCTCCCGCAGGTAGCGGCGCAGCGCGCCGATCTGGTCGTTGTCGAGGACGTACTTGGCCAAGCTCGAGATCTGCACGCCGTCGAGCCCGCCGGCGGAGATCAGAGAGTCGGCGCCGGCCAGGGCGGCGGTGAGCGCCGTCATGCCGCCCTCCGAACCTGCCTGGAAGTTGGCCGCCTTGGCGTCGGCGGACATGCCGGTGGCCTGCGTGGGAAGCCCGTAGAAGCGGCTCATCTCCAGGCAGATCAGGTTGATGAGCCCGATCTCCGGACTCGAGGCGATGTAGCCGCCGGAACGCATATCGGCGACGGCGGAGCCCACCCCGGAGACCAGCGCGCAGCCCGGCCGCGCCAGCTGATACAGCACGATGCCGGAGAGCAGCTCGGCCATGTTGAGGATGCAGGTGCCGAGCAGCGTCATCGGCCCGGTGGTCCCGGCCTGGGGCATCGGCAGCACGAAGATCGGCACGCCACGGTGCACCATCTTGAGGCCGGCCTCGGTCATCTCGCGGTCGTGCTGCAGGGGTGCGATCGTGCAGTTCGTCACCGAGAAGCAGGGGCGCTCCGCGAGCGAGGCGCCGCAGGCGGCCTCGTAGATCTCGAGGATCGGCTCGACCATCTGCGACGTGCGCACCTCGTCCTGCACGTGCTTGGTGGTGTTGCGCACCATCACCGCCTGCGTGACGAGCGGCAGCATGTCGACGGGAGCGTCCCCGGGGTTCGGTGACGGCCACAGGGTGTCGATCTCGCCGAGGGCGTCGCACAGTCGGGTGACGTCCACGAGATCGGCGGTGGTGCCGTCCCGGCGCTGCCCGCTCACGTCGTCGAGCACGTACGTGGTCATGCCGTCGCTGGTCGTGACGAGCCGGTCGCCGCCGAGGATGCGATCGGTCGAGGCGTCGCGGCCGGCGAGCAGGACCGTCCGAGGGACGGTCTTGAGCGCCGGCTCGATCACTTCCCAGGTGAGGCGCGCGGTCAGCGCTTCGCGGTCGACGCGCGCCCCGGCGGCCTCGAGCAGGTCGATGGCCTTGGGGGTGTTGTAGGCCACGCCGACCTTCTCCAGCACCTCGAGGGTCTTCTGGTGGACGAACTCCTTCTCCGTCTCGGAGAGGTAAGTGATGCGAGCCCTGGCCACGGCGCGTCCTCCTTGGGTACGAGACAGGCTACCACAGCCACCCCGAGGAGCACGCGAAATCACAAGCCCCCCGCGAGGTTTGCCGCAGAATCCGCGCGCACGAGGGCAAGGATTGCGAACTCCGCACCCTGACAGAGCCTCGCCCGGCCACCGTCCGCTTGCGCCAGAGCCCCGGCCCCGCCGGCCACAGCACGGGGCCACAGCCGGCGAGCTCCCTGGACGACGAAGACCCGCCGCGCCCTGCAGTGGTCGGGCCCGCCGCGCAGCAGGTCCTCAACCCGCAGAGCTTCGGGTCGCAAAACGACGAAGGCCCGCGACTCTCGCGAGTCGCGGGCCTTCGTCAAACAAATCCGGCGGCGTCCTACTCTCCCGCAGGGTCGCCCCTGAAGTACCATCGGCGCAGGAGGGCTTAACTTCTCTGTTCGGAATGGGAAGAGGTGTGACCCCTCCGCTATGGCCGCCGAAAACTTGGCGCCGTCACACGGGCGCACAAACAGGCGTGCCGGCACGCTGACACGGACCTGAAAACTGCAGAGCGGCATTGAAGTTCAAAGTCAAGCCCTCGGGCAATTAGTACTGGTCTGCTGAACACATTGCTGTGCTTACACATCCAGCCTATCAACCAGGTGGTCTACCTGGGCCCTTACCCATTCTAGATGGTGGGAGATCTCATCTCGAGGCGCGCTTCCCGCTTAGATGCTTTCAGCGGTTATCGCTTCCAGACGTAGCTAGTCAGCAGTGCCGTTGGCACGACAACTGATACACCAGAGGTCTGTTCACCCCGGTCCTCTCGTACTAGGGGCAACCCCTCTCAAATCTCCAACGCCCACAGAAGATAGGGACCGAACTGTCTCACGACGTTCTGAACCCAGCTCACGTACCGCTTTAATGGGCGAACAGCCCAACCCTTGGGACCTACTTCAGCCCCAGGATGCGATGAGCCGACATCGAGGTGCCAAACCCTCCCGTCGATGTGGACTCTTGGGGAGGATAAGCCTGTTATCCCCGGAGTACCTTTTATCCGTTGAGCGACCGCGATTCCACTCTCCACGGCCGGATCACTAAGCCCGACTTTCGTCCCTGCTCGACTTGTCAGTCTCGCAGTCAAGCTCCCTTATGCCTTTACACTCTACGTACGGTTTCCAATCGTACTGAGGGAACCTTTGGGCGCCTCCGTTACATTTTAGGAGGCGACCGCCCCAGTCAAACTGCCCACCTGACACTGTCTGCGTGCCGGATCACGGCCACGCGTTAGAAGCCCAGAACACGAAGGGTGGTATCCCAAAGTTGGCTCCACCGAGACTGGCGTCCCGGCTTCACAGCCTCCCACCTATTCTGGACGACGTGCACCAGACTCCAATATCAAGCTGCAGTAAAGGTTCACGGGGTCTTTCCGTCTTTCTGCGGGTAATCGGCATCTTCACCGATACTACAATTTCACCGAGTCCCTCGTTGAGACAGCGCCCAAGTCGTTACGCCATTCGTGCAGGTCGGAACTTACCCGACAAGGAATTTCGCTACCTTAGGACCGTTATAGTTACGGCCGCCGTTTACCGGGGCTTCAATTCAATGCCTCGCCTCTCTTGCGATCAGCTAACATCTCCTCTTAACCTTCCGGCACCGGGCAGGCGTCAGCCCCTATACATCGTCTTTCGACTTAGCAGAGACCTGTGTTTTTGGTAAACAGTCGCTTGGGCCAATTCTCTGCGGCCTCGCCGCGCTTTGGCTGGCATGCAGCCTAACCTGGCAAGGCGCCCCTTCTCCCGAAGTTACGGGGCCATTTTGCCGAGTTCCTTAACGAGGGTTCTCTCGATCACCTTAGTATTCTCTACTTGCCCACCTGTGGCGGTTTTGGTACGGGCACCACACGCACTCCCTAGAGGCTTTTCTAGGCGGCAAGGAACCAGCGGCTCGCCGGCTTACGCCAGCTGACATCACGTCTCAGACTTAGTGGAGTGCGGGTTTTCCTACACTCCGTCCTACGCGTTTGTCCATGGTCAACCAACGCCATGGTCCGCTTTACCTACCGCGTCCCCCCATCGGTGTTAACGCACGTGGGTGGTACGGGAATATCAACCCGTTGTCCATCGCCTACGCCTGTCGGCCTCGGCTTAGGTCCCGACTAACCCTGGGAAGATTAGCTTTACCCAGGAATCCTTGGGCATTCGGTGGTGACGTTTCTCGCGTCACTTTCGTTACTCATACCGGCATTCTCTCTTCCCAGGCCTCCACGGCTGGCTTGTCGCCGCCGCTTCCGCGGCCTGGGAATGCTCTCCTACCACTCCAGCTTGCGCTGAAGTCCACAGCTTCGGTTGCTAGCTTGAGCCCCGTTACATTATCGGCGCAGGAACACTTGACCAGTGAGCTGTTACGCTTTCTTTAAATGATGGCTGCTTCTAAGCCAACATCCTGGTTGTCCGTGCACTCCCACATCCTTTGCCACTTAGCTAGCAATTAGGGACCTTAGCTGGTGGTCTGGGCTGTTTCCCTCTCGACTACGGAGCTTATCCCCCGCAGTCTGACTCCCATGCTCTGGAATCGTGGTATTCGGAGTTTGTCTGACTTCAGTAAGCTGGTGGGCCCCTTAGGCCAAACAGTGCTCTACAGCCACGATTGAACGCATGAGGCTATACCTAAATATATTTCGGAGAGAACCAGATATCTCTGCGTTTGATTAGCCTTTCACTCCGATCCACAGGTCATCCCAGCAGTTTTCAACCTACTTGGGTTCGGCCCTTCACGGGGTCTTACCCCCGCTTCAGCCTGCCCATGGATAGATCACGCAGTTTCGGGTCTACCGCCTCTGACTAGCGCCCTATTCAGACTCGCTTTCGCTACGGCTCCGTTGCCTTAACCTTGCCAGAGACGAGTAACTCGCCGGTCCGTTATGCAAAAAGTACGCCATCACACGGCAAAGCCGTGCTCTGACCGCTTGTAAGCCACTGGTTTCAGGTTCTATTTCACTCCCCTTCCGGGGTTCTTTTCACCTTTCCCTCACGGTACTAGTCCGCTATCGGTCGCCAGGTAGTACTTAGCCTTGCGGGGTGGTCCCCGCGGGTTCCGACCGCGTTTCACGTGTGCGGCCGTACTCAGGTACTCGACAAGGGAGGGATCAGGGTTTCGCGTACGGGACGTTTGCCCTCTGTGGTAGGCCGTTCCAGGCCTTTCTGCTACCGAGATCCTTTGTAACTCCCCCACCGCCATGCAGGACGGTGAAGTCGAGCCCTACAACCCCGACCAGATTAGAGCTGCACCTAATCACACCTGGCCGGTTTGGGCTGTTCCCCTTTCGCTCGCCACTACTCAGGGAGTCGAGGTTTCTTTCCTTTCGTCTGGGTACTAAGATGTTTCAGTTCCCCAGCTTGTCTCCTCGTGCCCTATGTGTTCAGGCACGGGTACGTGCGCATTACCGCACGTGGGTTCCCCCATTCGGAAATCCCCGGGTCGAAGGTTGTTCAGCACCTCACCGGGGCTTATCGCAGCCGTCCACG